>CAWGWI010000014.1:0-298444 GCA_963826275.1 Terriglobia bacterium | reverse complement strand
GATATCCCGGTGCAGGCGTCCACAAGATTTCGAACGATCCTCTCTTACTTGAAAACGGCGAAGGCACTCGGGCTCACCGTGCCACCGGCTGTGTGTACCGAGAACGTCATCCGCATTGATTCGCCGACGAATTTGCCTAACGTCAGCGCATGATGATGGCGCTGATGTGTTTCGTGCTGGCGTGCTGGGATCGCGCCACAAGTCGAAGGGCCGACTTGAGGCCGAGAATGTGGCGCTCCGACATCAGGTGAGGGTGCTACGGCGTATGATGCACGGCAGGGTCCGGGTGACGAACGACGATCGATTGTTCTGGTCCCAGCTGTACCGATGGTTTCCCTCGATCTTGAAGGAATCACGATCGTCGGGCCGGAGACCCTCGTGCGTCGGCATCGAGTCGGCTTCCGACGGTACTGGCGTTGGAAGTCCCGACACCGGGAGGCCGGCCGGAAATCGACGTAGACCTGCGCGCGCTGATCCGGCGGATCAGCGTAGACAATCCGCTGTGGGGAGCACCGCGCATTCATGGCGAGTTGCTCAAACTCGGCTTCGACGTCGCTCAATCCAGCGTCGCCAAGTACATGGTCAGGCGGCGTGAACCGCCCAGCCAGGGATGGCGTACCTTCTTAAGTAATCACGCGCCGGACATCGCCGCCATGGACCTGTTCGTTGTTCCAACTATTGGCTTCGACCTGCTCTATGCCATCGTCATCGTCCGGCTAGATCGCAGAGAGCTCGTCTGGACCAATGTCACAGCAAATCCGACCGCGGAATGGATTGCACGCCAGATCACGCAGGCATTCCCTTGGGATGAGACTCCGCGCTACCTGATCCGCGATCGGGACCGGGTCTACGGTGCCGCTGTCACGCGTCGATTACGGGTGTGTGTACCGAAAACCTCATCCGCATTGATTAGCCGGAAGAATTGCCTAACGTCAGCGCAGCATGATCGCGCTGCTCCGTTTCATCCTGGCCGTCTTGGCATCGCCATTCAAGTCGAGGAGCCGACTTGAAGCTGAGAATGCAGCACTTCGACATCAGTTGATCGTTTTACGTCGTAAGGTGCAGGGCCGGGTCCGGCTGACAAACAACGATCGTTGGTTCTTGATCAAGCTGTATCGCTGGTTTCCGTCGATCCTGCAGGTCCTTAGGATCGTCCAGCCTGAGACGCTCGTACGTTGGCATCGTGCTGGCTTTCGCTGCTATTGGCGTTTTAACGCGCGCCCGCGGGGAGGGCGACCACAGATCAAGACGGACCTCCAGGCACTGATCCAGCGGATGAGCATTGAGAACCCGCTTTGGGGCGCGCCGCGTATCCATGGTGAACTGCTCAAGCTTGGGTTTGAGGTCGCGCAGTCGAGCGTCGCCAAATACATGGTCAAACGGCGTGGGCTGCCAAGTCAGGGATGGCGCACCTTTCTGCGTAACCACGCGCCGGACATTGCTGCGATGGACTTATTCACCGTCCCGACCATTGGCTTCGATCTGCTGTATGCCTTCGTCATTGTTCGGCTGGACCGCAGAAACCTGGTCTGGATCGACGTCACAACAAACCCGACGGCTGAATGGATCGCACGCCAGTTAACCGAGGCATATCCTTGGAATGAGGTTCCGCGCTACGTCATTCGCGACCGAGATCGAATCGATGGCACCGTTGTCACACGCCGATTGTGCGCTATGGGCATCCGGGACAAGCCCACGGCACCGGCCTCGCCTTGGCAAAATGGTTTTGCCGAACGGCTAATCGGATCGATCCGGCGCGAGTGCGTGGACCATTTCATCGTCTTAGGCGAGGCGCATCTGCGCCGTATCCTCCGAGCCTATGCTCGCTATTACAACGACATCAGAACGTATCGGGCGTTGGATAAAGATGCGCCGATTTCTCGCCCAGTTCAGAGGATCGGAACCATTATGTCACACGCGATCCTTGGCGGGCTTCATCACCATTACGTCCGGGTTTAGGTTTTCGGTACACACAGGACCCGTAAAGCTCCCGGCAACGGACATCCTATGTGAGCAGAGGCTTACGGAACTCGAGGAAAAGCTAAAGGAGCACCATTCCAAATTCGAAGCGTTAGCCGCTAGCCGGTCAAGTGACGAAAGGACACAAGGGCAGATCGTCGACCTTCTAATGCACTGGACTGTCCACGGCCGGCCCATCTCAGGGGCATCTGCAGCAAACAGCACTCAGGAATTAAGCTAGTTTAGGCCCTTGAACCCTGAAAATCACCCTCGTAACTGCTCATGCGCGAAATTACGAATTATGACGCGGAGTTTCGTCAACGAGATACGATGGGGACAGATCGCTCCAACGCACGGCATTAGTGCTCGGTTTTCGATCCTCGCCTAATGTCCAATTCGGGCATCGATCTGCACGGCGAAGGCCTTCAATAGGAAATTCTGAGACTGCAACGTTAGGAAAGCCAGAGGGAGGTATGCAAAACTCAGTTCAAGAAAAACTGAAACGGGAGCTCGACCAGGCTCTTCATGGCGCTTATTTAAAAGCAAAAAGTCTCGGTTATACGGCTACTGAATTTTTTCACATGCTGACCACAATGCGTGGTGTACTTACAGCAAAGACGTTAATCAACAAGCCGCGTTCAACTGGATATAGGAGACTTTGGGAAATGGGACATTGGCCTGCACCCGGTTCGGTTGACACCCGCCTAAGCGAATCCCGCCTGCATCTCGAACTCTACGGGACTTAGATATCCGATCGTCGAGTGCCGACGCTTTGGATTATAGAAGCATTCAATGTAGTCGAACACGTCAGCCTTGGCTTCATCGCGCGTCCGATAGGTTTTGCGCGCGATGCGTTCGGTCTTCAGCGAGGAGAAGAAGCTCTCCATCGCCGCATTGTCCCAGACGTTGCCAGAGCGGCTCATCGAGCAGACGACGCCGTGATCGGCCATCAGCCGCTGGAACTGCTCGCTGGTGTACTGGCTGCCACGATCGGAGTGATGCAGCAACGCATCGGGCTTGCCGCGGCGCCAGATCGCCATCACCAGCGCATCGGTGACGAACTGCGCCGTCATCTCAGCACTCATCGACCAGCCGACCACACGCCGGGAGAACAGATCGACGACCGCGGCCACATAGAGCCAGCCCTCCGCAGTCCACACATACGTGAAGTCGGCGATCCATTTGCGGTTGGGAGCGGGCGCCTCGAAGGTGCGATCGAGCACGTTCGGAGCGACGGCGGCGACCTGCCGCTCACCCAGATCGGGCGGCAGTCGACGCCGGCGCGGGCGGGCTTTGAGAGCCTGTAATCGCATCAACCGCTCGATCCGATGCAGACCGCACGATACCCCTTCCGCCAGCATGTCGTGCCATACCCGCCTGGCGCCGTAGGTTCGATCGCTGGCAATGAAGCTCGCTCGAACCTTCACGCCCAACTCTTCATCGCTTCGGTTGCGCCGACTGCGCGGTCGTGTCAGCCAGGCATAGAACCCACCCCGCGAGACACCGAGCGCCCCGCACAACCATTCCGCCGGCCAGATCCCCCGGTGCTTCGCGATGAAGGCGAACTTCACGTCAACTCCTTCGCGAAGTAGGCCGTGGCTTTTTTCAGGATGTCTCGCTCGGCCTTCAGCCTGATCACCTCGCGCTTGAGCTGCGCGATCTCCAGCTGTTCCGGCTTCATCTGACCTTGGCCAGGGAACGCATGCTGCGGATCGTCCGCAAAAGCCTTCACCCAACTACGAAGCTGTGACTCGTGCACGCTGAGGTCTTGCGAGGCTTGTGCATATGACACCCCGCGATCCCTGATCAGGCGCACAGCTTCAAGCTTGAACTCCCGCGTAAATTTCCGCCTCTCCATGACACACCTCCGGTTCCATCAAAACACCTAACTCGGTGTCTTTGAAACCGGGTGCAGGCCACATCTGGAGCTGACGGTTGAAGCAATCGTTGTCGATAATAAGAAATTTCACGAGTTGTTCGATAATGTCGAGATAGATAGGGCGAGAAATCGGCTGATTGAAAACCAGTACGTTCCAAAAAATTAGGCGTTACAGGGATTTCACCGAATTTTTCTTGACCCTGCCGGACGGACAAGCCGTAAGAGATCTCTTTCCTCATGGCGCACGCTCGCGAGTGCCATTTCCCATTCTCCAAAGTCTTGATTTGCCACCTATTGCGTTTGCGTGAGCCTTCAACGTGCGGACATCTGCCGTTGACCAGGCGCGGCGTTTGGAACGTTTCTTCATTTCAATCCTCTCTTATTCAGAAGCGACCTAATTTACATTGTTCTTGCGGAGTGGAACTATCAGCGTTCGACCTGTGGATAACAGACTAACCTCCATGGAGGTCCGCATGGCTCACAAATCATTTCGCTACAAAGCTAAAACGACCTGGACTTCCGAACGAGTTGGCGTGCTTTCGGGCACAGGAAAACCGAACATCATCGTTGGCAGCCCTCCTGAGTTCAAAGGCAAACCCGATAATTGGGCACCCGAAGAACTGCTCATCGGATCGGTAAACACTTGCATTTTGCTGACCTTCCTCACCCTGGCTCAAGGGCGAGGTTTGATTCCAGCAGCCTACGAAAGCGAAGCGGAAGGATTACTGGAGAACGTCGAGGGCAAGTATCTCATAACGGAAGTGACGGTTCGCCCTCGAATAACAGTCAAGAGTCAAGCCGATGTCGGGCCGATTCGTGAGGCGATAGA
The DNA here is from genome assembly GCA_963826275.1 of Terriglobia bacterium. Lineage (GTDB taxonomy): Bacteria > Acidobacteriota > Terriglobia > Terriglobales > Acidobacteriaceae > JAJPJE01. The sequence goes on along the minus strand of CAWGWI010000014.1, from coordinate 293,777 downwards.
GAGCGCCGAATCCCGTTGTTTCATGTCGAGTTCGGTTAAGGCGAAAGTGACAGTCGTTCCCGAGGTAATCGTTTAGAGTGCGAACCACCCGCGGATGTGCTCAGGCTGCCTGTTCGCTCTTGTTATTACCAGATGATCGGTCCGCCATCGCACTGGCTGCGGTCAGGTTCTGATAGCGTTCCAGCATACTTTCCCACCCGGCAGCAAGACAGAGCCAGTTTCCGTTGGAGCGCGGAACGTATGTCGGCCCAAGCGGAATCTCGTGGGGAACATCAATAGGAGGCGAATGTTCTTGGCGCTGTACAGGTTGGGGTGGCTCCGCAAACGCAGTCGTGCTCAATGTAGAATTTCCTAGCAAGTTGAATGAGCGATTACAGTTGCCACACCTGCCCAGGCCGCAACGCGCGGAAGCGCTCTGGCGAAATTCGGGCGGCATTCAAGGCGTCGGCAAGCGCAGCAAGCGGCGCATCGATCGGTTCGTCGGTCAGCTGGAACGTGCCGTAATGATGGGCGAGCGCAATCTCGGCGCCGCAATCGATCAATGCCTGCACTGACTCCCCGGGATTCATGTGGTGGTCGCGCATGAACCAGCGCGGCTCATAGGCCCCGATCGGCAGTATCGCGAGCCGCAACGGTCCGTACCGCTTGCGCGCGCTGCGAAAATACCGGCCGTCGCCATAGCCGGAGTCAGCAACGAAATAGATGCGACCGCCTGGCGTTTCGATCACAAACGACGCCCATAACGCCATGTTGCGATCGGACAGGTTGCGCGCCGACCAGTGCCGTGCGGCAACGAGCGTCACCGCGATTCCCTTGCCGATATCCACCCGAATGTCCCAGTCGTAGGCTTCGGCTGCGATTGCGGGATTGTGATTGCGCATGACGGTATTATTGCCAAGCGGGGTGATGACGCGCGCGCGATGCCCTACTGCAATTCGCGACAGAGTGGTGAGATCGAGATGATCGTAATGGCCGTGCGACACCAGCACGACGTCGATCGGCGGTAAGTCTGCAAAAGCGATACCTGGAGCGTTGACCCGTTTCGGTCCGATGAAGCGGAATGGCGACGCGCGCTGCGACCACACCGGGTCAAGCAGCATATTGAGACACGCGGTCTGAATCAGCAGGCTGGCATGGCCGACATAGGAAATGCGCCAAGCCGTACCTTCGACGCGCGCCGGGGGACTGTCGATATAAGGGGATGGCGCCCAGGCCGGCCACTTCGACTTGGTGGTGCGCCAGTGACGATCGACAAACCAATGCAATAGATCACGCCGGTTTCTCGGCGGCGCGCCGTAGGGGTCGAAAAACCGCACACCGTCAAAGTGATCTGAGACTGGGCCATCGTAATAGCGCGACATTCGAGTGTATCCTAACGAGATAAGGTGTCGCGCACACTTCAATTTCCGTTTCGCCTGAGACAGGTTATGGAACCTGTACCGGCTCACCTGGCCACTGAAGACGCGGTCGTGTTGCTCTCTACTGACAGCACGCCCACGACCAAGCCGCGCCGCTAACGAGGCGTTTGAGAAGTGGTCCGGTTAGCCAGTGACTGCCTGGCTAACCGAGGCAGTCCGTTGCTGCAGTCAGCGCGCGTTCAGCCTCATTGACAAGACGCGCAACGATATCGCCTGCCGCCGGAATGTCGTCGATCAGGTCTACGCCTTCGCCAGCGAAAACTACCGCGGTATCTACATCGCCTTGCGCCGCCGCATCCTGATAGCGCACCTTCTCGCCATCGAGTAAGGCAATGAGTTCTTGCTCGCGATCATGCCAACGTGCGGTGAAATCATTGCGCAGAGCGCGGCCGGTGATGTCGTCTGGCCAGTGATAACCGCGGACCATATCAAACACTGAAGTACGGACCGTGTTTTCACCTGATGCGGCGAGAATACGCACCTTCGCGTTCTCGTGTCCTAGGGACTCGACGGTGGCATAAAAGCGTGTCCCTACCAGTATCCCCTCTGCGCCAAGCGTAAGCGCAGCCGCAAGGCCGCGCCCATCGGCAATACCACCGGCTGCAACCACCATCGCATGTGGAGCGCGCCTGGAGACGAGATCGGCGAGAGCTGGCACAAGCGGTAATGTGGCACGGCGGCCACCATGGCCCCCGGCTTCGGTGCCTTGGGCGACAATGATCTCGGCGCCGGCGTCAAGCGCTTGCAGGGCATGTTCATGGCTCTGCACCTGACAAATCAACACAGCACCGGCTGTCCGTATGCGCTCAGAAAAGGCTTGCGGATCACCAAATGACAGCATCAGCGCAACTGGGCGGTAAGAAAGTGCGATATCGAGTAGGCGAGTGTTTTTGGCGAGCGACCAAGTGATGAAACCACAGCCCACCCGCTGATTGCCCGCTGCCGCGAATTCCCGTTCGAGCCATGCCGCGTCCCCATAGCCGCCACCGATTAGGCCTAGACCACCCGCCCGGCTCACCGCGCCAGCTAGCCGGCCACCGGCGATGCTCCCCATGGGGGCCAGCATGATCGGGTATCTGATTCCGAGTTTCTCGGTGAGGCGTGTACGCAAGGCCACAATGATGTTCTCCCCACTGCTATTCTTTACACTTCACTATGAAGCGATCAAACAGCACCCACCAGCTGGACTAAATCCGATACATCGCCACATGGCAGCTTGGAGAAATTTCTCATGTGATGCGATGGCTTTATCTCGGCCGACGCTGATGACGCGCAAGAGGTGGTCGAGGGTTCGTCCGTTTGTATAGTACTACGCGTTTTCATTTTGAACATTCAATGACTACGCCAAATTCTGCGGCAGCATCGACCATCCACTCCCAGAACGCGACTGCGAAGCTGCGGAACATCGCAAATTCGTAGGTGGGCGCCGCGTCGACCTGCCAGAAATTCACGCCGATGTGGGAAATAGCCGTAATCGCCGCGTCGCCTGGCCGAAAGGCACTTGGATGCAGGTCGATCAGTACTCCCTTGGCAAGAGTGTCACGGGCGCGCGGCCCGCTGATCCGCACGATCGTACGGCCATCGGATTGGTCCATGACCGATGCGACGCCGGCAAGGGATGAACGCAACTGGCGTTCGAATCCGTCTCCCTCGTCGTTATCCTGCAACGCCAACCATTGTGAGCGGCCAGCCCAGGCGAACGCAATCGGACCTGGCCCCGTGTAGCGCGACATTCTGGGAAGTTCGACGCCGAACACCTGCTGCACGCGATCGGCGAGGCGCGCTTCGGCGCCCTTCCGGGCCAGCACGCTGCAGATCGAGAGGCCGCTTTGCTCCACAATCGCAACGCCCGGCACTTCATTTGTGCCGTGGGTGGCGGGCAGAGCCGCCGATCTGAGACTCGAAGTCGGCTTCAGGCGAAGCTCAGACACGCAGTTTCTCCCCTGCAGGGTCGACGAAGCAAGGCATGCACACTTCGACTTCCACCTCACTGTCACGAACGGGATCGACCGCGCGTATCCGCTCGCCTATACGCTCCGGTCCGTGCTGCAGTAGACCCAGCCCGACCCAGGTTTCGACCGAGGGCGAAAACGCGACGGACGTTAGCACCCCTTGATCATGGGCGGCGTCGCTCTCGGCATCGCGCGGCAGGAGATGCGCGCCAGCACGGAGCCGTTGTGTTCGTTTGGTAGGCTTGAAGCCAACTAACCGCAGGCGAGATGGCTCGGTCAGCGCCGAACGGCCAGCCAGCACGCGGCCGATGTAGTCCTTCTTTGTCGACATCATGCGCCCGAGTCCCAAGTCCCACGCCGTCGTCCGGCCGTCAATCTCATTACCCGCAACATGTCCCTTTTCGATGCGCATCACACTTAATGCCTCGGTGCCGTAGGGCAGTATTCCGAACGGTGCACCTACCTGCATGAACAAGCGCGCAAGTGCATCGCCGTAACGTGCTGGAACTCCAATTTCGTACGCAAGTTCACCGGAAAACGAGATTCGGTACAGGCGCGCTGCGATTCCGCCGCAAATCGTAATTTCGCCCGCAGCCATATAGGGGAATGCATCATTGGTGATCTCGCATGGCGGATCGACGATCGCCTGCAATGCTTTTCGTGCGTTCGGACCCGCAACCGAAAACTGCGCCCATTGATCGGTTGCTGAAATAAATTGCACATCGAGTTCGGGCCACAGGACCTGATGGCAAAACTGCATGTGTTGGAACACTCGGCCGGCGTTGGCCGTCGTCGTGGTCACGAAAAAGCGGTCATCAGCAAGGCGAGAGACGGTACCATCATCGAAAGCGAATCCATCCTCCCGCAACATCAGCCCATATCGCACACGGCCGACCGGCAAGGTCGAGAACGTGTTGATGTAAAGCCGGTCGAGGAAGCTACCGACGTCGGCGCCCTGAAGTTCAATTTTGCCAAGCGTGGATACGTCGCAAAAGCCGACACCGGCGCGTACTGAACGAACTTCGCGGCTGACGGTCTGCAGCCAATTCTCGCCGGATTTGGGAAAATACTGCGCGCGCAACCATGGACCGATCTCAACAAAAACTGCGCCTTGCTCATGCGCCCATGAATGTGACGGCGTCCTGCGAACGGGGCGGAATGACATACCGCGGTGATGACCCGCGAAAGCCGCGATCGCGACGGGCGTGCAAGGTGGCCGATAGCTTGTCGTGCCCGTCTCCTGTATCGAACGTCCCGTCAGGGCGGCCATCATGGCCAACCCGAGTACATTGGAGGTTCGACCTTGGTCGGTGGCCATGCCGAGTGTCGTGTAACGCTTCAGATGCTCGACGGAACGAAAACCCTCGCGCGCCGCTAGCTCGACATCGTTAGCGGTAACATCGTTCTGAAAATCGACAAACGCCTTCTGCATCGAAGATGCAACGTGCCAGAGTGGGCGCACCTCAAAAACTTCGTCGTCGGCTTTCGGCAGCTTGTCGCTGGCAGGTTTGAGTCCCAGTGCTTCGACCGCCGCCCGTCCTGCGCGGTTTCCCTGTGCGATACATTCGGCGAGCGTCATCGCCCCATTGGCGGCACCGGCCACGGTCATGCCTCTTGGCTGCGTGTCGGGGACGAACGCCGCTATGTCTTCGTTCCACTTTGGACGGCCACCGTGATGGCAGGCGAGGCCAAGATTGGGATTCCAGCCGCCGGACATGGCCAGAGCATCGCAGCTGATGGTCTCGCGTCCGCTCGGCGATTGGATGATCGCTGAGTGAATAGACTGGCCGCCTTTGGTTCCGACGATGGCCCCACCAACAATAATGTGTCCGCCGAATGTCTTTAATAGTGCGGCAGGAACCGCCTGCCGAGCATCGACGATCGCCGCAACTTCAATTCCATGTAAGCGCAGTTGGCGGGCAGTTTGCCAGCCGTCGTTGTTGTTTGTAAAGATAAGGACACGATGTCCCGCTGCAACTCCAAAGCGATTAGCGTAAGTACGCACCGCGCCGGACATCATCACTCCGGGACGGTCATTACCGCCAAAGGCAATCCCGCGTTCCACCGCGCCCGAAGCGAGCACCGTGTGCTTCGCCACGATACGCCAGAGTCGTTGGCGGGGTTGATACGCCGATGGAACTGCCCGATGGTCGGATACCCGTTCAAGCGCGCCATATATGCCGCCATCATAACAGCCGAATACCGTGGTCCGCGGCATCAGCCGCACGTCGGGAAAGGTCGCAAGTTCGGTGAATGCCGACTGAGCCCAGGACGAGCCCGATACGCCATCGACTTCCTGCCGATCGGCAAGCAAACGCCCGCCGAGCACGAAGTCTTCTTCGCAAACGATCACGCGCAGTCCGGATCGTGCCGCCGCGAGAGCTGCCGCAAGACCGGCCGGCCCGGTGCCAACGACGAGGACATCGCAAAAGACGTTAGCGTGTTCATAGTGATCGGGATCGGCGGCATTGGCGGCGCGGCCTAGGCCCGCGGCGCGGCGGATCAGCGGCTCGTATACGCTTTCCCAGAACGCTGCAGGCCACATGAATGTCTTATAGTAAAAGCCGGCGCCGAGCAGCGGTGAGAATAGGGAATTCAGCCGGCCCAGATCGAATGCGACGGATGGCCACGCGTTCTGGGTCCTGGCCTTGAGGCCGTCATACAATTCGATCGTAGTGGCCTTGGTATTTGGCTCGCGGCGCGCGCCTGAACGCAATTCAACTAGCGCATTCGGCTCCTCCGACCCGGCCGTCATGATGCCGCGTGGCCGGTGATATTTGAAGCTGCGCCCCACGACGCGTCGTCCCGAGGCGAGTAGCGCTGAGGCCAGCGTATCACCCTTGAGACCGCGGAGCACTTGCTCGTTCAGGGTAAACGCGAGGGCCGCGTTGCGATCGACAAGTCCGCCTTTATCCAGCCGAAACAGCTCGTGCGCCTTGGACGAGGGCTTCATGAGGCGGCCGACGCCTTCGGCGCTAGTTCAGCACCGAAGATTTCATGAGTACGAGTATCGCGGGTAACCACCAGCCAAGCTTGGCACCCAGCGCCATGGTACCAAAATTCGCGATGCGAGCCGGCCGGATTGTCGCGCATGTAGACGTATTCCACAAATAGATCGATCGCATCACTAGCGTTCGGATCCGGCCGCCTGACCGTGGCATCACCGAGATAAGTGAACTCGCGTACATCGCGCTTGCCACATAAGGGACAAGGAATTCGCATGCGTCGTCTCAGTGTAGATTGGGCTGCGCACCCGCGCCACGCTCGTCGATCAGCCGGCCAGAGGCATAACGGTCAAGGCGATAGGCTGCTGCTGCGGGGTAGGGCTCGTCGCGCGCGATCAGATGGGCAAAGCACCAGCCGGCCGCTGGCGTCGCTTTGAAGCCGCCATAACACCAGCCCGCATTCAGATATAGGCCTTCCACGGGCGTACGATCGATGATCGGTGAGCCGTCCATCGACATGTCGACAAGGCCACCCCAGGACCGCACGATGCGGACGCGGCCAATCAGCGGCATCATCGCCATGCCGCCTTCACAGACGTCCTCCATGGTCGGAAGATTGCCCCGCTGCGCATAGGAATTATAGCCGTCGATGTCGCCGCCAAACACAAGACCACCCTTGTCTGATTGGCTGATGTAAAAGTGCCCGGCTCCAAAAGTGATGACGTGATGAACAAGCGGTTTTATACCTTCCGAAACGAACGCCTGCATCACGTGACTTTCGATCGGCAATCGTAGGTCCGCTAGTGCAGCGACGCGAGAACTGCTACCAGCGACGGTTATTGCGATTTTGTTCGCTCGGATGACACCACGGGTTGTCTCCACCCCAATCACGTGTCCGGCGGCAATTTGGATTCCTCTGACCTCACAATTTTGCACGATGTCAACGCCTCGTCGGTCTGCGCCGCGGGCATAGCCCCATACCACCGCATCATGGCGCGCAGTGCCTCCGCGGGGCTGAAGCAATCCGCCATGGATCGGGAAGCGTAAATCTTCGAAGGCGAGATAAGGTGCTAGATCGCGAACTTGATCGCGGTCCAATAGCTTGGCGTCGACGCCGTGCAAACGCATCGCGTTGCCTCGTCGAGCGAAAACATCGCGCTGCACGTCGGAATGATAGAGATTGAGCACGCCGCGCTGACTCACCATCGTATTGTAGTTGAGTTCTTGCTCCAACCCCTCCCAAAGTTTCATCGACCATTCATAAAACGGGATGTTGCCCGGCATCAGATAGTTGGAGCGGATGATCGTCGTGTTCCGTCCTGCATTGCCCGACCCAATCCAATTTTTTTCCAACACGGCAATATCATTGATGCCGTGGTTTTTTGCCAGATAGTACGCTGTCGCCAGACCGTGTCCGCCGCCCCCGATGATCAAGACTTCGTAGCGATCCCGTGGTGCGGCATCGCGCCAAACCGGAGCCCAGCGACGATTTCCGGTAACTGCATTCCAGGCGAGTGCGAGAGCTGAATAATTCTGATTACGCATCGAGGCCACCCTCAAGCTTTGGCAGCAGCTTTTCGGCGAGTGCAGACCAATTGCATACCATTCGACCAATCGTGTCCGGTTATCAGAGTGCCTGCCTCCAATAGAAACCCCCGCTTCATACCGCAGAGTGACGCCGCAGAAAAGGTTCGCTGTGGCCCAAAAAGGGATTGCAATTGGTATCTGTGTGGTACAAAGTGGCTGCCTCGGCTTTCAGAGCCGAGGTGCGGTAAAGAAATCCCCACGGCGGATCGATATGACGGTCTCGCGTCTTCCCTCGCATGTCAAATATCTGATTATTGGCGCCGGTGTGCATGGGTTGAGCACGGCTTATCACCTTGCACTTGCGCTCCAGGCCAAAGGCAAGGGCAGTGCTCAGGATATCTTGGTCATCGATAAGACGGGAGTTGCCGCAGGCGCGTCGGGCATCGCCTGCGGTGTGGTGAGAAATAATTATTTTCAGCCGGCGATGCGCGAACTTATGGCTGAATGTGTAGCGGTCTGGGAAAGCGATCCTGCCGCGTACCATTACCATCCCGTCGGTTACATTCAACTCAGTCCGCAAGCGATGTATGCAGATGTTGCTTCTATTGCACAGCAGCAACACGATATTGGTTACAATTCCGAGTTCATCGAGGGTGCAACTGCGAGCGACAAATACATGAAGGGGCTTTTTGCCGACTGGCAGGCAAAAGGCATTACGTCAGTTTTGCATGAGAAGAAGGGCGGCTACGCCAACAACCGGGCGTCGATGGAGGGGTTGGCCAACAAAGCTCGCGGACTTGGCGTGCGCATTGTGGAAGGTGTGAGGGTTGTGGGCTTTCGCACCGGATCCAATTCTGGTGCGGTGACTGGAGTCGAAACGAACCATGGACCAATCTCCTGCGAGAAGATCGTCGTCGGAGCGGGGCCATGGGTCGCGGAAGTCTGGAAAATGCTTGACCTGCCGATCAAGATCGATGTGCTCGACGGAGATGGAAAGCTCCATCGTGACGTACCCATGTGGACTTACTGGTGTTTGGAGGAGGGGACACTTGGCGTCGATCCTCGTCTTGGTTTGACGAACGACGGCGAGTTGCCGCCGGTCATTCACGTCGACACTGACGCTCCACTCTACTCTGACGTCACGGGCAAGCTGATTACCGATAAGATGTGGGGAATTTATTACAAGCCGGACTTCAACTTTAATGGCATTCAGGGCGGCTCAATGCCATATCGCGTTGACAAGATCGCCGAGAAAGTTGCGGTCGATCCTTATGGCACCCAATCGCAAGAGTTCAATACGGGTGCTGCGTTTCGCGAAATGTGGTGCTCTGCCTTAGCCTTCTGCCACAAGCGCTACGAAGGAAAAATCGAACAATGGAAAGACGAACCTTCGGGCGGAATTGGCGCTTTCACGCCGGATAGCTTTCCGGTGTTCGATCAGTTCCGTGAGAGCGTGTACGTGATCGCCAATTCAAATCACGGTTACAAGATGATCGGCGTTGGCAAGCTCGTCGCTCAAGAACTGCTCGGCGCTCGAAGTCGTCTACTGGAGCCGTTCCGAATATCGCGTTTCGCGGCCGGGAAACTGCATCCGACGTCAAACAGTCCTTTCCCCTGGAGTTAGCACGATGACGGATCTGGAAAACTACACAAAACAAGACGGCCGCAAAGAAAAGATTCGCGAAGTGCGGGCGAAGATCAAAGAACTCGGAATTACGTATATCTATTATCAATTTATTTCAGTGACGGGCCGCATCGTCGGCAAGGGTGTGCCGGCGGACCATTGGGAAACGGTTGCCGATCGTGGCTTTCAGCTCGTCTATGGCGCGACTGCCAACCTGTTTACCGATCGGAACAGAGAGTATATCGGCTACGGCGCAGAAGCCTCAGAACTGATCGGCATTCCCGATCCGGAGACCTTTTGCCAATTGCCCTGGGACAAACGCGTCGGTCGCGTTTTCTGCACTCTCTTTCGCAATCGCGAGGAGCCGGAAAACCCGGGAGCTTTTTTGACATCGGATTGCCGGGGAAACTTACGGCGCATACACGAAGAGTTCGGCGCAAAGCACAATGGCTTGCATCTGCGTCATGGCTGCGAGCCCGAGATGATGTGGCTCAAGAAGGATGAGCACGGCGAGCCGTCCGGCGGCGTCACCAAGCCCTACTGCTATCATATCGACCAGTTCGAGGTATTGCGACCGGTCTTTCTCAAGGTGATCGAATATGCCCGAGCCATGGGCCTCGACATGATCCAGGGAGATCACGAGGACGCACCGGGTCAGCTCGAATTGAATTTCACTTTCGACGACGCTCTGCGGACATGCGACCGGCTTAGCACGTACCGGCAGATCTGCGCGCAGGTTGCACGTGAAAACAATCTCATCGCATGCTTCATGTCGAAACCATTCATGGGCGTGTCCGCATCGGGCTGCCATCAGAATCTGTCGCTGTGGTACGGTGGCAAGGATGAAGTGCTGACGTTCGACTACGACAAATTTCCGGGCATGACTGAAGTGTGCGCCTATCGCAGGGGGGGCGAAAATACGTTTCTGCCGGCCAAAAACAGCGACTCACCCAAGCCAGGCAAGATCGGGCTGCAGTCGATCGGCGGCATCATCGAACATCTTGATGCGCTTACGGCGATAGGGTGCTCAACTGTGAACTCCTACCGCCGAATGTGGGACACAGGCTTCTGGGCGCCGGTCTATCGCGACTGGGGATTCCAGAATCGCACTTGCGGGTTACGCGTGTCGGCTCCGGGACGATTCGAGTATCGAGCAGTCGATTCGATGGTCAATCCATACCTGATGGCCTCGGCCATCCTGAAAGCCTTCGATGACGGCATTACTCGTAATCTCGATCCTGGTGAACCAGAACAGCGCAACATCTATCACGCAATTGACGCGGGCAAGACAGTCAAAAAACTGCCGATGAATCTCGGTATGGCGCTGGACGCGCTGAACGAAGATGAAGTGATAAAGGCGGCTCTGCCGGGCGACATGCTGCGTGTTTTCAATCACTACAAATACGATGAATGGGCCCGCTTCATGGCTACGTGCACGGAGTGGGATTTGCGCACTTACATCGACTACTTGCCCTAGGGAGGAATCGCATCATGTGCGGCATCGCAGGTCTTATTCATCGCGGTGGGAGAGGCAACATCGGAAGCGAGATGGTGTCGATGCTTCAGGCGATGAAGCATCGAGGGCCCGATTCGACAGGTTTTGCGCTTTACGGCGAGCCTCAGGGTGATCAAATTGTCATGCGCATCAAATTCGCCGAGCGGGACGACATTAAGTCTGGCTATTCGATGCGCGAAAAGATCAACGACAGAAAACGCGAGGTCGAGCACAGACTGGATACGCTAGGGGCTGAGGTCGCGAGCGATCATTCTGCAACCGACTATGCTCACCAGTACCGATTCTCGTTCAAGGGGGACTTGCGAAAACTAGCGGATTATGTGGAGGACGTTGAGGGCGTTGAGATACTTTCAATTGGCCAGGGCCTGGAGTTGATCAAAGACTTGGGAGACGCCAACGAGGTGGCCGGCCATTATGGCCTGGCTTCGTTCAACGGAACGCATGCGATCGGTCATACGCGCATGGCCACCGAATCAGACGTCGACATTCGCTCCGCCCATCCATACTGGGCATATCCGTTTCAAGATGTCTCGGTCGTGCATAATGGCCAATTAACCAACTATTGGACATTGCGACGTGGTCTGGAAAGGCGTGGCCACCGCTTTGTTTCGAACTGTGACTCCGAATTCATTGCGGTATATTTGGCCGATCAGCTAGACCGCAAATCAAGTCTGCAAGAGGCGATGGAGCGTTCGGTCAGCGAGCTCGATGGCGTCTTTACTTATCTGGTCGCCACTGGGAACCAGCTTGGCATGGCCAAGGACACGATGGCAGCAAAACCAATGGTGCTCTACGAGAGCAAGGATCTCATTGCGCTCGCTTCCGAGGAGGGAGCAATCCGAAGTATTTTTCCGCAAGAAATCGAAACATGCGATCCATACGATGGGGAGGTCCGCGTATGGCAAGCCTGAAGGTCCAGTCAAAGTCCCAAATCATGGGCCTCAACGCGGAACCCCTTTCTGGTCGCTCAATGGAGCACTTTTTCTCTGCGACTGAGGAGGAGAATTTTCTGTACCCCCACGCGTTTTCCGTGGATTTCAACAAACGAGCCGAGTTCGATGCCACCGCGCTTTCGACCACGGAGATAAACGCAAGAATTCGCCAGCTTATGAGTGAAGGTAACGGCACAGTCGTTGTCCACAATCCAATGGCAAAGCATTCGCTTGGCGTTGGCATCCTTAACCGTCTGCAACTGTATTTCGAGGGCAGTTTGGGATACTTCGGATGCGGCCTGATCGACGGACCGAATGTGCGCGTAAAGGGCCGCGTTGGTTGGTCGTGCGGCGAAAACATGCTCGCCGGCACCGTGCTAATCGAGAAAAATGCCGGCTCGTGCTTCGGCGCCGCTATTCGCGGCGGCGACCTGGTTTGCATGGGCGATGTGGGCGGTCGGACTGGAATCGATCAAAAAGGAGGAACGATCATCGTGGGCGGCCGGACTGGGGCGTTTTCTGCGTTCATGATGCAACGAGGCCGCATGATCGTTCTCGGCGACGCAGGCAAGAATCTCGGCGATTCGATGTATGACGGCATCATCTATGTGGCTGGTAGGGTTCAATCACTCGGTGTCGATGCCGTTGACGCCGAAATGACTGATCATGATGTCGCTTGGCTCAGCCGCAAGCTCAAGAACTATGGTCTCGACGCGCCGCGCGGCATCGCCAACATGCGTAAGATCGTATCGGGCAAACAATTGTGGAACTACGATAATCTCGAGCCCGCGGAAAAAAAGATCGTTCTTTGATCACCAGGAGGCCGACTTGGACGAAATGACGGACAATCGTTCGCTTGAAACCGGGCTGCGCAACAGCGATTCTCGGTCGGAACGCAATCGAAGCATTCTCGGCCAGAATTTCCTGTTCACGCCTACCGTCATCGACGACATTCATATTAAGGCGCAGCTTGGGCGCTACCGCATGCGTGGGATGGCCCTTTTTAAGAAGATTCCGAGTTGGGATGATCTGACATTTCTTCCCGGCACACTGACGCGTTTCGTCATTGAGGGATATCGTGAAAAGTGCGAAACCAAAACGATCATCGGCCCGCGCGCGAAAAGGCCAATGGAGCTCGAGATTCCGGTTTATATTACCGGCATGAGCTTCGGCGCGCTCTCGTACGAAGCGAAAGTCGCCTTGGCGCGCGGCGCCACCATGGCGGGGAGCGCTACCTGCTCGGGCGAAGGCGGCATGATTCCCGACGAGCGGCGTTTTTCGGAGCGCTGGTTCTATCAATGCATTCAATCTCGTTACGGCTTCAATCCTCACCATCTACGCTTGGCGGATGCCTGTGAGATTTTTATCGGGCAAGGTTGCAAGGTCGGTCTTGGCGGGCACCTCATGGGCCAGAAGGTGACCGATCAGGTCGCGGAAATGCGGTCGCTGCCCGCCGGCATCGACCAGCGCTCTCCGGCGCGCCATCCCGATTGGCTCGGTCCGGACGATCTAGCGCTCAAGATCAATGAGCTTCGTGAAGCTACCAACGGGGAGATCCCGATCCAGCTGAAGCTCGGTGCAGCTCGCGTCTATGACGACGTTAGAATGGCCGCCAAATGCGGGCCGGATTCGATCTACATAGATGGCATGGAAGGTTCGACGGGAGCCGGTCCGCACATTGCGACCGAGGAAACCGGCATCCCAGGGATCGCCGCGGTTCGCCAGGCTCGCAAGGCGCTCGATGACGTCGGCAAGACCGGCGAGATCAGCTTGGTATATGCAGGCGGTATTCGCAACGGCGCCGACATTGCCAAGGCGCTCGCTCTTGGCGCTGATGCGGTGGCGATCGGAACCGCGGCTCTCATTGCTTTAAACTGCAACAAAGACATCCCTGAGGCGGATTATGAGGGGACCATCGGCGTTCCTGCTGGCTACTGCTATCACTGTCACACCGGACGATGTCCGGTCGGCGTCGCGACCCAGGATCCGGAGCTGCGAAAACGTCTCAATCCGGATGAGGCAGCGGAGCGTGTGTACAATTTCCTGCACGCACTGACGTTGGAATGCCAGATGATGGCCCGCGCGTGCGGAAAGACCAACGTTCACAGCCTTGAACCTGAAGACCTTGCAGCGTTGACCATGGAAGCATCGGCCCTAGCAATGGTTCCGCTTGCTGGTTCACAGCACACTGTCGGGCGACCCGACATGAATCGCTATTGAGGTAGCGTGGCATGGAAATAGAAAATGGCGAGCCATCGGCACGGAACGACGATCGCGCCGATGAACACGAAAAGCAGACCGGGCAGCATATCGGCTATCGATACGACGTGAATCTACTGCCAGATTATTCGCGGCTGACGCCGTTTTTGCAAAAGTACATCGAGATGATGGGTTGGGATGATCTTAATTGGCTGGAGGATATTCACCTCGGTTATGAAGAGGGAAGAGCCGCAGTGTTTGATCGCAATCTCAATGGCTGGGTGACTGTCCCCGACACCATCGTACTGCCCGAAGGTCAGCAGGATCGCGACATGGTTGCTCGTGAGCTATTGGTCAAGTTTCAGATGTCTCAACGAAACCCCTTGGATGCGCTTAAGGACGTCTACGACAAGCGTTGACCGGTAGCGACCGGTCGGATCAACGAAACGGAAGCTCGGTCGAAAGCGGATGGAAGCCGCTTTAAGTAATTGCTCAAAGTAAAAAAACTCGGAACCAGGAAAAGGACTTCACTATGACGGTGATGCACGATCTGTCGGTCACAGTTCGGCATGGTGACGGTCGCCTTGGACTCAAGGTCGAATTTACAACGCCTTACACTTATGAGGACGTGAATTGGCAAGGATCGTCGTTTTGTATGTTTTGCCACTACGGAACGCACGTCGACGCACCCAATCACTTTATTTGTGACGGCATTCCAATCGATCAGGTTCCGTTGAATCGGATCATGGGTCCTGCCGCCGTTATCGATCTTTCGGATTTCGATCAAGATGGAAAAATTACAAGCAGGGTACTTGAGGATCGCGGGCGACATGTGGTGAGCAACGATATCGCCATTCTTCGCACCGGCTGGAGCGACAAGCATTGGGGAACGGATGCGTTTTGGAAGAAGGGTCCTTACCTTACGCCGGATGCAGGCGACTGGCTGGTCGAACGTAAAGTCAAGGCCATTGTCTATGATTTTGCGGAAGAATATGTCGTCCGCAATCAGGGATTTCGCGGGGAGGAATGTGTTGTCCACCATAAGATTCTCGGCAACGAAATTTTCAATATCGAATACGTGATCAACTTGGCAAAGATCGAGCGACCGCGATGTGCAATTATCGCGCTGCCGCTGAAATTGGAAGGCTTGGATGGGGCGCCGTCGCGAGTGGTTGCGCTGGACGGTGTCGATCTACCGAGAGATTTCGAGATGAGATAGGCGAGCTGATAGGCAGACGGTGGAAACGATGAAGTCGGGCAGGGCTCCGTCAAGGGGGCCAAACCCAAGCAAACGCAACGGTGACAGAGTAATCTCCACCGACCGGGGAGCGACGTCACCAGATCTGAGGCCGAGTCCGCGGGGCTCAAGCGCGATTGCCGGCCAGATTCGCCGCGCGATCATGAGCGATACCTACGCATCGGGGGATCAAATACCACCGGAACGAGAGATTGCCCGCAAGTTCGGTGCTTCACGGACGGCTGTACGCAATGCTCTTCGCGTTCTTGAAAAGCAGAAACTCATAACCCGGAAAATCGGAAGCGGAACATTCGTCGCTTACGATGGTGCGCGGGCCGACGAGGAAATTGCCGAGATCACAAGTCCTCTGGAGTTGATAGAAGTGCGGCTCGCGCTCGAGCCGCATATCGTCCGCCTGGCGGTCCTTCATGGAACAGCGCGCGATCTAGGTGCTTTGGCCGATCTGCTTGACCAGCTAGAGGCCTCGCAGAACGATCATGACAGTTTCAGCCAGGCAGATCAGAGCTTTCACCTGGGGCTGGCGATCGCGACACACAATCCACTGATCGTCTGGATGTATCGGCGCATTAATGATGTCAGGGGTCACGCGCAGTGGAATAAAATGAAGGACAAGATCCTCGTATTGAAACGCATCGTCGAATACAACATCTCACATCGGTTGATTTATGAGGCCGTGAACCGACGTGACGCCGATGTGGCGGCTGAGTTGATAACCTCGCATCTTCTGGAAGCGCGCCGAGATCTCTTGGGTGCGAAATCAGCCTGATCCGTAAAGTTGAGCCGTCATGGCACCAAGCAGTACAGCAAATCGCGACCGGCTATCCAGGAGATCCGTTCGGGCCGAATTGTCGGTTTCATTTGAACGGCGACGACATGGCCGCATACCAATTCGCCGTTACGGATGCGACGGAGCCTTCCGCCTATTGACTGTGGCACGGCAAATCGCATGCAACAACCTGCTCTGTCTCGAGGAGGCAGCGGATCAATGGCACGGAGATTGTCACAATTCGCGTGCTGGTGAGCATTCGGACAGGAGAAAGCATGCCAATAAATGTCCTCCATTGAGAAGGGCCAAACTGAGTAGTTGGCGCGGATGTCCGCTGATTGGTTTGCCGCGAGCAAGCCCGCGCCACAATTTCATCGCGCGAAATTTGGTCTCATGAGCACTGCTATCCTAGAGACCAGGTCTGTGTCGAAATCATTCGGCGGCTTCGTTGCTGTCAACAACGTCAGCCTGCGGATCAGGGAGGGGATAATTCACTCCCTGATCGGTCCCAATGGAGCCGGTAAGACAACCTTGTTCAATCTGCTCTCCAAGTTTTTGAAGCCGACCAGCGGCGAGATTTTGTTCAACGGGAGGGACATCACGAATATGCGTCCCGCAAAGTTGGCTCGGGCTGGTGTCGCTCGCTCCTTTCAGATCTCTGCTATCTTCGCGAACATGACTGTACTGGAGAATGTTCGTATCGCGTTGCAACGAGAATACTGTCCAGCGTACAACTTTTGGCGTTCGCGGCAACTGATCCATGAGCTGGATAATGCAGCGCGTGAGTTCCTTGGCCGAAGTGGGGCTAGAAGAATTCGCGGATCGGCAGGCTGGCGAACTCGCCTATGGAGGCAAGAGGGCGCTTGAACTCGCGACAACATTGGCGCTCAAACCCAAGGTATTGCTGCTTGACGAGCCCATGGCCGGCCTGGCCGCTGCCGAGACTGGGCGCATTACGGATCTCATCAAGCAAGTAGCAAAGAGCCGCACAATCGTTCTTGTCGAGCACAATCTGGGTGTTGTTGCCGATCTTTCGGACGAAATAACGGTGCTCCAGCGAGGTGAGATACTTGCATCGGGCAAATACTCCGAGGTGTCGCAGAATCCGGACGTCATCGAAGCCTACATGGGTACCGGCGATGTCTGAACGCAATGACGGCGGAGTGCGTTGCCTGACGGTGGCAGATCTCCATGCCCGCTATGGTGACTCGCACATTCTGCACGGAATGAATTTCTTCATCAACGATGGTGAAGTGGTAAGTCTGCTTGGACGCAACGGCGCGGGCAAGACGACGACGCTTAAGGCTATCATGGGGTTAGTTGCCGATCGAAGGGGATCGATATTATTGAAGGATATAGAGCTTGTTGGTCGACAGGCGGAGGAGATGGCGCGTTTTGGAATCGGCTATTGCCCAGATGACAGGGGAATATTCTCTTCACTTTCGGTCGAAGAAAATCTACTTCTTCCACCGGTCATCAAGCCCGGCGGCATGCAGCTAGATGAGATCTACGAACTGTTTCCAAATATCAAAGAGCGGCTTGCAGCGTCGGGATCAAAGCTCTCAGGCGGCGAACAGCAGATGTTGGCGATTGCAAGAATTTTGCGCACCGGCGCCCGTCTATTAATGCTCGACGAACCCACCGAAGGACTTGCCCCGCGGATTGTTCAGCAAATCGGACGCGCGCTGAGAGAGCTAAAGGCGCGAGGCTTCACGATCTTGCTGGTCGAACAGAATTTTAGATTTGCATCGACAATCTCGGATTGGCATTACCTGGTTGAAAATGGCAAAGTCATCGACGGCATCTCTAACGGGAATGCGCTGCAAAGTCCGATGAGACTACGGCAATACCTGGGACTCTAACCGCTCTAATGAGCACGGAGGGTATCATGAAAGGTTTGAAATGGCATTTGACGCTCGCAGCCTTGTTGCTCTCTTGCGGGGGAGTCTGCGCTCAAGGAGGACCGGTAAAGATTGGCGTCATGAACGATCAATCGAGCATCTATGCCGATCTATCCGGCCTCGGCGGCGTCGAAGCGGCCCGCATGGCGATTGAGGATTTTGGTGGTAAGGTTCTTGGCCAACCAATCCAATTTGTAACTGCCGACATGCAGAATAAGGCCGATGTCGCCGCCAATATCGCCAATCAATGGTATGACGCCGATAATGTTGACGTCATTGTCGATATGCCCAATTCCGCGGCGGCGCTGGCGGTACAGGCGATCGCGACACAAAAGAAAAGGCTGTTTTTAGTGTCTACCGGCGCGACGTCGGCACTGACGGGTGACAAATGCTCGCCCTACGCAGCACAATGGACTTACGATACATATTCGCTGGGAGCCGGTACTGCCCGCGCACTAATCCAACAGGGCGCAAAGAAGTGGTACTTCATCACGGCCGACTATGCCTTTGGCCATCAGCTGCAGGCTGACACAACAAAATTCGTGACCGCTGCCGGCGGTCAGGTTGTCGGTTCGGCACTTGCCCCGTTTCCAAATCAAGACTTCTCTTCGTTTCTATTGAGCGCAGAAGGCTCGAATGCGGACGTCGTAGCTTTGGCAAATGCTGGTGGTGACACGATCAATGCCATTAAGCAGGCGCGCGAATTCAACTTCGCTAAATCAGGAAAACGATTGGCGGCCCTGCTTATGTTTATTTCGGACGTTCACAGCCTCGGCCTCGGTGCCGCGCAAGGAACCATTCTGACCACAGGGTTTTACTGGGACCTCGATGATGCGACGCGAGCATGGTCGAAGAGGTTCTTCGAGCGAAGGCACGCGATGCCCACCATGACGCAAGCCGGTGTATATTCTGCCGTGATGCATTACCTGAAGGCAGTGCAAGCTAGTGGCACGAAGGATCCTTTGACGGTCATGAAAAAAATGCAAGAGACACCGGTAAATGACTTTTTCGCCAAGAACGGCAAGCTCAGACCCGATGGTCGCATGGTGCACGACATGTATCTTGTCCAGGTAAAATCTCCCGCAAAGTCGAAGGCTCCGTGGGACTACTACAAGATCCTCCGCACAATACCGGGCGACCAGGCATTCCGTCCGCTACAAGAAGGCGGCTGTCCTCTCGTGACTCACTAGCCCACGGCAGCGACACCCGAGAGGACCGGCCGCCGATATGTTCGGAATTCCGCTCCCGGTTCTCTTGGGCCAGCTCATGCTGGGGATCATTAATGGCGCGTTTTACGCCACTATGAGCCTGGGTTTGGCACTGATATTCGGAGTGCTGAATATCATCAATTTTGCGCACGGCGCGCAATATATGATGGGTGGATTCTTCGCATGGATGTTGCTGCAATATTTTGGCCTTGGCTACTGGTACGCTTTGGTATTGGCGCCCATCCTGGTTGGCGCACTGGGGCTGGTCATTGAGCGGCTGCTATTGCGCCACCTATACAGTCTCGACCATCTCTACGGACTGCTTTTGACGTTTGCCCTGTCGCTTATCATCGAGGGGGTGTTTCGAGAAGAGTACGGCGTATCCGGGCAACCCTATGAGATACCTGACAGTCTACGTGGCGGCTTTGATCTCGGTTTCATGTATTTGCCGATGTACCGGGCATGGGTTCTCGGGGCATCGATCGGGATTTGCCTGTTTACCTGGCTAGTCATCGAGCGGACAAGACTGGGAGCTTATCTGCGCGCCGCGACTGAGAATCCCATGCTGGTCCGGGCGTTCGGAATTCGAGTCCCCAATCTGATAACGATGACGTATGTTGGGGGAGTGATGCTGGCCGCTTTTGCGGGCGTTCTCGCCGCTCCGATTTATCAGGTCAGCTCCATCATGGGTTCGAATATTATACCTGTCGTCTTCGCCGTCGTTGTGATCGGTGGATTGGGATCCATCTTCGGCGCGGTGGCCACCGGCTTCATGGTTGGGATACTTGAGGGCGTGACGAAACTAGTTTATCCGCCGGCGAGCAACACCGTCGTGTTCGTCCTGATGGTGATCGTATTGTTGCTGAGGCCGCAGGGTCTGTTCGGCAGGCGAAACTACTGACATGACCCTTTCCAGAGCCAGCCTGTGGATCTGCACGATTGCAGTCGCGATCAGTCTGCCGTTCTTCGTCTATCCCGTATTTCTGATGGAGGCTATCTCACTTGCCTTGTTCGCCTGCGCATTTAATTTGCTGCTCGGATATTCCGGGATTTTGTCGTTTGGACATGCTGCGCTGTTCGGTAGTGCTGCGTACGTATGTGGATACGCCGCAAAGGTATGGCATTTGCCGACTGAAATAGCGATCTTGTGCGGTGTCGCTGCCTCGGGATTATTGGGATTTCTGTATGGTCTTCTCGCCACTCGCCAACGAGGTATCTACTTGGCGATGATCACGTTTGCGTTGTCGCAGATGATTTATTTCATCTCTGTGCAGGCGCCTTTCACGGGAGGGGAGGACGGGCTGCAGGGTATCCCGCGCGGCTACCTGCTGGGCGTCGTGGATCTTAGCGATCCCTTCAGCATGTATTATTTTGTCCTTGGTGTATTCGTGCTTGCCTTACTGCTGATCGCTCGAATTATCAACTCTCCATTCGGGCAAGTCCTGCGGGCTATGAAGGGCAATGAGGTCCGGGCTGTATCGCTCGGCTATGACGTCGACCACATAAAAATCATTACATTTGTAATGTCGGGCGCGTTCTCAGGGCTCGGCGGAAGCCTTCTAGCACTGGCTCTCGGCTTTGCAAGCCTGGAGAACGTGCAATGGCACGTCAATGGAGAAGTCATACTGATGACGCTTCTTGGCGGCCTCGGAACATTCTTTGGACCCGTCGTTGGTGCCTTCCTTGTCCTTTCGATTCAGAATTATTTCGCAAGCCTTGGAGGTGTCGTGACAATCGTCGAGGGGGTGATCTTCGCGGTGATCGTAATGACATTTCGCGGTGGGATTGTCGGTGAGTTACAGCCGATAATACAGAGAGTTTTTGGCAGGATCGAGCTACGTAACAAGGCGACCACGCAATCATTGTGATGAGCAACGATGGCTCATAATTGCCCGTGCGTTGTCTGCTCCATTCCACTCTCGATGCGGCGTGCCGAGATGCCTTTTTCAACCTGATAGTTTTGGATGCTCAATTGCGGGTGTAGTTGGCTACATTGAGAGACGTTTAAATTGATTTAGTCTGGCGAGTCGACTGGAGGAATAATGCGCATTGTGGTTTTCCAGCATGTGGACATCGAGCACCCCGGCGTGTTTCGAGAGTTTTGGGCTCAGCAAGGTCACCCTTGGCGTCCAGTGGAGCTTGACGCCGGAGAGCCTATACCCGAGCTAGATGCCTTCGATCTGATGGTCGTGATGGGTGGGCCGATGGACGTGTGGCAGGAAAGCGAGCACCCCTGGCTCGTTGCCGAGAAGGCGGCCATTTGCCGCTGGGTCAAAGATCTTGGACGACCATTTCTCGGCATTTGTCTTGGCCATCAACTCTTGGCCGACGCCCTTGGGGGCAGCGTGACGCCGATGGTCTGTCCCGAGGTCGGTGTGGTGGGGATCGAGTTGACTCCCGCAGGCTGGAGTGACCCGTTACTGGCTGGCCATCCTCGGAAGATAGAAGCTCTTCAATGGCACGGTGCAGAGGTTTCGCGGATCCCGGCAGGAAGCCGGATTCTGGCCTCCAACGCGGCGTCTCAAGCTCAGGCGATATGCTGGGGCAAGCATGCGTATGGCTTCCAGTATCACGTCGAAATTACTGCAGCGACGGTATCGGAATGGAAAAGTATTCCGGAATATAGAGCCAGCCTTGAACGAACGTTAGGCAGCGAGGGTGCGGGGCAGCTTGAGAAACTCGTTGCAGCTAGGCTGCCGAGCTTTTGGGCGGCAGCGCGCCGGGTGGACGAAAATCTCGGAAATATCGTACGTCATGCCCTGTGAGTAATCCGCTCATCGTGCGCTCCTCGAAGCGGCGCGCACGGCGCTTGCTTGCATCCGTTCGCGGCTGTTCGTCACTCATTGCCCTTGATGATACCGGCGAACAGTTGCCTTGGAACACTCCATCGCAATCCGTTGCAAGGTTAGACACCAGTGTCAGAATCCCAAAGAAATCAATCAACCGAGTTCGGAGGGGTAGACACTTTATCCCTCTGATTCCCGAAGAATTCTTGGTAACGAGGCGTTAACGGGTTATGGCCGGGGCTCAAGCAGGCTGATGAGGCCTTTGAGCAATTGCAGCGGGTTCGGCGGGCAGCCGGCGATGTGCAGATCGACCGGCACGACGGCGCTGACGCCGCCGACAACGGCGTAGCTGCCGGCGAAAATGCCGCCGTCCACCGCGCAACCGCCGACGGCGACGACCCATTTCGGGTCCGGCGTGGCGGTGTAGGTGCGTTCGAGCGCCTGGCGCATGTTGCGCGTGACCGCGCCGGGCTGACACAAAAGCAGTTGGCGAAGCTGCTTCGAAAGCCTCAATCCTTCGTTTCAAACTATGAACGAGGCCAGCGGCGGTAGATGTGCTGGAACTGTTGGGCATTGTTGAGGCACTGAAGGCCGACGCGCGTTCGGTGTTCATGGATATTGTTGCAAGGCGGGCAGGGCCGAAGCGGCGCGGTCACTGAATTCCGCATTCTAGGTTTCTACGTCGGGATCAACTACCGCAAATGCATGACGTTGCAGCGCCCTCAATTCTTCCTCCGCCTCGATCACCTCAGCCTTCGTTAGCACCATTGGAAACTGAAACATGTTCGGCGGCATCCAGTCCGCCGGGCGCTGTTTTGCGATGAGTTCGCGCTTGCTCGCAGCGTGGGCGACGGCGCGTGATAAGCGATATGAGCGGCCTGCTTCATAAAGTCGAAGGAAGCCTGAGCGGTCCATGTATGTGAAATCTGCGAGAACAAATCGACGTTCTGTTACGCGCGGGGGGTTAGGCATCTTCAGGTCGATGAACGAGTTTATAGGTGGGAACGTCGGTTGAATTCCACTCGGCCATGAGTTTTCCGCAGACAACACATTTTGCGGTGTTGCTGTCACTGATGGCCTGCCGCGAATACGTCACCGCATAAAGCGCCCCACAGTGCGGGCAAAAGAAGCTGCGGCCTTCCGGGATTGGTCCTGTAAGAGGCATGGTCGCCTCCGCACTCAGGGCCGATATAATGCGCCCCCCAAACGATAAACTCCAGCCCTGTGCCCAAGCCGGAACCGCCAAACAGTTATGATGATGGAGGAGGGTGTTCTTAGTGGCGGTTCCGTTCGAGGCCCAGGCCAAAGGACTTATTGAGGGCTCTTCGGTCGATTGTTCAACGCACGATCCTTCGAGATGCGTTCGGCAACCGTGAGCCGCCGGATTTCTGCCACATAATCAGAGAGTAATGGTAGCGACGCTTCACGATATGGGGGTGAAGTGAAATTGCAGCGGCGCTACCGTTTTCTGTATGCGGCATCGCGCATGCGGCGGTAGCCAGCATCTACGGCGGATCAGACGGTCTTAGCGTTCCCCGAGTAGGAGTGCCTCCATGGAACTCGTTCGCGTTAATGAAATGCTTCCGGCGAAAGTAGACGCTGCTGAACGCAGCTTAGTCAATGCTGAAGTCTCTGAAAGCTTAAGAGATGAGATTCGTGTGGCTCTCGAAAATCTAAAGCGCAAAAGCGATCAGTGGACGCCTTTCGAGGAGTTACATAGGCTGATGTTACGTATCAGCGATCACCTCGACCAAGAAAACTCAAAGCAAAACGCAGTTTATAGTTGCCTCCGCGCGATAGAAAAAAACACAAAGGGGACGATCAGCGCGGTGAAAGTTATTGTCCTTTTTACTGCCACAGTAGCGGGATTTTGGTCTGCAGTTGCTTGGTGGGTATGGCGCGATGAAATTCGCACCCTTTTCAGTGCAGCAGCAAATCTTGTAATCGCATCCATTGCTGGAATTTTTGCGCTGATGCATTGAGCCAACTGACGCGCCCTGAGTGATTAGAACTCCCGGTTACTAACTGCTTCTTCGGCCCCAAAAGTTGCCACCGACTTTGCCACCCATTGCTCGGGACGGAGCAGGATTAGCGAGGATGGCCCCAGCGGCAGAAGGCGGAATAGCCCAATCAAATCGCACGAAACAACACGCGAGGGCAGGGGGTGGCAGCGCTTAACGAGGTTTACAAAACCGCTGCTCTACCGCTGAGCTAACCCGGCTTTTCGATAACTTAGCGTTTTCTGGGCACCAACTCCGCACCGCAAACATTCGCCCGAATTCACAGCGAATTGATAGCCGCGAGGTGCGCAATCAAGCGCTTCAAGCGTATCGCGCTTCGATGCGAAATGACGGAGAGGAATTACGGCGCGTTCGTCGCGCTCGCTCTCGCGGCTTGATCTTGATAAAGTCCGTCCACACGGCTAGCCCCGCTCTTCCATCTGAAGTGCTCTGTGCTAAGTTGGTTGTATCTCAGTGGGAGGGCAATCATGGCGGATAACATCACTTTCAACGGGCAAAAACTTCGAAAGGCGCGCCCGAATGGGAAAATGACAAAAGGTACAAATTGGAGACTTTTGGCGACGAAGGGACAGAGACGGTATTTCGTCGGTACTCTGAAAAACACTTACAATTTTGGGAAACTACGGCTCGCTATTTTTACAGTGCCAAAGTAATTAATCTAGGCGGAACAGATTTCCACTTCGGCGGCTCGGCTCGCGCGGGCCGGTCAAGAGATTGTCCCCGCGCTAATAGACCTCGCGAAGGCGGTTGAGGACATAGTGGAATCGTTTGCGGGCCTCTACCGTTAGGTGGCACCATGGAGTGGAGGAAGCCGCCAGATTTTGGCGGCTTCCGGCACGACTAGTCTGAATCAATTCCGCCGTGCCACGAGCATGTACCTGGCCGCCAGGACTGGAGCTACGCCAGCCATCCCTACACAATATGCAAGGACCCAGAGCCAACGGAAGCACGAGCAACGCGATAACCCCAATTAAGAGTGTCATGGTGCTGTCTCCTTTGACTGTTTGAACGCGGATTTAACGCGAACAACTCTAAGCAAGATTAGTGCCGAGTATGGAGGGGCGGGAATTGAAAGAGCGTGCCGATCTACCAGCGGCGGCCATTAATGTGATATCTCACGCGAGTAAATTCGTCCTACCATCCATGGTTCCCTGAAAGATTGGCCATGTTGATAAAGCAGTTGAGCCGACTTTCCTTAGTTCTCTGCGTTACGCCACTCCCAATATCCATCCCTCGACCTGCGCGACGGCGCGTTCGGGCGGCGTCAGGTCGGGCTTGAGGAACGTGGCGAGGCTACCATCCTGGTCGGCGCGGGAGAGCCAGGCGGCAATGCTGTAAGCGTCGTGCTGGTCGCCCGTCCGATCCGCGCTTACGAAGCTGCGGCTCCACAGCGCCGGATAGACCTCGGCTATGGCTGAAAGGCCAGCCGGTAAGTCCCAACCGTCGAACGGCCAGAAATGCACGCGCTCGCCTAGCCGGTGGCGGATGAAGCGGAGCCACGGAATCCCCGCGTGAGTGGATTTCGCCACCGACCCCTGCACGTCGAAATGGAATACCGATTTCGCACCGCCTGCGCGCTCCTCGGTCAATCGCCGCCAGCGGGTATTGCCCATGCGAGCGGCTCCGCTTCCCACCGCGCCAACGCGGACGAATTCGACGTAAATGTTTTCATCGGTCGGCCAGTGGCGCTGAAAATCATCGAGGAAGGTGGGCCAGTCAGGCTTGAGGCCGTGTTTCTCGAAATAGCGAAGTGGAAAGCAAAAGCCATGGTCGATGCCGACAATCGTAGGAACGTCTTCCGCAAGTTGCTCGACGAGCCACTCGGCAATTCCGCGCCTCGTCCAGTATTTGCGTGGGCTCGGTGGCGGCATCACCTCGATGGGAGGCAATGATCGATCCGCCATATAGACGCGCAGCCCTTTGAGGCTTGCTGTCGGCGTCTCAGCGCCCGAATAGTCGATCCCGATGTATCGCGCGAATGCAGGCATTTTATGTCACCGATTTGAAATCACTCGAAGCGCAACAGGAGCCGATCCCGGTTCGGGTTTGCCTGTATTCGCACGGCGGATTTGGTCTGGGTGGAGCTTCGCCTCGGCGGATTGGGGCAACAATCAATAACAACCACTTCCGACTTTCAGTGCGAAAGCTCGTCGGCGGTGCCATCGATACTAGCGAAAGAACCTTGATACCCGCTGCCGCCATCCCAGACGAATTTTAGATCTTGGCGTTTCAGGCTTCGGTTTCCAAGCACGCTCCTGCGTCTCGGCGATCTGCTCGGGAATCATTTCGTCTTGGCGCGGCGCGGCTTCGAGCCAAGTACGGGCAAGATCGAGACACGCTAAGCGATCCGTCTCGGTCTTAGCCTCGCTGGCCAAGCGGGAAAGTGCTTCGGGCAACTTGTGGTATTCGTTGGGGGTGGGCATGAACGCGCCCTCGCTTACAGACGTGGGTAGTATCGGTCCCTCAGTCGCCGATAGCAACGATGCAGATTGCGGCGCCGCCTCGGACATTCGCCGCGGCGGCCTCATCGAGTCCATCTGGCTAAAGTCTCCGTTTACCGTGGTGTTGGTAACACATGATGTTGACGAGGCAATTGCCCTTGCAGATCATGTGATTCTCATTGAAGACGGTCGTATTGGCGCCGACTGGAACGTTAGCCTTGCGCGTCCGCGGAATAGAGGTTCTCCCGGGTTTGCGCGCCTGACAGAAAAAGTGCTTGAGCACGTGCTCGGCAGCTAACGTCTTGAACTCAAGTGCCCACAGTGCGCCGGGCACCGCAGTAGCGCACGCGGAACCGATCACGCCTCCTGTATGGCCGACCATAAAACGAATAGGAGTCGGCGGCCAGGATTTGTGATTCTATCTTGGCATGGATTCTCGCCTTGGCGCACTTCCAGACGACATCGAAGCGCAGAAGGCGGCACTGATTACCGAGCACGGTGACGCCGCAGAAATCAGTGCTCGCAACCGGAATAGCTCATGTTGCATTTGCGGTGCTAGGAAATGTCTGGCCCGGCACTCCAAATCCCTATTGACGTTTCCGCTCGACGCAAGCTGACGTGGGTCTAGCGCGCGTGAATCCAACAAAGGCGCCCGCGTTGCTCACTCCAATCCGTTTCATGGGCGAAACGTGGGCGCGCTTGAAACCACATTGCGCTAAATTGTTGATATACCTGGTGGGCGCTGTAGGGATTGAACCTACGACCTCTCCCGTGTGAAGGGAACGCTCTCCCGCTGAGCTAAGCGCCCTTGCGTATCGGCGGCACCACCTGGCCTGTGAACCCGATCCGCATTGCCGCGTCGATTTTGGCACCGACGGCATCATTGGCAGTTCGTAACGGATCGGCTGCGAGATGCGCATACCGTGCTGTTGTCGCTGCGTGTTTGTGGCCTAGGAGTGCACCAATGACTGGCAAGCTCAAACCATCGCCTGCGCCTATTGAGGCAAACGAATGCCGCAGATCATGAAGTCGAACATCGTGCAGCCCGGCCGATGCACGAACCCGGCCCCAGATTTTGTCAATTCCGACGAAGGCGGCGCCATCACGCGTTCCGGGAATGACGTGCAGGTTGTTCGTCAGACGCGGTAATGACCGGATGACTTTTAATGCTGGCTCATTGAGAAATACTATTTTTGCTCCAGTCTTGCTGTCCGGCAAGCGAAGGTATTTCCGCTCGAAATCCACGTTCTGCCATTGCAATCCTGTGATCTCACCGCGACGTGCACCGGTAAGCAGTAGGAGCTTGATAGCCGCTGACGGATAAGGATTGCCAGTTTTCGCGGTCTCGGCTTCCAACGCTAGGGCTAGCCGTGAAATCTCCTGCTCTGAAAGGAAACGCTCCATTTTACGGACCGACGGCTTCTTTATGCCCTTCGCCGGGTTATCTGATCGCAACCCACGCGCAGTCGCGAATGTGAACAGAGTAGAAACGAGCGCAACACACTGGGCCGCGACTCCTGTTCCACCACTCGGCAGGCTTCCCGGTGGTCGCCTAGAGTCTTTCGGCGGTGACGAGGCTGTGCTTCCGGACTTCACGTCGATCAGCATCCGCTCAATGTCTGCCCGCATAATTTCCCCGACCAATTTTCGGCCGAGGAGCGGCTTGATATGATGAGTAATCCGGCCACGATCTGCCTTGAGCGTAGAAGCTTTTTTGTGTGTCGCGCCTTCTGCCAGATAGAGGTCACTGAGTTCAGCAACGGTCATGGCCCGACGCTCGACTGACCGCGCCTGGGCTGGATCTTCGCCCGATGCTACCAGTCCTAAAAGTCGCTTGGCTTCGACACGTGCCGTCTGCGGCGTCCAAGGTGACCCATGTCTGCCGATTGTGAGCTTACGCAACGGCGCATTACGTCCAGCGCCAGCTCGATAGTGGAGAATGTACGTCTTTGCTCCACCGCGCCGTGCTCTGACGCCAAAGCCCTTGATTTCGCTATCCCACAAGACGACTTCCGCGCTGTCCTTCGAAGCGAGGTTGTCGACAGCCGATTTCGTGATTTTTCCGCGCACTTCTCGACGACCTCCTCCGCTCCGGGTATCACCGGGGTATCACCAGGATTCGAATTCGTGACATCCAATGTCGGAGCGCGTCGCCGACAAGTCAATAAAACATCAGCATTTTCGGGCTTCTGTCGGTATGTGGCGGATCATGTCGGAGAGCATTCACGGATTTTGATTCCGCCATTCGGAGGTTCGAATCCTCCCGCCCCAGCCAACCAGTCCTCGCTCTGCGAGTGGCCCTCTCATAGACGCGAGAAAACCCGCATTTCGGGCCAGATCTGATCTAGTGCTCAGGCTCCGTGTACCCTTTTATTTATGGCCGGCCAGGCAAATGGGCGGGAATTCTCCCACAGCCATTTGAAAAACTCCCGATTTCAGGAGACTCTATGCGGAGCCTGGTTCGATATTCGACTGCGTAGCCGGGCTGGCGGTGTTGAGTCTAGCGAGGGGATGCTGACGCAGGCTGGGTTGTCCATTGATGTCCGCAGTCGATGTTCTCGATTTCGGGAGACGCGACACGGAGCCCAATTCGATCCTCCACCGCGTGGCCGGACGGGGACGGTGTACAGCTGATCGCCATTACAGCTACGACGCAGTCCCGACAGACGGCTCGCCTCGGACTGGTCGCGGCTGCAAGGGGACGTCTTGCGCGGAGGTCTGGAACTACATTCCCGAGGCTCTTCGCTGGACGAGTTGCAACAGGGGTTTTACCGGCGAACCGTTCAACAGTATTCGCTGCCGTGCCGCCGGGACGCTTGCCACCGCAGCCGGCGTGATTACGATTGCCGGAGGAGCCCTAACCGCAATGGTCGAATCACGTTATCAATGCCGATTGCTGCTTATCGCCCACCAGAACTTGGTCGAGAGTTGGACCAGTCGCCAAAGTAGGTCCTTGTGTCAAAACACCGAGGGCCAGCATGCAAACTCGACCGAGCCAGGATAGCCGATGAAAAAGACTCGAAAAAGACGTGATCAAAAGCGCAAGAAGACCCGGGGTAACGGACAGGACAAAACTGAGCAGTTGACCCAGGATCGCCCTGGCAGAACGGGATAGCCGAGCGCCTGATCGGTACACTTCGCCGCGAGTGCCTGGACCACGTCGTTGTATTCGGAGAACAGCACTTGCGCCACGTGCTGTCTGCTTATGCGACCTACTACAACCAGACGCGTCCGCATCGATCTCTTCAGAAGGATGCGCCAATATGCAGGGCGGTCCAACGGATCGGCGACATTGTCACTATCCCAATCCTTGGCGGACTACATCATCAATACGCCCGGATATGATTCTCGGAAAAGACAGGGCTTCACCTCGCTGGGACGGTGGCTGCTGGCGTCTGGAATGAGAGTGGAGCCGAGAGTGATCAGCCGCGTACGGTACCGGTGCCGCCAGATCCGCGTTTTCCACCCCAATATCAATCCGCCTATGAGGTGCGCGGCCCGTCGACAAATCGCGTAGCACAACCCGGCGACTACCTCATCGTCGTAGATCAAAAAAAGCTAGGGCTTGCGCTTCGATCGGGCGATCTTGTCATCGTGACGCACTCTAAGGAGGGATTGCGGGAAGTGACAGTACGCCGATACACGTTGGACAACTTGCAGGGCCATTGCTTTACCTTTGTATCGACTGATCCGCGCTACACCATGGGCCTGATACTCCGTGACCTCAAAGGTGACAAATCCTTCCAGCTCGGCGGTGTCGTCGTCGCCGTCTATCGGCCGCTGGATTGATCGGTCCGCTGCAGTCTCGACTCGCATAATGACAGGTTAAGGAACGCGCTGCGGAGCTAGAACCCACCCTAGCGCGCCGGAGATCAACTCCTACCAGAAAGTCTTGATCGACGCCCGCGGTCGCGTTCCGGAATGCTTAGGTCTATCCACTCAAAGCGCTTCGATTGCCTGGCGAAAGCACGCAATTGGCGTCCGGCTGTAGCCGGCGCCGATTTGCCCAATGCCGGCCATGCGATGCGCGATTCCCGTATTGAATACTGGCTCGATCCCGGTTTCCACGACGCGCCGCGCGTCGATGCCGAAAGGCGTGCCGCGGAATCCGAGCGCCGGAATAGTGAAGCGCGGATGCTCTCCTGAGGTAATCTTGTACATTTCGAGCGTAAAGCGCGTTGCCTGTTCGATGGTGCCGCCCACATAGCGCGCAAGGACCGGCGCTCCCGCCATTGCAAATGCCCCTAGTCCCATCGTTTCGGTGATTTCGCTGTCGCCGATGATTGGTCCCGCATCGTCTAAGCTGTAGCCCTGGAAATATTGCCCTTGCGGGGGCTGCACGGGCGCCGTCCACCAGCGCGCGCCATGACCGCTCACCCGGATTCCGCAGCGGACGCCGTTAAAAGCCATGGCGGTGACAAGGGTGGAGCCCGGGATACCTTCGACCGAGGCCAGCGCGGATTTCGCAGCCGCCATGGCGAGCGGCAGAAAGAAGAAATCGTTCTGCGACAGGAACTGGAATACGCGGCTCAGCTCTTTCGCGGGAAAACCGCACCCGGACAAAAACGGCGATATCCTGCTCAG
This sequence comes from Terriglobia bacterium, assembly GCA_963826275.1. Lineage (GTDB taxonomy): Bacteria > Acidobacteriota > Terriglobia > Terriglobales > Acidobacteriaceae > JAJPJE01. The sequence goes on along the minus strand of CAWGWI010000014.1, from coordinate 262,699 downwards.
AAACAACGCCGAACCGGCCCGTTGGCGGCTATGGCAGTCGTCGCCCATGTGTAGGGCTTGCGACATGATCTCGAAGAGGTCGATTCCCCCGGCGAGCCTAATCGCCTGACCGAGCATTTGCGCAAGTTCGGTTTCCATCCACGACAGCCGCGCGAGCGTGTCGCTGTCATAGGAGCCGTACCGCAGCGCCTTACCACGACCCTCGTTGAGGGCCGCGAAGGCGAGGGTGCCCGTGGAGTGGTCGCGGACCACAAGAACAGGCGTCTGCGTGGCAATAATCCCACCAAATGTGCCCACTGCATTGTGGTCGTGCGCCGGAACGAGGCGTATGGAATCGGTTGCGACGGCTTCGGCATCTGCAACGTTCCGCGCCATCCCGATGTGCAGGATGGTTCCGATCACGGCGCCGCACAGCGCGCCGCAGGCTTCGTGCCAGCCCTCCAATGGTGGCCCGGCGTGCAGGAAATCGTGCGCGTCAAGCGCAGGAATGACTTCGCATGCCGGGCGAATATCAATCAGAAACGGAGATGCGGCCTTCAGCTTTTCAAGGCCGCTGTCGTCGCCGAAGTTGCTCCCGTTGCGCACGTTCGACACCGACAATGTCCCCGCGGCATCAGCCCGCTGGAACGGTCAAGGTTGCACCGAGCTGTTGGCGCAGTCCGAGTTCGTCGATGTGCTGCCAGTGCTCGGCCAATTTGCCGTTGGCGACCCGATAAATCGCAATCCAGCTCACTTTTACGACCTTGCCGGTCGGCAGAATCCCCATGTATTCGCCGCAGTGGGTTCCTTGTCCGGTGGCGCGGGCGACGACCTTATCGCCTTCGGCGATAATATCGTCGACGGTCACTTTCCAATCCGGAAAGGCGGCGTTGCGACGCAGCCGTGCCGCCTTGAAGCCCTCAACGCCGACGCGCTTGGGCTGGCCACCGGCGTGTTCCGTGAAGTCGGTGGCGATTAGCTCATCGACAACCGCCAGATTCTTTTTGGTGAGAACCTCATCCGCGAGCCGCAGATAAAGATTCTTGTTCTGATCAAGCGACGGCACTGACGGCTCCTCTTCCGGTTCACTCGATGACGAACATTTCCCGCGTCGAGAATAGATCTGAAAGTAATTTTGGCCCGTTTCGACCCACCACGATCATATCTTGAATATGCCAGTGACCGCGATGCGGCTCGATGGCAAGCACCATGCCTTCCTCGAGTACGATGTCGCTGTCCCGAGACATGATCGGCTCCTGCTGGTGCCACCAGCTGCCGACGCCATGCCCGACCAGCATCGGTTTGTATTCCCATCCGATTTTGTCGAATTCCTTCGCCGCGAACTTAAACACATCCGACGAGCGGACGCCCGGTTGGCATTGTTCGATGGTCTGATCATAGATGTCCCGAAGAATGTGGTATTCGCGCTGCACCTCGGGACTCGGCTTGCCAAAGACAGCGTTGCGGGATTGATGGCCGGGATAGCCCTTGGTGCAATACGCAATGTAATCGTCGCGAATGACGTCGCCGGGCTGGAATACCGTATCGCCTTCGCCGCCGTAATTGACCGTGTTGGTGCTGGAGCTCAATATGCCGTGGACCCACCCGGCGCCGCGGGAAAGACAATTGAAAACGATGCGGCTATGGAGCATGCGCTCCGTGTCGCCCGGCTTGGTGGCGCGGAAGGCATCGAGATACGCGTTGTCAAGGAGATCGGCCGCTTCCTTGAGAAGCGTGATTTCTTCGGGGGTCTTGATCCAGCGGACTTCATCCATCATCCTCGTGCAATCGACGAGCTGCGCCTGCGGCAAGAGTTTTTGTATTTCCTCCCCATGGCCCATGCTGACAAAGTGCCTCTCGATGCCGATCCGCTCGCGCGCTAAACCGGCTTGCTTTATGACCTCGCACAGTCGGCTGTAGGGCGACTCGCTATATCCCTCGTACAGTTCCAGCTTTTTAATCCACGAGTCGCGGCGGGTCAGTGGCTCGGCTGTTTTGTTGAGGATGATGGACGGCTCGCCCTCACGCGGCCAAAACACCATGACCCCGCGAGGCGAATCGGTCAGATCGAGCAGGCGGGCCAGCGTGCCTGGATAGGCGATCCCGGACAGGTAGGTAAAATTTTGTCCGGTGCGGGCCACCACCGCCGCTAGATCGTGGCGCGCCATATATGTGCGCAACCGATCGACATTTACGATACTGCGTCCGTGGTCTTTGGGCATGAATCCCTCTCGATCTTTTTTGTTTGGAGATGATCAGACTTAGCTTGAGAGCAGCGCGACGGCTTCGATCTCGACAAGGAAGTCGTCGCTCGCCAGCCGCGAGATTTCGACCAGCGTGCTCGCCGGCCGAGCGTCGCCGAAATACTCTTTGCGGATGGTGTTGATCTTCGGCCGGTCGCTGATGTTGCGAACGAACACCGTCACTTTGCAGACGTCGGCGAAAGTGGCGCCAGCCGCGGCGAGACATTTTTTCAGATTCTCATGGACCTGCCGGGCCTGGGCGGCAACGTCTCCCTTGCCGACAGTGTTTCCGTGCTCGTCCTTCGGCTCCATTCCGGAAATAAACACCATCCGCCCGGCCCGGACCACCGGAGTGTAGTGACTGATCGGTTCCGGAATGCCCGTAACCTTGATCTCTTCGCGTCCTTCGCTCCGCGCCATCGGATACCTCCTGGCTGTTTTCAATGATCATTGCGTGTGCAGATATTTCTCCAGCGGCTGGGGGTCGATCGCGGCCACGACGTCGGGCTTGGCGGTTATCTGCTTCTGCTGGAGGAAGAAGTCCGCGAGGTCGTTCATATGGGCTGCCATTCCCGAGCTGCCCTTGGTGCTCGATGTGCCCAGCGCCGCAACGTAGCCGTTGATTTGCTTCGGCAGCGGGGGCACGTCGATCCGCGAGTAGATGAGCTGTGCCGTGGCATGATCCACGCCCAGCTCGGTTTCGATCGCCTTCACCGCGTCGGCGGAGTTGGACTTCATATAGCTGGCGGCCATATCCAGCGCCTTGATGAAACGCTGAATTGCCTCGCCGTTCTGCGCCAGCCACTTGGTGCGGACCACCCATACGCCCGGCATTGGCAGATGCAGCGTGGCCAGGCTGCCGACAAGCGTGCCGTTTTCATGCTGCATTTTCGCCGTCCAGGGATCCCACGACCACGCGCCCGCCACGTCGTCTTTGATGAACGCAGGCAGCATTGCGGTCGGCTGCATGTTGAGAATGGTGACGTCCGACTCCGGTACCTTCGCGGCTTCAAGCGATTTCAGTAGGCCATAATGCGCCGACGTTCCAAACGTCACCGCAATCTTTTTCCCCTTTTGATCGGCGAACGATTTGATGTCCCCGTCCTTCGTTGAAACCAGCGCCTGCGTCTTGGCGGCGTCCGATTCGACGAAAAAGACTTTGATGCCAATTCCCTGCGAAAGGCCGAAAACCACCGGCGGCGTCGTCATGAACGCGACGTCGATGTTTTCGCCCTGTAGCGCCGCCAGCATGGTCGGTCCGGATATGAATTTGGAAAAGTCCGGCGCCAGCCCGGCTTTCTGGAAGAACTGCTGATCGCGGGCGACGAAGAACCGCGGCGCAGTGCCGGGCTGATATCCGATGTGGATCGGCAGGTCCGCGGCGCGGACTGCCGGTGTAGACACTACGGCGACGACAAGCAGTGCGACAAAGATACATATTCGCTTCATGACACACCTTCCTTTCCGGTGTTCATTTCCCGCGCCAATGAACAAGCCGTGCTTCAACTGTGGCGATGATACTTTCGAGCAGAAAACCGATGACGCCGATGAGGATCAGTCCGACGTATACATCCTTGACCCTGAAAAACGTCGACGCGTCCATGATCATGTAACCTAGGCCCCGTTGCGCTGCGACGAGCTCCGCGGCGACGACGAGCGTCCAACTTATTGCCGACCCCAACCGCAGCCCGACCATGATTTGGGGCAAGGCAGCAGGAAGAATGACGTTCAAGAACGATTTGCGGTCGAGCGCGCCGAGGCTGTAGCCGGCTCGCAGAATCTGCACCGGCACCGATTTAACGCCGGCGATCGTCGACACCGTTATGTAGAGGAAGGAGGAAAAGAAGATCACCGAGATCTTCGAAAACTCTCCGATGCCGAACCACAGAATGACGAGCGGAACGAAGGCAATAGCCGGGATTGGACGCAGGAACGCGAACCAGGGCATGAAAGCCGCTTCGAGGAATTTCACGCGTCCGACCAGCAGCCCGAATGGAATTCCGACGATGACCGCCGCGGAAAAGCCGATCAGCGTCCGGATCAGGCTTGCGGCGATGTGGTCGTAAATCGGAACGCCAGCATAGCCGTTTTCGAGGAGGAACTTGAACTCCTGCAGGATTTCGAACGGAGTGGGAGTAAAGCGCGTTGAAATCAGGCCGCTGTCGACGACGATGGTCCAGAGGATCAACCCTCCGAGCACCGATCCGACGGAAGCCAACAGCGTTGGCGAGCCAAGCCGCTTCATAGCTCGTTACCCGATTGTTTGGCGATCTCCTCCCGGACCGAGTCGTGGATCGCGACTTTCAGCTCGAGAAAGCGTGGATCGGTTCGGATGCTGTATTCCCCGCGCGGATAGGGCAGCGACACATGGAACATCTGTTTCAGTCGTCCCGGACGGAATGACATCACCGCCACGTCGCTCGAGAGGTAAATGGCCTCGTCGACGCTGTGGGTGATGAAGAGAATGGTCTTACCAGTCGCCTCCCAGATCTTGAGAAGCTCTTCCTGCATGAGCTCGCGCGTCTGGGCATCGAGGCTCGCGAACGGTTCGTCCATTAGCAGGATTTCTGGATTGTTGGCCAATGCGCGCGCGATGGCGACGCGCTGCTTCATTCCTCCGGACAGTTCATAGGGATAGCGGTGCTCGAATTGCCGCAGCCCAATCATGCCTAGGAAGCGGTCGGCGCGTTCCGCCCGTTCCTTGGCCCCTATTCCGGCCATGCGCGGTCCGAACTCGATGTTCTCGCGGACCGTGAGCCAGTCGAACAACGCGTAACTTTGAAAAACCACGCCACGGTCCGGTCCCGGGCCGGTGGTCGCCTTGCCGTTTATGAGCACTATGCCGCGTGATGCCGAAATGAATCCGGCCACGATGTTCAGAAGAGTGGTCTTCCCGCATCCGGATGGACCAACGATGCTCATGAAGCGGCCGTTACTCACGGAGAGCGATACATTGTCGATCGCGGTGATCAGTTGCCCGTTGGTGTCGACATATTCATGCGTAAGGCCGCTGATCTCGATGTTCCCCATCGGCGCCGCTAGACCCCTGGCACGCTCACACCCGACCCGACATTGTCTGGTCGCTGGCTTTGATATGTCAAATGCATTTATGGTATTAGATCGATGCATCTAGATTATGGATTGAACCGATGGATCTGCGTACTTTGCGTTTCTTTGCCGCCGTGGCCGATCATTCGGGGTTTTCGCGCGCAGCCGAGCAACTCGGCATCAGCCAACCGGCGCTGTCGCGCCAGATCAGCGCACTCGAGCGCGAACTGCGGGTCAAATTGTTCGACCGGGTAGGGCGGCAAACGACGCTGACGGCCGCCGGCGAGAATTTATTGGAGCGTGCACGGTCGTTGCTCCACGACGCCGACGCCATCAAAAGTCACGCACATGAAATCGCGGGCGGCTCATATGGTGCTTTGTGGCTGGGCGCCACGCCTCAGTCGATCGAGAGCTTTGTCGCCAAGCTCCTGGCACGATTTTGCGCGCGCACCCCGAACGTTGAAATCAGCATCCTGGAAGATGGCGCGGCGAACCTTGTCGAGGCGACGCAGCGCGGCCTAATTCATGTCGCGATCGCGTCGCTGCCGGCGGGAACGGAATTGTCGGGACGTCCGCTGTTCCCGTGCGCCGTGGAAAGGCGGCGCTTTCCAGTGGGTGCAAATCCCACCCGGCAACCGCTCCAGCCGGAAGCAATCGGAGCAGTCATGGAGGTAACGAAGTGGCTGAAGCCTTCGATTAGCGTGTCACGATATACGGTGACAGCGCGAGTGTGCAGGCCGTAACGCGAGTGAACGCCGAGCAAACCTCGAAAAGGACAATGCGCAGGCCGACCCGACAGGGATATCGGGGAAGGCTGATACGGCAGGGCGAATGAGCGAAACAACACGCCCAGTCGCTGCGCCGGGGTAGTGGTGACAGCATGTACACAAGGAAAGCGTACGCAACACGGGAAGCCTCAAGGCGTGGTCAGAGATGACCAACCGGACGCCCGCGAGGGACGGGCCGGGCGCTATGGGGTGGCGGAGAGGTTCGCAGTACCGCGGAAGCCGGGTAACGCCGGTGGAGGGAAGGGACCTCAGTTCAAGACAGACGCAACAAGTGGTGAAGGATTTGGAGATTGGGCAACCTATCAACTCCGAAAACCGTTCAGAAACTGCAGAAGGCGCTACACGCGAAAGCGAAGGCAGAAGCCGGCTATCGCTTCTACGCCCTGTACGACAAGATCAGCCGCGAGGACATCCTGGCACATGCCTATGCTCAGTGCCGCTCCAACAAGGGCGCGTCGGGTGTGAACGGTCAGGAATTCGCGGACATTGAAGCGTATGGGGTGCAACGGTGGCTTGGCGAACTGGCGCTTGCGCTCAGGCAGGAGACTTACCGACCGGACCCTATCAGAAGAGTGTTCATACCGAAGGCCAATGGCAAACTCAGGCCGTTGGGCATCTCGACCTTGCGGGATCGGGTCTGCATGACAGCAGCGATGCTGGTGCTGGAACCGATCTTCGAAGCCGATCTACCACCAGAACAGTACGCCTACCGTCCTGGGCGAAATGCCCAACAGGCGGTGGTCGAGGTGGAAAAACGGCTGTTCCGAGGCCACCTGGAAGTCGTTGACGCCGACCTCGCGGACTACTTCGGGAGTATCCCCCATGCCGAGCTATTAAAGTCGGTAGCGCGCCGGATTGTTGATCGGCGCGTGCTGCATCTGATCAAGATGTGGCTGGAATGCCCCGTAGAAGAAACCGATGATCGAGGAAGGAAGACACGCACGACCGAAGCTCGGGACAACCGGCGCGGTATTCCGCAGGGTTCACCCATCTCACCACTGCTGGCGAATATTTACATGCGCCGGCTCGTTCTGGGATGGAAGAAGCTCGGGCTGGAGCGAAGCCTCGGCAGTCGTATCGTGACCTACGCCGACGATCTCGTGATCCTGTGCAGGAAAGGCAACGCCGATGAGGCGCTGCAGCAATTGCGCAAGATCGTGAGCAAGCTGAAGCTTACGGTCAACGAGGAGAAGACACGCATCTGTAAGGTCCCGGAAGGAGAGTTCGACTTTCTGGGTTACACGTTCGGACGAATGCATTCGGCGAGAACCGGCCAGGCGCGCCTGGGATACCGGCCATCGAAGAAGAGCATCAAGCGCATGGTCGAGAACGTCCACGCGCTGACCGCCCGATCGGGGACTTGGCAAGAGACCACAGAGATGGTGCAGAAGTTAAACCGCACGCTACGCGGATGGGCGAACTACTTCGAAGTAGGCGCCGTCACCAAAGCGTACCGGGCGATCGACAACTACACCGCGATGCGGTTGCGCCGGTGGTTGCGCATCAAGCACAAGGTCAGGCAATGCAAGGGCGGGACCTATCCACTCTCGCACCTTTATGGGCACTTCGGGCTCGTACGCCTAACCGCGCTTGGGCACGACGTGCCGTGGGTGAAGGCGTGAAGTCTTGTCCGAGAGCCGGATGCGGGAAATCTGCATGTCCGGTTCGATGAGCGAGATGTGGAAACGGAGTCAGGGCTGAACCACTAAGGCACCGCCAGACGAAAGGGGCGGAAACAGCTATGCTCAACCTACAACCACTGCGCCACATCTCGACTCTACCATTCACACTCTGGCCGTCGTGCCACGCGACTATCCGCTCGACTGCAAGGACCGCATCGACATAATGGAACTCGCGCCTTATCGGCTGCTCTTGCTCAGAAGGAATTTTCTGTCGCGTCAGCTTTTCGATTCCGCCTGCAAGATGGCGCACGTGAATCCGAAAGTGCTGCTCGAGAGCAATAATGCCCAGGCGCTCCTGGCGCTTGCCAAGGTCGGACAAGGGATCGCGATCCTGCCGTCAACCGTTAAGCTCGAAAACGTCCGGCAAAAGGTCGTTCCGGTATGGCACGATCAAAAACCGATCGGGATGTGGATGTCGGCAATATGGGATCCGCGACGTTATCTGACGCCCGCCGGAAAAAACTTCATCGAAGAAGCTTATCAATTCACACGGAAAGAATTCCCGGGACAGGAGATTCCAGGTGTGGCCAGCGGACAGCCGGGGCCGCGTCGGACGCCACTGCCAGCATCAGCCCGCCGCACGTCGCCAGCCTAGCTCGCCGCAAAAATTTGGAATGCGTAAAATCTTATCGCGGGTAGCGGGCCTCCGTTGGGTCGCGAGCATTCTTGATGATCACATGTTATTATAAAAATGAGACCAAATCGAAGGTCGACAATGGATAAAGGATAGGCGCTCGTCTTGCCGTGATATCGAAAGCGGCCGGATGGCATTCGAGCCAATTGGGGTCAACCGATGGAGATCTCTGCGCACCGTGAAAAAATGGCGCGACTGGACGAGCTACGGCTGCGCCTTGACCCGGAGGACGACTTCGAATTGTGGATGTGGACCAGCATGACAGCCGTAACCAACGGCCTGAACGCGTGTCTGCACCATCTCAAGCTAACTGAGCCCAAGCCCTATTACCCCCACCAGATTCCCGGCCTCTACGTGTCCCGCGGACAGGGTGGCCGGTGGACGAGTTTTTTTGCTGACCCTGGCGACGTCATCCACTTCGGATTGCCGCCCTTCAAAGGTAAGGTTCCGCAAGTTGTCCTCGATTTGTCCGTCCAATTGGAAGTGCTTGACGATCTTCGCGAGCCCTTCGTGCGCGGCGGCGAGCCCATCACACCCGAGATAGTCGCGCGATGCCAAAACGCTTATGAAAAGTCGATCGCAATGATCGACCAAATTTTATCGTCGGAATGAGATTGCCATGCTGCCTCAGGCACACAAAGCAAAGGCCCAGCGGTTGGAGAGAAGTCTGCAACGGCTTTCGTCCGCCGACTACGAGATCAGGATAGACGGCGCTATGCTGGCGGCGACCCATTACATGAATCTAGCCTTGCACACGCTCGGTCTGACACCGCCCGAGCGCGACGTCATCCATACCGAGTTTCTGCGGGTCATCGAGTATCGGCGTTTCCTGATAGCGGCGCCGGTGCTCGTCCAGGCGCTTGAAGACCTGGAAGCGTTGCGACCGCCTTACGTTCGTGGCGACGAACCAGGCGGACCCGCCGCCGGGGACGCTGCGCTCAAACTCTTGAAGATCGTGCAGCGGGAGGCCAATTCAATCAAGCCCCTGCCGTTCCCGATTGTCGACTATGTGCCCAAACCGGCGAATTAATCGGTTCACCAACCGAAAATGGAGGCCGGAGATTCAAGTCGCTATTGGGCTGCGATGGCTTGACGTCATTTGTTCAAGAGTTCAGATTTTTCACGGGAATGGCTTGAAGTACGCACAGCTGGACAAAGCCCTCTTTCGGCTCTGACAGTGGCGTCAAGCTGATGTCATTCATTGCTGTGAGCGGAACTTGCATGTTGCTACGTGCAAAAAATTCGACCGTGGTCGACAAGGCGGCTCAAGGCGCATCCAGCGTGTCAGTGCACGAAGTTTCGGTTAGCTATAATGGCCAGTTAGCGGTGTCCAAATTGTCGCTCGACGTCCGCGGCGGAGAGTTCGTGTGCCTCCTGGGACTATCAGGCTGCGGCAAAACGACTTTGCTAAACGTCATTGCCGGGTTCCGATCACCTTCCGCTGGTTATGTGTCGATCGATGGTGTCGTAGTACACGGCCCTGGTGTGGATCGCGGAATGGTATTTCAGGAATATGCACTATTTCCTTGGTTCACGGTCGAGCAAAACGTGCAATATGGACCTCGGCTTCGCGGCGCCTCCAAAGCTGAACTCAACAGAATCGCCGACCGTTTTCTCACCTTGGTGGGGTTAGAAGCAAAGAAATCCCATTTTCCGAACCAGCTCTCTGGCGGCCAGCGTCAGCGTGTCGCCATTGCGCGCTCGCTCGCTAACAACCCGCGGATTTTGCTGATGGACGAACCTTTTGGCGCATTGGATGCAATGACCAGAGAATCACTGCAGGAGGAACTGCTGCAGATTTGGGACGCTGACCGTCGCACATGCCTTTTTGTGACCCACAGTATCGCTGAAGCAGCCTTTCTTGCGGACACTATCGTCGTCATGAAGGCTCACCCTGGACGTATCCATACTATTTTGGAAAATACAATACCGCGGCCAAGAGATCGCACATCAGATTCGTATTTTGGGATGTACCGAAAAATTGATGCTGCGCTCCGTGGTGCCGATCTGCGCTCGAATTCAGAGATATCACCGTGACTACTGTCACCAGCAAACCTCAGCTGACCGACGTACTTGGCACGACGGTGCTGACAAAACGTCAGCGCTCCTTGCTCGCCGTCGTCTCGATTGCTGGTACGATGTGTCTGTGGCAGCTAGTGAGTGCCATGGGATGGATGAATGAGGTTTTACTGCCGCCCCCTATGGAGGTCATCAGATCGTTTATTTCATCAATTTCTGACGGCAGTTTACTTGAGAATATCGTTGCAAGTCTTACACGCGTCGTGGAAGGCTTTCTTCTGGCGCTGACTGTCGCAGTTCCAATGGGAATCGCGATGGGTGTGTCGCGCGTCGTCTTCGGTTTATTCGACCCGTTGCTGGAGCTACTGCGCCCAATTCCGCCGATCGCGGTCATTCCACTTACGATCCTCTGGTTCGGCATAGGTGAACTTTCGAAGGCTTTGCTCATCGCCTATGGTGCGTTTTTCCCCATTCTGGTCAATACGATGGCGGGATTCCGTGAAGTTGAGCGTGTCCATGTGCATGCTGCGCAAGCACTTGGTGCAAACCGCTATCACATATTTAAAGATGTCGTTTTGCGCTCCGCGTTGCCCTTTATAATCGTCGGTGCGCGGCTCGGCATGGGTATGGCATTCATTGTACTTGTGGCCGCGGAGTTGATTGCCTCAAGCGCCGGGTTAGGATTTATGATCAATGACGCACGGTATAATTTCCGCACAGATCAGATGTTCGTTGGGATGGCTTGCATTGGCGTACTCGGCTTCATGCTGAACATGCTTTTGCTGAAGATCGAACGCCGATTGGTGAAGTGGAAGGCAGCATAAGTCGGTCAGTCTCCAAGGAGGAGGTCAGTCATGTTCCGGTTAACAGGCATAACTGCAAAACTTTTGACAAAACCGAAAGTATGGCTTGCCGGGTTGCTGCTGTCCGCGATGACCCAGCTTCCAATACCTGCAACCGCTCAAACTGCAATTAGCATCGGTACTGCCAAAGATCCGAATCTTGGATCACAAATTGTCATAGCGCGCGACAAGGGCTTCTTCAAAGATGCTGGCCTCGACGTAACTATAAATTATTTTCCTTCGGGCGGCGATCTCATGGCTGCGATGGTTGGGCGCAGCGTGCAAATAGGATCATCTGGCGCAACCCCCACGATTACATTGCGCGCGCGGCCTTATCCAATCAAGATTTTGTCGCAGATCTCAGATATTTCTGACGCACAGCAAATTATCGTCAACCCATCGATTACAAGTCTCGACGCTCTGTACGGTAAGAAAATCGCGTTAATGAAAAATACCAGCTCACAGGCACTCTTTGAGGCGTTCGCCAAAGCGTACGGGTTCGATGCGAACAAGGTGGAACTGACCTATATGGCTCCCACCGAGATGCTTTCAAGCTTTTCACGCGGCGACGTGGACGCCATATCGCTTTGGGAACCCTTCACTACGCGCGCTCGAAACCTCTTTAAGGGCAAGATACTCGTCACCGGTACCCAGTCGTACATTCCGGGAAAGCTTGGTGAGCGGCGTATCTACGGAGATCATAGCGTGCTCTTCTCGACTGAGACGTTCATTAGCGAACATCCTGCGACGATTAAGGCAGTCTTAACCGCACTTGCTCGCAGCGATGACTATATCGAAAAACACGAAAGCGAGGCATCCAAGATCTTGGCCAAAGAGTTCGGCATAGATCCTGGAGACATGACGCATATCATGATGGAGAACCGTTATACACTCGCAATAGATGATCAGCTTGCGGATGATATCGATCATCTGACTGATTTTTTGTACAATCAGAAAAATATTCAATCGAAGCCAACGGCACGTTCATGGATCGATCCATCGTATTTGCGTGAGGTAAGTCCGCAACTTGTCACTCTAAAATGACCGGCGTGCCTTGTGGGACTGAGCTCTCGCAGTGTCGGTTGCTACATCCACGACAATGGATCACCTGGCTCACCTAGCCGATATGCTGACGTTAGGATTGCTCGTCGTGCCGTCTGACGCTCTGTTTCCAGCGATGACTAGGCTGTGAGCTTTGCGCTATTTTATGACAGGCTGATGCAATCCGGTGAGGGATGTTCATGCCGAATGCCGGAGTTGCGGCGGCAGTTGGTTTGCGGAGTGAGAGTTTTGAGTTCGTCGTAATATTGAAGGATACGATCGGACGTGCTTGATCAACGTGCAAGCCTCGACGCAATGGAAGGATTTGCGGCTTCTCTGTTCGAGAGATTGCGACAGGATTCATTCGATGGCGTCGGCATCACACGTGAATCCTATGCAGACAGCGAGACCGCAGCGCACGGGCTGATCGCGAACGTGGCGCGGCAGGAAGGTTTCCAGGTCGAGAACGACGCGGCGAAGAATCTGATCGTTGCCTTGCCAGGACGGGAGCCGGAAAAGCCTTTCATCGCCTGCGGCTCGCACCTGGATTCCGTCCCGCAGGGCGGCAACTTCGACGGCGCCGCGGGTGTTGTCGCCGGCCTGACCGTGCTCGTTCACCTCAAGCGCGCCAGGCTGGTGCCGCCGCGCACAGTCAAGGTCTTCGCCTTCCGCGCCGAAGAGAGCGCCTGGTTCGGCAAGTCCTGGCTCGGCTCAAATGCAATGTTCGGCCGGCTCACCGAAAGCGACATGGGCATGCCGCGCGTGACCAACGGTCAGAAGCTGCGCGACGCGATGCTGGCGACCGGAGTGGATGTTAGTGGCGTCAGCAGTGGAAAGCGCTTGCTCGATCCCGCGCGGCTCGCCGCCTTCCTTGAGCTTCACATCGAGCAGGGCCCGGTCATGGTTGCGCGGAACCTGCCAGTCGCTGTCGTCACGGGGATTTATGGCAACATCCGACATATGCGCGTAGTTTGCCACGGGCGCTCGGAACACGGCGGCGGTGTGCCGCGCGTCATGCGGCGCGATGCGGCGTTCGCCGTGGCGCATCTCATCGTACAGCTCGATGCCGCTTGGCAGGAGTTCGAGCGCGGCGGCGACAATGTGGTCGTCACCTGCGGTATGATCGAAACGAACGCGAACGACCATGCGATCTCCCGTATTCCCGGCGAAGCTTCATTCAGCCTCGAGATTCGAGCCGACCGCAACGATACGCTTGAACGGTTCTACCGTCGTTTCGAAGTAGAATGCCGTGCGGTCGAGGCCGAGCGCCATGTTCGCTTCGAGACAGACCGGCGTATCATCAACCTGGCGGCGCCCATGGACGCGCACTGGGTGCGGCATCTGAGCGGAATCTGCACGCGCTTGGGCCTTGTCCACGAGCTTTTGCCGAGTGGCGCCGGCCACGATGCCGCGGTGTTCGTTCATGTTGGGGTACCGACAGCCATGCTATTCATCAGAAACGAGCACGGCTCGCACAATCCGCACGAAGCCATGCAGATGGCCGACTTCATGGCAGCAACGAGAGTGCTGAAAGAGGCGCTATGCAATCCGTTGCTCGAGTTGACTTAATTGCATGGCTTTGGGGGAATCGTCTTCGAACAAAGAGAGAGGTCATGTCCAATCCGCGTGTGCCGTTTCAGATGTCGACTGAACGCGTCAAGCTTTTGCCGCTCAAGGGCAAATCGATCATTGCCCACATCGTTGTCAACGTCGAATATTGGCCGTTCGATCAGCCGATGCCGCGCAAGGTTCTCAGCACGCCGCATGGCGTCGAGCGGATACCAGATATCCCTAACTACAGCTGGGCCGAATATGGTCTGCGCTGCGGCATGCCGCGAATGATGAAGCTGTTTGCTCGGTACAAGCTTCCTATCAGCGTCAACATCAACGCTGCGGTGATCGATGTCTATCCGTCGTTGGCAAGGGCCATGCGCGACGCCGGCTGGGAGTTCATCTGTCATGGCATGACGCAACGGCTGCTGCTTGTCGAGAAGGACGAGGCGGCGACCATCCGAGCCTGCGTCAGCAAGGTCCAAGAATTCGTGAAGAAAAAGCCGCGCGGCTGGATGGGTCCGGGATTTGCTGAGACGTTAGATACGCCCGACATCCTCAAGGCCGCCGGTATCGAGTATGTCTTGGATTGGACGATCGATGACATCCCGTGCTGGATGAAGACAAAGCATGGACCGCTCATCTGCATGCCTTACGGCATCGAGCTCAACGACAGCCTGATCTACGCCGTCGAGCAGCAATCGTCGGCCGAGGTGCTGCAGCGCTTTAGAGACACCCTCGCGGTCTTCGAGTCCGAACTGGACGACAATCCAAAGATCCTCACCATCCCGCTGCATCCCCACATTACTGGCGTTCCGCACCGTATTCCCTACTTACAAGGCATGCTCGATTTGTTGCTCAGTAGGGACGACGTGATCTTCGTCAACGGCAGCGACATCGCCGATTGGTACGCGGCGCAGGAGCGCCCCCCGTCGCAATAGCGCAAATCGGCTCAGGAGGCATCGATATTTGTTCCTTGGCTTTTCTCGGGCCCAGTTTGCATGTTCCAGTTCACGCGCTGATCGCGGTTGGCTCAGAAGATCGCAGATTGCCGCCGCAAAGTTTCGCGAAGCGCCGTAATCGATACCGCTCGCGGCGCTACGCCGTCGCGGGCCGCGATGGCGGCAGCAACGCCGGCCGCATGCCCGCTCGCCATGCATTGCGCACCCATGCGGACGGACCCAGCCGCCTCACGCGTTGCCGACAGGCAACGACCGGCGACCAGCAAGCCGTCAACCTTCTCCGGGATGAGAGTCCGATAGGGGATATCGTAGTCGCCGCCATTGCGCACGAATAGGTGCTGACGCACGTTCGGCTGTGTCAGCGACTGAACGCTCATTGGATAGGAGCCGCGCGCAATGGAGTCAGGAAATCGAGCCTGGCATTCGATATCATCGCGGGTGAGCTGATACTCCCCAATGATGCGGCGCGATGCCCGAACCGATACCGCCGGCGCCACCGAGAGCAAGAAGCAGTCGCGAAAGCCTGGGATGTACCGGCGCAAGATCTGCATCGCAACGTGCAACTGCCGCTGGCCTTGCACCTCGGCGTTGCTGAGCTCGGCGCCGTTGGTGGCATCAAATGTGATGCTGGTGACGTTGAGCGTAACGATGTCGCGGCGATGCGGCAGCGGCATGATGCTGAACCGGCTACCAAATGGCTTGAGCTTGCCCCATTCGCCCTTGCCCTCGCCGGTGATGCCCCACTCCGCCCAGTCACTTCTGGGAATGTAGTCGCGCACCACGTTGGAGAGATAGATGTAGGGGCAATCGTAGATATCCTTTACCTCGCGCATAACGCTGGCCACGTCGAGATGCTTGGTCTCGCGCAAATAAGGGTCGGCGAGCAGCACTAACTTTTGCGGTGATTGGCGCGCGTCAGCAATGAACAGGTCGGTATCAACCCCAGCGACGCGAAACAGCAGCGTCGCATTGAGCGAAGCCTCAGGTTGATCCTGCACGAAAGTAGCGCCAGCACCCGCCGCGATATCGGCATCGCCGGTGGCATCGATGACGGTCTTGGCGGAAAGACGCTGGGTGCCTGACTTGTTGTGAACACGGATGCAGGTCACCCGGTTGTCCTCGACCTCAGTATCAATCAAGAGCGAATGCAGCCACAGGTTTACGCCGGCATCCCCTGCCATTTCAAACATCACGAGCTTCATGATGTCTGGATCGACCGGCGTAAATGACCCGCCGATGCCGGCGGGATTGGGCAAGTGGCCCCCCTGGCAGGCTCCACGCCGCTCAATGATACGATCGATGAGTTCCTGTGGCAGGCCACGAACAATCTGTTCACCACGGCTGTTGTGAAACGGCGTCACGTTGGCGAGCTCGAAGCAGGTGCCGCCGAGGTGACCAGACTTCTCGACTAGACACGTACGGGCGCCGCTGCGGGCAGCGGCAATGGCGGCGATCGATCCAGCAGTACCGCCGCCGACGACAATGACTTCGAAGTCGGCCTGTTGCGTTGTCATGTTCACTTCCTAATCGCGTTCCTAAGGATTTCAAGCGACGGGCCGGAGTTCCATGGTTGACAGCGTATTTCACTATAGTTGAGATTCGCTCCAGCCATAATGGCACACCCACTCTTTCGCCCTTTATGGTGTCAGACGCATTCTTGTCGCTGTCCATTGGGGCCCCCGAGAATCGATAAAGTTTCAGCAACCTTCCCTCGGCCAAAACCAACTCACATTTAGAACGGCGTTCATCGCGGGTGCTTTGCCTGATGGTCGGCACTGCGAGAAGTGCGTGCTCGCTTACTCCGATCGCGTCATACGGGAGGCACCAACCTGCCAGGCGAAAGTCACCAATTGTACGGAACTGCTGCTTTATCGGTCGGGTACTCGACACGATGAGGACCCCTATCGATCGAAACGTAATCCGCACGATGCGAAGGAATTTCAGCTGTTCAACCGTGCGCAGCGAACTCTGATGCCATCGACAGCAATCGGGTTTCGGCGACCGCCGAGGCTGTTGACAGCGGTTTCCGCTCTGCGAAGATGAACATTGGTGGTAACCTCGCATCCGATCGCGGCTGCGTTAAAGCTGTCCGTGAGACCGTTGATCTGAGACGTGGCTTCGTACGACGCCGACGTCGGTTATGTCTACGCTTAGAATGCGAGCGGATGCATGGCGTGTGGGGATCGCGACAAGGTAGACGGCGATCGAGATTAAAAACGTTTTGAAGAGGACTTGATCATGCGAACTGTAATGTCGCTGCTGATAGGTGCGGTGCTGTGCGCGACTTCGGCTGCAGCGCAACAACCGAGCGATACAAACCCCACCGTGACGGTTGCTGTGAGCCCATCGATCGACATGACACTGATGATCATCGCGGTCAAAAAGGGCTTTCTGCAAAAAGAAGGTTTGAACGCCCAGCTGCAGCTCTTTGATTCCGCTCCCGCTGCGTTGCAGGGCGTAGTCGCCGAGCGAGCTGATATCACCAACAACACGGAACCACCGCAGCTTGCCGCCCGCGCGCGCGGTGGCAAGATCGTCCAGGTCATGACCGGCTACTTGAGCGGCAAGCAGAACGGTTTCGTGGTGGATAGTGACTTGATCAAGAAGCCCGCGGACCTGATCGGCAAGGCGGTCGGTGTGCAGCGTGGGAGCGGGGCAAATTACCATCTCGCCTGGTTCCTACAGCACAACAAGATCCCAGTCGACAAAGTGTCGATCAAGTACATGGATGCGCCCGATCAGATCCCGGCGATGGCGCGCGGGGATATCCAAGCATTCTTCTCATGGGAACCGTTTCTGACCAAGGCAGTGGAGACGGTACCCAAGGCGAAGGTCTTCAGCCGCACCATCGACGACGGGTTTGTGTTCGCAGGAAATGTCGCGATGCGGGAGGACATGGCCAAGAACCATAAGGACGTGGCTGTGAAAGTCGTGAAGGGCCTCATTGCAGCAGCTGATTGGATGACTGCGAACCCGATGGAAGCAGCGAAGGTAGCCAACGAGGTGCTTCGCGCACCTTCCTTGGAGCAACTGAGTCAGCAGATTCAATACCTCGACTGGCCCGGCAACTTCACCAAGAAAGCCTACGATCAGGAGCTGAGAATTGCCGAGTGGGGCACTGAAATTGGTTTGTTCCCGACTAAGGATGCCAAGGGCCTCGTCAATGAGCTCGTCTATCCAGCGATTATCAAAGAGGCTGCGCCCAACAGAACCGACTTCTGAGCAGCTTGGTGAACAACTTCAGCCAAGCGCTCTGGAGATCCTCTGGCCGCCGTCGTGGCCTGCTCATCAAGGCGATCGTGCAGTCGTTGAGCTGCGGCATTGGGCCGCAGCTCGGGAAGACATTCGAGCCCACGTTGCAAGGGTTGCTTGCCGCTCGGCAGGTCGCCTCGCACGGACGGCATGCGCAGCGCCTCAATTTCTCACCATCCAACACGCAGGCTCCGCAGTTCTTTCCCAGCATTGCGCTTGGCCACGCCGATCGACCCGAGCCGGATGCGATCGCGGGGCCTACGTAGGCGCGCTCCATCACGGCTTCCCATTCGCATGACGTTGCGCCACCGTTTACCCGCCGATATCGTACCTCAACGCGCCGTGCACGACGCGACGGACGCATCTACTGTTTCCCGTGCGCGGGACCGCGTCCGTTGCATCGTCACTACTCACTCAGCGTTCCTACTCACCACACTCTCTTTGCTGGCTGGGATCGGGTTCTGGGCTCTTGGAAGCCGGATGGTCGACTCGCCGCTGTTTCCGTCGCCCGGACAAATTGTAGGCTCGCTGGTCGAACTGCTCCGTAGCGGCGTGCTGCTGGCCGACATAGCAGTCAGCTTGCGACGCATCGCCATCGGTTTCAGTCTCGGCTGCGTAGTCGGCATCCCACTCGGATTGGCGATGGGGTTGTTCCCGTTGGTACGAGCTTTCTGCGAGCCGTTGGTGCAGTTTCTGCGCTTCGTTCCTCCGATCGCGTGGTTGATTCCCGCCATCATGTGGTTCGGGATCGGGGAAACTTCGAAAATCCTCATCATCTTTTACATGACCGTATTTCTTGTTCTCGTGAATACGATGACGGGCGTCGACGCCATATCCCGTAACCAAATCAGAAGCGCGGAGAACTACGGTATCAATGGCTTGCAGCTATTCGCGTGGATCGTCTTTCCCGCAACCCTCAGCTACAGCCTCGCAGGTGCGAGAATCGCTATAGGAAATTCGTTCGCGGCTGTGGTAGCCGCCGAGCTCATCGCAGCAGACGCTGGGCTTGGCTATCGAATCGTCGAGTCGAGTAAGTGGATGGCAATGGACCAGATGTTTGCAGCGATGCTGACGCTCGGCTTGCTCGGCATCGCTGCAGACCGGCTTGCTCGAGTGCTGACCGGGCGCTACTTCCGACGTTATGTGGGAGGTACAGATGATGGTGGCTGACGTGACCCCATCGCCTGCCGCCCCCGTCGCCACGGGCCAAATAGTGGTGCGCCACGTTGATTTCGCTTTCGGCAATGGCGCACCAGTTATCCGGAATCTGAGTTTCGACATCACGAGTGGTGAATTCTTCGTTCTCCTCGGCCCGTCGGGTTGCGGCAAATCGACGGTTCTGAACCTGGTCGCAGGATTCGAGCGGCCAACGAAAGGTGAGGTGTTTGCGAGCGGCCGGCTCGTCGAACGCGCTGGACGCGACCGAATGGTCATCTTCCAAGACAGCGATTCGCTGTACGGTTGGTTATCGGTCGCCGACAACGTCGCCTTCCCCCTTCGCGTCGCGGGGTTCAGTCGGAAGGATCGCCACAAGCGGGCGTTGGCTGCGCTGAAACTGGTGGGGCTACGTGGGCACGAAGCGAAGTATCCCAGCGAGCTATCGGGAGGTATGAAGCAGCGCACTCAGCTCGCCCGCGCGCTCGTTCTGGACTCGCCGGTTCTGCTGATGGACGAGCCATTTGCTGCGCTGGATGCCCAGACGCGATCCATCCTCCAAGATGAGCTGGTACAACTGAGCATCCAGATGCGCCGCACCGTTCTCTTCATCACCCACGACATCAGCGAAGCGATTCTGCTCGGCGATCGGGTCGGCGTCATGCATGCGGGCCCGGGTTCCGCAATGAAGGAAGTATTCGAAATTACGCTGCCGCGGCCACGACGGCGCAGTAGCGTCGAGTTCGGTGAACTCTACGAACGCATTCATCGCAGTATTTCGGATGAGGTGAAGAACGCTCTGCGCCGGGAGGATAGCCTACTCACATGAACCCTCGGTTCACGCAGCAGCGCCGTGTCGGCATGTTCGGTTACGCACTCTCCGTGACAGCAATCCTCATACTCTGGCAATACGGTAGCAGCACGGCAATCATTCCGCTCCTATTTCCATCGCCGCTTAGCACTTGGCGGGCCGCGGCGCAGCTTCTGCACGATGGACGTCTGCTTACGGACGTCGCAGTCAGCTTACGCCGCATCGCCTTCGGTTTTTTCATCGGCAGTGGTCTGGGCGCGGTGCTCGGGGTGTTGATGGGCTCGTTTTGGCCTGTTCGCCTGGTTTTCGATCCATATGTCCAGTTCCTTCGCGCACTGCCCGCACTTGCCTGGATACCGGCCGCTATGCTGTGGCTTGGGACGGGGGAAGAATTGAAGATCGCGCTACTAGCCTATACGACAGTGTTCGTCGTCGCACTCAACACCATGATTGGGGTCTCGCACGTGCCCGTGAATCAACTTCGCGCAGCAAAGTGCTTTGGCGCAGGGTCCTGGCAGGCATTTCATCTTGTCAAGGCACCCGCCACAGTTCCATTCATGCTTTCCGGGATGCGTCTTGGCATGGGAAATTGCTTCTCCACGATCGTCGCCGCTGAACTCCTAGCGCCCAAGGATGGCATCGGATACCTCATTTTCAGCTCGCGGACATGGATGCAAACCGAGTTCGCCTTCGTCGGCATCATTATCCTCGGCGTGCTGGGCTTTTTGGTCGACCGCACCTTTCTCGTGACCACTAAGCGTCTGCTCGCGCGCTTCCTACCCAGCCGACGGTGGTGACCTGCAGCAGGCTACCTACGCCCCCTTGCGCTTGGGAGCACTCGAGTTGACGGATGGATACCCAGAGGAGCGACGGATGCATGAGCAGAACAGCAAGGGGCCGCGTATCGCATTCATCGGGGCGGGCGCAATGGGTTCTTACATCGGGGGCAGGATAGCCCAATCTGGCGGCGACGTTGTGCTTGTCGATCCCTGGACGGAACACGTAAACGCGATCAAGCGGCATGGCATCCAGCTCTTCGGCACCGAAGGTGAATCTACGGCGCGCGTCGCCACACTGCACGTCGATGAAGCGCAGGCGCTCATGAAAGCCTCGGTCGACATCGCGTTCATCGCCGTGAAATCGTACGACACTGAATGGGCAGCCGAACTAGCCCGCGATTATCTGGCACCAGATGGGTTCGTTGTGTCGCTGCAGAACGGCATCAACGAGCCGACTATCGCGAGGGTCGTCGGCCCAAAAAGAACATTAGGCTGCATCGCCAGCACGATAGGAGTCGCGCTTCGCAGCCCTGGATGGGTGGAGCGCACATACCGTCCTGGCGGCGAGGCTTATACGGTTTTTCGGGTTGGTGAGCTCGACGGGCGCCTGACGCCGCGCCTCGAGCGCGTCGTGACGCTACTGAGGGCAGTGGACAGCGCCGAGGCCATCAGCGATCTTGCTGGTGAACGATGGGCGAAGCTCGCGGCCAATTCCATGCACAATGGGCTCGCGGCCGTCACCGGTCTCGGGCACAAAGGCATCTATTCCCAGGAGCAGACGCGGTGGCTGGCGATCCGCCTCGGAGCGGAGACGGTGCGCGTGGGCCGTGCCGCGGGACTCAATCTTTATCCTGTCAGGGGCATTCCCGCCGATGATCTGGAAGCTGCCGGCTATGGCGACCGCGATGCGCTACATCGCGTCGAGGCTGTGATCCAGAGTTGGATGCCGCGCCTAACCGACGAGGGACGACCATCTACGGCGCAGGATGTAGCTAAGGCGCGGCGAACCGAGGTAGACTACATCAATGGAGCGGTATGCGCACGTGCCGCGGATGTGAATGTACCCGTGCCTTGCCAGCTCGCAATCACAAACCTCGTGAAAAGTGTTGAGCGGGCGGAAGTGGTACCATCGATCGCCAACATAGAAGGCTTGTGAAGGCTGGGGCCACATCGTGAAGGATGCACGTATTAAGCCTCGGTAGATACGTCGTTCAACTAGCGAGCATTACACTGCCGCCGCCGACGTTAGATGAACATGGTCGAGGTCAGGATGACTATGACCTTCCCGTTCGTATAATGACAGATTACGGAATGCCAAGTCGTGCCTCAGCCGCCGCCATGTCGCGCTGTAAGGCGGATGATGCGTGGCGATGATGAGAGCTTTGTTGCTCTTCTTGCCGGCGATCGATTTTAAGGTTTTCTTGAGCCAAACTAGTTGCGAATTGTCCTTGCCGCCGTCTCCTTCGAGAAAGCCCGGGTTTTCAAGGCAATTTGAATAAAGTCCGATAATCTGAACGTACGGAGCGTCGAGCATCCAATAAACGCCAGGCTGAGTCATGGTTTCGCGGTAGATGCCGCTGCCGGAGGCCTGAGCGGGTACAGCCGCGGTCTTAGCGCAGAAATTGGCTAGGAACGCGTTCAACGACGGCTCGTCTGCGGCAGATTTCGTCTCGCCGTCATGATTGCCAGGAATAGCGATGATCTTGCCAGGATAGTGACGGTAGGGCCGATAGAAGCGCTCGCCGTAATGGTCCTCTTTGCCGGGACCATAAATGACATCACCCAAGTGAAAGAGAAAGGCCGGATTGAGAGAACCAGCGCCCGGCTTGTAATCGGTTGCCATATCCTCGGCGACTTTTTCAGCATCTTCGGCATGACCGACGCCGTTATCTCCGAGCGTGTGGAATTGAATCTCCCCAAGTTTCTGGATTTCATTGACGCCGTCGGCGCCAATGATGTCGTTCAAATTTATAACTCCATTGCCTTTGACTGGAGGGACAGGGCCCACTTGCTTTTTGCTCCAGTCGGTCATCTGGCTGTCGCCGTTGATCGGCTGGCGTGCGACGGGCGGGGTCGGCAGATAGAACGGGTGTGCGTATCGATCGCGGGAATAAGAAGTTGATGTACTGAGGTTCTTGGGTTTAGCGGTTGACTTGCGAGCCACGATTGTTTCCTCCCCCTGAGGTTTCAATCGAATGTCGGGTGATGGGTCACGGCAGGTGCGGGCGTTACGGCGCCGTGGCCCGTTGGGCTAGTGATTGCAATAATAGCGTTCTAAAGCCTACGATTGCAATAGCAGGGGCGCGCGGGGTATTCTTCCCCGAACAAGCGGCCTGGTTGCTTACCCTACCACATTGTCAGATGAGACTCGTATTGTGCGTCACAGCAAAATCGGACCGCCGATGTCTCATACGGGTCATCAACGTCATTTCGAGCGCAAGTCCCACACTTCCGCTTTGATCCCAATTCCAGACGTAATGCTGTCTCGCAGCAAACGACGTTCAGGGCCAATAAGGGACATTCCTGCAAGGCTGATGGAAAGGCCGAAGCCGGCGCTTCGCGTTCAGGTCGATTGAATGCATTTGCGGCCATCAGTTTCTGCGGGTTAATGGCCCTTAGGCTTTCACGTTTGGGCAGAATTTACATTTGCATCATATGATCCACTTGCAGTTTCGGTGCTTTTAAAATTCGAGTACGCCTGTGCTGTCACAAACTCTGATTTCCGATCTTGAAAAGGCAGTCGCAACTCGGTCAGCCGATACCGCAAGAATGTTGAGGCGGGTAACCGACCTCTTCTTCTTAAATGTAGGGAATTATTCCGCTGACCAGCTGGAGCTGTACGATGGCATTTTGAAAGTGCTTGTTGCTGCTGTCGAAGTTAGTGCTCGCGCGGAACTTGCCCGGCGACTTGCGCCGGTTGACAATGCACCCGCTAATACAATCCGATCACTCGCGCTTGATGATGCGATTGAGGTGGCAGAGCCAGTCCTGGCTCAATCCAATGCGCTGGACGATGACATTCTTACCCATTGCATAACAATTAAGGGCCAAGAACATCTTCTTGCTATTGCTACTCGCAAAAAGCTTAGCGAAACAGTCACAGACCAGTTGGTAACAAAAGGTGACATTGAAGTTCTGCGTACTCTAGCCAGCAATCCAGGCGCGGCAATCTCTGATCTGGGCTTTGGGATACTTGTCAAGAAAGGCACGGACGATGATTGGCTATCAGAACGCGTCGCTAGAAGGATAGATCTTCCGGAGCATCACCTTCGCGAACTCATATCGAAGGCGTCAGAAATCGTTCGGCAAAGATTGATCGCGGATGTCCCAGCACTTAGGGAAATAATCGAAGAAATTTTGCCTGAAAGTCTACCGGCGACCGGAAACGAGACACCGGACTTATGCAAGGATTACAGGACGGCCGAGCTCGTCGTTAAATCGCAGCCGCTTACCGAAGCGCGTGTTAATGAATTTGCGAAAGCACAAAAACTGGAAGAAATCATTGTCTCAATTTCGCAGCTGTCGGGTCTTTCGGCCGCGGAAATTGACCGGCTGCTTATGCGTACCTGGACAAGCCCAGTTGCCGTTATTCTGAAGGCAATTGGTTTCCACTTGACGACAGTGGATGCGATTTATCGTTCGCGCCTGTCGAATGGCGAGGCAATTCAAGGCGATCTCTCGCAGATAAAAGCGGAATTTATCGCGCTCCGTCGCCCTACTGCGGAGCGCATCATGCGTTTTTACGGCGCAAGGAAAGCAGTCAAACCTTGAAGATGCTCGCAACGCCGGCCGATAGACTACAAGCGGTGTTGCACTGACCGGTTGAACGCACACCCCAAAAGCGGACACTCGTCGTTGCC
This sequence comes from Terriglobia bacterium, assembly GCA_963826275.1. Lineage (GTDB taxonomy): Bacteria > Acidobacteriota > Terriglobia > Terriglobales > Acidobacteriaceae > JAJPJE01. The sequence continues at coordinate 238,053 of CAWGWI010000014.1, read as the reverse complement.
GTCTCGATTTCCGCTATGGGCGTCAAGGACATCACGGACTTCCGGTGACGGCTGCGATATCATTTCTTATCGCTGCAGGCATAATTTCTTTAGCGACTATTCGAACGCGAAGATGCGCTTTCAGGCGTTCTTCATGTCAACCACGACCCAATGATTTATCGCTGCAGCGTCCAGGGCTTTGTCGAGGCGACCGAAGGATGTGTTCCGGTCGTAGGCATACTCGCGTTCCGCATCGGTGTGATGGACGAGGAGGCCAAGCCGGGCGCCGTCGGACATCGTCGTCCATTGCAGCATTTCGAGATCGCCATCGGAATTACCAAACGCCGCGATCGGGCGGCGGCCAATGAACTCATTGATGCCGACCGGCTTCCCGGCTTTATCGTCGACGAAATTCACCTCCGGCAGACGGAAAAGCTCCGGCCCGCCGTTGCGCATCTGGAATTTCGTCTTGATCGACGAGCCCACGACCTGTTCCGGCGGCACGCCATAAACCCGCTCGGTCCACGGCCGCATGAACTCGATGCCGCCGCCCGAGACTATAAAAGTCTTGAACCCGTTGGCGCGCAGAAAAGCGAGCAGCTCGATCATCGGCTGGTATGAGAGTTCGGTGTAGGGGCGCTTGAACCTTGGGTGGCGCGCCGTCGCAAGCCAATCCATGACGATCGTCTGGAATTCCTCCGTAGTCATGCCGGCATGGGTCGCCATGACCAACACCGCCATCCCGTGCTCGCCCGCGGCGCCGAGCGTTTTCATGTCGCCTTCCAACACTGCCTTGAACGGCTGCGTGCTTTTCCATTCCGGATGCATCGGCGCCATGGCCTTCACGCGATCGAGCGCAAAAGCCAGTTGGACATACATCGGATGTTCGACCCACAACGTCCCGTCGTTGTCGAACGTCGCGATGCGTTGCGAAGGTGCACGAAATCCGGTGAACCCTCCCGCGTGACCGCTGCGATAAAACTCTGAATTGCCTGCTTCGCGGCGCCGTCAGGCGATTCTTTCGGCTAAACAATGCGGATGAGGTTATCGGTACACACAGGTCGCGAATTGGCACACCCCGATAGTAAATAATTTACTCGAATCGGCTGGAAGTGATGTCTCCGCTGGCGCCGATATATGGCCATATGGCTTAGGCGATGAATTACGCAGAGTGTGTGAAAAATTGTATGCTTTGGGCGGAAACAGCTGAGACGCATGATGCGTTCGAGGCATTTGTCGCTTTAGCGGAGGTTTGGCGAAGGATTGCGGATCTGGAGCATCAGGCTTCGGCGCAAGGCGATGCCTTCTTGGCCGTTCCCAAACACCCGGCAATTGTCGAATATACGTCCCGTCCATCGCATGGATGACCAACAAATTCTCGAAACAAGGACAAGGGCACGGCTTGCTCAGGACGCCTGGGCGGCAGCGTGTAAAGCAGCTGCTAGCGAACGTGACGCCAAACATTCAAAAAATTCGCAGCGGGGCGGTTGGCGTAATATGTGGATTGCGTTCGCCATTGCAGGGGCGGTTCTGTTGTTTCTAAAGCTGCGAATTTTTCAATAGTAGCCTAGGCAACGATTTGGTGGCGACACTGCTCACCAAAGACGAGGTGAGGCGCATCGCCGCGAACATCGCCGAGCTGCCCGCGATCTTAAAGCCAGGAGTTTAGTTGCCACGCTTCAATCGCAGAAAACGCACCTACCAGACATGGCCCTGTCTATCTGACGCTGCATCGCATCGGTAAAGTAGCGTCCTTCATCGACGGTTTGCTGCCAAGCGGTCTGGGTGTAGCGACCGCCAAATTTGTAAATATCAAATGCGAAAACAACGCTGAGGCAAAGGACAGTGAGGATAAGCAAACTACGCATGTGGTGGCTACTATGAAGCGAAAGAGGGCGCGGCCGTACATCCGGGCTCGCGCCCCATTCCGCGAAGCCCCGACACCCTTGGAGCGAATGCTTAAAATGGCCAGGCGAGGTTAAGACTTCATTAACGGCAAGGAGCGCGCCGTGCTGGCGTAATACTTCCCATAAAGATAGCCCCGGCACTAATGGTGGCGGGGCTAAGCCTCAATTACAGACCATCTGTAAACCGGCACGCGGATTTGCGGCCTACTCGAAATGCGGCATCAATCCGACGGATTGAGCGCCACTATAGCACTTCGGCATACGCCGCGCTTCAACTTAACCACGCTTCAAGCTTGGCGATTGCTGCTCAGCGGATTGTGCCATGATTGGCGCTACCGGAGCGGTTTGCAAACGCCCGCTCCGGGTCAGACCAACTAGGCCCCGGCTTTGCAGTCGGGGCTTTTTTGTCCTTCTCGTATCGGCGGGGCAAGCGGCTGCCAGCCCGGCGCAACTCATCATTATCTCGCCGGTCTCTGTTCAGCCCGGGGGCTTTTGCATGAATGTATAGATGAGCAACGCTACGATAACGGCACCCAGGACGATCATCCAATTAGAAATTTGAAGGCCCGCTATTGAAGTTTTCCGGCTAAACCATTCCATGACTTTCCTCCCGGATTTCGGGGCCGTCCCTTGGTCTCCATCAATCCCTCGGCGGCAATTGCGATGTCGCTGTATTCGGCAACACGACCACGCGCGTGCCGACGCTAACGCGGCTGTAAAGGTCCTCGACATCTTCATTGGTCAGGCGAACGCAACCCGAGGAGACGAAGGTACCGATGGTGGACGGCTGATTGGTGCCGTGAATCCGGTATTCCGTGTTGCCAAGATACATCGCGCGCGCGCCCAGTGGATTGGTTTCGCCGCCGGCCATGAAGCGCGGCAGATAAGGCTGGCGTCCGATCATCTCCTTCGGCGGGAACCAATCAGGCCATTCTTTCATGCGGCTGATGCGTTCGCTGCCCGACCAGGTGAAGCCTTCGCGACCGACGCCGACGCCGTAGCGCATCGCCTTACCGTCGCCGAGCGTCAGATAAAGATAGGTGTTAGGCGTATCGATGATGATGGTGCCGGGCGGTTCTGCCGTCGGGTAATCGACGACCGTGCGTCGGAACTGCGGCGGCAGCTCTTTGGCCGGTCCTTGCTCCGGCTGATATTCGGGCGGCAGTGCCGCGACCACACTGTCCTGATCCTGCGGCAACACAGTAGGAGGTCGTTCTCGATCCGACCTAACGTCGTCCGGGGGCCGCTGTGCAGGCGACGGCTGGGGCGCGAAATAGGGTGGGTCGTTGCTGTTACGATATGAAGACGCGCCGGGATAGGGCGGAGGCGGACTGGCCGGATACGGGTAAGACGGTGGCGATGTATAGCCCACAGGCGGTGGCTGCGGGGGAAAGTATTGCCCGACCGCACCGCTGATTGAGCCGGCAAGGGCAAACCCGATCACAACAAGGCTGATGCTGGCACGCAAGAAGCACCCCCGCTGATCCTGGTTCGCGGTTGTGCTGGACGTATTTGGCCGTATGAAGGCAGCGCCGAACTCGGCCGCCGCGTGGGGTGGCTGTCTCTCACTCACCGAAAACCGAATCGGCTCAAAGCAGTCTAAGCAAATCGACGCTGGGGCCCTCTGTGCCGATTCACACACGGTCGAACTAAATGCGTAACGCGTTACGCCTGTTCGACGTCCCGAGCAGTAGGTAGATGAGTACACGTCGTGACGCGTCACGATCTTGCCGGGCGGGGCATCGGTACGTCATTTTGGCTCCGAGATCGCGCGATCTAAAGGCCGTCAGCGTAACGCGTTACGCTGCTGACGTACATACTCGGTGACACCGAGACCGGTGCCAGTTCAACGCGGCTCAAAATCGGACACGCGAGCAAGCACGTCACCAGGCGGCCGCTTAGCGCCTAAAAACCGCCTAGCTCCTTTTTGCTGAGTTTCCCATCAAACCGGACTCATTCATTCGCTAAGGCGAGATCCACCGCGACGCGTAGCCGCATATTCGTCAAAGGTTCATCGGAAGAGGTGTCAGAGCCTTTTTCGGCGCAACGCTGGGCAGGGGAATTACCGGTCCTGGCCGTGGCAGCGGCGGCGATGGTTCGACGTCATGCTGGCCGCCAGTATGCGTGATGTGTGTCAACCAATTATTCAAGTCGACCGCGAGCCGAGTCAGAGGTGACGTCGCGCGAGGCGACGATGCCTGTGCTTGGCCTGGTTCGATGGCCAGCATCAAGAAGGACAAAAAGAACACGGCGGCCGTTGCCTGCACAACATTCGCCCCCCGTTACGGCTATGGGAGGCTAACGGGGATTTACGGCAGTGCTTAGACGCCACCGTGTTCTTGCGGCGACAAAATTATTGACGATTGATCTTAAACGACCTCTGAGCCGTCGTTTGTTGTTGCAAGCGGCCTTCTTTACATTGCAGCGATTCTGGTCCCGGAGAGCAAAGGCTGCATTTGTCATGATCAGCGGGCATCCACGATCAGCAATTCCTTGCAGTGGCGTTATCTATTGCAGCGCATGGCGAACACCGCATTAGGGCTGCGCCGAATCACAATATGAAACCAGCCATATGGCGCAGAAACGTAGCGAGGCGTCTGATTATTTTCGATCGCTAACCGATCGCTCCCCGGGTTCGAGTGCCTCAACAATTCGTCCTAGAGCCATCTTTGACAGTTGAGCTACGAGTTCACGCAGTCGTTTGTTTTCTTCGCGTAATTCCAAAATTTCGTTCGAGTTTTCTATCCTGTGTTTCGGCAGTGCTTGAGCGCGATGACGCTCAGATCGTTGGATGCGCTTCATAAATCTAACTCCGGTTCGATTTAGATTACCAAAGCGAATCAGCCTGCGAAATTATCAGCCGAATATGAGGCGAAATATAGAAACTGCGTCTCCATTCGCATCGGTCGACCGCCTAGAGGTCGCCATGAAATTGATGAAGCACGATACTCGGTCAGCCCGATAGCCTCGCTTAACTTCGTTGGCGTTTGAGCAGGATATCGCGGGATGCATAGAGAGCCCCAGCCAATGCCACAGTTTTGTTTATCGGGCGTCTGAATGTGGTTTCCGCTCGTCGTCAGCAGTCCAATCCGTTTCCCCGCTTGATGCTGTTTGCTCAGTCCGTTAAAGGTCATCATTGTGACTGGCTGAGCAGCCACAGTTCATCGACGAGCAGGTTAGAAAACAGCCATACAAGCGGAGTCGCGCAGCAGAACGCCAATACGATGCCGCTTATGACACTCACCATTGGCCATTTGTTCGCAACATCACTTAGGTGCGTCATCGCAATAGCTCCCCCATCAGCAGCCCATCGGCCGCTGCGCAAAGGCAAGTTTGCAGATGCGACTCTTGCGTTGTCGCTGCGATTCTCGAAGAGGTTTTTGGCGCCCTTGGAAGATGGAGAGCGCTACTAGATTACATTGCGCAGAGTTCCGGTCGAATTTGTGGCGATGATCGTAGGGTAGCTCGTGAACAGATCGAGCCTCTGTGCACAACCACGATTTAGACAACGACCTTGCACAAATCGGCCATCCCGGAAGACCGCGATGCAGGGTTTTACATGTAGGACCATTCGTGTTGGGCGGCTAAGCGCTGAACTTTGAATTTTTTCTTCGGCTTATGACCCGACTGTCTGGACCGGTGGAAGCTAACTTGCATGCAATTCACGTCCGGCAACGTTCTTGATCCTGGGTGAAGCGAACCTTCACTGCGAAGTCGATCGAACGTCCATCCCTAACAGTCCTCGCAAACGTCATGCAATACTGCGACGATGCGTTCATCGATTGATGACATGCGCAACATCATTCGCAGCGGATGTAGCACATACGGCGCGCCGGCTTTGTCCACCTGGCCGGCGTGACCTTCGGCGGCAATTGCAATTGCTCGTTCCAATGTGCTCAAGTTACCCTCTTACAGATAGACACGTATCGTCGATCATGTTTTCCGGCGGGACGTACCAGTGTTTTTCGGTAGTTTTGGCGTCGTACTCGTGGCGTTCAGATCATTTGTCGCTTTTGCACTTGGTATCACGGGACGCGCTCCGAGGATCACGAACCCCTGACCAGGGTTGGTTGCTTTGCGGAACCGGGGATTGGTCGATATTAGCTCCAGTGCTTTTTCACGCGCAGTCTTTTTGCTCGTAGTCGTCATGGTTGCCCCATACAAAGTTGATCAGCGGTACACCTGTAAAAGATCGTCATCGTCCACAATCGGTATTTCGTTCCCCAGACGACCTGCTTTTCGGTCGTTATACAGCCTGACGCAATCAACACAGCGGCCAGACGCATCGAGGATCAGCGGGACCACGCCATTGTGTGAAGCATTGTGTCGCTGATGCCGGCCCCACCGCTTGCGGTAGTCCTCGGAATCCCACGGATTGTCAGTCCTGAGAGTCATTGAGATTCTCCGTCTGTTTGTGGTGCCGAAGCACCGCCTCGTCTGTGCGATCCACCTTGCTCGGAGAAGCAGGCTGGCATCGGACCCGATTTCGCAGAAGCCCGAATTCTTGACGACACATCTAACCTAGTACGGTCGATGAGATAGCGCAAGAATCAACAGGCGTCCTTTCCGAAAATTTCATCCGGGCTGAATTAGGGCACTGAGGCAGAATTGGTTCATCATCAAAACTGATGTATGCGATCTTATGGGCTGTCGCGATCGTCATCGCTAACCTGTTCAAATCACAGCGGCGGCTTCAGGCCGAAAACCTCTTCTTGCGCCATCAATTGGCCATCGCATCGCGGCGGGCACCGCCCAGGCCTCGATTGTCACAAAGCGATCGGACCATGCTGGTCTGGATGACCCGCCTTTACCCTGAGTTGCTTGGGCTGGCTCAGATCGTGAAGCCGGAGACCATCCTGCGCTGGCATCGGGCGGGTTATAGAATGTATTGGCGCTGGAAGTCGCGGAAGCGGGCAAGTCGGCCGAAGATCGACCGGGGCCTGCGAGACCTGATCCGGCAAATGTGCCTGGAAAACCCGCTGTGGGGCGCCTCCCGAATCCATGGCGAGCTTTTGAAGCTAGGTTTCGAAATCTCCCAGTCGACGGTCTCGAAATACATGGTTCGAAGAGGTCGGCCACCATCTCAGAACTGGAAAACATTTCTGCGCAATCATGCCGATGCGATTGCCGCAATCGATCTGTGCGTGGTCCCAACGGTAACTTTTGACCATTTGTATGCGTTTCTGGTCGTTGGCCACGGACGTCGGCAGTTACTTTGGTTCAATGTTAGCCGGCATCCGACCGCGGAGTGGCTGGCTCGTCAGATGACTGAAGCGTTTCCATGGGCATTAGCGCCAACTTACCTCGTGCGGGACAATGACCGCGCCTATGGGCCGGTTTTCACCGGCCGGCTTGCGGCGATGCGGATCCGCGACCGGCCGATCAGCCCAGGATCGCCCTGGCAGAACGGGATAGCCGGTGGCGCGGAATGGCTGAAAATAGCGATGCAATGTCACAGATTGCGAAGAATCAAATAGACCTTGCTGAGGGTCGAATTGGGATGAAAGACCCTGCCACCGGAGCGCAACTAATGATTTCGAACGTTCGACGAAGGCGCGCGGTGGCTTGGTTGAGCCGCCGATTGGGATGGGTTGAGGAGTTTGCGGCGGGGAAGGGGCTAGGCTGTGTGGATGTGCAGCCGCTTCACTTTCGGCCGTCTAGCCGCCAAACGTGCCAGATAAAGAGTCCGCACTTCGTTTCCGGAGGCTCTGGCCGCTTCTTCTGACAAGTAAATAGGCACGGAAAACTTCACAGGCTGAAAATGGCCATCACGGTGAAGCTCCCAAGTGTATTTATCCCCGCGCCGTTCGACTTGAACTCTTAGTTCGCTGTTGGCTCCCATTTGCATGGTATGCGCTTGCACTGCCAACATCTTAAATATCAGCCGGCGCTGAGGCTCGTCTGTGGATATATCGAATAGCTTTCGATAACGCTCAATGTTTTGCTGACTGAAGAACCGTTCCATGGGGCAACCCACGAAGGTTGGATTTCGACGGACAGGGGCCGGGCCTTCTATCATCGGGACGGCCACGCAAGAAAACATTCACACTACGCGCCGTCCCGGTTACGATCTGTCTGAAGCTAGGAATTAGGCCGCGGCGCGGATGCTGGGCGAGCCCACTATGCCGCTCTTTTCCATCATCGCCTTCATGTCACTTGAGCCGTACCAGGTGCGGGCCTTCGATACGTCGGCGACATCCTGGAGGAGCAGCACATCATTGGGGTCGGCGACGCTGCGAAACACTTTGCTTTTCGTGATGCCGGCAGACGTGCGATTCTTCTCGTTGCCATTGTAACTCGTCTGCCATGCGTTGAAGTCCTTGACCTTGAAGTGAATAGTCAGGTTTTCATTGTTCATCGGTATTCTCCTTGGTGAAAATCTTAGAGTGCGCACGCGCCGGAGGCGCGCGCGTTGCTGCCGTGCGAATGCCGACGGCATCCGCAACGCAGGTCAGTCTCAACTTTCAGTTTGGAATTGTGCCAGCCGATGGCATCAGCACTGCCAGTGGGTGAACGGAGACTACGGCAAGTCGCCGTTTCGTGGGCAGCTCTCAGGCAAGCCACTGCCTGCCATTAACTATACATCTGTGGTGCCGCGACCAAAGCACAAGGGTGCGCATAAAACTTAATTCGCAGTTGAGGCGCTTATTCGCTTCCGGCACCTACAACAGACCTCAGCTGACTTTCGGGTACATTACGCTCGTAGGCTTCGGTTTCGCTCTTGATGCGGTATTTTAATTCGGTCGCCTCTTCCTCCGGCATCTGCCTCATAATTTTATAAAGACCGGCTGTTTTCTCGCCGATGGGCGTGTATTCAACCGCTTGCCCAACAAGAAATTTAAAAGACATCAAATTCCTTTCGTGTTGGGGACCTTTATCGGGCAGCTGCGGTTGAGTCCAGCAGTGCGGCTATTGAGCGGTGGAAGGGGATTGGTTGCGCCGTGTATCAGGGGCGGTCAAACTCGCGGTATGACCGCGCCCGGTGATATCGCCATCCTTCGCATTGAACTTGAAGATATCGAGCCGCTGATTTGGCGGCGCGTCGCCGTGCGCACATCGATAAATCTTCAAGCCTTGCATAGCGTGATTCAGGCCGCGATGGGCTGGCTCGATTATCACCTCTGGGAGTTTGCCTCCGGCGATGACAAATACGGCATGCTTATTCCCAATGACCGTGATTGGAATGAGCGAATCAAGGACGTGGCGAAGACTAAAGTGTCTACGCTTCTGTCAGGTGTGCGTGAGATCGGTTACGTCTATGACATGGGCGACAACTGGCAGCACCGGATCATTGTCGAGAAGCTGAAGGCTGTCGAATCTGGAGTGCGCTATCCGCAGTTTCTCGGTGGAGAGCGGCGATGCCCGCCTGAGGATTGCGGGGGCGTTCCCGGCTATTATGAGTTTCTGAAAAATATCGCCAGCAAACAAAGCAAGAAGCGCAAAGCCGCGCTCGACGGGTACGGAGGACCGTATGACCCGGATGAGATCGACGAGCAGGAGATCGTCGCTGCCCTTTACCGCATTGCAAATACGGGTCGACGCTCGCGTTGAAATTCACGTCACGGATTTTGGAAGATTCGGTGTGAGACCCGCGGGTGACGGGGCTTCGTCGTGGGGTATTCGCTTTCAGCAGCTATGTCAGCGCTCAGCTGGCATTCGAGTACATTACGCTCGTAGGCTTCGGCCGCGCTCTTGATGCGGTAGCGTAGGTCGAACGCCCCCTCTTCCTTGGGCATCCGACTCACAATCTTATAGAGACGGGCCGCTCTTTCACCGATGGGCCTGTACTCAACTGGTTGTCCAACAACAAACTTAAAAGACATTGGGTCTCGTCTGAGTTGAGAAATCTTATCCGGTAGCTGCCGGAGAGTTCCAGCAGTGCAGCTATCGAGCAGGGGAGGTCGCTGCTGTGGCTGCTTCGATGAGGACGAATCTTGTTGAGGGGCGGTGAGGCCGTTTTGGTCGGTTGCGACGTAATCAAGGGTATTGGTAGCGGGGGTGCTTCGGCGTATATTTGAGCGATTGCATTGTGAGGATACGCCATGCCGAAGAGCGCCGGAGAAAAGATGAAGCCGTGTAAAAATTGCGAAGGGAAGGGCACACTCAAGAAGGGAGATAAGGTCGTGAGATGCCAGAGATGTGGCGGGACTGGAATCAAGCCGTCATAATTCGTCCAGGTTCGTTGGCACCTCGCCGAACGTTTTCAAAATTGTGGCGTCGCCGAAATTTCCCATGTTTGGGTCTCCGCTCCGCTTAAACGCGAGCGCTCCTGCGTTGGCAGGATCGCGCGACATCAACTCTGCCCGTCTGATCGCGGCCCCTTCGTTGGGCAACTCTTGCGCCTCACCAGGCGCCGCGCCCTCTTCCATCCTCACAAACGGAAGCGCTACGTAATAGGTGACGGACATTGCTGCCTCCTATGCGGCCACGTCTCACTGTCAATTATAAAATCATGGATTATTGCGTCGGTGTAGCTGTCGCCGACCTGAATATTCGACGGATTGTCGCCGTTGATGGTGATGGTCGGCGGGGTGGGGCGAAGTTTCGGGCGTGGGCATAGTGGAGACGAAAAACTTAAGTGTCCGAGTTTTTCTTCTCGCTCGCGTCCTTGGCCAACCGGAGAGCTTTCAATCGCGCGGTTTTTTCACGGATAATTTTTGCTTGGGCTTCGTAGCCCACCGCGAGTTTATCATTCTCCCACGCAATCTTCTCTAACCGCGATTGCACTCGCGCGTTCTTCGGATTAGCGGTCATCGTTCGCTTCTTTCACGGGCGCAGAAACGCGGCGCCCGCTTGGTCTGCTTCGCGGGCGGCGCCTCGGTCTTCGCCTGGGCTTCCTTAGCTAATCGAAGCGCTTTCAAACGTGCAGTCTTTTCGCGAATGGCGCGAGCCTGAACTTCATATTCGATCATCGCCGCTCGTCTGTCCCGCGCGCGCTCTTCCTTTTTGAAATTTCTTTCTGCCCGTTGTCCGGCCTGATCTAAAGTCATCGAATATCTCCTGTGCGGCGACAATGCCGCAAAAATACCCCGCTCTTTGGGGTTCTTACTCTCGGGTGGGGGAGTACCCTATACATAAGCACTAATCGCACGAAAAAAAGCCCCGCGGGGGTTAGCCCTGTTGTCTCCTTTCACGCGCCGCCGGCGACCTCACCATCGTGCGGCCAGCAGCCGCTGCACCGCCCAGGCGGCTCGCGCAGGTCGGTCTGCGTCACAGCTCGCTGGAATCGGCGCTCGTCTCGCGCGCGCGCGCGTCCGCCGCGGATATGGTCCATGGCATTGCTGGTGCGATCGGGGTGTGGTCCACGGCGAACCCGTTGCTCACGCGGGCCGGCGCGCGGCGCCGGCGGCCGCCGCAGCGGCCGCGCCGCCCGCGCGCCCCGGAAGCGGCCAACGGCCAACCAAAAAGAAATTGCCGACGGCGGCCCGCAGCGCCGCCGTTCGATCACGTCAAAAAGTAATTCGGCGGCGCGGCTCCTAGCGCGGCCAGAATCCAGCGCGGCGCGCGGCGCCGTCCCGCCAATGGATAAAGAGCACGGTCGCGCCAGCCTGAAATCTTTCACTCTGCCGCCGAAGCGGGCTGCGCAGCGGCTTCGATGGCGGGCGACAGGTACACTCCTTGGCGAAACAACTCCCGTTGGATGGCGCTCGCCGGGAGGTCGCGGGGGCGGATGCCGGCACTCGCCGCGAGGGCGGCCGCGACGCCGGCGGCCTGGCCGGTGAGCCAACATTGTGGAATCTCGCGCAGAAAAGTGTGCGAACTTGCATCACAAGCAACGTGGCGGCCGGCGCCCAATATGTTGTCGAGGCATTCGGGTACTAATGCTCCGTACGGCACCGAGATATTAGCGAACTTCGGCGCCAGGGAGGTCGACACGCCGATTTCGTCGTCCCAGACGTGCTCGGTGTCCCATTGCTGCCGGGTCACCTTGCGCAGGCCGGCGAGCCGTCGGCTGTGGCGGACGCCAATCTGCGGTGCGCCAAGCATGAGGAAAGCTTCGGAAAAACCCGGCGCTGCGGCACGGTACACTTCAAGGTGGCCGACTGCGAGCTCACGCGAGCACAACTCGACTGTGGTCAAGTCCTCGATGTCGAGCGCGCTGTATCCCGCGAGCCGCGGTCCCAAGAACAACGCCACATCATTGCGCCACGACACGAAGGGCTTCTCGAAGAATTTTACCCGGTCTCGGCCTAACGCCATGAAGGCCGCAAACCCGTCCGGTTCGTCGCGGCGGAACGTGAGCCAGCGCTCCATGTCGACGCCGCCAAGCATGAATACGGTATTCATACAGTGGTGAATGTCGCTGGCGTCGATATCGGATTCGCATCGCGCGCCGGACCTCGCGATCAGATCGGCGTCACCCGTGGTGTCGACAACGACCTTGGCCAAAACTGCGTGACGGCCTTCTTTGCTTTCAAAGATCGCGCCCTGCACGACACCGCCCTCGACGATCGGCGCCGTGCACCACGCGTGAAGCAACAGCCGCACCTTGGCTTCGTTTGCCATCCGCATGGACAGCGTCTTGAGCGCCTCGGGATCGATCGTCGGTGACCATGTCACGATGCCGTGGTAAGCCGCGGTGCGCTGCGCCCAATAGGCGGCTGTCGCGGCATCGCGGTTTCCCCAGTCGGCCTGCGGGGGTCCCTGGATAGCATTCTTCGGCAGCCGCTCCATGAACTCGTTTGCAAGGCCACGGATGATGTGCCGGCCTGACCAGTCCGTCATGCGGTCGATCCAGATAACAAGGCCACCGGTCGAAAGACCACCGAGGTGGTTGTAGCGCTCGACCAACAACACGTCGGCGCCAAGCCGCGCAGCAGCGATTGCAGCGGCCGTGCCAGCTGGGCCGCCGCCGACCACCAGCACGTCAGTTTCGGCGAAGACCGGTACTTGACGCGCTGGCTCAAAGACAGTTTTGGCGGGGCGGGCGCGACGCTCGCGGCCGCTGTCGCTGAACAGCTCGATGCCCTGTGCGGCTCCGATACTGCTGCTGTAATTGCCGCTGCCCGGGGGATCGCGGAAAATTTCGCTCTCCCTGGTCATTCTCATACCCGGCTCGTTCTTGCCGTTCGTCATCGCTTGACTCCAGGTTGATTGGCGACTGGGGCGCGAAGATCGTCATCCATGAAGGTCATTTATCAACCTACTCACGCGGCGTTTCTGGGGTTTAATAATAGCGCTAATGAACTGGCGCAATCGACCGCTTCGAAACCGTATGAACATTCGCACGACAAGCGGTCGCGATTGGAATTGTCGCGTCGCCGCGGCGATCGGGACGCCGACACTGGGGAGCGACCTGGTGGTCAAAGCGCTGCGAACCAGAGCATGAGGGCTGTCAACATGGCGCCCACGGCAAAGGTTATGACACCGGCTAGCCGGTCGACAAAGCGGTCGGGAAATGCGCGCACCAGCAAGGGTGCTGCAAGAAGCACTACGCCGCCCCCGATTATGATCGAAGTCCACGGTAACACCCGCGGCGCGACGCCACCCACGATCACCGCCGCAACAGCTGACGTAACAACCGTTGTCCACATCGTCAGTGCGCCGATACCTGTTTGTAGTTCTGCGGCGCGAATTTCGAACGGGAAATGCGCGCTGACTGTGAGTCCATACAGTGCGAGAAAAGCGATTGCCGCCATGAATAGCGAAAGCGTCGTGAAGAACCAAAGGGTCATGATCCGTACCTCGTAATGGCATAACTCTTTTGGGAACTTGACCACATCGCGCCGATCTCTAGGATATTTAAGATATATCAGGCGGGCGATCAGGGCCACACGGAGAAGGTCAGATGGATCAAAAATCACAGAAGCAAGCACCGGGAACACCAGCGGTGGCCGACAAGAAGCGCGAAAAGCGCACCATCACCGACATCAAGGAATCGAAGAAGACCGGCGAAAAGATGGTCTATATGTCGGTGCCCGACTACACGTCGGCGAAATGGGCCGAAGCCGCAGGTGTCGACGTTGCGGTGGTCGGCGACAGCCTGGCGATGATCGCGCACGGTTATCCGTCCACCATCCCCGCCACCATGGACATGATGGTAATGCACGCGCAGGCGATCCGGCGCGGAGCGCCCAATACGTTTGTCTTGGGCTGCATGCCCTATCAGAGCTACAACACGGTCGACCGCGCGCTGACCAATGCCACCCGCTTCATGCAGGACGCGAGCTGCGATGCGGTCAAGCCGCAGGGCGGCAAATCGCAGGCCCATATTCTTGAAAGCGCTGGTCGATTCCGGCATTCCGACCGCGTCGCATATCGGCCTGACGCCGCACACCATTGCGATGTTCGGCGGCTTCAAGATTCAGGGGCGCACGGCGGATGCGGCCATGAAAATCCTCGAGGATGCGCTGGCGATCGAGGATGCCGGCTGCTTCATGCTCGAGTTCGAGGCGGTGCCTGCCAAAATAGCCAAGTTGATTTCCGAGCAGCTCACCATCCCAACCATCGGCATCGGCGCCGGCGTCGGCACTGACGGACAAATCCTTCTCTGCCACGATCTGCTCGGCGTGTTCACCGACTTCAAGCCGAAATTCACCAAACGCTTCGCCAAGCTCACGGAAGTCGCGGTCGCGGGAATTTCGCAGTACATTAAAGAGGTCAAGGACGGCTCGTTTCCCGACGACGACCATTCTTATACGGTCAAGGACGAGGAATATGAGAAGTTCGCGCAAATGGTCGCAAAGCGGCGGCAGCATTAAGGTCATGAACGGCCGTATGACACAGGCAGTGATGCGCAAAGAGCGTTCGTCGGCCAAGCGGGCAGGGGGCGTGCGCAAAGCGGCCGGCGGCGGAACGCTGACCGAAAAGGCTTATCGCGAGCTGGAAGAATTGATCGTCACGCTGCGCCTGAAACCCGGCGAGTTCCTTTCGGAATACGCCCTGTCGAATAGTTTGAAGATCGGGCGCACGCCAATCCGCGAGGCGTTGCAGCGGCTCAGCCGCGAAGACCTCGTCACGATTTTGCCGCGCAAGGGCATCCTCGTGTCTGCAACCGATCCGCGGCAAGCAATTGCTCGTGCTGGAAGTCCGCCGCGAACTCGAACGATTGGTGTGCCGGCTCGCCGCCCAGCGCGCGACCGACGCGCAACGCGACCGCTTCCGCGAGATTGCGACCAATATGGATCGCGCCGCCAAGACCAACGACGACATCATGTTCATGCGTCTCGACCGCGAGTTGAATTTATTGCTCGCCGAGGCGGCGCAGAACGATTATGCAACGCGCGCGATGCGATTTCTGCAAGGCCATTCCCGGCGCTTTTGGTACCTGCACTACAAACAGGCGGCGGACTTGCCGCTGTGCGCGCGGCTGCACGCCAATCAAGCGCGTGCGGTCGCCGGCCGGCGATGTGAAGGCCGCGGCCGCGGCGTCGGATCGTCTCATCGACTACGTCGTGACGTTCACGCGGGCGACTGTCACCGGCGCCTGACAGGAACTTTACAAGCCCGGATCGCAGGCTTAACATACTCGTGATATATCATTGCGGGTTCGGGCGTTACCGTGAAGATCTACGAGGGCAAGCGCGAGATCGACGGCCTCAAAGTCACGGTCGACGGCCGTCCGCTCAGCGAGCACTACGAGGTCAAGCAATTCACCACGTGGGGCTTCGAGTGGACTTATGAAGGGCCGAGCCCGCAGCAGCTCTCGCTTGCGATCCTCTACGACCACCTCGGCGACAAAGACCGCGCCATCCGGCTCTCGGAACCTTTCATGAAAAAAGTGATCGCCGATCTCGACAACGATTGGACGCTGACAAGCGAGGAGATCGATCGCGCGATCCTAGCCCTCGCTTGAATCTCGCCGGCTGCCGGCAAAAAACCACAAGGGCCAAAGAGCCCCAAACAGGAAACGCTCCAGGGAGGAGACAATTATGCGAAGCCTCACACGCCTTAGTGCGCCCATGTTCGGCCTTGCGATCGGCATCGCCGGCATCGGCCTTGCGCCGGCGTCGGCGCAAGAAATGGTCAAGCTCGGAGAAATCGAGGCACAGACCGGCGCGCTCAACACCTACGGCTGGATGTCGTCGCAAGGCGTGCGCATGGCGGTCGACGAGATCAACAAGGCCGGCGGCTTCAAAGTCGCCGGCAAGAAATACAAGCTCCAGCTTCTCAATCCCGATACCCAAGGCAATCCGCAGCAGGCCCTAATCGAGCTCAAGAAAATGCTCGAACAGGAGCACGTCAAATTCGTGTTCGGGCCGTTCCTGACCAACGTCTACAAGGGCATCGCGCCCTATGCGCAGGGCAACAACGGCAAATTCCTGATGATCGGCGGCGCGACCGCCATCCACTTCGATCTCGGCAAGCCGGACAACGACTACCTGATGCGCAGCTGGAACTGGGACGCGGGCCCGTCCGGCTTCGGCTCGCTGATGGTGGAGAACCTCAAGGAGCGCGGCGCCAAGAAGGTGGCGATGCTGATGCAGAACGACGCCTTCGGCCACGTCGCGCGCGACATCTACGCGCCGTTGTTCAAGGACGCCGGCATCGCGTTCGACGAGGAATGGTTCGAGCCGGGCACCACCGACTTCTCGAGCGTCCTCGCCAAGATCGCGGCCGGCAAGCCCGACTATCTTTTCCCCGGCTACACCGATGCCGTGCTCTACGACATCGTGCGCCAGGCGACCGAAGTCGGCATCAACAAGTTCTGGCTGGTGCGTGGCTCGCTCGGCCCCGGCCTGAAGAACAAGGACGCGATCAACGAATACGTCATCTACATCCCGAAATATTTCGAGGACGCCGAGAAGACCGAACCGAAGGTCAAGGCCTTCATCGCCGACTACAAGGCCTTCTACAAGACCAAGTTCCCGTACGACCAGGCGCCGCTATGCTCGTCGTCCTGCTACGATCACGTCTTCATGCTGGTCGAAGCGATGAAGAAGGCCGGCACGGTGGACGACGTCGCCAAGGTCAAACAGGCGCTGATGTCGATCACATATAACGGCATCTGGAACATGCGCTTCGACAAGACCGGCGAGGCAGTGTTCGACTTCGACGTCGTCGACATCAAGAAGGGCGGCAAGATCGAAGTGACGCATATTGCGCCGAAGTGACGGCGCGGTAGGCGCTCGTGGTACAGCTCGTCGTTGGGCAGCTGCTGAACGGAATTATCGTCGGCACGCTGTACGGGATCATCGCGCTCGGGGTGACGCTGACGTTCGGCATCACCGGGATCGTCAATTTCGCGCTCGGCGCGTTCATGGCGATCGGCGCCTATCTCGGCTGGTACCTCACGGACGAAATCGGCATCGCCTATCCATTGGCGGTGCCGATTGCCGTGGTCGGGACGGCGCTGTTCGGTCTCGTGGCCGATCAGCTGCTGTTCCGCTTCACGCGCAATAATCTGATCAACGGCCTCATCGTCTCGATCGGCCTGATCTCGGTGATCCAAAGCGTCCTGCTGATGCTGTGGACCACCACGCCGAAGAACATGCACTACGTGCTGCCCGGCGTGCTCAATCTCGACTGGTTCATCGTGCCCAAGATGAAGGGCGTGGTGTTCCTGGTCCTGCTGGTCGGTGATCCTGTCGACCTATGCGGCGCTGACCCGCACCTGGGCGGGCCGCGCGGCCTATGCCTTCGCGCAGGCGCCCGAGGCCGCGACCTTGATGGGCGTGCGGACCCGCCTGTTGCAGACCGGCGTCGTCGTCTATTCGACGGCGCTCGCCGGCCTCGGCGGCGCGCTTTATGCTAGCCTCTATTCGCTCGAGGTGTCTCTGGGCTCGAGCTACATCCTCAAAGGCGTCGAGGCGGCCATCCTCGCCGGCATCGGCAGCGTGATGGGCTCGTTGGTCGGCGGCATCGTGCTCGGCGTCACCGAAGCGGTCGGCTCGCTTTATTTTCCGCAGGCCTATCGCGATGCCTATGGCCTGGTATTCCTGGTGCTGATCCTGCTGCTGCGGCCGGCCGGTTTGTTCGGAGGCCGCCGATGAGGGCGGAGCTGCTTTGGCTGCCGCTGTTTGCCGTACCGCTCGTGTTCCACAACGAGGTTGCGCTGACCATCCTCATCTTCACGTTCATCCTCGGCATCCTGGCGGTCAGCTTCAACCTGATCTTCGGCTATACCGGCCAGCTTTCGATGTTTCACGCCGCCGCCTTCGGCATCGCGGCTTATGCGACGCATCTTTCGATGGCGCATCTCGGCGTCTCGTTCTGGATCGGTGCTTTGATCGCGATCCTGATCGTGACCGGAATTTCGCTCGTGGTCGGCACGATCTGTTTTCGCTTTCCGGCTGAAGGAATTCTATTTCGCCATCGTGACGCTGGCGTTTTCCGAGATCGCGCGGCTGATCATCCTCAACTGGAGCAGCTTCACCAACGGCACGCTCGGCATCAATCTCACGGACAAGCCGATGCTGTGGATTCCGGGCAGCGGCCTGGTGCCGGTCGAGGGCACGCGCATGTGGTATTACCTGTCGCTGGTCGCGCTGATCCTGAGCGTGTTCGTCTGCACGCGCGTCGTGCATTCCTGGATGGGGCGCTGTTTCGCCGCGATCCGCCTCAACGACGAGCTTGCCGATACGCTCGGCATCAACGTCTTCCGCTACAAGCTGACGTCCTTCCTGATCGGCAACGCCGGCGCCGCCGTCGCGGGCGCGCTTTACGCCTATTACATCAGCTACGTCGAGCCGAACTATCTGTCGATCGAGCAGTCGCTCGCCATCATCGCGATGGTGCTGCTCGGCGGACGCCAGCCGGTGGCGGGCCCGATCCTGGGCGCGTTCGTTCTCACCGCGCTGCCGCATGTCATCGAGTTCTCGGCCGAGGTGCGTATTCTCATCTACGGCCTGATCCTCATCCTCACCATCCTGTTGATGCCGCGCGGCATCATGGGCGTGCTGACCGGGCGGCGCCATGTTCTTTGAGGTCAGCAACCTCACCAAACGCTTCGGCGGCTTGACCGCAGTTTCCGCACGTCTCGTTCTCGATCGCGCGCGGCGAGATCGTCGGCGTGTTCGGGCCCAACGGCTCGGGCAAGACGACGCTGCTCAACTTGATCGCCGGCATCTATCCGCCGACCGACGGGAGGCTGGTCTGGAAAGACCAGCCGCTCGAAGGGCTCAGGCCGCATGAAGTGGCCGAGCTTGGCATCGTCAAGACGTTTCAGAACCCGCAGCTCTTTCGAGGAGCTGAGCGTGACCCAGCATGTGTGGATCGCCGCGCATCTGCGGCTCAAGCGCAGCCTCGGCATGGGCCGCATCGCGACGCTGTTCACGCCCGCGCGCCACGATCAGACGCTGCGCGAGCAGGTCGAGCACGTGCTGCGGCTGTGCCGGCTCACCGAAGTGCGCGACGAGCCGGCCGCGAGCCTGTCCTACGGCAACGAGAAGATGCTCGGCGTCGCCATGGCGCTGATGTGCGAGCCGGAGTTGCTGCTGCTCGACGAGCCGACCACCGGGCCTCGGCCACGACGAGATCCAGAACCTCGATGGCGTGCTGCGTGACCTGCGCGAGCACGGCACGACACTGTGCATCATCGACCACAAGGTCGGCTTTCCTCGGCGGGCTCGCCGACCGCGCCATCGCCATGCATCACGGCAACAAGATCGCCGAAGGTCCGCCGTCGGCGGTGCTCGACGACGCAGCCGTGATCGAAGCCTATCTCGGACGCCGACATGCTTGAGCTCGAGCCATCAACGTGCAGTACGGCAAGCGCCCGGTCTTGCGCGAGGTCTCGCTTTCGATCGGCGCCGGCGAGATCGTCGCGCTGGTCGGCGCCAATGCCGCCGGCAAGACCACGACGCTGCGCACGATCATGGGCCTCAAGGAGCCGGCGGCCGGCGCCATCCGCTTCGACGGCGAGGACGTGACGCGGCTATCGACGGTCGAGCGCGTGCGCCGCGGTCTCGCGCTGTCGCCCGAAGGACGGCAGATCTTCCCGAAATTCAGCGTGCAGGAAAATTTGCTGATGGGCGGCTACCACCGCGCCGACCGCAATCACCTGGAACGGCGACATCGCGCGCGTCTGCGAGATGTTTCCGCGGCTGGCCGAGCGGCGCAGCCAGAGGGCCGGCTCCATGTCGGGCGGCGAACAGCAGATGCTGGCGATCGGCCGTGCGCTTGATCTCGCGCCCGCGCTGCCTTCTGCTCGATGAGCCGACGCTTGGGCCTTGCGCCGATCATCGTCGATGAAATCGGCGGCATCGTGCGCCAGCTTGCCAAAGACGGCATGACGATCCTGCTCGCCGAGCAGAACGCCGGCTATGGCACTGGGCGTCGCCGATCGGGCCTATGTACTTGAGTCGGGCCGTATCTCGCTCGAAGGCGAGGCCGCGGCGCTCAAGGAGACGGCGGAGGTGCGCCAGCTCTACCTCGGCGCTTGAGCGATTGCGTCTGGCGTTCGGCCGCGGTCAGATCTGAGGTTTGCCGCCTGGCCAATCTGGTCTATCTGTGATATATCAGAGGCGGCGGCGATACCGCGCCTCGAGCCTTGACGAGGCGACTCATGACGCCCGAGCAAGTGCTCTCGATAAAGCCCCGGATTCTCACGCAAAAACAGCGCGAATTCTATTTCGAGAATGGCTACATCTTGCTCGAGAAGATCCTGCCCGACAGCTGGATCGAGCGCTTGCGGGCGGCGACCGACGAGATGGTCGACGAGAGCCGCAAGGTGACCAAATCCGACGAAGTCTGGGACATCGACCGCGGTCACACGCCGGAGAACCCGCGGCTGCGCCGGCTGTCCAGCATGAACGATCACCACCCGACGTTCTGGGAATACGCCTCGGCGCCAAACTCGCCGCTGCCCGATGCGATCGCCGATCTGGTCGGACCGGATGTCAAATTCCACCAGTCGAAGCTCAACTTCAAATGGTCGAAGGGCGGCGACGAGGTGAAGTGGCACCAGGACATCTCGTTCTGGCCGCACACAAACTACAGCCCGTGCACGGCCGGCACCTACGTGTTCGACTGCAACGCCGAGCAGGGCCCGCTCGGCGTGCTGCCGGGCAGCCATAACGGACCGGTCGTCGATCAGTACAACGACAAGGACCAATGGGTCGGCTGCCTGCGACCGGAAGATGCCGCCGATATCGACATGAGCAAGGTCGTCTATCTGGAAGGGCCGGCCGGCTCGATCACGATCCACAACTGCCGCACCTTGCATTATTCCAAGGCGAACTGGTCGCGAAATTCCGCGGCCGCTGCTGCTCAACGTCTATTCGGCGGCCGACGCCATGCCCTACACCTACAACCCGCTGCCCTCGAAATATTACGGTGCCATCGTGCGCGGCAAGCCGGCGCGCTGGGCCTATCACGATCCGCGGCCGTGCCTGCTGCCGCCGGATTGGTCGGGCGGCTACACCTCGATCTTCGCTCTGCAGCAGGAAGAAGACTGGAAAAAGGATCGTCCCAAGGCCGCCGCGTGGCGATGTAGGGCGAAGGAGACGTCACATGATCACCGAACGGCAAAAAGCATTCCGCCAGGAGTATCGCTCGCGCATCATCGGCTGGTACGACGGCTATGTGCACGTCGTCATCATCTACGCGATGGGCGCGGCGGCGTTCTACATCTACGTCGAGCACATCCATCAACGTGACGTGGCTTGAGTGGCTGACCGTGCCGCTTGACCTTCCTGTTCACCAATATGTTCGAATGGGCGGTGCACAAGTTCGTCATGCATCGGCCGGTCAACATCAAGGGCCTGCGCTCGGTCTACGAGCGCCACACGCTCAACCATCACCAGTTCTTCACCGACGAGGAAATGCGCTTCCGCGACAACAAGGATTGGCGCGTGACGGTGTTTCCGCCTTATGCGCTGGTGGTGTTCATCCTGATGTCGATCCCGATGGCCGCGATCCTCGGCCTGCTGCTGACGCCGAATGTCGGCTGGCTGTTCATGTGCGTGACGACGGGCATGTACCTGATCTACGAGTTCATGCATTTTTGCTGCCACGTCGACGAGAACTGGTTCGTGCGCAATTTCCCATTCGTGAACACGCTGCGCCGTCACCACACCGCGCATCACAACGGCGCGGCTGATGATGGAGGTCAACATGAACCTGACCTTCCCGATCGCCGATTGGTTGTTTGGCACGTCCGACCTGGATCGCGGCCTGCTCGGCCATCTGTTCAATGGCTATGATACGCGGCATCTGAAGACGACTCTACGCGGCCAGCCGAAGCGGCCTGATGAAGCAGCAGCATTACCGATGGGAAGTTATTGACGGGATAGCTCACGTCACGCTCTCCCGTTTGGGCGGGCGGCTCGAAACAACGGAAATTGCGATGCCAAACGACGTCAAAGCTTTTGTCTCAGTGGCAGTCGTCATTGTCGCAGCTATACTGGCCTATTGGAAAGGCTCCCCCGTGAGACCTGAATTCGGGATTTTCGTACTGGGCACGGCGGCTTTCATGATTGTCGCCATGTGGATATTTCCCGAGGCTGGCGGAAGAAAACGATCGTAGAAAAGCCCGAAGAATTTGATTGCACGACCCTGTCAGTGCTGCGAAATTTGGCGATCGTTGTCGACCGCCGCCTAGTTCGCTGCGCTCGCCCGCCGCCGCCCCGACCGGGCGAAGCCGACATCAGCCGCGTTCGTCAGCATCGGTGTCAGTCAATCTTAGCTATTTCTCGCGATCTCGAAGGCCAAACTGCAGTGGTTTTCTGGTCGCAAACGCTGGCGATTTAAGACCTGGGCAGTGCAGCGGCCGCTGGCCGCACGATGCTGAGGTCGACGACGGCGCCGTCGCCGATTTCCATTGTAGTGATTTCGGTCGGGCGACGATGAAGCTCGGGCGATTCGCTCGATCGAACACATCAATTTTCTCAGCCTTGGTCGTCATAATGGACTCCCGCCTGATACGAGATATCCAATGGTCATCGCGGCAACGGTAAGGCACGCGCCCACGAGCATTGTCGCATCTCCGACATACGCTAGCCTCGCAGTATCCTCGGAACCCATGACGCCATCCAAGATCTTGCTGAGTCCAAAGGCAACGCCGCCCCCGGCAAATACGAATATCCCCATGTCTCGGAGGAATCCCCAAACCATCTTCAATTCCCAGCCGGCGCCCCGCGATCGTATCATCGTTACGACGATGCTGGATGCGACGTCAGGTCGACTTCGGAGGTACTATCATCCATTTCATCACACCGGAGAGAACAGCTAGGATAGCGCCGCCAACGCCGCCGCCGACAATCTCACCGACGAGTGCCCCAATGTCGAAATTGCCAGCTGCGCTCGCCAGCGTAGGGACCAGTTCCTGAAGAAGCTGGCCGCCGACGGCCCCGCCGATAGCTCCCGCAATGGTGTTGCCAATCGCGCCGAGCGTATAGTTCTTGAGCGTCGCGCCGGCGGCGTGCCCGCCGATAACACCAGCGATTATCTGAATGATAAGATTGAAAAGTGTTCCCGACATGTCATCCTCCATTTAAGCTCCAGCTTCTTCTAGTTCACCGGCCTCGCTTCCCGCACCCCGCTGCATTTGAACAAGCGTCACACATTTCTGAGATCGAATGGCTTCCAGCGGCATTCAACGTCAAATGCCAGGCTCAGGCACAACGCACCCATCGCCACAAAGTCGACGCGCCTGCCGGTTACGCACCACTTCTTGCGCCCCTCCTGCCCCGAAGCCATGCCTCCGATTTCTCATCAATCCATTTTTGTGCGGCTTGCTCAGATGCGAAGCCGCTAACGTGTTCCACTTGGCCATAGCGCCATGAAACACAGACATACCATCCAGGCGCAGATTTTAATGTCCGCGCCTCAAAAACCGGATCAGGTTTCACTTCATCCATTCGGCAAGGCATTAATCAGTTTCCCGCGACCTCGCGACGACACTGTCCGCAACCGGGCCGGTGCGCAGAGCCAACTGGTTCTCTGCCGTCTTTGCTTCCTCGTCCATTCCCATCCAGCGCAGTTTGCGGATTAATCCGACGAGTTCATTCGATGTCGCTTTCTCCCCTGAGACATCAGGAAGCTTCTGCTGTTCGTGCCACATTTCTGGACAATCTCCCTATATTTCATTGAGCCACAGGTTCATGTGACCGAATGGCATTCTTATGCGACCGCAACTCCAATCTTCGGTGCCGCTACTCCGCTTGCGGCGGATGCGTCATGCGCCATAGCTGGTAATTGCAGAACGGTAGCCCGCTGACCTTCACAAAGATTATGGAGCAATACAGTTTGCCCGCTCGGAAACTCCAGCGCATCGTGGTGCGCATTCCGTTTATCCAAGTTTACCTGGCGAAAGCGAGCCAGTGTCTCTTCGATCAGCAGGTTTGGTCCAGTGCCGTAATCCCGCCTGCACTCGACTGCCTTCCCAAACGCAAGCTCAGTGCCCGGAAGTACGCACACCGCCACCTTCAGTTCGCCAATGGCGGCAAAGCCGCGTGTGAACGAGTTGGCGAACCGCGTTGATATCAGCTTGTCCCCTACTCTTGCGAGCCGGGACGCTACGAAATTCAGACTGAAGTCACACATCGAGACCTCCTCTGTTGTGGGCAGCCATGACAGCTGCCCCTTATCTTCTAGAGAATCTTCGATCCTACGGCTGTCAGTTCAACCGTTGCTGGGCGCCTCGTCTCCTTGACAAGTTTCTATCTGAAATGCGCGTAGCAGCCCGACCCAACAGATAAATTTCATACGGCATGCTTGACCCGCATTTTATTGGATACGAAACTCTCTGACATCGACATCAAATACCAGCTGTTCACCCGTGATCAGAGGGATGTTCAAGAGACTCCGGTTACGCTCAAGTCTCTGCCGCGGTAGACCCTCAACAAGTGTATGAGTTTTGAGCAGAGTGGACCAAACCGTCGAAAAATCATTTCCCTTGCGTACCAACTCGGTGCACTCGCGCGCGAGATCGCTGGCTCTCTCCTTTGACATTTCCGCCTCCCATTCGAGATTTAAATAGCTAAGCGTCCGTTGAGAACCTCAGCTTTGAACTAACTCCATCAATGCCATTACCTTTCGCTCGTAGTCGGCCAACACCACGCGAAATTGTTTCACAACTTGCTACATGAACGCGTGCGTCCTTCACCAGGCGTTGTCGATTTCTCTCGCCAGTTTCCGCCATTGCAATGATTTGCTTGGCGAGCACCTCGCGCGTGATTTTGGCTTTGTTGTTCGCGGCAAGAGTGCTGCCCGATCTCCGCAGAACACTCCACGCGGTATCGAATGCCGAGGCCAATGTCTTGGTCGCTTCGGCATCGAACGCTGCGGTCTTCAGAAGTACCTTTATTGGCATCGCCGCGCTCGCTAGCGCTTGCGTCGGCATCGCCGACTTGCCAAAAATAATTATACGCGCGACAAAAAGCGTTGGCGATTATTTTGTAGGTTATGCGGCATGATAATAAACATTAGTTTTCATGTTTAAAAATAGAAAACTGATGCTTTATATACTGAATTACATTTCCAAAACCGCAATCGTCTTATAACGCCCAGCTGCTGGCTAGATGATGCGGTGTCGCGCTCGGGCAGCCTAATCTTCTTCGGCTCCCAAAACTTTTCCGGTTTTCGGATTCACCAAGTGGACGCGTCCGCATGCGGTGCAGTTCACTGGCTCAAACGTTCCGTCATCAGCATCGGTCGGATCGTCGGCGATCCAACCTTGCACGTTCAACCCCGTTGCGGGGCAGCGGTAGATAAATGGTGCCATCGCGCAGGGGTAGCGCGATGGGACCGCGGAAATTTGATCCACATCAAGGAAACCTGAGCTTGGGCGCCTAGCGTTTAATTTCGGCTCGAAGCGCGGTTCTCCATTATAAACCTGAGCCGAGCGGCCTCGACCGTTATGGTCCTGGCCGCTTTTTTTATCCCTAATACCGAGTAACGATTAATGGCCTATGTGCCTACGACTATAGGAGGTTCGCTGCGAACCAACTACTCGGTAGTCGCCGCGATCTGCGCTCTTACTTGGCCGCCTTGGGCGAATCTTCTTTTGTCGTTAGCCGCGTAAGGACGAAGCCGATCGGCACGAGTGCGATCAAGGCTACGAGAATAATCCAGAGGGCCACATCGGTCATCGTCATGTCGTCCCCCCGCGGACACTGTTCTCGCCCGCAAACCGTTCAAGGTGGTGGCGGTGGCGCTGGCCAATAAGATGGCCCGGATCGCCTGGGCGTTGCTGGCTAGTGGCGGCACCTATCGGGCGTCTGCGCTGGCGACAGCGCCGTAAGGAGTTTGGCGATGGCAGAATGAGGTTGCGTCTGTGCGTTCACGAACTGCAGGGGTGATGACGGCATTGATGCGAAACGGTCGGAACCGTCGATTGGGACAACCCGCGATGGGTCACGCGACAGTCGAGCGCGTGTTGTTGTTTGGGCCCCGATCAGCGGATTACAATCAAAGCCGGCGGCCATAGCGGCCGCATCGCGATGGAGGCTAGCCTCCAGGCGAAAACAGGCCGTATACATGACCGCACCCGAACGCTTCGCAGAAAGTCAGATTTGCTCTTGCACCGCGGGCGCCGTCCATACATGACCCATCGCGTCGATTTGCTGTGAGACTTCGGTGCGACGCAGCAAGTGAGGCGCACAGCTATCCTGGCGCGCGGCGCAGATCATTCGCCGTCGAGCTCAAAAGACGCAATGACAATGGAATTTGGACTTAGCGCGCTCGTCGTCAGACCCAGCTTTCACAGTATTTTGACAAAGATCAACGCCAAGCGATTGGCCTTATAAATACATTTAGGAAAATCGGGGTTTCATTCGTGCTTATTGCGATATTCGCAGATATTCACGCTAATCGGCAAGCGTTTACCGCGTGTCTCGCCCAGGCCCGTGCTCTTGGTGCCCAGCGAACAGTCCTCCTCGGTGATTATGTCGGCTACGGTGCCGATCCCGAGTGGACAGTAATGACAGTCATGGACCTTGTAGACAAAGGAGCGATGGCCGTACGAGGCAATCATGACAGTGCGATCGGCGAACTACGGGAATCGCTCAATCTCGAGGCCCAGATTGTCATTGAGTGGACTCGCGGAGAACTCGCACTGTCGGAACGACAATTTCTCAAAGAGTTACCGCTGATCCTGAATGATGACGAACGCCTCTATGTCCATTCCGAGGCGAGCAAACCAAAGAGTTGGCGATATGTGACGAGCGTAGACGATGCAGCACGAAGCTTGGTTGCGACGTCCGCTCGAATTACATTTTGCGGTCATGTCCATCGGCCAAAACTCTACACCGTGGGGCCAAGAGGTATCATTACGGCCTTCACGCCGATCGCTGACTTTGTAATTCCACTGCTTCCGGGAAGGCGATGGTTGGCAGTGCTCGGTTCAGTGGGTCAGCCCCGCGATGGAAATCCGGCCGCCTCCTATGTAATGTTGGATACCGAACAGCACGAATTGGTCTACTGCCGCGTGCCATATGACGTAGAGGCGGCGGCGACCAGAATCCGAGATAGGGGTTTACCGACCTGGCTCGCCGACCGGTTGTTCCTCGGGAAATGAACGATGGTCAAACCGTCGCTCGAACTGGGTGCGATTATCGACGGCTTCCGTATCGAGGAATGCGTTCATCAGGGAGGGATGGCGACGCTTTGGCGCGTTTCACGGGCGGGCGAGACAATGTCTTTGCTGATGAAGGTGCCGAAAATTGCAGAAGGGGAGGACCCAGCGGCAATCGTGAGTTTTGAGATGGAGCAAATGATCCTGCCGCGCTTGTCCGGCGTTCACGTTCCAAGATTTGTTGCAGCGGGCGATTTTGCAGTGCAGGCCTACATCGTAATGGAGCGCATCTCCGGAAAGTCCCTGGTCAAGCGGTTGCCCGACCTTCCATTGCCCTACGCGGAAGTCGTCGACGTCGGCTTAAAAATCGCAGTGGCTCTGGATGATCTACACCGACAGCATGTGATTCACCTTGACGTGAAGCCAAGCAATATTGTGTTTCGGGAAACGGGCGAAGCTGTTCTCCTCGACTTCGGGCTTTCGCATCACGGCCAGCTACCTGATCTGATGCAGGAGGAGTTTAGGCTGCCTTTCGGGACGGCCCCCTACATGTCGCCCGAACAATTGCTTGGTGTGCGCGATGATTCGAGAAGTGATCTATTTGCTTTGGGTGTTCTGCT
This sequence comes from Terriglobia bacterium, assembly GCA_963826275.1. GTDB lineage: Bacteria > Acidobacteriota > Terriglobia > Terriglobales > Acidobacteriaceae > JAJPJE01. The sequence goes on along the minus strand of CAWGWI010000014.1, from coordinate 210,151 downwards.
TTATTTCTTTTCGACGGGTATACGCCCATTCGGTGAAAGCGAGACAATGTATGGGATGCGTCGGCGGCTCTGGCGTGATCCGATCCCTCCACGCCAGTTGAAACCGGACTATCCTGCTTGGCTGCAAGAGATCGTTTTGCGTTGCCTTGAGATCGAGCCTGCGTGGCGTTATCCAACGGCGGCCCAACTCGCTTTCGAATTTAGCCATCCCGGCCAAGTCAAGCTCACCAAGCGATCAGAACGACTAAAGCGGGATTCACTGACTACTGTTCTTAGACGACGCTTCAACAAGGATCATGCGAGATCAATTTCTGCCTTGCCCGCAGTGGCAAGCCAAATCTCTTCCGCTCCAATTGTAGCGGTTGCCATTGATTTCGCGGACGGATCGGCGCCACTCAACGATGCGCTCCGTACTACGGCGGAGCGCATTTTGGCGACACTCCCTTCTGCAAGGCTTGCTTGCCTCAACGTGCTCAAGCTCGGCCGCATTACACTTGATTCCACGCTGGACGAACGGGGCCACAATAAGCAGATTGACCGTCTCGTTGCTCTCAAGCATTGGGCCGAGCCTCTGAAGCTTGAGAGTCATCGTCTAACTGCACATGTGCTCGAAGCAATCGATCCGGCTAATGCGATTCTCGAATTTGCTCAAGCCAACCATACCGATCACATTTTGGTCGGAGCACGGCAAAACTCCTTGCTGCGCGATTTGCTCGGGAGCGTATCCGCCAAGGTTGCCGCGGAAGCACCTTGTACCGTGACTATCGTTCGCCCAGCTCGGACCGTGAAGGTTGGAAAGCCGTGATCGCAATGGGAGAGTGTCGCTTCCGGCTGCCCTGAGTCAAGTCTGACTAAATGATCTCGTCGACGCTTGCGAGAACCTGTCGGTGTTACGGTGAGGCCGCGCTTCATATAAAAACGCCCCACATCAGAGATGCAGGGCGTTCGAGGATGACTGGCGGGCGGCTGTAAAGCCGCCCCGCTTTGTTGTTGCGTTGCCGGCGCCGCCTCAGCCTTGCGAGATGTCGCGGTCTTTAGTCTCGGGCAGGAAGATCAGCCCGACGACAAAGCTCATGATCGCGACCCCGATCGGATACCATAGGCCCGAATAGATGTTGCCGGTCGCAGCCACGATGGCGAACACGGTCGCCGGCAGGAAGCCGCCGAACCAGCCGTTGCCGATATGATAGGGCAGCGAAAACCCGCTGTAGCGGATGCGAGTCGGGAAAAGCTCCACCAGCCAAGCGGCGATCGGCCCATAGACCATGGTCACGTAAATGACCAGGATCACGAGCAAGAGCCCCGTCATCGGATAGTTGATGTCGTTCACGTCCGCACTTGCCGGGTAGCCGTGCGTCTTGATCGCGGCGGCGATCGCCTTAGCGACATCGGGGGTGTCCGCCGTGATCACTTGATCGCCGATCTTGACGCTTGCCGCTGTTCCGGCCGGCGCCGCCACGTTGTCATAGTTCACCGACAGATTGACCAGCGTCGACTTGATGATGTCGCAGCCAGTGGTGAACTTCTCTGTTCCAGTCGCCTTGAACTGGAACGAACACTTGGCGGGATCGGCGGTCACCGTCACTGGCGCCGCCGCGAGTGCCGCCTCCAGTTTTGGGTTGGCGAAATGCGTGATGCCCTGAAAGATCGGGAAGTAGGTCACCGCCGCGAGCGCGAAGCCGGCGAGCATAATCGGTTTGCGGCCGATCTTGTCCGACAGCCACCCGAACAGGATGAAACCTGGGGTAGCGATCGCCAGCGAAACCATGATCAAGATCCAGGCGGTGACATACGGCACTTTCAGCGTCTGGGTCAGGAAGAACAGCGCGTAGAACTGTCCACCGTACCACACCACGGCCTCGCCGGCAGTGGCGCCGAACAGGGCGGCAAGTGCGATCTTGGCATTCGACCACTGGCCGAACGCTTCGCCGAGCGGGCGCTTCGACTGCTTACCCTCCGCGATCATCTTTTGGAATAGAGGCGCTTCACTCAGCTTAAATCCGATCCACAACGTAACCACGAGCAGCAGGGCCGAGACTAGGAACGGAATGCGCCAGCCCCAGTCGGCGAAAGCGGCTTCGCCGATCCAGGTGCGGATGACGAGGATCAAGATCAGTGCGAGGAACAGACCGAGCGTCGCAGTAGTCTGAATCCACGACGTGTAATAGCCGCGCTTGTTCTGCGGCGCGTGCTCCGCAACATAGATTGCGGCGCCGCCATACTCGCCGCCGAGCGCGAGACCTTGCAGGAGCCGCAGCCCGACCAGCACCGTCGGCGCAAAAATGCCCCAGGTGGCGTAACCGGGCATGAGGCCGATGCAGAACGTGCTGAGCCCCATGATGGTCATGCACATGAGGAAGGTATTCTTGCGGCCAATCACATCGCCTACCCGACCGAAGATCAGCGCACCGAACGGGCGCACCGCGAAACCGGCGGCAAAGGCGAGCAGTGCAAAGATGAAGCCGACGGCAGGGGGGACGTTGGAAAAGAAGAATTTTGCCAGGAAGACGCCGAGCGTGCCGTAAATGTAGAAGTCGTACCACTCCAGCACCGTGCCGGTCGAGGACGCGAAGACCACAAGCCGTTCTTCGTGCGTCATTCCGCCCGCGCGCGGCGCACCCGCTGCTATCGTTGTCATGGATGTCTCCCCCGTCTGTTGTCGTTGATTGTTGTCATCGGACTGCACCACTCCGTGGAGTAGTTCCCGCCCGACCAACCCACTGCCCAGTTTAATTCCTCGGGCATGCCCTCGAGCGCGTTCATACGTCCGCTAAGAGGCTGTCGTCGTAAGCATATGCCATACGCGACGATTTCGTCTGTACGACGGAAGTAGTAGAGCCAATCATTGAAAGGATTTGATAAAATCGTTACGCGGCGGCCGTCGGGTCGTTGAGCCGCATGGAACTGCTACCGCCGCAGCGCCGTTCGTCGCCGCATCGCCATAGGCGATCATCATGATGAGCGGAACATCCCGCCGCATGGCCTTGCCTCAAGCGCATTTCGTGTGAGAAGCGCGGGAAGCTCCTTATAGTTCCGTAGTCGATGGTTATGGTTCTGTAGTCGATGGTTGGCGGCAAGTGTCAGCTTGCTGACGGAATGACATGTTGTTGGCTGCCTCAGGATCGAACCAGACCACTTCACACGCATATGACCAAGAAAGTGCTGGATTTGAACCGGACCTGCTCAGTGCATGGATGTGTAGATAAGCAAGATTACAATGACGGCACCCAGAACAATCCCCCAATTGGGAATTTGAATGCCCGCTATCGTTGTTTTCTGGCTAAACCATTCCATGACTTTCCTCCCAGTTAGGCCGCCTCATGTGTGGATGAGCTACTTCAGTAGATGAGCCGTGTAGAGATGGGACGTGTAGATCAGCAAGATCACGATGACTATCAACAAACCGCTGACGACCCACAGACATCCCGCAACATTACGGTGGTGTCGCGGTGTATCGGGCATGCTTGAAGCTCTTCACCTTGTGAGAGTTGTGTGTGGGGACCTTAGTCGCGTATGGCAATCGACAGTTGCTCAGTCGGGCCGCTCGGCCGCCGCTTCCGCTTCCATCTCCAGGATGTTTCGCCGAAGCGTGCTGAATTTCTCTTCAAAGTCCGGCTGAGATGGTGGGCCGTAGCGGTCGGCCAGTTGCAAAGCGATATCTGCCCAGTCTTCCGGCCGCAGCGCGTTGATCACGGCGGGAAACACGACACGTTCCTCCATGGCCATATGCTGCCGTTCGTGGTTGATGAAGTCGCGAATGATGTCGTCTATGGTCTGTCGCAACAGATCCTGGTCGTTCAGGACGCTTTCGACCGCTTGAGCGACTCGGCGCAGACGTCTGGCACCCTCCCGATGTTCGGCTTCCAGATCGCCGATAGTCGCCGCTGCGATCGGGTCGCGGGCATTGAACTTTCTGACGATAATATCCTCCTTCGGGTGATGACACGTGTCCGGATAGTCCTTGAAATAGTTAATGACCGCCAGGACGACCTCGTAATCCGGGTGATCGCCGCGATCGAACACGCCCAGCTCTCGTTCTAGGACACGAAGCAACTTCTCGATGTTGCGATGCTCCTGACGTAGAACCTCGATGATCTCTATCATCGTGGCCTCCCGCGGTTCCTTCCCCTGTTGGTACGCAGGCATACAATGCGTTTCACGGCATTGCGCTAGATCAAACCGGTCGTATTCCAAGATGCAGATGGATCGACGGCGAAAAGGCTTACAGTTCTTTTGCAGTGCAAAATGTCGTTTATGGCCGTCGACGGCCGCTACGGCAGATAACCGCCGTGGCTGCTTTCAGGGGGTGATCTCAACTGATCGACGCAACACTTGCCCTCAGAGGGCAAAGATCGATTATTGGCTGATAAGTCAAAGATCTCGTGGTGGTACGGGGGCGGCAGAGCAAATCACGCTATGAAATAGCTGGTTGCGGAGGGACTTGTTGAAAGCATTTGGGCGAGCAGTTTGGCAAGCCGTCATCGGTATTTATTGCCAGCTGCTCCAAGTGTTGCATCGACCGGTTGAATCCGCCGGGGCAAAGCGGCCGCGCGGCCGGTAAGCGGGCGCGGCAGAGTTTGACCCCAACTGCGACATGAGCGGCACCCTTTTGCTGCGGCGCGTTTGAGCACCCTTCGCTTTCGCGTTGATCCCGCGAAGCTTTTTCAAAATGGGCTATATCCCGACCGTTAGGGATCAAACGGTTACCCTCATATCACTTTTTCGTTTAACTGATCCGGATAAAAGCGTCCGAGACGTCGTCTCGACCAAATGAAGCAGAAGCTGGTCCAATATATTCAGCGCCCATCATGACCCCAAATTTGACCCACGCCCATACAACTTTCATAGGCTCCGCCGGCAACAGGCTGGACGCCGACGTTTTCGGCGACAGCGGATCTCCTGTCCTACTGCTGCACGGCGGCGGCCAGACACGCCACGCTTGGGGTTCCACCGCCAAGAAACTCGCAAGCGAAGGCTATACGGCTTATGCACTTGACCAGCGGGGCCATGGTAGCTCGGATTGGGTTGCCGACGGCGCCTATGAGTTCTCGGACTTTGCAGCGGACCTGAAGCCGGTTGCGGCCGAAATTACCCGCCGCTCGGGCGCCAAGCCGACCGTAGTCGGCGCTTCGCTCGGCGGCATCGCAGCGCTGCTGGCCGAAGGCGAACCCAAATGCGACAGCGACGCTCATATCTTTTCCGCGCTGGTGCTCGTTGACATCACCCCGCGCGTGGACGTGACCGGCGTCAACAAAATTCTCGGCTTCATGCGGGCTCATGCGAAGGAAGGGTTCGCCTCGATCGCCGACGCGGCACAGGCCGTTGCAGAATATCTTCCCCATCGGCCGCGGCCAAAGAGCAATGAGGGATTAAAGAAGAACCTGCGTCGAATGCCCGACGGCCGCTGGCATTGGCATTGGGATCCACGCCTCCTTGACAGTCCGCGCGGCAGTCGTCGACATCGACCCCGTAGCTCGCTGCGCTCGGGCGCCGCCTCGCGCGCGCGTGAAAGGAGACAATAGGGCTAACCCCCACCCCTTTCAGATGCAGATTCAATGCGCTCGCGATTTTCCGGAGCGCGAGGGCCTCCGAAGGCCATCACCATGCTGCGGCGATCGGGCAGTCGTCGACATCGACCCCGTAGCTCGGCGGCCACGGCCAATTCAGCAAAAAGAACGGCGGCCAGAATCCAGCGCGGCGCCCGGCGCCGTCACGCCAACGGATAAAGTGCACGGCTGAAATCTTAGAGCGAGCAGACGTCCGAGACCCATCACCATGCTGCGGCGATCGGGCAGTCGTCGACATCGACCCCGTAGCTCGCTGCGCTCGGGCGCCGCCTCGCGCGCGCGTGAAAGGAGACAATAGGGCTAACCCCCACCCCTTTCAGATGCAGATTCAATGCGCTCGCGATTTTCCGGAGCGCGCCAGACCATCACCTGCGCGCGATGGGCCGTCGTCGACACGACCCGGTGCTCGGCGGCCACGGCCAATTCAGCAAAAAGAACGGCGGCCAGAATCCAGCGCGGCGCCCGGCGCCGTCACGCCAACGGATAAAGTGCACGGCTGAAATCTTAGAGCGAGCAGACGTCCGAGACCCATCACCATGCTGCGGCGATCGGGCAGTCGTCGACATCGACCCCGTAGCTCGCTGCGCTCGGGCGCCGCCTCGCGCGCGCGTGAAAGGAGACAATGCTATTTCACCGAACTCTTTCAGGGGATCGATGCCGGCTCCACTGATGATCAGTTCATTGAGCTCGCGGATGGTCTTGTTGGGCGCAAAATAAGTTGCAATCGTTTTATGCATGATTTTGTCGGCGCATTCGACGGTTCGGGTCGATGAAATAACACGCATTCTGCTGATCATGGCGTAAAGCGCGATGAGGTCTTCTATCTGCGGCTCATTGCTTACGATGGCTTTGCCGTAAGCCGTGGAAGCAGCAACGATGAAATCTTTGTACAGATCCTGTCGTCGCAAAATGTCGTGAGCCCGCTGTCCGGCTTTCGCCAGTGTGCGCTGGTTTAGCCATCCACCAACGCCCGACATCACCCCGCCAACGACGGAACCCGCCAAAGCCGACAAAGCCGAAAGGTATGCTACATCCATGCTGCCACTCATCCCGGTGGTGCGGAGCCGAGGACGCCAGCCGCCAAGGCCAGTGTCGCCGCGGCTGACAGCGCTGTGCTGTAGGCGTCTGTCGAGGCATTTTTGGCCAGCAGAAGCTGACGTTCGGCGACCGTGACGTCGGTGATCGAACCAACGCCGTTGCGATAAGCCGTTAGTGCGGAATCGAACGTGGTCTGTGTCGCCGCAGCCAACGCCATCGCGGCGCGATAAGCGGACAGACTCGTTCTCAGGGTGTTTCTTGCCATGATGATTTGACGAGCGGCCTCGTTCCTGATCTGGGTCAGCGTTGTCTCCGCTTTATCGACCCTGTCGCGGGCCTGCTCCAGCAACGCTGCGCGTGATCCCCCGTCGTAAAGCGGAACCGTCGCGCCAACGAGGGTCGTGCCGCTAAGGCCGCGTGTTGAGACGCCCAATTGATTGCCTGGCAAATTGACAATCGGCAATTGCTGATCAATTCCGGGAATCGCACTGATGTTCAAGCTCCCCTGCAAGCGTGCGCCGGTGCCTGAAGCAAACACTTTGGGAAAGAACTCCGCTTGTGCGGCAGTAAGGCCTGCCAGGCTCGCCTGTACCGTCGCGTAGCCAGTAAGGACATCCGGTCGTCGGGCTAACGCCACGGACACAAAATCCTCGATGGGCGCTGTCAGGGATGACGGCAGTCTCCGCCCGGACACATCGGCAATCGTCAGTCGCGTCATTGGAGAAATGCCCATGGCCGAGATCAATGCCAGATAGGAGTTCTGGGCAGCCCCTTCGGCCTGCACGCGCTCCAGTTGGGCTTCGGCGCTGGCTTGTCTGGTCTGGGCGACCTCGACCACGGTTCCGATGCCCCGCTTGTACCGGTCTTCGGCCGCCCCCTGGACGTCGTCGGCGTCTCTGAGGGATTTCGTGGCCGTGGCGACGCGCGCCCGCGCCGCGGCGTTGGCGTAGAACGCGAGGCTCACATCGTAGATCACCTGCTGATGAGCGGCAGTGAACGCGATATTCGAGATCACGGAGCCTTGCTTGGCCACGTCCAAAAGTGCAGCACGCTCGCCGAAATCAAAGAGCAGCCATTGGACGGAGAGGACTTCTATGTTGCCTTGCCCCGTCACGTCGTTGCTCACACTACTGCCTAGCGCGGAAAATTCGTTGTGGCTTTTTTGCCAACCCTGCACGATGCCGGCGGAAACGAGGGGAAGAAAGGCGCTCTCGGCGATACCGGCCGCAAACGCGGCGTTGCGCGCGTCGTTCCAGGCGTTACGGGTTGTAGGATTGTTGGACTGGGCGATGTCGATCAATTCGGGAAGCGTGTAGGGGCGCCGGCGTTCCAGTTCGGAGGCCGGCGGCGGAACGCCGGCGAGATTGCCGTTCGAAGGCAGAACGTAGTTATTGTTGGCGGGCTGCTCGGGCGAAGCTCGCTCACCGGCAAGGATTTCGCCGTTGGGATTGGTCGCCGGGGTCCAGGGCGTGTCAGGATGGTCGGGCGCCATGTCGAGAGCCGCGGTCGCGCAGCCGACGAGCAGCAGCGAAAGAAGTACTGGCGCAATCAACGCAACAGGCCGGCCCATACTCCGCCGTTCCTTTCGATCTCTCACACGGACGCTTCTTCCAATCGCCGCAGACCTGAATCGATCATAGGGAAAAGCGGCGACGGACTCCACTCGGTTGGGCCTTGGGGGGAAGTTGGGATTTCAGCGACCGCGAAGCGACCAGCCAGAGCTTCAAGCCGTTTGGCGATTTGCGCCGATATGGTCGCGTCTTTGTCAGCGCCCAATAGCAGCGGACTGCCAAGGGCACCGATCTCATCGGCCGCTTGGCGACGAGCCGCAAGCCAGTGCACGTCCGGGCGAACCGTACTTGGCTCATAGGCGGCGAGATCGATGTCGGTTTCGATTTCGGCGATTTCCGACTGCGCTTGCGAAGCCAGTGCGGGTCGCGTGCTTTTATCCGCGGTCATCAAGGCGGCGAGCCGGCGCAAGACCGCGGCAATTGCCGGATCGATGCGCTTGCCGACGCTGACCGGCCAGACATTGGTAAAGACCAGATAGGCGACGACGTTGCCGATCAAGATGCCGATAACGCGGTCGCGTGCGGTGGAAAGGTCGAAGGCCGGTGAAGGCCCCTGAATGACGCAGAGAAAGAAGGCAAAGGCCATCTGAAAGCCGGCATAGGATATGCGCTCGCTCCCGGCGGAGACATAGCCTGCGGCCAAGGCGCCGACAAAAATAACGACCATCAGGGCGGTGATCGAGGTGAGATAGGGGATCAGAAAGATCATCGTCGCATAGCCGGCCGCCGCCCCGACAAGGCAACCGAGGATGCGCAGGGTGAGCTTTTCCACCAACTCGGCCGCCGTGCCAAGTGAAACGATGTAAACGGTCAGGAAACAGGTATGAATGCCTGGCCAGTCGAGCAGTGAATAAAGGAAATAGCAGAACATCGCCGCCGCTGTGGTTTTGAGCGCATAGTGGATGTAATCGGGGTTGGTGAAGGCATCCGCCACAAAGAAGCCCCCCTCCTCCTTCTTTGCTTCTTTTACATGGTGCTCCGAGGAAGGCGCTTCGGCAAAGTGAATGATTGCCGCCTTTACGTCGCCGAGGAGGTCTGCCTCAAGCGGCGTCAGCGCGCATTCCATCTCCGGAGGATCCCAGCCGATCCGAATTGGATATCCGCCGGCTCGCAAAATGCTGGACATTTCCCGAAGCGTGCGAGCCAGATAGCCGGCTATCGGCATGCTGAGCCGAGCGTCCGGCCTGCGATCCATCACGTCGATCGCTGACATCAGGAGGGTCGTGGAACCGGCGGCGTGCCTCAGCGCCGCAATATCGTCCGGCTTCGAGGTTTTCTCTCGGTCTGCCAACCCGAGGAGCTTTTGCACGTTGGCCGTGCCTTCCCGTAGGTGCTCTCTGAACTCAGACCGGATGTTTCCGTTCGGCGTCTCAAGCATGGCCGCTGAGAGTTCGAGGCCGCGCGCGATCCCTTGTTCGGCGAGACGTCGCGGCGGCGGTGCGAGCAACAAGTTCACGATCATCGAGATGCCGGCTGGGATGCCGACGAACAGCCATGCATAGAGCAGGCTGCGCGTGGCCACCTCGCCGATCGACAATGGAATTGTCCCGAGCAGATCGAGCGCGTAGCCAACGATAAGAGCGATCGTGCCGCCGAGCGGACGCAATTTACTGGCCGATGCAACAAAAAGAATAGCGATTGAGATTGCGGTCATGCTGATGACGCGCCACATTGGATCGTTGATCACGACCATGGCAACGAGCAGGACGAAGCCGATGATCACGGTGATCAGCGCCACCAACACAAAATTCAAGACAAGGCTGACCGCGCGGCTATCCTTGTTGAGAAAGAACACGACGTACACCGTCAGCGCCGCATCTGGCGTCTGATAGATTTCAACGACCAAGACGGTAAGGGCGCAGAGCACCGCCAGACGGATTGCAAGTTCGAACCGGCCCGGCCGGGGCGCCAAAAGACGCACGATGTCAGGAAAACGACCTTCCCGCGCGCGTTCTAGCGGCATGCGGCACCGTGCTTGATCTCGACCACGGCGCTGGCGCCCAAACGCATAAGGTCCGGCGGCGGTTCTTGAAGCCTGATGCGCACGGGGAAGCGCTGCGCGACGCGCACCCAATTCAGCGAGCGCTCTACATAGGGAACGGAGCGCGGAATATTGACGGTATCCTGATCAACGACGCCCCAGCCTATCCCCTGGACAGCCCCTTTGATCGGAACCTTGCGGTCCAGCATTGAAAAGACCGTGGCGCAATCCCCGACAGATATCGAACTCAGATCGGTTTCGCGAAAGTCGGCTTCGGCGAACCACTCGTCGGTGTTGATCAAGGTGAAGAGCGATTGCGTGGGAGCGACCATTTCACCGGTCGAAACCGTCAAACCGACAACGAGACCGTTATGGGTCGCGCGCACGGTCGTATCGTCGAGTTGGCGCTGGGCTATGCCAAGAGCCGCCATTCTGGCCTGCACAGTTGCTTTGGCCGAGTTTTCAAATTCTTGCGCTTGAATGAGTTTCGTCGCGGTGTCCCTCTCCGCAACCTGTGCCTGGTCGAGCTGTTGCTGCGGGACGTAACCGTTGGAGGCCAGGGGACGAAGCCGCTCCACCGTGCGCGCCGCCAAATCATGATTGTCCTGTGCGCTCTTGGTCTGGTCGGTTGCAGCTGACGCATTCGACCGGGCTATACCCAGGTCCGCAGCAGCTTGCTCAAGGGCGAGACGATAGGGCAGCGGATCGATCTGGAAAAGAAGGCTACCCTGCGCGACCCGCATATTCTCCACGACGGGGAGCTCAATAATGCGGCCGCCGACGGCAGCGGCGACGTGGACCACATCGGCATCGATCGAACTGTCGCTCGATGTCGGATAAGCATTACTTTCGTGCAGCGCATAAAGCGCGAGCGCCACAGCAAAGACGACGATAGCGATCGAGATCAATCGGCCGCGAGGCGCAGTCCGCGTTTTGCCGGCGGTCTCCATCTTCAGTGTCCAAAGCCGACGAGCCAGACCAGAAGAGCCGTAATCACGCCGATCGCGACACAGACTGCGAGCTGATAGGGCAGTGAATTGGCAAGACCCGTGCTGACAAAGATGACGCGAGCGGCGACTGCACCGGCGACACCGATGATGCCGCACAACAGCCAGGCCGGGAAAAATGCTCCGAAAAGATCGAACGACGGCGCGCTGCCCCCGGAGCAGCCAGTCAAGGTCATGTATTCGAAAAACAGGAGGGCGAACACCGCGTTCGCTCTCGGTTTTTTCCGTCGTAACATTCGCTCAGTCCCCACTCCACGGCCGATGCCATTACAAGCGTCCCGAAGAAACATTGCAACTTCCACTCAGAGAGACGAAGGGGGCTGGTCAGCAACGATCCAATCAATCTGCCGTGCGGGATTATTTTATCGGGGAGAGTCTCGATAGATAATCCATCTCCAGCTCGCCTTCATAAGTTTCGGCGCCGACCTTCAATGCTTCTGTCACGCGCGCTTGCGTCACCTCGCTGGCGACACTCAAATCGGACTCATGGGCTTCCACCAGAAGCCCCTCCGCCATGGAACCAAATGCTCCAGTATCCACGGCCGCCTTGGCGTGAGCGATGGCATGCGCAGGAAATGAGGCGATGCGGTGAGCCAGTTTCTCGACAAAAGGCGTCAGCTCGTCCGCCGGCAACGCTCGATTGATATAGCCGTAACGTTCTGCCAGCTCCGCCGAGAGATCATTGCAACCCAGGAGCACCTCCAAGGCGCGTCCCCGCCCGATGAGCCGTGGCAATCTTTGCGTAGAGCCGCCGCCCGGAACAAGCCCAACCGCCACCTCTGGTTGGCCGAAGATCGCTTTGCCAACGGCAGCAAAACACATGTCCATGGCCAGCGCGATCTCACTCCCTCCGCCCCGGGCCCGTCCCTCGACTTTGGCAATGGTTACCTTGGGCATGTTCCTGAACCGCTCGCCGATCGTCTGCGTAAGACGAAAGCTGCGCGTATGAGACACCGTTTTGGAAGCGGCTCCAACCCGGCCCAAACCAGAGTGGGCTATAAAGAAATCAGGAAGCGCGCTCTGCAAGACCACAACCCGGACGCTCTCATCGGCCTCGAGTTCCCTGCCGAGTTTGTCGAATTCCTGCGACAGAACTTCATCAAGAAGATTTATCGGCGGGTGATCGATGCTGACGAATGCGACTCCAGAATCAAACCCGAACCGGAAACATTTGTAATCAGAATATCGCATGGGAGTGGCTCCATTTCGGTGACCGTTGTGTCGTAGGCCGGATGCGTCCAGCGCCTCTTCTCTTCAGCTCGTCCTGCACGGGGTTGGTGAGGACACCGAGCCCCTCGATCTCCACTTCGAAGACATCGCCGGGCTGCATGAAAACGGGTGGCTTACGCGCCGCTCCGACGCCACCGGGCGTGCCGGTGATGATCACATCACCTCGCTCCAGACTCATCGCGACACTGATCATTTCAATCAGCGCTGGGACACTGAAGATGAGCAGGTCGGTGCGCGAATCCTGCATCACGCGGCCATTCAAACGGCCCTGGATGCGCAATCCGCGGGCCCCCGGCGGCACGGCATCGGGCGTCACCAGCCACGGGCCGAACGATCCAGTGCCATCAAAATTCTTGCCCATCGTCCATTGCGGTGTGCGGAGCTGAAAATCACGCATGGTCGCATCGTTGAACAGGGAGTAGCCCGCCACGTGATCGAGGGCCTGCTCCTGGGAGATGCGGCGTCCCCCGCTTGCCGATCACCACGGCCAGTTCGGCTTCATAGTCGAGCGCAGTCGATTCGCGGGGCCGCCGGATCGGCTCTTGATGAGCGATCAGACTCGTCGCGAAGCGCGCGAAGATTTCCGGATAGACCGGCTTCTTCAGCCCGCTTTCCTGCAGATGATCATCGTAGTTGAGACCGACACACAAGATTTTCGGTGGTTTGGGCACCGGCGGCAATATCCGTGCTGCGTTCAGATCGATGGCGTACATGGACCGAGGTTCTCTGCCTATGCGCAACAGATCTGCACCTTGCGCGATCAGTTCGGGCAGAGTGGCCGGAAAGCCGGTTTCGCGCTCCATAAGTCCATGCCAGCCCGAGCCGTCATCCGCCGCGATTCCGGGGGCCCCCCCCTTTTGAAAATGGACAATGCGCATAGGGTCTCCTTCAGTGGCGTGCGGTCACGTGCCTTTAGCGCTCCGCGGACGGCGCGACGGCCTTACGAACACCGGCGACGTCGTCGGGGAACGCAACGGATGCCGAATTCCCCCAACTGGTGCGGATGAAATTGACCAGATTTGCAACATCCCGATCGCTCAGTCGCCAAGCGAAGGCGGGCATCGCAAACTGTGCCGGCGTTTGCGCTGTGCGCGGCGTCTGCGAACCGGAGAGCACGATCGAAATCAGCGAAACGGGATCAGGCGCTTCCACGACAGGATTGCCGGCCAAGCCTGGAAAGACGCGGTCGTACCCCTTCCCGTCCGGGCGATGACAGGCGGCGCAGTTGTCAAGGTAGAGGAGAGCACCGGGCTTGCTGGCATTGCCGTGCTTTAGTGCCTGGTGCTCCGTTTCGTCGTAGGCGAAGGACCTCGCTGCCTGCCCATCTGGCTCGCCGAGTGTCTTGAGATATCGCGCCGTCGCAACGGCGTCCTCGTGGCTCATATATTGCGTGCTGTGGACGATGACATCGGTCATCGAGCCGAAGACGATGCCGCGTGGATTTGCGCCCGTCGTCAGGAAATCGACGATGTCGCTCTCACTCCAACCGCCGAGTGTATCCGCACCGCCATTGCGCAGGTTTGGCGCGAAGTAATTCTCGATCACGGCTCCGGAGAGGAAGGCCGGTCCCTGCGATGGCGTTTGCGCCTTCACCTGCAACACGAGGTTGCGCGGCGTGTGGCACTCCCCGCAATGGCCGAGACCTTCCACGAAATAAGCGCCACGTGCGACGATCGGATCGCTTTCTGCTTGAGCCTCGAAAGGCGTTGGTTTTGGCGCGAACAGTAAACGCCAGAATGTGAGCGGCCAGCGCATCGACAGCGGAAACACGATGTCATTCTTGATATTCGGCGTCGCGGCCGCGGCTACCCCATATTTGAAATACGCATAGAGCGCCGCAACGTCTTCAGGTTTTGTGTTTGCGTAGGACGGAAACGGCATTGCCGGATAGAGCGAATGTCCGCCGGCAACGCCAAAGCGCAACGCCCGATCGAAGTCGGCGAGGCTGAACCCGCCGAGTGCCATTTACGGGATCCGGCGTGATGTTAGTTGTGTAGATGGCGCCGATCGGGATCGCCATCCGCAGGCCGCCGGCAAAAGCAGGCCTGCCGGGCACGCTGTGACAGGCGGCGCAATCGCCGAGCCTGGCGAGGTATTCCCCGCGAGCAATCAGCGCCGGGCTGGGCTCGGGAGCAACAAGATTTGACTCTTCCCGCCGAGCTGTCCGCCAGGTAAGAGAGCCCCATGACACCCAGCAGGCCGCAAACGCCGGCAATGCCAACAAACGTAATGGCGGCTCGCCATCTCATGCCGGCACCAAAGGACCGGGCGACTTGAGGTAGGTGTCGCGAATTTTCGCGGCTGAGAAATAGGCGAGACCCGCAAGCAAGCCTGTCGGGTTGTACCCGATGTGTCTGAGGAAAGGCGGAAGCGCCCATCACGAATAAATTGGAAACGTCCCAGCTTTGCGAATAGCGGTTGATAAAACTGTTCGACGGGTTCGACCCGATAATCGCACCGCCGGTGGTGTGGGTGCTCTGATAGATGCGGACATCGTAGTGGTCGCCCGGCCGCATTAGCAAAGTCGCCTGTTGTGCGGGCTTCATGACCCGAACTATTTCCTCCACGCGCGCAGCGCTGAAGGCGGCCATCTTGTATTCATCTGCATGCCAATCAAAGGTCAGCCTCAGCAACGGCAAGCCGTGGCCGTCTTTGTAGGTCGGAATCCAGCGAACGAGATAACGGGTCAGCGATAAGACATTACCCAGCCTGCGCCCCGACCGGCGCTGTATGGCGATAGTGCTTGCGTATCGCTGTCTTCCATTCCTTTCCCCATTTTGGCGCATCGGGCGGGGTCATCATCTGCTCAATCGGACGTCCGCCCGTGGCGCCGGCGTAAATCGATGAACCGCCGATGAATTCGTGCGGCCCGTGATCGAAATGGTCGGAATTGAACTCGTCGATAATGCGAAGTCCAGCGGCGCCGGCGCCAATGAACGGATCGATTCCGACGTCTTCGCCAAAGTACGCGGCTGTCTGGCTTAGCATCTGATAGGCGTAATTCTTGCCGACGATGCCTTCGCCGCTCGACGGATCGTAAGGAACCCCGATTCCGGACAGCAAAAGCAGCCTGACATTGTGCATCTGAAACGCGCTAAGCACGACGAGGTCGGCGGGCTGCTCGACTTCCCGTCCGTCTTCGTCGATATAGAGAACCCCTGTCGCCGTCTTTCCGGTGTTATCACGGGAAGAATCCGCGTCACATACGCGTTGGTCCGATTTTTACAGGCTGCTCGCCGATAATCTTGAAACACTGATCCAGCGTGCCGAGGATTTTGTCATGAACGTAAGCTCGCGCTTCCAGGACTTCCTTAACATCCGGGTCTTGCGCAGCTTGGCTCAATTCCTCGAAAGACTTTGGTGGCGCGTTCCGCACCTTGCCGCACGTTGCTAAGCATGAACACGAAAGCTTCCTGTGGACTATTCACTGCCATGATGATTACTCCTTTTCACAATCTTTGTGGATGATTTCTTGTGATGGATTTTGCGACCTGAACGAGGGAGAGTTCTAAATTCGGTGCGAAGGCCTGAGCAACATTCCAGCGAAATCGATTGCTGCTCCTGTGATGAATTCAGGAGTCGAAATCCGGAACAGCGCTGAACCTTTCGTCCAATTTAACTCTGAGTACTAACCGTACCGGGAAACGCAGATCGCGGCTACTGGCAGAAGTGCTAGGGGTCATCCGCAATTTTTACCAGCGTGCCGCCTACCGTTGCAAAGATCGAGGTCAGTATTTTGGCGTCAATGTGGGGATTTGAGTGGATACTTGGAAGGACTCTCCTTGCCCTGCTGCTGCACGAGAAAGCCAGGATTAAAGTGATTACTGCTGCTATCTTCGTCTCACTTCTCTTTGGGTATGCCCTCATATCAAGAAGGGCATCGCAGACACCGATCACCGCACCTATTCTTTTCACTGCTGCGGGAATGGTGATGTCTTCGCGCTGGATGCATGTTGCCGCGGCTGGCGTGACAGCCAATGTGTTCCTCGGGCTTGCTGAGTTAGGTTTGGTGCTGCTGCTATTCACGCCAGTCAAACCGATCTCACCGTATTGCGGAGTATCGGAACGCTGCCCTGTCGCTTGCTGAGCACGGGAATGTTTTTGACCTTAATTCTGGGCGGCATTGTGGCCCGACTTGTGTTTCCCGGCCTGTCGATTTGGGAAGCAGGGATTCTGTCCGCCATTCTTGCCCCGACCGACGCTGGACTCGGCCAGGTTGTCGTGACAAGCCCGCGCGTGCCCATGCGCGTTCGCCAGGCGCTCAACGTTGAAGCCGGGCTCAATGACGGACTGTCCGTGCCGTTCCTGCTGTTCTTCATGGCGCTTGCGGCGGCAAAGATCGAAGGCGGGGCGGCAAGCCTGCTGCAGTTCATTGGAGAGCAATTGGGTTTGGGTGTGGTTGTGGGAGTTGCGGTCGGCCTGATCGGGGGCTGGTTGCTCCGCGCCGCCGCTCGTCGACGCTGGTTGGCCGAATCGTTTCAACAGATCGCCGTCGTCACGTTGCCCCTGCTCTGCCTTTTGCTGGCGGAAATGGTTGACGCCAGCATGTTCATTGCGTCGTTCGTCGCGGGTCTGGCCATACAGATACCGTTCAAGGAGGTAAGGAAACACAGCATTCAGTTCGCTGAGGAGTGGGGACAGATTTTTAATCTTGCGGTGTTCTTTATGTTCGGCATGCTCGTAGTGCGCGATTGGTCGCAATTCACGCCAGCCGGTTGGGTCTATGCCGTCCTGAGTCTGACCGTGGTGCGGATGTTGCCTGTCGCAGTTGCCCTCATTGGGACACGCCTCAGCCGGCCCTCCGTTATCTTTATGGGCTGGTTCGGCCCGCGTGGGCTTGCATCGATTGTGTTGGGATTGGTGTATCTGGAGCAGGAACTTCATCTTCCCAGCGAGTCTGCAATTCGATCTGCCGTGATGATGACTGTGCTCCTAAGCATCTTTGCCCACGGACTAAGCGCGATGCCCGGCATCGGCCTTTACGCGCGCAAGATCGCATCACTCGCTGACGACGCCCCGGAGCACCAGGACGCAGGATGAGGGCTTAGTACGGCACCGAAGATCTTGTACCGTTCTTGTACCGCGAGGTTGTGGCCGTAAACTGCAGTTGGTTGCGGGGGCTACTCTGCTCCGAACGCGCCTCATTTTTTCGCAGAGTTACGAATGGTGTTTCGCTGCCAATAGTACATTTCTAGTTTCACTCGTGCGACTAAACCTTTACTCGCCGTGCAGATGCAGCCGTTCCGTACATCGGCACTAATACAATTGCCAGTTGCGGCGCCGTGGGTCGACCACTAGCCTGATGTTAGTCGGCCCACCGAGCTCAGCACCTGAGTTTCGGGAGCTTTAGAAGGAAGGAAGGCAGGAAGGAGATGCTCAGAGTACGCCGCATGCGACTAGCTATTCTCTGTCTCTTAGCGTCCGCCGTGCTTCCGTCAGTAAGTCAAGCGCAGGTTCCTGTTTTCAGGATTACGCCTGAAGACAGCTCGATCAAGTTTTCTGTTAAGGCATCAGTGGCCATAGACGGTACTTTCGACAAGTGGAACGCCACTTTTACATTTACATCCCCAGATGTGACGACAGGTGTTTTGGACGTCAAGATCCAAGCAGACAGTGTAAATACCGGAAGCGGCATGAAGAACGGCAAGCTGAAGGGTAAGGACTTCTTCGACGTCAAACAGAATCCATTGATCACGTTTCTGTCAAACAAGGTCGTTCAGACAGGTCCCGACACCTTTGACGTGAAGGGCGATTTTACGATACGCGGAGTCACTAGACCCGAGACGCTAACGCTATCGATTACTGGTGCAGGCACAGGCTCCGGCACGATTAAAGGGACAATGGCTTTCGACCGAAAGGACTACGGGATGAACAGCGGCATTCCTTTCATCAAGGTCGCTGATCGCGTCGAAGTAACTGTCGACCTCACCGTGAAGCGAGTCAGCGGTCCTCCACTAGTGCTGAAGCAATAGGTCAGCCTTCCTGGATTGAGCCGTGCCGCAAGAGCTTGGGCAGGCCAGAGATTATCACTCTGAACCCGGTTGCGAATTCCGATTGCTACGTTATCTGCAAATTGTTTTTGGAACATCGTTTGCTGAACACCTGGAGGGACAAAACGGAATCGACCCACAGTAGACAAACAGCTTCGATAATCGGTGAAGCTGGAACTTGATAACTCTCGGCAATAGCGTGGACACTCCGAGTACAGATTGTGAGCGGTATAACGATATTCAGTTTGGCGTGGGTTAGCGGAGATTGGAAAGACTCCGCCTCAGCTGACACGCGAGGTTAGCCTTACTGCACGTTACCCGTTCCACAACCCACACCTTTTGGCACAGATCAGGCAGCCTGATTCGGCAGCCTGTTTTCATGGAGTTGGAGTAGCGAGGGAGAGACCCCTTTTGGGACACCGTCTTTGAGCACCCGAGCGATGCTGGTGCGGGAGACGCGATGGAGTTTGGCGAGCTCTCCCAGGCTCAGTCCGCGGGTACGATCACGAAGAATCGCCTGGCGATCGATGTCGAGAGGTTTGCGGCCGATGTGGCGTCCTTCGAGTTTGGCGCGGCGCATACCGGCACGGACCCTTTCGATGATCAGGTTGCGTTCGAGCTCGGCGATCGCGCCGACGATGACGACGATGGCTCGGCCGAGCGCTCCTCCGGTGTCGATATTTTCGCGGAGGGAGACGAACTCGATGCCGAGACGGCTGAACTCGTCCAGTACTTCCAGGTAGTGTCGAACCGAGCGAGCGATGCGGTCGCCGGCCCAGACTACGACGACTTCGAACTGGCCGCGGCGAGCGTCAGCCAGGAGTTGATCTAGGCCAGGACGCTTCGACTTGGTGCCACTGATTTTGTCGCAGTACTCGCGAACGATCTGAAAACTCCGCTGTTGTGCGAGTTGCCGCAAGTCGTAGAGCTGAGTTTCGGGATGCTGGTCCAGGGTCGAAACTCGCATGTACAGCGCTGCGCGTTTCATGATTGTTTCTCCTGGGCAGCGATTTCTAACTCAGCCAGCGCGTTTCCGGCCCACAGCGGCAGCGGAAGATCCAGAGCCAGATGATCGGTTTCACGCAGACGCTGCATTAGGTTGGCGATGCATTCATCCAGGAGTTGCGGATAAAGCTCGAACTCTAGCCGGCAAAGGGTCTTATGAATGTCGGCAAGCTGGCGCAGGTCGGGATCGCCGACACTGAGATGCAGCTGCCAGAAGGTAAGCATTCGGCGATACAAAGCCAGAGGCTTATCGAGTGATTGTAGTTCTTGAGCAAACACGGGAAGATCTCCTCGCTGGGTCGGTGGCTGGTCCAGCTACTTACAACATATCGTCGATATATAGAACGTTTGTAGATGCTGGTCAAGCTGCCCGCTGTCCGAACAGCTGCCGGTAGAGCTCTGGAGCGCGCTCCCGCAGCGCCTGACGACACAACTGGCGGCGATTCAGCCTCACGGCGTCGGCTAAAGCGGGAATGCGATCAAGATCTAGGCGTCGATAGCCCAGCTCAACAAGGGTAATGCAGTCGGCGGTGACACCGAGCTTAGTGGCAACTTCAGCTTGGGTGAGATTGAGTTCTTCGCGGCGGTGACGGATGAGGCGGCAGAAGGCGCCTTCAAAACGATTGGGCATGATGCTTCCTCTCGAGCCAGCAGACACAGCGCTGGTCTGAAAGCATCATCGAGGAAGCCGCGGGGCCAACCAAAGAAGATTGTTGTATCGACGATATATCAGGCAGTGTCCTACAGCGTGACTCGAGAGAAAGCTCCTATCTTCACGATGGGCAGCGCTGACCCTCGCAGTTACTCGCGCAACAAGCGCGGCATCGCCGGGTCTTTAATCTGGATCAACTTCGATCGTCATGCGCTTCTGGACTTGTTTGCTAAAGCCCAGGGCCGCTTCCTGGCCAACATCGACGATATCCGTCCGCAGTTCCAGGCAGACAGCCAGAACGTCCTCGATCAGACCGCGATCTTCAACAGCGCTCTGGTGCGCTCGACGAATAGTCTGACCGTCGCTGACACGATCGACAACCTGGACAACATCTCGTTGACCGAAGTGTCCGGCTTCAAACAGCTGGCTTCGCCCTGGTACTCCGATCAGATCCTGCCCTTCGACATCACGTTTCAGTTCCCAAACCAGGTTCCTTCATCCTGCCGGCCGCTGTCTCCTGGCGCATTAGGGACTTGAAAACGAGATGCCAGCCAGCATTTTTCGCCATCGACTTGAAAGTCGGACTGGCTCTTTACGCCCGACTGAAACCGCGGGACTTAAAAGCCGACTTTCCGCCAGCGCTGTCGTCGACTGGCGATCTCCGTCACCTCGGCGTAGGTGGCGACTTGAAAACGGCTATCTTCTATATAGGGGCTGCTGGAACATCGGCCGGTAGAGATGAAAAAGGGCCTGAAATAAATATCTGCCAGCTGCCTGAACCTCAAAATGGGGGTCGCCATTTTGGCGCCGCAAGGGCGTGAAACACATGTTTCCCAGGCAAAAGAACCACTTTACGTACCACTTCGATCGCTTCTGCTTGTTTTTGCCCCCGCGTATAGTATGACGTTTCGCCGACGGGATTTTAGTATGGATGAAAATCGGTCTTCAGGCTGGCCAGGATCTTCACGTCTGCTGCGATCCCATATTGTTCTCCCTTCTTCCTTACTCTTGAGCGATCCACTGACTTGAAAATCCCTTGATAGTGTTGCCAGACGATGGCAAACACGGCTCTTGGCGGTGTATGAAGATGGCCAGGTCTTCAGAGGTGGACAAGACCAACATGGGGTCTGGCGAGAGCGCTAAGAAGATACTGGCTGCTGCCAGGGAATGCAGAGCCGCTTCAACCCGTGCTCAGCGGCTCCAACCAGGCAACCATGGATGTATTCGCCGAGCGAATGACCAATGTCGCAGGCCGCTGGCTAGAAGAACAACAACTGGCTGCCGCATACATGGGAACCGTTGCTTCAGGAGGCAGATCACCGCCTTTGGCAGATCCGCACTGCCATCGACCACTCGCCGAAACTGACGATACCCTATACGCCCAGATCCAGGGCTGCGTACCGAAGCGCGACCGGCCGTCCTACGGACCCGACGTGCTGGAATGCCTGCTGCACTGGTTCGTTGCTTGGGCCTACAGCTTCTGCCCGAACCAGCTCTCCGGGAGCGCGTCCTACAAGAGCTGAAGCATCATTGCCGTGAGCATTCCCCTTCATCGCGCTTGAGAGAGTGAGCGATCCATAGGGGCTTGAAGAACCCCGCTGCCGCTTCGGCCCGGCTATTTCATGAGCTTTCGGACATAACTACACACACTAAGGAGTTGAGGATCATCCATGCCACCTATGATGTTGCGGATGACGGACCCCAATATTCGGGTTGTGGCCGACATTCCAACACTGGCCGATTTCTCAACGAAGAAGCCCGCCTTAGCCACTCTTAGCGGTTCGAGAAAGTAATATTCCATCCCCGCGTCGGTCAGCTCCACAACAATATTTGCCAGCTCATCGCGATGTTGCTTTCGCTCCTTGGATCGTTCCAGAGTCGTCAGCACCGCGAGTGTTCTCTTGCGGAGGCTCTCTGAGTGGTAGAAGCGTAGGAATGGCCTGGTTGATGCTGAAGAGGATTTGACCGAAGGTTTGGCGCGTGGCGTAACTCGTTTGGAGGATCGCTTCTTGGCTGCAGGCACAATCGCCTCCCTCGAAGATCAAGACCCAAAAGCAGCACTCCTGTCTCAAAGCCAGATTGGTAAGTGCTTTCGGGATCTCCGCGCTGCGACGCGAACAACGCGCGTACAGGTTCCAATCGCCTACAACCTTGATCATACTCCGGCACAGCAGATTGGGTCAGGCGAGTCACAATTTTGAATAGGCCAGCCGAATTCAACACAACAAACAGTAAAGTCCCATGTAGTTTTGAAGACATTCTGCTGTCGAGAAAATAATGTGGACTTGTCACATATACAGAGGGACGCGATCACATCATTTCGGCCAAGAGGCAAACATAATCGAAGATAAGGTACGCTTCGAACTCTCTGTTCGGTCGGAAACGATCGATAGATTCGAGGGGAGGTTGAGTATGGATCCAAGAGGATGTTTGGGGGGCCAACTCACGTACAGTCGCAGTCTGATCGATTCTGGAATGACGGGTCTGCGAAGCGGATGCGAATCCTATTTAAAAGGTCGATCCCTACCCAGCGCCTTCGGAGATCCTGCCTGTCGTTCGTTGGTCTTTGCTGCCCTCGGAACGATTGTTGGGCTGATTCCTATGTTCTCTGGAGGCAAGCGAGAGCGCCTACAACGAAGCTTGGGTTATGGCGCACTTGGCTGTGGGATAGGCTTCTGCGCGGCGTTTGTCTGGCAGACTCGTCAGCTCACCAGCAGTATGGCGCGAGGCGCAATGAAGAAGATCGAGGCGACTAGCGATGAGCACTGGCTCGAGCACCATCCGATCGATTATGCATGAAATTGCTCTGATCACGACTGGCAGCGATCAAGCGTCAACTTGCGCCATTTGGGCATGGGTGGACCTGCCCTGAAGCCCGGAGAGCCGCCAAGCGAATCAATGCTGATCGCAAAAGATCTTGCAACGCGACTCCGGGGAGCCGCCAGAGGTGGCTTCAGGCCTGTAATCTTGAGGCCTGCAGTTTTGCTTGTCCAGTACCTGCAGGCCGCGACGAGTCCTGTACATCACCTTTTCAAAATACTGCCAGGCAGAGTCCTTGACTATACATTACATACTGAAGTGACGGGCCTCACACAACTGACTCGCCACACCTCACAGACCGTACAAAGCAATGGGCGCAAGATGGCTGCACTTGCTCGGGGAATCGCTTAGGCCAGCGAAGATTTTCGAAAGCGATTTTGTTTATTCCCGGGTTGCCGAGTTCTGAACCAGCACTCTTCTGCTACACAGGCCCGAAGAATTATCCCGCAGAACGGCGCCGTCCAGGTATAGACCCGGCTTTGAGCGTGACATTCATCGCAACGCGATAGGGGTCTTTACAGCTACGTTGCAACTCAGCTCGCCAGCGGAGCCACTCCTCCGTGAATGCAGGGTAGTATGGAAACCGCATTTTCACCCGCGAACGCCACCTTTTGGTCAATCCAGGGACATGTACTGTTCCTCTTTATCATCCTGCTCGGACTCGCATGTTTCGCCTACATCATTGCCAGACGCATGACTCCACTCATTCGCGGTCAGCGTGATTTTCGTTTAGACCGTCCGCTGCTGCGTCTGGAAAGGGTTCTGCAGTTCTGGCTCGGGCAGTGGAGGCATCCACGTTTCCGTACAGCCGGATGTCTTCACATTCTGATCTTCGCCGGCTTCATCGTCCTGGCATACCGATCTTTTGCCTTGATTGCCTTGGGGATTTCCGATCGTTTCGCAGTTGCTGCCCCCGGCACTTTTGGCATGGCCTTAGGGAACGTTCAGGAGTATGCCGCGACCATCGTCTTTCTGTGCATGATCATTGCTGCAGTTCGTCGAGTCGTGTTCAAGCCGGTTCGATATGCAGTTCCCGAAAGATATGGCAAAGCACACGCCGCTGACGCCATTTTCCTCCTGGGACTGATCGCGCTTCTGATGGCGGCTGAGAGCATGTATGAAGGCAGCAATTCTGCTGGCGCCGCGGTTCAAGGTAGAACAGTCGACCAGCTTGCAGTCTTGTCATTGCCGTGGATGTTCGCAAAGGTCCTGTCGGCAACTCCTCTCACGACACTGAGAACCGTCAGCCTCGGCGCTTACCTTACCCACGAACTTACATTCTTCTTCCTGCTCTGTTATCGGCCGTTCGGAATTCAGTTCCATGTGGAAACGTCGTTGCTCAGCATTTATTTCGCGAAGTTAGACCGCGGAACAGTCAAGCCGGTTCGGTGGGGTGTGCCGGACGAGCATTTGGACCAGGTGAAGTCATTCGGAACGAAAACCTTCGAGGACTTCACTTGGAAACACATGCTCGACTTCTACTCATGTGCCGATTGTGGCCGGTGTTCGGATCAGTGTCCGGCAAATGCGGCGGGGAGGCCACTGTCGCCAAGGTTCCTCACGATCAAAGCGCGAGACTACGTCTTTCAACATTATCCCGTCATGGGTGGAAACAGTAACGGCGAACATTTGATCGGCAAGATCTTTTCAGAGGATGAAGTCTGGTCATGTACGACATGCGGCGCCTGCGAGCAGGAATGTCCGCTGCTCATCGAATACATCGACAAAATCGTTGATTTACGGCGCGGCCTGATTGATGACGGAAATGTGCCGCAATCCCTGCAGAAACCCTTGAAGGCGCTGGAGAGCCGGGGAAATCCATACGGCAAGATCGAGAAGAAACGAGCCGACTGGATCAAAGCGGAAGATTTCAGGAGCGATTGTCCAGTCAAGGTCGTCGACAAGAACACCCGTGCCGATACCTTGTACTTCGTCGACAGTATCACTTCTTATGACGATCGCATCCAGGCGATCGGCCGGGCGACCGCTCGGATCCTTACAGCGATCGGCGAGCATTTCGCAATCCTCGGCCCGACAGAAAAAGACAGCGGCCACGACGTACGTCGGTTTGGCGAGGAACTGCTCTTCATGTCTTTGCGAGATCGCAACCAGGAAGCAATCAAGGCTTCCGGGGCAAAGCGAATTGTTACGGCCGATCCGCACGCGTACAACGCGCTTAAGCACGACTACGCGGATGTTCCTCCTGTAGAACACGTCAGTCAACTAATTGCGCGAGCGGTAAAGGCCGGCGTCGTCACATTTAGTCCGGTAGACAGTCCATCTGACGTTTACACCTACCACGACCCTTGTTACTTGGGACGCCACAACCAGATCTACGACGAACCTCGCGACGTGCTTGATTCCATTCCTGGATTGCGGCGGGTAGAGATGCGTCGTTGCCGCGATCGCTCATTCTGCTGCGGAGGCGGTGGCCTGATGCTGTTCTACGAACCCAAGGAAGAACAGCGAATGGGAGTACTGCGAGTGAAGATGGCGGCGGAGGTGGGAGCCAACGTAATCGTGACGGCGTGTCCCTTCTGCATGGTCAACATCGAGGATGCAATCAAAGTGGCGGGCCTGGAAGGAAAGATGACCGCCATCGATTTGACAGAACTGGTCGACAAACACCTTGGACGGCCCGAATCGAAGCAAGTATGTCCAATCCCGGAAGAATCCGTAACCGCGACTCAGGGAGATTGAACATGGAGATCCTAGTGTGCGTGAAAAGAGTGCCCGACACCTCTGAGAATGAGATCGAACTCAATCGTGCGGGAACAGATATTGAAAGAGACGACCTCGTCTATTCCATTAATGAGTGGGACAACTATGCCGTCGAGGAAGCAATACAGATCGTGTCTCGATGCGGGGGAAGCGTCACGGTGGCGACGGTTGGCAGTGAAGAAGATGAGGAGGTGCTACGGCGAGAGATGGCCATGGGAGCAAACCATGGTGTGATGATCGCCGACGAGTGTTTCATGAACTCGGACGGCTACGGTATCGCCTCCATTCTGAAGGCCTTTGTGAAGAAAGGCAATTACGACCTCATCTTGACCGGCGTTCAGGCTGATGACGGTGGCGGGCAGGTAGGTGGGATGCTGGCGGCGATGCTCGACTATCCGTTCGCGTCGTTGGTCAATTCCATTGAAGTTCTGGAAGGCCGAAAGTTACGCGTCAGCCGGGAGATCGAAGGCGGGAACAAGGAGATCAATGAGATTGATCTGCCCTGCGTGCTCTCGATCCAGACCGGGATCAATGAGCCACGTTATGTCGGTATGCGAGGAATTCGGCAGATCGCTTCCGTGCCCATACCCATAGCAGACGCGGCAGAACTCGGGATCGATCCCCAAGCCATTGGCGAAGCAACTGCAAAGGTGAAACGCCTCGATTACTTTGTGCCGGCGCTCGGCAAGGGAGCGGAAATGCTCCAGGGTAGCCAGGAAGAAATTATCGACCGACTGGTTGAGCTGGTGAGTGCGAAGGGAGGACTGCAATGACACCGCGAATTTTTACCTACATCGCACATAAGGGCGGAGTGCCCGATGATTCAGCGGTCGAATTAGTGGCGACTGCTCGCAAGATCGACGCCGAAGCAAAACCGACCGCCATAGTTTGCGGTTGGGGGCCCGACGTGGACAGCGTGTGTAAAGCGCTGCAGGTTTCCTACGAAGAGATATGGAAGATCGCAAACGAAACGCTGATCTATCCAAATGCCGAACTGATTCGCCAGGCGCTAACCGCTGTACTGCCACCGGACGGTATCTTCCTGCTGCCACATAACCATTTCGGACTCGATCTGGCACCAGGATTGTCAGCCAAACTGGGGACAACGTTCGTCTCTGACGTGTCGGAGATCCAAGGCAAAGAAGATACCCACCTCAAAGTTGTCCGGCAGGAATTTGGCGGACAAATGAGTACCCATGTTCGATGCGATATATCCTCGGGTGCGGTGCTTACCATCCGTCCGGGCGGGTTCAAGCCGTTGTCGGGCAATGCAAATGCCGGTGTTGTGGTCGACAAATCATCTTCGGTCGGCACATTGGTTGCTAAACGACGATACCTGGAGACGATCGTTGCCGAGGGCGGGGATGTCGACATCACCAAGCAAGACATTCTTGTCTCCATAGGCCGTGGGATCCAGAAACAAGAGAACGTAGTGATTGCTCAGGAACTGGCAGACGCTCTGGGCGCGGCAGTTTCCTGCTCACGGCCGGTAGTCGACGCCAAATGGATGGATAAATCTCGTCAGGTGGGCTCATCCGGCAAGACAGTGAAGCCCAAGGTTTACCTGGCATGCGGTATCAGCGGGTCATTCCAACATCTGGCTGGTATCAAGGGCAATCCACTCCTAATTGCCATCAACAAGAATGCCAAGGCTCCGATTTTCCAAGTGGCAGATTTCGGGATCGTTGCCGACATTTTGGAGTTTCTGCCGGCACTGACCAACCGAGTTCGCGAAGTGCGCAGCGGTAAGGGCGCAGTAGTTCATGCCGCGCGGTGAAAGAGAGGCTTCCCGTGATTGATAAGAAGACGCTGAAACTGAGTGTGAAATCGCTGAGGGATTTTGCCAAGCGCCGATTGCCAGATGAAAAGCTTCTGGAACTGGACGAAAAAGACGAATGTCCGCTCGACATCGTGCGTTTCATGTGCGATCCCGATCAGTTGGGCATTCAACTTCTATTTGTTCCAACTGAATTTGGCGGCATGGGGGGCGGAGCATTCGATGTCTACGTCATCTGCGAAGCGATGGCGCGAATCGATCTTGGCATTGCAACCTCAGTGCTCGCGACGTTCCTCGGTAGTGATCCCATCACTGTCGGCGCAACCCCTGAGCAGAAGAAACAGTGGCTCACGCGCATCGCTGAAAAAGGAATCCTCTTCGCGTACGGAGCCACTGAACCGGAGGCCGGCAGCGATCTGGGCGCGCTGCGTACCACTGCGGAGCGGGTAATGCAGGACGGCCGCGTGGCCGGCTACAAGATTTCCGGAAACAAACAATGGATCAGCAACGGCGGAGTGGCGGATGCTTACACGATTCTCGCGAACACGCCTGCGGGTCCCAGTTGGTTTGTAGTAGAAAAGGGTGCGCCTGGTTTCACCCATGATGAACCGGAAGATAAGCATGGCATTCGGCTGAGTAATACCGCAGCCCTCGCGCTCGACAATGTGTACGTCGATGCGGACCGCCTGATCGGCGGTGTAGAAGGGCAGGGACTGAACCAGGCGCAAGCGGTGTTCGGCTATACGCGACTGATGGTTGCCGCATTCGGTTTAGGTGCGGGTTGGGCCGCACTGGATCGAGCGATTCCATATTCCACGAAGCGTATCCAGGCGGGGGCGCCGCTCTCAGAAAAGCAGGGATACACCCACAAGCTGATTGTTCCGCATGTTGCCCGGCTGGAAGCTGCTCGGGCCTTTATCGAGGAAACCGCTGAGCGTATCGACAACGGCGAGGGAAGTCTGAACACCGAGGGTGCGATTGCCAAGTATATGGCGACCGAAGCTGGAAATCAGGCTGCAGAAGCCAGCATCCAGGCGTTTGGTGGTTACGGCTATACGCACGAATACATGGTGGAAAAGATCAAGCGAGACGTTCGCATCACGATTATTTATGAAGGCACCTCCGAGATCATGGAGATGACCATCAGCCGAGACCGCTGGCAGCTTCACCTGAAGACACGCGGTCAGCACTATCACGAGCAGGCACACGTGCTGGAAGAGTTGCACCTTCGCCAGCCCGAGGTGGGGGGTGATATCGCGGCGCTTGCTTTCCATGCCTTGGCCGAGGTGATGGAGAACGCTCGTGTGGCGCGGCTCACACGTCATCAGCATATTCTCCTGCGCCTGGGAGAACTGATTGCTTATGCAGAGTGTGCGGGCTGTCTAGCTCGCCGTGCCGCGCGTGCGGCACAAAATCAGCTTCATGAAAAATCCGACCAGCGCTTTGATAGGGTCGCACTGGCAGCCCTGAGCCGCGTCTTTGCCCGCGATGCGGCGTTGAAGGTGTCGGAGGAAGGCTTACGTTGGACCGCCGGAGCTGGTGGCGTGAGCCAGGCGGACATACCAGTGTTCGAAACAGTTTTGCGTTTGCCTGAAATACACCGCGCCCAGGGCGGTCTTCTGTCCGACATGGATTATCTGGCGGACGTGCTCTTCAATCGCGTAGCGAAACAAGTCGCGATGTCCGCTTAACAGATCGAGTGTCAGGAAACTTTGGCCTTTGTTTTGTCGAGGAGTCCACCATGGAAAACGGAACTCATTCGCCAATCGCTATTGTGGGAGTGGGCGCAATTCTGCCCGATGCTCCCAACGTTGCCACTTTCTGGGAGAACGTAAAGGCAGGTCGCTACAGCATCAGCGAGGTTACTCCTGATCGCTGGGATCCGTCACTCTATTACGATCCCGACCCGAGTGCTCCTGACAAAACCTATTCGAAGATCGGTGGATGGGTTCGCGAATACAGCTGGGATCCGATGAAGTGGCACTTGCCACTTCCGCCGCGCGTTACCGCGGCTATGGACGAGGCGCAAAGATGGGCCATCGCGTGTACGCGCCAGGCACTCGATGATTATGGATATCCGAAGCGGTCGTTCGATCCAGAACGGACCGCCGTAATTCTGGGCAATGCGATGGCGGGAGAGAAGCATTACCTCACTTCTCTTCGCGTTTATTTTCCGGAGTACGCTCGCGAACTGCAGCAGACCTCAAGCTTCGCAGCACTACCGGAAAAATCGCGTCGAGAGATAACTCGCCAGTTGCACGAACGCATGGGCGTCCGTCTGCCCGAGATCACCGAAGACAGCATGCCCGGCGAGCTAGCCAACTGCATCGCGGGCCGTATCGCGAACCTGTACAACTTCCACGGTCCGAACTACGTGGTGGATGCTGCTTGTGCTTCTGCGATGGCAGCGATGTGTTCAGCCGTGGAAGGTCTAGTGGAGAACGAGTACGACGTGGCTATCACTGGAGGGATCGACCGGAACATGGGTGCGCCGACATTCGTAAAGTTCTGCAAAATCGGTGCGCTCTCGGCAACTGGCACGCGTCCATACGCGGAAGGAGCCGACGGTTTCGTAATGGGCGAAGGAGCTGTGATCTTTGTTTTGAAACGGTTGGCCGATGCCGAGCGCGAAGGCGATGCGATCTATGCCGTGCTGCGTGGCATTGCCGGCTCGAGCGACGGCAGGGGAAAGGGCATCACGGCGCCCAACCCTGTCGGTCAGAAGATATGTGTAGAGCGCGCGTGGCAGAATGCCGGACTTTCACCTGCCACTGTGACGATGATCGAAGGCCACGGCACCTCGACTCGCGTAGGTGATGTGGTGGAAGCGCAAAGCATGGCTGACATACTCAGTTATGAGAATCTTCCCGCGAACTCGGTGGCGCTCGGCTCAGTCAAATCAAACATCGGGCATCTCAAAGGGGCAGCCGGGGCTGCAGGAATGTTGAAGGCCATAATGGCCTTGCGAGACAAGGTTCTGCCGCCAAGTCTGCATTGCGAGCACCCCAGTCCGGACATCGACTTCTCCCGTTCGCCCCTTTACGTCAACACCGAATTGAAGCCGTGGACGATTTCTACGGACGGCGTTCGTCGAGCGGGCGTGAGTGCCTTTGGTTTCGGTGGCACAAACTTCCACGTCGTGCTGGAAGAACACATTCCCGGCAAGCTGAACGGAAACGGTAAGCGATCAGTGGCAGTACCTACGACAGCACCGAAAGTGACAAAGGAAGTAACCATGCGAGCAAACAGCCCTTCAGAGGTCACACCGAACGTCAGTTCCAACTACAAAGCGCCATTGCGCGGCGCATTGGTGATTGGCGCCGATTCAGAAGCTGTTCTTGCTGAGCGCCTGCGCGCCGTACAGAAATTTGCGGAAGCCGGTAGCGCGCCAGTGCCGACTACGCCTGCTGAATCTGATCTGCGCGCAACCGATCGCCTGGCGATCGACTACGCAGACGCTGCTGATTTGGCAAGCAAATCAGCCATGGCGCTGAAAGCCTTTGAAGTGAATCAGAGCGCCTTCTGGAAAGCCCTGCGAGGACAAGGAATCTTTCGGGGCAGCGGTCCTGCACCCAAGGTCGCGTTCCTATATACGGGCCAAGGCTCGCAGTACGCCAATATGCTCCGGACACTCTGCGAAGCAGACCCAATTGTGGGCGAAACATTTCGAGAAGCGGATCGCGTGATGACTCCGTTGTTAGGTAAGCCGCTGACGGAGTTCATCTTCGTCGATCCCGATGACGCCGCCGCTGTTGCGAAGGCCGAAGAAGACTTGCGTCAAACCGAGATCACTCAGCCCGCCGTGCTGGCAATTGATATTGGGGTCACACGGCTCCTGGCCGCTTACGGCATTCAGCCTGACATGACGATGGGACACAGCCTGGGCGAGTACGGTGCCCTGATTGCCTCTGGCGCGATTAGCTTCGAGGACGCACTGGAAGCCGTCAGTGCCCGCGGCCGTGGCATGGCGCGTGTGGCGGTCGGCGAGAAAGGCCTGATGGCGGCAGTATTTGCGCCACTGGCCGAGGTCGAACGCATTCTTAAGACGATCACAGGCTACGTGGTAATCGCCAACGTCAACAGTACAACCCAATCTGTTATCGGCGGCGCTAGCAAGGCAGTCGAACAAGCAACTGAAGTATTCCTGCAAGGTGGCTACAACGTAGTCCCGCTGCCAGTCAGCCACGCTTTTCACACATCGATCGTGGCTCCCGCCAGTGAACCGCTCCGACAAATGCTGCAGCACCTGAAGCTGCAACCACCACGCGTTCCTGTGATCGCGAATCTGAATGGCGAGTTCTATCCCACTGGCAGTGATGCCGTACCGCAGATGCTGAACCTTCTCGCGCAGCAGGTTGCTTCTCCCGTGCAGTTTGTGAAGGGCTTGCACACGCTCTATGAGGCGGGTGCTCGGGTGTTCGTCGAAGTCGGGCCGAAGAAGGCGCTACAAGGATTCGCTGAGGATGTGCTCGGAGGAAACGGCGAAGTGGTTTCGCTGTTTACGAATCATCCTAAGATTGGCGACATCGCAGCGTTCAATCAAGCGCTGTGCGGCCTTTATGCGGCGGGATTGGGTCGAGGGCAAGCGGAAGCTTCGCTTGAGGTCGTCGCGAAACCTATGACGTCGCAGTCAGCGATTGTCGCTCCGGTGAACTCCAAGCCAATGCCGGCGCCGGTTGCATCAGATGCTTTCACGCCTGAGGTAACTCCGTCGAATGGCAATTCTCATGATGAACTGGGTCGCGTGGTGGCTGACGCCCTCGATCGCGCTGGGTGGCAGATCTACCATGGCAAGGAGCACGCCCCAACCTGCGCACCAGTGGTAATCACGGGAGCGTCTTTAGGGCTACCCGGAACCGATCACATCTTCGATGACGAAAACATCGCTCGTTTGCTCCGGGGCGAGCAGTTCATCGATGTCATACCCGCTCGTTTGCGTCGCGAGATTCTCGAAAAGCACATCACGCGTCTGGTGAAGAGCAACAACGCAGAACCGACCTTTGAAACGATCGAGGACGTGGCGGACGTAATCAAGCTAGCGGGCCGCGGAGGCGACTTCGACCTTGAAAAAGAGTTTGGTGTTCCTTCTGAGCGTCTAGCAGCTCTGGATCGAGTCACGCGGCTTGCAATCGGAGTCGGTATCGATGCGCTTCGTGATGCCGGAATCCCACTGGTATTGCGTTACAAGACCACCACTAAGGGCACACAACTGCGGGATCGCTGGGCACTTCCTGATGAGATGCGAGACGACACCGGCGTGATCTTCGCGTCAGCTTTCCCCGCAGTGGACACCTGGGCGCGAATAACTGCGGAGTTCTATGAAGATCGGCACCGTCGTGAGCAGTTGAACGAATTGAAAGATCTGCGCGCGCGTATTTCGATGGAGGGACAGGAGGACTTAGCGCAGGAAATAGATCGCAGGATCGCCGAGTTGCAGGATGCGATCGAGAGAGAGCCTTACGTCTTTGACCGCCGCTTCCTTTTCCACGTTCTATCAATGGGCCACTCGCAATTTGCAGAGTATATCGGCGCACGAGGGCCGAACACGCAGATCAACGCCGCCTGTGCCAGCACGACCCAGGCGGTGGCTATCGCCGAAGATTGGATCCGGACTGGGCGGTGCCGTCGCGTAGTCGTTATATCGGCTGACGACATTACGACCGACAGCCTGCTTGGATGGTTCGGTGCAGGGTTTCTGGCCAGTGGCGTGGCCGCCACCGACGAAGTGGTTGAGAGCGCTGCTCTGCCATTCGATCGGCGTCGTCATGGGATGATCATCGGTATGGGTGCGGCTTCGCTAGTGGTAGAGAGCGCCGAGGCAGCACGAGAGCGCGGTATCCAACCTATCTGCGAAGTGCTGAGCACGATGATCGGGAATAGCGCGTTCCACGGCACCCGCCTCGACGTTCAACATATTGGCCAGGTAATGGAACAGTTGCTCAAGAAAGCGGAGGCGGGCAGCGGAATTCGGCGAGAGCAGATTGCGCCGCATACCGTCTTCGTTTCACACGAAACCTATACGCCTGCACGTGGCGGAAGTGCTTCAGCAGAGATTTTCGGACTTCGCAAAGTGTTCGGCGATTCTGCCGATCAGATTGTGATTGCCAATACCAAGGGTTTTACAGGGCACGCCATGGGGGCTGGCATTGAAGATGTGCTGGCAGTGAAATCGCTGGAAACCGGATGTGTCCCGCCGGTTGCAAATTTCAAAGAGATTGATCCCGAGTTAGGTGCGCTCAACCTGTCGAAGGGCGGCTCTTATCCGGTGGAATATGCATTACGCCTGGGCGCGGGGTTCGGTTCGCAGATCAGCATGACGCTGCTCCGATGGGTGAAAACGAAAACCGGCGTTCGCCAGGCGGCTAACGCGCTTGGTTTCCGCTACCGCGTTGCAGATCCCGATACGTGGAACAGATGGCTAAAGCGCGTTTCCGGCTATTCGGGCGCCGAGCTTGAGATTGTGCACAGAACATTGCGGGTGCGGGAAAAGATAGCGGCGCGGGTGACAGAGAGTGCAACGCAAGCGATCGCGACTCCACCGGTTCAACCGGAAATCGAAGTGCAAGTACCCAGAGCTACTCGCCAAGTGCAAACACCCAAGGCTGCTCCTGTAGTCCAGGCGATTGCGGTTGAAGCGCGAGCGCCAGAAGTTAAACCGGCTATTCCTGCCAAGGTCGAGACGACAGCAGTGGCAGAAAGGCCTTCGCTCGCGAGCGATCCGGTCAAAGAGAAGGTCCTCGCGTTAGTCACTGAGAAGACCGGCTACCCAGCGGACATGCTCGCACTTGATCTCGACCTCGAAGCTGACCTGGGTGTCGACACTGTCAAGCAGGCGGAGATGTTTGCGGCAATCCGTGAGATATACAACATTCCGCGGGACGAAAATCGCAAGCTCCGTGACTATCCGACGCTCGCGCATGTGATCCGGTTCGTCTATGAGAAGCGACCCGATTTGGTGAATGCTCAAAGCACGTCAGTTCTCGCAGAGAAGATTACTGAGCGGCCGGTTGCCGCTCCGACAGCGAGCGAGCCAGAAGCAATCAATGCGACTGATCCGGTGAAAGAACGCATTCTCGAACTCGTGGTCGCGAAGACTGGCTATCCGAAGGACATGCTCGATCTGGAACTCGATCTGGAAGCTGATCTTGGTGTCGACACGGTGAAACAAGCGGAAATGTTTGCCGCTATTCGCGAGATGTACAACATTCCTCGGGACGACAATCGAAAGCTTCGTGACTACCCAAGCTTGGGGCACGTCATACGATTCGTGTACGAAAAGAGACCCGACCTTGCGGTTGCAGCTGCCCCATTGACTTCGGTGGAAGTCAACACCTCGACACCGAAATCAGAACCAGTCTCGGAAGCCGTAAATACAGGTCATGTAAATGAGGATGCGATCAAAAACAAGATCCTGGAAATCGTGGCCGAGAAGACCGGGTACCCGCAGGACATGCTCGATCTGGATCTCGATCTGGAAGCGGATCTTGGCGTCGATACGGTGAAGCAGGCGGAGATGTTCGCAGCAGTACGCGCGGCTTACAACATCCCACGGGACGAGACTCTCAAATTGCGCGATTTCCCAACTCTGGCACACGTAATCAGATTTGCGCGCGAGAGGACGGGGCAAGATAAGACGGTCGCCGTAGCGGTTGCTGCGGCGGCTTCTTCAGGGTCAACAAGGAAAACTACAGTGTCGGTGCAGCCTGCGGTACCGAAGGTGCGTCCTGTGGCTGCCAGTTTCGATGCCGCGAACCGGATTCCGCGCCGCGTTCCTGTGCCTGTGTTGCGTCCGCCCCTATCCATTTGCAAGCCGACGGGCGCCACGCTCGGGAGTGGTAGTCGCGTCATCATCATGCCGGACAAAAATGGAGTCGCCGCCGCGCTCGCGGGGAAACTAAAAGCGAAGGGTGTAGAGGTCCTGCTGCTCGATTCCACTCTCGACGAGAAGACACTCTCGGACCGATTGAAAGCCTCGTCGAGTAACGGACCTATCCAAGGTGTCTATTGGTTGCCAGCTCTCGACAATGAAGGACCGCTGAGCGGCATGGATCTGGCGACGTGGCGCGAGGCATTGCAGGTCCGCGTAAAGTCGCTTTACGCAACAATGCAGGCTCTATACCAACATATCGAAGCAGCGAACACCTTCTTGATTACCGCAACCCGTTTGGGCGGGCAGCACGGCTACGACGGTGCAGGCGCCGTTGCCCCTATGGGGGGAACGGTTGTTGGGTTTACGAAGACCTTCAAGCGTGAACGCACGGGTGCTTTGGTGAAAGCCGTTGACTTTGAAGCAGAGCGAAGCGCTACTGAAATCGCTGAACTGATCGTTGCGGAAACCTTGGTTGATCCGGGCGCCGTGGAAATCGGATACGAGGGTGGGCTGCGGTGGTCCGTGGGGTTACAGGAACAGCCCGCAGTTGATGGACGTAAAGGTCTGACGCTGAACCATGACACGGTGTTCCTGGTAACTGGAGCTGCCGGGAGCATTGTTTCAGCGATTACAGCTGATCTGGCGGCGGCATCGGGCGGCACCTTCTATCTCCTCGACCTGGTCCCGGAGCCCGATCCGACGAACGATGACATCAAGCGCTTCGCGCGTGATAAAGAAGGACTAAAGCTGGACTTGGCAGCCCGTATCAAGGAGCGCGAAAAGCGCGTAACTCCTGCGATGGTGGAAAAGGAATTGGCATCGCTAGAGCGGGCGCAAGCGGCGCAGAGCGCCATTGATGCAGTGCGAGCAGCGGGAGGAACCGCTCACTACTTTAGCGTCAATCTGACCGATGCCGCCGCGGTGGCCAAGGTCATCGAGCAGGTGCGGAAACAGGATGGCCACATTGATGTATTGCTGCACGCGGCCGGACTTGAGCGTAGCCATTTCCTGCCTGATAAGGATCGGAAGGAGTTCGACCTGGTCTTCGATGTGAAAGCTGATGGCTGGTTCAACTTACTGAAGGCGATCGGCGAGATGCCAGTGAATGCAACGGTGGCGTTCAGTTCGATCGCTGGGCGTTTCGGCAATGCGGGGCAAGCGGATTACAGTTCGGCGAACGATCTGCTTTGCAAGATTACGTCGAGCTTCCGTTCCACACGTTCACAGACCCGCGGTATCGCGATTGACTGGACAGCTTGGGGTGGAATCGGCATGGCCTCGCGTGGGTCGATCCCGAAGATGATGGAACTTGCTGGTATCGACATGTTGCCGCCAGAGGCGGGTATCCCGCTGATTCGTCGCGAGCTAACTTGCGGCGGTACGTCCGGAGAGATCGTAATCGGCAACCGCCTTGGCGTCCTGCTGAACGAGTTCGATGCAACCGGGGGACTCGATCTTGAGGTGCTACAAAAGTCTCTCGGAGAAACGCCCGAACAAGGACCGATGGTTGGCAAGATCACAGGGATGGGTATCTATTGCGGTCTCACAATGGAGACGACTCTCGATCCGGCATCACAGCCATTCTTGAAGGATCACCGCATTGATGGAACACCAGTCCTGCCGGGCGTAATGGGCATCGAGGCATTTGCGGAAGCGGCTTTATGCGTACATCCGGGGTGGCACGTCGAGTCGATCGAAGAAGTGAATTTCCTGGCGCCGTTCAAGTTTTACAAAAACGATCCACGGACGCTGACGATCGAAGCGACGTTCCATCCGCAAGGCGACCGGTTGGTAGCAGACTGTCGATTGATTGGCAAGCGCACGCTCCCGAACCAGTCTGAGCCGCAGGAAACCCTCCACTTCACGGCACGTGTGCTGGTTGGAAAGCAAACGCCCGAAGCAGTGAAAGGCCCCGTTCCGCGGTTATCGGCCGAATCGATTGTCAATGCAGCTCAGATCTATCGAATTTACTTCCACGGACCCGCGTACCAGGTTCTTGAGCGGGCGTGGTGGGATGGATCGCGAGTGATCGGCGAGATGGCGACTGATCTGCCCGTCAATCACGAGCCTTCCAAACTACCCACGCTCATGGCCCCCCGGTTGATTGAACTGTGTTTCCAGACTGCCGGGCTTTGGGAGATGGGCGCAAAAAACCAGATGGGTCTGCCGGTACATGTGGAGCAGGTCTCCTGGTCGAGAGAACCGGAGTCGGCGGAAGGTCACTTATACGCGGTGGTCACGCCACACCCGGAGGAGGGAACCTTCGACGCCGAGGTCGTGGATTCGATCGGAAACCGATACGTGCGGATTGAGGGTTACCGCACAGCGGCGCTAGCCAGCGGAGTCGATGCCGAATCGTTGAAGACGCTACGGAGTGTGGTAGCGCCGTCGGAATCCATTGCCGCGTAACCGATTCATTCAGTTGTCGAGGCGATTAAGCGGGTGGCGCTATGAAACACGAATTTCAAAGGATCGCTATCGTTAACCGCGGGGAAGCCGCGATGCGCTTCATCCATGCAGTGCGCGAGTTCAATGAAGAGCGGGGCACATCCCTCCGCACCATCGCGCTTTACACGGATCCGGATCGACGCGCCATGTTCGTTCGCGAGGCCGACGAGGCAGTGCTTCTTGGCCCGGCACAAGTGATTGATCCAACGACTCATCAAGCCAAGAGCAGCTATGTAGACTACGGAAGGCTTGAGTACGCGTTAGCGACTGCGCGCGCTGAGGCCGTCTGGGTGGGATGGGGTTTCGTGGCTGAGCACGCGCAGTTCGCGGACCTCTGTCGCGACATGGGGATCGTGTTTATCGGGCCTGACGGCGAAGCGATGAGGCGTCTTGGGGACAAGATATCCTCCAAGCATCTGGCTGAGCAGGCGCAGATCCCGATCGCGGATTGGAGCGGAGGCCCGGTGGAAACCCTCCCCGATGCCCATCACCATGCGGAGCACCTGGGCTATCCACTGTTCATCAAGGCGACTGCTGGCGGCGGTGGTCATGGAATACGTCGCGTCAATTCGTCAGCCGAACTGGAGAAGGCCTTCGAAGGCGCCCGTACGGAGGCATTCAAGGCTTTCGGCGATCCTACAGTTTTCATGGAACAACTTGTTGCTGGCGCTCGCCACGTTGAAGTGCAAATAATCGCCGACAGTTGGGGGACGACGTGGGCCGCAGGCGTGCGCGACTGTACGATCCAGCGCCACCACCAGAAAATCCTGGAAGAAGCTCCTTCTCCTGCGCTCTCTCGGGAGCAGGACGAAGCGTTACGTCTAGCCGCAATTCGCTTAAGCCAGGTTGCGGGCTATCACAATGCCGGCACCGTCGAATTCCTGTACGAACCGAACAAGGGACGTTTTCTGTTCATGGAGATGAACACGCGATTGCAGGTTGAACATCCTGTCACTGAATGCACAACTGGCCTGGATTTGGTAAAGCTTCAAATTCATATTGCACAGGGCGGTCGCCTCGAAGGAGAGCCGCCGCAGCCGAGCGGTCATGCCATCGAAGTGCGGCTGAATGCCGAAGATCCCGATAATGGGTTCTTACCTTCAGCTGGCGCGATTGAGCGTTTTCGGATTTTGACCGGACCCGGAGTGCGAATCGACACAGGCGTCGAAGAAGGCGACTGTGTTCCTTCAGAGTTCGATTCGATGATCGCAAAGATCATCGCCTTCGGACGAAACCGGAAAGAAGCGCTGTCGCGTCTTCAACGGGCGCTGAGCGAAAGTGTTGTGGTGATCAAAGGGGGAACGAGTAATCGATCGTTCCTCATGCAGCTACTCAGTCGCGCTGAAGTGCAGAGTGGGGAAGTCGATATCGGCTGGTTGGACCGCCTTGCTGCCAAGGGCCAGCAACTCTCCCGTAATCACGTTGACGTTGCGCTCGTGCAAGCAGCGATCGAAGCCTACGACGCTGAGCTGAGAGTTGAACAGACGCAGTTCTACACTTCCGCACTACTAGGCCGGCCGCAGGTTCGAACTGAAGTGGGGCATCGCATCGAACTGCGACATCGCGATAATTCGTATTCGATGAAGGTTTACCGCATTGGGCTACATCAATACCGATTGGAAGTCGATGGGTCGCGCATCGAAGCTCGCCTCGATCGCCTTGGTCCATTCGAATATTGGCTTTCTATATTCGGAAATCGATTTCATGTGGTCTCGGTGGAGCAAGGATCGAGCTACAGGATCGAAGTAGATGGCATGTCCCACCGAATTGACCGCGATGACGGCGGGATAGTTCGAGCGCCGTCGCCAGCGGTGGTTGTATCGATCGCGGTAAGACCAGGCGATATGGTCACAACCGGCCAGCGCATTGCTGTAGTTGAAGCAATGAAAATGGAGATGCAGGTAGTGGCACCGTTCTCCGGGAAAGTGCGCCAAGTGATGGCCATTCCTAATGTTCAAGTGTCGACCGGGGCGCCGCTCGTGCAGATCGAACCCGCCGCGGACTACAAGGCGATGGACAAAAGTGACAGGTTGGTGTTCGCGAAGCCATCCGGTACAGAACGAGAAGAGAACCGCTGGCTCAAGAATCTCGATGAATTGACACAGCTGATGTTGGGTTTTGATGTGAGCCCGGAGCGCACGGCACGCTTGCTGGCCGAATGGGCGCAATGGACGGAGACGCAGGCCAACAACGATGAAATACGAAGCCGAGAGAATGAGATACTCAGCATCTTCGTGGACATCTGTTCTTTGTTCCGCAAAAACCCGAAGATCGTGAATCAGACTGATGCCGAAGCACCGAGCACCGAAGCCTACCTGTTCTCTTACCTGCGAATGCTCGATACGCAGGGCGGAAGGCTCCCCGAGGGGTTTGTGGGTGCGCTGCGTCGGGCGGTGGCCCACTACGGTGTACCTAGTCTGGATCGGTCGCCCCAACTGGAAGAGAGTTTGCTCTGGATTTACAAATCACACCAGCGGGTAGAGCAGCAAATAGGACCGATCCTTGCTATTCTTCAGCGTCGTCTAACCAGAATAAACGGAATGGCGTCGCAGACCGACGATGCGTTCCGGGCGTTGCTCGACCGTATAAGTTCTATCACCCGCCTTCTGTTTCCCGCAGTCAGCGATCTGGCGCGTGAGCTACGTTATCGATGTTTCGATCAACCTTTGTTTGAGGAGGCACGAAGGAAAATCTACGTGGCAGCAGAAGACCACCTGAACTATCTTGCCGCCAATCCTGATGCGCCAGACCGGCACGAAAGAACACGTTCGTTGATCGACTGTCCCCAACCTCTGGCAAACCTGTTTTCCCGCCGCTTTGCTTCGGCCCCGAGGGCTCTGCAGCTTTTGATGCTTGAGGTCATGACAGCCCGCTATTACTGCATGCGGAAGCTGACGAACTCACGAACGCTATCCATGAATGGGCACTGCTGCCTGAAAGTCGAATACGACGAGGAAGGGGAACGGGTGCATGTGTTCACCGCATACACCGAGTACCTGTTACTCGGCGACGTAATGCGGTCAATGTTTCGTTTCATTGAGGAAATTTCTGAGAACGATAAGATCGTCCTCGACCTGATGACTTGGAACAACGCACCTCTTCCGGACACGGATAGCCTACAGAAAGAAGTCCATTCCATTATTGATCGCGCAGGTCTTCGTCGCACGATTCGGCGAGTAGTGGTCGGAGTGTCAGGACCCGGTAATGAGCACGGTGTGCTTAGCATGCAGCACTTTACTTACGAACCTGCCGCAAATGGCTATGAAGAAATCGAGCTCTTCCGTGGAGTTCACCCAATGCTGGGCGAGCGCTTGCATTTGTGGCGATTGAAGAATTTCAAGACCAAGCGACTGCCATCGATCGAAGATGTTTATCTCCTGCACGCTGTGGCCAATGAAAATCCCAAGGACGAACGTCTGTTTGCGGTGGCGGAAGTACGCGATCTGACACCCGTGCGAGATAAATCGGGCAAGATCGTACAACTGCCGCACTTCGAGCGCATGTTCGCTGAAGCCGTGGCGGCTATCCGAATGTTCCAGTCGAAGCGCGCGGCACACCAACGTCTCTACTGGAATCGCATATTTCTCTATGTATGGCCGACACTCGTCCTCAGGCCGGATGAAGTGAACGATATCGTGCACAGGCTTGCGCCATCCACGGACGGTTTGGGATTGGAACAGGTCGTGGTCCGCGCACGGATTCCCAATCCACGCACGGGAGAGCTGCGCGACACTGTTATGCGTATCTCCGCTCCGGGAGATGCCGGCCTATTGATGACATTCCGACCAGCCGCCAAGTTACAGGCGATGAAACCGCTCACCGCATACGGACAAAAAGTCGTCAAAATGCGCCAGCGTGGAATGCTGTATCCCTACGAGATCATAAAGATGTTGACGCCTGCACGTGACGATACACGCGCAGATTTTCCTCCTGGCGAATTTATTGAGCTTGATCTCGATGGCGATGGGCAACTGGTTCCCGTCAATCGTCCGTATGGGGAAAACAAAGCGAACGTCATTGTCGGTACTATTCGTAACTTCACTCTCAAGTGCCCGGAAGGTATGACGCGAATCATGCTCCTGGGAGACCCGAGCAAAGACTTGGGTGCGATTGCAGAACCGGAATGTCGGCGCATTCTCGCTGCTCTGGATCTCGCGGAAGCGAAGGGAGTTCCGCTGGAGTGGTTCCCAATCTCTGCCGGAGCGAAGATCTCCATGGACAGCGGAGTGGAGAATATGGACTGGATCGCCCGTGTTCTTCGCCGATTAGTTGAATTCACCCAGGCGGGTGGTGAAGTCAACCTGGTAGTGAACGGCATCAACGTTGGCGCGCAGCCATACTGGAATGCCGAAGCAACCATGCTGATGCACACCCGAGGCATTCTGATCATGACGCCGAAAGCCGCGATGGTACTTACTGGCAAGCGCGCTTTGGATTATTCGGGCAGCGTTTCGGCGGAAGATAATCAGGGCATCGGCGGATACGACCGCATCATGGGATTTAATGGCCAGGCGCAGTATTTTGCGCGCGACATCGATGATGCCTGCCAGATCCTGATGCGCCATTACGACCACACCTATGTAGTGCCGGGTGAGCGGTTCCCCCGTCGAGCAGAAACCGAGGACCCAAGTGATCGCGACGTGCAACTGCATCCGCATACGAACGGCGGAGACGCTGGATTCTCGCGAGTAGGCGATGTTTTTTCTGACGAGACCAATCCCGGACGTAAGAAATCATTCGATATCCGCAAGGTGATGACGGCAGTCATCGATCAGGACCATGCTCCGCTGGAGCGCTGGTCGGGCATGCGATCGGCGGAGACGGCAGTCGTATGGGACGCGCACCTTGGTGGTTATCCGGTGTGCCTCATCGGTATCGAATCCAAACCCGTACCGCGCTTCGGGTTTGTTCCGACCGACGGCCCTGACCAGTGGACAGCCGGCACTCTCTTTCCGCTTTCATCGAAGAAAGTGGCTCGCGCGATCAACGCGGCCAGTAATAATCGGCCAGTTGTGATCCTTGCCAACCTCTCCGGCTTTGACGGTTCGCCGGAATCGATGCGTCGTCTGCAACTGGAATATGGCGCAGAGATCGGCAGGGCAGTTGTGAATTTCAAAGGCCCCATGATCTTTTGTGTGATCTCGCGGTATCACGGAGGGGCCTACGTTGTGTTCTCGCGAGCCCTGAACGAGCAACTCGAAGTAGTGGCGCTAGAGGGAACTTATGCTTCCGTAATAGGTGGTGCTCCAGCAGCGGCTGTGGTCTTCGCCGGCGACGTTGAAGCCAGAGCCCGCAAGGATGCACGGCTCCAGGCATTGAACGAGACCATCGCCAAGGCCGAAGGCGCAGAGAAGAGCCGGCTTCGCGCCGAGTGGGATGAGATCTTCAAGGTAGTGCATTCGGAGAAGCTGGGTGAAGTCGCCTCCGAGTTCGACAAGATACACAGCGTTCATCGCGCTTTGAAAGTTGGCGCTCTTCACAATATTCTTCCGCCACGCGAGCTTCGCCCGTACCTCATTCATGCGGTTGAAAGTGGCATCGCTAAGGATCCCTCAGCGAAAGAGAAGAAACTAGTGGCGCAAGAGTCAGAAGAAGCACATGTCTCTGATCGACATTTATTGGTTAGAACAGCGTGAGCTGGACCTGCCGACGGGGAACGATTGGTTGAGCCCTAGAGAGCTGTCCCAGCTAGGCCGCCTACGTTTTCCTAAACGACGCGCAGATTGGCTGCTGGGAAGATGGACGGCGAAGCACGCTGTGGCGGCTTATCTTAGGTTGTGCCAGGACCCTCAAGCTCTTAAGCGTATCGAGATACGTCGCGCATTGTCTGGTGCACCCGAGGTCCACATTGGAGAGAAACCTCCGGAGGTTTCAATCTCAATCAGTCATCGGCAGGCGGTCGCGATGTG
Source organism: Terriglobia bacterium (assembly GCA_963826275.1). GTDB lineage: Bacteria > Acidobacteriota > Terriglobia > Terriglobales > Acidobacteriaceae > JAJPJE01. The sequence continues at coordinate 166,565 of CAWGWI010000014.1, read as the reverse complement.
CATCGTAGCGCCGGTAAGTTCGAAGCTGGGTTGTGACCTGGAAATGATTGAATCTCATTCCGACGCGTTCATCCGAGACTACTTCACACACGAGGAACAGGTAGCTATCGACAATATTGCTACTGAAGGAGATCGACAGCGCGCCATCGCCCTTGTCTGGAGCGCGAAGGAGAGTGCGCTCAAGGCAATGACTCTGGGCCTGCGACTCGATACCAGAGCTGTTTCTGTCACTCAGGCAGACACAAGTATCATTTGCACAGGGTGGAAAAGTCTCCAAGTCCGTGGATCAGATGGGCGCATCTTCGACGGCTGGTGGCAGCAGTCTGGCCCGCTGCTGCGCACTGTAGTTGCCACTTCTCAGTCGAGGGTCCCGATACGACTCGACGCTTTGCGAAGTTGTTCCTCGCCCAATTAATGTTTTATCGCTCCGAGTCCAGGTTAACCGCCCTTTCGGCCGTTTCTCGGTACAACTTCGGTACAAATGAAGTGAGAGAAAGAAGAGTCCTGCCGTCCCTAAGCGACACCGAATGAAGCATTTGGAAGTCTGAGCGTTCCGAGTTCGGGACCAGGGGGTCGGAGGTTCAAATCCTCTCTCCCCGACCAATATTTTTCAATCTCTTCTAATCGTGGGTGGCCCACCCTTTCGCCCGGTGTTGGCGAAGCGCGGGGCACAAGATCACAGTCACATCTGCACCTGTCACGCTAAACTCGGCAGTCGATGCCAAGCGGACTGAAGCGATTCCAGCAAGCACGAGATCTGCACTACGTCACCTTCACTTGTTATCATCGTTTCCCTTATCTCGCATCTCCTGCTGCGCGCGAGGTTGTAGAAACCACGCTGGAGAGCGCCGGGGCGGTCAGTGTCCCTCCGCCCACACCAGTGGCACTGATTGCGAGTCCAATCAGTACGCCAATTGCAATCTCCATTCCGCTTCACACCTTAGGTTGACTTGTCATTGACAGCCCAAGTGTTTTCAACGGAAACCAGAGTGGCGGCATTTATTCAGACGCCAGCAGCACAGAACAGTTTGCCTGCAGAAAACTGGTTTGTGATGAATCTAAGATCTCGTTTGTGACGGCTGTAAGTGTGATGGCAGGCAAATGTTTATAGATGTTTACAGAGGCTGGAATGGAATTGGGAAAGCAGGCTGCACGTGGTCCGCAGTCCAGCCTGCATCCCTCGTGTAGATAGCTCGTCTGATGGCATTACGGGTTGACACGTGCGGGGTATAGTTAGCCATGCGCGTGCTGGTCATTGAGGATGAACGCAGGCTGGCCGAGAACATCGCGCGAAGCGTGCGCGAGAGTGCCGGGTACGCGGTGGATTGTGCCTTCGATGGCGAAAATGGCCTCTACATGGCCAAATCCAATCCTTACGACCTGATGATGGTTGACTTGATGTTACCCGGCCGGGATGGCCTCTCTGTCGTCCAGGAACTTCGAAGAGGTGGAGCGAACGTGCCTATTCTCGTGCTGACTGCGCGCGACGAAAAAGAATCGGTAGTCGCACTACTGAACGCTGGCGCCGACGATTACGTGACCAAGCCATTCGATCTGGGCGAACTCATCGCCCGCGCCAAGGCCTTGATCCGGCGCGGAAAAGGTGAAAGCGATACCGTCCTGCGGTTCCATGATCTGGAAATGAACATTGCGGATCATACCGTACATCGCGATGGCAAACCTGTATTGCTGACGGGCATGGAATATCGTGTGCTTGAATATCTCGCGCACCGGCGTGGCGCAGTCGTGTCGAAAACCGAATTGCTGGAGCATCTCTACGACTTCAATTGGGAGAGATTCAGCAACGTAATTGAAGTCTACATTTCAGGGCTTCGGCGCAAGTTGGGCGACGCGAAGGGCGAGAAGCTAATCCAGACTCTTCGCGGCCAGGGCTACGTACTGCGAGCGTGAGTATGAAGACCTCCTCGATCAAACGGCGACTGGTCACAGTAGTCCTGATCACGCAGTTGTTGCTTACCATTGGCGTGGTCACGGTCGCTGTCGTCCTGACGAAGCGTCAGCTTCGCAACGCGTTCGATGCCGGGTTGCACGGCCGCGCCATGAGCGTCGCTGCCCTCGTTCGTTATTCCGAGGAGGAGCATCCAACTCTCGTTTTTGACCATGAGATGGTTCCACCGCCGCTCGATCGCCGCCATCCGGACCTGTATCGGATACTCGATCAGAATGGTAAGGTGCTTGCCGCCTCAGACAACTGGCCCGCCAATTTTGATCCTGCTCCTCATGACAACCGAAACAACTGGAACCTGAAACTGCAAGGTGAGATGTATCGCGCTGTTCGACTCAATGATGTTCCGGTGCTCGATCAGGAGCCTGCGAGTACCGCAAATAGCGGCGCGACGCTCACCGTTTTCTACGCGGCTTCTACCGAGGAATTGAGTGAGTCCGCCTGGCGGGCTGCGATATTGATCTGCCTCGCGAGTATCACCATGCTTGCGATCGCGACTATGGCTGTGCTCTGGGGAATCAAAAGGGGGCTATCGCCACTGGCCGTATTGGCATCCAGAGCGGCGGATGTTTCCCCGGCAAATTGGGAGCTGCGCGCTCCCCCCGATGCCTTGCAGACCTCCGAACTAGCACCTTTGACACAAGCCATGAATACCATGCTCGCGAATTTGCAGCAGGCGTTTACTTCGCAGCGGGCCTTTCTGGCGGATGCGGCGCATGAACTCAAAACACCGGTGGCGATTGTGAAGTCGACGGTTCAATCGCTATTGCAGCGGCCGCGCTCCGAGAAAGAATATCGCGATGGCATCGAAGCTGCATTGGAGGATATCGAACGCCTCGAGAAGTTAGTTCACTCCATGCTGCGCCTGGCGCGCGCCGAACAGTGGGCGTCTGGCAGCCTGCGCCGCGATTTGGAAGAAATCGACCTGACCTCGACTTGCGAACTCTCGGTTGCGCACCTTCGTCCTCTTGCTGAGGCCCGGAAACTGAAGCTCGACTTTCAGCGCGACGGCTCTCCGAAATTACAGGCCGATGCGGAAGACCTGGAACTCGTATGGGGTAATCTGCTGGAGAATGCCATCCAATACAGCCCGGCCGGATCGAGTGTGCAAATGACAGTTGTTGGCGTAGATGCCGGAGCCGAGGTCTCTGTAAAAGACAGTGGGCAGGGGATTCCCGCTGCCGAAATCCCATTCATCTTCGATCGCTTCCGCCGCGCGGATATCTCCCGAGCTCGCAATACCGGCGGATACGGCCTCGGACTGGCGATCTCGAAGGCGATAGTCGAAGCCTATGGTGGGACTATTCGCGTCGAGAGCGAAGTCGGTATCGGTACCACCATGACCGTCCGGCTCCCCGCCAACTCGAATTAAGGTTCCGTTAAGGTTTGCTATGTCACAGTAGAGAACTCTCTCTGAGAGGCCGATGTGAACTTACGTCTTCTTCTATTCGCTGCTGTCATAGTGCTGTCTGTTCCCGGTTGGTGCCAGGTAACAGGTACTCCGGCGGGCGCCCCTTCTCCAGGTCAGCGTCCGACAATCAGTCTGCAGGACGCACTCGTTCGCGCGCGGTTGAACAGTCCGCAGTTCCGCGCCGCGGTTATGCAGGCTGGACTGGCGCGCGAAGATCGGGTCCAGGCCCGAGCGGCGTTGCTTCCCAGTGTCGATTATGTGACGGGCGCGATATACACCGAGCCCACAAACGAGTCGACCCCGCGGTTCATCGCGGCGAATGGCGTGCGGGAATACATCAGCCTGGGAAACGTGCACCAGAGCATCGGTTTTACCTCATTCGCGGAGTATCGTCGGGCGCACGCTGCGGAAGCGCTCGCGACCGCGCAAGCTGAAATCGCCGCTCGCGGCCTGGTGGTCACTGTTGTACAGAGCTACTACGGGGCTATCGTCGGGCAACGCAAGACAGCGAACGCTCAGCAAGCGGCGGACGAAGCGCAGCGGTTTCTGGATCTGAGTGAACGCCTGGAGAAGGGCGGCGAGGTCGCCCATGCCGATGTGATCAAGGCTCAACTTCAGGCCAACGACAGCGTCCGCGCACTTCAGGAGTCGCAGTTGGCCTCCGAGAAAGCGCGGCTTGGTTTGGCGGTCCTGCTCTTCCCAGTGTTTACACAGGACTTTGACCTCGTCGATGATCTTCGATTTACGACGCCTCTTCCGCAGGTTGCTGAAGTACAAGCGCTCGCCGCCAGAAATAATCCTGAATTAAAGGCCGCGCTCGCTGCCGCGCAGGTCGCTTCCAATGAAGTGCACTCGGCAATCGGCGGCCACCTTCCCACTCTGTCGCTCGACTATTTTTACGGAATTGATGCGCCGCGATACGCAACCTACACAGACGGTGTGCGCAATCTCGGATATCAAATCTCCGCGAGTCTGCAGCTGCCGATCTTTAACTGGGGCGCCACGCAAAGCCGTGTGCGTCAAGCGGAACTGAGACGCACGCAGGCGCAGGTGGAACTGAGCGCCGCACAAAGGCAGGCGATGGCTGATCTGCAGGCGTTCTACTCCGAGGCTTCCGTGGCCAAAAATCAGATCGAGATTCTCAAGCGATCGGCCGATCTGGCTCAGGAGAGTTTGCGTCTGACCACGCTTCGATATCAGGCTGGCGAAGCGACAGCGCTTGAAGTCGTGGATGCGCAAAATGCGCTGGTACTGGCGAGAAACAACTACGATGATGGAGAGGTGCGTTACCGGGTCGCGGTGGCCAATCTGCAAACACTGACGGGTGCTTTCTAAGATGAGCACTAGAAGCCGAATCCTACTCATCGCCGGAGCGGTTGTGGCTGTTGCGGTCGCGGCGATCTTATTCTTCACCCGCTCCAAGGAAGCTCCGGCGTCTGAGCCCGTAGTCGCGGTTCAGATGGTCAAGGCCGAACGCAAGTCCATCCGCCAGATCGTCACGACAGAGGCCATTCTCTTCCCGAGAAGGCAGTCAGCTGTTACACCGAAGGTCACTGCGCCGGTTCGGAAATTTTATGTGAACCGCGGCTCGCGTGTTCATGCCGGAGAGCTCCTCGCCGTTCTCGAGAACCGCGATTTGGCTGCCGCTGTTACCGATTCCAAAGGCGCCTACGAGCAGGCACAAGCCAGTTACCAGACAACCACCGGTGCGAACATCCCGGAGGATTTGAAGAAGTCCGAATTGGACGTGAAGACTACGCAGGAAGCGCTTGATGCGGAACAGAAACTCTACGACAGCCGCGAAGCTCTGTTCAAACAGGGAGCGCTGCCGCGCAAGGAACTCGATCAGTCGCGTGTTTCGCTGGCGCAGGCAAAGGCGCAGTACCAACTGGCAAATCAACATCTAGCTGCGACTCTCGCGATTGGCAAGCCGCAAGGCGAAAAGTCGGCGACTGGACAGTTGACTTCTGCGAAGGGCAAATTCGAAGGAGCGGCTGCACAGTTTAGCTACACCGAGATTCGAAGTCCGATCGATGGCATTGTTACAGATCGTCCTTTGTATCCCGGGGAGACGCCGACGGCAGGCACGCCCTTGCTGACGATCATGGATACAGATTCGGTCATCGCCAAGGCGCATATACCCCAGGACGAAGCCGCCATTCTGAAAGTCGGTGATCCGGCGACGATTACCGCTCCCGGAGATTTCAAAGCGGAAGCGCAAGGTAACGTCTGATCAGTCCGGCGCTCGACCCCAACAGCACGACCGTCGAAGTATGGATTGAAGCGCCCAATCCCCACGGTGCGTTGCGCCCCGGCACAGCCGTGAATGTGCAGATCGTCGCGAGAGTCGATGAAAACGCAATTGCTGTTCCCGCCTCCGCCATTCTCAAAGCGCCCGAGGGCGAAACCAGGGTGATGGTGGTGAGTAATGATGGCGTTGCACAAGAGCGCGTCGTCGAGACCGGAATCAGCGGCGGCGGTGATGTGCAGGTCACCAAGGGTCTGAATGCTGGCGAAACGGTAATCTCTTCCGGCGCTTATGGTCTCGGCGATAAGACGCATGTGAAACAGGTAGAGACTGCGGCAGCGCCTGCCCCTGCGCCTGGATCGGAAAAGGAGTGATGCGCCGGTGAGTTTGCAATCGCTACCGGGCCAGGTTCGTGCTCCGATTCCGGAAGAACGCTACTGGTATAGCCGTCACGCCAAGTCTGTGCTTTTTAGCATCGTCGTCTTGGTGTGCATTGGGACGTATCTTGCATTCACGATCCCGCTCTCCGTGTTCCCCACCACCGACTTCCCGCGCGTAGTCATTGGGGTCGATAACGGCGTGATGCCTATCGATCAAATGATGGTGACCATCACCCGGCCAATCGAGGAGACGGTCAACAGCGTTCCCGGCCTGGAGAGCGTGCGCTCCATCACCAGTCGCGGCTCCGCAGAGATCGATCTGTTCTTCGACTGGCACGTCGACATGGTGCAAACACTGCAGCTCGTGGATGCAGCGCTCTCACGCGTGCGCACGAGTTTGCCCCCGGGCGCAATTGTCGACACGCACCGCCTCACGTTCGCCAGCTTTCCCATCCTTGGTTACAGCCTGACGTCGGAGACGATGCCTCAGACTCAGCTCTGGGAACTCGCAACGTATGAGTTGAAACCGCGTCTCAATCGTTTGAATGGAGTTGCAACCGTGGTGGTACAGGGAGGCCAGGAGCCGGAATTTCACATCATTCCTGATGCCGCGAAGCTGCTCGCTGCGAGTGTCACCGTCACCGACATTCTCAACGCCGTGAAAAGCACGAACCTCATCGATTCACCAGGTCTCCTCGAACAGAATCACCAGCTTTACCTGGGATTGATCAATGGGCAGGTTCGGGATCCCCAACAGATCGCGCAGATTGTGATCAAGAACACGCAGACCGGAATTCCAGTCCGTGTCGGGGATGTTGCGAGCGTCGTGCCGGCGGTCAAGCCCGTGTACACGATCGTCACCGCGAATGGCAAACCAGCCGTCCTGCTCAACATCAGCCGCCAGCCGGACAGCAACACGGTCCAGGTCGCAAACGAAGTACATGCGGAGATTGCGAGTATTCAGCGCACTCTGCCGCCAGGCATCGTGCTGCAACCGTTCTACGATCAGTCCGAACTGGTCACGGAATCAATCAAAAGTGTCCGCGACGCGGTTCTGATCGGGCTGATCCTCGCCTGCATAATCATTGTCGTGTTCCTCCGCGACTGGGGCGCATCCATCACCGCCGCGCTGGTGATCCCGGCAACTGTAACCATCACGTTCATAGCCCTGAAGCTACTCGGCCAAAGTTTCAACCTGATGACGCTTGGCGGACTAGCCGCAGCCGTCGGGCTGGTGATTGACGACGCCATTGTTGTTGTCGAGAATATCTCGCTTCATCGCGCGGCTGGTCAGGGTCCGTTGCAAGCGGTTCGGAGCGCTCTTTCAGAAATCACCGTTCCTCTGATTGGATCGACCATCACCCCGATTGTTGTCTTCATTCCACTCACGGTTGTGACGGGCGTAACCGGCCTCTTCTTTCGCGCCTTGGCCATCACCGTTGCGGCGGCTTTGCTCGCGTCGCTTCTACTGGCTCTAACCTGGACGCCCACCCTCAGCCAGTACTTCATACGGTCCAAGCGTACCGGCGTGCACAGCGAATCCGAAAATGCAGAGGAGACAGATGAGCAGGAGGTTGATGACGCCGAGGGAGAGCTGACCGGTCGATTCCATAGAGTGCTTGTGTTTTACGAACGTGGGCTGCGCTTTGCGCTCGACCGGCCCCGGTGGATCGCACTCTTCAGCCTCATTCTTATCGCTGGTTCCTTCCTCTGTTACAAGGCGCTCGGCACTGACCTGATGCCGGCAATTGATGAGGGTGGATTCGTCCTCGACTACCTCACCCCCCCAGGCACTTCTCTTCAGGAAACGAATCGCATTGTTGGCCATCTGGAGCAGATGATTCATGAGATTCCCGAGGTGCAAGGGTCTTCCCGTCGTACGGGACTACAACTCGGCCTGGCGGCAGTCACGGAAGCCAATTCCGGTGATATTGCGGTGAAGCTCAAAAGCAAGCGTAGCCGCTCAACGGATGAGATCATCTCCGACCTGCGCGCAAGGATCGCGAAGAGAAGAGCCGCGTGTGGATGTGGAGTTCACGCAGATTCTGCAGGACATGATAGGGGACCTCTCGAACTCGCCCGAACCCGTGCAGATCAAACTCTTCTCGAGCGATCCAGCCGCACTGCAGGATTGGGCTCCGCGAGTGGCGACCGCGATTGAAAAGATCGACGGCGTCGTCGATCTGAAGAACGGCATTGAAAATACAGTCAGCGGACCGGCTACCATTTTCCAGGTGAATCCCACAGTAGCTGCACACGCTGGGTTTACGCCGGAAGAGGTTGCTACCGATTCGACGGCCATTCTCGAAGGTGAGCCGGCCGCAACGCCAGTAATCGCAAACGATCGCGCTTATACGATTCGCGTACGCTTTCCCGCCGCGAACCGCGCTTCACTGGCCGCGATGAGCAACACGCTCCTGGTCAGCAGTAGCGGACACACAGCCACTCTCGGCTCTTTATCCAACATCACGGAAGTTCCCGGTCAGACCGAAATCCGGCGCGAGAATCTGCAGCGTGACGTCGCCGTTACTGCACGACTGGAAGGGCGCGATCTCGGCAGCGCCATTGCCGCCGTCCAGAAAGCGGTTGATAACCTTCATCTTCCTCCGTCAATTCGCGTGCAGTATGGTGGAACCTACGAAGAACAGCAAAAGTCGTTTCACGACCTTATGTTCGTTCTCGTTCTCGCGGTCGTGCTGGTATTCGTGGTCCTTCTCTTCGAGTTCCGCACGTTTGCCGCGCCTCTGGCAATCCTCACGTCCGCACTGCTATCTACGGCCGGAGTTCTCCTCGCGCTGTTGATCACCGGCACGACTTTCAATATCTCGTCCTTTATGGGCCTGATTATGGTGATCGGGATTGTCGCGAAGAACGGCATCTTGTTGCTCGATGCAGATCAGAAATATCGTGGGCGAGGATATTCGCCGCGCGATGCCATGCTGCATGCCGGCCGGCGGCGATTGCGCCCAATCGTAATGACGGCCCTTGCCGCTATTGCCGGAATGCTGCCCCTGGCTCTCGCGCTAGGCTCCGGTTCCCAGATGTTGCAGCCGCTTGCCATTGCCGTCATCGGCGGCATTACAGTTTCCATTGTTCTATCGCTGGTAATCACTCCCGCAGTGCATTTCTACCTCAGCCATGCTGAAGGAAGGTGAGTTCCGAATGTTGCGAGTAGCGAAGACTGTAGCCTTTGTAGTTTCCACCTCGTTGATTCTGGCCGGCGCTTTGCTGGCAGATTCAGCTCCACTTTACAAACAGGTCGCCAAGTACACGATTGGCGGCGATGGCGGCTGGGATTACATCACGTATGATCCCGCTGGCAATCGCCTGTTTGTCGCGCACAATAGCGCTATCTATGTCATCGATGCCGCCAGCGGCAAGAAGACAGGTGAGGTCCCGGCCAACGGTGCGCATGGTGTTGCACTCGTTCCCGACAAGGGTCTCGGTTTCAGTTCCAACGGTCGCGCAGGGACAGTAACGGTATTCGATCTGAAGACGCTCACGCCCAAGACCGACATCAAGGTGGGCGAGAACCCGGACGCGATCATCTACGACAAATACGCAAATCGCGTGATCGTGATGAACGGACGCAGCCATGACCTGATGGCGATTGATCCGGACTCATTGAAGGTCGTTGCTACAGTGCCGCTCGGAGGCAAACTCGAGTTCGCGGCAGCGGACCCCAGTCACGTATACGTCAACGTCGAGGACACTGGCGAAATTGCGGTCGTCGATTCCAAGACCTGGAAAGCGACCGAGCGTTGGAAGCTGGCCGACTGTGAAGAACCATCCGGCCTTGCGATCGACGCCGCCGCGGGTCACCTATTCACAGTGTGTGGCAATAGCAAGATGTTGGTCGTTGCGACCAAAGATGGCAAGCAACTCGCGACACTTCCAACTGGGTCTGGTACCGATGCTGCCGCGTTTGATCCAGGATTGAAACGCGCGTTCGCATCTAACGGCGAGGGGACGCTTACCGTCGTGCAGGCGTCGGATACAACCGAGTACAAAGCTGTTGGCAATGTCGAGACGGCTCGGGGCGCTCGCACCATGGCACTAGATCCGAAAACTCACAAGATCTACCTGGCGACAGCGGAACTAGGACCGCCGGCAGAAGGACAGAGACGCCCGAGCATTAAGCCAGGTACGTTCACGGTGCTCGTGTACTCACCGATACACTAGGGTTTTGCCGGGCAAAAAGGCGCGCTCCGGATCAGCGAAGCGCGTCTCCCGGCGAAGAACGGGCATGCCTTCTACCAACAGTCTTACAAGAGGCGAGCGCCCGGCGCGTCGCGCATGGGAAAGTCTTATTGGAGTGCCGAACCTGAACGAACCAGCATTCGGCCCAGCATTTTGGCAGTAATGGTGCGCAATACTCTCCCACACTCCGAATTTACCCATTAGAATTAGAGCCGTATTCAGGGCAGACTAAGTTCCCTCTTGACAAAATGTAAATGTGAATTCACATTTACCTATGAGCCGATAAGGCGCTTCGGCAGTCTGGCATCCAGCCAGTGTTCGTGGACAAATGACATCGACCCCTCTGAAACCCGACTTGGATTCCCTCCGGATCACCGCGGAAAAGCGCAAGACCCGGCGCTCAGGCAAGCGTTGGATATGGATTGTCATTGCCGTCCTGGCAATCGCGTTCGTCGCGGTGGCCGCTTCGGCTTACTTGAACCGTAAGACGGAAGTCGAAGTAGCCACATCAGGCAAGCCTTCAAACGGACCTGCTGGGGTTCTTAATGCCAGCGGCTACATCACTCCCCGCCGCCGGGCGACTATCGCCGCCAAAATCACAGGCCGCGTAACCGGCGTGTTCTTTGACGAAGGCACCCGCGTGAGCGAAGGACAGCTGCTGGCGACTCTCGATGATTCTGACGTGCGCCGCGCCCTCGATGCCGCTCGAGCTGATCGCGACGCGTCGGTCGCCGCTATTGCCGATTATGAGGTTCAGTCCCGAAACGCAGATATCGAACTGCACCGCGCCGATGAACTCCACAAGAGTGGAGTACAGTCTCAAGAAATCCTGGATACGGCTCGGATGACCGCCGACAGCCTGCGCGCGAAGATAGCCCTGGCAAAGCAACAGGTGGTTGCTGCCAATGCGCGCATTCGCGAAGAAGAGCAGGCGGTTGAGAATTGCAGGATCACCGCTCCGTTCGCTGGTATCGCTGTCTCCAAGGACGCACAAATCGGTGAGATGATCTCCCCGGTTTCGGCCGGCGGCGGCTTTACGCGCACTGGCGTTGCTACGCTCGTGGATCTGCACTCGAACGAAATCGAAGTCGATGTAAGCGAGTCTTATATCGCGAGAGTCAGTCCCAACCAGCCGGTGAATGCTGTTCTCGATGCTTATCCCGACTGGACGATTCCAGCCAAAGTGCGCACAGTGATTCCCACGGCCGATCGCCAGAAAGCTACGGTCAAGGTGCGCATTTCTTTCACGGAACCGGACCACGTGCGGCTTTTTGATCCTTCGCGTGATCCTCGCATCCTGCCTGACATGGGTGTGAAGGTCACTTTCCTCGAAACAAGCAACAAGAACAAAGAAGAGAAGCATGCCGTAGCCACCGTTCCTCAATCCGCCGTGCGCGGCGAAAATGACTCGAAGTACGTGTACATCGTGAAAGACGACGTGCTGGAACGTCGCGCTGTTACTCTGGGCACCACTCGCGGCTCAGACGTCGATATCGTTGCTGGTCTTCAACCCGATACTGCTGTCGTTGTAAAGGGCCCGGACACTCTCCGTGACGGTCAGTCTGTTCGAATCAAGCAATAGGAGCATTTCTCATGGTCAAAGTAGACGGCAGTGGCAAGTCGAGCCTGATTCAGGTCCGCGACCTTGATAAAACGTACCGCCGGGCAGAAGAGGACATTGAGGTTCTCCACGGGCTCAACCTCGACGTAGAGAAAGGCGAATTCGTCGCGTTTATGGGACCCAGCGGTTCGGGCAAGACAACTCTGCTCAACCTGCTTGGCGGCCTTGATGTTCCCACACGCGGCAGCATCACCGTTGCAGGAGATGAAATCACGCATTTGTCTGCCGGGAAACTGACGGAGTGGCGCGCACGTCACGTCGGCTTCATTTTTCAGATTTACAACCTCATTCCCGTTCTCAACGCTTTCAAGAATGTTGAGCTGCCCCTGCTGCTCACGAATCTCTCTAAGGCGGAGCGTCGGGCACACGTCGAAACAGCTCTCGCCGTGGTTGGGCTTGCCGACAGGATGAATCATTTCCCCCGGCAGCTTTCCGGAGGGCAAGAGCAGCGCGTAGCAATCGCTCGTGCTATTGTCGCCGATCCGACTTTCCTTCTTTGCGACGAGCCAACCGGCGATCTCGACCGTAAGCGGGCCGACGAGATCATGAACCTGATGGAGGAGTTGGTATCCAAGCATCACAAGACCATCTTGATGGTCACTCACGATCCCGTGGTCGCTGCCCGTGCCCACACAACTCTTCATCTTGATAAAGGCTACCTTGTTGAAGGCAGCAAAAATCCTGAGACCACGATCGCCGGAGGCAGGGCATGAAATACGGAAGCCTCATCCTGGCGAACTTGTTGCGCAAGAAGTTTCGTCTGGTGCTCACCATCGGTTCGTTTGCTGTGGCCTTGTTTCTGTTCGCTTTCCTGGGAGTTGTGCGCGATGCCTTCGGCCGCGGCGCCGATGTTGCAGGCGCGGACCGGCTCGTGATCATCAATCGCACTTCCATCATCAACCCGATCCCACTCTCTTACCGCGACACGATCATGCGTATTCCCGGTGTCAAGGTCATCACCCATAACAACTGGTTTGGCGGGGTCTATAAAGACGAGAAGAATTTCTTCCCCCAGTTCGTGATTGATCCGGAAAACCAGCGGCAGGTGTTCCCAGAATTCTCCGTGCCGGATGACCAATGGAACACGTTCTTGAAGGATCGCGAAGGTGCCATCGTCGGTGCCCGAACGATGGAGCGTTTCGGCTGGAAGGTTGGCGATCGCATTCCGATCAAAACAACTCTTTATGGAGGCGGTTCCTGGGAGTTCAACATCGACGGTGTCTATCACGGCAAGCGCGCGGCCGACGATGAGACTCAGTTCTGGTTCCAATGGGATTACTTCGAAGAGCGCATCCCGGACCGCGTGAAGGGCAACATCGGCTGGTATGTGCTTCGGGTGAATAATCCTGACGATTCTCCCCGTATTGCCAAGGCGATCGATGCAGAATTCGCCAACTCTCCCTACGAAACGAAGACCGAGACGGAATCAGCCTTCGCCGCCGGATGGGTGAAGCAGTTCGGAAATATCCAGTTCTTGATTGTGAGCATCGGTTCCGTGGTCTTCTTTACCCTTCTGCTCGTGACTGGAAACACGATGGCGATTTCGGTCCGCGAGCGAACGTCTGAGCTGGCAGTTCTCAAGGCCATTGGATTCTCCGACCGGTCCGTCGCCTTCTTCATTCTTGGCGAATCGCTTGTGATCGCTCTGGTCGGTGGGCTACTCGGTCTTCTGCTGGCGACCCTGGCAATTCCAGTTCTCGGGAATGCTTTGAACGGAATGTTGCCGAACCTAATTCTGTCTCCCGCGCTGATTGCCTTTGGTCTGCTCACCTCGCTTGTCGTGGGTATAGCCAGCGGGATTCTTCCTGGAATCGGTGCCATGCGAATGCGCGTTGTCAACGCCTTGAGGAGAGTCTGAGCCATGGCGGCAAAGCTTTTCATAGGAGTTCTGTTAACGGTAGCCGCGATCCTCGCCCTCGTGCTGATTTTGATCATTGTTGGCGGAATCATTGCTGGACTACTCGCCCCGTTCATTGGCTCTGTACCCATCTCGTATAACCTGCAAAGCGTTCGTGCGCGCTGGACCTCCACGATTGTGGCAATACTCGGTATCGCGGGCACCGTAGGTGTGTTTGTAGCCATGCTGTCTCTTGCGCGAGGTTTCCGCGCAACCTTGGTCGCCTCCGGCTCTCCCGGAAATGCTCTGGTCATGCGTGCAGGCGCCACCAGCGAGATGATGGGGGGAATCACTCTCGATTCAGTGAAGGTTGTTGAGGATGCGCCGGGCGTCGCGCGCGACGCTTCTGGACCGTTGGTGACGCAAGAAGTGGTCGGAGTCATGCCGTTTCCACTTATCAGTACTGGTACCGACGCCAATGTCCAGGTTCGCGGTGTGTCTGCTAACGTCCTCAAGATTCGAACATTCGCGAAGATCATTCAGGGACGGATGTTCTCTCCGGGCCTGTCAGAACTGGTGGTCGGCAAGAATGCCTCGCGAACGTATTCCGGCCTTACTGTTGGCAATAGAGTTAATTTCGGCGGCGGCCAGTGGGAGGTGGTTGGCATTTTCGATGCCGGCGGATCGTCCTTCGACTCCGAGGTTTGGTGCGATGCCAAGATCCTGAATGAGGTACTCAAGCGGCCTGATAATATCTTTCAGTCCGCCACAGTCCACCTCGCGTCCGCCGATTCTTTCCAGCAGTTCAAGGACGCAGTTACTTCGGATCCGCGATTGAACGTGGATGTGGTTCGCGAAATCGACTACTACGCGAAGCAATCTACAACGATGACTCAGCTGATCACCGTGCTCGGGGGGCTTGTGGCGGGGATCATGGCGATCGGTGCGGTCTTCGGTGCGCTCAACACCATGTACTCTGCTGTGTCTGAACGCGGCCGCGAAATCGCCACTATGCGCGCGGTTGGTTTTTCCAGCTGGAACGTAATTCTTTCTTTCCTCTTTGAGGCGCTGCTCATTTCATTTATTGCCGGAGTCGTGGGCTGCCTCGCGGTCCTTCCTCTTAACGGGCTGACCACTAGCACCATGAACTTTCAAACGTTTTCCAATATCGCTTTCGCTTTTAAGATCACGTTTGATCTTCTATTGATGGGAGTCCTGTTCGGCTTAGTGATGGGCGTTCTCGGGGGAATGGTTCCGGCGGTCCGTGCAGCCGTCAGGCCTGTCGCGGTCGCACTTCGCGAACTATGATTTGCAGCCGCTGTTTTCCGCGAAGGCTGCGTATACCCCGAGAATGAACAGCACCACCATCAGGCAGCGGATTCCACGTGAGCTGTCGGAAGTTGTCGCTTGCTTCTCTTCCAGCCTGCGATAGCTTGGCTCTAAGTGGCAGGTCAGCAGGAGGGGAAGCTCCTCGTTTAGCGCCTGCGTCGGCTCGGTCAGGGGATCCCAATGTTGCGGAGACCTGGATACAGGTGTCGCCAAGCTCCGGAATCAAGTGCTTATACGTTGATTCGTTTCAGTGTGCCCAAATTCCTCCTGTTCTGCGTTCTTGTCGCCGGTTTAGCGCCTGTTCCCGCATTCGCTCGTCTCTTCGGTAATTCCGACTCCACCGTCGTAAGCAATCAATTCCAGATCTCTGCGCCCGAAGCCGACGTTCTGGACGCGGTGAGGCACGTTAGCCAGGACGAGATCGTGCACGGAACCTATGTGTACGAGAAAGAAAAAACGCTGAGAGGGGCACACACGGCGAAGTCGTCCAATGCCTTTCGAGATGAAAAGCCGGCCGGCGAGGTCTTCTACAAGGTCGCCAAAGATGTGCTCGATCCCCGTCATTTCAAGGGCAGCAACGGCGTGGGAACGCTTACCGTGCGATATGTTGTGAACGCGCGAGGTGCGGACGAGACCAGTCTTCGGATCGATGCAGTCTTTGTCGAAGAGGAGCGGCGTCGCGCTGACAAGTCGGATGGAACCGTCGAGTCTGCCGAATACGATGCGGTGCGATCCCAGGTCGAGGCGATTCAGCAGGCGCGATTGAGCCCCGCAGTTGAGGCCCCGCATGCCGGAGATCGGCCTGTCGCCCCTACGCCGGTGGCGTCTGCGCTTCCGCAGCCCAACACCATTCAACCGGCGACTGCCAGCACGTTCCCGCCGCCTACGGCGAGTGCTGGACCGCAACCGTCCACAACCTTGTCTCCTGAAGCTTTCAAAGATTTGCAGCAGCGCGTCGCGGAGCTGCGATCCCAGGTCGAGGGCCAGATCAAGAGCAGTGGAGCCGCGCTCAGGCAGGCGCCGATTTCACGCTCCACGACCGTAGACGCGCTTCCCGCTGCCAGTGCCGTCGTCATTCTTGTCATTACGCCCAAGTGGTATGGCGTCGAAACCGCGGATGGACATCGCGGATGGGTACGACGTGCCGAACTGGAGCCGCGACAGTGATCAGCATTCGTTCGGCGTTGAAAACGCTTCGGATCGTGCTGCTCGGGATTTTCGGAGTTTCCGTCTTTGTTTTCGGACTCTCGGCGGAAACCGGCAAGCCGACGCAACGAACATTTGCAGCTCCCAAACCGCAGGTTGAGCGTGCTCTTCGACAGTTGGCGGGAAGTTCGGGAGGCAAGCTCCCCATTCTCGTCGGATTCGCGGTACCTGGCGACCACTCGCTCGAACGATTCCGGCAGGGATATTACGAGTACGAACTTGTTGTGACCTCGATCAACGCGCGCGAAACCGCTGTGCAGGTCACGGCCAAAATTACCGCCTGGTATGCCGGAGAGAAACCAGAGGAGTCCAATTACGAGCTCTTGGGTTCGAACGGCCGGCTTGAGTCCGATCTGCTGGATCGTCTCGGAGACGCGTTGAAGAGTGGCGAGTCGCCGCTCCAGACGCCACTCGCCCCAGTTGGAACCGATGCTCACGGTGCTCCAAACCCACTTCCTGACGCACCTTCCGCCGCGAAGGTCAATTACATGACTCAGCTCTTGCGATCAGCGGCTCCGCCTTCGCAAGCACCCGTGGCGCGGCAAGCTTCCTTACCGGCGGAAACTCCGACTGACCAACAAATCACGAAATTGACGCGGGAAGAAGCTGCCCTCGAACAGATCAAAAACAGCCAGGCTCGGCCTACCGATCTGGCAATCGTGAAAGCCAAGACTCCAGTCCTGTCGCGGCCATCGAAGGATGCTCAGGTGGTGCTGGTCGCCGAGGCGGACGATGAGCTTCAGGTCCTCGACGTAAATAATGACTGGGTCCACGTACATCTCATGGGGCTTTCGCGTGGATGGGTTCGCCGCTCGCAACTCGATTTAACGAATGTCTCTCTTCCAGCCACCGCAACCAAGCAGACCGCCAGCGCTTCGCAAGATCAACCCTTCCAAAAAACTCGCGAGGAGACCGGTACGTTTCCCGGCGAATGGAAGCCGTTGCAAGGGAAGAAAGTCGATATCGTTTGGGTGCAGGAACGAGAGGATGCAACTAAGACATCCGAGTCCGGTGAAATGCTCTATTTCGAGTCGTTGATGCGCAAGCAGTACGCGGCACTAACTGCGGAACACAATGAAGTGGAAGGCGTAGTCCTCGTTCTCGATTCGGCCAACGGCGGAATGATCGCCAGCACCAACTCCGCGCTGCAACGCTGGACAGCCGGCAGCCTCTCGAGTGATTCCTTCTGGCGTGAATGCTGGTTTGATCCGCCCGACATCTTCCAGAGCCTGCGGCAAGGCAAATAAAGCCCCTGCCGGTTACCAATCTCTGTCGCTATCCTCCAGCAGATCAGGGTCGTGGAATTCGTCTTTCTTCCGATAGCACACCCGAACCATGGCCAGCGTCAGCAATGTGGGTGGCACAATCAGGATCAGGATCCCGCTCTTGAGCGCCTGGATCATCCGGCCGCCCGATTGTGCGGCCTGGGTGTAGCAGAGGGAGCATCCCTGCGCGAACACTGGCTGGCAAAGCACCAGCATCGCGAAAATCAAAATCAGAAGGCCGATCCACCGTGGTCCGACAAATCGATTTCTGTACTTCATGGCGTTGTACTCGATGGCGTTGTACTCGTGGTGACGGGGTGTCCCCCGGGAACTCCGTAGCGGATACGGAAGCTATCTGTCCAGGAATTCTGCATGGTAAGCAGGACGAAACCCGTAATCAGCACGATGAAGAGGAGAAAGCCGCGCTTTTCCGCCCAGAGGTGCATGAAAAACATGATTGCGAGACCAGCTTCCGCAATGGCGATGAGCAACATCCGTCGCACCATACCTGTCGTGCTGATGTTCTGACGAGCAATCAGGAATTGCAACCCCGCCAGCAGCAAAATACAGAGGTAAATCAGGACATATTTGGAGACACTGTCAGTGTATTTCGCTTCAGGTGAGTGCTTCTCTACATCTGGCGCATCGAACATCCCAATCCTCCGGCGTCAGTGAGCCACGTTCAACAGATAAACCAGCGGAACTACAAACATCCAAACTAAATCCACAAAATGCCAGTAGAGACCGGCTACTTCCAGGTCATCGCCGTTAAAGCGGCCCTTGTTATAGCGATACGTGACCCACAAAAGGACAAGCACGCCGCCAGTCACGTGGAGCAGGTGGAGGCCGGTGATGCTGTAGAAAGTCGCGCCAAACTGCGGATCTCCCCATGGATTGTGGAATAGCGTCACGCCTTCACGGATCATCCCGAGCCATTCTCGGATGTGCAGCAAGGCGAACAGAATGCCCAGCGCAACTGTCACGAGAGTCCAGCGGATCGCTGCGGACTTGTGATGCGCCTTTGCCGCTCGTACGCCCAGAAGCATCGTAAGACTGCTGGTGACGAGAACGAAGGTCATGACTGCGGCATTGACTACGGATGGCGTTTCAAACGGAGTGGGCCACTTCTGCGACGCGTTACGCAGGAAGCCATATACCACCAGACAGCCTGCAAAGGTGGCGGCATCCGCAATGATAAACAGCCAAATCGCCAGCTTCTTCGCTGGAACCGAGAACATCGGTTCGCTTACGACGATGCTCCCGGGAGTACCCATAGAAATATTAGCCTCGCTCAAGCTTTTCGCTCCTGCATCGACTCGTTAAATAGTGAACCAGAGCAAACACAACAGATAGATCCACAAGGCATCCATGAAATGCCAATATCGCGAAACCGCATTCAATGTGCTCTTCTGCAAGGTGAGTCGCTGCAGCCTGGTGATGATCAGCACCAGTCCTCCAAGACCGCCGAGCAGGTGAAGGGCGTGCGTGACCGTAAGCACATAGAAGAAAGAACTGCTCGGGTTCGTCGCGAGATACAAGCCTTCACGCCGAAGTTGCAGCCACGCAACGTATTGTCCGGCTACGAACAGCAGTCCCAATCCTAGAGTGAGATAGAACCAGAAGGTAGGCTTCGCGTGCTGGCGGTCTGGAGCCATCATGAACTTTCCAACCGCACGCCGCCCAATTTCCAGCACAAAGGCGCTTGCCAAAAGCACCAGAGTATTCAGGTAAAGAATGGAAGGCAGCGTGAAGCTCTTCCAATCCGTAGACCCACCTTTACGCACTACCAGCGCGCTGGTAAGCGCCGCAAAGATCATGCCGATCCCGACCACAGCGACATAGACTGCTGTGGAGCTGGGATGCGGCGAACGTCTATCCATCACCAGGTGCAGATTGCCATCTTCAGTGAAGAATCCGCCGTGGCCCGATCCGCCACCTGTCGCTGGCGTCCGTTCATCGATTTTGTTTGGTCTCTCTACTGTTGTTGCCATACCCGCGGCCCCATTTCCCTGTGCTGATTTCCGATCACTCAGTCGTTTGAGTGATCTTCTCCGGAGAGTTCTGCATGACGTAATCGCCAGTCGAGCCTTCGATTCCGTACTGGAATGGATCGTGATAGACCACCGGGAGCGTTCCTCCAAAGTTGTCAAACGGCGGAGGTGAGCTTGTGATCCATTCCAGCGACGTGCCTTCCCATGGATTGTCTGGCGCGGGCTTTCCCCAGAACCGGCTGTAAATCAGGTTGAAGAGGAAAATCAGCTGCGCCGCTCCCGTGATAAGAGCAGCAATGGTGATGAACCGGTGCACCGGAATCAGCGGTTCCATGTATCCAGTGAATGACTGATAGCGCCGGATGTTGGCTGCCAGTCCGAGATAATGGAATGGCATGAAGATGCAGTAAGCGCCGATGAAGGTAAGCAGGAAGTGCACTTTCCCAAGTTTCTCGTTCATCATGCGGCCGAACATCTTCGGGAACCAGAAGTACGTTCCACAGAAGATGCCGAAGATGGCTGCCACTGCCATAACCAGGTGGAAGTGCCCGACCACGAAATACGTGCCGTGCAGCATGATGTCGAGACTGGGCTGCGCCAGGAAGAATCCAGAAACTCCACCGGCGACAAACATTGAAATGAAGCCCAGCGCGAACAGCGAAGCTGTGTTGATCCGCAGGTGGGAGCCGTAAAGGCTGCCAATCCATATGAGCACGATGATCGTTGCTGGAATCGTAATGATCAACGTCGGGAACGAAAACACCAGCGACGAGAACGGATTCATTCCGCTCACGAACATGTGGTGTCCGTAGACCATGTAGCTGAGGACTGCAATCGCCAGCATGCAGCCGATGATTACCCGGTAGCTCAGCAGCGCTCTGCGCATGCTCGTGACGAGCACGTGCGAAACGATTCCCATCGCCGGCACAATCGCGATGTATACCTCTGGATGTCCGAAGAACCAGAACAAGTGCTGCCACAACAACGTGGATCCGCCAGAGTGCGGCTGCACCTGATCATTTACCACTAACCCGCCCGGGATGAAAAAGCTCGTTCCGGCAACGTGATCGAGGATGAGCAGAATACATGCCGGCATCAGAACGGCAAAAGCGGCCAGGCCCATCAGCGAGGTGATAAACCAGGCCCACACCGTGAATGGCATCCGGGAAAGTGTCATTCCCTTGGTGCGCATATCGAGTGTGGTTGGGATGAAGTTCAGCGATCCGAGCAACTGGCCAACGCAGAAGATCGCGATCGACGCAGCCCACAGGACTTGTCCTGTCCCTTGTCCCGGCCCGGCGACTTCACCGAGGGCGCTGAGAGGCGCGTAGGCAGTCCACCCAGAGAGCGGCGGTCCACTTCCGACAAAGAATGATGCGATCAGAACCAGGAAGCCGACCAGTGTCACCCAGAACGACATCATGTTGATGTGCGGGAACGGCATGTCTTCCGCGCCGACTTGAATTGGCAGGAAGAAGTTGCCGAATGCCGCGAAGGGCGCAACCGTCAGTACAAAGAAGACCATGATCGTCGCATGCATGGTCATCAACTGCAAGTAGTACTCCGGCGTCATGATGTTGCCGGGCGCTCCGTTTTGCGAAAGCAGGTGCAATCCGGGGATCGGCCAGCTGCCCCAAGCGAGGTGAATTCGCATCAACCATGACAAGACCGTGCCCACAAGCACAGCCACCAGGCCAAGGCCAAAGTACTGCTTCCCAATGACTTTGTGATCGACGCTGAAAACGTATTTTCGAATAAAGCCCGTAGGTGCGGCGTGATGATGAACGCCGTGTGTTGAAGCTTCGTGCATTTTGCTTACCCCTTGGCCGTTCGGGTTACTGCAACGCTGCTTGTTTCTTCAACCAGTCGTCGTAGTCTGCCTGCGATAAAACGCTGAGAACTGCGCGCATGTTGTAATGCCCCAGCCCACACAACTGCGTGCAAACGATTTCGTACTTGCCGATTTTTGTCGCGGTGAAATGAACCGACAAGTCGACACCGGGAACGAAGTCCTGCTGAATGCGTAACTCAGGAACAAAGAAGGAGTGACCCACATCTTTGGATCGCATAAAAAGGTGAATCTCGCGGTTCACCGGTATCGCCATTTCCGCGGTGACAATGTCATCCTTCGATGCTTGATCGTGAGTCTGGTCCAGACCGAAGAAATTCTGATTCGCCTCGTTGATCATCTCCGGGTGAATCGGGCCGAAGGTGTTATCCGGCCCCGGATAGCGGAAATAGAAGGCGAACTGTCCAGCTTGTACCTGCATAGGAAGAGCATTCGCGGAAGCCGGCGACAGAAACACGTTCGCCCAGGCTTTTGCTCCGAAGGCTCCCAGCGCGAGAACCTCGCTGCCTACGAGGATGAAGCCCGCAATCACCATCGCCGCAGCGCCGCCCGGGAAATTCCTGATCTTCGTTCCCGGCTTCGGATTCGAGAACTTCCAGATGAAGGCAGCGAGAATGATCTGCGCTGCCAGAAATGCGAGACCTGCCTCTGCCATGGTCTCGGACATCTGCTCGTCAATCTGCTGCCCGTGAGTCGAGATGTCTTGAGGTTGCGGCCAAGTGTGCCGGACAATCGGAATCGCCGAGAGGATCGCAATCACAACGATGGTAATTGCAAACAGTTTTGCCATGGGTCACTTCGCCGTAAACGTGAAGTTCGCCGAGGCGGGCTTGCCCGCGGCAACAGTTACTTTCTGGGTTTGTGTTCCATACGTCTCCTGCCACGCCGTCACCGTGTAGTTACCCGGAGGTACACCCTTGATGGTGAAATTTCCGCTGTCGTCGGTTATTGCATACGGCCCCTTTACGACGACGAAATATCCGTGCATCCAGGGATGAATATTGCACTTCACTGGAATTGCTACTTCTTCAGCCTTCCAGGCTGCTTCGATGGGCGGCGCCCCTGGAGGTTGTGACTTGTTCCAGGGAATATTCCCCGTGGTTGGATCGGGAAGCGGATGAATGTTGTGTGTAGTCTGGTCGCTTGTTTCTACCTTGAACTTCTGGTTCACGTCCATCGCAAGGACGTGCGGCGTGTACATGCATCCCTTTTGATCGAACACCGGAACTTCCGACGGGGCTGAACTGGCCAGATTCGCAGGGAGCCCTTCCGAGATGTAAAGCACGACATTCTCAAGTCCGCCGCCAGAGCCGACCACAACCGTCTCCATTTTCACCGGAGAGTTTGCGTGTTGCTGAACGCAATAAGGATCTTTTGACATGTCGATGCCGCGCATATGCGGCGGGGTGCCATTCAACTTAACCGTGCCCGTAATTGAACCCTGGGCGGCAGCATTGACCGAGAGAAACGTCAGGCAAAGGGTTAGTGACAACGTCCATGCGCCCGCCAAGAATCTATAGCCCGCTTTCATTGTGTTCTCCTTGGTTGCCAGCTCACTTTTGAGGAGTGGCAGCCGGTGTTGTAGTAGAAGTCGAGTTCAGGCCGATTTGCTTCGCGATTTCTTTTTCTTTGGAGTGAATCGGCTGTAAAGTGCGCAGATATAAAACCAGGGCCCACGCTTCATCCGGTTTGATATTGTCGGACCAGGAAGGCATGGGCGTCCCGTCGAGTCCAGTCATGAAGATCCGATAAAGGTCTTCGTCGCTGGATCCGCACTTGAACCGTGTCTCCTCGTGGAAGTTGTAGGGCTTGATAGGAACGCCCTGATCGTCAGTCAGAGTTGAGGCCGATGGCCCATCCCCTCTACCCGTGTGGCCATGACATTTCCAGCACTGCACTCTGTCATAGACCTCCTTACCTTCCTTGATCTCGGCCGCGGTCACTTGGGGCTCAGGAGGAATTTGAATTGGCGTGCCAGGTTTCTCTGTCGCAAAACGAGGTGAGAAGCTTTTGACCTTGGCGACCAGATTAGCTCGTTCCTGATCCGTCAGAGGGATCCACTGCGGCATATTGGACGTAACCAGGCCGCGGCCAATGGTGTCGTAAAGGTCTGTATCCGTCGGAAGCGTGCCCGTGGGCGTGGATCGGCACTTGAAAATGCCGAGCGTAAAGTTGCGCGGCTTGGGATCGAGCCATTGGGCATTCTCGCCTTCACCGTTTCCGATTTCGCCATGACAGCCTACGCAATACCTGCGGTATTGCATATCCGCGTCTTGGGCATGCCCAGTGAGCTTGCCGATGTGGCTTTCCATGTTCGCTTCTTTGCTGGCTTGCGACTGAGCTGCTGGAGTCCAAAGCAGACCCACTACCGCGGCAGCTAGAAGAATTAAAAAGGGAATTCGTCGTATTTGTTCTGCGCATCAGTAGGCTCCTAGAAGTCGAAGTCAGTTCCGAAGAATACGGAGCTGCTGGTAACGTCTGTGCCAGTAACCGGCGCAGTCTTACGCTGTTTCAGCCAGGAATATTCGCCGTGGAGCGCGAATCCCGCCCGGCTCGTCATGATCGGATACCACCGCACTCCGAACGTGTACACATTCAGGTCTCCCAAGTCAGATGGGTTTGTGGTCAAAGCCTGTTGCGACATTCGAATAAACTCATCACGTTGGAAGAACAGAAGCTGTGGATTGAAAATGAAACGAGGTTCGACGAAGAATCCATTCCAGGACGGATCCTGTGCTCCCACCGGCAGGACGCCATTGGCCGGCGTCGCCGTTCCAAAGTATTTGCTGTCTGATCCATGCTGGTAGTACACGGGAATTTCGAAGCGGCTGATATAGAAGTCGCCGAAAAATCCCGCCCGATAAAAGCTTTCGTTTCCGAGGCTCGATCCTGCTACCGGAACATTGTTGTCGGTCAGCGAAAAGGTTGGCGCTGAGCCGACGAAGTAGTATCCGCCCACACGCTGCAGGCCGAGACCGCCCAAGTCGAAGCCCTGGCTCGCGGAGAAATAGCCACTGTAAGCGTTCGCGTTTACCAGATCTGGATTTCCATCATTCGAGCTGAACACAGTTGCAGACACTCGGGTGTGGTCGTTGGCGGAGTGTCCCATCCATTCGATTCCAAGTTGGTTGTCGCCGATCTGCCCGGCAAAGTTGTTATCCCCAACCGGTGCGAAATGGTAGAGCTGGTAGGAGCCGCCATTTCCTGAGAGCGCGATCCCTCGTTTTTCAGAAATCCAATTGTCGAGTTCAAACTTTCCGAACTTGATATTCACCCAAGGGGTATGGAACAGATTGTCCACTCGCGCCCACATGGACTCGAAGTGGAATGCGCCCGTCTCATCGGCGGAGGGAACTAGCAAGAACGAGATGTTCTTGTCGAGGGTTCCACCTGACAAGATGTCAAGACCGGAGTTGTCGAAACCGTGCTGCGTGAGTCTGTACTTCACCGGTTGCCGGACCCGCTGCGGTATCGACTTCTACCTTATCCGTGCTTTCACGATGCCAGTTCGGCGTGACCCGGAAACTGACGGGCCAATAAGACGGATTCTGCCAGATCGGAGCGTCACGATCATTCATCAGCTGGTAGCCGTTGTCTTTGAATCGCCAGCCGAAATCGTTCAGGATGGGCCATGCTATGTGGCAAGCCGAGCATCGCAGCCCATACTTGCGGGCGAAAGCCGGAAACGCATGGGCGTCCGTCGCGATGAAAAGAAACGACGAGATCAGCACCAGAACAGTACAAAGCCTCGGGCGCAATTTCATTGACCCTCCTAACGCAGCCGGCGCGGAGAGACACAATTCCCAACGATCTCGTAGCGAGTTCGATGGAATCCCCACACCGTATGAGAGGTCACGCGAGCGGGCTACGACGTTCCTCTCACCCGGCCAACTAACTTAGTCCTGGCAAATAAGAGTGCAACCGACAACTTCCGACATGATTGATTTCCGGATTAGAAGAGGCTCTGCCGCCAATAGCGGACCGAGCCTCGTGCCCCGTTTTTTGATCGCTGAGGCTGTGACAATGTGGTGGGCAGTACTACGAATCGACGGGCACACCATCCCGGGATCCGAGCTGCTCCGAAACGCCGACCAGATCCAGGATTGTTTGCGGGATTCCCTTCGCCTTGTGCGACAACATTAAGACCGGAACCTCCGGCCGATGCTTGTGAAACATGCGGGCGAGGCCGTCTCCGTCGAAGTCTGGCAACGAGTAATCCAAAACGATCACATAGACCTGATTCGTCTCAAGGAGCCTCAGGGCCTGTCGCGCATCGGAGGCCACAAGCACACGATAACCACCGAATTCCAGCAACTGCTTACGCGTTGCGAGCCGCGCTGCATGAGAGTCAATACAGAGCACCGTAAGCGGAGTCCCCGTCGACTGGATGAAGGAATCAGTTGTCGCCGCACGGGAGGCGATTGCGGGCACGCCTCGTGCCGACGTTCGGGCGCTCCACGCTTCAATCTCCGAAGCTAATGCGATCACTGCCGAACGTTCCCTCCCTGCTGGCCGATGCACCGGGAGACCATATAGCTTTTCCCATCGCTGGACCGTTCGCTCCGTTCGACCCACGAATTCGGCAATTTCCTTCCATGAATTCAAAAGCAGTTTCCCTGACATGGACTCTGTCTCCTACCCCGCTTTACAGTCGCGGGATTGTGTGCAATTAGCGTCCACTCTTTGGCCCTGGGCCGTATCCATACGATCAGTTCACCTCGCGTGCCTGATCTGCACGCGAAGCTAAGTCGCCTCAGTCGTACTTTGCTGGCCAGTTCCGTCTAACGAGTCCGGTAGTCGACCTCACATCAGCAGCGAATCGGCGATACGACAGCAGTACAAGACACGCTGAGACTAAGGGCGATTGAGACAAAAAGGCGAGATAGAGAACCCAAACTAATTAGTAATGCAGAAATCGACAACAGGGCAAAAGACGACCGAGAGGGAATGAACGACCGAATGCGATGGAGCGCCATCACTCCAGAGGTAGAGAAATGCCGGCCGCGGGGAGACGGCACTCGATAGTGCGCGGCAGGGATAAGAAATAGAGCTACAAAGAAGAGAATCCCCACCACTACCAAAACGTGTTTGATGAGGCTCGAAGTCATGGGAGTCAGCGACTCCTGAACGTCTACCTGGGCCCAACAGTTAGATACATGAGAGTACCCCTTTGGTTGACAAATCTAAGACATATTTTTGACAAACTGATGACATTTTTGTCATGTTGCGTAATCGATTTTGTTCTGGGCAAGCGATACAAAAACGGGTAGTTTAAACGATTTTGTAAACTGCTCCGACGAACGCACCAGCAAACCACTCCTGCCCGACTGCTGCACAAAAAAACCGCCGCCCTGTACAGCACAGAACGGCGGTGATCCCTCAGCGGCCCGCGCGCAAATTGGGCATCCTCTACGCGACAGCCGAAGTAGACGGCGGCGTAAATGACTGGATCGCACTCGCCTCGTCTGCCTGGATATCGAAGACCGTATGCAGCTTGGTCATCTGCAGCAATTCAGTGATCCGCTTGCTGGGATTCACTAGTCTCAGTTGTCCGCCTTTGTTTCGCACGGTACCATACGTGCCCACCAACTCTCCCAACCCCGAGCTGTCGACATAACCCACATCGTGCATATTAAGGAGGATCTTTCGTGCGCCGCCGTCCATCAATTTACGAACTACTTCGCGTAATACGATATTTCCTTCACCCACGGTAATTCGACCGCTGATATCCACGATGGCGACATCCCCAACCTGGCGGACCGCCGTTTGCATTGGAACCGGAGTGTGTCCATGGATCGCCATTCCTCTTTGGTCCAGGATTTCCGAAGCCAGTCGAACGGTCTCGGCGGATTCGGTGCGAACAACAACCAGCGATCGCCCCTCTCCCAGCACCTCGCGGAAGAACTTAACGTCCTCTGAGCACTTTTCATCTGGGGTTGGCTGAACGGCGCCGGTTTCATTTGCCATCGCCTTGCCAACCGCGGCTCCGGTTCCCGCACCACCCAATCCGAGCAATGCTGCCGCTCCGAAGCCGAGTGCGAAAATAGTCCCAATGCCCGGAAGCAGCAGAGTTGCAGCGGCTACACCGGCGGACATACCGACGGCTCCGCCCATGAAACCTCCAACTGTTGCTCCCAACTGTTTGCCGACGCTCTTTGCTTCGGTTTCCGACCTGGTTAGATAGACAATCGATTCTTGCGGGACGTGTTTTCCTAAAAGCTCTTGTACTGCCTCTTCCGCTCGTTCGCGGGAAGAGAATACGCCTATAGCGGTTTCCACGGATGCCTCCTCGTAGCGGGAATTCGAAAACGGAGCCTGCCCTGGGGTTCGCATTACGGCGCCTTGGGCATATGTACGTGGGGAGTATCCAAAGCGGTCTGCGGTTGGCCCGAAAGGATGCTCTCAAAAGATCTCTTTGTCAACGCTCCGTCCAGAGCAACGATCGAAATTGCATGCGCTCTATCAGGCAGACCAGAGGATCCCCGCGCTAGAACGGATGGCGACGTGAGTACCAGCGCAAGCAGCGCACAGGCACTACTTTCATCCATTCATTCATACACAGATGCTCCGAAAGGTGACTGGCTGCTACGCGGAGCCACTGCGACTGCATCTTAGCCGCTAAAGGAGTAGACGTATGAAAGCCGCCGCTTTCAGTGTTGTTCTTTTCGTGATGTCCGGATTCGCTGCTGGGCAGACCGGTGGTTCCGGCAGCTCGAGTGCGCAAACTTCCCAGACCTCGAACTCACCAAAACTGCAGACGGTTCGCGGATGCTTATCGAAGACCGGAAACACCTACGTGATTCTTGGAGGCAATCCCGTCCGGCAATACCGGATTGTGGGCGGGGATACCGAAGCGCTCAAAAACAAGCTTGGCCACACAGTTGAAGTCACAGGGGCGGTTGGACAGAAAGAATCGGGTGCGACTACGAACGGCTTGTACAACTCCGGCTCCACGACAGGCGTTGGGTATGACACGATTACAGCGCAGAGCGTAAAAGAGGTCTTCGCAAACTGCAGTTAAGTAGCAGGTTCTTCGGCCGGCGTTGGAGCAGAGTCTCAGCTACGTGGTCGGGACGAATCGTCAATCGTGGCGCGCGACGTCGGGTAACCAGCAACAAAAGGCGTGGTTGCCCGGCGCGCCTCCCACGTTGCCCGGCGATTACCTCGCCGTGACTGGCCACGAGGCTCAGCAATACCTCCTGTTTGCGCAGCTTCCCTAAAAGGCCGGTTTGCAGTAATAATCGTAAACCATTTACAAGCTGATCCAGTCATGACCCCGATGTCACGATGAGCCCACCACAATTTCGCGCCGAGAAAGAATTCCAGCCGGATACAACTGCGAATATCAGCGCAGAAGCTAGTTTGCGCAAGCGTTGGACCTATCTGCTGCCAATCATTTTTGTCACTTATAGCCTCGCGTATTTAGACCGGGCAAACTTCGGATTTGGTGCAGCAGCCGGGCTGGCAAGCACGCTGCACATCACCGGACAGGACACATCCCTCCTCGCGGGCTTATTTTTCCTCGGCTATTTCATGTTCCAGGTCCCAGGTGCGATCCTGGCCAGAAAATACAGTGTGCGCCGCGTGGTATTCGCGACCCTGATTCTCTGGGGGATCTTTGCGACCTTCACCGGGGTCATTCGGCAGTTCTGGGTCCTCGCGCTCGATAGGTTTCTTCTCGGTGTGGCGGAAAGTCTGGTGTTCCCCGTCATGCTGCATCTATTGACGCAATGGTTCACTCGGGCTGAGCGTTCGCGCGCCAACGCCATCCTGATGCTTGGCAATCCGGTCACTCTCTTGCTGATGTCGCCGCTCACTGGTTACCTCATTCAGAAACTGGGCTGGCAAACGACATTCGTCGCGGAAGGCATCCCCTCGATCCTCTGGGCTGTGGTTTGGATTGTCGTAG
Source organism: Terriglobia bacterium (assembly GCA_963826275.1). Taxonomy (GTDB): domain Bacteria; phylum Acidobacteriota; class Terriglobia; order Terriglobales; family Acidobacteriaceae; genus JAJPJE01. The sequence continues at coordinate 137,353 of CAWGWI010000014.1, read as the reverse complement.
TTCGAGATCGTCCATCTGATACAAAATGGCTGGAACCACGAGCGGCGGAAAAGCTGGAAGACCAATTGACACGGGAGCAGGTTGATCTGGCTCCAGTGGGAGTCGCGTATAAGGCATTCCTCCGCCCGGACGTGCTTCTACTTGCGGCTCAGTATTTCTGCTGGAGTTTGGGCGTTTACGGATTCGTCCTCTGGTTGCCGACGATCGTGCGCAAAGGTGCCGAACTTTCGATGGCAAGGACAGGCCTGCTTTCGGCACTCCCCTATCTGGCTGCGATCGTGCTGATGCTCATCGTCTCGCATATCTCCGACAAAACCCAGAAACGCCGTTCTCTGGTTTGGCCGTTACTAATGATGGCCGGCATTGCCCTGACTGGATCGTTCTTCCTGGCCGAGCGGAGCTTCACTCTCACCTTTGCCTGCCTGGTCATTTGCGGTGCCGGCATCTATGGGCCGTACGGTCCGTTCTTCGCCATCATTCCCGAACGGCTACCTCGCAATGTCACCGCCGAGGTACTCGCGTTCGTCAATAGTTCGGGCGCGCTGGGCGGATTTTTCGGAAGCTACCTGGTAGGTCTGCTGCAGGCAACCACCGGAAATGCTCGTGCCGGTTACTTGCTGATGTCGTTTTCGCTCATCTTTTCCGCCATACTGATGCTGTTCCTGCGAGATGCTGGGACGGTTCGCCGTGCTGCGAGTTCTCAATAACAAAAACCATGAGCGACCACACAGGATCGATTTCCGCAAGACAGGTATTTGAAAGCGAAGCATCGCTGCTCAGTGATATATCGACGCACGCAAAAGGGCCGGAAGGCTCGCTGCCTATCGATGCGGAGACGTTGCTAACGCAACCTTCGGGCAATCTCTTCGGCCTGAGTCAAAATGCGGGTATGGGATGGGAGCTGTCACGGGTGCTCGACCCCGAATTCTTGATTCTGAGCACGCACGGAGGAGTGAGGGCACCCGATGGAACTCCCATTGCACTCGGGTTCCATACCGGACATTGGGAAGTTGGACTGCTTGTAGCCGAGGCAGCCCGCGAGTTGCGCAGCCATCGAGCGATTCCGTTTGCCGGCGCTTGCACCGATCCATGCGACGGCCGCACGCAAGGTACTGCTGGGATGCTCGACTCCCTACCGTATCGCAACGATGCGGCCATCGTGCTGCGGCGGTTGATGCGATCACTCCCCACTCGCAAGGGTGTAATTGGGGTTGCTACATGCGATAAGGGTCTGCCCGCGATGATGATGGCGCTTGCGTCGTCCGGTTCTTTGCCGAGTATCCTCGTGCCGGGCGGAGTCACTCTGTTGCCGGAAAACGGAGAAGATGCCGGGAAAGTCCAGACCATCGGAGCACGATATTCACAAGATCAGATCACACTCGAGTACGCCGCCGAGGTCGGATGTCGCGCTTGTGCAACTCCCGGGGGCGGTTGCCAGTTTCTCGGGACAGCCGCAACTTCACAGGTCGTAGCCGAAGCGCTGGGCCTTTCGTTAACTCATTCTGCGCTGGCGCCCTCGGGTCAGGCCGTTTGGCTCGATGCAGCTGCACGCTCTGCTCGCGCCATCTTGCGAATGACCCAGCTTGGTATAGGCACGGCTGACATTTTGACCGACGCCGCAATCCGCAACGCCATGGTGGTGCACGCCGCGTTCGGGGGGTCGACGAATCTCCTGTTACACGTGCCCGCGATCGCGCATGCCGCAGGATTGACCCGTCCGTCCGCCGCAGATTGGGCCGCGGTCAATCGCGCAGTTCCACGGTTGGTGGACGCGTTGCCGAATGGGCCAAATAATTTCGCAACGGTTCAGGTGTTCCTTGCAGGCGCAGTGCCGGAAGTGATGCTCCATCTGCGAACCGCGGGCCTACTCGACTGCAACGTGCGCACCGTTACTGGAGCAAGTTTGGACGAGAACCTCAACTGGTGGGAACAGAGCGAGCGACGTCGCGAACTGAAAAAGAGGTTACGCGAGCTTGACTCGATCGACGCAAGCCATGTGATCCTCTCACCTGGGGCTGCTCGATCTAGCGGTTTGACTCCGACCATCTGCTTCCCAGTCGGCAATCTCGCGCCCGAGGGAAGCGTGATCAAAAGCACGGCCATTGATCCTTCGTTGATCGACGGAGATAACACGTATCGCCACACAGGACCCGCGCGCGTTTTTGTCACTGAGCGTGCCGCTATTGATGCGATCAAGCGAGGGGCTATTTCCAGCGGCGACGTTATTGTATTAATTTGCGGTGGACCGACCGGCGCCGGCATGCAGGAGATTTACCAGATCACATCGGCGCTGAAGGCACTTCCATTTTGTAAGCACGTAGCCGTACTGACCGACGCGCGGTTCAGTGGCGTTTCGACAGGAGCCTGTGTCGGGCACATTTCTCCGGAAGCACTCGCTGGCGGGCCGATCGGACGTGTGCGGGATGGTGACACGATAGAACTTGTGATTGATCGCAACGGGTTGCAGGGCACTATAAATCTGGTCGGCGAAGGAGACGAAGTTTTTTCCGCCGAAGAGGGCGGTCGGCGTCTGGCGCGACGTTCGCCCAGGCATGATCTCAAGCCCCATCCCGATCTTCCCGACGACACCAGATTGTGGGCGGCATTGGTCCAAGCCTCCGGAGGCGTATGGGGAGGATGTGTTTATGATGTGCATGCGATTCTCGAACAACTCGAGCGAGGCGCCGCAACACAGTACCGGGACTAGCTGTTTATCCTGAATCAAAAACAAGAGGCTTGGCTGCGTGAAACTCTACCGCACTACGAAAGGCGCATTTATTGAGGACGGCGACCAATTCTATCTAGTGTCCGCCTTGCCTTCGCCCCACGATTGGGATGAACTGCTTTGCCATCCTGACCTCCACCGCCGTGCTCGCTCGGCGATTCGCAACGGCGCACCGACTGGTTTTGATCCGGCTACGATTCTTGCCCCGGTTGTCAGCCAGGAGGTGTGGGCAGCAGGCGTCACCTATTTCTCCAGCCGGCGAGCACGAATGGAAGAAAGCAAAGATGCCGGTGGCGGAGATTTTTACGATCGCGTCTACGCAGCGGAACGTCCCGAACTGTTTTTCAAGGCGACGGGTCGCCGCGTCATTGGGCACGGCAAGCCGGTGCGGATCCGATCTGACGCAAAGTGGTCGGTCCCAGAGCCGGAGTTAACTCTCTTTGTGAGTCCGCAGGGCGTGATCGGCGGTTACACGATTGGCAACGACATGAGCTCGCGCGATATCGAAGGAGAGAATCCTCTCTATTTGCCGCAGGCGAAAGTTTATGACGGCAGCTGCGCCATCGGTCCCTGCATTCTGCTTTCGTCGGCGCCATCCCCTGAGACAAAAATCCAGTTGGAAATCTCGCGCAATGGCAAGGTGGCATTCGCGGGCAGCACGTCTCTGCGTTGAGCTCAAGCGCGAGTTGACGGAGTTGGCGAAGTTTCTGTTTCGCGACAACAGTTTCCCCGACGGAGTCTTCCTGATGACCGGGACAGGCATCGTTCCCGGTGACGACTTCACACTCGCCAGCGGCGACGCAATACGCATCCGAATCGACGGAATCGGCACGTTGGAAAACTTTGTCGGATGACTTGGACGTTAGCTGCCTTGTCCGCCTCGCGTCCACTCACCGTTTACCAATCGCAGGATGCCAAGAGAGTTCGATCGCTGTAGCTCCGGCGGAAGCGCTGCATCGGGGAAATCCTGATAGCAGATCGGCCGCACGAATCGAAACATGGCTTGTGTGCCAACCGAGGTTGAGCGGCCGTCCGAGGTGGCGGGGAACGGGCCTCCGTGAACCATCGCGTGGCAGACTTCGACGCCTGTGGGAAAGCCATTGAAGAGGATGCGGCCAACCTTCGTTTCCAGCACGCGAATAAGTTCTTGGGCTTTCGCAAGATCCTCTTCGGTGCCGTGAATCGTGGCCGTAAGGTGCCCGTGCATTTCCTGCGCTGCTTTCAAAAGGTCGTGCTCCCGACCGTAGTGCACGAGCAGCGTTGTCGGTCCGAAGACTTCCTCACCCAGATCCGGATGCTTTAGAAATTCCTCGAGCGAGATGCCGAAGATCGTTGGCAGACCCGCAGCACAATTCTGTTCGACCGCGGCATCGCTGCGGGCAATCAATTCCGCTTTTCCGTCGGCCACTCTCTGCTCGATAGACTTGTTGTACTTGCCCGCAATACCGTGCGTCAGCATGCCATGTGCACCGAGGTCACGCACGCCGTTCCGCAGAGCGTCGACAAATTCAGTACTGTGATCCCGCGGAACAAATACCATCCCTGGCTTCGTGCAGAATTGACCGGAACCGAGTGTGAATGATCCTTGAAGTCCTTGTGCAATTTGCGAGCCGCGCTCCCGCAAAGCTCCGGGCAGAACAAACAGAGGATTCGTACTACCCATCTCAGCAAAACAGGGAATCGGCTCTGGTCTCTCGGAAGCTAGACGCATCAATGCCTGTCCGCCAGCCGCGGATCCTGTGAAGGCGATTGCCTTGATGAGAGGATGCTTCGCCAGCGAGATACCCACCTCAATTCCTGCGTCGAAAAGAAGAGAGAACACTCCGGCGGGCAGTCCACTTTCCTTGATCGCCTCCTGGACCGCCTGTCCGACTAACTCACTGGTTCCCGGATGTGCGGGGTGGGCCTTGACGATCACGGGATTCCCGGCCGCCAGAGCCGAGACCGTGTCGCCGCCAGCCACGGAAAAAGCGAGTGGAAAATTACTCGCGCCAAAGACCGCTACCGGTCCGAGCGGGCGGAACATCGAACGTACATCTGGACGCGGTATGGGCTTTCGGGCGCGATCAGCCTCGTCGATCCGGGCGTTCACCCACGAGCCCTCTTCCAGCACCTCGGCAAAGAGCGTCAGCTGGCCTATGGTCCGTGCAAGTTCTCCCTGCAATCGCGGCAAGGGCAGTCCAGTCTCAAGAGTAGCTCGGTCCACGATGGAACTACCACTCCCGGCAAGTCTCTCGGCAACTCTGCGCAGCAAGGCAGCGCGCCGCTTGCCGGAGAGCCCGGAAAATACTCCGAAGGCGCTTGCCGCGGAGTCAGCCGCATTCTCGATGTCAGCGTCGGTAGCCGAGTAATATGACGGCTCCAGCGGAGAACCACTGACGGGATTAATCCCGCGAAATTCCGCCCCGCGCCGCTCCGGCATCTGTCCTGCAACCAGGGAAACTCCCGACAGCTCAAGTCCGTGAATCGTCATTAAGACACCCTCGGCTTCGAATGATATAGATTTTTGGCGAGTTCAGGTCGCATGACACCAGCATAACGAAATTCGCTTTTTGGGGCCGCGGCGGGTCGCCTTGCAGTTCAAGGCTCCCTGTGAATGTTCAATCCCGTCGACACTTTCAAGCGGCAGAACGAAGCACTGCGCGCACACGCTGAGGATGCCGACCCCGGAAGTCTGGTGTTGAACCGCTACAGTCCGCTGCTCCTGGCAACCGAAGTCCCCGTCGAAACTGGCCAGCAGTTGTTTATCGACACCGGCGCCCGCAGCGTCGTGCGACACTGAGATAACGCGAGCGGCAGCTTAGTCTGTCGAGAGCTTATCAAGCTGCTGCGCGGCTTTTTCAATCTGCTCGGCCGATTGTTGGATGGCCCCCGCTGCCTGAATAATGCCCGCGTCGGCTTGCTTCCACTTCTTTTCTTCTATCGATTCGCGAATCGACGGCAACGTTTTGACCCCGTAACCGGTGTAAGCGCCGGGAGCATAGATCATGTTCTTGAACCAGGGGCGCTCGGGTAGTCCGCGTTCGTCGAGGAAGGCTTGCCAGCACTGAATCAGCTGGTGATTGAGCGCATCCACGGAGGCCTTCGCGAACGCAGCGCCGTTGTTCTTTTCTGCGGTGGCTACAGCTTTCTCGAAATGCGTTGCAGCCGTCGTGAATGCTGCCGAGCTGTTATCCAGAGGCGCAAAGTTCAAAAATGGCGGAACGCCTTCACGTTTTGGCGCGGAAAGCGGCTTTTCAGGATCGGACGTCGCCTCGAAGACGCCCTCATCAATCTCTAGATTCGTTTCCTTAGCATTGGACTGGTCCTTGTCGACCATTTCGTGCAGTTCCTTGTCATAGCGCGCGATGGTGTCGGCCATATCACCGAAGCTGACAGGAATCATGTCTGCATCCGCCATTCGCATGATGGCAGTTCCAGCAACCTGCGCGAGCGCGCGTCCGTATACAAAAGTCTTGTCGGAGAAATGGGTGTACCAGTAGAAATCGTCATAGATGGAGTGATAAACGCCGCCTTCGTCCTCACCCGCAAAACGAAGATCGAGAGCGGGTACGCCAGCATGATCGAGGAATGGAGCGTAGTCGGAGCCATCTCCAAGCGGTGTGATGCGAACATCGGGCCGACTGCGGAGCTCAGCGCGTTTGTCCGAATCGGTTGCACCGACGAGATGGTGCAGTCGCGCGCGCTCCCACACAGTGATGTTCTTCTCGGGATCGTTGACGTCCTTGGCGACGTTGTTGATGAAGTGCTCCAGCGTGTGTTCGCCAGAAACATGGAGGTATCCACGTCCGGAATTGTCCGAATTGACGTACATCACCGCATGCTGACGAAGATCGTCAAGGTGTGCTTCGACAAACTCGGTTGAGCCCAGCAGTCCCGGTTCTTCACCGTCCCACGCGACATAAATGATGGTGCGCTTCGGTCGCCATCCCTGTTTCAGAAGCGCTCCGAGGGCGCGTGCTTCCTCAAGTTCGGACGACATGCCCGATAGCGGATCGTCAGCGCCATTCACCCATGCGTCGTGATGATTGCCGCGCATTACCCACTGATCGGGATAGGTGGAACCGGGGATGCGAGCGACCACATCATAGATAGTCTTCGCGTCCCAATTGGACGCCATCTTCAAGTGGACGCGCGCCGGACCCGGGCCGATGTGATAGGTAATCGGCAACGTACCGGTCCATTTCTCGTCGGCAACGCGGCCGCCGATAGCGGCGAGAAGCGGCTGAGCATCGGCGTAGGACAGAGGAATCACGGGGATCTTGGTGATTGTCTTGGCATCGGATAGTGCCAACCGCTTCGCATCTTTCGTGGACGCGACACCAGGAGTGAGCGGATCACCCGGGTAGTCGGTGTCCATGACGCTGCCCCGCTGTACGCCATCTTTCGGGCGGAACGCGCCCTTCGGGAAAACATCGCCAGCAGTGTAGCCATCACCAGCAGGATCGGAGTAAATGATGCACCCGATCGCTCCATGCTCGGCCGCAACTTTCGGCTTGATACCGCGCCACGCGCCTCCATACCTGGCGATTACGATCGCCCCTTTCACCGAGATTCCCATACGCTCAAGCTCGTCGTAGTCGTCGCGCATGCCGTAGTTCACGTAGACAAGCGGCGCGGTGACATCGCCGTCGGCAGAATAAGCGTTGTATGTAGGGAGTTGTTCGGCGGTCTGGCTGGAAGTTGGATCTTCAGGAACGGCAGGCTCCTGCAATGCGGCGACGAATTTCGTCGGTGCGACCAGTTCGACAACGCGTTCTTTCGGCGTAGGGAAAAGAACGTCGAAGGTTTCGATATGCGCGTCAAAGCCCCATTGTTTGAATAGCGAGAGCATCCACTCGGCATTGTCTTTGTCGTACGGTTGCCCTACGGCGTGAGGGTGCGCACTCAGTCGCTGCATGTTCTGTCGAATGACATCGGGTGAAGGAAGCTCGCGAAATTTTACTTCCCATTCGCGTTCGCTCGCAGCAGATACGGACGCATACCCGGTTAGAGCGGGATTTGTATGGGCCGCTTTCGTGACATCAACATCCTGTGCAAGTACGAAGACATGAAACAAGAGAGTGAAGGAGAGAAAGAATCCAGCGCGCAACGAGGTCTCCGGGAGTTAAAAATTAAGCACGAGTGGTACTGAATTATACGTGGAGCGGTTCGAACAGCCTGCTGTGCGATACTACGGAGCTTTCATGCGGGGAGGAATATGGTAACGAGATCAATTCGATTCATCGCGATTTCCTTGCTGATGGTGGCATCTTGTCTGGCGCAAGGAACGAAGTATCAATACTTCCGCACGGGCAATCCGCAAGACGTCGTCACGAAAACACAATTTGGGGTTGCACTGATGGGCGGCGGAAAGGATCTCGACGATGCTTTCCGCTGGATGTGCGAAAAATCCGGAGGCGGAGATTTCCTGGTAATTCGCGCAACGGGAGACGACGATTACAACCCGTACATCGCGAAGCTTTGCAAACAGAATTCAGTGGCCACGCTCGTCATACCGACGCGCGAGGCGGCCTTGGATCCCAAAGTAGCCGAAATCCTGCAGAAGGCGGAGGCGCTGTTCATATCTGGCGGTGACCAATCCAACTATGTGAAGTATTGGAAGGGAACTCCGGTAGAGGACGTTATCAATGAACTCATTCGCCATAACATCCCCGTAGGCGGAACAAGTGCGGGGCTGGCAATTCTTGGGCAGTTTTCATTTTCCGCGATGAATGATTCCGCCTATTCCAAAGAAACATTGCAGGACCCATTCAACGATCGCGTAACCATTGCCACCGACTTTCTGAAAGTGCCGCACATGGAGAACACGATCACCGATACGCATTACGTAAAGAGAGACCGGCAAGGGCGGTTCCTCGGATTCATGGCGCGGATTCTGACGGACGGAACCGGCAAAGAAGTGCGGGGAATCGCCGTGGATGAAAGGTCGGCAGGTCTGATGGAGTCGGATGGAATAGTGCGCATTGTGGGAAGTGGCAAAGGAGCGTACTTCTATCGCCCGGAAAAGCCACCCGAAGTATGTGCGCCAGGAAAGCCCCTGACGTTTCGAAGTATCCACGTCTATAAAGCGCCGCGAGGAGCGACTTTTGATTTGAAAGGCTGGACTGGAACAGGTGGACAATCGTACATGCTGGACGTGGTGGACGGACAAATCACGACCACGTTAAAGGGTGGCAAGGTGTATTAGAAAATCCGATAACGGTAAACCGTTTAAGCTTTCAACCGCGCAATTTCGAAAGCAATGAGCCCCACTGGCGTCACTATTGTGCCGCGGCAACGAATTGTGATTGACTTTCTTAAGCTGCTTTGAAAAACTCTGCGGCCAAGAAGTGCTTGTGGGCCAATAATGAGCGAAGCGGTTTTTCGTCCCATTTTTATTCTGGAGCAGTGTGTGGCGATCGTCGCTGTCGGCAAGCTTCAAGCCGGCCTGTGAAGCCTTCTTGCCTTTTCAGCCCTTCCTCGGGATCTGGACTCACTGACAAATAGACATGAGGTCATCATGAAGCGATTAGCCGCCGTTCTACTGGTGTTTGGAATTGTTCTATGTTGTGTGCCTTTGTTCGGGCAAACATATCTCGGGACTATCAACGGAATTGTGACCGACTCCTCAGGCGCGATTCTTCCGAACGCCACAGTAACCGTCACGAACGTCGGTAAAGGCATCAAGCACACCTACAAGGCAAACGAGTCGGGTGAATACGTAGCCCTGAACCTCGAGCCTGGGAAGTACACCGTGACTGCCGAGGCGCCGCAATTTCGAACGATGGCCCGCGAAAATATTCAGTTGGAAGTGGCCCGCTCGATGCGTATCGATTTCCGCATGGTCCCGGGCACGATTAGTGAAGTGGTTTCAGTAAGTGGAGAGGCGCCGCTGGTAAACACGTCCAACGCGGTTCTGGAAAGCACGTTCACAAACAACCAAATTGTCGAATTGCCGTTGCAAGGTCGCGACTTCCAGAATCTGGTCGTACTGAATCCAGGTGTGCAGCGGAGCCCCGGCGGCGGATTTCAGTCGATCACCTCAAACGGAAATCGTGTTGAGGACAACAACTTCATCGTGGACGGAATTGACGACAACGATGCGTACTACGGGACCACGGTGATCAATGCGGAAGGCGTGGAGGGCACGCCGGCGACGCACCTGCCAATCGATGCTATCCAGGAGTTCAATGTTCAGTCGAGCCCGGAGGCGGAATATGGATGGAAGCCGGGTGCGATTATCAATGTCGGCATCAAGTCGGGCACGAACGATGTTCACGGCAGCGCTTACTATTTCCATCGCAACAGTGCACTCGATGCCCGCAATTACTTCAATCCGAGCCCGGATCCGGTATCGGCGCTGCGCCTGCACGAATTCGGCGCATCGATTGGCGGTCCCATTAAGAAGGACAAGCTGTTCTTCTTTGCGAATTACGAAGGCGTCCGCGATGTAGTCGGTAATCCGCTGCAATTGAGTTCGCCGATCACTGACCCGACTCCCACAGGGGACCAAACCGACATCAGCATCCCGGATGCAATGAACGACTTGGGCTGCACCATGGCGGTGCCGGGCCCGTGTAGTCCGTTGAGTTTGCAGTTGCTGTCGCTCTATCCGACGAATCATGGATTCAGGAACGCGCAGGATCCCACGCTGCTGAACCTGGACTTCAACAATACGAATCGCGAAGACAACGGCATCGTAAAGCTCGACTACCAGTTCAATGCACGACATGCCTTTAGCGGGCGCTACTTTATCGGAGATAGCGTTCAGAACGAGGAAAGCCAGAACGTCTTACAGCCGTATTGGCTGACTGAGGCATTTACGCGTGCGCAGGTGCTGGGTGGGACATGGAATTGGACGCTCAGTAATAACGCCGTCAACCAGTTGCGCTTCGGATTCAACCGCTTCAGCCAGCAGATCTACAGCGACGATCACAACAAGCCAGCGACAGATTATGGAATCAATACGGGCGTAACAAATCCTCTGGATTACGGGTTCCCGCAAATCACGGTGGCGTCATTCAATCGGCTAGGTGGCGGTACAGGTTGGCCTCTTCTGACGACGCCGAATCTGACATACCAGATTGGCGACAACTTGTCCTGGACACGCGGGAAACACAGCATCAAATTCGGCGGCGAGTTCCGCACCGGCAGCACTGACAACACGCGCGATCTGTACGGAAAAGGAAGCATCACGTTCCGATCGCTCGAGCAATTCCTGACGGGAGACTACCGGAAGGGAACAATTTTCACCGGCAATTCAAATCGAGAGGTGAGCCAGAAATCATTCGGACTTTATGCGCAAGATGACTGGCGCATCGTACCGCGATTAACTGTCACGGCGGGCCTCCGCTACGATGTGAGTCTGCCGATTACGGAGGCGAAGGGCCAGCTCGCGAATTTCGATCCGACAGTCGGGATCGAGCAGGTCGGGCAACAAATCAGCAAGCCATACAACACAGACTGGAATAACTTCGCGCCGAGATTGGGCTTCGCGTGGGATCTGTTTGGCGACGGCAAGACGGTTCTCCGATCCGGCATCGGAGTGATTTACGAGATCCCTCACATCTCTCTCTTCATTTCGCAGAACTCCGCCGAAGCTTTGGGACTTGCAACGATTCCTTCAGGTGCGAACGGCATCTCTGTGCCAGGTGGGAATATCGCTACGGGAGTCGTGAATCCTTCACTCGACTGGAGTTCTGCGGGGCCGGTATTCGGAGACATACCCACAACCAAATTAACCTGTGATACCTCAACTCCGTGCGCAATCCTCGGTGTTAACAAGAACATTGTCACTCCCTACACGATCAACTGGAACCTGAACCTGGAGCGCCAACTCACCAACACCACCGGATTGCAGATTGCATATGTCGGCAATCGCGGGGTGAAGCTGTACAGCATTCGCAACATTAATCAGAATCAGTGGTACGCCGACTGGGTAGCAAACGGAATGGGCGATCCCTATGAAGATACCGATGGTCAGTCAGGGCGTCCGTTTGCGAATCCGACACTGTGCGGCACGCACTGCTTCCCCTATTTAAGTGACGTGGAGATGTTGGAGAACCACGACTATTCGATCTACCACGGTTTACAGGTCACTTTGAAACAGCGTGGGTTTAAGGGACTGGATTTTGTTGCGGGCTATACCTGGGCGCACGCGATCGATCTCTACGGCAGCAACCGCTCCTACGACTGGGAGGATCCCAACAATCCGTTGCTCGAACGAGGTGACGCTAGCTCCGACGTTCGTCATCGTTTCACCCTGGCGATGACGTACACGATGCCCAAGCTTGAGCGATTTAACTCGGCGCTCGGCGGGTGGATCTTCAATACCATCCTGAATTTCCAAACGGGTACACCGCGCGATTTATACGACGGCGACAGTGCTTTCAGCGGCGCATACACCGGCAATGATCGCTGGAACATGTACGGGAGCGGGAACAATCTGAAGTGGGGATTGAACGGAATCCCGTTCATCCCGAAATACGACGATAACGGAAACGTGACGGCACAGTGGACGAAAACCTGTGCTCCCTACGCGCCCGGATTGCTTCCCGGCATTGATCCGGGTACCGATTATCCGACAACCTCCGACTATGCCGGCGGCTGCTTTGCGCAGAACGGTACGGTGCTTGTCCCTGCACAATGGGGAACGTTTGGTAATATGCGTCGCGATTCAGTGCGTGGTCCGGGATATAGCAATGTCGATATGTCTCTTGCGAAAACGTTCGCCATCAATGAGCGCCTGAAGGCGCAGTTCCGAGCGGAGGTTTTCAATATTCTCAATCATCCGAATTTCGCCGGCCTGAGCGCCAATCTGGAGAGCGCGGAGAATGTGATGATTCCTGCGTACACACCTGATGTTGCGGCATCGAACCCGGTGGTCGGATCAGGAGGAAGCAGGCATATCCAGCTGGGAGTTAAGTTGGTGTTCTAATGCACTCAGCTCTTAACGGTGTGCGCATTCGCGGCTGGACAGTACATGGCGGTGATTTCATCGTGCTTCGACTGGTTAACCAGTTTGTGTCAGGCGTACGAATTGAATTAGGGCGCGTGTCGCCGGAAGAGCCATCCCAGAGTTGACAGGCCAACGATGGCGCCCACGGCGAACAATGCGGCGGTCGCCATTGATCGATTCTGTACTCTTTTTCGCGCAGCTGAGTGCTCCTGCTCGGGGAGAATCGGATGGCCGCCACGGGGACCTTCCTTGAGAGCCAGTTGCATCACTTCGGCAAGATGTAGCGCGCGCCGGGGAGTCTCTTGTGCAATTTGCTCTCTGCAACTGAAGCCATCGGCGATCACAAGAGTCGACAGACCCGCCGCGCGTACGGCAGGAAGCAAGACACGTTCTCCGCACTTGATCGACACGTCGTATTTATCGGCCTCGTAGCCAAAAGAACCGGCCATGCCACAGCAGCCTGATGCAGGCGTCTCGAAATCGAGGCCCATCCGCTTCATCACTGCTTCCTCATCGTGGAACCGCATGATGGCTTTGTGATGACAATGCCCCTGCACAATCGCCTTCCGCTTGAATTTGGGCAACTCTGTTCCATTCAGGTTGCGCATGACAAATTCCGAGAGCGTGAAGGTATGCTCCATCAGACGATGCGCTCGATCGGATTCGGGCATGAGTCCATTCAGTTCGTCACGGAACACCGAACAGCAACTCGGTTCCAGGACGACCATTGATGCCACGGCATCGATCTCGGGGATGACGGCGTCCAGTGTCGACATCAGATACGATTTCGCTCGATCGAGAAATCCATAGTCATAAAGCGGGCGCCCGCAACAGAGATGCTGCATTGGCACGCGTACCTGAAAACCGAGATACTCCAGCACTTCAACGGCAGCCTGCGCGGTCTCCGGAAAGAAATAGTTGTTGAATGTGTCAGCCCAGAGAATGACTGCTGGTTTTCCAATGTTGCGCACCGGGCGCTGGCTGAACCACTTCTTAAATGTCATCGGCGCGAACGCTGGAATCTGGCGAGCCAGAGGCATTCCCGCCATTTTCTTGGCAATGGTTCTTGTGATCGGCAATTGGGTGAACAAGTTCACAAGTCCCGGAGCGACAGATGCCATCCGCGCCCATCGATCAATCAGTCCGAACGCATAAGCGTAACGAGGACGCAGTCGCCCTTCCCAGTAGTGAGAAAGAAACTCTGCCTTGTATGTGGCCATATCGACGTTGACAGGACAATCTCCCTTGCAACCCTTGCACGCCAGGCACAGATCGAGGGCCTCTTTCACATTCTGGTCGCGCCAGCCGTCATGCAGTACATCTCCGTGCAGCATCTCCCACAAATGGTGAGCCCGACCACGCGTTGTATGCCGCTCTTCGTGCGTAACCATAAAGCTCGGACACATCGTGTCGTCATCGGCTTTGGTCCCATTTTTCCGGCGGCATTTACCAATTCCTACACATCGCAATGTTGCATGCGAGAAACTGCCATGATCCTCTGGCCACTTGAAGTGCGTTGCCGGTTCCCATGGGCGATAGTTCGCTCCTAACCTGAGATTCGCATCCATTCGATTCGGCTCTACGATCTTGCCTGGATTCATCTTCCAGTCGGGATCCCAAATTGACTTGAATTCGCGGAAGGCCGGCATCAATTCCCCAAACATTTTGTAGAGGAACTCGGCTCGCGCCTGACCATCACCGTGTTCACCGCTGAGGCTGCCACCATATTTGACGCAAAGATCTGTAGCTTCCTCCATGAACGACCGCCACTTCCTAATGCCGGCGGCGCTCACGAGGTCGAAGTCAACACGGCAGTGAACACAGCCTTGTCCGAAGTGTCCATAAAGTGCCGGATTGTAATCGTACTTATCGTATAACGACCGAAGCTCTCGCAGATAGTCACCGAGCTTCTCCGGCGCGACAGCGGAATCTTCCCAGCCAGGCCACGTGTCGTGTTCGCCAGGAACAAAGGCCGTCGCACCTAGTGCAGATTCGCGCACCTCCCAAATGTGTCGCATTTCTTCAGAGTCGGTGACCAGCCGCATGCTGGGAGCGTTCTGCCTGGTCTTCAACACCTCCATGACTCGGTGGGCAAGATCGAGCGCACCCTCCTTTTTGTCCGCGCCGAATTCGGCCATGAGCCAGCCCTTTCCGTCTGGCAACATCGACAGGTACTTACGATGCGGACCGCCTTTCTTCTCAATATTTTCGTAAAGCCGGTGATCGAAGCCCTCGAGCGCTGTCGGTTGGTAAGGATCGATGTCCATGACGTGGTCGGCAGATTCGAAAACGTCGTTGTAGCCGAGCATCAGAATCACGCGTTCGGCCTTCGCATCAATCAGGCGACACTTGGCTTCAAGGATCGTCACCAGGGTTCCTTCGCTTCCCACTAGCGCGCGTGCAACATTGAAACGACCTTCTTTGCCGGGGAGCAGTTGGTCAAGGTTGTAACCGGAGACGCGTCGCGGAATCGGAGGATACTGTGCGGCGATAAGAGGAGCATAGTGCTGCCGGAGAGATTTGAGGTGACGATAAATATCAGCAACCCTTCCACCAGAATTGATTTCCCGATCCAGGTCAGCGTCGTTCATCCAGCCAACACGCATTCGAGTGCCGTCGTAGAGAAGTACTTCAAGTTCCTCAACGTTGTTGTCGGTCTTTCCTGACATCTGAGCGTGCGCGCCGCATGAATTGTTACCAATCATTCCTCCAAACGAGCAGTGATTATGCGTCGCGGGGTCTGGTCCCCAGTTAAGGCGGTTGCCTGTTTCCTGCATCACTCGATGGCGCAATTCGTCGCAAGTGGTCCCTGGCAGGACTCTCGCCCATCGTTCCTGAGCATTGATTTCCAGCACTCCGTGTACGTATTTCGTCCAGTCGATTACGACAGCGACGTTGCAGCACTGTCCTGCCAGACTCGTTCCGCCGCCCCGCGACAACACAGGCGCCCCGAACTTGCGGCACGCTGCCACCGTATGCGCCACATCTTCTTTGGACTTCGGAATCACGACTCCGATCGGGACCTGCCGGTAGTTGGAAGCGTCCACCGCATACATCGATTTGCTGCCCGCATCGAAGCGGACCTCACCTTCGACACTGTTGCGCAGTTCCGCTTGCAAGCCCAGAACATCGATGTCCATTCCGGCACTCGTCGATCCGAGGGGCCTCGTCAGTTCCTTAGGCGAGATCACGGGGAGTTTCACTGCAGACATTTCATCTCCTTCATGCGGCAAACCGCCGGACATCCGCGAGCTTGAGTTCCAGGCCGTTTCCAGGTCTCGAGAGATCGGGGCGAAGTTCGCCCTTCACCGGCTTAAGACAGCCATCAAAGAACTTCGATTCAATACGAACATGATCGTGAAAATATTCCAGATTTTTGAAGCAAGGCACCGCACAAGCGACATGCGCATGCAGGGAAGGAGCAGTGTGGCCGGAAAGAGGCACATTGTGGGCCTGACAAAGTGCAGCAACTTGCAAGAATCCAGTCACACCGCCGCAGCGCGTGATGTCCGCCTGCTGCACATCAACCGCCCCCGCGGCCAGCATTCTTCGAAAATAGAAAATGTCGTAGCCGTATTCACCGGCGGCAATTTGCATTCCGGCAGGAGCGCGATCCCGAATCAGTCGCAATCCATCCAGGTCATCAGACGAGACCGGTTCCTCGAACCAGCGCACGCCATAATCCTGAAAACGCTCTGCCTGACTGAGGGCTTGCTTGCGGCTGTAGGCACCATTCGCGTCTACGTAAAGATCCGCTTCTGGCCCAATCGCCTCGCGCGCTACTTTCACCCGCAGGCGATCCTTCTGGGCGTCGCGACCGACTTTCATTTTTACGGAGTTGCTATCGTCTTCCACCCAGCCTGCCAATTGCGAGGCTAGTTGTGCATCGGAGTAAGAAGTAAATCCGCCGCTACCGTAGATTCGAGCTCCGGCGCGAATGGGGCCGAGCAATGTGACAAGAGGAATTTGCAACAAGCGCGCTTTAAGGTCCCATAGAGCGCAGTCGACCGCAGAGATTCCCATCGCACATATTCCTGGCCTCCCGAGATTTCTGATCTTGTTCCACATCAATTCATACGCGGCCGTCGGAGACATTGCGTCAAGACCGACAACAATAGGAATGAGGGTGTCATGTATCAGGGTAGCTACTGCAGTGCTTCCATATGTGTAGCCGAGGCCGGTGGAATCTCCACTGGTCACTTCGACCAGCACTAACGTTGTCCTATCCCATTCCAGAGTCCCGTCGGATTCCGGAAAATCGGTAGGAATGACATAGGTCGATACGGTGATTCGATGGATTGGACTTTCTTGCGCACCAAAATTCATCGTGACTCGTCCGGACCGGCTCTCACGTGCTCTCCGAGGATCATCCAATTACGTAGGATGTGCAGGAAAAGCGCATGGTTCGCTCTTCATGTGAAAACGCGAGCAAACATCGTTTCAGGATGTATTCGGGTCTAAGGACGTGAAGAATCACGCGGTGATTCGTCGTGGCGAGCAAACGGCACTCGGTAGATCTGGCATCTATTAGGAATGAGCGGAATATCCGACTCCACGTACAAACCGCACAGGAAGGAATAATCCATGACAGCATCGGATGTACTGGTCGACTGTCTGCTTGATTGGGGAGTTGAAGTGATCTTTGGCTTGCCCGGAGATGGTATCAACGGGGTCATGGAAGCCCTGCGCACGCGCCAAGACGAGATTCGATTTGTTCAGGTCCGACACGAGGAGACAGCTGCTTTCATGGCCTGCGGATATGCAAAGTACACGGGCAAGCTAGGCGTATGCCTGGCCACTTCCGGGCCCGGAGGGATCCATCTGCTTAACGGCTTGTACGATGCCAAGCTGGACGGCCAACCAGTATTGGCGATTACAGGTCTGCAGTTTCATGACTTAACCGGCACGATGACTCAGCAGGATGTGGAGCTGGACAAACTGTATATGGATGTTGCCGTCTACAACGAGCGCATTATGGGCGCGGCGCACGTTCAGAACATTGTCGACCTGGCATGTCGAACTGCTTTGTCACGTCGTGGAGTAGCGCATATCACCATTCCAGTCGACTTCCAGGATCAGGAAGTAAGAGAAGGGAAGCGCTCGAAGCGGAATCTCGGTCAGCATACGAATGCCATACGCACCGAGAGTTACAAACTTCCCTATCAAGACGAGCTACAGCATGCCGCGAAGATTCTCAATGATGGCAAGAAGGTTGCCATTCTCGCTGGAAGAGGAGCGCTCGAAGCAGGCGATCAGGTAGAGCATGTTGCTGACCTGCTCGCTGCTCCGATTGCAAAACCACTACTCGGGAAAGGAGTGGTTCCCGATGATAGTCCGTACACCACGGGCCCAATCGGATTGTTGGGAACGCGTCCCTCGCAAGAAGCAATGGAGGAATGTGACACCCTCCTCATGATCGGAACCTCGTTTCCGTATATCGAGTTTCTGCCGAAACCTGGACAAGCAAAAGGCGTGCAGATTGACATCGATCCTACCCGCATTGCGCTGCGGTATCCAGTCGAAGTAGGGCTCGTGGGAAACAGCCAGACGATACTGGATCACCTCATCCCGTTGCTCAAACGGAAAACCGACCGCGGCTTTCTGGAGAAAGCTCAAGAAGGCATGAAAGAGTGGTGGGAGCTGATGGAAAAGCGCGGTACCCGGACGGATAAGCCCATGAAGCCGCAAGTTGTCGCGTGGGAGCTCGGGAAGCGGCTGCGGCAAGACGCCATCGTGAGCTGCGACAGCGGAACCATCGCAACCTGGTGGGCGCGCCAAGTACCGGCGAAGCGCGGCCAGATGTACAGTCTCTCGGGAACTCTGGCCTCGATGGCACCTGGGTTGCCGTACACTCTGGCGGCGCAGGTCGCTTACCCGGATCGCCAATGTGTCGCATTTGTCGGCGACGGCGGCTTTTCCATGCTGATGGCAGACTTTGTGACTGCCGTGAAATACGAGCTCCCGATCAAAGTTGTGATCATAAAAAACAATACCCTCGGACAGATCAAGTGGGAGCAGATGGTATTTCTCGGAAACCCCGAGTATGCCGTTGATTTAGCGCCGATCGATTTCGCTGCATTCGCGCGCGCTTGCGGAGGTATCGGATATGCGGTTGATGATCCTCGCGCGTGTGGTGACGCCATGGAACAATTTCTGAACTCTCCAGGTCCGGCGATTCTCGAGGCAGTGGTCGATCCCTTTGAGCCTCCTTTGCCTGGCAAGATAAAGCCTGAGCAAGCGTTGCACTTTGCAGAATCGCTGGCGCGTGGTGAGCCCAACCGCAAGAAGATTGCCCTAACCGTAGCTTCGGACAAAATTCGCGAGATGATATGAACTGGCAGAGAAATCAACCGCGGAAGCAAAAAGAAGTTGTCGTCGTCACAGGAGCGTCGGCCGGCGTCGGCCGTGCCACGGTGCGTGAGTTCGCGAGTCATGGGGCTTCAATCGGACTCTTGGCCCGCGGCGCTGATGGCTTAGAGGGCGCACGTCGCGAAGTGGAATCTCAAGGAGGCAGAGCTCTTGTGATTCCGACCGATGTGGCGGATCCAGGGCAGGTCGAAGCGGCAGCAGCCAAGATAGAAGCCGAACTGGGGCCCATCGATATCTGGGTGAATAACGCGATGACATCTGTTTTCTCACCCATCAAACAGATGACGGCCGATGAGTTCAAGCGCGTCACCGAAGTAACTTATCTAGGATATGTACACGGTTCGCTGTCGGCATTGAAGCGGATGTTGCCTCGCAATCGCGGTGTCATCGTACATGTCGGATCGGCTTTGGCTTACCGCAGTATTCCGCTCCAGGCGGCATATTGCGCTGCAAAACACGCCGTCTTGGGATTCCATGCTGCTTTGCGCACAGAACTTCTTCACGATAAAAGCGGAGTGCGTACCACGATGGTCCAGATGCCGGCTCTCAATACGCCCCAGTTTGGCTGGGTAAGAAATAAGTTACCGCGCAAAGCTCAACCCGTTCCGCCGATCTATCAACCTGAAGTTGCCGCGCGGATCATCTACTACGCTGCACACCACGCTGACCGGCGCGAGTACTTTGCAGGCTGGTCGACGGTCAAAGCGATTGTGGGCAACAAACTTGTTCCATCATTGGGTGATCGATATCTGGCGCGAATGGGCTACGACGCTCAGCAATATGATGGGGCCAATGACAACCGTCGAGATAACCTCTGGGATCCCGTTCCCGGCGATCATGGCGCTCACGGAGCTTTCGACGACCGATCCCGAAGCTTCAGTCTCGAGTCATGGGCCGAAAGCCATCCCTTGCAGGTCATGGCCGCAGGTATATGCGCGTTTGCTACCTTCTTTGAGGCGTACAGATCGCTGTCGCGACAAATCAGCCATGGCCGGCACACTTCTGAAAAGAAGATGCGAAAGGCGGCGTGAAAAGGCCGCCTTGTGAGATGAAGCGAGATCATCACTTACTGCGCAGTGGTCCACAACTCAGGCAAGAACAGCGCCTCGTGCGCCTTCATCCACGTGAGGATAGTTTTCAGGTAAGCCAGGGCCGCACAGTATTATCAACTGCTCTCGACGGCTTCGTTCCTCAAAATACCTCCCACGGCCTCTACGTTCATCAAACACGTCTAATCTCGAATTACCAATGGCTGATTAACGGGTCCGAACCATTTCCTGTTGCCCTGTCGAATGTCGAGCAGCACACCTGGCTTGGCTATTACATCCACTCTGCGCCCAGTTCAAGTTCGTCCTACAGAGATACCGGCAGTGGCGAGATGACCGCGGCTTCCGAGTGGTCTATCGAATTCCGGCTCTCACGGTCGGTTTCTTTTGGCATGCATGAGGATGTGGACATCACGAACTTCACGGGAAAAAAAATCGATCTGCTGCTGCAACTGAATCTTGATGCTGACTTCGCCGATCAAGAAGAGGCAGCAAACGGTACCCGCAGGCAGTTCGCAGAAACCAAGAAATCGTGGCGAAGGAATGACGACGGAAACTGGGAACTGTGCTTTGACTATGTTGCGAGTCACCACTTTGCGCACCAGGGAGACATTGGTGATGCGAAGATTCATCGTTCGCTACGGGTAGAGGTTGTTGCTCCAGGGTCAGCACCCGAATATTCGGGAAAGGATATTCATTTCCGGTTATCGCTCAAACCGCTTCAGTCATGGCATACTTGTATCCGCTTCCACCCTCAGATCGAGGACGAACCGTCCTTTCCTTTGTACGATTGTTATGCGTTCTCTCCTACAAACCATCAGTTTGACCTGAATCGCCACGAGTTCCTTCACGGAGCGACCAGGTTCAGCACGCCGGAAGCAACGGATCTGTCTTCAGTTGTTGTTGGCGCCCTCGAGCAGGCCAAATCTGACCTCGCTGCTCTTCGACTGCATGATCTCGACTACAACGAATGTGCTTGGGTACCGGCTGCCGGAATTCCTATTTATGTCGCCCTGTTCGGTCGGGACACACTAACCGCTTCGTGGGAATCTGGCCTGCTTTCTTCCGACATGATGCAAGGGACGCTGCCGGTAATTGCAGAGTTCCAGGGCCGAACCGTGGATGACTGGCGAGATGAGCAACCCGGCCGCATGCTGCACGAAGCTCACACCGGTCCGATCGCCAAGCTTGGTTTTAATCCGCGGGCGCGATACTACGGCTCGGCGACGACATCCGGCTTTTACCCGGTCGTCCTTGCCGAACTTTGGCACTGGACCGGCGACAAGGATCTGATCCGCCCTCTGATTGAGCCTGCCCTCGATGGTCTTCGCTGGAAAGATGAGTGGGCTGACCTGGACGGTGACGGATTTTACGAATACCTCACCCGCTCAACGCAAGGAGTGAAGAATCAGGGCTGGAAGGACTCTGGCGACGCCATTGTTTACGCCGATGGGCGTGAAGTAGAGCCGCCGATTGCTACGTGCGAGGAACAGGCATTCGTCTATGTCGCGAAGCGGCATATGGCTGAGATTCTGTGGTGGTTTGACCGAAAAGACGAAGCGAAACAACTCTATCGCGAAGCGATGAGACTGAAAGAACACTTCAACGAGGCCTTTTGGATGGAACCCGAAGGCTTCTACGCGATGGGACTCGACGCGCAGAAGCACCAAATTACTTCTATCGCTTCGAACGCCGGTCACTGCCTGGCCTGCGGAATCGTAGATGACAAATTAGCGAGACGCACCGCAGACCGCTTGCTCGCGGACGACATGTTCACCGGATGGGGTGTGCGCACGCTCTCATCCCGACATCCAGCATTCAACCCATTCAGCTACCATCGTGGAAGCGTATGGCCGGTTGAACAAGGTTCCTTTGCCATGGGCTTCATGCGATTTGGCCTGCATCAACATCTGGAGACGCTGTCACGCGGAATATTCGAAGCCGCGTCCCTCTTTGATTTTCAGCGATTGCCAGAGGTGTTTTCGGGTCACCAGCACGACCAGCGTCACCCATTTCCCGGCATGTATCCGAAAACGAACTGGCCTCAAGCCTGGTCCTCTTCTGCGCTATTTATCTTGCTTCAGGCAATTCTTGGTTTATATCCATACGCCGCACTGCATGCACTGTTTGTGGATCCGCACCTTCCCGAATGGCTTCCTGAAATTACATTGACCAACCTGCACGTGGGCAAAGCCATAGTTGCCATACGCTTCTATCGCGAAAAGGACGGAAATAGCAGTTACGAAATCCTGGAAGAGCGTGGGACTATTCATGTCATTCGTCAGCCAAGCCCCTGGTCTTTGACCTCTGGCCCGATCGAGCGTCTTACAGACGCGCTCACAAGCCTACTACCCGCAAAGTGAAACTATCGGTGCTCGCAGATCGAAGAACTGCTGGCCGGAAGCGTCTAGTTAAGGTTAAGCTGCGGATCGCTTTCTTAGAGCCGATCGACCATTGAGGTCCGCGGATTTTGAAATCGAAGGTTCATACGAGAATAAGGGGTTGAGTCCCGCCGCGGCCAGCATGCCTAACGGGCGCGATTTCATCAGGTATTCGGGCCAGTGATAGCGCAAGCTGAAAACTGCCTTCGACACCTCGCGCCGAAGGAAAGTCTGTGACCGCCGCTGTGCACTCGCGCGACTGATTCTTCCGCTCTCCGCTATTTCGTTCACCGTCGTATGGATTCGGGATCTGGGGATGCGGTTCGGGCCCAGAAATCGTCTGACTATTCCTGGTGAGAACGGACCTTGTTGCGACAGTCCCATGACTCCTCTCGTCAAAGATCAAGAGTGACACTGGTGTTTGGTTGTGAGCAGCACACCAGCACATTTCCGGGAGCAGGCCTCTCGAGTGGCTCCGGTTGATACGAGATGGACCCGCCGATCAGGCCAGTTATGCAGGTGTGGCACACGCCCGTACGGCATGACCATCTGACCGGAACATCGCACGCCTCCGCGAGTTGGAGCAAGGTTTGGAATTTCGGATCCCACGCGGCAGTGATTCCGCTGCGCGCGAATGAAACCGAAGGACCTGATCCGGGCGCCCCTTCCGGTAGATGCGGCGTATGTTCAACCTGTGCCATGCCCGGAGTAATGCCCTCGAGAGCTCCGAAGATTTCCATGTGGATATTCTCGGCGAGCACACCCAGACCTCGAAGCCCATCGCGCATGCTCTGCAAAAATGAAGATGGGCCACACAGATAGAAGTCGCCATTGGGTGGCACGCCAAGCTTCTTCAGTAAAGCTGCATCAACGTGCCCAGAAATATCGAAGTCGATCTCCAATCGATCAGTAGCAGCGGGCCTGCTGTATACGATGTAGCTGCGCGTGCGAGAGAGCTGTCCCAGCAATGAGCGCGACTCCTCCGCGAACGGATGATTGGCACGATCGCGCGTTCCGTAGATCCACCAGACCTGCCGTTGCGATTTTCCCGCGGCGAGTGCATGTAGCATCGACATTACGGGCGTTGCGCCAACGCCGGCGCTCAGCAGGACAACAGGATTCTCGCCCTTGCTCAGAGTAAAGCTTCCGCGTGGCGCACTGACATCTACTACATCGCCTTCTCGTGCGCGATTGCACAGAAACGCACTTCCAATCCCATGCGGTTCGCTCTTGACGCTGATGCGGAAGTGATCGGCGCTTGGCAGGTCAGACAGTGAATAACTGCGAAGAATTGGAGGTTTGTCCGGATCGACCTGTAGCCGCAAGACTATGAACTGACCCGGCTGCGCGAGAGGAAGAGAACCGTCGATCGGCGCCAGAAAGAAGGAAGTCACGCTATCGCTTTCCTTGCGAATGTGCGCAACTCGCATCGCTCTGAATCCCGGCCATGCTGGGGCCTGCTCCTCATTTGCGAGCCCGGCATTCCCTTCGATGGTGTGCGAGCTCGTCTCTTGTTTGAGCATCGCCTCGAATGAACTCTGCCAACCTTTGCTCAGGGCCGGAATGTGTAGTGCACGTTCCAGTTGTTCGCGAGAGTGTCCCGGCAAGTAGAGCAGGGCATCCACGTCCGCGACGGTGATCCGTTCCGGACCCTCGCCAACCTTCACGATGTCATCGCCCGAGCCAACTTCTCCTTCCTGCAAAACGCGGAAGTAGAAACCCGGCCTGTGATGTGCGACAAGCAGTGCCGGCATTCGAGGCTCATTCATGCGGATGCCGACGCGGTAGCAGGTTACGCGCGGTTGCGTCACTTCGAAGAGCGCAGCGCCAATCCGGTATTGATCACCTATGCAGACCTCATCGTCAGGAAGTCCTTCGACAGTGAAGTTCTCTCCGAACTGGCCGAAACTAAAATCGCTTCGGCCGAGGAACTGTTCCCAGTAGTGGTAGGAATCCATCTGGTAGACAAATACGGCGCGCTGCTCTCCACCGTGACCCGCGAGATCGCCTTGCCCGTCGCCATCAATGTTGAGCTTGCGCACCATCCGCCGGTCCTTCACGGGGGATTTCCAGATCCCCGTTCGGACTGTCTTTCCGTTCCATGTCACGTCGCGCGGAAGGCCAACGTTTAGTGAGAGCAGGCGGGACATTAGTGTCTCCTTATTGAAAGCTGACACGCTTCGTTCGCCGGAAGATGAAACACGGAGTTTCAGATGCGAAGCATTCGCGGAGGATTCTCAGTAGCATTCGTCTTTACGAGAAATGCTGCTGCGTTCGTTTTCGGCGAGATTTAACATGCTTACCGGGATCCGATCGGCCTTGGGAGATGTCAGTCGGTGTCGAAACCTCGACTGGTCGCCAAAATGCTTCGTTCAGGTCAGATTGACAAGGAGGAATCTCATGCAAAAACGAGTTCTAGGAAACAGCGATCTCGCGATCACACCGATCGGAATCGGAGCATGGGCCATGGGCGGGGCTGGCTGGAAATTCAGCTGGGGCCCGCAAGAAGATGCTGACTCTATCGCCGCCATCCACGAAGGACTGGACCGCGGTATCAACTGGATTGACACGGCCGCAGTTTATGGACTCGGACATTCGGAAGAAGTCGTCGCGCGTGCGCTCAAGGGACGCAGCAACCGCCCGTACGTATTCACGAAGTGCGAACGAGTGTGGGACGAACAAGGGAACATCGGCGGCTCGCTCAAGGCGCAGTCCATCCGCCGCGAGGTTGAAGCCAGCTTGAGGCGGCTGCAGGTCGATGTCATCGACCTTTACCAGATTCACTGGCCAGAGCCCGACGCTGACATCGAAGAAGGTTGGGAAGAGATGCTGCGGCTCAAGGAGCTGGGGAAAGTGCGCTATATCGGCGTCTCGAACTTTAATGCCTCCCAGATGCAGAGAGCGCTAGGCATCGCTCCCATCACGTCGCTTCAACCCAGATATTCCTTGCTGGCTCGTGAAATCGAGGAAAGCGTCCTGCCCTTCGCTGCGAAAAACAATATTGGCGTTATCGTCTACTCTCCGATGTACTCCGGACTGCTGAGTGGCGCGATGACCCGCGAGCGCATAGCTACCTTCGCCGCCGACGATTGGCGCAGCCGGAACCCAAATTTTCAGGAGCCGCTACTCTCCCGAAATCTACGTCTTTCTTGCCTGCTTCGCAATATTGGCAGCCGTCACGGCCGTACTGCCGGCGAGATGGCAATTGCGTGGACCCTGCGCAATCCCTCTGTTACTGGCGCGATCGTCGGCGTGCGCAGCCGCTCCCAGGTTGACGGTGTTATCGGTGCGGGTGACTTCCGGCTGAGCGACGAGGAGGTTAGCGAGATTGAGAATGCCCTGGAACAGGAATTAGCGGGGATCTCGGATCGATGTAGTAAGTAGTGAACAACCCCCATCGACCTCGGGCAAAGCTGGATTCGCACGCTGAAAAAGGCGTTTGGTGACCCATCAATCGAGCTGTTGCAGGGAACTCGGCCCTCCTGCCGCTGCCGTCCTACGCAGCCCGCCTACCCTTAGGACGTAGTCGCTCTCGCGTGCAGAAAGTGTATAGTAGTAGGTGACTACTTGACCTCGAAGACACGTTCACCATACGCCTTCGTGATTGAGCAAATCCACTAAGGGCGTGTGGGGCGTGTGATGCAGAATTGGATCGTTTTCTTCCTTGAGCACGCTCCAGCAGACAACTCACAGCAATTGAGGAGCATGGTTTTCTGAGCGCGAGTGTGGTATCGGCTTCTCGCGTCCCGCCTCCACCCGATCACTCACCAACCGGAGATTTCCTCCCAGGAGTTGCGCATGTCAGGCCTTAACGGAGACAAGTCCAGGTTCAACCGCGAGCGGCGCCAGAAAATCAGCCGCCGCAAAACTAATCGCGAGCTGTTGCAGCATGCCACGCAGCCAGAGAAAGCCGCTGCAGGAACCGTGAAAACGAAAAAGAAGGAACTATGAAGAATTTGTATGTCGGCAATGTTTCACACAGCACTACCGAGTCCGAGCTTCGCAGCGCATTTGAAGTCCACGGAGCCGTCGAGAAAGTAAGCATGGTGACCGACCGCGACACCGGAAGGTCGAGAGGATTTGCTTTCGTGGAGATGACCAACGCCGCGGAGGCAGACAAGGCGATAGCAGCTTTAGATGGCGCAGAGGTTGGCGGCAGAGCTTTGAAAGTAAACGAAGCGAAGCCCAAGGCCAGCGGCGGTGGCGGAGGACGTCGTTTCGGCGGCGGTGGCGGTGGTGGCCGCGATGATTATCGTGGGCATGCCCGTCAACCAAGGGAGCCACGCTGGTAGGTCCTCGTTTCCCCGTTCCATCGAACTGGGAACGAAACACTGCAATAAGAAATGAGAGGGTGAATGGCTGGACGAACGAGCTTTACAAAGCGGCAAAAAGAGCAGGCAAGACAACAAAAAATGCGCGATAAGGCAGAGCGCAAAAACCAGCGAAAGCTGGAGAAGCAATCGGGTGCACCGGACGATGCGAATGAACTGGAGAGACTCGCTCAAGAACAAGCTGCTCTCTTCCGTATCGCCGATGACGAGGAAAACGTTCATCAGAAGGACAATTCCGACGACGATCTTGGTTAGACATGCAGCATCACAGGTGGCCGATCCCCAGCTCACCCGAATTCGCCAGCATGTAAATTCGGACTGGTAGTGCTGTTCAGGCAAAACTCTGCGGAAGCTGGAGTGGAGGAGTTAATATGCGTTCCCATCTCGTGTTTCGTGCCTCAGACAAAGTCAGCAATCGCTTCGAACTTTGTCTTCTCGTAGCCCGTTCTGCCAGAGCCATGAATCACGGCTCAGCGCAGATGCATGAAGCCATCAACAATGCCTTCGACGCGATTGGCCGGCACGTTGGGCTCTTCACCTCGCTCAACGGTATCCACGAAGAGCTCAAGATAGACACCGTTGCGGATGTCGAGCAGGTGGTGGCGGAAGCGACCACGGCCGGGCAATAATCGGTATCGATCGAGTTGGAAACGAAACTACTGAAGAACATGGGATCGTCGATCCCTGTTAATCGTTTGCTGCCAACCCAAGATGCCGAAACCGTGTATAGTAAAAACAGCCGATTGAGTTTTGGTCCTTTTTTGAGCACGTCCTGCCCACGCATCATTGCCTGACGCATCTCCTGCCCGAGAACAATCCGATTCTTTCAGCACAAATTACGAATTGAGGAAACAACAGTGGAACAAGGAACAGTGAAGTGGTTTAACGATGCCAAGGGTTTTGGTTTTATTACACGTCAGAGCGGAGAGGACGTCTTCGTGCATTTCTCGGCGATCCAGTCGAATGGATTCCGCTCCCTGCAGGAAGGGCAAGCGGTGCAGTTCAATGTGGTGAAAGGGCCCAAGGGCATGCAGGCGGAGAGCGTCCAGCTTCTGTAGCCCGATCATTCCCTCGTATAGGTTTCAAGACAGGCAGCCCAAAAATCGGCTGCCTGTCTTCATTTTAGGTGAGTTCCAATTCCCCCTGTAAAGAGCCAGGAGTTGGGCTTATCCTTCAAACCGGCTCGAAGCTAGGGTGACCGGTTCTTTTGAGCTCAAAATTTCCGGTTCTCGTAAAATCAGTCAATCATCCAAATTGCGAAGGGCTCGTGCAATGTCTGCTGCCGAGCACATCTAACCTATGCGTCCAATCCGGCCTGTGGTTCTGGCATTTCTCTTGATTGCGGGGCAGTTACTGCTTGCGGCTTGTAACGCTACAGCGCAAGAGACGAGTCGTCCCTCAATCAAAAATGAACCGAGTTCCGACATCGTCATTGGTTTTGTCGGTGGCTTCGTGCATCGGAACGATCTTCGCCACTCGGAAGTCCAACTTGGTCAACGCCTTCAGTCTGTCTACGGCAGCGGCGTGCATGTGGAAATATTTGAGAATCGTCAGGCGGCGGAAGCTCAAAGGGAAGTTCTTCATTGGCTTGATCACGACCACGACGGAGAACTCTCAACGCTCGAGAAGCAGCAAGCGCACATCATCCTCTTCGGCCATAGTTGGGGCGGAGCGGCTGCTGTCTCTCTCGCCCGCGACCTTCAGAGAGCGGGTATTCCTGTCTTACTGACCGTCCAGGTTGATGCTGTAAGCAAGATCGGTGAGGACGCTTCGATTATTCCCGGAAACGTAAACGAGGCTGTGAACTTTTATCAAACCGGACGCGTCCTCCACGGCTACTCTCAAATCAAAGCTGCAGATCTTTCGCGCACGCGAATTCTCGGGAATTTCCGATTCGACTATACAAAGGAACCTCCCGAATGTCGTGAGTATCCCTGGTATGACCGAGTTCTATTCAAAGGACACACGGCTATCGAATGCGACCCGCGCGTCTGGTCTCAAGTCGAGGACTTGATTCGTACCCGGATGTCAACCGCACTGGTGCCGTCGCGCATTCCGCTTAATACTGAGCAGCGAAACTGAATCATCCGCTCTGGCAGCTGACCTGCGCAGCCGCTCCGAACCTGCCGCTCGCATGAATCTCCTGATACAGAATCAGCTCGCGATTCGAGTCACTCGCTGCGGTATGCAAGCTTGCTCATTACCCATTTTTCAAGTCTTCATCTAGTAGTTCTTCCAGTTGGATGTCATTTCCGCAATCGATAAGCTCCAACGATCTTGCGCCAGCAGTGGGGTGCACTCGATCCTCTGTTCAATCCGGACAACTGCACAACTCGATTGAACATTCCCAGGCGATCCAAGCCGCCATAGGAGATGCCCGATGACACGGCGATTGGTGTTTCAGCAATTCGCTCTTTTTTCCATCGCAATGTTTCTCACAGGCGCGATCAGCATCGCGCAGGCGCAAGCAGCCGGTACAAAGAAACCGAACATCCTCTTCATCATGGGGGACGACATCGGGTGGATGCAGGTCGGCGTATACCACCGGGGGGTCGGGCTCGGTGAGACACCGAACATCGACCGCCTCGCAAAGGAAGGCGGGATGTTCACGACCTACTACGCGATGCAGAGCTGCACGTCTGGACGAAACGTATTTCTAACCGGCATGTATCCGTTGCGCACAGGCATGATTCCTCCGCAGCTTCCCGGAAGTCCGACTTATCTGAAACCAGGTACTCCGTCACTCGCGGTCTTTCTGCACGATCTGGGTTACGCGACGGGCCAGTTTGGCAAGAATCACCTGGGTGATCACACCGAGGCACTGCCGACAGCACATGGCTTCCAGGAGTATTGGGGATACCTGTATCACCTCGACGCGATGCAGCAGGTCAGCTTCCCCGACATCAACAAGTCGCCGACAGAGCAAGCTGTAGCACCTCCCTGCAAGAACACACCGGTCCCCGGTCTCTCTGACCCTCCGGGATCTGTCGACCCAAGGACGACGACTTGTCTGACGCCGCCGCGTCCGGTGATCTGGTGCCATTCCTCGGACGGAACGGAGAAGAACCAGACCTGCAAGGACGAAGGTCCGCTGACTCTAGAGCGGTCCAAAACCGTGGACGAGGAAATCTCTGGAAAGGTCGTCGACTTCCTTGACCGCAACGATCCGACCAAGACCGGCAAGCCGTTCTTCGTCTGGTATAACCCTGCGCGCATGCACGTTACGACGGTGCTTTCCCCGAAATATATGTCGATGGTAGGCACGGCGGGCGGCAAGGATTGGGGCGTCAACGAAGCGGGCATGAAGCAGCTGGACGACAACGTCGGCGTGGTGCTGGCGAAACTGGAGCAGATGGGCCAGTTGGATAACACCATCATCGTATTCACCACGGATAACGGCGCTGAAGCGATCTCATATCCTGATGGCGGCGTTACGCCGTTCAAGGGCCAAAAGGGCGAGGCGTACGAAGGTGGTTATCGCGCTCCCTGCGTGATTCGTTGGCCTGGCGTGATCAAGCCGGGAACCGTGTTCACGGAAATGTTCTCAGCACTCGACTGGATGCCGACATTTGTTCAGGCCGCGGGTGGTCCGAGCGGCGACGGTCTGAAGAAGAAAATTGAGAGCGGGACATATCCAGGCATTGCCAAGACCACGCTCGACGGCGTCAATCAAACTCGCCTACCTGACTGGCCAGTCGAATCAATCGGCACGCGACGTCTTCTACTACTTCTCTGGTGCGACTCCATCGGCAGTTCGTTACAAGAACTGGAAGATGTACTACACCATGTCGCAACCCGGAGCGGAGGGCTGGATCCTACCGCTTGTTCCATTCCACTTCACGCTGGTTGACGACATCCGGCGCGACCCATTTGAACAGGCAGTCGGGCTTGGACCAAAAGAGTGCCATGAGCGTCGGTGGCGCGCTAGCGGGTCCGGTGACCGCTTTCCAGTATGACTGGAACATGCTGCCGATTGGACAACAGTTGTGGCTGCAGTGGTTCGAAACACTCAAGGAGTTTCCGCCGATGCAGGCACCGGCAAGCTACAACCTCACCCAGGTGATGGACGAGGTGAAGTCCTCCACTGGACACCCAAGCGATTAAGTCGCTGAAACGATGTGATCAAGCGAACGCGGGCGCGACCATCGGCAGAAGCGCCCGCCAAACACCATGGCGCACTGGCATATCAATCGAGCGGAGGCGTGAAGCTTGTGTCTGAGATCCCCGAGAATCACTACAGACGGCAATACTTGATTTGTCTTTGCGCGCTGTTCATGGCGCTGCAGGTGAGCGCCCAACAGAAAAAACCGAACATCATCGTCATTTTCGGGGATGACATTGGCTACTGGAACATCAGTGCCTACAACCTGGGCATGATGCATTACAAGACCCCGAACATCGACCGGTTGGCCCGTGAAGGTGCGCTCTTCACTGACTACTACGCGCAACAAAGCTGCACGGCGGGCCGCGCGGCATTCATCACCGGACAGAGTCCGATCCGTACGGGCCTACTGAAAGTGGGTCTACCCGGCTCGCCTCTGGGGCTGCAAAAAGAAGACCCAACGATTGCCGAGATTCTCAAACCGCTTGGCTACATGACTTTTCAGAACGGTAAAAACCATCTCGGTGATCGCAACGAGTTCCTGCCGACGGTTCATGGGTTCGACGAATTCTTTGGCAATCTCTATCACCTGAATGCGGAAGAGGAACCAGAGAATATTGATTATCCGAAAGACCCGAGTTTCGCGGCGGAGTTCGGGCCCAGGGGTGTGTTCAAGTGCAAAGCCACTCCGACAGAAAACCCTGCGCCCCCCGATCCGCGGTTTGGGCCTTGGGGCAAGCAGACTTGTGAGGATACAGGTCCGCTGACTAAGAAAAGAATGGAGACCGCCGATCAGGAATTTCTGGCAGCAACGCTCGATGACATCGATCGGTCGGTTAAGGCGGGCAAGCCTTTCTTCATTTGGCACAACAGCACTCGCATGCACATCTGGACGCACCTGCAACCGAAATATATGGCGATGGTCAATAAGCTGGGTCTCTACGGCGCCGGTATGACGGAGCTTGATGACCACGTCGGCGTGATTCTCAAGAAGCTCGACGACCTCGGAATTGCGGACAACACCATTGTCATCTTCACCACGGACAACGGCGCCGAAGCAATGAGTTGGCCGGACGGCGGTACGACCCCATTCCGTGGCGAGAAAAACACAAGCTGGGAAGGTGGGTACCGTATCCCTTTTCTGATCCGTTGGCCTGGGGTGATCAAGCCGGGAACGGTTGTGAACGACATCTGCGCACACGAGGATTGGCTCCCGACGCTGGCAGCGGCGGCCGGCATACCTGACGTGAAGGAGAAACTGCTGGCTGGTTATCAAGCCGGCGCGAACACCTTTAAAGTCCACCTCGATGGTTACAATTTCATGCCCTACTTCAAAGGTGAGACGCAGGAGAGCCCGCGTCGTGAGTTCCTCTACTGGACCGATGATGGTGAGCTTGCCGCTTTGCGCTACAACCGCTGGAAACTCATGTTCCTGGAACAGCGTGCCCATGGCTTCGACGTGTGGCAGGAACCTTTCATCTCCCTCCGTGTGCCGAAGCTCTTCGACCTGCATGCGGATCCCTTCGAGCGCGCTGAGTATGAGGGAATCGACTATAACCACTGGCGCATTGATCGGATCTATTTGTTGGTGCCGGCTCAGGCTTACGTCGCCAAATGGCTCAGCAGCTTCAAGGATTTTCCTCCGCGCCAGAAGCCGGCAAGTTTCAATCTCAATCAGGTTATGGCTCAGTTGGCGAATGCGGCGAACGATGGGAATTAACGGCGCCGAGTTAGATATGGGGATCGCAACATGAAGTTGTGCCGCAGGCCCGACGTAAATGCTGCAATAGCACTGCTACTGCTCTTGGTGCTAGCCGTCTCATGCGCTCCGAAGCAGTCGGCTTCGGCCCCCGGAAGCGCCACCGAAGCCGCACCGCTAGCATCGTGGAACGATGGTCCGGCGAAGCAAGCGATCATCGCTTTTGTCAAAGACACAACCGATAAGAGCAGTCCGAAGTACGTTGAGCCCTCGGACAGGATTGCGACATTCGATCAGGACGGGACCTTGTGGGTGGAGCATCCTCTATATACGCAAGCGATGTTCGCCCTTGACCGAGTTCACGCTCTGTCTGCGCAGCATCCCGAATGGAAGAACAAAGAACCATTCAAGGCAGTCCTGACCAATGATCAGGAAGCAATTGGAAAATTCAGCGAGTCTGACTGGGAGGAAATAATCGGGGCGACCCACGCTGGAATGACAGACACGGAATTTCTCGATATTGCGAAGCAATGGATTGCAACCGCGAAGCATCCACGTTTCCAGCGCTCCTATACCGAACTTGTGTATCAACCAATGCTCGAAGTGATGGAGTACCTGCGTGCCAATGGATTTAAGACTTCATCGTAACCGGTGGCGGTCAAGCTTTTGTCCGCGCCTACAGCGACAGAGTGTATGGCGTCCCGACCGAGCAAGTGGTTGGGTCAAGCATTCTAACTAAGTACCAGGATCGGGACGGAAAGCCAGTACTGCTGCGGGAGCCGAAGGTCTTCTTCATCGACGACCACAGCGGCAAGCCAGTCGGCATCAACCTTTTCATCGGCAAGCGTCCGCATGCGGCTTTCGGCAACTCAACCGGTGATCAACAAATGCTGGAATACACCCAAGCCGGAGACGGTGCGCGACTCATGATGCTCGTCTATC
The DNA here is from genome assembly GCA_963826275.1 of Terriglobia bacterium. GTDB lineage: Bacteria > Acidobacteriota > Terriglobia > Terriglobales > Acidobacteriaceae > JAJPJE01. Next base: position 103,818 of record CAWGWI010000014.1, on the reverse strand, counting down.
ACGATGATGCGGCGCGAGAGTACGCCTATGGCCCGGCGGGAGGCCTACCCGATACCAAGGTCGGAACGTTCTCCCAAGAACTGATGGATGAAGCGAAGAAGAACGGATGGATCGTAATCAGCATGAAAAACGATTGGAAACGAATCTTCGCCTTCGACAAGTGAACAGCATGGGCGGCCTACTTTGGCCGCTTCGGATTGTGGGATCGGGAAATATATGTCGACGTTGGACACGAAGTCGCTGACAGTCAGTCTCCTGAGTCTGGTTTTTTTTGGATTAATAGCAGCCGTTCCTCAGCTGCGCGCCGCGGACAATGACGACGATTACGACTCGTACAAGCTGCGGGTAGATGCGTTCTGGTTCTACGCGCAGCCAACCGGAACGTTCTCCGGTACCCGAGCGAACGGGTCCTTTGATCTTCAGGCAGACGTAGGGTTCCAGTCTTACTCAACTTTCACCGGAAGAGTGGACTGGAAATTCACCCGGAAGAATCATCTGTTCTTTTCGGCTACACCCTTCGACCATAGCAAGTCGTTCATAGTCAGCAGAACTATCCTTTTTCAGGGGCAGACATTCGACGTTGGGGTGTCCGCATCTGCCGATCTAAAGGTGAATGCCTATGCCCCAGGCTATCAGTACGACATCATCAGGCGAAGACGGGGGCATCTCGGAATACAAGCGCAACTCGACATCTTCGATGTTCAGGGAACCGTGTCGGCGGCAGCACAAGTTACGAACGGAGTGCCGCGAGCCTCACAGAAGGCGCAAGGATCGTTGAGAGCTCCGCTCCCGGTGGCCGGTCCCGACGTCCGCTTTTATGTGCTTCCTAACTCCAGTCGTCTCTATGTAACCGGCAACCTGCTCGGAATGTACTTTTTCGGATACGGAAACTTTCTGTCCACCATCGACACGGTGGGATTGACAGTAAACAAGCACATCGGTGTTCGTGCGGGGTATCAGCTCGGAACGCGACTCAATGTCAACAGTAAGACCGACCGCATTGGCCTCAATTTGACGCAAAAGGGCCCAGTCGTCGGAGCCGAATTTTCGTTTTAGTCGAGGCTGAGCCGCTGAACGCCGAAACGATACCTTGGAGGATGCCATGGCAAAGAGCACGAAAACTTCTTCGGCCCGAGCTGTCAGGGAAATCGCGGAGCCGAAAGCGACGCGTCGACCCTCGGATCAGAAGGTAATGGCATTTCCGTCTCGGCTTTCGCGAGCGGAGCGTTTTGCAAAGGGCGAGGAGCTGCGAACCAAAGTTCCGCGCAGCTCGCACGCGGCATGGAAACCAGCCAAGGACCGCGTTGATCCGCTTTCATTGATCAAGGAATCCGATAAAGGACGTCTCAAGGAGCTGGTGCCCATTCGGCATGGCCGAATGATGAAGTCGCCGTTTACTTTCTACCGGGGCGCGGCCCTCAACATGGCTTCTGATCTGGCAACTACTCCCGCGAGCGGCATACGCGCGCAGGTCTGTGGCGATGCGCACCTTCTCAACTTCGGAGTCTATGCTTCGCCCGAACGCCGTCTGATCTTCGACGTCAATGATCTCGATGAAACTCTTCCGGCCCCGTGGGAATGGGATTTGAAGCGACTGGCCGCAAGTTTCGTCCTCGCGTGTCGAAGTAATGGGATGAGCGAAGATGATGCCCGCGACGCAGCCCTGGCCTGTGCGCGCTCGTATCGTGAGCATATGGCCGACTTCAGCCAGATGCGGGCTCTAGACGTCTGGTACGCCAGTTTGGGCGTGGAGGAGCTCTTACCGCAGATCAAGAACCCAGAGGCTCGCAAGCGATTTCGCAAACGGCTGGCCAAAGCGCGAAAGCACGGGGTCCCCGAGCATGAATTCCCGATGCTTGCCGATACGTCCAGTGAGTCGGTGACAATCAAGGACAATCCTCCGCTGATCTATCACTGGCACGAACTTGGTAAGAAAGAATATCTCGCGAACATCCATCAGGGATTCGCAGAATACCGCGACAGCCTGCCGGATGAACGCCGGGTGCTACTCGACCGATTCGAAATCAAGGACGTGGCAATCAAGGTAGTTGGCGTCGGCAGCGTCGGAACATTTTGCGCGATCGCGCTGCTAATGGCCGGCGAAAATGATCCACTCTTCTTGCAGATCAAAGAGGCGGGCCCATCAGTTCTCGAAGCCTATGCCGGCAAGAGCATCTATCCAAATCACGGCGAGCGTGTCGTTAAAGGATGTCTGCTGATGCAATCTGCCAGCGACATGTTCCTGGGATGGACAGAGGGCAAACTGGGGCGGCAATTCTATGTCCGCCAACTGAAAGACATGAAGACCAAAATCATGGTTGAGCTCTTCGGATTGTCTGACATGCTGCAATACGCGGAACTCTGCGCCTTTACGCTGGCTCGCGCACACGCGCGCTCGGGTGATTCGGCGTTCATCAGCGGGTACCTGGGACAGAGCGATTCCTTCGACAAAGCGATTTCCGCGTTTTCGCTTGCTTATGCCGACCAGAGTGAAAAAGATCATGCCGTTCTCATGAAAGCAGTACGCAACGGTGATCTGGATGTGGAAATCGAACCGGAATAGATGTGGGACCTGCGAATCCGCTTGTCGGCAACCAAGAGAGTCGGCAAACACGGATGCGATGCTACCGTTTGAATGTAGGTGAAGATGAGTGCGCTTGCGGTCAGCATGATTGTATTTGCCTGCATTTTTGGCGGGGCCATGCTCGGTATGTTTCTTCGGGGGTTCCTTCCGGAACATCATCAAAGTGCGGAGTCGCAGCGGATCGTTAACCTGGGCGCAGGAATCATAGGCACCATGGCCGCACTTGTTCTCGGCCTGCTGGTTGCGTCGGCAAAAGGCACCTACGACGCGCAAAGCAATGAGGTGATTACCATGGGGGCCAAGATGGTGTTGGCTGATCGAGGCCTCGCCCTTTACGGTCCCGAAGCGAAGGACACTCGCGACTTATTGCGCGATACAGTCCAGGAAATGATTCGACATCTATGGCCAAACGAGCAATCGCCGGCGGCAGCCCCGGCACGTGCTCGAGCGATTACTCCGGCAGAGCTTTATGAATCAATGCAGAGACTCTCTCCTCAGAATGAATCCCAACGAGCCATAAAGTCCCAGGTCCTGGCGATTGTGATCGATGCTGCACAAACACGGTGGCTGATGTTTGAGCAGCAAGGTGTGTCGGTCTCCAAACCATTAGTGGTGATTCTGGTCTTCTGGATGGCCATCAATTTTTTCAGCTTTGGTTTGTTCGCCCCTCGTAACGCAACTGTGATCGTGACTTTGTGCCTCTGCGCTCTGGCGGTAGCGGGCGCAATCTTTTTGATCCTGGAACTGTATCGCCCTTTTGGAGGATTCATTCAAGTCTCTAGCGCTCCGTTGCGCAATGCCTTGGCGCAAATGGGTCAATAAGTTCGATTGTGTAAAAGATCTTCATAGTTCCGGCTAACGTCGTGTGCTCTCTTCTTGCGCTCGGCAACCCCTCGCGTCGTGCAGATCATCTCTAAGGATCAACTAAGAAGTGGTGATTTTGGGAGGAAAATCCAAATGCGTCGTCTAACGTTGTTCAGTTTGCTCCTGGTTGCTGCCGTAGGGATTTCGACGTTGGGAAGTCCCCAAATCGCTTCTGCCGATGATTTGACTCACGTCGTCTCCGGGGTCGTTAAGCACGTCGACAAAGATACCAAGACCATGGTCGTCAAGACCGCTGATGGCACGGAACACACCATTAAATACACCGACAAGACCGCCATGGAAGGCGCGAAGGACGCCGGCGGCGACGTCAAGGAAGGCGCGAAAGTCAGCGTTAAATACACCGAGGAGGGCGGCGAAAAAACCGCGGTCGGCGTGAAAGATCTCGGCAAAGATGTAGACAAAGCAAAGTAACCTTGTGCTTTTCTGCCCGAAGACCAGACCCTCCCGCTGGCTCCGAGCTCGCTTTTCAACCAAGAGTCTGTCCCTGCCTCTTTACTAACGTGTAGTGCGTCTGTCCTTGCTTCAGTTTCTCGGACGCCAAAGCCCCACCTCGCATTCACTGTTCTCTAATAAGTTGTCGGCCTGCATGTGTCAGTCACGACACAGCGTGTGTAGATGCACACGCTCATAAATCGCGCGCCCCGCGCGTAAAGCCTTTCCCATTATGGAGTTTTGCGATGGTGGTCCTCTTGCAGTCAATTTGAAGCGTCAACTCCGGCAGTTATAGTTGGGCTTCTGCATTGAGGAGCTATGAAGCGAACGCCTATCGTGTATCCGCGGCTTGTGGTGGCAGTCGCTATCGTTTTGATCGTGACATTCGCCGCGTCGGTTATTTGGCGCAGCAGGGTCGCAATGCGCTTAGCCGCCACCGACGTTCACGCGGAAAACGAATTTCGCTTCGTTGTCCGGCCCGTGTCGCCCACAGCTACCGCATTCGAAACGATCAACTCGCCGGCAGCTTTTCTCCAGGCAGCTCAGTTCCAGGATCGTTTATATATAGCGGGAGCCGCGGGGCTGTTCGAGTACGACAATGCAGGCTCATTGATTCATCTGTATGCCGTGGGGCGCGAACTTCCTGGTTCGCCCTTGATCTCACTGACCACAACAGTACTCTCCGATTCCCGCGTGCCGGAACTAATCATCGTGACTGGCCACGACGGAATCCTTGCCTTTAACGGCCAGGTGTTCCGACAGATTCTTCCAGTCGCGCCGGATGCGCGCGCCATCAACACGATTCTTCCGACCGCCTCGGGCCATCTTCTCCTCGGCACCAGCAAGCGCGGCGTGTTGGTCTATGACGGAAAGCGGCTCTCCGTCTTTCACCCCACGCTCGACAAGTTGCACGTGACGGCCCTGGCTGGCAGTGACTCGGACCTGTGGGTCGGCACGCTGAATCGTGGCGTCCTCCACTTCCATGCCGGGCAGACGGAAAGTTTCAGCGAAGAACACGGCCTTCCCGATCCACAAGTGCTGTCATTGTCTACGTCAGCCGGCTCGACGTTCGTAGGCACCGCGACCGGCGTTGCTGTTTTTCAGGAAGGACGCTTCTCTCGCGTTCTGGCTCCCGGAGTATTGGCGACCGCTCTGCTCGCGACAGGTACTCAGCTCTATGTTGGTTCGGAAGACCAGGGCGTGTTGGTGATCCCCTTGGCCGGTCGGCGTCCGAATCCAAACCTTGCTCCCGCCGGAGAATTAGCCGAAGTGCACCAACTCTTTCTTTCCGCGGATCAGGTGTTCGCGGTAGCTCGTGACGGTCTCTATCGTATGCCACCGCACTCGTTCACGTGGCGGCGCGTACTGGAGGCACGTTCCGGTGTATTGAGCGACCGCAACGTCTCAGCCCTGGCCGCTGATGCGGGTGGGAGATTGTGGGTCGGCTATTTTGACCGTGGCCTGGATGTTGTGGCCTCCGATAACAATCACGTTCGCCACGTAGAAGATGAGCACATTTTCTGCGTGAACCGTATTCTGGCGGACGCGAAGACGGGCGCCATCGATGTTGCCACCGCCAATGGTCTGGTTCGGTTCGACAATGCAGCGAGCGAACAACAGATCCTGACGCGAGCTGACGGACTCATCGCCGACCATATTACGGATGTCGCGAACTATCGCGATGGCCTGGTGCTCGCCACGCCTGCCGGTCTGACTTTCCTTGATGCGAGTGGCGCGCGCAGTATGTACGCCTTCCATGGATTGGTGAACAACCATGTCTATGCGCTTGGTGTTTCTGGCGACGACCTTCTCGCAGGTACGCTCGGCGGAATCTCCCTTTTAAACAAGGGCGATATCGCTGCAAACTTTACGACTGCCAACTCCAACCTGAAGCACAACTGGATCACGGCCGTTATACCCACGAGTACCGGTTGGCTCGTAGGCACCTACGGTTCAGGGATACTGGAACTCGATCAGTCCGGGAAATTTCATTCGCTCGAAACGGCTACCGGCGAGTTCGAAGTGAATCCCAACGCGATGCTGGCCACTCCGCAGTACGTTCTCGTCGGCACCTTGGGACAAGGTCTGTATGTTCTCGATCGCAACGCCGGTCGCTGGTTTGTAATCAACGATGGGCTGCCGTCACTGAACGTGACCGCCCTGGCGGCCCTAAATGGCTACATCTATGTCGGTACAGACAACGGCCTGGTTCGAATACCAGAGCAGAAGCTGCACTCATGAAGAAACTACTACTGTCGTCTTTCATTGCGCTGCTCGCTTCCATGCCGCTGTTTGGCGACGCTGGCGTGCTTGTTCCTCGCGACAAGCAGCAACCGAATGCGGCCATCCTGTCGCTTGAAGAGATGGAGATCACCATCCGTATCGACAACGGGGACGCTCGTGTCTTCGTGCGCCAGATCTTTGCCAATCATACGGGCGCAATCGAGGAAGGGAATTACATCTTTGCTCTGCCCAGCCACGCGACCATCTCCGACTTTGCCACCTGGGATGGGCCAGTGCGGCTGCCCGCGGTGATCCTCGAGCGCAAACGCGCAGAAGAAATTTACAACCAACTGAAGCAGCAGGCGATCGATCCCGGGTTGCTGCAGATGGGAGAGCGTGGTTCGGAAGAAGCCAAGCGGAGTTCGGTATTCAGCGCTCGCATCACTCCCATTCCGGCCTATGGAACCAAGCGGCTGGAGATCGAGTATCACGAGTCTATTCCGGTCGAGAATCTGAAATCGTACTTCGCGATTCCGCTCCGGCCGGATGCGTATCAGGCACAAGTGGCGCGGCATCTCCGCATCAACTTTGAACTGCATACGGCGCATTCCATCCGCAATTTCGCGGCGCCAGCCAGAATCTTTCCGCTACAGATAGATCAGAGCACGCCTCATCTGGTCACGGGACACTTCGAAGGGCAGAACGTGAATCTCGGCGAGGACTTCGCGATCACCTTCGATCTTGATCCGGCCGCGTCTGACACTCTGCAAGTCCTGACTTACCGAAACCCGGTCAGCGGTCAGCCTTCACCAACTGAGACCGCGCCCGTGCGCGGCACCAGCGAGCCAGGCTTCTTTGAAGCAGAAGCGCTGCTTGGGTTGGGAGCGTCATCGACGCCTGAAAGCAGGTCAGCCCAGAGCGGCACTCCGAAAACCGTCATCATCTTGTTCGATACCTCACTCTCCATGCAGTGGGAAAAGCTGGAGCGGAGTTACCAGGCCCTTGAAACTCTGCTGCACACTCTGCGTCCAACCGATCGGTTTGCTTTAGTCCTCTTCAATACGGAAACGCAGGTCTTTCCCAGTAGTCCAGCCGATTCCGCCAACGTTCAGCGCGCCATCGATGCAGTTCGCGCCAGCCGCCTGCGAGGCGGCACGGATATTCAACATGCACTTCAGGCCGGCTTGCAGCAGGCTGCGGCTCCCGCCACTTCGAATCCTTATCTGGTGATTCTTAGCGATGGTGGAGCAACGCGCGGATCCATACAAAATGGGAAACTGGCCTCCTGGTACGCGACGGCATGGAAGCAACTCCCTGAAACTCAGCGTCCGCGCACGTACATTCTGGCGGTCGGTGACGATGCAAACCTGCCTCTATTCCGGATGCTCGCTCGGCAAGACGGCTTACTCGAACACGTGCTTTCGACCGAGCCCATGGAGTTCAAGCTGAACTCCTTCCTGTCGAAGATTGGTCGCAGCCCGATAGGGCAGCTCGGACTGTCTGTGGCGCCGGAATCGGCCGTGGACACAGTCTACCCGCTCCAGGCAGCGACATTCTCAGGTTCGCTGGCGTCGTGGGTCGGGCGCTATCAGAAACCGCAGGAGAATGTAAGCTTCGCCGTGCACGGCGTTCGTGACGGAGCGCCTGTGCAGATGAACGGCACCATCAATCTGCCTCGGGAATCGTTTGACCACCCTCAGCTGCCGCGATTGTGGGCGCGGGCGCGCGTCGACGCTCTGCTGGAAAAGATCGAGCGAGATGGCGAAGATCAGGCGACGATCGACGAAATCATTCGACTTGCACGGCAATACAAGTTCGTGACTCCTTACACTTCGTTTCTCGCGGTTCCACGTGCGCTATTGCGGCCGCGAGTGATTCGCCCGGGTGATCCGATTTTGCGCGTGAAGACTGACGAGTCGATCACCTCCGTCATCGCACTATTTCCCTTTGGACTGGTGCAGCCACTCCGGCATCTCTCTTCAGAAGACATCTGGCAGACTCGCTTCCTCGCACCCACCGACATGCAGGACGGCACCTACACTGTTCGTCTGATCCTGCGAGACCGTGCCGGGCATACCTATCGCGAGTCCAAGACGTTCGTAATCGCCAGCAAGCCGCCGGTCGTGCAAATCAGGCTCGAGCGCAAGCGCTTTCAGCGCGGACAAACGATTGACGTGAAAGCCAGCGCTTCGGAAAGCACGCGCTCGCTGGTAGCCCGCATGCAAGGCGCGGCGCCGGTCGCATTGCGATGGAATCCGGGAGCGGCTGCCAACACCGGCCTGCTTACGATTCCCGAAAATACGATTCCCGGCAGTTACAAGCTGACCGTTACCGCCGAGGACATTGCCCACAACATTGGTAGCGGGGAGGTGCAGATTGAAGTGCTTCCTTGATTTGTCACCGCGACACAAACGGCTTCTCGTGCTGGCGGCGTCGCTGGTCGCACTCTCGGCGGCCGCCGAGTTGCCCTCGTGGGTTCGCAACCTCGAAGCCCGCAGCGCAATCGAAGCCGCCTTCTTCCGCATGATGTCGCTGCCCGGCGGCGCCGTCGCATTCCGCCGTCCCCCGAGCGAAACTCGGCCGGCGCTGGGCGAGCTGATCAAGACTCAGCCTCATAATGCTAAGCTGTATTCGCTGCGCGCGCTCGAAGACGAGCAGCAGCTCGACTTCAACGCTGCCGAATCGGACTGGAAGGCCTATCTCGACAACTCCGCGGACAAGGCTGATGCACAGTTTGCGCTCGCCGACTTTTATCATCGCCGGCTGCGGCCGCTCGATGAAATAAACACGCTCTCACTTCTCGCCAACTCTTCGCCCGACGCGGTGGAGAACCTCATACCTGTTGAACAGCAGCGTTCCTGGCAGGCATTCGAGCGCATCTTCGGCGTGATTCAGGCGCAAGGATTGCCCAAGGATGCTTCCATAACTCAGTATCGGGCCTGGATCGCACGCTATCCGCAGGAGGTCTCGCTATATGCGCGCTTTCTGCAATTTTTGATCGCGAACAAAGAATATGCCGCCGCCGGCCAGCTTATTGCCGACTACCACAAGCGGTTTCCCAACGATCAGGTCTTCCCGGTAAAAGCCAGAGCCATGGTCGAATATCGCCAGGGCTCCGTGCGCGCGGGCTTATCTGTCTACGAACAAAGCTTCCAGCCGCTTTGGGATCCAGAGCTGGTGAAGAGTTACTTCGATCTGCTGCGCGACACGCAGAATCTGCGAGCATTCCGCGACAACGCGCACGCCGCGCTGCTAGCGAACCCTGAAGACCTCAATGCCACCGCGCGCCTGTTCTACTACTATCAGCAGCAAGGCAAGACAGAAGTCGCGCAGCAGACAATCGCCGATCTGCGCCTGCACAAGGATGCGCGGAATTCGCCATGGACATCGCAGGAGCTCTACACGTGCGCGCGCCTGCTCGAGGACATCCACGCCTATCCAGAATCGTCTCGCTACTATTTCGCTCTCTACAACAGTAAGGGAATGCCGGATGCGCAGGAGATCGCGATCGCCGGCCTTACCAGCATCCTGCTGACAGCACCCGAAACACCCATACGGATTGGATCTGGCGATCTTTCCATGTATCGCGATATCGCCACCATGGACCAAGGCCCGGGGTATATGAACGGCATCCTGTCTCTCATTCTGAATTCGACGCATCCTGCTGCGCAATACTCCGAGGAAGAGCTGCGCGCCGTTCCTTACTTTCATCGGTCTCGTGCCGCCGAATTGCTTTCCGTCCTCGATTCGAAATTTCCGAACTCTACTCGTCGCCCGGGGCTGCGTGCACAGCTCCTCGAGTTCTACTCGAACTCGGGCGAGAGCGATGCCGTTATTCAAGGCGGCCGCGAGTTTCTGGCGAGTTTTCCCAACGCCTCGGAGCGAACCTCGGTCGCGTTGCTCATGGCGGACGCCTTCTCGCGCAAAGGCGACACCACGAATGAGTTTGCGATCTACGACTCCGTGCTGAAAGAGCTGGCGTCCAAAGCTCAGAATGTTCCGCTCGGATCCGGAGAGATTTCCGAATCCGTAGATGGCTATGTGCCCAATTCCCGCGCCAGCAACATGAACGGAGACGCCGATGGCGATGGTGGCGAAGGCGACGAATCAAGCGCAGATGCGTCAACTGACCAAGTCGCCAACGGCCGTCATCGAGCAAGCGATTCTTTTCAGCTTGGCACAACAGCTACGCCCACGCAGCAGAGGGGCGCACGTTCGCCCGAGTATGCGCGAGTGCTCGAACGCTACCTGGCGCGTCTCGCCGAGACCAAACAGGTACTGCCGGCGCTGGCGGTGCTTCGAAAGGAAATCGATCGCAACCCCGACGACCCAGGTCTTTACGAACGTCTCGCCGTTTTCGTCGATCAGAACCGGCTCGGAAGCGAGCAGGAAGAAGTTTACCGTCGTGCCATCGCGCGATTCTCAGATAAGTCTTGGTACGACAAGTTGGCCCGATTCTATCTGCGGCAGAAGAGAAACTCTGAGTTTGAGCAACTGACGCGCGAAGCGGTAAAGACGTTTGACGGAAGCGACCTTGAGCGTTACTTCAACAATGTCGTCGGCGGTGGACCTCAGCTCTATCTCCGCCTGAACCAGTATGCCAACGAGCGCTTCCCGCACAATCCCGTCTTCGTCCGCAATTTGCTCTCCGCCTACCAGGCGCGGGAAACTCACGATCCCGCGGCTTGGGAAGCCCTTCTCCGCCAGCACTGGTTTGAGGAGCCGGCGCTGCGGAATCAGTTCTTCGAGTTCCTTTCGCGGCGCGGCACGCTCGACTCCGAACTGGCCGCGATACGGCAGAGTGCGCCCGATCCCGCTGCTTGGGAGAAAAATCCTGCGGCTGCCACATTTCTCGCCAATGGTGAGTTGTGGCATTCGCATTTCGAAGCCAGCGCCCCGGTCTTGAAAGTGCTCGCTGCACAATATCCGGCGGAAACCCAAATCGGAGCCACGGCGGCATCCGTATACCGCTCGCTTGCTTATTTCGATCCCGCTGACACCGAGATTGCTGCACAAATTCAGGACAGGCTGCTCCAGGCCAACCCCGGCAACACAGAGCTCATGGGGCGGATCGGCGACACCTATGCCGATCGTGATCTGTTCGCGAAGGCTGCGCCCTATTGGGAGCGTATTCCCCAGGTCGCACCTGGGCAGAGCGCTGGGTATCTCGACGCCGCCACCATCTATTGGGACTATTTTGATTTCGACAATGCGCTTCGTCTCTTGGCGCTCGGTCGTGAGCGTCTCGGTAATCCGAGTCTCTATTCCTATGAGGCCGGCGCAATTTACGAAAGCAAGCGTGATTACCCGCATGCGATCGACGAATACGTAAAAGGAGCGCTCAGCGCAACGCCGGAACCGGCAGCGGAGAATCGACTGCTGCAACTGGCGCGGCGGCCAAAACTCCGCGACATCGTCGATCAGGCAACGGCTAGAGTTGCCGTGCCGCCGAATCCGTCGATGACGAGCGTCGAGCTGCGGGTGAAGGTGCTGGAAACGCAGAACCGCAAGCAGGAGATGGGGACGTTTCTCGACTCTCTCGTCAGCAGCACCACTTCGATTGAGCAGGCCGAGGATCTGGAAACGCTTGCACAACAGAAGTCACTCGAAGATGTTCGTCAGCATGCGTTGGAGAAGCAGGCCGCCCTCACAACCGATCCCGTCACTCGCCTGCAACTTCGTTATTCCCTCATTCGGTTGTACGAAAGTCGAAAAGACTTCGCCTGCAGCACAGACGAACGTGGAAGCGCTCTATCGCGAAAATCCAAGAATCCTCGGGGTCGTGCGCTCCACCGTGGATTTCTACTGGCGCATGAAGATGCAGGCGCAGGCGATCTCGGTTCTTCGTGAAGCAGCAAAAAACGCCTACCCGGACCTGAGCCGTCAGTTCGACTTCGAGGCCGCTCGCAAGCTGACCGAAGCCAAACAGTTTCAGGAAGCGCGTGATTTGTTGTCGGCCTTGCTTAAGGATTCTCCTTACAACGGCGAGTACCTGGCAGCCATGGCTGATACTTACGCGCAAGCGGGCGATGACCCCGGACTACAACAATTCTACCTCGACAAGATCGCCGCATTTCGCGTCGATACGTCTCTTTCCGCTGATGCGCGCAAAGCCCAGATCGCAACATTGCGTCGTGGCCTCATTCCGTCGCTCACCAGGATGAGGAATTACTCCGGTGCGATCGATCAGTACATCGAACTCATCAATAGCTATCCTGAAGATGAGTCGCTCGTCACGGAGGCTGCTCTTTACGCGCTGCGCTATCAGCGTCAGCAGCAACTCACGGATTTTTATGTGAAGACGGTCGCCAGGTCTCCGCGTGACTACCGCTGGTCCATGGTGCTGGCGCAAATTCAGACGAACCTCGAGGACTATCCGGCCGCCATCGATACCTACGCCAAAGCCATCACCATTCGTCCCGATCGCACTGACTTGCTCATCGCCCGCGCAGGACTGGAAGAGCGGTTGATGCGCTTCGATGAGGCCGCCTCTGACTACGAGCGCATCTACCAGCTTTCCTACAAAGCACCGCAATGGATGGAGAAGGTGGCTACAGTGCGAGCTCGTCAGGGAAAAACCCAGCAGACCGTTGAGGCGCTTGAGGCCGCGTTGGTTACGGGACGTCCCGAAAGTGCCGCGAATTATTTCGAGGTCGCGCGACGACTCGAAGGTTGGGGCATGCTCTCGGAGGCCCGGAGCTTCGCCGAAAAAGGGATCAGCATTGCAGGACCCGATCTTCTCGCCGTTACCGATGACCATCCGGGCGCGAAAACTTACGTGCAGATCATGACTCGCTTGCGCCAGTACTCGCAGGCTTACGAAGTCCTGCAGAAGGCTGTCTCCGCCGCTTCCGCAGATATTCCGGTACTGAAGGAGCAGATCGAAAAGCAGGGACTCGCGGGAATTACCGACTCCGAGTGGAGGGAGAATGTACGCCACATTCGGACAGAAACCGCGCGCAATGGAATGACGGCCGCCCTCCAGGAGATGGGGAATACCGAGAACTCCTATTACACGCCGGAGGAGCGGCTCGCATTCGCGCACTTCGCCGAGGGCAAGCGCGCCGGCATGAGCTCCAATGACATCGATCAATTTGCGATTCCGCTAGCTCAAAGTGGAGCTCTCGCCTATCAGGAGGCGCTATGGCGTTACGAATTGTTGATGCAGCGCCGCTCACTTGCCCAGGATGGCGGCAATCTGCAGAGGTTCATCGATTTACAACGCCAGCGGGGATTGTTCTCGGAGCTTGGCGAAAACCTTGAACGCTATGCCGGTGTTATCCAGCCTGATAATCGTGTTACTCCCTTGCTCGCCGCCGCCAATGCATATCGCGCGGCCCCCGATCCGGCAAATGAGCTGAGGGTCCTCCAAAGCGTGTCCCTGAATTGCCTGGACAATCAGCGACAACAGAGACTCTTTGCATTATTGCTCACCCGACAATCCCAGGAACTTGTCCGCGTGGCGTCCGCATGGAATACCGGTTGGGGAGAACAGGCGGCAAGCTATGTAGTGTCGAACGGCGGCGCCACGCTCTCACACTCCATGGTGCAATCTCGCGGACGCGCCCGAACTCCCGTCTGGAGCAGGGCATACAACTCTATCGTGGGCCTCTACTACGCAGAACCATCGGCTGAGGTGAACAGCGAATTCCTAGCCGCACTTGGCGACGACCCTATCGGTACGCGTCTGGGCAAGCCTGTGGACCGCCAACAGCAGCTCGCCGGCAATATCTGGTTCTACTATGGTTCGCGCTACGGGGAATATCTTGGAACGACCAAACAGGGTACTCCGGAAGATTTCCTGCCGGCAATTCTCGAACAGAGCCCGGCCAGTGCCTCCGGCTATCTCACGCTGGCGGACTATTACGCGAGTTCAGGAGATATCAAGCGCGCCGTCACTGATTACAACCACACACTCGAACTCAGTCCAAACCAGCCGGCCGTAATCGACAGCCTTGCCTTGGCCTACTATCGCCAGGGAGACCATGCATCGGCACTCGCGCAGTGGAAGGCCGCTTTCGCCGTGCTCGCAAATCAGATCAACGGCGAGCGGGTACCAGAAACGTTCTGGGCGGACTTTGGTCGAACCTGTGATCAATTGGCTGCGCGCAAACTGTTTGTGGATTTGAAGCCTCAGGCGGAGTTGATCGTGCGCAGCTATCTTCGTCACAATGGCAGCTACCGTTCCAATGCGATCTTGCATTCTGTTTATGCTGCGAACGACGACCCCGCGGGTGGCGCAGCTTGGCTCGTGAGTCTATCCTCTTCCGCGAGCGATCCGACCACGGTGCTTGCTGACGTCGCGACTGCCTCTTGGATTCCCATCGTACGTCGAGACGTCATTTATCAACGGATCCTCGAATCGAAGCGGGAGTCTGCCGACAGACTCACTGGCATCGCGCGCGATAATGCCGAGCAAGAGCTTGCTTCGTGGCAGGTGCGATGGATCGAATACCTTGTGCGTTCGCATCAGTTCGGTCCCGCGGCATCGGCCATCGACGCCCTACCGAAGCAGACTCGCGATGCACAATCTGCATCCTTGGTCCCCTTGGAGTTGCAGGCGGCGGCCAAGCTGGGAACATTGGACGCGAAGATCTCTGCGTTCCGCACTGACCCGGGCAGCGCTCCGCCCAACGAGGTTCTTAGAGTCGCAGCGCGAAAGTTATTCGAGAACGGAAACAAGCAGGAGGCGCGCACCGTCCTGGAGTTTGTGTTCGCCCGCGAGATTGAAGAGCACCAACTGAACGCGGCGAACTTCCTCGGATTAGCTGAAATTCGGATCGCTGCCGGCGATATGCCTGGCGCACTCGAACTGCTCCATCGTCTGGTGGTGGCAGTCGGCAATCCACTGGAGAACCTAGAACCCGCGGCGGCCCTGCTGGAAAAAACCGGACACAACGCGGAAGCCGTTGAATTCCTCCAGCAGTTAGTGAAGTCGGCGCCGTGGGAACCTTCCTATCGACTGCGGCTTGCGAAGGCCCAACTGGCATCGGCGAAAGATCTTTCGGTGGCGCGGACTTCGCTGGCCTCCATCGCCTCGGGCACCCAAAGCTCGTATGACTTACGGATACAAGCGGCCGTTGCTCTTGCCGGGCAGCCCCACTCCGATTTTGGCAGTGCCGAGCTGAACTTGCTTTCCGGCGCTCCTGGCGCAGTCACCGCGGCATTGGCAGATAAGTTCTACTTCTATGAAGCACGGATCATAGCGGCGCAAAACACTTCTGATCCGCACCTTCGCCTTCAACTCCTCACCCGCTGTATTGCCGACTTCCCGCACCGCGAAGAAGCTCGCCTTCCTCTCTTCCGTGCCGCCACTGCGATACATTCCGATGAATTCGCGATTGCTGTATTACAACCGCTATTGCAGCGGCAATTCCTGCGCAACGTTTCCTCTTCCGACAACCTGCAAGGCATCATCGACGCGGGCGAGAACGCTGATTATGCGCAAGAGTCAGATGTCAACATGCAGGCGATTTCGACGACGAAGCTCACTCGCGCCCAGCAGGCTGAGACTGCTCAACAAGTCGCAGAGGTAATGATGCGACTCGACCGCTTGAGCGAAGCCGTCTCCTATTACGATCTTGCAAGGCGCCTGGAATCCTCACCGGCAGCACGCACGGCACTTGTCCGAAAGATTGCTGACGCAAAAGCCGTGTTGCGCATCCAGCGCGAAAACGCCGCGCGTCAACCGATCTTCCACGAGGCTCTGGAGCAGGATCGCGTGGTTCGTCCTCGCCTGGTGGCGCGTGGTACTCCTCCAGTTGCCGTCTCTGGTACGAAAGGTTCGGTGAAGCAATGAAGCGAATCGGAGCACTCCTTCTCATTGCCGTCGCCTCGGTCGGATTTGGCTGGGCTTTTTACCAGATTGCCGCTCCCGCCGAGCAGCCGCTCTCCAAGTACGTGCCTGCGGGCCCGCTCCTCTACCTTGAGGCTAAAGATTTCTCTTCCTTGTTGGGGACCTGGAATTCTTCGCCCGAAAAACAGCAATGGCTTACCAGCACGAGCTATGAAGTCTTCTCAAGGTCGCGTCTCTTCTTGCGGTTAAAAGGTGCGAGCGACCAATTTGCCACGGCGGCCGGGCTTCCGCCCGACATGGGTTTTCTTACGCAGGTCGCTGGTGATCGCAGTGCGTTCGCACTTTACGATATTGGCAAGCTGCAGTTCCTCTACATCACGCATCTGCCCTCGGCAAAAGCGATGCAGACAACTTTATGGCAGACACGTTCAAAGTTCGAGCCGCGCAGCGCAGGCAACGTCACGTTCTACATTCGGCGCGATCCGGAATCGAAGCGAGAGGTCGCATTCGCCGTTTCCGGCGATTACCTGATCCTCGCTACACGAGAAGATTTGATCGCCGGCGCCTTGCAGTTGATGTCCAAAGCTCCCGACCACACGGTCGAAAGCGAACAGTGGTTTTCGCAAGCTACTGCTGCGTCGGAGCAAGCCGGCGATCTTCGCATGGTGCTCAATCTCACTAAGATCGTTCCTGACGGATATTTCCGAACCTACTGGGTACAGCAGAACATCACCGATCTCTCCCACTATTCTGCTGCCGTTTCTGATCTCTTTCTTTCAGGCAGGCAGTTCCGCGAGGAACGCGCTCTCATTCGAAAGGCCGAGCCGGAATCGATTCCTTCTGCCGACGCTCTAGCCGCGACGGCGGATGTCGTACGTCTCGTTCCCGACAACGCCGGATTCTACGAGGCCTTGGCAAATCCTTCTTCGGACACATGCTTCGAACTTCTAACCACCAAGCTCCTGGCGCCGCACGTAGGCGCGGCACCCGCGTCCGAAACGGCGCCTCAGGTGCAACTGACCTCGGGCGAAGTTGGCGGAGGCGCCGATCTTGAGACGCGCATCGATCAGGCTCCGGTTGAGCGCATTGCTAAGCAGGAAAAGTCCGCGCTGGAAGCCTTGCTCGAGAAGACGCAGGTCCGAGCCGCGCTTGTAGTGCAATCCACCGAACGTGATCGAGCAGGCGTATTCGTGCGCATCCGTTCAGCGGTCGTTCTGGTCGCCGCTTCCGACTGGAATGAAAATGAAGTACAGTCGGCGGTTGCGAACTTCGTGCGGCCCGGCCTGACCGCGAGTCTCCTTGGTATTCAATGGCAGGCCCGATCGGGTTATCAGGAACTGGATGGCTTGTCACCGCTTGCTGCGTCGGTACGCGGCAAGTATCTGCTGATCAGTGACGATCCGGCCTTGGCTACGCAGATGCTCTCCAATTTCAGCCGCAAGTCCGAACGCCCACCAGCAGAATTCTTTGGGGGATTCAATCACGAGGGGGAGCGCGCGAATTTTTCCCGTTTGACTGATGTCGTTGATCACCCCAGTTCGGGCGCCGGCAACGGCCAGGACACGACTCGCGAACCGCAATTCTTTTCGGGCACCATCGCAACCATCAGCAGCTCATGGAAGTCGCTGGCTACCGAGAGAATTGTGATTCGCGCTGACAAAGATAAGGTACACCAGACTGTCACTTACCAATGGTCGCGTTAAGAAACTTCTCGCTCCTGCTCTGCTTGACCCTGATTGCCTTGTTGCTCTCGGGTACCGGCGCATGTGCGGTCGCCACCGAGCAGAATTCCCTGTTCTCGCAATCGACGGCCGAAGCACTGGACCGCGAATTCCCCAATCCCGATCTTTCGTTCCTGTTGCTCGACGTGAAGTCGGGCCGAGTATTGGCGTCGCGGTGGGAGAATCCAGATGTTCCGATTCCAGTTGGATCGCTGGTGAAACCCTTCACTGCCCTCGCGTATGGCGAACAGCACGGATTCGCTTATCCTGAACACGTGTGTCGTGGAACGGCCACGGGATGCTGGCGTCCGCGTGGACACGGACACGTGAACCTCGAAACGGCAATCGCGTACTCCTGCAATTCGTATTTCGAGATGCTCGCGGCAACACTGAACCTGCATGAGGTGTCTCTTACAGCAACTCAATTCGGGATCCAGTCTCCAGCATCCTCCGCGAGTGGGCCGGGGTTGATCGGCGTCGGCGACCAATGGTTAATCTCACCGATAAGACTTTCGCGAGCCTACCTGGAGCTGCTCAATCGTCGTGAACAGCCCGGTGTACGAACAATTCTTAGCGGTATGGCCATGTCCGCGCGACAGGGAACCGGAGCCGCCGTCGACCATACTCTCCTACACAGCAAGGCGTTGGTAAAAACCGGTACCGCTCCGTGCACTCATGCGAAGCGCGCACCAGGTGATGGACTCGTTTTGACACTCTGGCCTGCCGATGAACCACGTATCCTGTTGTTGGTGCGCGTCCATGGTGTTCCGGGTGCGCAAGCGGCGAAAACGGCTGGAGCGATATTGAACCGCATCGGAGAGTAGCAATCCAGAAATCAGCCAGTAGAACCTTTGCGGCGACCACAGCGGCAGTGCTTTTCGCTGCTGCCTTGACGCCCGTCGCATCGGCCCACCGCAATGCAGATAAGTCGCCGAACGCGACGGTCACCATCGGCGTCTTCAGCCTCTTTCATCCACAGGAACTCAACGTGAGTGCACCCGGCATCTCCGCCCTCACTCTTCGCGCAAATCAGCAATCCATTGTTCTCGAAAGGAGCTCCGGCATCTCGACGGCGCACATAAGGCTCTCCGGACGGCAGCTGATTGTGTCCGCCGGAACCCGCAGCGTGAAGACAGATCGCGTCACGATCTCTGGCCGTCTGAATGAGCCCGCAGCCTTCGAATTGACTGTTCCCGGCCGGATCACGCGCCGCTATCGCGGTACCATCGAGGTCAGCGTTAGTGGCGCAGAACTCGTGCCAGTCGTGACCATGGACCTCGAAACGGCGGTCGCGTCTATTGTGGCGGCAGAAAGTTCTCCTGGCACTCCGTTAGAAGCTTTGAAAGCACAGGCAATTGCCACGCGCTCTTATCTTGTGGCCGGGGCTGGACGCCACAAAGAGTTTGATTTCTGCGACACCACTCATTGCCAGTTCCTGCGCGAAGTTCCCGGTCCGAAGAGCGATGTTTCGAAGGCTGTTGAAGCAACACGCGGGCAGGTGTTGACCTATCAGGCTCACGTTTTTGCGCCGATGTACACCCGAAGTTGTAGCGGACGCACGCACACTCCGGCTGAGCTCGGCCTCTCCTCCGGCTCCTATCCTTATTATAGGGTCGAATGCAGGTACTGCCAGTCGCATCCGGCACGCTGGTCGAGCCGAATCTCCGGCAGGGATGCATCGGAGCTTCGCCCGACCGACGAGACTGCACGTCTGCGACTCGTGCGTCGACTCGGCTGGAGTACCGTCCCGAGCGATGATTTCACCGTGAAGGTCGAGGGCGAGCAAGTGCTTCTGGAAGGCGTGGGCCGGGGTCATGGAATTGGACTCTGCCAGGCGGGAGCGAGAGCGATGGCCGAAGCCGGTGCCGATTTCCATGAAATCCTCGCTCACTACTATCCCAATACCACCATAGTGAGCACTTCCGTCCCGCCGCGATCGCATTAAAGTCCGGCGTTACTCACATCAGGATGTCTCGCAACTTGCGTACAGCGCCCGGTATCTGGTGTGTCGGCGTGCTGGCAAACCCGAGAATGAAGCCCTCAAGCGCGGGCTTTCCGAAATAACACGTCGAAAGGGGCAACAGCCATAGGTTGTGATGTGCCGCAGTGCGCGTCATCTCGCGGTCATGAACTCGTTTGGAGAATGTGATTACAAGGTGCATTCCTGCTTCGCCACCGCGAACTTGCACCGACGACCCGAACTCCTTCTTCAAGCATTCGACTAATACGTTTCGTCGTTCGGCATACAAAATTCGCATTCGCCGGATGTGCCTGGAAAAATGTCCCTCACTGATGAACTCAGCGAGAACGGACTGCAGAAATCCCGGCGGACCCAAGTCCATCGCGCGACGCACCGCTGCGAAGTGGTCCACCAGGTCAGGTGGAAGGACGATATATCCAAGTCGCAATGATGGAAACAACACCTTGCTGAACGTCCCGATGTAGATGACGCGAGAATGTGAATCAAGCCCCTGCAACGACGCGATCGGCTTGCTCTCGTAGCGGTATTCGCTATCGTAGTCGTCCTCGAGAATCCAGGCGCCAGAAGCTTCTGCCCACTCCAGTAACTGAAAGCGTCGCGACGCGCTCATCGTGACACCAAGCGGATACTGGTGCGACGGCGTCACCGCAACCGCGCGTGCATTGCGACAGCGCTTGATGCCTTCCTCAACGTCAAGACCTTCTTCGTCAACCGGAACAGGAATCATCTGTGCCGCATGCATGGTAAGCACGTGACGTGCCAGCGGATAACCCGGTTCTTCAATCCACACTCGACTTCCGGGATCGAGTAGAACGCGTGCGGAGAGTTCCAGCGCCTGTTGGGAACCGCTGACCACCATGATCTGTTGCGCATCGCAGCGTACTCCTCGTGCTGCTCCGAGATACGTCGCGATCGCATCACGCAGATCTTGTGAGCCCATCGTCCCTCCATAATGCAAATTGCTGCGTTCGCAATTGCGGCTGTGACGGACGATCAGTCTCGACCAGGTCGCGGACGGAAACGAATCAAAGGCAATCTGCCCCACTCCAAATGCTCCTTGACGAAGCGCCCAGGGCACGATTCCCAGCGGCTGCAGGCTCAGGGCACTTTTCGAGACTGGACGAGGCCGCGAGCGCGAGTCGATCAAATTCGCCCGCCTCGGCTTTGCCAGACCAAATTGCTCCGGTAGCGAACGTGATACCACCGTCCCCGAGCCTACGCGACTCTCCAGGTAACCTTCGGCGAGAAGTTGCGCATAAGCATTCAAAACCGGAATACGGGAGACGCCGAGTTCGGCAGCAAGTACGCGCGTGGAAGGAACCCGTTGTCCTGAACGCAATCTGCGTTCGACGATGGCAGCGCGATAGCCATCGTAAATCTGGTTCTGCAGAGGTTTCGCTATTCGCCGATCCACGGAAAGAATTGGGACGATCCCGGAAGGAACTCTTCTCATAACGCCAAATCGTAGTGGTCATACGAAAACATCGTCAAGTGGATATTGCGTATTTCCACCTATAGTTCAGAATTCCTGCAGATCGAGTAGCTGGATCGGGCTTTCACTCCGCGCCCGCTCGTTCGCGAGCGGCGCAAAAGAGAACAGAACATCAGGAGCAGAAGCACGATTCCCTCGTTCACAACAGAAGCTAGCTTGAACTTCTGTACCTTCCACTGCGACTCCCGGCCTGGGCGGTGGGCTTCTATCGACAAAAAAGAGAATGCCGACAAATCGGCACAGAAAGAGAAGCAGGAGACCCGATGAAGCGTTCTATCGTTTCGCTGTTTTTCTGTGTAGCTTGCCTGGCGTTATCTGCCTTTGCGCAGGTGACTACCGGCATAGTTGCGGGTTCGGTTACAGATCAAACCGGAGCGGTCGTGCCAGATGCTCCCGTGTCGGTCACCAACACTGCAACGGGTGCTGCCCGTACACAGAACACAAATTCCGGCGGCGACTATAGGTTTGAAGCGTTGCCGGCAGGTACCTATCAAGTAGCCGTCAAGGCTCCGAACTTCAAGGAGTCGGTCACCAATGCCGTAGAAGTCCACGCGGCCACTACCACCATGGTGGACGTGAAACTCCAACTTGGCAGCACCACGGAGCACGTGGATGTAGAAGCCAATGCCATCCAGGTGCAAACGGACAACGCATCTCTCGGTGAAACCGTCGAGGGACAGCAGGTTCGCGAACTGCCTCTGAATGGCCGCAGCTTCGTTCAGTTGACGCAGATGCAGCCCGGAGTTTCCGCAGCCAACAATTTCGACAGCAAGAATAAAGGTCTACAGGGCGGAGTTGATTTCTCCGTGAATGGAAACGCGACTACCAACAACCTCTATCTGGTTGATGGCGCCAACAACAATGACACCGGTTCGAACCGCACGATCCTGATCTATCCCTCGATCGAATCGATCGCGGAATTCAAGATGCTTCGCAACAGCTATGGTGCAGAGTATGGCCAGGCTGCAGGTGGTGTTATCAATATCGTCACGCGCAGCGGGAGTAACGATTGGCACGGCAGCATTTTGTACAGCGGCCGAAACACTGCTCTCAATGCCCGGACGTACTTTGCAGCACAGCGAACCGCGATTGCCGATACCTCCGGACAGACACTCGCTCATGATGGCAAGGACAAGGTAAATCGCAACGACTGGGGATACTCCCTCGGGGGTCCGATCCTCAAGAACAAATTGTTCTTCTTCTGGAGCCAGGAGTGGAACCACGAAATTCGTGGCATCACGAAAACCGCTTGCGTTCCCACCACGGCCGAAGCCGCAGGCGATTTCTCTCAAGGCGAAAGCTGCGGAGAACCCGCTCCCACGATTCCGGTTGCACTTCAGGCCGCAGGAAATCCGCTGAAGATCGCGAATCCGAGTGCAGCAGGATTGTTACTCGCACAGAAATATCCTTTGCCCAACCAGGCAATGGTGAATGGAAATAACTGGTCCGCGTCTTTGGCAACTCCGTTAAAGTGGCGGCAGGAGAACATTCGCGCCGACTACAACCTGAACAGTCACAACACTTTCATGGGCCGCTTTACTCAGGACACGTGGTCCAACAACGCGTACAACGCCGGTTATTGGGGTGAGGATCCGTTTCCCGCATTAAACGACAACTGGATCCAGCCCTCCAAGAGCATCGTCGGAAAGTGGACTCGAACGATCGGTACCACGATGGTGAATGATGCCGAATTCACCTATTCGAACAACCGGATCAACATCACGCCGGGAGGAGTTGATCCCGGAAACGGCCGTCTGTACGGTGATGCTCTACTGAATGCGATCAGTTCGGCGATACCGACCGAGTACCCGCAGTCGATTAAACGCGATCCCGCTGGTGTTCCTACCATGTGGGGTGGACTGGGAAACTACGGCAGTGGTAACAACTACTGGTCTATCGCTCCGTGGAACAACACGCTCGACCTCTACGTCGCGAAAGACGATGCTTCGAAAATCATCGGAAGGCACACGCTGAAATTCGGCTTGCTGATGAGCTGGAACGGAAAGAATGAGGATGTAAGCACCTCCAGCTCCGAACGTCCGATCTTCGCCACGGGCGATGGAAACCTCACCTACACCGATGCCGCTGGAACCATTCGTGGGACCGGCAACAACCTGGCGAATGTTCTTCTTCCTGGAGCCGCCTGGAATCTGCAAGAGACCTCGACGAACGTCCGCGCGCAGCTGCGCTGGCACGATGACGAGTTCTACATTGCCGATAACTGGAAGGTGAACTCACGCCTGACCATCGATGCCGGGTTGCGCTGGTCGTTCCTGAATGCTCCGTATCAACCGGACAACCAGATCACGAACTTCCAGCCTTCGCTCTACAATCCGTCGCTGTCGCCCTCGGATGCCTGCAACGGTTTATGGCACGTTGCGGGAGTAGATCCTTGCAGTGCCGCGAACGCGCAGTTCGGAACAAACTTCAGTTCCGGATCGGTCGGTCCTGGCCGCGCGCTGATCAATAACAACAATCACATGATCGCGCCGCGGCTAGGCGTAGCATGGGATCCGTGGGGAGACGGCAATACGGCAATTCGTGTTGGCGCTGGTGAATTCTTTCAGCGCGAACGCGTCAGCCGCTATACGCTGGTCGACAACGCTCCCTTCGCCATTACCGCCAACTACCAGCGACCTCTGGATGGTGGATCTGCTGTGCTGAATCCAGGGGCGGCGCCCTCCGGAGGTATGGATCCTCGTGCCATCGTTCCCGTTTCGTACCAGTGGAACGTCAGCGTGCAGCGCAATCTGGCGAAAGATACAACGCTCGAACTTGGCTACGTGGGAAACCACGCTCTGCACCAGACCTCGAGCTACGACATCAACCAAATTGCCCCGCAGAACTGGCTCGCCGCGTCGTTCATGAGCAACGGGGATGCGCAGAAAGCCGGCTTCTACGCATTCAACAATTACTCCAGTGCGCTCACCTGGTTTACCCACCAGGGTGATGCGACATATCACTCCTTGCAGGCTCTGTTCAAGACGCGTTACAAGCGCTCGCAATTGACCGCGGCTTATACGTGGTCGCATTCGATCGCGAACGTGCTTCTGGACGATTCTTCAGGGAACATCGGTCCCGAGAGTTTCCTCGATCCCACGAATCCAAACCTGGATCGTGGCAATTCTGCCATCAACCGGCCGCACATCTTCACCGCGAACTTCAACTACTATTTGCCCGATCTCGCCCACGCCAACACGGCGATCCGGGGAGCCTTGGGCGGATGGGAGTTGGGTCTCATCACCACCGAGGCGATGGGTAATTCGCTGACGGCCTATCAGAACGGCCTGCAGGAGAATGCGAGCCTCAGGACTGGAGCCGCGTACGGGGATGGTCTCCAGGGGCTATTCAACAATGCTAACCAGAGAAGCATGCAGCGTCCGCTGATTGTGCCGGGACAGAGTTGTGGCATATCGCAAGGCGACCAGGTTGCCAATCCGGATGCCTTTACTCTCATGGGCTATCAGATCGGAACGATCATGCCCAACATGGAGCCGCGCGGCTATTGTCACGGTCCTAGCTTAATGAATACGGATCTGTCGATTGATAAGAACTTCAAACTGACCGAGCGTGTCAGGATGCAGTTCCGTATCGACTTGTTCGATCTATTCAATCACGCGAACTTCCGTGGCGATCAGACGAACGGTTTGGCAACGGCCAGCGCTACCTTCGCAACCGTGAATTGCGGTCCTGCGAATGCTGCCGGCTTGTATGCACCGTGTAGCCCGGCCAACAACGTCGTTAGTCACCAAACGTTGACGAACGGTTTTGGCCAGGCAACCTCGGTGGTCGGGAATGCGGGCCGGGAACTGCAGTACGGATTGCACATCACGTTTTAGTTAGCCACAAAATCAGGCGTCTCATCGAAGGCTAACGGCAGGTCCTGGAGAAGTCGGGACCTGCCTTTTTTCATGATTGGCGCAAGCCGACTGTCGCATTCACGCACTACTCTTTTGTAACGGGCAATTGCACCGGATGCTCGAGCGTGAACTCCACCATGGTGTTGGCAGGAACGTTCACTCTCTCGCCGCGCGTGTTTCCGCTCGAAATCTTGCCGGCAACAGCGCCGGCGCCGGCCCCAATCCCCATGCCTGAAGCGCCTCCGGCCATTGCACCGATCGCAGCGCCCGTCCCGGCACCTCGTGCCGTCTGGCTGGCAGCCTCACCGCCGGAACTTTCTCCTTGAACCTGGTGCGACGAAGTTGCGAGCGAATGCATCTGCCCGTCGATCACGATATCGGTAAGATCTAGCTCCAGTTCTCCGCCGGATCTCCTGCCTGCAGACGAGGCACTCACCAGGCGTCCAAATACTGTCGTCCCTTTTGGCGCAACCACAACACTTCCCACCATCAGGTTCGCTTCCAGAGAACCACGAAACCGGTCGTCCTCGCGATTTCTATCTGAATCGATCGGATCGATCATACGCACCATCATCCGCGTTCCGGTGGGAACCGTTACCGTGCGGGCAGTATCGTGGACCCCCGATGCTTGCGGTGCGGCCGATTCCGTTTGTTGGGCCTGCATCAGAGTCCCAGGTCGGAAAAGCGCGATGCTGGTCACAATTATGGCAAGACCCGCGGACGCACCGGCCCACCGCCGGACTCGATTGCGGTTGAACGTTCTGTTCGTCATAAGGCACCTCTCGTTAGCTCGATGTGCGACGAGCGGACAGACTCACTTTGTGAATCAGTCGTTGCTATCTCCAAGTCTTTCACCGCGTCACTTCGATCGCTGGCGGCTTCCACGTGCCCTCTCCCGGAGGCAAAATCGAAGGTGGCTCCGTCTTTGGCCAATAAAGGCGCATCACCATGTAGATCGGACCATCCGGCGCGGGAAGCCAATTGGCCTTCTTGTCGGCCGAGGGCGCGTCCTTCTGGATGTATATGGTCAATGAGCCGTCCTTGTTTCTCTTCATACTGGGCAGCATCGGGGAGTTGATGAGGTAGCGGTCGATCGGATTTTCGATCAAAAGCTGCGTCTTGCCGTCATACATCGTGACTGACCAGAACGCGTGGACAGGCGGATATTGGCCCGATGGGAACGTAAGCGTGTAGTTATGCTTGCTGCCGTCAAGGCTCTCGCCTTTCCCATCGGACTTTGCGAGCGGGTATACGGCCTCTTCGGCGTTATTGCCATAAATCCCTGCCATGGCTGCCGCAGCTCGAAGCAGGTAATTGCCGTTAAAGAACGAGCGATCTCCAAAGGCTGACCCTACTTGCCACCCTTTGATG
This sequence comes from Terriglobia bacterium, assembly GCA_963826275.1. Taxonomy (GTDB): domain Bacteria; phylum Acidobacteriota; class Terriglobia; order Terriglobales; family Acidobacteriaceae; genus JAJPJE01. Next base: position 77,473 of record CAWGWI010000014.1, on the reverse strand, counting down.
TCCTTACCAATTTCGCCCACCTGTTTTTTGATCGCGTCGTATCCTTCCTTCACTCCATCTGCCAGCTCCGCTTTTCGCACGTCCGATAGCTGCGCGCTTTCAAACGGCTTGTCCGCTTCGATTCCGATTGATGCAAACTTCGCTCTGAGTTCCTTTTCTTCTGGGACCATGGGGCAGAATTGCAGCAGGAAATTTAAGTATCTCGGAAAATCAGTCTTGAACGCGTCTTCTGTAAAGGTGGGAAAGTCGATCGCTGGAGCTGCTGGCGGCGCCGGTTGCTTGAGATATGCCGACAGCGGCTGTGCCGTATAAGCTTTCTGAATTTTCTTCACGTTGGGCATGTCGGCGGGATTGAAAAGTTGCGTGCGATAAATCAGCAGGCTGAATTGCGTCTCCGACGGAAATACCTTCTTGATCCCTTTCGGTGTTTCGCCTTTCCAGTTCGGCCCCGCCACCATGTAGCAGCCTGCATCGTTGCCAGTGGCTCTTGAGCCGACGTACCCGTAGTTGAAGGTATACATGTCGGCCAATTGCACGGAGTAATAGCGGTTCTTCTCGATCTTGGGGACGCAGAAGACGATGGGCTCAGCGCGCAGGTCCGCCTGCAACATCGAGTATGGCGTATCGCTGTTGGGCGTAACGATAGCGGTGTCTTTGGGCGTGAACACGCGAGCGTCGCTCAAGACCTTGTTGAACGGGCCTTTGTACTGTGAATTCGATTTGTCGAGATTGAACTCATACATCGCCTTATAAGCGGCAATGATTGGAAAGCCGTAGACATAGGCCTGCTTGTAATCGTCCTTATGTGAAACTGCTTCACCTGCCGGCCCAGTCGGCTTGCACGACGTGAGCACGATGACCACGGCAAGCATCGAAATCCCAAGCGTTTTCATACTTACGTCCCAGCGCATTTCGTCGTCCGAAGGGAACAGTTTCTAGTCCTCTTGTGGATGAAGCTTCACGAAGGTGTATCTTCCGGTGATCTGAAACCGCGGATCATTCGCGCTGGCTCCGCTCTTCTCTTCCACCCATCCATAGAGAAACTCGGCACCAACGTCCAGGCTGCCCAGTGGATTCCAGATCAGGTTGACGGATGAATAGGTGCTCTTGTGATAGGTGGTGAGCGGCTGGAAGTCAGTATTCTGCAGCTGCACAAAACCAACCGTCGCGTTGGATCGTATCCAGGGTTTCCAGTAATGCTGATAGCTGCCATACGTCGCAAACAGGGGCAGCGCTCTCAAAGACAAATTCGTCGCTGAAATAGGAGCCGCATCCAGACCCAGGGGCGCTGTGTCACCCACATACCGCGCGATTCCATGGCCGTAGGCAGCGCCCAGGACAATGTTGTCTCTGCCAAACACCTCTACACCGCCGGTTGCATTCAGGCCCCATCCAAAGACGGATTCGTGCGGTCCCCCGTCTGGCAGCTGCGCCCCCAGATCACGAAAGGCGCTTGCCAGCTGGATGTGCCCGCGCTTCCATTCATTTCGGAAGCGAAGTACACCGTCCGGAGCGGGCGTAGTCGGCGTCGCAGGCGCTCCCGCGATTGAGAAGTTAATCGAGGATGACGGAACCTCGACGGAGACATAGGCGCTCGCACCTCCGCCTAATCCGAAGCTGTATCTAGCTTGAGGAATACGCACGCTAACTGCGGAATTCGCTCCCTGGGTGTCGAGCGAATCCGCGAAGGCATCCGGATCCATGAAGTTCGTAAATGTTTGGCCCACCAGAACGTTGTCCAACTGCGCGTAGAAGTGGCGTAGCCGTGGCGCCGTCGTCCCGTTGGGACCAAAGAAATCGAGCTGGATGAATGTTCGAGCGCTTCCCAACTCGCCGACAGGAATGCGAAAGTCCGCCATCACGCGGCTTCCGCGAATGCTGGCGATGAAATTTCCCGGACCCGACTCTGCTGGAATCGGTATCGACGAAGGTACAAAGGAGTCCCCGAGCGACGGAACTTTCAGGTCATAGATGAAATCGGTTCTTGCCGATCCGTCGAGACGCAGCAGCGTTTTGGTGCCTGGCAAGAGAAAGAACCCGGGCAACGTGGGTTCCAGTGGAGCGTTATAGAGACGCGGTGCGTCCTCCTCATCCTGCGCAAAGGTCTGGTGGTCTTCGGTGGCTTTGCCGATGGCTTCTTTCTGTTGCTCCGGAGTTAACTTTCCTACCGGGGGCGGCGGTGTGCTCACGATAGAACCAGGCTCGGGAAGCTTCGTCGGGTGGATCTGATCCAATTCAGACTGAATTGCGGACATCTGCGCCTTCAGCTCATCCATCTTCGTCTGCAGCTTACGAATCGTCTCGTCCTGGCTGGCCGTAGCTTCCTGTGCCGACATTTGTCCCGCGCCGCAAAGCAGCACTAAGAAAAAGAGTAGACCCATCGTCTTCTGCATATTTCGCATTTCCTGACTCCGTATTCTCTTCGAGGCGTTGGGAAACTTGTGAAATCGTCAAGCAATTCGCAGCGACGACGAATGGGAGTGATTCGCCTGTTCGCGCTGAGGGGCCTAATCTTCGTCGACTTCGCATCGGCACGCCGTTTTCTGCCGGCCCGCAAAGTTACTGGAGTGAGATGGACGGAGCTGTTTCAGGGTTTCCACTGCGAGTTGGAGATTCGCGCTGCTCTGGTTGTTAGCTTTGCCCCGAATCTGTCTACGTGTGAGCTTCAGGACTGGAGATGCTGCTTTCCAACTCGCCGCGGCATCTCACGGCACGACAGCGTCGCCTCGCGCATTCAAATCAGAAGCCGTCACATCGGACCTCCTCAGATAGCGGCTTGCCGAGGAAGAAGATATGTACACTCGCTTCTACTCTGAAGAGAACCCTGGACCCTCCACCGTATCGACCGGCAGTCTTCCCTCCGATGATCTCGTTGCGTCGTTGATCACGGAAGCGCACGAACGCTACCAAAATGTCGATGATGGTGCGGTAGCCGACTACATTCCAGCCCTGGCGAGAACACCGCGCCAGCTGTTCGGTATCTCTGTCGCCGGTATCAGCGGCTCTATCTACTCCGCGGGTGATTTCGCATATGAGTTCTCGATTCAGAGCATCGCGAAGCCCTTTGTCTTCGCTCTCGTCTGTCAGGCGCTCGGCGGAAGCGAGGCCCGCGGAAAGATCGGCGTCAACAGCACCGGACTTCCCTTCAACTCGGTGATGGCCATCGAGTTGAATGAAATTCGAACCATGAATCCGATGGTGAATCCGGGCGCGATCGCAACCACCAGCCTTGCTCCCGGCAAGACAGCCGCCGACAAATGGCACTTCATCCAAGAAGGCCTTTCGCGCTTCGCCGGACGCGACCTCAAACTCAACGATGACGTGTACGAATCAGAAGCAGCGAACAATCAGCGGAATCAGGGCATTGCGCGACTTCTCGAGAGCTATGGCCGCATGTATTTCGATCCCATCGAAGCGACCGACGTCTATACCAAGCAATGCTCGTTGAATGTGAGCGTGATGGATCTTGCTGTAATGGGAGCGACTCTGGCTGATGGTGGAGTGAATCCCATTACAAGAGAGCGCGTGATTGATGCCGAGCGCTGCAAGCGTGTGCTCGCGGTGCTAGCCACAGCCGGCATGTACGAGCAGTCCGGTGACTGGTTGTATGAAGTCGGCCTCCCTGGAAAAAGCGGAGTCAGCGGAGGCATCGTGACGATCTCGCCCGGTAAGGGAGGCATGGCAACGTTCGCTCCTCCACTCGATGAAGCTGGGAATAGCGTTCGAGGTCAGCTCGCGACCAAGTTCCTCTCTGAGCGCCTTGGACTAAACCTGTTTGCGTCGCGTCCCGCCGCCTGATGCAGCCGATTACGTTTGTTCTGACATCGCAACAAATACTCACGTTCGAGGAGCGACGCCGTGGCAACGCAACCGATTTCAGATATTCATACCGCAGCTGAACCGCAGGCGTCGTGGTTGCCGATGGTCGTCATCGCCCTGGCGCAAATCCTGATGATCTTCAATGTGTCCTCACTGCAGGTCTCGATTGACGGGATCGTCTCCAGTTTCAGCATGCCTGCCACCGCGGTGGCGACTGCGATCGTCACCTACTCACTCGTCGTCGCCGGTCTCATCATGTTAGGCGCCAGGATTGGACAGATCTTCGGATCGCGGCGCACATTTCGCGGCATGGTGGTGCTCTTCGGTGTGGCCATGCTTTTCATGTCACTGAGCACGGGGAAGGCGATGCTGTTGATTGCACAGATCCTGGCTGGTGTTGCAGCGGCTGCATTAGTCCCAACGCTCGTCGTGCTCATTGCCGAAAACTATAAAGGGAGTCAGCAGGAGAAAGCATTGGGATGGCTCGGCGGCGCTCAAGCAATGGGCATCGTGCTGGCCTTCCTGATCGCTGGAGCGATATCCACCTGGATCGGCTGGAGATTTACCTTCGGACTACTGGTACTGCTGGCAGCTTCAATTTTCAAACTTAGTGACAAGCTGTCTCCGGTCGAGAGCGCGTCGAACGTGAACATCGACAAGGTCGGCGTAGTTCTCGCGGCCGCTGGAGTGTTCCTCATCAGCATGGGCGCGAACAACATCGCTCAATGGGGCTTGTTGCTCGCCGGAACGGCAGCGCCGTTCAGCATCTTCTCAATGTCCCCGGCTCCCATCATGATCGTATGCGGAATCTTTCTCTTGCAGGCATTCTATGTCTGGTCCGGTAAGCGCCAGGCGTCAGGAGAAACGCCGCTCATCTCGCTGGAGGTCGTTGATACGCCCAAGGAGAGATCTGCCGTCCTCTCGATTCTCATCATTGGTGCGCTTGGTTCGGCCGTTACCTTTCTCATTCCGCTTTATCTCCAGATCGTCCAGGGTCGCACCGGCCTGCAGACTGCGGTGGCGGTCGTGCCGTTCTCCCTGGCAAGCTTTGCTGCTGCCGTTCTAGTGATTCGTCTCTATGACCGTTTGAGCCCGCGGCTCATCGCTCGCTACGCCTTCCTGGTTGTTGCCATGGGACTGGCGCTGCTCGGAATCGTGATTCGCAACGAGTGGGATACCTTCATGGTGATTATCAGCATGTCCATGGCCGGCCTCGGCGAAGGCGCCCTGGTTACCGTGCTGTTCAATGTCCTGGTATCGGCCTCGCCGAAAGAGTTAGCTGGTGACGTTGGTTCGCTGCGGGGTACGACGAACAACTTAGCAGCTGGTGTGGGCACCGCGCTGGCGGGAGCGCTTGTCGTCGGAGTTCTGGGAACAAGTGTCCATCGTGATCTGATTCACAACCCGACGATTCCCAACGAACTGAAAATGGAGGTGAATTTCGACAACGTACCCTTCGTCACTAATGATCATTTGCGGAGAACTCTGGCGCGCAAGGACGCAACTCCTGAGCAGCTGAACGAAGCGGTCCGCATCAACAGCGAAGCCCGACTCCTGGCGCTTAAGGTTTCCTTCTTCACCCTGTCCGGCTTGGCGCTGCTGGCATTCTTCCCGGCGGGCGGACTTCCCGGGTTGGTTCGTGGAGAGCTACCGCCTCGGAAACTTCCAGCTGTCGTCAAAAAGAGAAGCGATCGTATCAAGTAATCCATCACGCGCGGCAGTCGATTCCGCTCTATGCCCAACATGCCGAACATGCGTTTTCACAAACAGCCACTCGCGCCAGCTCTCGTATAACGAGGTATTCGGGAAAACAGCGCTGGATATGCCGTCAACGAAAGGCAACCCCGTTCTGCCGGTGACGCTCATACGCGCCATCAACCTGCTGTATGTCGCATGAGGAGAGAGAAACATGGCCACACTGGTAGCGGTTGTTTTCGATGATGAGTCCACTGCCTTTGATATGCGCGCTGCTCTGGCGAGAATGCAAAAGCAATATTTGCTCGATATGGAAGATGCCGTAGTAGTAACTCGAGATTCGAATGGCAAGACCAGGTTGCATCAGGCGGTGAGCCTTACAGGCGCGGGAGCCGTTGGTGGAGCGTTCTGGGGCATGCTCATCGGCCTGTTATTCCTTAACCCACTCCTGGGAGCCGCTGTGGGCGCTGGCGCCGGTGCTTTGTCCGCACGGTTCACGGATATCGGGATCGACAACAAGATGATGAAAGACATCGGCGATTCACTCAAGCCGGGCACCTCCGCTCTGTTTGTTCTGATTAAGAAGATTGCCCCAGAGAAGGTGCTCGACGGTCTGAAGCAGTTTGCGGGGAAGGGAAAAGTCTTCCAAACGTCTCTCGACAAAGACGACGAAAAGAAATTGCGTGATGCGCTCGAAACGCCGGCGGCCGTAACGGCTGCTTAAACATTCCCATCAATCCGGAGCCATCATCCTCCTCCCGGATCGAGCGCCCCTGATTTGCACGGTCATCATCCGTGACCAGGAGATCATTATGGCCGAGAGGGCTAGAGTACAACCAATCGCACCACCTAAGAAGACGGGGCTGGAAAAGATTCTGGACACCGTCGAGCGAGTGGGAAACAAAGTCCCCCATCCGGCTGTGATCTTCATCTTGCTGATTGCGGCCGTGATTATCTTGTCCCACATTCTGTACTTGTTGGGATTCAGCGCTACCTACGAAACCATCAACCCAGATACTCACCAAACCGAACAGGTGACCACCAAGGCTCAAAGTTTGCTGACAGCGGATGGAATCCGTTTCCTGTATGCAGAGGTTGTCAGAAACTTCATGAGCTTCAATGCGGTCGGCGTGATTATTGTGGCGATGTTGGGCGTCGGCGTGGCCGAAACGTCGGGCCTGATCAAAGCATTGATCCGCAAACTCGTCCAGGTAGCTCCGCCAGCAGCGTTGACCTACATCCTCGTGTTCGTAGGAATTGTGTCGAGTATCGCCGCCGATGCGGGCTATCTGGTCTTGATTCCACTGGCGGCTGCGGCCTTCCTTAGTGTGGGCCGCAACCCGCTGGTTGGGCTGGCTGCATCCTTTGCCGGTGTCTCCGCGGTGTTCAGCGTGAACATTTTGATCAAGCCTCTGGACGGCATCCTCACTGGAATCACGAACGATGCCATCCATCTCATGAATCCCAATCTCTCCGTCTCCTTGACGGCGAATTTCTGGTTCTCAGTTGCCTCTGTGGTGATGCTTACGGTCGTCTGTGGATTGATAACCGACAAACTGATAGAGCCTCGCATGGGCCCGTATCGGCCACCGAAAGACGTTCAGGCCGAGGAGGGTGAAGCTGTTCCTGCGAACGAGCCGCGCGGGCTGAAGTTTGCGACTTGGGGCCTGATTGCGATTCTCGCCTTGTTCGCTCTTCTCACGATTCCGAGTTGGGCGCCCCTGCGGAATCCGACCACCGGAGGTCTGATCGGAGACTCTCCCTTCATGAACGGACTGATCGTTTTCATCGCGCTCGCATTCCTGGTAGCCGGCGCTGCGTATGGCTTTGGCGCGAAAACAATGAAGGGCAGCGCAGACGTTATCAAGGCAATGGAGAAAGCCGTCATCGGGCTGGGCGCACTGATATTCCTGCTGTTCTTTATCAGCCAGTTCATCGCCCTTTTCACGTACACCAACTTGGCAACGATCTCAGCCGTAAAAGTGGGTGATTGGCTGGAGACCCTCGGTCTCGGCCCACTTCCGTTACTCATCGGATTTGTGCTCGTCGTTACGGTCCTCAACCTGTTCATCACCGGCATCATTCCCAAGTGGGCGATTTTTGCGCCTGTGTTTGTGCCGCTGCTGATGAGGTTGGGCGTGCATCCTGGCGCCGTACTGGCCGCATACCGCGTCGGCGATTCGCCAACCAACGCGATTACACCCATGATGGCCTATTTCCCGTTGATCGTCGGATTCGCGGCGAAATATCAGAAAGGCGCAGGTGTGGGCACTGTCGTTGCCATGATGTTGCCTTTCGTGATCATCGTTCAAATCGCCTGGATGATTCTTCTCGTGGTGTGGCAGGTACTGGGCATCCCGTGGGGCTTCTAGACAACACATTGCCGGCAACAAAGACAAATAGTTGATCAGCGAACCCGAAGAACGGGTCTTTTCAGGAGGAGAGTATGGTAGCCACGAAACCGAGTCCGATCGAACTCAACATTGAGAGCGCATCTCCGGAGAAGTTCAAGACAGGAGTTCTCGCCGTCGGCGCATTCTCGGACGGCACACTTCTGCGCTCCTCACAAAAGATCGATGAAGCGTCGAAGGGAAAGCTGTCAGCGCTGATCAAGCGGGGCGATCTTGAAGAGAAGCCCGGGTCGACTCTGTTGCTACACGATCTACCTGGAGTGGAAGCAGAACGAGTCTTGCTCGTGAGCTTGGGAACACGCGAGAAGTTTGACCCGAAGGCCTTTCGCGATGCACTGAGCGCGATTGCGAAGGTCCTCGCAAGCGGCCCAGCCAGAGATGCAGCAGTCACGCTGTCGGTAGATGTGCCCGGTCATCAGCTGGCTTGGCGCGCGCAGACGGCGAGCCGCATTCTCGCGGATGGAGCTTATCGCTTTGACGCTCCAGGGAAAGCCGCGAAGAAAGAACGCGGCGTGCGCAAGATCACTCTGCTGGTTAGCGACAAAGTAACCGATGACTTGAAAAATGCCGTAAAGCAAGGACAGGCAGTTGCTGAAGGCATTGCACTCGCCAAGGATTTGGGCAACTTGCCCGGGAACGTCTGTAATCCGGCATACCTTGCAGACACAGCCCGCGCGCTTGGAAAGGAATTCAATCTCGACATTCAGGTCCTCGAACGCGAAGACATGAGGAAGTTGGGCATGGGTGCTGCGCTATCCGTCGGACAAGCCTCGGCGCAGCCCTGCAAGTTCATCGTCATGCAATACAAAGGCGGTGGCAAATCGAAGCCGATCGTGCTGGTGGGAAAAGGCGTGACCTTCGACACCGGCGGCATCTCGCTCAAGCCCGGAGCCAACATGGACGAAATGAAGTTCGACATGTGCGGCGCGGCGGGCGTGTTCGGCGCCATGAAGACGGTCGCGCGTCTGAAACTCCCGATCAACGTTGTTGCTCTCATCCCCGCGGTCGAGAATATGCCCGGCGGCAATGCCACCCGTCCGGGCGATGTTGTCACGTCGATGTCCGGTCAGACCATTGAGATTCTGAACACCGATGCGGAAGGCCGATTGGCGCTTGCTGATGCGCTTACATACGCCGAGCGCTTCGATCCCGCATACGTGATCGACGTCGCGACACTGACGGGAGCCTGCGTCATCGCTCTGGGCAACCTCACCAGTGGTCTATTCGCGAACGATGATGAACTTGCCGAGCAATTACTCGAGTCCGGCGAAGACACGGGAGATCGTGCCTGGCGGCTACCGATGTTCGATGAATATCAAGACCTTCTCAAAAGCAATTTCGCTGACATGAGCAACCTCGGTGGGCGGCCGGCCGGTGCGATCACTGCGGCTTGTTTTCTCAAACGTTACGCCAACGGATACAAGTGGGCGCACTTCGATATAGCAGGCACCAACGCCGTCTCGGGCGATGCCAAGGGCGCAACTGGAAGGCCGGTGCCGCTGCTCTCTGAGTTCCTGATCGGTCACGCCCAGGGCCGCGCCTGGGGCTCGACCGAGCGGCGAGAAAAAGCGCCTGTCGCCGCGTAACAGTTCCTGCTGTTTTTCCAACGTGCGTAGCATGCACGCCAGGCTTGTGTCGGGAGGTCGGCATGTCGAGAGTTCACATTCTGGCCACCGGTGGCACCATTGCCGGGGCAGCTGGTTCTGAGGTTGAGGCTGGCTACCGCTCCGGCGAAGTCGGGGTCGAGAAGCTGATCAACGCTGTTCCCGGACTTCGCAACCTCGCCGAACTCAAAGGTGAGCAATTTGCTCAGGTCGGCAGCCAGGATATGAACGACTGCCTCTGGCTGAAGCTGGCAGCACGCGTGAATGTGCTCTTCGCTGCCGACGAAGCCGACGGCATTGTGATCACTCACGGCACCGATACCGCCGAAGAAACCGGATTCTTTCTCCACTTGGTAGTGAAGAGTAATCGTCCAGTGGTACTCACCGGTTCGATGCGGCCGGCAACTGCGCTGAGCGCGGATGGCCCACTCAATCTCTTTAACGCCGTCGGAGTCGCCGCAGATCCCCAAGCGCGCGGGCGTGGCGCAATCGTTGCCATCAATGACGACTTGCACAGTGCCCGTGATGTCACCAAATCGAACACTACTGACGTGCAAACCTTCATTTCTCCAGGCCCCGGTCTGTTGGGTACGGCCAGCTACGGACGCATCCGCTATTTCCGTTATCCGACACACGCGCACACCGTCGACTCGGAATTCTCCGCAGACGGTCGTGAGCAACTTCCTCGGGTCGACATTCTCTATGCCTACTCCAACATGCCCGCCGACCTGGTGCGCGCCAGTGTTTCTCTGGGTGCTCGCGGCATTGTGATGGCGGGTATGGGAAATGGAAATGTGTCGACCGAGACAGCGGCTGCCCTTGCCCAGGCTGCGGAGGCGGGAGTGATTGTCGTGCGCAGCACACGTGTTGTCAGCGGCGACGTCGGGCGAAACATCGAGATGGATGATGACGCACTTGGCTTGGTGGCCGCCGATCAGCTGAATCCGCAGAAGAGTCGCGTATTGCTCCAGCTGTGTCTCACCAGGGGAATGAATACGAAAGCAGTCCAAGAGGCGTTTTACCGCTACTGAACCAGCGCTCGCCGAAACGCGCGAACAGAAAAGAGGAAACATGGCCGACCAACGTGCCGACACGGCCTTTCAGAAGAGCATTCACACAGTGGCCGAATCAGACGGAGCGACCCGAACTGAGACTGACGGCCTCGGCACGAAGCAAATTCCGGCCAGCGCCTACTGGGGACTCAATGTGCGGCGGGCTCTGGACAACTTTGCCATCAGCGGGCGGCCAATTTCATCGTATCCCGACTTGATCTTCGGGTACGCATGTGTCAAGCAAGCCGCTGCGCGTGCCAATGCCGAGATCGGAGTTCTGGATCGCGCCAAGGCCGATCTCATTGACCGCGCCTGCGAAGAAATTAAGGACGGCAAACTACATGATCAATTCCCCGTGGACATCATGCAGGGTGGCGCAGGCACGTCTACCAACATGAACGTCAACGAGGTGATCGCGAACCGCGGGTTGGAATTGGCAGGCCACGCGAAAGGCAGCTACGACCATCTCGATCCCAACGATCACGTCAATCGAAGTCAGAGTACAAACGACAGCTATCCGACCGCATTCAAGATCGGTCTATGCCTGTCGGTCGAGCGGCTGCTCGCCGAACTCGCACTGTTGGAGCAGGCATTTCGCGGCAAAGCCCATGAATTCGCAGGAGTCGTAAAGGTAGGACGTACCCAACTGCAGGATGCCGTACCCATGACGCTGGAACAGGAGTTCGAAGGCTTCGCCGTCGCCGTTGGGGAGAATCGCGAGAGCCTCAGGTATGTCATGGAGCGGCTGTGGGAGATCAATCTAGGTGCAACCGCGATCGGAACAGGGATCGCTGCCGATCCGCGCTACGCCGAGGCGGCGCGAAAACATCTTGCCGCGATTACCGGCTACAACATCGTGACATCGAAAAATCTGATCGAAGCGACCACCGACGTGGGCGTCTTCATGGAGTTGTCTGGTGTACTTAAGCGCGGCGCGATGATGCTATCGAAGATTTGTAACGATCTGCGGCTGTTGAGTTCTGGTCCGCAAGCGGGCTTCTGCGAGATCAATCTTCCTCCCAGGCAGGCGGGATCAAGCATCATGCCAGGCAAAGTGAACCCAGTCATTCCAGAGGTCGTGAGCGAAGTCGCGTTCGTCGTCGCCGGAGGCGATGTGACCCTCACCATGGCCGCCGAGGCAGGGCAGCTTCAACTGAACGCCTTCGAACCGGTCATGGCGCACGTTCTCTTCGAGAATCTCAAGTGGATGACCGCGGCGATCACGACCTTGCGCGAGAACTGCATCACCGGTATCACCGCTAACAAAGAGCGCCTTGCCAGGCAGGTCGGTTCCTTTGTTGGTGTGATCACCGCTCTCATCCCCCACATCGGATATGGGCCGGCATCGAAACTGGCCAAAGAAGCTTTGGCCACTAACGCGAATATTGCTGACCTGGTGGTGTCGTCAGGTTTGCTTACTCGAGAGCAGGTGAGTGAAATGCTTTCTCCGGAGCGTCTGACTTCGACGTCCGGTGACCAACGAGAGTTCCAGTCAAAGTCGGCAGCTTGAGTTGGTGGCAACGCTAGAACAATTCTCCAAATGCGCTATCAGTTTTCCAGTTGGACGTCGCCTAGGCTGTACGTACGCTCTTCAACAAGGCCTTGTGTGAGGTGCGCACACGTTCGACCGCATGAATGGTCAGCCTCAACTGATCGATCCATTCGGCTCAAAATGTGTGAACGTTTCCTATCGTGACGTGCCTGAAATCTGAAACACGCCTCCCACCGGAGCAATACAAATGAATGCGAGTCGGCGCTGCTACTCAACTCGTTTCGCAATTTTGATGCTGACGTTGTTTTTCACGCTTTTGAGCGCTGGCCAGGAGCCAACGCAAACCACAAGCGCAAGCTCTTCCTCGAAAAGTTCCACTGCGACAGATGACGGCTGGCACATCGGAGTCACCCCTTACATCTGGTTTGCTGCGGCGCACGGTACCATCGGAGCCCTGGGCCGCGATGCCAGCTTTCATGCTTCCTTTGGCGACATCTTCTCCAACCTCAACATTGGCTTGATGGGAGCTTTCGAGGCTCGCAAAAAGAAACTGCTTCTAACCACGGATTTCGTCTGGATCAAGCTTTCCGACGATAGGGCGCTTCCGGTCAACGAAGTTGGCGTTCAGTCGATCAAGGCCAAGGCGACTCAATTTCTGCTTACCCCAAAAGCTGGGTACCGGGTTGTGAATCAGGAGAGAATCAAGATCGACGGACAAATCGGGTTCCGATACTGGCACCTCAGCAATGACTTTACCCTCGAACCTGCCATTCTGAATGGATTCTCCGACTCCGCGAATTGGGTTGATGTCGTCGCCGGCGCCAGGATTGAACTTCCATTGACGGCGAAAGCGAAAATCACAGTCTTGGGAGATGGAGGTGGCGGAGGAGCCAACCTCGATTACCAGGTCGCCGGAGTTCTCGGCTATCAAGTCTGCAAAAAATGCGTGCTTCTGGGAGGCTGGCGCTACATCGACGTGGACTATCGTCCCAGTGGTCGCGGCTTCATCTACGACGTAGCTACAACCGGTCCGATACTTGGTTTCACTATTAACCTGAAATAGTCAGCCTGATGCGCAGAGGAACTGTCCCCGAACACCCTCACGCAGGGGCGCGAGATTCGTGTGTGGTGGCGTGCTCTTCGCGCAGTATTCGTATCAGCGTGGCGACCAGCACCAGCACCACGGGTCCCGCAAAGATTCCAACCGCCCCAAATGCCACCACTCCTCCCATGATTGACAGTGTGATGAGCGTGGAATTCAGTCGCGCCCGCCCACTCACCACTGTGGAGCGCACCACTCCTTCCGTCGTTGCGACCACGATCAAACACCAGATTAGAAGCACAGCCGCGCTCGTCAACATCCCACGCAGTGCAAGGAAGATGCAGGCCGGTATCCAGATCAAGGAAACACCAATGAAAGGCAGACAGGACAGAACCGTCGCAGTTGCGCCCCAAAGCAATGCCGACCGAACTCCGGTGATCCAGAAGCCAAGTCCGATAAGGCTCCCCTCGATAATGGCAACGGCGACCATTCCGTAAATATCGGCGATCACACCCTGGTTGATCGCAAACGCCAGTTCTCGTGCCCTGCTCGGAGGAAGCGGCAGCAGGGAAATAGCGCCTCGACGAAATTCGTCGCCGTATCGGAGAAACGGAAAAAGAAAAACAGCAGCCAGGCCTAAGGTTCCCATCTGCTGGACGAACTTTCTCCCGAACGAGGTTGCCATTCCCAGTGACCATGTGCCCAGATCCCGCGCCCGCGCCATGATATCCGCTTTCAACTGTCCCGCCGGCATCCCCGTTTGCTCTGCCACCTGCTGTATCACAGGATCGAGACGCTGGGGCCACGTCGACGGGTTACCCAAGGGCTGCAGAACATTGCTGTACACACTCGTAGCCTCGCTGACCAGTTTCAAGCTGATAAAAACGAGAGGGATGAGGATCACTACCACAGCCAGCCCGGTGGTCGTGAGTGCGGCAATGCCGTTGCGGAATCGTCTCGCCAGCCATTTGTGCAAGGGGAAAAGCGCAATGGCCATCACCAGAGCCAAAAACAATGCTGTCAGAAACGGACGGAAAATGATGTAGGTGAGATACGTCGCCACACCGGTAAGAATCAGCAGCACGTAGAACGAGAGTTGCCGGTCTTCCATCCATACGGAAATCTCGGTTCTCGAGGGTACGACCTGGTTCACGTCCCCGGTACCCATGGCGACCGGTTCTGCGGGAGGCACTTGTGCTCCAGAAGGCTTCACTAGTTTTGGTCTTGATGGCTGCATTCATAACCCTGCTGGAAGATGGGAGGCTTCCTCAATAGAGGTGAGAGGCTTCCTCAACAGATGATCGGTTGAGGAACCTGTGCTGCATTCGCCGGCGCATTAATCGCGACACTCGCAAACCACACCGATGCCCCCGAAAGCCGTGTACTCTCACCTAGGCGGCAGAGTCCTCAGCCTTCTGTGAACGCTCATCCAATTCACGCTCGTGGGCCAAATACAGCGCGCGTGATGGGACTGCAAATCCCGTGGCAGAATCGGCAACCAGATCCATGATGCGCAGCAGCAGCTCCTCGCGAATTGCCAGAAACTCACCTATGTCGCTGGTCAAGATGTAGCAATTGACTTGAATATCCAGGCTGCTTTCGCCGATACCGATAAGCCGTACTCGGGCTGCCTCTGCGCCGACCTTGGGGTGCTGATGCAGCAAAGCCCGCATTTTAATTAGTAAAGACCGCAACTGGTCCGGTGATGTTTCCTGGCGCAATCCAATCGTGCTTCGAAACAAACTCTTATCCTGCCGGCTGATGTTTTCCAGGTTCATATTCGCCAGCTCGCCGTTGGGAACCGAGAGTTCAGTGCGATCGAGCGTGCGGATGCGTGTCGATCGCAGGCTGATATCTTCGACGGTGCCGACCTTGTCGTCGATCCGACACGTTTCACCCACCCGAATCACCTGGTCCCCAAGAATCGAAATCCCTCCAAACAGGTTCTCCAGCGTCTTTTGTGCGGCGAAGGCAATTGCGATGCTGCCGATGCCAAGTCCGGCGACAGCCGTCGTCATGTCGAAGCCAAGAATCGAAAACATTGCCAGCAGGGCAGCAATCACTACCAGAGCTTTAAGGATGCGCTGTCCCAGAAGAACGATGGAGCCGCTACGATATGCGGAGTCTTCAGCCGCCAACACGCGTGCCCGTTCACCCCAGCGGTTGATCAACCGGAAAATTAGCCAGGCTCCTCCCGCCACCAGCAGAACGCCGGTGAGCTGCCGGTAATACACGCGAATCAGCAGCGGAATTCCCAGGAAGTAAACGCCAATCTGATGAAAGACTACTGTCAGGATCAGGATTGCGGGGCCAGCGATCGATTGATGCACATCCTCGAGAAACTGATGATGTCGCCAACGCAGCCAGATTCGCTGGCCTGCGCGCAGTAAGTGCACAACACCCCACGCTAGCGCGAAAGCGACTGGGATGAGCAGCAACCATGCAATCAATCGCCACAACGGCGTGCTGAGCACACGCTTGGTCAGGAATCGAGGCAGGCCTGATTCAAGCTCGCTATTTTCAATCTGGCTGAACAGCTCCGGCACTTTCGTGAGGAGGTCAGATGAAAACAACCAGATCTCTCCGGCCTTGGGATCGTAGGTCCTGACCAGGTCGACCCGGGTTTCATTGCCGTTGATCCGAAATTCGCCGATCCTTTCGTGATCCTGCGGGACACCATTTTGAGGCGAGCCTTCGGGACTGTCGCTGATCGCTCCAACTCGACCCACGAACGCGCTGTCCATCAGTTCGTGAAGCTGATAGGCGAGATCCTCCCCTACCGTGTCGCGCTCTTCTTTCGAAAGCTGAAGAAATTGCGCAGCCTCCTTGTTCTTGCCGCCCTGGGCCGCCTGGAGAAAGCCGAACACCGTTCCATGAGGAGTGCTTCTCCCCAGCGGATCGGCTGGTTCTGCCGCATGTTCGCTGGCTTCGGCAGTGCCCTGGTTCTTTGCTTTGCCGATCTGGTCCGCGACCGTTTGTCCGCTCGTGTATCCCGCGTATCCAATAACCGACAAGCAGGCGAGAAACACACACCCGCGCGTGAAACTCTTCCGATGTCGCTTTCGGCAGCCGACTGCCACGGACATTGCGTGTCCCAGCACGTCCCACAACCGCGATGGCGGCGCGAAGAAATCACTCAATTCCATTTTCGTTCTGAGTCTCTCTGTTCCCATCTTCACGTCATCCAGTGCAGAGGACGCCAGAGGAATAGATGCGTGTGCAGCACGACATCGATGCGCTCTTCCTCGTGCAGAATCTCAGTTCATTTCCGCGAGGCAGGTGCGACTCTGTTCCAGAACTCAGAAACTTGCCCGGAGAACCGGCGGCAGCGTCTCTGGTCTGTAAGAGCCGACGTTTAGGCCGCATCCCTTTGTTGCTCGGTTCTCTCCGGAGTCGACTCCTTGAGCCTTTTGTAGGATTTGATCGTCACATTGATCTGCGCTCCGAAAAGGATGGCGGTTGCGCACCAGTACAGCCAGATCAAAAGTGCAATCGGTGTTGCCAGGATCCCGTAGAGCAGGTCCAGCTTCAACGCGCCAAAATGATGGAAGTAGAAGCCGAGTCCCCAGGACAGAGTGAGCAGGATCGCAGCTGCAATCACCGCGCCGGGCACTGTCAAGCGTTGCTTCGTCGGCAAATTCGGCGCCAGAAGATACAGCATCTCGATCGCAGCGAAAGTGAACAAAGCCGACAGTGACCACTGAACGTACGGCCACGTCGTGACCCACAGTGATTGAACCGGAACTAGGATCGCAAGCCACCTCTCAACGGTTGGTCCTGCCAGTGTGAGCACCACCCCCAGCAGCAATAACAAGCCCACAGCAAACGTAAGAAAGAATGCGAGCACTCTGTTAATCCATAACGAGCGCGGGACGCGCACGTCATACATAATGTCCAGTCCTGAGATCACTCCCTTAACGGCCTTCGACGTGAGCCAGAGCGTAGTGATGATTCCGATCGAAAGAAGCCCGCCACGATGAGGCGTGATAGTGCTCAAAAGGTGCTCGACCACAACAACACCCTGCGACGGCATCACGTTCGAGAGGAACGACGTCGCCCCCTGCATGGCATTTTGCAGAGGCAGGTAGGCCACCACGGCAGTCAACAGTACAAGCGCAGGGAATAGCGACATCTGGAAGTAATAAGCCACACCAGCGGCAACCAACGGCAAATGCTTCCTCTCCACGTGCTGGAAGACAAGTACGACTACCGCCTTTATCTTCTTCAGAAGCCTCATCCGTAATCCCGCCGCTGGCCAGCTCTTTCCTAGAACTCCTTGTGAAGTCGCACGTTGAACCCAAATCCGCCGTTCTGATCGCGGTCTCCGGCAACCGCCCATCGTGGTGAGAGCTGGTACCTCACCTGGATCACCTGATTCATCGTCGAAGTTACATCCGTCGAGAACATCACAAACAGGTTGCTGTTTACCCGTTGCTGTATCGCGATGCGTGCTCCGTGATTATTCTCCGTCGCGCCGATAACCGGATCGATCGAGAGTTGCGAAATTCCGGCGAACTTCTGTACCCGTCCCGCAATCTGGCTGCTGATTCCAGAGGCCAGTACCGACTCCGCGCCTATCGCTCCACCCAAACTCGGATTTGAAGTCTCTGCCGACTGTGTCGTTTTCCCAAATGCAATCAGGCTGATGATGTCGGCCGGCGGCAGCGATGGATCGGAAGTGTAGTTTGTTCGCAGCCGATCCAGTGGGCCCTCGAGACGCAGGTTGATGTTGTATTCATTGATCGAGGTCGTCGCCGTGATATTTACTATGGCCTCTGTCTGGGTTGGATTCGCAAATGCCACCGTGCCGCCCTGGATCTCATATCGGTTCGATAAGAAGATGACATCGCCACCCGTGATGTCAGTGCGACCGAGAATCACCGGATGCGATGCAGTGCCCTGTACCCGAAGATTGGCTCCCCCCTGCAAACTGAGAGTGCGCCCAACCAGGTCGAGTCCGGATGGCGTCTGTACCGCCACGCTCAGATGGATATCGTTGCTGAAGCCGGTTGCGGGCGCTACTGTGGCCCCAGACATCTGCTCGTCAAAGCGTGATAAATCGAAATCAGACGTGAACGATATTCGCTCCACGTTGACTTGTCCGCGAAGGTAGGCCGCCTGCATGTTTCCCGCGAACGTCAGATTGGTGTCGAGCGATGATCGTACGCCTTGCGGATAGAGTACTTGAATCTCATTCCCGCTGATTGCAAGATCGAACTGAACATGCGGACTGAACGCCACGCCTCCTCTTGCGCTCACAGTGCCGCCGCCAACTTGTCCCTGAAAACTTGTGATATCCACGCGCTTGTTGCGCAACGTTAGTACGCCATTCCCGTTCTGCAAGCCGACCGGTGCGCCGCTCGCTACCAGGCTTGCATTCACAATTCGAATCTCTCCCTGCGGATTCCACTCGTTCCTCTCTCCGAAGGAGTCAACGTTGATCTGAAGTTGGCCGCTGCTTGTGAGCCCTGGCTGTAGCACCTGCAGCAGCCTGAGGTTCACATTACCGCGCAGCAGCACGGAGGAAGGCGCGCGCCCATCGAGAGGAATTGTTCCCTGAAATTCCAGGTCCGTCTCCGTGCCGCGAATCTCAGATCGGTGAATCTCAATTACGCCGTTGGCGTAATCAACTTTGACCGGTTTCACTGCACCGAATTGGAGCGTTTTGTACTTTGCGTTAAACGTCGGAATCAACGCATGCGCTTCCAATGCCAGCGGGTTCGTGAGAGGCCCCACCACTGTCGCGTGCAATTCCATCTTCCCGGTGAAATCATCGGCCCGTTCCGGCGCGTACGCGGCGATCAGCGGTTGCAAGGGAAGGGCTCCTGTATCGACCTTCAGGTCGGCTTGATATCCATTCGCCAGCACCACAGTTCCATGCGCCCGTACACCGTTCATAGACTCTGTGGTGAGATCAACCGTAGCTAAATGCTTCAGCACATCAGCATGCAATCGCACTCCCCGCAGGAATTGATCGTGTACCTGCAGCTGCGGAATCGTGAGAGTCGCCTGCAATCCGGGATCAGTGAGAGTGCCTTTTCCAGTGGCTTGCAGGCTGAGAGCGCCAGCAACCTTCACCTTCCTGCGTTGCAATGCTTTCAGCTGACCTAATTGCAGGTTTGTTGCTTTCAGCATCGCTTCATAGCTCTGCTGCCTGGGGTAATACTGGAATTCACTATGTGCGCTTCCGGCCGGCAGTCGAACTTCGCCTGTTCCGGTTAGCGAGTTTCCGTCGCCATGGAAGTGCAACTCTGCGCGTTGCACCGGCTCTCCCATAACCACGGCTTTGCTCAAGAGCACGTGCCCGACTCCCCGCGGATTCAACCGCGATCCATGCATCTCGATTTCCGCATTCAACACACCGGACACGTAGGCCTGTGCGCCGGCCAGTCTCGCGATCTCCGCAGCAGAAAGTTGCGATGCCTTCATCGCAATCTTCACCGGATTGTCGGGCCGGTACGACCAGCGATCGAGACCTACTTCGCCGCCAAACGTGATCTCTCCTTGAGTTTCTGGCGCGGCGTATCCGTTGTTTACGGCGATCTTCGCCGGATTCGCTTGGACTCTCGCCCGCACCATTCGCCAGGAAGAATCTTTGATCGAGATATGACTTCCTGAGACTTCGCCCGAGAGATCCGGACTCGCGATTGGTCCTCGCATCTCCCCCTGAAACGACGCGGTGCCATGAAGATTCAGCGCCTGCAACGGTTCGCCGGTTGCGCTACGAAACATTGCTGCAAGCATTTCCAACTCGTGCAGATCGTGCGACTGCATCGCAATGCGCAGGCTCGAGTGGTCACTCACCGTTCCGTCAAATTGAAATAAAGTTTGTTGACTGCGAATCTGGCTCTTCGACAAAGTGAATTGCTTTTTCGCGTCGACATAGCGAGCATGAATGGCCGCATCGAGCGGTACGCTCGTAATCCCCGCCTGCGCTCTTTTCGAGCTGACTTGGCTTTCGAGCGAGATATCCGCATTCCCGGCAAGGCCCTCGAACGCGCGCACCCATTGCGCATCGACCATCGCGTCCAGCTTCCCGTTGATGTTGACATCCTTCGTCGCCTCGGCGGGCACTAACAATTCCAATTCACTCAGCGAAGTCCCGCGCAAGGTCGCTTTCAATCGCGTGCGGCTTTCACCATTAAGATCCTGCATCGTCAGCTTGCCATTCAGTTCGCCGCCCAGCACTCGCGCCCGCAATTCGGGCACGCTCGCGTTTCCATTGGCAACTTCGTAGCGAGCACTCACGTCGCGAATCTCTGTGCGGAATCGCGGGTCTTCGATCTGCAGGGCACTGCTGCTCATGCTCCCATCGAGAGCTAGCGATTCGATCGGTGCATGCCCCCGCACACTCTGATAGGTGAGCGTTCCGGCGAGTTTTACGGTTCCGGATGGAATCGAAGGAGTGCCCAGCGCATGTCGAAAATCATCTCCTATTACCACCGCCTCGTAGCGGCCGCTGATCTTGGGAGCAGCATAGTTCTCCAGTGATGCGCTCGCGTCCACTCGCGACGATCCAACTGCCAATTGCAGCGGATCGAGCTTGAATCGTGTGCGTGTCGCGTGAAATCTGGCGCTCAGGTTGTGTGGCAATGGAGTGTATTGTCGAAATTGCAGCCTGCCATCGCGATAGTGCAGTGTTCCGTCATAGCTACTCTCTGTGCTGTCGTACCCGGCCTCGAATGCCAAGTCCTGCAAATCGGCATTGAGCGCACTCTCTTGATTGTCGTAGTAGATCTCGCCGCTCTTGATGGCAGCGTGCCGCACTGCCAAGTCGAAAACGTTCGTCTGCGATCTTTTTGAGATCTGCGGAATGTTCGTGCTTCCGCTCTTGTCCACCGAAATGTGAATCACAGGATGATCCACGATTAAGGTGTTCAAGTGCCACTGCCGTCGCAGCAGAGAGATGATCTTGAACTCCGCTCCCACGTGCCGAATGGATAGCAACGGCTGCTGTGAATTCACTTCATTTCCGTGGATTACGATGCCACTCAAATCCACGCTCAGGTTAGAAAGGCTGAAATCAAGTTCTTCAATCTGTATGACCGTCCCAAGCGAGGCGCTTGCCGATCGTTCCAACTTGCCGATCAGGAATCGATGAAATGCCGAACTCCGCAACAAGAGTGTAGCCGCGGCCGTCAGGATCAACAGGCCGAGTAGACCCGCCGCGATCCAACCTGCAATTTTCTTTAGGTTCATAGTGAACCCGGAAACGTGAGTAGCTTTCATCCACAGGCAGAGGGAGGATCAGAATGCCTGTCCTAGCGTCAAGAACACCTGTGTGGCTTTGATTCCGGGGATCGGGCTCAAGTTGTGGCCGATATCCAGACGGATCGGACCTACCGGCGTCGCATACCTCAGTCCGCCGCCGATGGTATTTGAGTAATTGTCCAGCAGGGTGTGAATACCAATTGTCTGAAACACGTTTCCGCCGTCATAGAAAATGGCGATACCAAAACCCTTTCTGATCGGAACCGGAATGCGGAACTCGGAATTCAGGATGAACAACTGGTTCCCACCCGTGGGAACTCGGATTTGCGTGCACGTTGCCGGATTCGCAGGGTCGCTGCATGCAGGAATTGTGTCTTGTGGCCCGGCGCCGTTCAGTGGAAAGCCCCGCAAGGTGCTGCCGCCACCCGTAAAGAATTCTTCACTCAGCGGAATGAAGCTGTCTCCAAAAGGGTGCTCCAGTCCCAGGCGAACACTGTTCGCCCAGATAATTCCGGCGCCAACGTTTTTGTAATAAGCAACTTGCCCGAGGAAGCGCATAAAATTCGCGCTCGATCCCAACCACGAGGGATTGAAGGCGAGCTCGAAGCTCTGATAGATGCCTTTGTGCGCATCGAGTATGAAGTCACGCGTGTCGCGCGCGTACGAAACCGAAAGCGTCGACAGGCGAACGTCGCGATCTTGCGGTGGCACCAAGTCCGGAATCAACAAATCGGTTATCGAAGTTCGCGAAAATGTATACCGGAAGAACAGGGTCTTGGTGTTCTTCGCGTCCAGGCTCCTTCGAAACTCCGCCACTGCCTGCCCGATTAGCGCCGTGTAGACCGGGTTCTCGCTACTGTGTTCGAACGAGCCGCTCGTGCTCGCCGTCCATCTGCTGCTTCGGAACGAGGGCACTGCGTAGGTTGCCGATCCTCGCTGGTCCAGTCTTCCGCCGAACGCGTTAGTCCAGAATGTATCTCCCATCCCCCGCACGTCACGCCGCGTATAGGTAAAGCTTCCCGTTGGCCCCCAGAAAGTTCTCTCGCTGGTCGTGAAAGTGGAAGGCAGTCCCACAGGGGGAAGTCCGGGCACGGCCACGGTGCCGCTCGGGACGCTTCCTCCTCGATTGATCACTTCGAACCCGAACGTTGTATTAATTACATTTCGCCTGGCCTGGTGCAATTTGATAAGAACGTCCTCTTCAGTCTGTTGCTCGATTGGTCTTTTCGGATCAATTTCCGCCCAATCAAATACGCCGAGGTTATACAGGCGGCTCTCTGCCGAAAGCAGTTGATCCTGGCTCAATGGACTACCTGGTGCCATATTCACGGTTCGATCGACCAGATATTGTTGCGTGTGCTCCCGCCCCAGGGTGATGATGCGCGCTGTCTTCACCTGCTGTCCTTCGGCGATCTTGTAGACCACATGCACTCGGTGCGAGCGTCTCTCGATCGGATCAACCGTGGAATTGAACGTTGCCGTCAGATACCCGAGGCTGAGATACCGGGCAAGGATTTCGTTGCGATCCTGGTTCGCCAGGAACGGCGAAAACGGCTTACCCGGCCCGATGCGCAGCCCATTCGGCGCGAGCTGCGCGATCGCCAACGAGGATCCCTCGATTTCAAAACTTTCCACCAGGTCCTGTTCTCCCTCGGTTATGTGAAAAGTCACGTTCAGGTTTCCATCGTGCTTGTCTACTTCTGGATCCACCTTCACGTCGCTGAATCCGGCACTTCGATACAAATTTGTCAGATTTCTCGTGCTGGTCCGCAGCAATTGTTCGCTATACCGTCCCCGAGAGAGAAATCGCGACTGCTTCACTGTGATGTGCGGCTGCAATTCTTTTTGTGAAAAGTGCTGGTTTCCAACGATCTGTACTTCCGCTACTTTGCCCCGTGGCCCCCTCGAAATCTCGTATCGCAACGTTGTTCCGTTTGCATCTTCTTTAACGTCAGCGTGAACCTCTGCGTCGAAGTAACCTCGAGACTGGAAATGTGACTCCAGGTTCTGCCGGCCTTCCAGCACCAATTCGGAGTTGAACAGATTCGTCTGGTACATCGGTACAAGCCTGCGCAGCGTCCTGCCGCGGACTCTCGCTCCTTCGGTTCTCACCCGCAGGATCGGTCCGGGCGTCACTTCAAATCTCACGTTTGCGCGATTGCTTTCCGCGTCGTAATTCGGCTCCGCCAATTTCACCTGTGCCGCCAGGTGATCCCGCCTTGCCATTTGACGTTGCAGATGCTGCATAGCACTTTGCAGTCTTCGGTAGGAATATGTCTTGCCCGGCCGTACGGCCACGCCTCGCAGTCGGGCCCAATAGGTAGTCAGGGAACGACGCAGCGAAGCTGCGTCTTCCGGCCCAACTCCAGCGACCGTCACGTCTCCGAACTTCGCTTTCTCATCCAATGCCGTTTTGAAGTCGACGTTGGCAATCAGGTATCGTGGATCGGTTTGGATGTTGGTACTCACCGCCGACCGGAAATACCCTTCTCGCCGAAAGTGGTTCTCAAGTGCCGATCGCGCTTTTTCTATGTTGAGAGCAGAGTACGGCTCCTGCACCGTATAGTTCGAAATCTGCAGGAGTCGCGAATAGGAAAACGAACTATTCACTGCACCCGGGAAACGGTATTGCCCGATGTAATACGCCGGCTCCAGCAGGAATGTGACGCGAACTCCATCTCCCTCCGGGCGAACGTCTAGTCGCACGTCTTCAAATTGTCCGGTGTTCTTTAGTTCGTGGATGCTGTCTGTAACTAGCGCAGCATCGAACGGGTGCCCCGCTTGCTGCTTGACCTGGGACTTCAATCGTTCGAGCGCCTCGCCCGTGATGTCGGGTCTACCTGCGATATCAATAGCAGAGACTGGTTGCCCTTCAGAAGAAGCGATCGTTTCTGCGGCAGTGGGCACTTGTTGCCCCGCTAACAGGCCCTCGCAAACGATCACGCACAGCGCAAGCAGCCGGCAAAATCGAGCTTCTCTCCATTGGATCAAATTGTTCGATGCCGATCTCGTCGCCGTGTACCGCGAGCTGCAGTCTGCTTATCGTGCATCTCGTCGATCTGGCGTACGCCTATGCTTTTTGCCCTGCGTCCTCAAAGAGCGCGGCCCTCGTCTCCTCAGTCACGTGGGCGGATGCTTCGCTGTCGATGGCTTCAACTTATCCGGCTGGCGCGTAGCGCGCGGGCTATCAAAAAATCAGAGGTCGAAGAAATCCGCTCGGGTTGGCTCTGTCCATCATCACTGTCCCGAATTTAAGCGGATGGCCGATCGGCGTTCCGAGCAGCTGCTCGATTTCCATTCCCACAATGAGAGGTGGTGCTTCGTGAAAAAGACAACTGCCAGTTGTGTTCGGGAATCCCAACAGCCGTCGAGTTTCAAATTACCCGGAAGTCCGCCATGGCCGCAGCAAGATCTTTTCGCGTTAAGCCCAGCGATGCAGCAAGTGCGCGCGCCAACCCCAGCGCCGACACCAAGCGCACACTAACGATCGACATTGGCGGTACAGGAATCAAGATATTGCGCATGGATGCGAAGGGGCAGCCCCTCGCTGAGCGAGCTCGTGAGCTCACCCCACAACCGGCCCTTCCACATTCGGTTATCGACATCATCACGAAGATGCTGGCCAATCAGGGTGAATTCGACCGCGTATCGGTTGGATTTCCGGGTGTAGTGGTGCATGGCGTCGTGCACACAGCGCCCAACCTGGGCACCGCGCATTGGATTAACTTCGATCTGCAGCAGGCAATCGAGAACGAAACTGGCAAGCCTGCTCGTGCCATGAACGACGTTGACCTGCAGGGCTACGGCGTAATTCGCGGATCCGGCGTCGAACTGGTATTCACGTTGGGCACGGGGCTCGGCTCGGCGCTGTACTCGGATGGCCACCTCGTCCCCAATCTCGAAATTGCGCACCATCTGTTCAACAAGAACAACACCTACGAAGATCGCGTTTCTAATCGTGAGCTGAAGAGGATCGGCAGGAAGAAATGGAGCAAGCGCGTCCGCCAGGTTATCGAGCAACTCGAACCCATTCTGAATTACGACATGCTCCACATCGGTGGCGGCAATGCAAAGAAACTGATCGGCGATTTACCGCCTAAAGTACGAATCTTCGAGAATGTCGAAGGACTCGCGGGCGGAATCCGGCTCTGGAACGACGATGTCCAACAGTCGGCGCACCGGTAAAGCTTCTTCATCCCTGGCACCGACATCCGTCTTCAACGTCTCAGTCCATACGCCAACCCCTGAGATCCTGATCTCATCCAACTCTGCCTGGGACCCGATCTACACACAATGTAGGCACTTCTCGGAGGAAAGAATGAGAGTGAACAAGGTGTGGTTCTTCCAAGCAGCAATATTGCTCATCATGGTCTCGTCGTTCCTGCCGATTCCCGCCCATGCGATGTTTTCGCAGGGGTCCAGCGCCGTCACTTCAAAGAGCGATCAGATCATCAGAGAAGTTCGACACGAACTCTTGATGCTGCCGCTGTTAGATGTCTTCGATAACCTTCAGTTCAAGGTGGAGGGCAACAACGTGACCTTGCTGGGCGCAGTCACTCGCCCCAGTTTGAAGCAGGATGCGGAGAATGCAGTGAAGCGAATCGACGGCGTCGAATCAGTCAACAATGAGATCGAGGTTCTGCCTCCGTCGCCCAATGACGATCGCTTGCGCATGAGCCTTTTTCAAGCCATCTACGGATTTCCCGCGCTGCGGAAGTACGATCTTCCGGTGATCAAGCCAATTCGCATCATCGTCAAAAATGGGCACGTTTCGCTCGAGGGTGTTGTCGATAGTGAGGCCGACAAAAATATGGTCGGCATTCGCGCCAACACTGTCCCCGGCATTTTTTCGGTCACCAACAACTTGCAGGTCGTTAACCCGCGGTCCTAGCTAGTCGCGTATTGACTCATCGTACCGACTTCGCCATTCCGGAGAGCCGCTCGGATCTCCGGAACCGGCTCCATTCGCGGAAGCGAGGCTCGAACATGCCGGCAAAGGATTCGCCTTCCTCCCGCTCTAAAACTGGTGCTCTTCGAACTGCGATCCTGGTGACCTGTATTGGCGTATTTCCGTTCGTCACCGCGATCGCCTGGCTGTATCCGGAGCATCGGAACATTACGCTGCTTGCGATCCAGATGCTCGAACCCGGGCAGCGTTCCAAGCTTGAGAATCTGTGGTCTGAGGCTCGCCAGGGACATGAGTCCCGTCTATGCGCGCAACTCGCCGATACCTCGCAGGGCGAGAGGCCTGCATGCATCGACTACGCCTCCTGGCCCGCCATCTCCGGCGATCACTCTTGCTCCGCCAGTGAGATGCTCGATGAGGTGCTGAACGCGCCCTGGATTCTAAACGTGGCCAGCGTGGGGGCAACCCTCAACGTAAGGCTCGCCGAGGCTACGCGACGCGATCAGCGCATCAATGCGATCCGCCGATCAGATATCGAACTGTTACGAGCCGACCCCGATTACGCCACACGTGCGCAATCGAACAATGCACATTTTCTTCTCGCTCGTCCCAGCGCTGCCATTCAGCCCGAAGAGTACGTGCGCCTCGCACTCGGCCCTTCGGCGGAACTGAATGCAATTGCAACCTACAGCTGGTATCACGTACAGGCACTCGCGGATGCTACGCGGATCGCCAACGGCCATCTCGCTCCCGAAGCCCGCGCGCACGCTGCCTTGGCAGCATTCGCCGACGAAGCCTTCGCATTGCACTTCCTGGAAGACAGCTTTGCCGCCGGTCACGTAGCGGGGAACTGGGGCAAAACCGCCGTCCGCATGGGCACCCACGACTACTACAGCGAACACGGCGTAGAAGTGCTCAACTGGAACGGTAATCGCTTTGTCACCCTCGGCGATGCCTATATGCGTCCTGAAGACGCAAAGCGCACTGCGGCTGCCGTGCGCGACAGTCTTGCGCAACTGGTCAGTGCTCTCGAAGGCAAACTGCAGGTTTCGCTTACGTCCGACCCCGCCGCTCATCTCGGTCCAGAAGTATTCAATGTTTGTACCGAAAAGAAATTTCCCGCTGCGGTCGTCAAGGACCCCGACATAAAGATTCTTGTCCCAGTCATTTCGCAAACGCCGATCCCTGCCCTCGGCGATGTTCCCGGTCAGTTGCCTCGATTCCGGGCAGAGCTAGGTCCGTTTATTGGCGTATCGGCCGCCGTTCTTGGCAGCGGGTTAAACGGTGGTTTCGGCTCGAATCAGAGCGGCGCCAGTGCGACTGGTGGCCTGGAAGCTGCCGTTCGTGTAGGTGTAGGACTGGAAGGCGTGCTCGACCAATCCGGTGATGGATTGGTCTTTGCCGGTGTTGGTTATCGTCAGGATGGCCCCGCCACGGGAACCGCTACCACCCCCGGTCGTGGCGGCCTCAATCTACGATTTCGTGCACCTTTCTGGCTCATCCCCGGAGATATGTTGCTGGCCGCGCCGGTGCTGCATTTCATTTCACCGAAGGCGTTGCAGAGGATGGCGGTGCAAGCGGGGAATGGCGGGCTCATTCCGTGGCAAAGCGGTATCGCAACTCCCATCGGTCGTTTTCAGTTCGTCTTCGGCCGCGAAGCCAGCCTGACCTTCTTTAAACTCGACACGAATAACCCGATGCTCGTGCCAACTCCAGGCGTCCCGCCCATTGACGAAACTCTCGTCGCCGTAAAGTCGATCCAGGTCGAGTTTCCCTTCGTCGAGTATCGCCCCTTCCGCAGCTTCTCACGCGATCAGAGTTCCAGCGTCGTGATTCAAGGGTATGTTGGATTCGACACGCCCGACGGATCCGCTGTGGTTTCGCCAGCCGCCGCCCCGCCGCCTCAGTTGCGCACGATTGTGCTCACCGGCATTCGCGTCGCATTCGACTGGCGGCATTACATCAAGTGACGCGATTTCGTCCACCAACCTGGTCTAATCGCTACGCGATCTTGGTTCCCGCAGTCTGTTCTCGCGTCATCATCGCAGTCACCCGGCCTTTGCCAAACTCTAGCGCGTCTTTCTGGTCCACTCGCGCAAAGACATCCATCAGACGGGCAATGGCTCCGGTCCATCCCGTCTGATGGCTCGCCCCAAGTCCGGCTCCGTTGTCGCCGTGGAAGTATTCGTAGAACAGGATGTAGTCGCGCCAGTAGGGATCGTCCTGGAATTTCTTGGTGCCCCCGTATACCGGCCGATTGCCTTTACTGTCGCGCAGGAAAATACTCTCCAGCCTCCGGGTAATCTCCTGAGCGACCTCGAACAGATTCATGAACTTCCCGGATCCCGTGGGACATTCAACCTTGAAGTCGTCTCCATAGAATTGAAACAGGTTCAGCAGACCTCGAACCAGCAGACCATTCACCGGCATCCACACCGGCCCACGCCAGTTCGAATTCCCCCCAAACATGCCTGTGTCGGATTCCGCCGGCAGATATTGAACCTTGTATTCCTGGTTGCCGATCCAAAAGCTATAAGGGTGCTTCTCATGGTACTTCGAGAGAGATCGAATCCCATACGGGCCGAGGAATTCGTTTTCGTCGAGCATGTACTTGAGTATTCGCTCCAGCTTTTTCTTCGTCACGACTGACATCAGCCGACGGTCCTTGTAACCGATGAAACTGTTGTCGGCCGGAGCAATGTGATCAAGCAATTCCGGATGACGTTTGCGGAACAGGCCAATCAGTTCTGTCAGCCGCTGCAAACGGTTAGGATCCGGCTTCTCCAATACGGATGACGCACACAACGGGAGCAGCCCCACCATGGACCTGACCTTGAGCCGCGTCGCGTCGCCATTGGGAAGCCTGAGCAGGTCGTAAAAGAAACCGTCTTCTTCGTCCCACATTTCATCATGATTGACTCCGATTCGATCCATCGCATACGCAATCCAGACGAAATGCTCCAGAAAGCGGTACGCCATCTCTTCGTAGACCGGGTCGTACTCGGTGAGGATGAGCGCAATCTCGAACATGTTCTGGCAATAGAACGCCATCCACGATGTTCCATCCGCTTGCTCGAGGGTGCCCCCAGTGGGAAGTTGTGCACTGCGATCGAAAACGCCGATGTTATCCAGACCGAGAAATCCGCCGGAGAACACGTTGCGTCCAGAGGGGTCCTTGCGGTTCACCCACCAGTTGAAATTCAACAGCAGGCCTTGAAAGGATCGTTCCAGGAACCGGAGATCCGCCCTGCCCAGTTCTTTCTCAACGTTGTAAAGAAAAAGTGTGGCCCAGGCATGAACGGGAGGATTCACGTCGCTGAAGTTCCACTCGTACGCCGGAATTTGGCCGTTTGGATGGAAATACAAATTGCGCAGCATCAGCAACAACTGCTCTTTAGCGAAATCGAAATCCACCAGCGACAAGCGCGATCGTGTGGAACGCCAGGTCCCATGCCGCATACCACGGGTACTCCCACTTGTCCGGCATCGAGATAATGTCGCGGTTGAGCATGTGGAACCACTCGGAATTCCGCAAAGCGCGCTGGACGCCCCCGATGAGAGGATGTGCGTGGTGCTCGTCCAGCCAGCGATCAAGATCAAAGTAGTAGTACTGCTTGGTCCACAACATGCCCGCCAGCGCCTGTCGAAAAAGGCGGCGCTCATCCTCTTTTAGGGATGACGCCGTAATTCGATCGTAGAACTCGTTGGCTTCCTCGATTCGTTTCTGCATGATGCGATCGAATTCCGCTGCTGTTCTAGCCACGTTGAACGGCTTCGAATCTGTCTTCGAGAGGCGCAATCGCAATACTTTGGAACCGCCGGCTGGAATCTCCAACTCGTAATGTGCCGCTGCCTTGGTGCCAGTCTTCTCCGGATTAACCCTCTCTTTTCTCTTGTTGATCACATATTCGTGGAATGCGTCCTTCACATAACGCGAGGAATTCGCCGGTCCCCATAAGCGTTGGGTATTCGTCTCGTTGTCTGTGAACAGCAACTCCACCTTGGGATCCGATACGAAGATGTAGTCGCCAACTCGCTCGTGCGAGGCTCGAATCACTCCTGGATCGATCTCGCGCAGCACTGGTTTCTCGTCATCTTCTTTTGTCTCCCAGGTATTACGAAACCAAAGGGTCGGCAGGACGTGAACGCGCGCCGCCTCCGGGCCGCGATTGTGAATCGAGATCCGAATTAGAAGGTCTTCTGGAGTATCTTTCGCGTACTCGACGAATACGTCGAAGTATCGATCATCGTCGAAAATTCCCGTATCGATCAGTTCGTATTCAAATTCTGTGCGGGAACGATGCTGATTTGTCTGGACCAGGTCCAGGTACGGGAACTCCTGTTGAGGATATTTATAGAGGTACTTCATATACGAATGCGTAGGTGTGCTGTCGATGTAGAAGTAGCACTCCTTTACGTCTTCACCATGATTGCCTTCGCTATTTGTGAGTCCGAACAGGCGCTCCTTCAGAATCGGATCGCGTTCATTCCACAGCGCGAGCGCGAAGCAGAGCCGCTGCTGATCGTCAGAGATGCCGCCCAGCCCGTCTTCCCCCCAACGGTACGCGCGCGACCTTGACTGCTCGTGTGAAAAATAGTTCCACGCGTTGCCGTCCTGGCTATAGTCCTCGCGAACCGTTCCCCACTGTCGCTCACTTAAATAAGGTCCCCACTTCTTCCATGGAACCTTAGCTTCGCGGGCCTCATTCAAGCGTTTCTGTTCTGAAGTGTCATTGAGCTTGGTTTCCATGGCGTCTCTCCTTCTCCGTCGCGAAGCACCCTCAATGTGCTACACCGATGCCCGCGACAGAACAGAGGGTTGCGTCGAGCGGCGTGAACTCTGCGAACGAGCTTCCAAACCGGCACTCTGCTTTTCGCGTGGTGCTGAAAGTTGTTGCGCAACCCCAACCCGAATCTGCTGATCTACTTTGCTAATTCGCTGCGGCCGAAGGGATGATTCCAAACACGCCCAAGCGAGTCTGTAAAGGGAGGTTTATTACCTATGTCTCAGTCCAGCGAGAAAGCTCGAAAATATTCGCGCGATCATGCAGAGAGATTTCGGCACGAACTTCATGAACTTCTACGTATACCCAGCCTGAGTGGCGATCCCGCTCGCGCTGCTGACGTTAAACACGCAGCCGAGTGGCTGGCGTCCCATTTGCATGCTCTGGGCTTGAAGAGCGCTCGGGTCATGCCGACTGGAGGCCATCCCGTGGTATATGGCGAATGGATGGGTGCCGGGCCAAATAAGCCCACTGTCCTGGTCTATGGTCATTACGACGTGGTTCCCGCCGTGATGGAAGATGGCTGGGATCACCCGCCGTTCGAGCCGATCGAGAAAGACGGCAAAATCTACGCGCGCGGTGCCACCGACGACAAAGGCCAAATGTTCATTCACGTCAAAGCTCTGGAATCCTGGCTGGAAGCCAACGGTGGCGCGCCCACAAATGTGAAGTTCCTGCTCGAAGGCGAAGAAGAGATCTCTTCTCCTAACCTCGCACCCTTTATCAAAAAGAATCTCGATCTTCTGAAGGCTGACGTCTGCGTGATCAGCGATTCCTCCATGCGCTCCATCCAGGAGCCGGCCGTCACCCACAGCCTGCGCGGCATGACCTACATCCAACTCGAGGTCCACGGACCAAAAGATGATCTCCACAGCGGCTTCTGGGGCGGAGCAACCCATAATCCTGCGCTCGCGCTCGTCGAGATCCTGGGGAAGCTCTATAACCCCGACAACACCATCGCGGTCCCAGGTTTCTACGACGACGTCGTTTCGCTGAAGCCGGACGAGCGCGAGATGATTGCGAAGAACGAACTGACAGAAGAGCAGTTCAAGAAAGCGACCGGCGTGCCTGCCGTTTGGGGCGACAAGAAATATACGATTCGCGAGCGCGTCTCCGCTCGTCCAACGCTCGACATCAACGGTCTCTGGAGCGGCTACTCTGGCCCTGGCCCCAAGACCATTATTCCGTCCAAAGCCGGTGCAAAGCTGAGCTCCCGACTGGTCGCCAATCAGGATCCCGAGAAGATCTACAGCCTCCTGAAGAAGTACATCGAATCCATAACACCGCCCACGGTAAAGGTGAAAGTCAGCCTGATTACCAAGGGCAAACCCGCGCTGATTCCATTCGATCTGCCCGAGATGCAGGCCGCGTCGCGTGCCTATGAAAAAGGCTGGGGACACAAGCCGCTCTTCACTCGCGGAGGCGGTAGCATCCCGATCGTTGCGGATATTTCCGACATGATGAAAATTCCAGTCGTCATGATGGGCTACGGCCTCGACAGCGATGGCCTCCACGCCGCCAACGAGCACTACACCATCGAGATGTTCCATCGTGGCATCGAAACCGCCATCGTCTACCTTGACGAATTGGCGCAACAAGCTGTGCAACGAGAGGCTGCCTGAGAAGAGTAACCGCACCGGGTTCGCAGGCTTCGATTTTGCGGTCGCCGTTGTCTCGCCGTTAAAGACGGCGGCCGCATCTACCCCCTTCGCCCCCCGCTCCACATCAACATCTTTCTTTCTCCGACCATGCGTGGTGGTATGTTTGTCACGACAATGACCGCCAACAGCGGGCACTGATCCTGGAATCTGTTGCACGATCGAACAAAAGCGTGTAAGGAAAGTACGCGAAGGCCGCCAGCCTCCAGACGAGAACATTACTGATGAGAATCACTGATGCGAAGGTGATTGTTTGCTGTCCCGCCAGGAATTTTGTCACCCTCAAGATCACCACCGAAGACGGTCTCTATGGCCTCGGTGATGCGACTCTGAACGGGCGCGAACTTGCCGTCGCCAGCTATCTATCGGATCACGTCATTCCGTTGTTGATTGGCCGCGATGCGCGCCGAATTGAAGATACCTGGCAATATTTCTACAAGGGCGCTTACTGGCGACGTGGCCCAGTGACCATGTCGGCGATTGCTGCGGTCGATACCGCACTCTGGGACATCAAGGCGAAATCTCTGAATGCGCCTTTATACCAACTGCTCGGCGGAGCCTCCCGCGATGCTGTTCTCGTTTATGGACACGCGAGTGGCGCCGATCTCGACGCGACCGTAAGGGCTGTCGCGGACTACGTGCAACGCGGCTACAAGGCCATCCGCGCGCAATCCGGCATCCCGGGCCTCGCCAGCACCTACGGAGTTCACTCAGGTCCCGGCGACTACGAGCCGGCTGAGAAGAACGCGCCTCCCGAAAATCTCTGGTCAACGGAAGCCTACATGAATTTCGTTCCGGCCCTCTTCGCACGTTTGCGCAAGGAATTCGGCAATGAACTTCATCTTCTTCACGACGTTCATCACCGTCTCACGCCGATTGAAGCAGCGCGCGTTGGCAAAGAACTGGAGCCGTATCATCTCTTCTGGATGGAAGATCCGACTCCAGCGGAATTGCAAGAGAGCTTTCGCCTGATCCGCCGGCACACCGCCACGCCCATTGCTGTCGGCGAGGTCTTCAACTCTATCTTCGATTGCCAGCAACTCATCCAGGAGCAGCTGATCGATTACATCCGCGCGACCGTTGTGCATGCTGGCGGCATTACGCACTTACGTCGTATCGCGAATCTGGCGGAACTCTATCAGGTGCGCACCGGATGTCACGGCGCTACCGACCTCAGCCCTGTCTGCATGGCTGCCGCTTTGCATTTTGATCTCAGCGTGCACAACTTCGGCATTCAGGAATACATGCCGCATGCCGCCGAGACTGATGCTGTTTTCCCGCACTCCTATTCGTTCGATCGCGGATTCATGCACCCGGGTGATGCTCCCGGCCTTGGTGTCGAGCTCAATGAGGAACTGGCGGCGAAATATCCCTATCAGCGCGCCTATCTTCCCGTAAATCGTAACCTCGATGGCACCATGCACAGCTGGTAGCGTTCGGCCTTCATATATGAGATATCGTTTCGCGACTTATTTTGCATGCGCTGTTGTGATTGGAGCTCTCTGCCAGTCTGCGCTGGCCGCAGATGGCTACGATGCCTGGCTGCGCTATGCGCCGCTCGGTGCGAAGGCTCGCTCTCAGTACGCTTCCTTGCCCAGCTCTGTCGTTGTGCTGGGTGACTCGCCAATTCTCGCCTCGGCCCAGTCCGAACTGATAGGTGGTCTCCACGGGATGTTAGGGCGTCCGTTCACGACAGCGAAGACCGTTCCCACTCAACCAGCAATCCTCCTCGGCACTCTCGCGGAACTGAAACAGGCAGGCGCATCCCTCAAGCCGCCGGTAGCACTACGCGACGACGGTTACTTGCTTACCTCAACACAAATTCATGGCCGTCGTTACGTCGTGATCTCTGGCCGCACCGCGCGCGGTGTGCTCTACGGCGCATTCGCATGGCTTAGCAGAATCGCGCGCCAACAAGATGTCAGCCGTCTCGATCACGCGGAGAGTCCCTTCGTCCGGCTGCGCTGGATCAACCAATGGGACAATCCCGACGGTACCATCGAGCGCGGCTATGGCGGGCGCTCCATCTTCTTTGACGCGGGCTCGGTTCGCGGGGACCTGACCCGGGTGCACGACTATGCTCGTCTGCTCGGATCGCTCGGAATCAACGGCTGCGTGATTAATAACGTCAACGCCAGTCCGAAGATGCTTGCCGCGGACTTCATCCCGCAGCTTGTGCGCGTCGCCGATGAACTCCGCCCCTGGGGCATAAAGCTCGGACTCTCCGTGAATTTCGCCAGTCCGAAATTGATAGGCGGACTGGATACCTTCGATCCGCTCGATCCCAAGGTCGCCATCTGGTGGAAAGATAAGGTTGACGAACTCTATCGCGCGATTCCGGACTTCGGCGGCTTCGTCCTGAAGGCAGATTCCGAAGGTCAACTCGGACCCGCGCAGTACGGTCGAACTCCAGCAGATGCCGCGAATGTCGTGGCTGCGGCGTTGAAGCCGCACGGCGGCTACGTTTTCTATCGTGCGTTTGTCTATAACCACCATCTCGATTGGACCAACCTCAAGAACGATCGTGCGAAAGCCGCCTACGATAACTTCCATCCGCTCGACGGCAAGTTCGAAGACAATGTCATCATCCAGATCAAGAACGGCCCGCTCGACTTTCAGATACGCGAGCCGGCATCACCACTCTTCAGCGGGCTGGAGAAGACCAACGAAGCCATCGAATTGCAGATCACGCAGGAATACCTCGGCCAACAGCGCCATCTCGTGTTCGTGCCTTCCATGTGGAAAGAGGTTCTCGATTTCGACCTGCATGCCAACGGACAGCACACTCCAGTAAAAGAAATCGTTGCAGGAAAAACCTTTCATCGTCCTACTGGCGGCTTCGCCGGAGTCGCCAATGTTGGCCTCGATACGAACTGGCTCGGGAATCCCATGGCCATGGCGAACCTCTATGGATTCGGCCGACTCGCCTGGGACCCGAACCTTAGCGCCGCAACCATCGCCGACGAGTGGACGCGGCTAACCTTCGGCAACGATCCGCAAGTTGTCCGCACGATCACTGATATGCAGTTGCGCTCGTGGCGCACTTACGAGAACTACACTGGTCCGCTTGGCCTCGGTACTCTAACCAACATCGTCGGCCCTCATTACGGGCCCGGACCCGAATCGGCCGACCACAATGGGTGGGGACAGTGGATTCGCGCCGATCACGATGCCGTTGGCATGGATCGCACCGTCGCCACCGGCACCGGCTACATTGGCCAATATCCGCCCGATGTTCAGAAGGAATATGAGTCGCTCGCGGATTGCCCCGACGACCTCGTGCTCTTTTTTCACCACGTGCCGTATGCCTACATACTGCATTCCGGTAAGACCGTCATCCAGTATCTATATGACTCGCACTACGATGGAGCGCAAGCCGCTGCTCAGTATGTACCGCAATGGGAGTCACTCAAGGGTCACATCGATGATGAGCGCTACGAATTCGTCCTCGCGAAGTTGCAATATCAGGCTGGACACGCCATCGTGTGGCGCGACGCCATCAACAACTGGTTCTTGAAAATCTCCGGGATACCAGACGCCAAGGGACGCGTGGGCCATTATCCCGATCGCGTCGAGGCGGAATCCATGCAGCTCCAGGGATATCAGCCCATGGACGTTGTTCCCTGGGAATCCGCATCGGGCGGGAAGGGAATCGAGTGCCCCGCGCCATCACAAAGTTGTACCGCTGCTTTCCGCTTCGAAGGCAAGCCGGGTCGCTACGACCTCAGCGTCGAATACTTCGACCAGAACAATGGTGTCTCCCGCTACCGCATTTATGTCGGAGATCACCAGGTCGATGAGTGGCAGGCCGACGCCCACTTCCCGACAAGTAAGCCCGATGCTGACTCCAGCACGAGGCGATTGATTCACAACCTGTCGCTAACTCCCGGAGTGGAAGTGCGAAGCGAAGGCATTCCTGATGCTGGAGAGCGCGCGCCCCTGGATTACGTTGCCATTCAGCCTGCTGTACCGTAAACTCTGTGCGCGATGGCACTCGCGCTGCTTTTTCGAGTAAAGCCATCGCTACCCTGCATTTTCGTGTCGTACTTCGATTCTTGGGAAAGCCAGCTTAGGTCCGGCGTTCCTTTCGAGCTCTTTCAACCACTCGCCGATCTCCGCGCAAAGCGATGCCACCGAAACCTGTCCTGGCGTGTCCGTGAAGCCCTCCAGCTTTCCCAATGCCTGCTTCAGCAACGAAGCGGCGCCCTGCAGATTGCCACGCTGAAGATGATGGAAAGCTGCTGCCATCTGGATCATTCCCTGTAAGAACGTCTTCTCCGGCTCCGGAGACTTCAGCCAGACCAACTCCCAATGTTCGTGCGCCTCAAAGAACTGTGCGGAGTGATAGCAGCGCAGGCCTTCTGCAAGCTCTCCGGAGGTCCAGTCCAGGTTCAGCCGTTCACCACTCTTTCTACGATATCCGGAACAGGACCTCATCGGCAGCCGCGGGTATTTCTGGAAATGAGGGTCGGAAAACGACAGTTCGCAGAGAAGAAAAACAGAGCCTCGGTCCGATGTTACCGATCGTGCATGAATGCAGTCGGCGCAAAGTCCGCAATTGTCAGGCAGTCGGATCAAGCATTCGATCTTACTATCACAGTCATCTGGAACTCTCCTGCTTAGCGCGATATAACCCGCAACTTTTCGTGCTTTTGAAAATCTCATCAGGAGTACGCGGGAATCCACCTCTCAAATGGAGGGCGCCCCTCGAGCATGGCGCAAGGGAGAGCTTATGACTACTTACAACTATGCACTCGTCGATGGCCACAGGATCTTCTATCGAGAAGCTGGCTCCCGGACCAATCCGGCGCTCCTGTTGCTTCACGGATTCCCTACTTCGTCGCACATGTTTCGCAATCTCATTCCTCTTCTCGCGGACAGCTACCACGTCGTTGCACCTGACTTTCCCGGGTTCGGCTTTTCCGATGCTCCCGACAGAAGTCAGTTTCGCTACAATTTCGAGAACATCGCGGCTGTAATCTCTCGCTTCACGGAAACAATCGCGCTCAGCCAGTTCGCAATCTATGTCTTTGACTACGGTGCCCCCGTCGGATTTCGGCTCGCGGTTGCAAATCCCGGCAAGATCACGGCTGTCATCTCGCAGAATGGCAACGCTTATGAAGAAGGACTGAGTGAAGGCTGGAATCCGATCCAGAAATATTGGAAGGAGCCAACACCGGCGAATCGTGAAGCCCTGCGAAATTTCTTGTCGCCGGACTCCGTCAAATGGCAGTACCTGCATGGCGTCCCCGATGAAAACCTGGTCGCCCCTGAGGCTTACACGCTCGATTCCACGTTTCTTGCTCGACCCGGCAACGACGAGATTCAGCTCGACTTACTTCTCGATTACGCGAGCAACGTAGCGCTTTATCCCAGGTTTCAGGAGTACTTCCGCCGCAAGCGGCCTCCTCTGCTCGCTGTCTGGGGCCAGAACGATCCTTTCTTTCTTCCTCCTGGAGCCGAAGCATACAAACGCGATATCCCTGACGCGGAAATCCATTTCATCGATACTGGCCACTTCGCGCTCGAAACTCATCACCTGGAGATCGGCGCCACCATGAGGGACTTCCTCGCCCGCACCATTACGCCAACTGCCAGGGCCGCCTAGATTCCGCCGAAACCCCGGAACTAGCTGCTAGCCTTACCTTTTTGTGACAGAGAAACTCGTCTATCTGGTGTAATGTCCTTGCAAAATTTTTCGCGTCCAAGTAAGTATTCACTTACATCTAAAGTTCTGTGTTCCATCTTGCACTGCAGATGTCCTCGGCCGTTTAGCCGGGTGTAGCTGGGATTTCACTGGCAGTTCGCAAGCATCGTTCCAGCCCCATAGTTCTTCTGATGGAAAAATCGGATCTGGTCGGATCCATGGTTTGGCGGCTGAGGGAAGTACTGTATTCAGATTGCGTGGCAACGAGGATAGAAGGTGATTCGCCATCATTCGCGTGCAGGTTTCTGCATATCGAGCCTTGTACAAGGAACTCTGCTACTTGCGTCACTCGCGTTCGTAACGCGCGGAAATCTCTCTGCGCAGACTTCCGTCTCTACCTTTACTCCGGCTTCTCCGGCAGCTGCTGCCGGTGCCGGACAGGTGATGACGACCTTGCCGGCGCTCGGCTCCGAGAACCCCTTTCAGGGCAGCATTCCCCAGGGGAAGGTCGTCCCGGGAAGCATCCCGCTCACCCTGCTGGACGCGCTCGACCGCGGACTGAAGTACAACTTGGGCCTGTACGAAAGTTCCCAGGAAAGCTTGGCAGCCCGTGCGCAGCGATTGCGTGCTCTTAGTAAGTTGCTGCCAACCGTCGGCGCTGGCGTGAGCGATTCCTCGCAGCAGATCGATCTTGCTGCTCTGGGCTTCACACCTAGCATATTTCCGGGGGTTCCCACCGTCATTGGCCCGTTCAACGTCTTCGACGTGCGCGCCAACATGTCTGGGCCGGTACTCGATTTTTCCCTCATTAAGAGCCTGAAGGCTAGCACCGAGACCACCAACACCGCTTTGCTGAACTACCGCAATGCTCGTGAATTGGTCGTAGTGGCTGTCGGTGTCGCCTACGTGCAATCGCTCTCCGCACAATCGCGGGTTATCGCGATTCAGGCGCAGTTGGAGACCGCACAGACTCTCTACAATCTTGCCAGCGATCAGAAGAAGGCTGGAGTTGCTCCTGCCATCGACGTTCTCCGCGCGCAAGTGGAGTTTCAGTCCGATCAGCAACGCCTCGTCGCGGCTCGGAACGAATTAGATAAGCAGAAGCTCCAGTTGGCGCGGACCATCGGTATGCCCACCGGCCAGGAGTTCACGCTTGCCCAGGATATCCCGTACACTCCTGCGC
This sequence comes from Terriglobia bacterium, assembly GCA_963826275.1. Classification (GTDB taxonomy): domain Bacteria; phylum Acidobacteriota; class Terriglobia; order Terriglobales; family Acidobacteriaceae; genus JAJPJE01. The sequence continues at coordinate 37,969 of CAWGWI010000014.1, read as the reverse complement.
CGCCGCTCACACTCGAAGCTGCTATTGATGAAGCGCTCCGCAATCGTCCCGATTACGCCAGCGCTCTCTCCTCGGTTCGCGCCGCTGATTTGCGTGTCAAGGCCGCCCGCAATGAACGTCTACCTTCTCTGCGTTTCGACGGCAACTATGGTGTCATCGGAAATTATCCCGATCAGTCGCACGGTACATACACCGCCACCGGTTCGGTCCAAGTACCCCTTTTCACTGGCGGCCGTATTCGCAGTGACATTCAAGAGGCGGAGATCTCCCTTAAGCAAAGGCAAGCCGAAGCGGATGACCTGAAGGGGCGCATCGAATATGAAGTTCGCGCCGCATTCCTGGATCTCAAAGCCGCCGCCGACCAGGTAGATGTCTCGCGCAGTACTCTGAATCTTGCGCAGGAGACTCTCACCGAGGGTCAGGACCGCTTCCGTGCTGGCGTCACCAACAACATTGAAGTGATCCAGGCGCAGCAATCTGTCGTCGGCGCCAATGAAACATTGATCAGCAGTACGCTCCAGTTCAACCTCGCGAAGCTGGCTCTGGCCAGATCGCTGGGCGTCGCCGAACGGGCGACAAAGGAATTCTTGGGAGGTAAACCCTAGTGGCAGACTCGCGCGATGAGTCAAAACAAGCTGTTCTGAATCACGAGACGGAAGCCCCTCGCGAGCCGTGGCCGGAAGAAGTGGAAGACCGGTCGAAGTCGGCCAAGGCGAAAGGCTACTTCCGCCAGCACCCTCGTGCCAAGTGGGCCTTGATCTTCCTCTTAATCGTAGCTGCGGCCGCCTGCATCTTCCTTTGGCGCTATTACGCAGTTCGCGAATCGACGGACGATGCCCAGATCGATGGTCACATCGGACCGATTTCGTCCCGCGTTCCCGGCACTGTGATCCAGGTTTATGTGGAAGACAACACAGTTGTCCGTCGCGGGCAGATCCTGGTTCAACTCGATCCCAAGGATTACCAGGTAGCTCTCGAGCGCGCCGAGGCCGATCTTGCTGACGCCATCGCCACCGCGAAGGCCGCTCAGACCGGTGTTCCCATTACGACTACCACGTCTTCCAGCAATATCGATGTGTCTCACGCGGCTCTGAATGCCGCTCAGCACGAAGTCACTTCTGCCCAGGCTCAGGTTGCGCAGGCCGACGCCAACTACACCAAGGCTTCGCAGGATCTCAAACGTTACCAGGTACTGGTTGAAAAAGATGAGATCTCCCGTCAGCAGTACGATGCAGCGATCGCATCGGAACAGGCTGCCCGTGCCACGCTCGATGCCGCACGCGCCGCCGTTGCCACTGCCGAGAGCCAGGTCGTGCAGGCTCAGGCCAATGTGCGCGCGGCTCAGATCGCGCCACAGCAGATTGCGCAATTCCGCGCCCGCGCTGGTGCGGCCGAGGCCGCTGTGAAAACCCGGCAAGCTGCCGTTGATCAGGCCAAGCTCAACCTGGAATACACCACCATCCGCGCTCCCTTCGATGGCATCACCAGCAAGCGCAGTGTGGAACCTGGCTCAGTGGTTGCCGCTGGACAGCCGTTGTTCTCGCTGGTCGATCTAGAAGATCTGTGGGTCACCGCAAACTTCAAGGAAACGCAGTTAAAGGGAATGCAACTCAACCAGCACGCCACCATTCACGTAGATGCCTTCGATAAGGACTATCACGGATACGTGGCAAGCTTCGGCGGTGCTACCGGCGCTCGCTTCAGCCTGCTGCCTCCCGAGAATGCGACTGGCAACTATGTAAAGGTCGTGCAGCGTGTTCCGGTGCGCATTAACTTCGATAAGGGAGAAGATCCCGAACACCGGTTGCGCCCCGGCATGTCTGTCGAGCCAACCGTGATTTTGAGATAGGGCGGGAGAATCCCCAGGGTGAGTAGCTCCGCGTCGGCGATCAGCGAACGGCAAATTCCGGTTATCAATCCGTGGATCATTGCGATCTCGGTGATGTTGGGCACCTTCATGGAGGTGCTCGACACCACCGTCGTAAACGTCTCGCTGCCTCACATTGCCGGCAATCTCTCCGCCAGCGTCGACGAGTCCACTTGGGTCCTCACCTCCTACCTGGTCGCCAACGCCATCGTCCTGCCCATGACCGGATGGCTGGCCAATCATTTCGGACGCAAGCGCGTCCTCATGGCTTCCATCACCGGCTTCACCATTTCATCGTTTCTCTGCGGACTCGCTCCCAGCCTTCCTTTGTTGATTTTCTTTCGCGTGATGCAGGGCGCGAGCGGCGGAGGCCTGCAACCTCTCTCGCAAGCCATCATGCTCGAAGCGTTTCCTCCCGAGAAACGTGGCAAGGCGATGGCGTTCTGGGGACTCGGCATCGTTGTTGCTCCTATGCTCGGTCCGGTGCTCGGCGGCTGGATCACCGACAGCTACAGCTGGCGATGGGTCTTCTACATCAATCTTCCCGTCGGCATCGTGGGCCTGATCATGTCGTCCTTGTTCATCTTTGATCCGCACTATATTTCGCGGAAAACGGAACGAGTCGACTACTGGGGCATCGGCCTGCTCGCCCTCGGAATTGGCGCTTTGCAGATCATGCTCGACAAGGGACAGGAAGAAGACTGGCTCTCCTCCCACTTCATCGTCATCCTTCTGGTCGTCACGATTGTCGGCTTGACATGGTTCGTGATCAACGAGTTGCTCGACAATCACCCCATCGTCAACCTGCGAGTCTTTGAGAATCGCACCTATGCCAGTGGTGTCTTTCTAATGACCGTGCTCGGCTTCGTGCTCTACGGCAGTACCGTTCTTCTGCCGATCCTCTTGCAGACTCTGCTCGGCTATCCCGCGCTCAACGCGGGCCTCGCCATGCTTCCGCGCGGCCTCGGATCGTTCATTGCAATGCCGCTCGTCGGCGTTCTTATGTCGAAGATTGAGCCACGCAAGCTGCTTGGCGTTGGCTTCGCGGTTGCCGCCGGATCGATGTGGTGGCTGTCGAAGATCAACTTGAATGCGGGCTATTGGGACATTTTCTGGCCGCAATTCGTGCAGGGCACGTCACTCGGGTTCCTCTTTGTACCGCTTACTACCATCACGCACGATCCCATTCCCAAAGAGCAGATGGGCAATGCCACCAGCTTGTTCAACCTGATGCGCAACATCGGCGGTAGTATCGGCATCGCAGCCGTTACCACCATCGTCGCTCGCCAGACGCAAACCAACATCAACGTCCTGAGCAAGCACACCAACCCCTACGATACCGCTGCTCAGATGACGTTTCAGGGTGCGCGAAACATGTTCATGTCCAAGGGCATGGACTACGCCACGGCTACTAAGCAGGCTTACGGCGCCATCTTCGGAATGGTGCAGCAACAGGCTGCGATTCTCGCGTTCCTGCACGCCTTTCGGCTTCTGGCATTCATGTTTCTCGCCGTTATGCCGCTCATCCTGCTGATGAAAGCTCCACGCCACAAAGCCGGTCCTGGCGCCGGCATGCACTGATGCTCGCCTGTGCCTCGATTTGAATGGAGGCTTGTTTGTGTGGGGCGGACATTCCTGTCCGCCAGGTTTTGGTTGTCATCACGAACGAGCGAAGCGAGTGAGGGATCTGCATGCTGCCTTGAAGTGTGGCGTAACGTGGAAGAGCGGGCCTTTAGGCCCGCGTACCATCGTGCCGGATGGACCAGCTTTAGCCCCTGCGGCGCAATGAGAATTCGAGAGCTCGCGCAGCGGGCGAAAGAGCATAGCCCAGGGCGTAAGCGCTGGGTTAGCTGAGAAGAATCCACAAGCCCCGGCAGGGGCGACACAACGCCAAACTCCTTTTTCCCAAAATGACATTTTTCATGTCAAGCCCCAATTCTTCCTGAATTCCCCCCAAATACCTCATTCCACGATAGAAATAAATCTTCGGAATTTGTCCAGTAGGTCCCCTCGAATTTGTCACAATAGAAGTAGAGCTTTTCAATTGCGCTGATGTGCACCGAAAAGTTGGTCCCTAACTCCTTTATTATGTGGGACGCGTGGGATTTGCCCTTTGTTTTCAAGGACGACTGCCTCGTCCCGTAGCTAAGTTCTTTGTTTTGTAAGAGGGGGTACCCCCTCCTCCCCTCTTGAACATTTCGGCTCAGCGTGGAAGAGCGGGCCTTTAGGCCCGCGTTCTCGATGCGAACTTTATCAGGGGCTTTAGCCCCGGGGGTCCATCACGAACTCCTACGCGAGTGAAAAATCTTCATGCGCTGTCTAAAATGGCAATCTCCAATCGTCAATCTTAGTAATGCAATGGGAGACCGCCTTGCCCGCAAAAAAAGCCAAACCCGCCACCGTTGCCGAATACATCGACGCCGCTCCCAAAGAAGCTCAGAAGAAACTACGTGAAATGCTCATGTGTATTCGCGAATCTGCGCCCGGCGCCACCGAAGGCCTGAAGTGGGGAATGCCGGCATTCTCCTATAAACGAATCCTCGTCACTTTCGCGGGCTACAAACATCACATCGGCTTCTATCCCACGCCCTCGGCCGTCAAGGCATTTTCGAAAGATCTTGCAAAATTCAAGACTGCCGCCGCTTCCGTCCAGTTTCCGCTCGAAGATCCGCTGCCTCTGGATCTCGTTCGCAGGATCACCGAATTCCGCGTCCGCGAGACCCTCAAAGAAGACAAGAAGTGGAGAACCTGAGTACCAATCGCTGTCATCCTGAGCGAGGGCGAATGCCCGAGTCGAAGGAGCCCGAGAATCATCACTAAGGAGATAACGTTCCTGATATTTAAACCACCGCTCATCAGCCTTATCTCGCGCCACTTTCGCCTTTTTCGACCACCACCAACCTACTTTGCTAGAATCGCCAGCTGATCCTTCAGCCGCTTTCTTACTGTCTTGAAAAACGTATTCTTAGCATCCACGCTCTTTTCTCCTACGGAAGTCGTCGACCATCCCATCGTGACCGTCGAAGACGGACGCATTCTTGAGGTCACCTCCCGTTCACACTCGGAAACCACCATCACGGCGAGAATCACCGATCTTGGCGATACCATCCTCGTTCCCGGTTTCATCGACATTCACATCCACGGCAACGGCGGCCACGACATCATGGAAGCCACGCCTGATGCGCTTGCGGCCGTCGAGCGTTCACTCGCCAAACATGGTGTCACCAGTTATTGCCCGACCACGGTCACCGCAGCCGTCGATCGCACCATCGATTCGCTCCAGAAGTTGGCCGATGCCATAGAAGGCAAGCATCCATCGTGGGACCGCAGCGATCGCGCTGTTCCGCTCGGCCTTCATCTCGAAGGACCATTCATCAGCCACGCGAAAAAGGGCGTGCATCCGCCTGAATACATCCAGGAACCCTCGGTCGAACTCTTCGAGAAGTTCTGGAAGGCCGCCCGCGGTCACGTCAAGGTGATGACGGTCGCTCCGGAAACGAAGAACGCACCGACGATGATCGCCAATGCCGCCGCAAAGGGAGTTTGCATCAGTCTCGGCCATTCCAACGCCACGCGCGAGGAAACGGAAGCGGGCATCGCTGCCGGCGGACGCCACGCAACGCACACCTTCAACGCCATGCGCACGCTCGACCATCGCGAACCCGGCATTCTCGGTACTGTGCTCACCGATTCGCGCCTCACCGCCGAAATCATTGCCGACGGCATCCACGTTCATCCCGACATGGTTCGCCTGTTCCTGCGCGCGAAGGGAATTGAGTCCGCCATACTCATCACTGACGGCATCAGCGCAACCGGCATGGGCGACGGCCGTTACATGCTCGGCAGTTTCGAAGTGCAGGTGAAGGGCGATCGCGCAGAACTGGACGGCGTGCTCGCCGGAAGCGTGCTGACGCTCGATCGCGCCGTGCGCAACGTCGTGAAGTTCGCCGACTGGAAGCTGCAGGATGCCGTGCGCCTGGCTACACTCAATCCCGCGCGAGTGATTGGCGTAAGCGACCGCAAAGGGAAGATCGCTCCCGGAGCCGACGCCGACTTTGCCGTGCTCACCCCCAAAGGTGACGTCGTCCGCACCATCTTCGCGGGCCGCGTGTAGTGTTTGTGTGGGGCGGACACTCCTGTCCGCCCGCTTTTCTTCTTACCACCACGATGAGGGTGCCCCATCTCTGCCATCTTTTGGCAGAGGCGGGACAAGAAGCGGACACACCCACGTCACCGTGGAGAGCGAGCCTTCAGGCCCGCGTCCGAATTCCCAAAACACCCGGGGCTTCAACCCCTGCATCACACTCCGATGTGTAGACAAACTTGACCTCCACCCATCCTTTCCGATATCCAAGTGCTATATAGTTCTTTGAATAGGAGTTTTCATGCCCGATAAAGGCCGCTTCCCGCACTTCATGATCAAGGAGATCTTCGAGCAGCCGCAGGCTGTCCGCGATACCATCGCCGACAATCTCTCATCGGAGACCAAGCGGGTGGAACTGGCCGTTACGCGCAGGATTCCGCGCGATGCTTCCGTCACTTTCAAGAAAATCACCATCGCGGCCTCGGGCACCAGCCGTCATGCCGGCATCGCTGGCCGTCATATGATCCAGGAATTAGCGGGCATTCCCGTCGATGTCGAATACGCCAGCGAATTCGAATATGGCAATCCCATCACCGGCCCTGAAGAACTGACTATCGTCATCACCCAATCCGGCGAAACCGCCGATACTCTCGGCGCACAGCGTCTTGCGCAATCGCGTGGCTCCCGCACTTTGGCCATCACCAACGTTCTCGATTCCACGATCGCCCGCGAGGCCGACGCCGTCATTCATACCCAAGCCGGCCCGGAAATCAGCATCGCGTCGACCAAAGCTTTTGGCGCGCAACTGGTGGCGCTCTATCTTCTCGCCGTATATCTCGGCGAAACACGCGGCACGCTCGCCGACCAGAAAGTTGCCGGTCTCGTCGACCAACTCCTCGCGCTTCCCGACAAGATTGAGACCGTTCTGAACCAGAACGACCTCTGCCAGGATCTGGCGAAGCGGTATTACAAGATTGAAGACTTCCTTTACATCGGCCGCAACGTGCACTATCCCATCGCGCTCGATGGCGCTCTCAAGCTGAAGGAAACTTCTTACATTCACGCCGAAGGCTATCCCGCCGGCGAAATCAAGCACGGTCCCTATGCGCTCATCGACGAACACGTTACCGTCGTGGGCATTGCCACGCGCGATCTCAACGATCCCCAATCCGTCCTGCGCGCGGAGAAGACAATCAGCAATCTGCGCGAGGTGAAAGAAACCGGCGGACGCGTAATCGCCATTGCCACCGAAGGCGACACTGAAGTCGCGAACGCGGCTCATCACGTCATCACGGTTCCCAAAGCGCCGGAGCTGCTTTCGCCTATCCTCGAAATCGTTCCCTTGCAGATGCTGGCCTATCACATCGCCGTGCAGCGTGGAGTCGACGTCGACCGCCCCCGCAATCTCGTCAAATCCGTGACCGTCGAGTAAACTCCTGCACGCGCTCTCTGCGGCGGAGGAACTGGATTGACCAACTCGCTCGAAGGTAAGTACGCACTCGTTACCGGCGCAAACTCCGGAGTCGGGCAGGGCATCGCCCTGGAACTCGCCCGCGCCGGCTGCCATGTGGTCGTCAACTATCTTGAGGACTGCGAGGCAGCCGAGCAAACTGTCGCCCAGATCGAATCGCTCGGCGTGAAGTCCTGGTCGATCCAGGCCGACGTTGGGCTCAGCGCCGATGTCGTCCGCATGTTCCGCGAGATTCGCGACCGAGCTCCCCATCTTGATCTTCTTGTGAATAACGCCGGCGTGCAGACCTTCGCGCCCTTACTGGAACTCTCCGAGGCCGATTGGGATCGCGACATTCGTACGAATCTCAAGGGCTGCTTTCTCTGCACGCAGGCGGCCGCGCGCTGGATGAAAGACCAGAAGAGTGGATGCATCGTCAACATCGGCTCTGGCTCTAACAAGCATCCATTCCCGCGTCTTGTTTCCTACACAGCCAGCAAGGGCGGCATCGAGCAGTTCACCAAAGTTGCGGCAGTGGAACTGGCCGAGTTCGGCATCCGCGTGAACTGTGTCGCGCCCGGCGCCATCTTGACCGAGCGAACTTCGCGCGAAGTTCCCGACTACGACGCCACCTGGAGCAAGGCCACGCCGCTCGGGCGAACCGGCACTCCGTCTGATGTAGGGAAGGTGGTCGCATTCCTTGCCAGCGACTCTGCTTCGTACATCACTGGACAGACTCTGTGGGTTGATGGCGCGGCCTTTACGATGCCCAACTGGCCCTACCCGCTGACCACCCGCAAGTAGCGAGTCTTCGCTGTCAGCTCTCGAGTCGCACCAGGAATTGGTTAGACTCTCTCTTTGGTGGCAGTCACTTCAATCTGAAATTTGTGATTGCTGCTCGGATCGTCAATGCTGTTCAGCAAGGTTGGCTTACCCAGCGGTATCGCCGCTTCCTGGTCCGTGCGAAATTGACGCAACACAGGAGCATCGGCGAGTTTTACGGTTGAAGATGGGTCAACAGGAGCGATGCTGCTGACTTCCACCGTCATCGAGAGAATCAGTTGTCCTTCCAACTTCCAGGCACGCACCGTGAGGTTCGTCCCGACATCGAGATAGTTCACTGGAGTACCCACGGGCAAGCGTGAACCGACGCGAATCGTGCGCGGCGCAATGTAGCGCCCGTCTCTGATCAGCGTCGAGTAGTTCCGGGACGAAATAGATTTCCCATCTTGCATCTCTCGTATCGTGACGTCGATTCGGTAGGTATCAGCGCTATCGGCAGACGCTTTATTCGTGTCGGCCGAAGCTGGCTTCTGTTCGCTTTGAGAGAAACCAGCAGCCGTCAGTAGCAGGGCCACGGCGACGATCTTGAGACCACAGCTGTTTAGAACACGCATCATTGTTGTTCTCCTCGATCCGATTCAGACACTGGTTCCGGTGGCCGACGCATCTGCTCCTGCCATGCGATGGTGGATACAACTTCTTTCGGGTTATTGCGCGCAAAGGCGAGCAACAGCTTTTCCTCGCTCGACAATGGCCTTGCGGTCGGAAGCTGCGAGCCGACGATTTTGCCCGGCTCCCGGCTTCGATTGGGCCGCATTCGAACCTGCTTCACAACCTGATCGCGCTTTGGCGCGGGAACCGCTGCTTTGGGAGTCACTGCAACATCCGGCTCCTTCACATGACTTGCGACAATTGCCGGCAGATGGCTCATTCCGAGGCCCGGGGACAGTAATTCCGATCCGCCAGATTCCGTACACCACCGCAGCCACGGTCACCATGGCTGCGCCCGCGTACACCAATCGCATGTGCCATCGCGGCCGAACTGGCGCGGTTCGCAGATTCGCCAGTATTCGCGTTTCGAATCCCACACGAGGTTCCACTTCGGAGTAGCTTCTCAACGCGGTCTCGAGGAATCTGTCGATCTTTTCCTGCTCAGGACTCATCTCGAGTGACTCCGTAACAAAGCTTCCAGCTTCTGCTTCAACATCGTTCGCGCTCGCGCCATCCTCGTTCTGACTGAGGCCTCCGGGATGGCAAGCACTTCCGCGATATCCGAGTTCGACATCTCCTGCACCGTGGAAAGCACCAGCGGCTCGCGCAAGTCGCGCGGCAGAGTCGCGATCATCGTCCGCAACAATTCCAGCTGTTGCTGCTGTGCCAGCGCTTCGTCGATGTTGAGTCGTCTTTCTCTTAATTCCTGAATCACACTTTCGACTTCTTCTGGCTGCTTCCGCCGTTTCGAGCGCCGAAGGGCCTCTCTCCACGCGATCCTGGCGATCCATGCCTTCTGATTTCGCACGCGGCCAAGCTCTCTTCCATGCCGCACCACCCTCATGAAGACCTCTTGCGCAACGTCTTCGGCATCGGCGTGCTGGCGTAGCACCGAGTAGGCGATCTTGAACACCATGCGGGCGTGCTCCCGTACTAGAGCCTCAACGGAATCGCTGATCGCGCGCTCTGGCACCATTGCGATATCCGCCAAGATCTCCCGCTCCAACCCGCTCATCGTTCGCTCTTCGGCACTCAAAAGTGAAGACCCGGTGTCGAGACAAAGTGTTCAACTTTCTTTAGAACGAGGGAAGAAGAATTACCTGCGCAGAAGGCGCACTTTTTTCAGAAAGGGAACCGCAGGAAGATTGCTCGCGCGTTTCGAAACCTCTAACACTCGAGCACTGAGTCTGACCACTGACTACTGCCTACGGCGCCTTCTTCAACACCACCGCCGCCCGTTCGTCTGCCCCGATCGTGCCTTCCAGGCGCTTCAAGTCAGCAAATTTCTCAGGGCTGATCTCCACAGATCGGACGACGTATTCCCGGTGATAGCGGAGTACCTGACCACTCACTTCGGTCTTACTCTGGTAGCTGGCGAACCCCACATCGATCTTCACCGGGTCGGGAATATCATCGACGACGAAGCCCGCCGGCAATTCGATTTCGTAGGTGTCATTCTCCCTGCTGCTCGCTTCCAGTTCCACCGGATACAGTCGTGGCTTTACGAAGTCGAGGCCAATCTGCTTGTCTCCGACAACGCGCGGGCGGACCAGCATCAACGGGCCCATATTCTGCGCATAACCTGCTGTGCTGAGCTTGTAATGCACGGTCAGTTTGTCACGCGTGTCCAAGCCTTCGATGAGCGGGTTTTCCAGCGAGAACTGCTTCAGTGAACGGTTCAGAAACTGTTCGAAATACTTCGATCGCTGTTGATCGTTTGCGTTCTTCAGCAGGTAGCGCTCACGCAGAGCATGATCGCCTGTGCGATCTTCTATGATCTCTCCGGCGAGCGTGCCGTCGCTGCCCAGCTTGAATTTCCCGATGCGCTCGAGAATATTCGTGCCCGGATCCGTTGCAGGCAGATGCAGCAACTCACCGCCACTATCTGCTATCAGAAGAACATAATTCTCCTGGGCGTATGCCGGCAGTTGTCCAAAAGGCGTGTACCTGCTCGTCGGATCGAAAAGCAGGTACTGCTTCCCGGATTTTGTTTTCACTACGCTCTGGTATTTCGATAGTGGTGCGTCTGCAGGCAATTCGATCGCTAGAATCATGTGATCGAAGGCAGGCGACGGCATTTCCGGATGCACAACACCGCGATCCGTTTCTACCAGCACATATTCCGATCTGATTCCCGCCTCCTGCAGCATAGAACTGAGTAGTGTGGCTTTGTCCTTGCAATCTCCGTACCCGAAACGAAAGACATCAGTCGCGGGATGAGGCTGATAGCCGCCCACTCCAATTTCGATTGCTACATACCGAATATTCGTCTGCAGGAAATCTGCCAGCGCACGTGCTTTGCTGTCAAAGTCATTTTTGCCGGCGATCAACTCATGAACTTTTGTCGTGATCTCGGGCGATGGCGTGCGTCTTCCGGTGGCGAGGTCCGATTCCCACTTTGCGATGTTCTCCCATGAACCGCCGTTCATGTTTCCACTGTTCTGGCCGAAATATGCAAATTCCCCACGCCCGGCGAGCCCGAACGGATCAGGCATCAGCTTCTCTTCATCGTCGATGGCCGGCACGTCGAACTCTGTCCACTTCCACCGATTGTCGGCAAGTCGCTCCGCTTCAGGATGCTTGGTTCCGGACCACGCCGCCTTGTACTCCCATCCGGCTGGCAACTGCAACGTGAATTGCGCGCGACGAACCGGGACACTTTCCTGGTAAACCCACATCACTTGATTGAGCCACTTCACATAGCGGACTTCGTACTCGAATCCGATCACCGTTCCCGCTTGTTCGCCCGCGGGTGCGCGCGTGCGCTTGAACCGCACATCGGAATACAGAACCTCGCTCGCGTGTGGCGCGACTTCCTCAAACTCCTTTTCTTTCACTTCGAATTCATGACCGCTGCTATCGATACTCCATGCATGAACCGAAAGTAGTTTGTCCTGTTGGCGCAGGTGAACCATCAGCTGTGCATGCTCCCGGCCATCCGGGCGGAGGATCTTCACGATTCGGCGATAGTGCTCCACGTACTGGCCTGGCCCCTCAATGGTTTGCTCGATTTCGTCGGCCAGCACCACGGCCTTCGTATCGGCTGGATAGGCAGGCAGCTTTTCAGACACGGCCTGCTTGAGCCAGTCGGGGACGCCGGCTGATGCGGAAACAGCGGAAATACCTAGCATTGCCAGCACCGCAAGCAATTGCAGCTTACTCGACTTTCGCACTCTGTGATCCCCTCAGCACTGCCTGCTCCTCGTCCACCGATTTCACTTTGTCGAAGAAATCCTTCAGCTGTTTGTATTCGGAAACAGGAATTGCCATATCAGCAAGAGCCAAATCACGTGTAGCTGAGATCTGGTTTCCTTTTTGCGAGCGCTCCGCGTGGCAAACCGCGTAATCCAATTTCAGATCTTCCGATTGCGGCAGCGTCTCAACTGACATCGCCGGAGGGACCGTAATTGCTACGTCATCAATTTTTCGGAACGGATAGTTTAGAAAGATGTGATTGACCCGCTCTGCATGCGGGAACATCGCAGTCTCGTTTACTGCCAGCAAATCCAGTGGAATCATCCAACGATGGCCCGCGGCAACTGCCATCGGGGAAGAAATCTTGAATTCCGCGATGAGAGGCGATTCAATGGCATCCCATTGAGGTACCTTCGTCAACGTGACTTGAGCATTGCCCGGTAGCCAGCTGCGGACCTCATCTTCCAGCATCTTTTTGCGGCCTTCTTCGTCGGTTCGTGAAACTTCCTCACGACGGATGAGTGCTTCCTGGCCTGCGAACAAAACGGCGAGCACGCCCTCTGCGCTTCCATCCTGGTTCAAGCTCACTCGTAGCAATCGTTTCGTAAGTGCTTGCGCATAACCCGGAGAGGGCGTTTCCGTGAACACAATTCCGCTGGCGCTTTGTCGAATGCCGCCCGAACCCGCGTAGCGCCAGTTCACCAGGCCGTAGGGCGCAAACTTCGAGCCAGGGTCAAGGAAGACATCTTTGCCGTCCAGTTGGACGACTGCAAGTTCCGCATCGAACTGATAGCTAGTTAAGTAGGCCTTGTCGAAGATCCGTTCGGACCTGTCGCTCACTCGGGCAGCATAGGCAGGAATCCCCGCCGTTCTTACCAGTGCGATGAAGAGACGCGTGATTTCGTCGCGGTCGCCACCCTTTTGATGTAGCACATCGGAGGCGCCACGGTTCTGCAGTAACCCCAAAGTCTTCAGTTCCTGCAGGCTCTTTTCAGGCATGTACGTGTAATTGTCGAATCTCTTCACGAACACGTACAGCTTCTTCACCTTCTGTTCTGGCGTATCAGTCGGAGCGGTTACCTCGCTTACCACCGCGGGCAGTCCATCATTCTTGCTTACAAACTTCTCGACTGCCTTATTCCAAAATTTGCCTTCGTCTTTCCACCAGCCGTCATGCGATTCGTTGCTTCGGTAGTAGATCTGCAAGTTCCATTTGAGTTGGAAGCTGGGCAACATATGATCTTCTTCCACGAAGGGCAGAACATTCGTCATTTCGACTTCAACCTGCGTTTTTGGAAGCTCGATAAGCTTGGGTACGGTTCCTTTCGGCAATCGTCCCGTCCAGCCAATGCCCACGATCACCCCGTGTTCGTTGTAGAGATATGTGGTCGATCCCCCGAAGGCGTGCGTATTGGGGATATATCGGAATAGCAGATGTTTCTGAAACAGCTCTTCTTGCAAAACCCAAATTGGAGGGCTTTTGAATTCATTGTCGGGATACTGGTAAAGGTAGCGATATTCGACAATGCTGCCGACGTTGACGTCAGGTAACGAGAAGCTCCTGATGTGGACTCTATGGCCCTGCCCCTTGAACACCGTTTTGTCGAGCGGCTTTCCCTCGAAATTCACGATGCTGCCGTCTGCGTGCACAGTCCTGGCATGTACTTCCGCAACTTCGTAGCCACGATACGAATAGAGCGATACGTCGGAGTACCTATGAATGCCGGAATCGTTCAGAATCTTGATCCGCTTGTACACCGAGCAGTAGTGCAGGTTGTCGTCGCAGATCTCTTCATGAGAGAGAATGACCGCCGCCGCCCCCGGTTGTTCGGGAACGCTCGTGAGCTTGAGCTCGTCCGGGGAAGGTGGAGCGAAATCCTCCGCGCGCTAGCCCGGGAATCGCCATGAATGCAAAAGCAAGAGAACATAGGATCGTAAGGAGACGAAGTGGAACACGCATGTCCAGTTTTTGACCTCAAAGGGCGCGTTCAGGGGGGAGTCTGCTCAGCGCGTAGTTGTTGTCGCAAAATCTAATGATTGCGAGCTGATTATGCAACTTATTGGGCGCAAGCACGCGAAAATCTCTTTCTCTTCCGGATTTCCGAAATGGTTACGCGGGTAGACACTTTGGTACGCCAGACTACCTCTAATCAGTTGACACCGTTTTCGCCTAATTCAGACCCGTCGTGACAAACAACACGGTGCAACCTCGCTATCACTCCATGGTTCCTATCAGTCATTGGACATCCACGCGCTCCCGGCAAAACACTATCGCCGAGATACTGCTCTCAGCATTGTTTCACCTGTCGCAGCGATAACCGGGGTCGCGGCTTGTGGAGGATCGAATGAAGAAGAGAACACTCGGCGCTGCCGTTGCCATACTTGCGCTGATATTTACCGCGCTTCTCACGGCCCAGAGCCTGGAACCGAATCAGATGCAGGTGAAAGTCAGATTTACGAATCCTGTCGTAGTTGGAGACAAGACGTTGCCACCTGGCAATTATGTTTTCGAGGAGATGGCGGGACAGAACAATCCTACAGTCTTCAAGATCTACAACGAAAGTGGGGACAAGGTCCTATTTGAGAGTACCGCTTCGCAGACCACTAGTGACACGCGCGTTGACCCGGGAACGCCCGCGCACACCCGCTTTGTCCTGCTCCAGGTCGGCGACAACTACTACCTTTCCAAGCTCTGGCTCGGAGGACAGTCTCAAGGCTGGGATTTCCTGAGAGGCACGGCCATGGCAAAGCAGGCCGGAAAGGAAATTAACGTGGAAGCGAACTCCGGGAACAACCAGTCGGGCCAGCCAGCTTCGATGGGAAAACCACAGTAGAGGAGAATTCGGCCCAGAGGAGTCTTTTTTCAGGCGGGCCTTTGTTGGTCCGTTATCGCAGCGAAAGTTTGTTAATGGCCAACCTGTTTCGCCAATTCCTGGAACTCAGGTTCGCTTCTGAGCGCGTCGAACGCAGGCTCCTGATCCAGGAACACCAGCCATCCGCTGCGGTTCACATACGCACGTTTCAAATCCGATATGGCTCGCTCTTTGTTTCCCAGCAGGGCGTGTATTCTTGCCGTCTCCCAGTCGTTGTAATACTGCTTGCGATCGGGTTTTTCCGCTTCGCCAACCAGAAAGTTCAACACTCCCGGATATCCGGACTCCAAATACGCGTGCTGCAGCTGATCCGACACTGAAGCAAATCCCGCGGCACGGTAGAAGCGCAGCCGGGCGTCCAGGGCCTCAGGCCACATCTGCTTTTCTTCATAGGCCCACGAAAGTTTCACAAGCGCGGGAACGAATTCGGGGATGATCGCGGTCGCTCGCCGATACTTCGTAATCGCCCCGTCGAAATCGCGAGAGAAGTAGTCGATCCATCCCGCGTTGGTCATGATAATCAGTGACAGTGGGTCAAGTGCCTGGGCTTGCGAAAGCTCTGTCCGCGCTTCGGCAAATCGGCCGCGCGAAGCAAGATACAAGCCATACCAGTGATGCGCGTTAGCGTAGTTGGAATCTACTTGCAATGCCTTGCGAAACTCGCGCTCGGCACGCGCGAAATCCCACTGGTACCTCCACAAAGCAAAAGCTAGGGCGGCGTGGCCTTCCGCCAGTGTGTCATCTATTTCTATGGCTTTTTGCGCCGCCTGCTGCGAACGCTGGCCCATCTCTGTGGTGGAACCGAGGTTGAAATACTCGATCAGCAGGTTGTAGGAATCGGCCAGTCCGGCATACGGCTCAGCGTAGTTGGGATCGATCGCGATCGCCTGCTGAAAATAGTCGATCGCTTGCTGAAAGCCTTCTTCAGTACGCCGGTTCCAGGCATACCGGCCTTTCAGATAATCGTCATAGGCGGCGGCATTTGCCGTGCTGGATCGGCGATTGTGTGTTTCCGGAAGCACGATAGAAAGCGAACGCGCGATCCTTGAAGCGACCTCCTCCTCCAGCGCCAGGATCTGTTCGCCGGTCACTTCGCTGTCGTAACTCTCGGCCCACAAGTGAGTCTGGTCGCTGGCCTGTATCAGTTCCGCTGAGACGTGCAGCTTCTTCCCGTTTCTCTTGATACTTCCTTCCAGGAGATACGCCACGCCCAATTCACGGCCGATCTGATCCACGGCCTTTCCGGCACCCTTGTATTTCATCGACGAGGTGCGCGAGATCACCCCCAGGTACGCTGGGCTGAAGCGGCTCAGGTGCATGATCAGCTCGTCGGTGATGCCATCGCTCAGATACTCCTGTTGCGGATCGCCGGTGAGATTCTCAAACGGCAACACCGCCAGCATGATGCGCGATGAAGATGGTTGGAGGGCAGATTCGCGAGCGCGGCTCCGGACCGCTACCAGAACCGTGGTGACGATCAACAAAATCGATCCCATGGTTGCAGCCCAGATCACGAGACGGCGTGCTTTCTTCTTCTCCGAGGTTGGATCTGGCGTCGACGGGCGAGAGGATACCGCGGGCTTCTCTTTTGCCGCGACCTCGGTGACGGGTGCGATAAACCGGTATCCCTGCCGCGGGACGGTTTCCACATAGCGAGGAGAAGAGGCTTCGTCTCCCAGCACCGCTCGAATCTGGCGAATGCAGTGATTCAGTCCAAGATCGAAATCGACGAAAGTGTTGCTGTCCCCCCACAGCTCTTTTTGTATTTCCTCGCGGGTCACCAGTTCGCCGTGGCGTTCTACGAGCAATACAAGAAGCTTGAGCGGTTGCGGCTTAACCCGCACGGGCGTGCCGAATTTCGAGAGTCGACCTGTCTCGAAATCCAGACGAAAAACGCCGAACGTGACTGCCTGGGAAGAGTTCGAATCCATTACAGCCCTGTTTTGTTAGCTGGGGGAGGGCCGACGAGATATTCTATCCGCTTTTGTCACAAATCATGAATAAACCTATTTGATTTGTTTTCTGTTGGTTGCATGCTCATGAATGGGCGTTGAGAAAATCATCCTCGGTTCATTGACCGCAGCCCCTCGCCAGCCTAGAACTCTGGAAACTTTTGTTTCGGGTGGGCTAAAAATGCAGGCCGCGGCGAAACTCACCGTTTCCATAACCGACTTGTCTCCGGTTCCTGATCGCGAAAACCAGCCCGAGCCCGTGCCTAAATGCGCATTGCGCTCTGCCTTGTGGTCATTAATGAATCGTACTGCTGTGGGCAGTGACAATCCGAATGGGCTCAATTCCGAGACCGGAGAGGCCAACGCCGATCTTTATTCGCTGATGAAGAATTGCGCCTTCTTCAATGGCGGCCGATGCGGATGCTCCGCGGTCCCACTGAAATCCAGCGTCCGTGTCATCTATCAGAGCCGTCAGCAGTTGTGAGCAAATCAGCTTGCTACTGCGCGGCTGAGCCAGATCTGAGGATCGGTGAACTCGTGGGTTGCGGCTCGGGATAGTACTTGCGCTGGAAGTACAGCGCGACATTCACCAATCCGATCATCACCGGCACTTCAACAAGTGGTCCGATGACAGCTGCGAAAGCAGCTCCTGAGCTGATCCCAAACACCGCGACAGCTACTGCAATCGCCAGTTCGAAGTTGTTGGAGGCGGCGGTGAACGACAGTGTGGCGGTCTTCGAATAGTCGGCTCCCAGCTTGCGTCCCATGTAGAACGAGATCAGGAACATAACCACAAAATAGATCAGGAGCGGTATCGCGATTCGCAGGACATCCAGTGGCAGGCGAATGATGTATTCGCCTTTCAGCGAAAACATCACCACAATGGTGAAGAGCAAAGCAAGCAGCGTAAGCGGACTGACCCGCGGAACGAATTCGCGGTCATACCAACCGCGGCCTTTGATCCGCACCAGAGCTGAACGCGTTACGAATCCTGCGAGAAAGGGAATCCCAAGATAAATGAAAACGCTCTTGGCGATCTGTGCGATGGAGATGCTTACCAGCGTGCCGCGCAATCCAAAATATTGAGGCAGCACGGTGATGAAGATCCATGCATAAAGGGAATAGAAGAGAACCTGAAAGATCGAATTAAAGGCCACGAGCCCGGCGGCATATTCGGTGTCACCCTTCGCCAGTTCGTTCCACACGATCACCATGGCGATGCATCGCGCCAGCCCGATCATAATCAGCCCAGCCATGTATTCCGGGTAGCCACGAAGGAACACGATCGCCAGCACAAACATGAGGATGGGTCCGACCACCCAGTTCTGCAGCAGTGACAGGCCGAGTATCCGCTTGTCACGAAACACCTCGCCAAGCTCTTCATACCGTACCTTGGTGAATGGCGGATACATCATCACAATCAACCCAATCGCGATCGGGATCGAGGTTGTGCCCACGCTGAAGCGGTTGAGGAAGGGAACGATCGCGGGTGCCAACCACCCGGCGCAGACGCCGGCCACCATGGCGACGAAGATCCACGCTGTCAGGTAGCGGTCGAGGAACCCGAGCCGCCGCGGCGAGCAGATTGGGAGAGCGCTACTCTTTGCCAATGCGGTCGATCTCCTTCTTAAGAGCAAGCGCGTCCAGGCTCTTCATCGGCAAGCTCAGGAACAACCCAATGCGCCGATCGAGCGTGACAAAAGCCTCGCGAAAGGCCCGTTCTACTTGTTGCATTGAGGCCTCTACGGCCGCGGGATCAGGGATGCCCCAGTGCGCGGTTAATGGTTGGCCCGGCCAGATCGGACAGACTTCCTTCGCGGCGTTGTCGCAGACGGTGAAGACGAAGTTCATCGCCGGCGCGCCCGGGACGGCGAATTCATCCCAACTCTTGCTGCGTAGACCCTGGATCGGCAGATTGCTACGCTCCAACTGTCGCAAGGCCTGCGCATTGACTTTGCCGCTCGGGTGACTGCCCGCGCTATAAGCGGTGAAGCGATCTCGACCGCGATGGTTGAGGATCGCTTCCGCCATGATGGACCGCGCAGAATTGCCAGTACAAAGGAACAAGACGTTGTATTTTTCCGGCATAGTGGCTCTCTATTTGCGACCGTGTAACTTAATCGAAGCGAGCGCGGCAGATGCCTGCTTCACCATTTCGTCAGGGTTCTTGATGGATTTGATCTGTACGTTCGATCCGCAGCAGGAAGATCCGCCCGAGCAAATATCTTCCGGTGCCAGCGTCTTCATCAGATCGCCGCCATGTGCGATCCGTGGAATCGCAAGATCGCGAAGACCTGCACTCAACGCCATGCTCAGATAATCAGTTAGCAGGCTAGCTCCGGATATACACCCCACGTAGGCGCTGATGTCGCGAGCGAGTTGCTCTGGCAGCGGCTTCAGGAGGACGATGTCGCTGACTGCGAAGTGTCCGCCCGGCTTCAGCACCCGCGCGATCTCGCCAAACACCGCAGGCTTGTCGGTCGAGAGATTGATGACACAGTTGCTGATGACGTAATCGACGGTGCCGTTCTCAATAGGGAGCTTCTCGATGAACCCTTTGCGGAACTCGACGTTGGTTGCGCCGCGCTTTTCGGCATTGTGACGCGCCAGCGCAAGCATATCGTCGGTCATGTCCACGCCAATAACATGCCCGGTTGGGCCGACACGACTCCATGCGAGAAAGGCATCGAATCCCGCGCCCGAACCAAGATCTACCACGGTCATGCCAGGCTTGATTTCAGTTAGAGCCAACGGATTGCCGCAGCCGAGGCCAAGATTCGCGTCGCCTGCGAGCTGTAACTCTTCGTCGGAATACCCGATCGACCGCGCGACATCCTCCAGCGGTCCGCCGCAACCCGAGGCTTCGCCTCGCGCCACTGCGGCATAGTGTTCTTCCACGGCGGTAGTAATGCTGTCGTTCTTCATTCTGTCTCCTTTATGGATACAAGCTTGGCGACCGGCGCATTTAGCGCGCAGCAACCGGCGGATTCAATCGCGCTATTCAGGATCTGCAATGCGCTCAGGATTTCAACGCGCTTCTTTGCCGGAATGGATTCAATGATCTGGTGGGTGCGCTGGCGCATGAGTTCGTCGAGCTGCTTGCGTGTACGTCGCCCTTCAGCGGTAATGCGCACCATGGCGGCACGACCATCGCTTTGTGTTCCGCGCACCCGCTCGACAAGTCCGCGTTGCTCGAGCTTCTCGAGCACGCGCGTCATCGCGCTCGGAGTGATTCCGGAACTCGAAGCCAGATCGGTGAGGCGCGCTCCTTCCTGCTCCACCAGCGTGCGCAGGATGGCGCACTGCCGCTGGCTCAGCCCCTCGCAGCAGACTTCGTCCGGACCAACTTGCCCCAGAATGCGCGCGAGCCGCTCGAGTTCATCCCACCACTTCTTTATTGCGATGTTCGTACCGTTCATATTCACAAGGAAAGGGTAGGCGTAAATAGTTGCATGTGTCAAGCAAATATATGCCTCAGCAGAATCTGTGCCGACCGATCTAGATCCGTTCGGAATGAACGGCGCTATGCGCGATCTAGATGAATACCGAATAGCTTTTGTAGTCCCGATCTGCCCCGGCGCGTTAGAGAGGCCACTCTCGTCTCCTGATCTCGAGTGAGCCACTCCAAGGTAAGCATTCTCTGCGCGAGTGCTGCTCCCAGTGCTCCGCCTAAATGATCTCGGCGCTCGCTCCAATCCAGGCAAGCGGAGGCGAACTTGCGGCGAGTGTGCGACAGAGAATTGAGATCAACGCCAAACTCGCGAAACCAGTGTTCTCCCTTTGAGGTCATATCGACTGACCCCTCGTGAAAACGGAGGATTCGCCTCGACTGCAGCACGTCGGCGATCTGAGTGGCGACACGGCCTGCGAGATGGTCATAGCAGAAGCGTGCAATCTGAATAGGCGGCAGAGTGGCCGCCTCTTCTCTGCGCGCCGGTCTCGCGACTACCATGAGGGACTCAATGCATCGCGCGACATTCGGTGAAGCCAGATTGAAATATTTATGCCGTCCCTGGGTTCGCGAGATCACCAGCGAATCAGCCAGCAATCTCTGCAAATGCGCGGTACCGGTTGCGGGTTCCACGCCCGTGCCGTACGAGAGCTCCTTTGCGGTAAGAGCCCGCCCGTTTAACAGTAGCGTCAGCATACGAATGCGAGTTGGATCGCCGATGGTACGCACTAGTCGGGTGAGGTCAGGCTCGGCAGGCATAGTTTGATGATGAACGAACTGTATTCGCATGACAAGTATGAAATGCTGGAGGAGAATTAAGATTCAGGAGGTGATCCCGTGAAGGATCTTGCAATCGCGCTGCCGGACCGCCCCGGCGCTCTGGCGGCTACGGGCGAAGCGCTGGGCGCCGCTGGAGTCAGTATTGAAGGCGGCGGAGCCTTCATCTGCAATGGGGGAGGCGTCGCACATTTCCTTGTTGATGATGCCGCTGCCGCCGCGAGAGCGCTCGAAGGGGCCGGCATTCGTGTTCTGCGGGTTAGCGAGGTTCTGGTGCAGCGTCTGCGCCAGGACGAAGCGGGTCAACTCGGAAAAATCTCGCGTCGGATGGGCGACGCCGGCGTCAATATCGAAGTGCTCTACAGTGATCACGCGAACCAGCTGATCCTGGTGGTTGACGACATGGAAGCTGGCCGCGAGGTATCCGAAGCATGGATGCGTGAGAGCTCCCAACGCGCGGAACGCAACCGATGAAGCAGCACACCTATCACGTAGCGGTGAAGTGGACCGGCAACGACGGAACCGGCACCAGCAGCTACAAAAGCTATCGTCGCGACCACTCGATCACGTGTGAGGGGAAGCCCTCGATCTCCGCCTCCAGCGATCCGTCCTTTCGCGGCGATCCCACGCGCTACAGCCCGGAAGAGTTGTTGGTCGCCAGCCTGTCATCGTGCCACATGCTCTGGTACCTGCATCTCTGTGCCGTGAACAAGGTCACAGTACTTGAATATCAGGACGCCGCCGTCGGGACCATGGAAGAGCGTCCGAACGGCTCGGGAGCCTTCACTCGCGTTGTGCTGCGCCCGTCCGTGAAAATCCGCGCGGGCGACGACGCTGCCAAGGCCGCGTCGCTTCACCACGAAGCTCACCGCATGTGCTTCGTCGCAAACTCCGTGAACTTTCCGGTGGAGGTCGAGGCCGAAATCAGGGAAGCGCCCGTTGCGCCTTCCCCTGCGAATTGAGCAAGATTGGCGCGAGCGTCGAGCTATGCGATACTGAATTCGCCTTCCTTCGCCGGGATGGCGGAACTGGCAGACGCAGCGGACTCAAAATCCGCCGGGCTTCGGCCCTTGGGGGTTCGATTCCCCCTCCCGGCACCATCCGAACGCCACACCCCTCATAAAGAGATGTGGCATGGACTTTTGGGAGGTACCCTCCAGCGACGTTCCAGTTACCCTCGGCAACATAGAACCGCTCATTTCCTCGCTCTACAGGTTTCATCGTAATCTGGTCAATGTGCTTGGCAAGCTCGAGTTTGGCATTGGGGATGTCTCGGTACAGCAGCTCCCGTATATCCTCGAGTCGGGATCGCGCGAACTTTTCCAGTTCTTGTAGTTCGTCATCACTGGAGTCCCGTGTGGACTCAGCCAGGACCGATTCGATCTCTTTCAGTGCTTGTTCACGTTCCCCGATTGCGTCGAGCACGGCATCCGGCGGGTCACCCTTCGCGATTGCGCTAATGAGATTATCCAGCTCCCTCTTTATTTCATTTCTACGTGATTGCACTGAGGCAAGTTCGCTTGCTCTGTTACGGTGAACAGCAGCGATTTTCTGCCTCAGTGACTGGACAGCAACCGAAATGACTTCAGGTCGAAGCACCTGCCGCTGTAACTTTTCAAGCAGAGCGTTTTCTAGAGTTTCCTGACGTATTCTTAGGCTGTTCGGACAGGTACCTCGATTGAAGTGTTGAGCACAGCCATAAGTTGCATAGCCGGTCGCGCGTCCGCGAACGACGATCAGGCTGCCACCGCATTGGGCGCATTTTAGGAACCCGCTTAGCAGATAAGAGCTAGAAGCTGAGCGGTTGAGCAAACCCTTCCGATTATCAAAGGCGTATTTCTTGGTCACCCATTCCAGCCGCTGCTGGACCTCCTCCCACAGCTTCTGAGCGACGATCCGTAGATCGGGTCGCTCGGCAGTCTTCCACTCGGAGATAGGGCGATCCCGGCGGATCCTTCGATTGCTACCAGGCGCTTTCGAGTATTTTGTCCGGTTCCAAATGACACGACCGATATAGAGTTCGCGATGCAGCATTTCTCGAATGGCTGTCGGGTACCAGCTGTCGTATTTTTTCCCGCGGCCAGGTTGTGGCGAGGGCACTCTATCGCGGTTCAATTTAGCCGCAATCTTTTTCAACGAATTGCCTCTGGCACTCATTCGGAAGATGCGGCGGACAACCTCTGCTTCCCGGAGATTGATCGTAAGTACCGAGCCACCCCCCTCTTGCTTCAAGATGTCGTAACCGAAGCAGCGTCCTCCAGTGTGCATACCTCGCAGCGCAAGCCCTTCCATTCCTCGATGCGTTTTCTTGATCAACTCTTTCACGTAGAGGGAGTCCACAAGTCCATGAACAGTAAGAACGAGTTCTGACTGTTCGTCCGAGGAGTCGATCCCCTGAGAAACTGCGATGAGTCGAATATCCTCTGAATTCAATTGCTCTTGAATTCGAACCATGTCGGCGAGCCTTCGCGAGAGTCGACTCGTGTCATCAATAAGGATCACTTTAAAAGGGCACGGCTTCTTGCGAGACGCTGCGAGGAGAGCCTGGAGACCTGGGCGCGTAACGCTGACTCCGGAAACAGCCTCATCTTTGTAGATGTTCCGAGCTGATATCCGTCCGCCGTTGTTTTTGGCATACTCCTGACATTTACGAATCTGATCTGTGATCGACTCTGGTCGCTGCAAGTCGGAAGAGTACCGCGCGTAAATGGCACATTCGGCGTTATTGAGCTTTGACACACGCATCCCCTTCCCGCATTGTCTCGCAGTACTGCTCTGCGAGCACCGGGACGATTACGTTCCGGATCCATTCCAGGACGGTGTCGCTGATTTTACATTTGCGGAACGCTGCCGGCTCTTTTAGCTTGTTATCAACCTTCCTTGGCGAGCAACCAGCGTGTTTCGTAACGAGAACCTGCTGTCTGCTGCCAACTCCTTTATGTGAAACCGGAACTGCTTTCTTATGGCTCGACGTCGCTGCCGATGCCAAACGATTCTTGCTCAAGGTACTTTCCTATTCGGCGCTGAAATCGCGTCGAAACACGGAGTAATTTGCTAGGGTCAATTGCCCTAATCCGCGTCACGTGGCTCCCGGTCGATATTTCGGCCGGGTCTACCCGCACCCCCTTTCGGCTTCAAGAATTCAACATGCGACTTACTACTTCTCGACACCCTTCAAAATCTGCCTTAATGCATCGGCTTCGCTGCTAACTCGCTCCACCTCGGCGAGGCCTTTCATCCAGCGATAAGTGCCGGAACAATTATTCAAATCAGGAGACGTTTCTTCGAACTCCGATCGCAAATCCGAAGCCATCTTCTGCCGTATCGCTACGGCATCCCTCAAAAATTCGACTGCAGCAGCACGATTGACAGTCAGTGCAACCCAGGCCAAGCGAAGCAGGGAGTCCATGTCCTGCTGGAGCACCCGGTTCAAGTCCCACGACCATCGATGATCGAGTACGTGCATCCCGGCATCAGTTACATGAATGTCTCTTTTCTGAAGGTCACCCTGACTTCGCGATCTCTGGATGAACTTGCGAGATTCGAGCAACTCAAGGGTTGGGCGGACGCCTCCTTGAGTTAACCGTGCTAGGCGCTTCAAGTCGTAGACTGAATTAGCGCCTCCGTAAGCCAACATCGCTAATACAAACAGCTGCATGGCGCTCACCGGATCGGCATTAGTGTCGGCGGATTTTTGCCTTCGGGTTTTCATTATAGGGTTACTATCCCATAGGGGTATAACCCCTGTCAAGCATTGTTTTCGCCCCAGCTGACGGCATCGTTTCTGACCTCTTATGCTCTTGTTTTCATCTACTTAGGATGTCTGGCGCTCTATGCTTCTAGGCCTAATCGGAAAATCGTTCGCAGTAACGCGTGCGCCAAGCAGTCTGCAGAAGTGTGCCAGAAGGCTT
The DNA here is from genome assembly GCA_963826275.1 of Terriglobia bacterium. Lineage (GTDB taxonomy): Bacteria > Acidobacteriota > Terriglobia > Terriglobales > Acidobacteriaceae > JAJPJE01. The sequence continues at coordinate 12,915 of CAWGWI010000014.1, read as the reverse complement.
CCTGGGGGTTAGGGGACAGCCTGGCATAGCCGCGTGAACGACTCGCTACCATACGTTTTCTTATATCAGCGTGTTCCTTGAAATCGTGGCACTGTACTTACGGCTACCGCAGAGCCACGGATCCTCGCCGTTTGAGCTTCTTTCTTATCTCGTTCAACGACTTCAGGTCGGCCTCGTGTCGGTATCGGTCACGGACTGATTGCATCCATTTGTAAGCAGTGGCCGGTGAGCTAAGGTCGAGATCAGTCGGCGGTTCGGTATTTGGCGAGAGGAGAGTAACAGCGTACGCCAGGATTTGTTTTGCTTGCGCCGGCGAACCCAGAAAATAGGCCAAGGTCGAGAGACGCAGAGCTGAGGCCATATCTCCTGACTCATGTTTGGACGCTTGAATAGTGCTCCAATTCTTCAGCGCAGCGCGGCCGGAACCCGTCAGACCATACGACATGCGACCGCGATGGCTGGCTTTTCCTCTCGAGACTAGTTTCTGACGAAGCAGGCTCTTGAGCGCCGGCAGGGAAGCGCCGACTGAGATTCCAGCCCGACTATAAAACTCGTAGGGCGTGCTCAACCCAGAATCGATTAGAGCGAGCAGAAACACCTCTAGGCTGCTTTCCATAAGATCTTCGAAATGACCTATCGAAGATACAGGAAGCAACCGACAAATCGAGTGTCTACTGGGATGCGCAGACGACCAAGAACTCGACTGTAATCATTCTTCTTCACGCAATGCGTTGCGAGGCCACATAGACCAGTGAAGTTAATTCCAGAGCCAACATCGAACGAGGAATCGGGAAATGGCCGAGCCACAGAACGGGTGGGAAGCAGATGAACAACCATGACGCATCTACCAGCGCTTCGGCGCGCGCATGGAGGGTCTGGAACAGAAAAACCAAAACCCTTCTGAATGAGAGTTGACGATGGCGCTCGGTAGAGACGTTCCCGACGGTATCTACCGAGAAGGTTCACATCTTAATATCAAACCCGGCGATCACGCTGCTTCGGTTCGCTGGAATTGAGGTAACGCGACGCCCAGCAACACGAGTGCCTCGTTCAAGGTTCGCACGAAGTGACTGAGCCGTCGCAAAGTCAAAGCCCAAATGGTTTTAAGTGTTCGCCCGCGGTACTTTGTTCTTTCCGCCACGCCCAAACAAGAAGGAGAGCCAGACCTGCGTGAGCGGCAACAGCTGGCCACAGCAGAATCCCCACCGCACCGTTGACGCCCACGTACACGAGGTACAGCATTGCTAGCAAGCTGAAAGTCAACATCCCCGAAAACGCTCGGAGGGTGTTGTGGTCTGGCCAACAAGCCACTCCCAGCGCGATCAAGCTCATGCCGGCGAGCCGACTCATCCAGACACCCGCACCGGCGACCTCAGAGTCGAATAATAGCCGGATCACGATAGGCGGATACACAACCAAGATCACGCCAGTTAGCCCTTCGCTTACCGCCGCGAGAATGAGGAGATTTTTCATAGCACCTTCTTAACCGTCGGATTACGCCAATGGGACAGGCTCAGCAGAGCAGGGAGATTTACCCCGTTCTGCTATGCCGGCCGCTTTTCTAGATGGAAGCTATGTTGTTTTACTGTCCCTCGATACCCTTACCTCAACTTGAATCCCAGCATCAGCGCGTAACCGCTTCCTTTTTGTGGCGGAAGTGCAATTTGCCTTTCGGCTTTTCGACCACCGACGTTGTCTAGCCCCTCGAAGTTGTGGAAATGAGCTCAAGCCGAAATGGCAAGACACAGGACACAGGTTCGTCCTGCCATTTCAATGACCTCGTAGCATGGGAAATGAACATGCTGTCTACTGCTCGGTGACTCCTTTATTTACAAGAACCTTCACCACCACACGCCGGTTCTCGGCACGACCTTGCGCGGATTCATTGGAAGCCGCCGGATTGGTTTCGCCCATCATGCCCGGAGTTTCGATGTGCCTGAGTGGAATGCGGCCGGATTCCTGGAGATAGGCGACGACATTTTGTGCACGGTCCTCACTCAGTTTCTCGTTCGACACGGCGTTTCCAGCGGAATCCGTGTAGCCAGCCACCTGAACTATGTAACCCTGAAAGCTGCCTGCCTTCTTCGCCAAGTCAGCTAGCTCAGCCTTCTGCTTCTCGTTAAGGTCGGCACTGCCAACCGGGTAATACAGTGTGACCGTAGCCTTCGTGTCCCAGTCTGTCAGTTCAGAAAAGCGCTTGTTCTCTTGTTCAATCGCGGCCGTGTTGGAAGCGATAGCCGCATGGTTTTCCGCAATTGCCCCATTGTTGGCTTCGATGGCCTCCTTGTTGGTCTGCACATTTTGATTCGTTGGCGTCAGTCCACCTTGTATCTGGTTTGCAATCTGGAGTGACTGTTTAGAGAACGTCAATCTTCTTCGCAGTCACTCGCCCATTGGAATCCGTGACCCCTTCGACCTCGATGCCCAATCCGGGCACTAGCGCGGCCATCCCCATTTCCTGCTTTCGTATTTTCAGGAGCCCAATTGGCTGTCCGATCTTTGTGTCATCGGAGAGGACAACCGCGATCTCTCTCATGTCGTTTGTCCTTATCGTCAAGCCGTCTCCGCTCCGGCCTGTGATGACACCCTTGGTCTGCACTTTTTCCCCAGCCGCGACATCCTGCGCTAAACCAGCTGCCACAAACGAGATCAGGGCTGCACATACTAAGAACAGTTTTGAAATCTTCATTGTCGTTACCTCCAATTCATCTCCGGAAGTTCTTGGTTCTGTTTTATGGAGGAAGAGGCTTCAGGTTCTTCCATCCACACTGCTGACAACTGCTTCGCCAACTCGTCAGATCGAATATCACGTGCAAGGTCTTATTTCGGTTTCTCCGTCACATCCTCTGATAGTTCGGCGTCCCCGCTACGCTGCGCGATCAGTTTCGGCTCCTTTCTCTGGCGCATGCGCGACTAAGCGAGGGGCATAATGCTGCGTCAGAATCGGTCCAACAACGGCTGTGAACAACATCAATACGAGAACGACATTCAGCATTCGATTATCGAGTAGACGTTGGCCGGCGGGATTGAACGTACTGTAAGCGACCAGTGTGGCCGCGAGCGTCGCAGCCACTTGCGGCAAGGTGAGCGACCAGACCGTCATGCGTGCATCATGACTGTAGCCGAATGCCCGACCCGTGATTGTCGCCGCGACATATTTTCCAATAGCCAGTGCGCCGATGATTGCCAACACCAGCACAAAATCGCTTCGAATGCTGTGCGCGAGCGCGCGGGGATTGATCAGAAATCCAGTCGCGATGAAGAAGATCGGAATAAACAGCGAATTGCCGATAAATTCCAGGTCCTTCTTCGCCGCGTTTTCCTGCACCGCAGCGTTGAGCGCGAGTCCCGAAAGAAACGCCCCCACAATACCCGGCAGGTGAATGCTTTCCGCTAGCAGACTCGCTACGACAACGACTCCCAACATCACGGCAAAATATGCGCTCTCATCGTTCCCTACCTTTCTTAGAAAGTAAGCACCCAGGCGGCTTAGGCCAAGCAGGATCACCGGGACAAAAATTGCGATCTCCACGAGTTGCACTGCCAGGCTTGAGACCGAGAAGCCACGCTCAAAAGTCGAGAGACAGATTGCGAACACGATCAGTGAGAGTGTGTCGGAGAGCATCGTCGCCCCGTAGGTAACAGTGATTGGCTCCAGTTTGTTTTCTCCCAACCGCGCGATGATTGGTGAGGCGAGTAGCGTGTGGGACGCGAGCAGTGAGCCAATGACAACTGCTGCAACCGCCCGATAGCCATACAAGAGCCCAACTAGTGTCCCCAAGATCAGTGGGAGCGACGTAGTGATGAGCCCGAATGTCATTGACCTCCTCTGCACCTGACGAAACAAGCCAAGATCGATTTCCAGGCCGGCTATGAACATCAACATCAGTTTTCCCAACTCGGCGAGGAAATCTGCGATGGGCCTGTTTCTTCCGGCAACTTGCAGACCGTAAGGTCCAAACAACACGCCGCACAACAACAACCCAACAACCGAGGGGAGTCGAATGCGACGGGAGATCTGAGGAACAAGAGCGATGACCGCGAGTGCCACCGCAAATTTCGCCAGGAGCGGCAGAGACTCCGCATGTGCGCGCAGCCATTCCAGGGACGACATAAAAGTCACTTACGAAGAACGTTATCTAGAACCTGTTTGACTGTTTGGATGATCTTCATCGTTTGTGGGGCTGTTTCGATGATGAGCAATGACTGTGTTGGGAGTTGAGTCCCGCCAGCAGACACTCTGCTGCCACGGCGCAGCATAGCGGATAAAGGTTCTAATAGTTTTCTTTCTTCTACTAATAGTTCTGCCAGTTCCCGAATACGGTTTCACTTCCCTAAGGTAAGTGTCGATCTCTTGTCGACGTCGGGGTGCAGAATCCCTCAATGAAAGCAATTGGCAGGGTCGTCGGCACCTGATTGCCGCAATTGCTTCCCCTTTTGGCGCAAGAGAAGAGCCCGGAACGCAACGCGCACTGTGGAGAGACCATCTTCACACCAGCTCGTCGGTGGGTTATCTGGATCGGCAATCGCATTCCAGGACCGCACGGTGCGTATATGTCCCCAAGTCGTTGTGTTTTTGACTACAACGCCCCCGAGCGGTTCGCCTGCGCGGGATCGCGGTCGTCCCATTCAGCGAGACGGAGGCATTATGAAGACGCGAGTCGCGGCAACGGCGACTTTGGTACTGGTCCTTCTCAGTATTGGCGCCCTGATTTCCTGCAAGAAATCTGAGGGTCCACAACCAGAACAATCAACCAGCCAGACAGCCCAGACCTCGAATACTGAGCAACTGAAACCCGATCCAGATCGCAACGCCTATTTCGGCGAGGAGCACATTCACACCAGTTGGTCGGTGGATGCCTGGGTGATTGGCAACCGCATCACTGGACCTGACGATGCCCTCAAGTATGCTCAAGGACAAACCATCAAGCATCCACTGGGCTACGACATCAAGATCGACACACCAATGGACTTCATGGGTGTAACCGACCACTCCGAATACGTCGGCGTCACCAAGGAAGCTAACACCCCGGGTTCGGCGATCAGCAAGCTTCCGGAGGCGCAGCCCTTAATTCTCAAGGATCCCAACAACGCACAGGAGCAGCAGAAGGTCTTCCTGTATCTCCTCGCTCTCACCAGTCGGCCTCCGATCAAGGCTTTCATGAGCCCTGAAGTGGCAGGTTCGATCTGGAAGGACAACGTAAGGATCGCCAACGAAAACAACCATCCCGGCAAGTTCACCGCATTCTGCTCATACGAGTGCACCTCTCAGTCCGACAATCGCAACCTGCATCGCAACATCTTCTTCCGCGACTGTGCGAAGGTGCCACCTATGCCATTCAGCGCGCTGGACTCGTGGCATCCCGAAGACCTTTGGAACTGGATGGACACCCAGCGCAAGGCGGGCAACGAGTTGCTGGCCATTTCGCACAATGCCAACTTGAGCGACGGCTGGATGTATCCGGTCGACCTCGACAGCTTCGGCAGGCCCATCGATGCAGCCTGGGCAGCTTCCCGCGACCGTAACGAGCGGCTGGTCGAGATCAAGCAAATCAAGGGACAATCGGAAACCCATCCTTTGTTGTCTCCCAACGACGAATTCGCCAACTACGAGATGTACACCGGTCTGCTCGGTCTTCCGCCGGATGTCGGCCGCATTGACCACATTCACGGCAGCTTCGCCCGGCAGGCCCTGAAAGACGGCATTGCCATGCAGGACGCCCGGGGCTACAACCCGTACAAGTTCGGCATGGCTGGTGGCTCCGACTCGCACAACACCGGCAGCCCTTACCGCCAGGACAATTTCTACGGTGGACACGCCGCGGTGGACGGAACCATTGAGAGGCGCTTGGCTGGGGTCTTGCTGGGAAACACCCTGGATGTTCGCCTGGAGAACCCCGGTGGCCTTACCGGCGTGTGGGCTGAGGAAAACACTCGCGCTTCCATCTGGGACGCCATGTATCGCAAGGAAACTTTCGGTACCAGCGGCGTACACATCAGAGTACGGTTCTTCGGCGGCTGGGGCTACAACAAGGACATCCTGAACGCCAGGGACTGGGTACATCAGTCTTATGCAAACGGCGTCCCGATGGGTGCCGACTTGCCTCCGATGAAGGGCACGGCTCCGACGTTCGTTGTCTGGGCAGTCAAAGACCCGACCTCCGCCAATCTCGATCGCATCCAGATCATCAAGGGCTGGACCAAGAACGGCCAGAGCTTCGAAAAGATCTTCGACGTGGTCTGGTCCGGCGACCGTAAGCCCGATAAGTGGTCGGGCAGGGTTCCGGCGATTCAGAGCACTGTCGACATGGAGAAAGCCACCTACACCAACGACCGTCGGTTCGACGGAACTCAAAACAGTCTGGACCGATCCCGAGTTCGATTCCAGTCTGCACGCGTTCTACTACGCCCGCGTGCTGGAAATCCCCACGCCCGCGATGGACTTTCATACAGGCAGTGAAGGCCGGGGTTCCACCGCCCGACGTGGTGCCGCTCACAGGCCAGGAGCGAGCCTGGAGCTTCGCCCATCTGGTACACGCCCGAGCGCTGATGCGCGCAAGAATGCGCCCGTCGGCATGACGGTGGCCGACCTCAAGGCGAAAGGCGCAACCGCACTGGGTGACGCTCCAGCTCAAGGCGCTCATCGTCGGCAAAGCCTTCTGGGTCCGTAATAACGTGACCGGTGAGCAGTTCAGCGTTAAGTTACACCGCCGAGGGCCAGAGCAACGTCTGGCATGTTGGCAAGGGCGCGACAACTCCGAGCAGCGTCGGCAACCCGGTGCGCGACGGCTACCAGGGAACCACCACGCCGTACAAGATTGAGGGCGGCAAAGTGGTGACCACCATTTCCCAGGATCCCTTTGCGGTCACGATCTACAAACTGGGCGACACCTATTACGGAGCGCGCAGCAACGAATTCGGCTATGCCAATTACGAGATGATCCCAACGCCGCAATTCGTCCAGAATCCACTTACCGCGATGCTCGACCAGTTTTCGATGGAGTTGGGGCTGACGGAACAACAGAAACAGCAGATTTTGCCCTTCCTCAAGCAGGAGGCGCCAAAACTGGAGGCACTGAAGAAGAACACCTCTCTCAGTCCAGAGCAGAAGTTGGAGCAGTTGAAGCAAATCGCCGACGAAGTCGATGCGAAAGTTACCCCTCTCCTGGATCAGCAGCAACAGCAGAAGTTCCAGGCCATTCGCGAAGAGCACCGACGGGAGTTGGTCGAGAAGCTGGGGGGCAAGATGATCGGGAAACTGGAGACCAGTTGGTACACCGCCCCCGACGTGCACAGGTAGGAAGGAATTCTCTGGGGCGCCACGGAAGGCTTTTTGTCATGGATTTGTTCCGTGTTATCGAGGCGCAGTCCGCCAGCACTGAAGTTTTGCGGCTGCGCCGAACCGTTTTGCCCGTCCTGAAACGCGTGTCACAAGAGCCACTGTTGCATTTCCTGCTGCTGGGAATAGCACTGTTTGCCGTCTACAGCTATATGCAGCGTGGCCGCGGTGGAGTTGAACAGTCCAAGCAGATCTTGGTGAGCGTAGACGAACTGCGATTGATGGAATCCTACTTCGAGTCGCAGTGGCATCGCCAGCCCACTTCCTCCGAATTTCAGGCCATGGTGGAAGACAAGGTTCGCGAGGAGGTCCTCTATCGCGAAGCGCTCTCCCAATGGTCTCGATAAGGATGACACTATCGTGAAGCGACGCATGGCGCAGAAGATGCAGTTCCTTGCCGAAGACGTAGCGGCTGCGCACGAGCCTTCCACGGCGGAACTAAAGGCTTGGTTCGATAAGAATATGGACAAATTCGCCCTGCCTAGCCGCATCAGCTTTCGCCATCTTTATTTCTCTCCTGACAAGCGAGGCAAGAGCGCCCAGGAAGATGCCGCCAAGGCATTGGCCAAAATCGCAGGGCAACCGGAAGATTCCAAACTTGCGTCACTCGGCGATTCCTTCATGTTTCAGGACTACTACGGCGACCGCGCCCCCAGTGCAATCGCCAAGGAGTTCGGGCCGCCATTTGCGGTGGCGATCGAAAAGTTGAAGCCGGGTTCGTGGCAGGGTCCGATCGAGTCCGGCTATGGATGGCACTTGGTGTTTGTCGATACCGTAATTCCCGGACGCATCCCGGCGTTTGAAGAAATTGAACCCGACGTTAAGACCGCGTGGCTGGGCGAGCAAAAGGCGACTGCGTGGCGAAAGGCCTACGCGGAAATGCGTGCCAAGTACACCGTGCTCCTGCCAGGTCCGCCTTCGAATGAAGGATCACGGGCACCCGTATCTTCGCCACCCGCAACAAAACAGGTTCCTGCTTCCGTCCGGCGAGGGCCCGCTATGAAGTGCTTCCGTTCACTCTTCGTGTGGCTAACCGGTTTCTTGTCTCTTGCCGTCTCTATCGCCTCGGCACACGAGGCGCGGCCTGCTTATCTCGAAATCAAGGAAACTGCCCCGGGTCAGTACAGCGATCCTCTGGCGCACTCCGGTGCTCGCAGGCATGCGCCTGCCAGTCGCGTTGAAGCTGCCCAGCGACGTCAAGACAATTGCGTGAGCCCAGCGTTCAAGAACTCGCTGACTCACTGCTAGAGCGGCGTTGGATCGACGCAGGCCCGAACGGCCTGGCGGGCAAGCGCATCGACTTCGTCGGTCTGCAGGCGACCATCACCGATGTGGTGGTTCACGTCGAAATGCTCGACGGCCGCAAGTTGACGACGATCGCTCACCCTTCGCAACCCTGGGTCGAGATTGGCCGCCACTCAGATCGAAGTTGGGCAGTGATGGGCACGTACATCGTGCAGGGCATCCGGCACATTCTCTTCGGCGCCGATCACATGCTGTTCGTGCTTGGACTGCTGTTGATCGTAAAGGACCGCTTGATGCTGCTGAAGACTGTGACGGCATTCACTGTCGCGCACAGCATCACGCTGGCAATTGCAACGCTCGGGTATGCGGAAATGCCCATCCTTCCGCTGAATGCCGCAATTGCGTTGAGCATCCTGTTTCTCGGGCCGGAGATTGTGCGCTCGTGGCGTGGTGAAACGAGCTTCACCATTCGCCATCCGTGGGTGGTGGCCTTTTCGTTCGGACTGTTGCACGGATTTGGGTTTGCGAGTGCCTTGACCAGCGCCGGGCTTCCACGGCATGAACTACCACTCGCGCTAGTCAGCTTCAACGTCGGCGTAGAACTCGGGCAGCTCAGTTTTATCGCGCTGATTCTCGCGCTTGAGAAGTCATTCCGAATACTTGAAGTCCGCTGGCCGCGATGGGTGCAAGCTCTCCCCGGATACACGGTTGGCTCTCTTGGTGCGTTCTGGACGGTGCAGAGAGTCGCACTGCTCTTCGGAGGGGCGCGATGAACACGCCGCGACACGATTCTCTGGTCCGAGCAATAGCGCTGGCTGCGTTTGTATTCCTGTGTGCTCAGATGGCTTTTGCCCATCCGCAAAAAGGCGAAGCCGTTGGATTCCTCACTGGCTTTCGCCACCCGCTTTCGGGACTCGATCACGTGCTGGCGATGGTCACGGTCGGTCTATGGGGCGCGCAACTCGGTTCTCCCGCGATTTGGGTTCTGCCGGTCGCGTTTCCGATGGTCATGGCTGTCGGCGGAATGCTGGGATTGATGGGCGTGCCGCTCCCGGGGACCGAATACGGAATCGCTCTGTCGGCAATCCTTCTTGGTGCTGCCGTAATGTTCGAAGTGCGCCCGCCGCCTGGGTATTGCGGCAGCGCTGGTTGGCTGTTTTGCGATATTCCACGGGCACGCGCACGGAACCGAACTGCCACCCGGCCAAAGTGCGCTGCTTTACAGCATGGGCTTCGTCATTGCGACCGGGTGCTTGCACGCGCTGGGAATTGGTATCGGTACGGTGCATCGATGGGCGTGGGGACAGAAGTTGCTGCGTGTTGCTGGAGGATTGGTCGCTGTCGGGGGGACGTTGTTTATGTGGAAGGCAATCGCATGAAAGATGCGACCCAATCCCGTCTGCCCTTGTACGCCTTTTTTGTCATTCACATTTGTCATGTGTGCGCTCCCCGCCGAGGCGCACCTCAACTCAACCGGCATGGGGCCGTTCTATGACGGCTTTGCGCACTTTCTCATGAGTCCCGAAGACATCTTTCCTGTGTTCGCACTGGCGCTCCTGGCTGGATTACGTGGCGCAAACTACGGGCGCAGGACACTGTTCGTCTTGCCAACCGCGTGGTTACTGGGCGGCCTTCTTGGAGTGATGCTGGCGACGTCAAATGGTAATGCTGTGCTCTCTGCGGCATGGTTTCTACTCTTGGGAGGACTGCTCGCGGCCGATGCCAAGCTCTCGTTGCGTGTAACTACTGCTTTAGCCGCCTTTCTCGGCGTCTACCATGGCTATTTGAATGGAGCAGGAATGGGCCAGTCTGCCAACACCGTAGTCGTTCTGTTGGGATTGGTCTTTGTCTTGTTTGTCCTGGTCGCGCTCGCTGCGGCGTTCGTGGTTCGATTGAGAGCGCCATGGGCACGGATCGCGGTCCGAGTCGCGGGAAGCTGGATTGCAGCCAGCGGTCTCCTGATGCTCGGCTGGGCAGTTCGAACGCGATAGAGTCCGGACGGATTTTAGTGAGCGGGGGCGACAGGCAGAGGAGCTCGAAACCGAAGCCAGGAGCAGTGTTTCCCATCGTTTGGCAACACTATGAAGGGATTTTCAAGTCAGCGGATCGCTCAAGAGTAAACAAGAATGGGAGAAGAGTATGGGATCTCGGTAGATGCGAAGTTCACGGCTGTCGAGGTAACTGATTTCTCACCCTGTATCGGTCTTGCCTGCGAAACGCCATACTATAGGCGGGGGAAAAAACGAGCAGAAGAGGCCCAACTGGTACGTAAAGTGCTTCTTTTGCCTGGGGAACATGTGTTTCACGCCCTCGCGGCGCCAAAATGCCGACCCCCATTTTGAGGTTCAGACAGCTGGCAGATATTTATTTCAGGCCCCTTTTTCACCCTACCGGCCGATGTTCCAGCAGCTCCTATATAGAAGATAGGCGTTTTCAAGTCGCCCCCGAACGTCGAGATAACAGAGACCACGAGTAGGCGACGGTGCTGACGCACTCGTCCCCTAGCGGCGCGGTTTCAGCCGTGGCCTGGCCCATCCGTTTTCAAGTCCGTAACGCGCGAGGAGGAAGAGGCCGGCAGGATGAAGGGACCTAGATTCCGTTCGGGTTCTCTGGGGTATCTGGCATGCTAGGAAGAACAGACCACTACCAGTTTGGCTCGCGTGGGGATTGGAGCCAAAGCTGGTAGTGATCACGACCGGGACACGGCCTGCGAAGAGGGAGAGTTAGTTCTGGGCGTTGAAGGTAGAGATCGAATCGCCGCCGACGCCGATGCCGAAGTCAGGACCCTTGACTGCCGTCCAGGGCTCGACATAGCGGGCCACGAACGTAGCCTGCATCTCGGTGACTGCATCGTCGATCGACACGCCGGAACCTTCGTTCAGGATCTCTCCACGCCGAAGATCTTCATCGTCGAAGCCGCCCATTTCGCCTACCTATCGTCGATATAACAATCTGCTTTGGTTTGCCCCGCGGCTTCTCTCATGATGCATTCAGATCAGCGCTCTGTCCGCTGGCCTGAAAGGAAACTCATCATGTCCCACCGTTTCGAAGGCGACTTTAGTCGCCTGATCCGCCACCGCCGCGAAGACCTCAACCTCACCCAAGCCGAAGTCGCCGAGCAGATCGGCGTTACCCCTGACTGCGTCACTCTGTTCGAGTTGGGTTACCGCCGTCCCGATCTCGACCGCATTCCGATTCTTGCCGATGCGCTGAAGCTGAACCGCCGGCAGTTGTGCCGCCAGGCGCTCCAGGAGCGTGCTCCAGAGCTCTATCGACAGCTGTTTCGTCAGCGCGCCGCTTGACCAGCATCTACAAACGATCTATATATCGACGATATGTTGTAGGCAGCTGGACCAGCCATCCGTTCCAGCAGGAGAAAGACCTCGTGTTACCTCAAGCCGTAAGATCGCTCGATCAGTCCCTGGCTTTGTACCGCCGCCTCATCAACTTCTGGAACTTGCATCTCGATGTCACCGATCCTGATCTGCGCCAGCTTGGTGACATCCACGGCGCTCTCTGTCGGCTAGAGCTCGAGTTGCAGCCGGAGTTCCTCGACGAGTGCATTCACAACTTGCGCTTGCGCCTGCAGCGGGCCGGGCAGCTGTCGCTCGAACTGCCACTGCCGCTGTGGGCTGGTAATGCGCTCGGCGAACTCGAAGCCACTGCCGCGGAGTCCCAAGCATGAAGCGCGCCGCGCTGTATCTCAGGGTTAGCACCGTCGATCAACATCCCGCAACCCAGCGCCACGACCTGCTCACGCTTGCTCAACAGCGCGGCTTCGAGATCGTCCACGAATACACTGACCGCATCAGCGGCGCCAGGGCGAAGCGGCCCGGCCTGGATCAGCTCCTGGTCGACGCTCGCCGCGGCCAGTTCGATGTCGTTGTCGTCTGGGCGGGCGATCGCATCGCCCGCTCGGTTCGACACTATCTGGAAGTCCTCGATGAACTGAGTCGCCTGGGTATCGAGTTCGTTTCGCTCCGCGAAAATATCGATACCGGCGGCGCACTGGGCCGGGCCATCGTCGTCATCGTCGGCGCCATCGCCGAGCTTGAACGCAACTTGATCGTCGAACGTGTCCGTGCCGGCATGCGCCGGGCCAAACTCGAAGGCCGGCACATCGGTCGCAAGCCCCTCGACATCGATCGGCAGGCGATTCTTCATGATCGTAGCCGCGGGATGAGCCTGGGAGAGCTTGCCAAGCTCCATCGCGTCTCGCGCACCAGCATTGCTCGGGTGCTCAAAGACGCCGTCCCAAAAGGGGTCTCTCCCTCGCTACTCCAACTACATGAAAACAGGCCGCCAAAAACGGCGGCCTGATCTGTGCCAAA
>CAWGWI010000013.1:0-200527 GCA_963826275.1 Terriglobia bacterium | reverse complement strand
TACGGAGAGCGCTTCGAGGTGCTCTCGGATCCTTTCCCGATCATGATGGAATCGCTGTTCTGGTCAAGACTCATGGAACTGACGAAACTCGGATCGTGCTGCTACCTCAGACGGTGATACTCAAACTGCGTCGCGCTCTCGACAACACAGTCACTAGTTCGAACGATATGAACATTGCCGTCAGACAATGTTTCCACGTCTCATCGGGTGTAGAGTTGTGAAGTATGCCAATTGCGGGAGACATTCAGAGGGAAATGGCTCGCCTTTTCGACGAACAGCAGACAGGCGGAAGAAACTCGGTGGAAATCTCTGCAACGATGCTGCTGAAACAAATCGAAGGCTTTGAAGTGGCTGAACCTGACTTCTCTCCCGGGCGGCTCGCTGTTTGCGAGTCTGTAATGTTGAGCCTCGCTAGACCTCAGCCGTGGAGACCAGGTTCTAGTGAACCACCCAGAGGACTTGAGGATTCGCTTCGTTCTTCCTAGACATACGTCTTCTTCGCCCCGCGGCTGAGTTCATCAACTTCCATTCGGAAAAAGCACTGATATAAGCCGCTCCTGCTTTCACAATCACTTAACAGAACAGTGAGACACTACGTCGGAGTCTTGTATGGATTCCGCAGTTGTCCTGAGTATGGTCGTCGCTGTCTCAGTTGGCGCCGCATCGATCCTCATGATCCGCCGCGTGCCTGACGCAAAGCATAAGTTTATGCTCTCGCTGATGAATAGAAATCTCGGCGACGACACAGTTTGCGACGCTGCCGTTCCTACCCACCAGAACGATGCCCGGCGTCTTGCCTAAAGGCCGGGCCACTTGGCAGCTCACTTACTGACGCCCCCGACTTGCCCAACTAGGGAACCGGTTTTTCGAAAGAATGGAGGAATAAACTCCATGTCAGTTGATTCCTAGACGCAATTTCTATCTGAAACTGTATCGTCTCAGGATCTATTGGATTCTGGTAGTCAGTTAAGGCGGTGCGTACAGCTTCCACCGGAGATTTTTCGGAAGTACGAACCAGACGATAGATCTTGACCGCCAGAGTCTCCGCAGCGCCGGGAGTTAGCAACAGAGGCAAGGTTTTTTCCAATCGACGGAAATTCCGTTTCTGCAATTTCCACCCCTCGGCGCTTGCACCATGTCCGAATCAGCTCGAAACTCTCACGGGGTTCGGAAGTCGGGAAGAGCGGAATCTTCACATCTACCCTGCCAGGCCTCTTGAGGTCGACCTCAATCAGATCTGGTCTCTTTGAGGCGAGAATCCAAATGAGTTTGCCTCGGCTTTTCGAGCTGCCCATCTCCTCGGCGAGCATGGAATAGATTCGTCCAGAAATACCAGAGTCGTTTGCGCCGGAGTCGCGGCGCCCAATAGCCTGATCGGCTTCGTCGACGAACACATAACAACGCCCCAGCGCTTGCAATAGACGGAAAATCTTTTCCAGATTCCCTTCGGTGCTGCCAACCCACTTATCGCGAAAGTTCTTGAGCTTGACTACAGGAACGCCGGCTTCGCCCGCCAGGCATTCCACCATGAACGTCTTGCCCGTGCCAACCGGTCCACATAAAAGATAACCTTTGGGCATTGCTTCCACATCACCCTTGCGCCACAGAGCAATGTCCTGACGAAGCCATGCTTTCACGTTCTCCTGTCCATAGATATCGTCAAGCGTGCGCTGAGACTCGACAAACTCTATGAGACCGCTGCAGTCCTGCTCAACCAATTGCTTCCTGAGTTTGACCAGATCGTCTGGCACGATTTTCTGTTTCGCATGCTGCTTGGTCTTGAGCATGATCTCGACCGCGCCGAGTGTCGATCCGGTCAACTGACTGGCAATGGCGTCGAGCTTGCCGCTGTATTCCTCGAGAGCAACTGGGTACTGCGACGCCATCACATTGAACGCGCGTGTTAGTTCATCAGGCGCCGGCAGCGCGATCTTGATGCGCGCCGTTTTTGGATTGTTTACCAGCAGAGGGTGCAAGTCGTTGATGTTCTCGGTCACGAGAAACGTGGCGATGGTGTGCGACGTGAGCAACGCATCGCTGCTCCAATCCCGGACGAGTGTCGCTAGGGCGGCGAGGTCGTAGTCGAAGCCGCCTTGCACAGTCGGTGCGAGTAAATCAGCGCCTCTGAGGATGCAGGCGACCTGCCAATGTTCGCGGTCGATCCGCGCCAGGTTCGCACATACCGAAAATAATGAGTAAGGCGTTCGATCGCCGGTCGCGGAGCCTTGGGCAACGTGGCATCCTGCTGCAGTTGCGGCCACTTGGAGAAAATCTCGCCACCTTTCTCAACGCGAATCCCATTTCCAATGTCGTAGCTGAGCACCACATCAAATCTCGGGAGCAGCACGTTGAGCAGGAATTCGGAAAGCGTCCCGATGCGCGGCGCATCGCCGCTCGGAATCAGCATCTCGTCGTAGACATTCCCGTAAACAATGAACTGGCTGGCAGCATTACTCTCGTAAAGTTGAATTGCCTCCTGTGCCCAGGAGGGCACGGCCACGGAACTCGCTACGGCGGCAGGTGAGTGCATTATCGCTACGTCTCCGTTTGTTTCGGATTGTGCGCAGAGTACTTGCGATCGAGTGCCGTGATGGCTGATTCATCGTCGCCAAAAGCACCTACTCCGATGAGATCGCTTGCGAGCTCAATATCGGTAGTGATCGTTTGTGGCTTGCCTTGCATGGTCGCGTTTTCAAGGACGAGATCCACTTGCGCCTCAATGCGCGTCAGGTCGCTTTCAATTTCTTCCAAGGTTTGCTCGCGCCGCTGAATGTTCCCAAGTCTTTTCTTTAGAATCGACAGGGTTGCGCTCGCGATTGCCGCAAGGAATCGGGCTGATCACTTTCCTGGACTTCCTGCTCCAGAGCAGCGACCTTCTTGTGCAGTGTGTCTTCGCTTTCGTTACTCGCTGGAGAAAGCAGGTGGTGGCGCGCTACCAACAGCTTAAGGTAGACCCATTGCAGATTTTTGAGCGCGTCTCGATTCGAATCGATGATGTAGTCTTCCGCCTGTTGGCTTTCGTACACGGAAATAACCCGCTCGCATTTTTCGGCTAGATGCGAGAGCTTGCGACGGGCATCTGGCTCGAGCATCTGCACGAGCGCCCGCCGTTTGGACTCATCGTCCAGCTTCGACGATTGCAGTTGCTGCGCTTGAACGTATTTCTGAAAACGTGGATTGAAAGCCAGCGCACTCGCAAGCGCGGTTTCGCCGGCGAGTCCAACCAACCACAGGGCGGGTTCTGCGAACCCAAGGATCGCGAAGCCGGACGCGATCAGGACATTCACCGGCAATCGCCCCAGAGCCGGTATGTCCACGCCGACCAGAAACGCCGATTTCACGTAGCGCCACACTGCGTGTCTAGTGGTCCCTTCCGGCGATTATGCCTTCTCTGGCGTGGATGGCCCCATGGTTTTAACAGGAGCCGGTGCAGCAGCGGCATCGCCAGACGCTTCCAGCGGAATTCCTTCTTTGGCGGCGAAATCCGCCAGCGCCTGCTCGGCGAGTGCGCTCTGTTCGGCTTCTTTGATCATGACGCCAGAGGTATCGAGCGAGTCGCGTGCGACCCGGGCTCGTCCAGCAGCTTTTTGCCGCTCCTCTTCCACGATGTTGTGCAGCCGATCGAGTGTCTCACCCGAGCTACCGATGCTGGTGATCATCCCCGAAGCCATCTCGGTCAGCTCAGCCATGGCGCGTTTCATCTTCAAGTCGCTGATGCTGGATTTCAGAGATTCAATCTTCTGCCGGGCCGCATTGATGGCAACATCGCGAGCTTTTACGAGATCGCTGTAAGTCTTCTCCGCCTGTTCCATCTGCGCGCGATTCTCGTCCAGTTCGCGTTCGACTGTCTGCAGACGCAATGCATATTGAGCCGCGGCATTGCGATTGCCGGCGCGAAGATTGGCTGTGGTCTTCGCGCGCAGGTCACGCTGTTCGTTCTCGAGTTGCTTGACTTGCGAGATCAATCGTTCGCAAAGTCCCGCATGCGATGCGAGACCCTGGTTGTACTGTCCGATCTGCTTGCGCAGGTTTTCCTGCTCAACTTCCAACAAGGCCTCGGGGTTTTGTCGTTCGAGGCCGGAGATAAACAGGCTGAAGAAACCGCGGACTAGGTTCGAGAGTCTCTGGAACATGGCGTTCGTCCTCTTCTATTGGGAAGTCTACCGATTCCCCTGCGTGCGCTGCCAGCTTTCTAAGAGATTGTTTACTACTTCCGCTTTGGGCGGTTCACAGATCTTTTGCAGGTCCACCTGGATACCGTTCCCGGCGAACTGCACAAAGGGACTCTCCGGGAACTTTATAGGTACATTCGTATTGGCCGGACGAAATCCGTGTTTCAGCGACTCACGTTGTATCGGTTCACTCAATAAGAAGTTGAGGAAGGTGTCGGCTGCCTTACGCTGATCGGAAGTGCTCCAGGGCGCGTTTACGATGTAGTACGGATTGTCATTCCAGATGTTGTACTCGGGATAGACGACACGCAAGCTGCCCCATCTACCTTCCGCATTCTTCAGGTAGTCGATTGCGACGCTCTCGTATACCAGCATTACATCATAGGAAGATGGCCCCTTCAGCACCATCTCGCGCATCATGTTGCCGGTGCTATTCGAAAGCCCGCTGGTTGCCCGTTCCAGGTTGGTGAGCCACTGCTGGAAGTCTGGGTTAACAACATCCTTAAGCGTGAGGTCCTTCGTTTTGCGATGATAGCTGTACGCGGCCAGCACGATGGCCATGAGTCCGGAGTTCGATTGATTCGGATGTGTATGACCGAATTTGAAAAGTCCCCACTCCGGCTTGTGAGCGATGGCTTCCCAACCACTCTTTTCCTGTAACGCCTGGTTGATGGTATCGAATGACATCACCTTGTACTTAGTAATGAAAGCTTGGTAACGCTCGTCCCAAACTACGAACACCATCGGCGACAAAGCGAGCGGCTCTTCACGAACGATCGGATCACCGCTGTACTTCACCTGCCATTCCTGTACGAAGATATCTTTGTAGGCAGCACTTGCCGGGGACCACACATTAATGCGCTGATCTCCGTTCAGAATCGCATGCGCACCTTCCAGCGAACCCATGGGAATCAGGTTAACCTTGATGCGCTTCCCGTCGGATGTCTTCTGAAATTCCGTGACTGCCCATTCCAGCCAGTTTCGTTTCTCGGTGCCGTAGGCAATGCCGATTTCAACCGGAGGGCCGCCGCCCAGCAGGGACGTGGCTTTAGTTTGCGCCTTCTGAAATGACTTTTTGCCCACAAACAGGTAATAAGCGCCAAAGCAGCAGGCGATGATAAAGAGAAAGACGAATAGCTTTCCGAGCACGGTAAGCTTAGGGCCTTCTGTAGACGGTGGTGTGATCGAAGTATTCATTAGAAGAATGTGGAGATGTCGCGGAAGACTTCAACTATGTTTCCCGGATTACCTTCGTACGATTTTGCCTGCGTCGACTCCGAAATTCGCTGAAGGATATCTTTCCTGGCGTCTTTGCCATACGCGATCGTGAAAACATGGATCGTGTGAGTTTCGCCATCGTACCGGATCTTCTGCATCAGGGCTGGTAGCTCCATCTTGCTCTCGGTATCTTCGCCATCCGTAAGTACGACGATCGAAAGAATTTTGTCATCCTTAGCCCCGTTTTTGTTTTGCATCAGGTGTTGGTAAGCGGAGTCGATGGCATCGTACAGCGCGGTGCCCCTTTGCGCGAATAAGGAATCAACGGTGCGCAAGAGTTCGTCTTTACCGTTTTTCAGCGGGACATCAGTGTTCACCCATTGAATCGTGCTGTTGAAAGGCACCAGCGACAGCTCATCTTCCGGGGAAAGCAGATTCACTAACTGTTTCGCGCCTTCTCGCGCGTTTTGGATTTTTCCTCCCTCATTCATGCTGCCGGAGGTATCCAGCACCAGTACCACGTTCGCAGCCTTCTTCTTCTTGTCCCACAAATTCAGGGTCGCGTCCATCACTGCAACGGAGGGAACCTCCAAGGTGGTCTTGGGCTCCTTCGGGTCCACACCGTGCGCCTCGTCGATGGGAGAAGCCAGCGGCACGTCGACCGATCCCGGCCTGAAGCCATAAACAATCGCTTTTTCCTGCTGCGGCTTTGCCAGCAAATAATCGGTGTAGATCTTGGCAGCTTCTCGATGCTCGGGCGTGACCCAATCCCGCTCGACGACGCCCATGGGATGATCGCTCCAAAACGTTCCTTCTTTCGGATAGATCGCCACCACCGGGAACGGCAGGTTGGGCTGACTGTATGACTCAATCACCATGTTCTCGTAGAGCACGGCTGCCGAGAGATATTGCGGACCACTGGCAAACATCTTTCGCCCGAAGAATCCGGTCGAACTGCCGTAGTGCACAACAGACTTCTCGATTCCTTCGACGAAATCTGCAGTGTGAGGTTTGTTTACATCAGCAACGGTTAGTCCCGCGGTTTTGCCGGATGCGGCGTAAACCTCCGCAAATAGGGAGATCAATCCGCTGTTGCTGTATTGAGGATGCGTATGGCCGAACTTGAATTGTCCCCACTGCGGGTACCCGTAGGCGTCCCAGCCCTTCGCGTTTCGAGCGAGCGCGAGAATATCACCCCAGCCGATCGGCTTTTTCCCCCACCCGATCGCCTCGGCCATGGGCTTCCACATCGCGATCACTACGGGCGACAAGACCAGGTTCTCCGTGGGGCCAACCAGGTCGCGGCCCGATTTGCTCTGCGATTCGGCGTTCCCGAGCTTAATGAATGCTGCGGAAGCAGGACTGATAATGTGTGCCTGCAAGCGTCCGCTGAGCACCTCATCGATGGTTTCGCCTGATCCCATCGCTACCGCGCGGACAAAGATTCGTTTCCCTCCCTGCGTGCGATGGTTCTCTGCGTTGAACCTGTCCGTAACTTCCTTGATCCATTTCTCTTTTTCGGATCCGTACACGAACACGAGTTCCAGTGCATTCCGGGGAGGCGCCGAATTGCTGCTCGCTTCAGAGCGCGAATCAGATTTCGACTTGCACGCAGTTAGAAAGAGAAATGAAAAGCTAGCAGCGAGTAACGCAAACACAACCACGCGTCTGGACTGCATCCAGCGAGGGCAGTTCATGATGGCTCCGGTATTCCGGATTCATTCTAGAGCCACGTGAAAGGCTCATTCCAAACAAATCGGCTGCAGAAATCAGCAAAAGCCAGTTTTGGTAAAGCACGAGACTGTTTTGTAACACTTCATTAATAAACGAAAGCCGCCCGCAGCCAACATCATCCTCATAGGCATACTTCCGGACGGAAAGATGTAACGGCAGCATCGACTCTCCTTTCAAACCCCAAACGCACTGAGTTTGTCTGAGACAGCTCATCAAGAGTGCGAATAGAAAACGGTGGAGAACAACATGCGTCGCAAACCCAAACATGAAGCCCACGAGGGAAAAAGCAAAGAACAACCTTGACACCAGTGACCTGCTCATAGAAAACGCGCTACTGTTTCTCAATGTCCGAGTGGTCGGCAATCCGGAAGTAATTCAGAATTATCAGCATGGAAATCCCTAAAGCAAAGGCTCGCATTCGACCAAGTTGAGTACCAGAACCCACTCCAAGTGAAAGCAGGAGAAAGTGTCGAAGTTGGACGGGCGGATGACGGCTACTCTGGTTGGCTGTGGTGTCGTGCTAGCCGACGGCCGTGAAGGCTTTCGTTACGAATCTGGAACAACATGGTGCGTAAATTCTTGGACCTGAAATCGAAGTCTGGCGCCGGATTTCCTATACTAGATAGAAGAGAAGCCTGAAGGCTATCGCGTTTCGGAACTTAGATCATTTTGGTATCACCACTCCTGTTGGTAGGATTGAAAGATGAGCTGAGTCGCCCAAGCAAGCGAATTCCGAAATGGGATCAGTACTTCGTCGTATTTATCAGGCGCTCCTCGCAGGTGAATATCGCGTAAACGGTCACGGACCTGCTTTTTCAGCGTTTACAAGGCTGCCTTAGGCCTTTTGAAACCGTGGATGACAGATGTGTTTGATAGGTGATCGAAGCCGTGTAGAAATGAAGCTGATGGGAATGATGACAAGATTTCCGATCGATCCGGCACCGAACTTATGACCGGGGAGCGAATGAACTAGTCGCTTCCCCAATCTGTGCCGTAAACAGGTGACAATGTCATCCAACTATCGTCCTGGCGTTCCGGGGCAGCCTCTGGCTAACCGGGAGCCCTCCCTTCCAACAACTGCCCCAGCGGGTCCTCGTAAGCCCGCACCACCTGGCGGAACCGTCTCGGTGGCAACAGCTCCCATTGATCCAATGCTGACGACTAACCAGGCGTCAGAGATTCTTCGCGTCTCACCCGAAACAATGAAGAAATGGAGACAACGGCATAAGGGGCCTGCTTACGTCCGTTTTGACGGTGGAGTAGTGCGATATCCCCTGAGCAGCATCATGAACTATTTGAAGGAACACACCGTTCAGCCGTAGTTTTAGAACCGCGCGCAGTCGAAGGTCGTCGCTTTGGCTGCGCGCCACAATCTGACAAGACGATTTCCTGGAACGAAAAAGTCATGAACTGGAATACGAGCACCTCAGGTCGACCGATGGCATTCACGGCCGCTTTATGCGGTCATGGGTGGGCAACCACCTAAATTTAGGGCCGCCGGATGAAGAAGTGACGAAGGCCAGTCGTAAGTCGAACAAGCATAGAATCTCGACAAAATCGAGCTCATCTGAATCCTCCACAATTGCAGCCGGTTACGCGAGCTGGGTGAAGAACGTCGTTGCGCCAGCGCTTGTCGAGTTGTACCTTCGCCAGAAGGCGCAGCAAGCCGGAGGCAAATGTGCATAACCAGGGCCCAGTTCTGAAGTGCGCCGTCTACGCGCGTTACAGCAGTCTGAATCAGCGCGATGCCTCTGTAGATGACCAGCTGCGCAAGTGTTGCGAATACGCCGACGAGCAGGAATGGCGGGTCCTCAACGACCACGTCTATCTCGAGCGAGCAATGTCCGGTGCCGGTAGTGATCGGCCGGCCTTCTCCCGGCTGATCGAGCTCGCCTATTCGGGTAAAGCTCCATTTGAAGTAATCCTCGTCGACGACACGAGCCGACTGTCGCGTACGCAGTATGAGCAGATGCGATTTGCTGCGGAACTCCAGTTTCATGGCATTCGCCTGGTTGCGGTCTCTCAAGGAATCGATACACATGACGAGCAGGCGGATGTCATGTTCACCGTCCACGGCCTGATGGATTCCTTTTACCTCAAGGAACTCGCTAAGAAGACGCATCGAGGTTTGGAGGGCCTTGCCCTGAAGGGACTGCACACGGGTGGACGCGTCTTCGGATATGACATCGTAGAAGTGGATGACTCGCGCAAACAGCTGGCCATCAACCCAGATCAGGCGAAGATCATTCGCCGTATTTTCGAGATGGCGGCTTCTGGAACTTCCTTGAAGAAAATGGCAGCTGCATTGAATAACGAAGGCGTGCAATCCCCCCGTCCCGGCACGCGCAAAAAGTACGACACTTGGTGCCCGACAGCAATCCGCGAGATTCTTCGTCGCGAGCTTTACATCGGAACCATCATCTGGAACAAGCGCAAGTACGTTAAGCGGCCGGGCACCAACAAACGGGTTGCACGCCCGCGGCCAGAATCAGAGTGGAAGGTTTGCGAGCGCCCTGAGCTTCGAATCATCAGCGACTCGCTTTGGGATGCAGTGCAGAAGCGTACGGCCTACACCATGGCGCTGTACTCGGAAGGCGCGAAGAAAGGGCTTGCAACAAGAGCGCAGACCAGCGACTACGTTCTGAGTGGCTTGCTGAAGTGCTCAATCTGTGGCTCGAACCTGGTCATTATCAGCGGGAGAGGTCGTAAGCATGCCCGCTATGGTTGCTCACAGCACTGGAACCGTGGTGCATGTGAGAACGATCTGACAATTCACCGTGACGTTGTGGAACAGCATTTCTTCTCTGAATTGCAGCGATATGCCGACAGACCCGAGGCAATCAACTTTGCCGTAGATGAGTTCGTACGCCAACTAAAGCAGGCCATGGACGGAGAAATCGACGACGGCCAGCGACTCCTCGATCGAAAGCGTCAGATCGAATCTGAACTGGAACGCCTCACTAATGCGGTTGCTCAGGGTGCGCCAGTGAAAGCCATGAAGAATGCGCTCAAGGAACGTTCGCGCGAATTGCGAGAGATCGAAGACGCCTTGCTGAAGACGAAGCCTGCCAGCATCTTCGAAGAGGCAGACGCGCTGCGGCGCTTCGCGGTCCAGCGCATCTTCGACATCATCTCACTGTTTCGCGGCAAGGCCCAGAATGCGAAGTTTGAGTTGAGCAAGCACTGTGGTGAGTTGTGGATGACTCCGCTCAAGAATGCCGACGGAGAAAGGTTCTACGCAGCGGTTGGTCAGTGGAGTCTGGAAGGATTCCTTGGGGACGGCTTTGCGCCGTCCTTATGCGTCTCAAAATGGAACAGAAATGATCGTCGAAAATTCGCGAATTGTTATAGTTTGAGTAATGGCTCCAAAGTAACCATACACAATGAAGAATGCGGCCTAGATTTGGTTGAGCTTGCGACTGGCAAGGTATTAGAAAACAAAGACTTCCGAGATGACACTGAGATGAAAGAGTTACTAAAATTAAACGCCTCCGGAGCATGGCTCAACGGAGGCGTTCGGAGCGTTGCGGGGGCTGGATTTGAACCAGCGACCTTTGGGTTATGAGCCCAACGAGCTACCAGGCTGCTCCACCCCGCATTCCGATATTAGCAGTCACTGGTAGCTCGGTCAAACTTCGTTAACAATTCACGCGCGCTCTCAGCTAGCTTTTCCCTTTTCGGCGCTCGCATGCTGTCACGATTTGCGTCGGATCGATAGCCTCGCTGTCGACTTTCATCTCTACTACCTTTCCACTTGGGTCGATCAGGTAAGTAACTCGTCGTGCGGCCTTGTATTTCGGGTTGTAAATTCCGTACTGCTTCGTAACCTCTCCGCCCCAGTCGCTCAGCAGCGGAAACGTCACGCCAATCTGCTCCGCGAACGCTTTGTTCGCAAACATGCTATCCATGCTTACACCCAGGACCTGGGTGTTGGAGGCTTCCAGCTTCTGCATGTTCTGCTGGAATCCTTGTAGTTCTTTCGTTCAACCCCCGGTAAAAGCAAACACGTAGAACGCCACGACTACGCTCTTCTTCCCGCGGAAGTCATGCAGCGATACTTCCTTACCGGTCTGATCGCGCAGTGCGAAATCCGGAGCCATGCTTCCCACTTTTACTGTCGGAGTTGGAGCCGCTTCATCCGCGGCAAATCCGACCACCACCGACGAAAGCAGTCCCAGCGACAGTACTGCCGTCAATGCAAGTCTTTTCATTCTCACCTCACAAGTGTGCTCAGCCTACTGCACGCGTCCTTTACGGTCAATTCCGCCTCGTCACTATTGTTTCCCATTTTTGCTCTATTATTGTCTGTGGGACCGATCTGGCCTTGATTCTGTCGGCGATTCTCGCTAGATTCTTCGCTCGGGAAGACTCGGGGAAATTCCCAATTCCGCACTTTCATTTCGACGATACCAGCGCGGAGAGTTGCCATTCGGCCCCTAGCTACATCTGTTCTATCGGGGACACTCGGCCATGACTCTTCGAACCATTAACGACCTGTTCTTCGCGGTCGTCGACCGCGCCTCCGACCGGGTCATGCTTTCGAAACAATCAGGCGAATGGAAGTCGATCTCCAGCCAGGAGATTTATCGCAGCGTGATTGGTGTTGCGACCACGCTTGCGAAGTGGGGAATCAAGAAAGATGATCGTATTGCGATCCTAAGCGAGAATCGGCCAGAGTGGGCATTCGCCGAGTTCGCCGCTACTTTAATCGGCGCGACCATCGTTCCCATCTATCCCACGCAAACCCCCGATCAGGTTTCCTACATGCTGCGCGACTCCGGCGCACGCATTATTTTTCTCTCCACCCTTGATCAACTCAAGAAATTCCGCTCCATCAAGGAACAGACTGCAGTCGAAAAGTGTATCGTGATGGACTATGTTGGGGTTGGCGAGAGCGTCCCCATGTCACGAATGATGCAGGAAGGCCCGGCCGTGCGTGATCCGGAGTTCGACGCCCGTGCTCGCGAAATCAACCAGGCCGACGACGTCGAAACCATTATCTACACGTCCGGCACCACTGGCACCCCCAAGGGAGCCATGCTCACGCACGGCAATCTTACCTCGAATTTCCAGTGCTCCCTTCAGGGGGAGGAGATCGGTCCGGCTGACTCCTACATTTCATTCCTTCCGCTCTCTCACATCACAGCGCGGCACGTGGATTACCTCATGCTCCACCACGGCGTCACGGTCGCCTATTGTCCAATCATCGACAATCTCCCGCCCACGCTGCTCGAGATCCGACCTACCATCTTCGTCGGCGTTCCACGCGTGTACGAAAAGATGAAGGCGCAGGTCCAGAAAAAAGCTGCTACTGGATTCAAGCACGCGATCTACAAGTGGGGAGTCAAGGTGGGTTGCGCCCATCGTAAGGAGATACTTGCGGGCAACCAGCCCTCAGACTGGGATTGGCGGCTTGCCAATAAACTTCTGTACTCCAAGCTTCGCCAGGGAATTGGTGGCCGCGCAAAGCTGTTCATCTCCGGTGGTGCGCCGCTCGGACGCGAGCTGGCCGAGTGGTATGCCGACATGGGCATTCGTATCGATGAAGGATACGGTCTCACTGAAACTTCCCCGGTCATCGCGGTCAACACACCCACCACCCACAAACTCGGTACCGTCGGCGTTCCGCTCAGCAATGTTGAGGTACGAATTGCGCCGGACGGCGAAGTGATGGTAAAGGGTCCCTCCGTTTTTAAAGGCTATTGGAATCTACCTGAGGAGACTCGGAACGCCTTTGAAGGCGAGTGGTTCAAGACTGGCGACATCGGCAACATCGATTCCGACGGATTCCTTTCCATCACCGATCGCAAAAAGGATCTGATCAAGACCTCCGGTGGCAAGTTCATCGCTCCCCAGCCGATCGAGAGTACCCTGAAATCTCATTCCATGATCGCGGAAGCGGCGCTTCTCGGCGATCGTCGCAAGTTCCCTGCCGTGGTAATCTCGCCTAATTTTGTCGCCCTGGAAGAGTGGGCCGGCGAACGCAACATCCACGTTGGCAATCGCGAGGAATTAGTCAGGAATCCACAGGTTCGAGCACTTTACGAAGGCATTGTCGCGGAAGTGAACGCCGGGTTGGCTCAGTTCGAGAAGTTAAAGAGAGTGTTGCTGATTCCTGACGAGTTCACCATCGCCAACGGATTTTTGACGCCCACAATGAAGCTTCGTCGCCGCGTCATCGAAGATCGCTATCGTCCCCAGATCGAGCAACTGTACAGCGAGCCCGCTCCGCGGGAAGAGATCGCTAAAACCAGCACTTAGTGCGAGCGAACGATCTGCCGTTGGCACTTCGTCGAGGTATGTCGGACAGCAGTTCAGATTACCCGATTACAGATTGCCGATTACCAATTTCTTCACTGCACTCTTCTCGACCTCTGCCGATTTTTCTCCGCCCACTTGTGACGCGCCCTCATGACCTCGGCGATATCTTCCGGCTCTGGTTCCGGCAATTCAGCCAGCACCTTGCGCAGCTTTCCATGAGTCACCGCGACCTCCGGGGCCTGCAGCGCCTCCTTATATTTGCGGTAGAAATCAGAAGCGTCCAACTCCGGAGGCGCTACCAGCTTGCTGATCTCCGCTCGCACCGCCGCCGCATCCACCGGAGAGATTTGTGGATGCACCAGCAACTCGTCAATATCCACCATCAACTCGCTCATCGCGTGCAGCCACGCAAACTCCGGATCATTCAGAAGCAATCGCAGCAGTTCGCCTGGACTGCTCACACGCCCGAACTGCTTTTCGTACTGCGATCTCGTCACTTCCACCAGTTCGCGGTGAAGTTCCTTAAGCGTAGTCCCGGCGTCGGACACCGCCGTTTCCAGCTTCTTTTCAGTATCCGCCATGATTGTCCTCCGAACACCATTGCGGCGTTGCAGCTCGGATCTTATCCAGTGTGCTCAGCAGTTTCTCCAAATCGCCCCCACTCACCGTGCTGAATTGCTGTTGTGCCATTCGCGAGAGTGCCGGATACAAGCTTTCCAGCAGCGACAAACCCCGCGCCGTAATCCTGGTAAGAACTGACCTACGGTCAGCTGCGTCGCGTTTCCGGGCAATCAGTCCCCTTTTTTCGAGTCTACCAAGAAGGCGGGTGATGTCCGGCTCCCGCTGAACCAGCCGCTCCCCAATTTCCTTGCAACTCCAGCCCGCCACTCCCGCTCCCCGCAAGATTCGCAACACGTTGTACTGGGTAGGCGTAAGGTCACGCTCCTTCAGGAAGTCCTCCATGGGCTGTGAGACCACTGCCACGGTTCGAAGCAGGCTGACCATCGCCTCTTCTTGGATGTTTGCAAACGGACGCCGTTGCCGGATTTCCTTCAGTATGCCGCTCATGTTTGACCCGATTCTCAGGCGCCGCTCCGTCCCGCCGCGAGCCCCGGCCCTTCCGATTTCGAAAGAGCTCCGTCGATGGAAAATGCACCCGCGCCATTGATGATTATCACCAGGGCAATCGCCATCGCCAGCAAGTGATACTCGAATCCCTCGCCTGCCTGGTTGCCATACCAGTTCATGAAGAACCCGACGTGCCGGTGAATCATCAAGACGGCGACCAGCATGTTGCAGAAGATTCCGAATGCCGCAATCCGGCTCAGAAATCCGACGATCAGGCCGAGTCCTCCGAGAAACTCCGCCATGATTGCCAGGAAAGCAAAGGGAGCCGGAATCCCCATCTTCGTCGTGAACGCACCCATGGTTCCGCTGAAACCATACCCTCCGAACCATCCAAACATTTTCTGCGCGCCATGCGCAAAGAACACGATCCCCAGTACCAGCCGCGCAATTCCCAAAGCCATATCACCATGAGTTCTAATCAGCTTCTGAAACATCTTGTGATTCCTTCTGCCGGTAGCAGGCGCTAAATTTACTCGTTCACAACAGATATATTTGTGACGAACAAAGATTCTTTTTTCGCCAGGAACAATCCTTGCGAATTGATTTTTCCCGGAATGACGCCTGGAGCCTGTTCCAAAATACGGAGCTCTCCATCAAAATCGCTAACTGAAACCAGCAATGTAGTACGCTGGGTCCGATCAGGGCCTGTCCATGCGTGCCAAACGCCAACTTGGGTTGTTCACGGTTCTGCTCTCGGCATTCGGGCTTTTTGTACACCCAACAGCTAGAGCTCAGTACGCCGCTGACGCCGACTTCGAACAGGAATTGCTGTCCGTAGTAAACGACATGCGCGCGAAAGCGCATTTGCCGCCTGTGGCCGTGGATCCGCGCCTCAAAGAGGCCGCACACACGCATTTAGCCGAATTTGCCACGCACGAAGGTCAGCTTTCCCATCGGTATCCCGACGAGCCCAGCCTCCAGGAACGAATCGGAGCTGCCAAGGTCCCTTGTGCAAGTGGTGGCGAAGTGCTTCTGAAGCTGCCGGACACAATGACTGACACTGCCCTCCGTGCTGAAAACGCATTGGAGACAAACGACTCACGGTCGGTCATCCTCAACCCCCGATATTCCTCAGTCGGATTCGCAATCGCTCACAGCGATTTCTATATCTATGCTGCAGGGGATTTCATCTCGTCCGTACAGTTCATGTCTTCAGAAGAGGCCGAGAAGGTCGCGGCAAAGCGACTGCAGCAGATTCTGGCAGAAAGCAAGCTTCCCCCCATTTGAAGTGGCTTTGAATCAGCAACTCCGGAAACTAGCGTGCGAAGCCGCTAAAAAGGATTCGCTGGAAAACGTTCTGGAGGGTGGGATGCTCCTGCCGAGCATGTTTGTGTTCACGGCCGATAATCCTGAACACGCCGAGATGCTTTTCATAATCGCAAAACGTCAGTCTCCGATAGTTCAAAAGAAGAAAACTCGCGACCCTGATGTCTATATGGGCGCGTGTTTTGCGAAGAGCAAGACGTACCCTTGTGGAACTTACTGGTTTGTAGTCCGGATGCAGAAATGAATGGTGGGTTCCGGAGTCTCGTGAGGTCGACATACTTGTGGATCGCTGCTCTGGTGCTTGCCACGGGAGCGCGGGGCCAGCAGTCTTCGCTGATATACCTACGCGCCGACCCCGATATTGTCTTACGGCGCCTTACGCCCGTACCGGCCACACAACACGACCGTGTGGAGAAGCTACGGAAGCAGTTACACGCAGCGAAGGTGTACGGTCCGATCGAAGTGACCGAGCAGAACATCCCAGGAGAAGCAGAGCCCAACTTGATTTGCTCGCTACCGGGCACACGATCGTCAACCATCCTCGTGGCGGTCAACATGGCTGACAACGCTACTGGCGACGAAGGGCAAGTGAACTGGGCAACACTTGAAATGTTGCCGCTACTCGTGGAATCTCTCGCGGCTTCTTCCTCTCACAATACGTTGCAGTTTATTGCCTTTAACGGCAGTAAAGGGACCCATTCAGGCATCGCGTTTTATCTCAATCACATGAATAAGCCTGATCGCAAAAAGATCGAGGCTGCGATTGAATTGGACCATTTGGGCCGAACATCTGCTGCATATGCACCGCGCAGTAACGGCTATGGTCTTGGAAAGCGATTGCGACTGACGGCTTGGACTATGAAGTATTACTTGCCTCAGGTTTATCTTGACCAATCCAATGCCAATGTCCTCGGTGGTGGCCCAATTGCGCGCACTTTTGAGAATGCGAGCATTCGCGCAATCACGATCTATTCTCGAGACCACTCCGATCTGCTCGAACTCAACCTGGACGGACCCCCAACCTACATTCAGAAGCTCGATGTCGATCCCAACGCCTACTACGAAACCTACCTGCTCCTATGCGCGTATCTTCGTGAGATTGACCGTGATTTCAATCGTTGATTTTGTCACTCAGCCCGGAATCGTCTCGCCTTTCCGCACCACGCGGATCTGATGATCCGTGAATTTGTGGTGGACGTCAGGAAATTCATACTTCGGCATATGACAGGAAGCGCAGTCTTTCGTTGCAACGGGACAAGCCTTCCCCGGATGCATGCCATCCGGCTGTGCTCCATTTCCTGAAACATGACAGGCCAGACAGCGCGGATCGTAGGCCGCCGTCTCGCGCAACAGCGGCTTGTGTGGATCGTGGCAGCCCGTGCACTGGATTCGTGCGTCATCTCGCCAGCACGCGCTGTTCTGCAAGCGATATGCAGGAAAACGCACGGTCGCCAATCCGAAGTTGCCGGCCATCTGAACATCCATGGAAGTTGCGTGGCACGACCCGCAGAAATCAACCTGGTCGACCGGTCGCAGATGCCGCGGGTTCATGATCAGTGTCCCCACGTTCTGCAGGTTCGCACGCATCGCTGCGGCGTGATCCGCTCCCGGTCCATGGCAGGTTTCGCAGGTAGCACCGGGAAGAATGTTATTGATCGGCCCCACGGCTGGAACATTCGCGGCGTGACAAGCGAAGCAGCGCCTCACTTCGTGCATGTCGACATGGCGGCCTACGGCTTTCTTCGCTGCGTCCTGCGGCTCATCTTGTCCTGCTATCCGCAGAACCGGCTGCGCCGGTGTCGAATCAAAACCGTGAATGCTGTCGAAATAGCTGAAGTGACTTTCGTTGTAGAAATCCGTCTCCGGGGTCATATAAACCTGGCTGATTTTGCCCGACCCGAAGGCCCACACCATCGGTTTGGAAACGGAGCTAAGACCAGACCTCAAAACGAAGGACGGACCTTGCGCCGTCTTCTGGATCTCGTACTCAAATCCGTCGACCGATAGAGTCTTCCCATATTCATTTGCCAGATGCTCAGATTTGTCCGCCGGAATCAACGACTGTGCCATCTCCGATTGCTGCTGCGACCTGGAAATGTCAGCGTGACACTCGGCGCACACGGCGCTCCCGGCAAATTTGTCCTTTGCCGTCGCAAGCTTCGTAGGCCACCACGGATACATGTCAATCCGTTCAGGCGTAGTCATCTGGTCCACTAGAGTGTCGCGTGAGGCTCCTATCAGAGAAATGGCAGAAGCCATCAACAAGAGCAGGAAGAAAATCTTCTTGAGATTGAAACTCATGCGCCCCACAGATACGAGCTACTGTTTCGCGAATCGTCTTGCTTAAAGCGGTGCCGTCCTTGTCCGTCAGTGGCCCTCGCCATCACTCGGCGTCTCCGGCTTCGTGAACTTTGCCTCCTTTACCGGAACATTCACCTCGACCTGATCAAGTTGGATCGTGTATCTCCCCTGCGGCTGTGACACGGTCCACTGGAAGGGCTGTTTCGCTCCACCGACGACGCGGTAGTCGGAATAATCAATCTGCGTTGGGTTTCGCCCCAATGGCGAATCGACGTAACGCACCATGCGAACCAGCAAACCCGTCTGCTGATCGAAGGACAGCCCGACCGGCGGCTGTTTCGGATTGCTCGCCTGAATTACGCTTACCGCCCGTCCACCGATTTGTTGGTCTGGCATTACTTTCACATCAGAGAAAAGCCTCTTGATGTTCGCGGCAAAGCGCAGGTCGGCGTCGATGGTCGCCGCCTGCAAATCTCCCTTACTCATGTTTCGTATTGGCCGTCCCGGAACCAATGTCCAACCGGACTGACCATTTACGGTCTCGAAACCATCTCCGCTCGGAAGGTGCGTAACCACGCTGCGCATTCCGGGCTGCTTCACGAAAATCTCCACCGGAAATTGCACCTGGCCAAGGTCCAACTTGCCTTTCTGCACCTCAGTATTGATTTTGTCGAGAGCGGCCGATCCTCCCAACGCTTGCAAATATCTCTCCAGAATCGTATCGGCCGATTGAGACGATGGTGTAGAGACTGCAACTGCCTTCGCGGAAGCCGATATCTCGCTCGCGATCATCGGCGTTCCCACCGGGTGAGTGGCCCCGCGGTGGCACGAATAGCAGGTCACTTCCCTTTCGCCGTCGAAACTGTTCTGGTTCAAGGCAAACATCATCTGCATCATCTTGCGCGCCTGTTGCTTGGGCTTTTTGTCGTCCTTCTCAAACGCGCCTTCCACATGACAGTGATCGCAATGCACGCCGAGCGAAGAGCTCATGAACTGCATCGAAGGAATTAGTTGTTCTGCGGGAATCCCTCTTAAAACCTGGATGTTCTTATAGACCTGCTCCGCTGCAGGCGAAGCCGTCGGATTCGGTGACTGCGCATGCAAGGTGTCGAGTCGCAACACGACAAGAGCTAGAACGAAGACCGCCAAAAAAAGCACCCACGGACGAGACATCAGATCTCCAGCCGGAAATATTCAAATGAGTTTTCAGGCTGCGACCTGGAACACCGAGCCTGAGACTGGCGCAAGCAAGTACACGTACGCGATGGGACGAGACTCCCCTTGTGAGTAGACGAGAACGATCGCGAGATGGTTTGCGGAACTTTGTAAAGATTTGTAATTGATTTGGTCGCTAAGTTGTTCTCTTATGGTCGGTTAACCGGAAGAGCGCTTCCGGTAGCGGTGATCCGCTGACCAGCATACAAAGTCATAACACGAGATTTTTGGAGGGAAGAATGGTGGAGCTAGCCAGGATCGAACTGGCGACCTCTGCAGTGCGATTGCAGCGCTCTCCCAGCTGAGCTATAGCCCCACGAAGGGACGCGGATCGACCGCGACTGGGCTCCAGCGTTGGTACCGCCGGAAAGAACATGGGTATTTTAGCAGCCGCGTTTAGAAAGACCAAGTGAATCGACGGAAGACGCAAGTCCAACCGCCGGAATCACCTGTAGTGCTTGCGCAATTCCTTCCGAGAAACTACTCTGACAGCAAACAAGGGACAATTTCTCTTTTGGGCGGTCGGCTGCCAGTGCTTCCATCAACACGGGTAGACAGCCAGTCGAGGCTTGCAAGATATGCCGTTAGAAGCTCTGGTTGTATGCACTGACGATCAACTTACCCGCATCCTCCGCCATGGAATGAGCGACCTTGGCATTCGGGGGGAATTCTGCCAGTCTCTAGAAAACGCTCTTAGCACCGTCGCCAAACGCCGGTTCGACGGTGTGTTCATCGACTGCGAAATACCAGACGCGGTCACCTTGTTTCAATCCATTCGCGCCAACGAGTCTTTCAAGAAATCCCTGTGCGTTGCGCTGGCCACCCATCGAACCACCGTCAAAGATGCCTTTGACATGGGCGCTCAATTTGTGATGTACCGGCCGCTTTCCATGGAGCGCGCGTCGCGTGTGCTGCGCACGGCCCAAGCCCTCATGAATCGCGAGCGCAGACGATCATTCCGCAAGGCAGTACAGATGGAAGTCGCGGTGCGCTTCGGCAGGAGCCCGGAGTTCGACGCAGTTACCTTCGACCTGAGTTCAGGTGGCATGGGGTTGAAATTGAAGCGAATGCCCCAGAATTCCGGGCAGGTGCACGTCACTTTCAAGCTTCCCGGATCTCACGCACCTCTTTCGGCGACCGGAGATATCGTTTGGGCCGATGCAAAGAAGCGGATTGGTGTCCAATTCGTGCATGTGCCCGACGCCGCTCGCACACAACTCGATCACTGGCTCGAAGGCAGACTCGAGGCGATTGGCGGTGCTCCGGAACCAATCGCAGCACGATCGGCGGTGCGCGGCACGGTTGACATTGCTTTGACCGCTGTCGTCGTTCGGAACGGCCGATCCAAAACGGTGCGCGGTCACGGCAGTGATCTCACCGAACAGGGACTGGGCGCCAACATGGGGGATGAACTGTCTCCTGGGGAGGTCGTGAACCTCGAATTCTCGCTTCCCAGCGGTAAGGCAGTGAAAACACGCGCCTATGTGCGTAACGCTCAGGGTCAACACTATGGATTCGAGTTTCTGACTATGGCCGATAGCGCGCGCTCGGCTATCCGCGACTTTTGCCAGCAACTGCCCGTGAAGTACTGATCCTGTCCGCTTCGCCAATCGAGACCGCTATAATCAGTGTGTGAGTCCATCGATTTCCATCAAGAAGATAGCCGACGCGGACTTCCCCACAATCTGGGGAAAGTTCCGCATATACGGCTTCGAAGGCCATTTTGAGGCGTCCGGCGAACGACGCAAGGAAACCGCTGTCGCTCTGGTAATGGGTGACATCCAGAGTGCGCCCCCGCTGGTTCGAATCCATTCTCAGTGCCTCACTGGTGACGTATTTGGATCGCTACGCTGCGATTGCCGTCAGCAACTCGAAATGGCGCTTACCCTTATTGCCGAAGCCGAAGCAGGCATCCTCGTATACGAGCAGCAGGAAGGCCGCGGCATTGGTTTGATGGCGAAGTTGCAAGCATACGAGTTGCAGGATCAGGGGTTCGATACCATCGAAGCCAATGAGAAGTTAGGTTTCAAGGCCGACTACCGCGAGTACGCCTTACCCGTTGAAGTCCTCAAATCACTCGGCTTGAAGCAGATTCGGCTGCTCTCCAATAACCCTGAGAAGGTGGAAGCCGTGGAGAGCGCGGGAATCGAAGTGCTCGAACGCGTTCCCTGCGAAGTCGAGCCCGGGTCCGCCTACTCGGAAGCTTATCTTAAGACCAAGCGAGATAAGATGGGGCACCTCTTTACCCGCTAACTCCCGCTTCCCTGTTTGAGTAGTTTCGTCAACTCTCTCCTGTGCCCAACCGGCAATGTTCGTAGCGCCGAGCGCGCCAATGCACGATAAACGTCCTCTGCGCCAGGAACGCTCCTTAATGCCCGAAGATTCTTGCGAACCGTATTCACATCTCCCCGGACAAGAGGTCCGCTGAAGGCCTCTGCCGCGCCCACGGTGATGTAGTTAAAAACGGTCGTCGCCAGGATCGGAGCGATTGCCTGCCTTACGAGCCGACTGGGAACGCCCGCTTTAATGCCAATCTTCTCAGCCAAAGCTAAGTTCGAAATAACCAGCGGTGATAGAAAAGCGCAAAAGGCATGGTAGAGAGGCTTGTTCGCAGCTGAAATCTTGATGAACTCCCCGCCTAGACTACGAACAATGCTCTTCGCCGCCCGCAAAGCCGCTGCGTCGCCTTCCAGCGCGAAGGGAACTTCAAACGTAGACTCTGCGCCTCCGTGTACAAAGGTCATCAACGGATGAACTGACGCCACGTGCGCGCCAGCACGCTGAAGCGAGGAAAGTTCCTGACTCGGCAGCGCACCACTGGAGTGAAAAACTGTTTTGCCCTTCCACTCTCCCCGCCTCGCCATGGCTTTCGCAATCGATGCAATTGAACTGTCTCCAACGCAGAGCCAGACGACGTCCGCCGAAAAACTGGCCTTGCCAACTTCCACGCCCTGCGCACGGAATCGGCGCGCCAATTTGAACGCTTTATCCCGGGAACCCTGCTTCTGCTTTCCCGAATCGCGGAAAACCAGCTCATCCAGCCGATAACCTGCATCGGCGAGCGCCTCGGCCAGTGCCGAACCCAATCGTCCGAGACCCACAATCGTGATAGTTGGCTTTGCCATGTTTTGTGGGCAGAATAGCAGGCGCACTCGAAACGGTGCAAAATCGTAAAGTGAGAGACGCCGGAGCGAATACCCGCTATATTGCTTCGTCATGGCAGGTAAGAAGAAGAGCACGAAGAAGCAGCCGGTCAAGATTCTGTCCTCCCGTGTAGTGTTCCGTGGTTCGCTTTTCCAAATTACTTCCGATCAGGTAAAAGAACCCAGCGGCGTCACTGCCCGGCGAGACATCGTCCGTCATCCAGGATCCGTCGTGATCATGGCTGTCGAGGCAGGGCCGAGAAGCGAGAAACAAGGGGTGAAATCCACCAAGTCCGAACCGCACGTCCTGCTGGAATGGCAATATCGCTATGCAGCGAACCAATTCATGTGGGAATTACCAGCGGGACGTATCGACGAAGGCGAAGAAGAATTACCGGCCGCGAAACGAGAGTTGCTGGAAGAAACCGGCTACACCGCTAAAAAATGGAAGCGGGTATTGTTCTACTATCCCAGTCCCGGATTCATGGATGAAACCATGGCTGTGTACCTGGCCACGGGATTGACTGCAGGACAGGCTACGCCTGAGGAAGACGAATCTATCGCACACCGATTTTTCCCCCTTTCCCGGGTCACCGGGATGATTCTTCGCGGCACAATTCGTGACGGTAAGACGATTGGTGCCATCCTCTGGCTGGACAAGGCTTTAGACTCGAAACTCCTCACTCATAAAGCCTTTTCAGTGTAGTTACTGTGTTGACAATAGAGAATCGATGCAGCGAGAATGACACTTATTGGTCTTCAAGCAGGTCTACTCTAGTCAAATCGTCCCCGGCTCCGACTGAAAGATAGCTCGCCCCCCTGAACGTTTGGCTTTATCACCTGGTTGAGGCAGTTTCAGGCACGTTTCCGGGCGTGCTATCCGCACGGAGGAAGACAACACAGTGGCAAGGATCAAAGGAAAAGTGAAATGGTTCAATAATGCCAAGGGCTACGGATTTATCGGTCGCGACGATGGTCCAGACGTTTTTGTGCACTACTCGGGAATCACATCTGATGGATACAAGAGTCTTCAAGAAGGCGACGACGTGGAATTCGAGATCGTCGATGGTCAGAAGGGTCCCCAGGCAGCCAACGTGACAAAACTAGCCGAGGCAGTCTAGTCGGAAACAATTTCAGTAACCTTTCATTTCCTGGCCCAGCCGCTTTAGACTGGGCTTTATTTTTCCAGAAATAGTTTGCAACCACGTCTTCACTCCCTCCAGCTAAAATCTTCCAGTCAACATATGAAGCAGCTCCACCGGAATGGACGCACGTGGATAACAAGAACATAGCAACTCTACTTTACGAAACCGCCGACCTGATGGAGATCGACGGTGGCGACTCTTTCCGCATTCGCTCATACCGGCGTGCGGGCGAGGCGATCGAGTCCTTAGGCGAGCAGGTGGAAAAGTTGATCTGCGAGCCCAAGAAGATGCTGGAAGTGCCCGGCATCGGTAAAGGCATGCTCGCCAACCTGCAGGAAATCTGCGAGCACGGTGATTTGACAGTCCGTCGTGACCTGCTGACCAAATATCGTCCCACCATGCTGGAGTTGCTGAAGATCTCCGGCCTTGGCCCGAAAACCATCGCACTGCTGTGGAGCGCTTTTCAGGTTGCCGATCTTGATGGCGTGGAGAAACTGGCGAAAGAAGGCAAAATTCGCACTCTGCCACGCATGGGTGAAAAGCAGGAACAGAAGATTCTCAAATCGATTGCCGACTACAAACGCATTGCCGGCCGCTTCCTTATCGACGAGGCGGACCGCACTGCGCAAAAGCTGATTGACCATTTGAAGGATCTGGCAGGAGTGGAGAAAATCACCCCCGCGGGCAGCCTGCGTCGTGGACGCGAGACCGTCGGCGATCTCGACATTCTCGTAACTGGCGAAGTTTGCGAAAACGACGCCGAGCGGCAGGCTGCCATCGATCACATCCTGACGTTCCCCGGAATCATGGACGTTCTCGCGAAGGGCGACAACAAAGTCAGTTTCCGCCTGCGCAGCGGAATGCAAGTAGACGTTCGCCTGCTTCCCCGCGACTCCTTCGGCGCCGCGATGCAGTACTTCACCGGATCGAAATCTCACAACGTCACCCTTCGCCAGCGCGCGCTGAAAATGGGGCTGACTCTAAACGAATACGGACTGGCACAACTTGAAGGCGGCCAGCGCGTCGCTGGAAAAACAGAAGCCGAGATATACAAACGGCTGGGGCTTGAGTTCATTCCTCCCGAACTTCGCGAGAATTGCGGTGAAATCGAAGCGGCCGAGAAGAACGCTCTACCCGAGTTGATTACCCAGCAGGACATCCAGGGCGACGTGCACATGCACACCGTCGAAACCGATGGCCGCAACACCATCGAAGAAATGGCTCAGGCGGCGCGCGACCGCGGGTATAAGTACATGGCCATCACCGATCATTCCAAGAACCTGGCAATGGCCAACGGTCTCGACGATGAGCGTGCGCTCAAGCACATCAGGAAGATTCGTGACACAAACAAGAATGTACCGGGAATTCGCATCTTCGCCGGAATCGAAGTCGATATCCTTGCCGACGGCAGCCTCGATCTTTCCGATCCGGTTCTCGCAGAAATGGACCTTGTGATCGCCAGCGTTCACTCGCATTTCAATCAAGAGCCGCAGCAAATGACCGATCGACTACTGAAGGCCATCGGCAACCCGAATGTGTCAATCGTCGGGCATCCGACCGGCCGCCTGCTGTTGCGCCGTGATGCCTACCAGTACGACATGGAGGCAATCCTGCGAGAAGCGGCGAAGAACCGCGTCGCCATGGAACTGAATGCTTATCCCGACCGGCTCGACCTGAATGACGTGCACATGCGTATGGCAAAAGAGCGTGGCGTAAAAATCGTCATCAACACCGACTCCCATCACACCTCACATCTGGAAAAGATTCGCTACGGCGTGTTGCAGGCTCGGCGTGCCTGGCTGACCAAAAATGATGTGCTGAATACATTGCCAGAGGCGGAATTCGCAAAGGCTATGAAGCACGCCCAGTGGCCGAATTGTGCATCTCACATTAGGCCCATCGCTGTGAGCTAGGTTTTGCGCGGCTCCGGAGAGATAATGAGCCGCACGGCATCAATGCCGGAGGATCGAATGTCAGACGAGAACCCGATTCCGCCACAGCCCACCGAAGCGCAGAGTACGCAGGCAACACCGCCCCCGCCGGGGGCCACGCAACCGGCGCCTGCCACCAAACAAGCGGCTCCTCCCAAATTGCCTCCTCCTCCCAGGCGCGTTAAACCATCAGGCCAGATCACCAGCGAAGCTGGTCATACGCCACTTACGGAGGAATTCGATCGTGCACGGTGGACGCTACCTCCGGCGAGTATGTTCTTTATCGCGCTCGGAATCGTCGCCGTTGTGGTCGCCGCAATCGCGTTTCTGGGACGCGCCAAGCCGGTGGCTTCCGGCAGCATCAACGATGTTGGAGTGGCTCAGGTCTCCGATAACAGCGTGCTCGCTGTAATCCAGTTCACCATGTACAACACCACCGAGAAGCCTCTCTGGATCAAGGAAATGGGCGCGAAGATCAAGACCGATCAGGGCGAGTTTTCCGACACTGCCGCTTCCGCAACCGACTTCGAGCGCTACTTCCAGGGCTTCCCTGACCTGCGGTTGCACGCAGGGGATCCAATGCTGGTAGAGACTAAAATCCCGGCGGGCGGCCGACAGCACGGAACTATCATCGTCAGCTTTCCAATCAACAAGGATGCGTTCGACAAGCGCCAGTCGCTCTCGGTGGTGGTCACCCCTTACGATCAGCGCGATGTGATTATTACGAAGACGGGAGCAACGCCGTAGCCTAGTCCGCTCCCGCCTCTGGTTCCGCTTGTGCAACTAGTGTGGCACTCTGACAGCCATGTTCGAAGTCACGAACGACATGACGATCCGCCGTCCCGTGCCATTGCGTGTACGAATCCCGGATGATTCGCCACACTGAACCCCGATTTTGAGCGATCAGTTTGAACCACTGCCAGGTTCCCTTCTGCGGGAAATAAATTCCTCGGAAGAAGAAACGTGACACGAGGTGGCTGATCTTGTAGGGCGCGGGCTCGCTTGCAATCGACTCCAATGCCAACTTCGTCGCCTCCGGGCTGTAGGCGTTCGTCCATGCGTACCGCACCTCGGTCTGTACCCCGGATATAGAGATATTCGTTGGGGTGTGCGCCATTCGGAACGGCGCAAATTCCAGCCAGTGTTTCGGCCGGGTAAGCCTTCCTTCTTTTGCCAGGCGGTCATACAACGGAGTCGCAGGAAATGGAGTGATCTGTCCGAAAACGGGCAGAACCGGCGGCCACTGCCGGATCTGCGCCAAAGTGCGCTCGGCGACACCAGTGGTATCGTGATCCAGTCCGAAAATGAACGACGTAATGGCATAGACATTGCGCCGCGCCAGCCCCTGTAGGACTCCTGCGTATTCTGCCGGCTTATTGAAGCCTTTTTTCACGCTAGCCAGATTGGCTGGATCGAGCGATTCCATGCCGATGAAAATCCACTTCCCGCCCGAGGCCGCGATCAGATCGAGCAGTTCTTCATCGCGTAACAGGTTGGCGCTGATTTGCGCTACCCACGAGAGCTCAGCCCCTGCGGCGATGATGTCGCGCAGAAGCGACTTGGTGCGCTTCACGTTGATGGCAAAGTTGTCGTCGACGAAAAAGACGGCGACTTTCCCTTTGCTGTCCCGCCCACGCTGTTTCAGCCTGAGCATCTCGTTAACCACGCTCTGATTCGTCCGGAAACGGATGGAATCACCAAAGAAACCCGTGACCGTGCAGAACTCACACCCGTAGGGACAACCACGTCCGGACTCGATGGGTACAATGTGAAACGTTTCCCATTCGGCCTTGAAGTGCCTCATGACCGGACGAAAAACCGCAGGGATGCGATTGAACTGCTTCAGGTCGAGTGACTCCCAGGGAATCGCCGGATAGTCCTTCAGCGGCGGCTTGCGTTCTTTGCCGGAGTCGTCCGTCGGAGTGTAAATCTCTTTCAGTTGACCGCGGGCCGCATCTTCCACGATGAGTGGCCAGGTTTCGTCTGCTTCTCCGAGCGCAAGAGCGTCAGCGTGGCGCGGTTCGCCATTGCGCCCAAGCGCTTCGTCAGGGATTTCGGTGACGTGGGGCCCGCCCATGACCACAGGAATACCGGCCGCGCGGAGCGAATCCGCAACTCGGTAGGCCTTCGCGATCATGCGTGTCATCGCCCCTATCCCTACTAGACCGACCTTTTGCTCGAGAGCGAATTCAACCAATTCGGCGTCGCTCATCGGCCGGGTGTTGCCATCGATCAGGATGGTTTCGTGCCCAGCCGGCGTTAGCGCCTGCAGCAGAAACATCCACAGATGTGGCATGAAATTTTGCGTGATACCGTTGTCGGGATTGTACAGAAGAATTTTCAGTTGGCCGGTCCCCCACCCGCCAGCGTGATGGTGCTGGCGTTCCGTCCCGGCAAATTGTCCCTGACTTCAGCGGAACGAAGTATGCGAGGGGACATGTCGGCTGGCGCCTATCCTAACACCAATGGTCCGCTATCGCACCTTTCTTTCAGAACGGATCGATTTGCAGCACCGGAGTTGCACAAAGAAACATATCGCTAACAGATACGACGAAAATGTGCGGCAGTCGGGGGATTGGGCAGGATACGTCCTTCCGCAGATGCCCTGTCCCACCCCACGTGAGCGAACCAGGCGCAGGGTGGGCATCCAATCTAAGGTTTTCAGGAATGCACTGCCAGCGAATGTAGTCGATCATGCCCGAGCTCTCTTTCCGGCCAGCGCCTGGCCTGCGCAATGCAGATGATGTGAACAATTAGAAAGAAGGGCACCGCGAAAACCGGAATCAGGCTGAGCGGCAACGCCGTCATAGAACTGGTAGCGATTCCACTTCCATTTGTAAAGTCTTCCGGGCGAATGAATCGTCCGACGGCGCCGGTAACCATTGCCGTCATCAAGTCTGCAATTCCAAGCCATTGCCAAAAAATGAAGCTCTTCCGATAAGTCGGAGTAGCCCACTTCGCTGCTACCAGCAATGCCGTCGCCCCGATGAAAATGTCTCCCCAGCCTGCGGGCAGCGCAAACATTCCCGGCAACATTCGATAGGCGTACAGAACCAGGAACACGAAACCCGCAATTCTCCACGACTGCAACGCCGTCAATGTGCGCGGATCCAGCGACAGAACATAGGCGCGAAATCCGGCCGATCGCATGTACCACGCCCCGAACAACGTGATCGGCGCTAGCACCGCCAGCAGAAGAAGAAGTGGCGGAACGTTAGGAGATGTGTCGAATACATGCAGCGCCGAGGCGATGATTGAGAAAGCGAACCAGACCGCTATCAGCCCGGCAGTGAGTTTGCTATACCCTTTGCTTGTCATGACGATCCTCCGTAGTTGTGATCTCCGCTGTGAGGTCATTGGCTAACTTCATCAGCTGTTCCCAGGGTTCGGCCCCCATCCGTCGTTTCACGTCTTCCTGCGCCTTCTGCCAGGCCGGAATCGCGTGTTCAAATTGTTCTTTACCCGCCTTGGCCAGCCCGATCCGCCACTCCCGCTTATCTTTGCCGCGCCGCTTCTCAATCCATCGTTGACGACTCATGATGTTGAGCGTTCGCGTAAGCGTAGTGCTGTCCATGGACAGGATCCTCCCCAACTCGCCCTGCGTGATTTCCCCGGTAAAGGACAGCGCTTGCAGAATCGTGAATTGTGTCGCTCGCATGCCGAATGGACGCAGCGAATCCTCATACACCTGGGTCAACGCACGGGCCGTTCGGCGAAGAGTGGCGCACACGCATGGAAGCTTCGGAACCCGGCTCATGTCCGAATTAGATGCATATACATCTAATTGGCGCTTCTATTTTTTGGCAAAGGCGTTCCGTCGCCGCTGGAATACGCAGACGCCGAGAGTCTCTATTGCTTTTTGTTCAAGAATCGCACCCGCCGGTGCGGCAGGACTTCGGGTTTCACGTCGTCGTACTTCAGGAAACTCATTGAGCCGTCGACTTCCAGCACGCCAATGGCTACATCTTTCGGACTGGAAATGCTGTGCTCGCGCAGGGCGCGCTCCAGTTCGTCCATGCTGACGTGTTCCTTCGCCATATGAGCTTCGATAATCGTGCCATCGTGAATCAGCATCGAGGGCTGTCCCTGGACGAACTTGCGGAAGTTGCGATTCATGCCCGACAAGTTGGCGACGAGATGATTGAGCGCGAATAGCGTGATGGCCGCAGCGGCGCCGCCGCCAATCGACGTGTCCGGTCCGGTCATCGCGTTTTGCACGGAATTGCTCAGCAGGAGCAGTAGCGTAAGGTCGAACGGTGTCATCTGTCCGACTTCGCGCTTACCGGATAGGCGTACGCCAATCAGTACAAGCAAATAAACGATCGCCGTGCGGACCACGATCTGGCCCAGCGCGATCAGCGGATGCGGGAAGAACATGAGTTCTTCATACCTCAGCGCGCGAGGCATGACTATTAGCTGCGCGGGTGCGCAAGGAAAAAGGCCTGCCGCGGCAGGCCTTTTGAACCACGTGGTCTAGCTAATTCGAACTGGTCTGCACCGGCGTTGGCGCGTTCTTTGGAGTGCTGATGTATCCGGTGACCTTGTTCTTGTCGGTGGTGAATACCACGATCTCGTACAAGTTGCGATCGCGGCCCGTGTAGAACTGCATTGGCTCAGACACCGTACGGTCTTTCTTTTCGATGGTGCGGTCATCCGCCATTACGTTCAGCGTGAACCGGCCCTTCTTGGCATCGACCTTTTTCAGTTGCAGGCTAACCGTTGAAATCGGAGTCGGCTTGGCGCCTTTTGTGAGCGTGAACTCATAGTAGTTGCGATCGCCCTTATGCTTCAGGTATTCCAAATCCTGCTGCGTATGCGCGATCAACCCGCTCTGCAGTCCCAGATCGCCCACAGCGTGGTCGAGTTTGGCCTTGGTAGCGTCCAGGTCGGTACGCGTGGTGGCGATGTCGCCTTTTGCGCCAGTAAGATCGGTTTTGACGCCTCCGACTTCCGTCGCAACATTCGAAATATTCGAACTCAGCAATTTCTCCGAAGCCTCTTGTTGCCGGCGCAGCTCGGCCGTACGAGTCGTAACGTCCTTCTGCGTTTGCCCAAGTTTGGCTGCCAGTGCTTTGGCCTCGGCTTCGACATTCGCTTGGGTAATCCCCAACTTTTTCATGATCGCTTCGTTATGCGCCGCAGCATCGTCGGCTTGCTGCTTCTGAGCGAGTTCAAGAGCGCCCAGTCGGCTATAGAGCGAGTACATAAGTATCGAAGATCCGATCACAAAAAGGATCGCCACGGCGAGCAGCACGTTCCGTAACGTGTGGCTCTCTTGCATGGGTTCGTAAGCTGTTTGCTGATCTTGCATGGTCAACCTTCTTCTCTAAGAATCGCGATCATTGTTCAGTAGCATCTACCAATTCGTCAACACCGATAGTACATCGAATTGCGTAACACTTGCGCTCAGTTTGACGAAACCCGCCGCTGGCAGCTTGGTTCGGCACGCTAGTTGCACAGCAGTTCAGGTAGATGTTTTCCCATTGTAGCGCCGGTCTGAGAAGACTGGGTTCTAAGCAGCTCACATCCAGCGGCTTAGGCCTAAAAGCAGGGCCAAAGCGCAACTGCGGCTGCTGACACCCGATCAACTTACGGTGCTAACGGTGAGAACACATATTCCAACAGAAAGTCGCAACGTCACACAGCAGGGTTTATGCGTACGCCAAGGTTAATCGTAATCTTAGTTCTAGCCAGTATTTCCATGGCCTTCTCGCAGGATGCGAGGAACACCTCGCAGGCTGCCAGCGCGAGGCCGGCGACACGGGCAAAAGCGATCCATATCCTCTCGCCCGAGACCGACCAAACGGTGGAAGGAACATCCGTTGCGGTCCGCTACCAGATCAGCGCGCACCGGCGATCTTCTGCTCGTCCCGTCAATTTCCGGATCCAGCTGGATTCGCAACCGCCTGTCGAGACTCTAGACACTTCCTATACGTTCGACAACGTAGCTCCCGGGCCTCACGCCGTAAGCGTGGAAGTCACGGACGCAAAGCATCACCCGATTGCGGCCT
Source organism: Terriglobia bacterium (assembly GCA_963826275.1). Classification (GTDB taxonomy): domain Bacteria; phylum Acidobacteriota; class Terriglobia; order Terriglobales; family Acidobacteriaceae; genus JAJPJE01. The sequence continues at coordinate 169,002 of CAWGWI010000013.1, read as the reverse complement.
CCCAGGCTATTTCCAGTTTTGTCGTGACCGCCCTAGAACCGAATCCTGTAGTGGTGGAACCAATGCTGCCACCAACGTTGCAGAAGGTAGCGATGTTTCTTCCGCAGGCGGCTGCGCCTCTCGAATCAGGCGACGCCGGTGGAGAGATGCCGCTGCTGAGCGCAATCGGTCTGGGAGTGCTTGTCGGAGGCATGGTCTCGGCGATGAAGACTCGCGCGTAATTGGTCGACGATTCTCTTCCCACTCGGACCAGGCTAACCGCCCGGTCTCGCCCTCCTCTTATCATCCTCAGGCATCTAACTGACCGTCATGCCACCGCGCGATGCACAGCGAGCACGACGTAAACGGCAGCGGAATCGTCGCCGACTGACGCCGCCGCCATCAGCTTCCCAACTCGTCTCCAGCGCTCCAGCAAGCGCAACCTCTTTCGGGACTAAATGGAACTCTGTGCCGCTGCGGTTTGGTAACGTCCTCTCGCGTCTTCGTCTCGATTATCTCAAGAACCGCTGGCTGCCACTGAGTTGCATCCTGTTAGGCGCTGCTCTGTTGACCTACGTTGTCACGCAATATGCGGAAATGTACCGTAGTCAAAAAGACATGGCCGCCCAATGGACCGCCCAGGAACGGCCATCAGCGAACGCCGGAGCCATCGATCCCTCACTCACCAGACTCACGATCCCAAAGATCAACTTGGATTCCTTCGTCGTGGAAGGCACCTCTCACAAAGCGCTCCTGCACGGACCCGGTCATCTGAAGAGTTCTGCTGAGCCCGGACAGCCGGGAAACGTGGTCATTAGCGCTCATCGCGACACATTCTTCCGGCATGTCTTCGAGCTGGAAAAGGGCGACCAGGTTCACCTGGAACATGACGGAAAAACTGCTATCTACGAAGTCACGGGAAAGAAAGTTGTAGATCCCGATGACGTCGAAGTATTGCGGCAAACGAAAGAGCCGCGCCTCACTCTCATTACCTGCTATCCCACTTACTACATCGGCCCCGCGCCGCAAAGAGCGATTGTGATCGCGAAGCTCGTGTCTCTTCAGGATTCAACGCGCGCCGCGGCATCGCCGGACGTCGTTCACTAGCCCGAGTCTTTCGAAATCGAGCAGCGGACTACTCGTCCTCTAAAATAAGAAGCGTGAAGGTGTGGGACACAGTCGTCGTTGGCGGCGGCATCATCGGGCTCTCGCTCGCACTCGAGTTGCGCCGGCACGGGCAAAGCGTCATCGTGCTCGATGCAAGTCAGCCCGGACGCGAAGCATCTTGGGACGCCGGCGGAATGCTGGCCGCTCTGGATCCCGATACCAGGCCTGAATTGCGCGCACTCGCGCTGGCAAGCGCGAACCTATACGCCGAATTCGTCCACCAGGTTCAGGACGAATCCGGGATGCTGGTCGACTTCCGCAACGAAGGTACGATTCGCTTCCTGGCCCCCGAAGATCTTCACGATTGTGCCCGTCCGCTGTTGACGAGTGATCAGTTGAGCGACTTGGAACCGGACTTGGCGAATAGCGGCCCAACAATTTTCTTGGACGAAAACTGGGTCGATCCCCGGCGTCTGCTTCCCGCATTGGTGAAGGCTGCAAAGCATCACGAGGTAGACATCGCGAGCGGCGCCGAGGTTCTGGAGATCGAAGTTGTCAACGATCGTGCCGTCGCGGCCATTGCCAGCAAGACTCGATACTCGGGTGCAGCCATCGTGAACTGCGCCGGAGCATGGGCGTCGCAAATCGGTCCAATAAAGATTCCCACTCGCCCGGTGAAGGGACAGATGCTGTCTCTGGCGCCATTGGCAACACCGGCAAATTTGAGCGCTCCGAGGCGGTTGCTACGTCATGTCATCCGTGGCGACGTCTACATCATTCCGCGCGGGGATGGACGAATCGTAGTTGGATCCACGGTTGAGAACGCAGGATTCGACAAGCGCGTTCATGCCGCTACGATCCAGAACTTGCATCAGAAGGCCGCAAATCTGGTGCCGGCGATTGGAGAGGCCCGCATTCTAGAGGATTGGGCGGGACTTCGCCCGGGTACTCCCGATGGTCTGCCGATCCTGGGCCACGCCGAGGCCGAGGGCTACTTCGTTTCCACTGGGCACTATCGGGATGGCATTCTGCTGGCGCCCATCACGGCAAGACTAATTTCTCAAGTGGTTCGAGGATGCGCCCCGGAAATCGATATCGCGCAGTTTTCCCCTGATCGATTTCGGCTTAGCCAAAGCGAGCGGGAGAAGTAGAATAAGTTGATCGAGCCCGAATATCTGTCGTCGTAGCCAAGGCGGGCAGAGGCAAAATAATGTTCTGCAATTCGTGTGGCACGCACATTCAGGCCGGCCAGACCGTATGTCCATCCTGTGGTAAAGCAACCTGGGTGCCAGCTACGGGTAGCGCACCGTCCGCCGTGGCCGGTGGCGTACCTTACGTCGCAAGCCGTGTGGCGAATCACGTGAATACACTCGGAGTGCTTTGGATTGTTTACGGTGTGCTGACCGCCGTCGGGGGGTTGGTCATGCTCCTGATCGCCAACGCGTTCTTCGGGCCGTGGATGCAAGGTCAGGAAACTCCCATGCCTCCGTTCATTCGTCCAATGATCGGATTCATCGGCACGTTATTGGTGATCACCGCACTTGTGCGCATCCTTGCCGGTTGGGCTCTCTACGCGAAACAGAGCTGGGGACGCATCCTCGCTCTCATTCTCGGATTCCTTTCGCTGATCGATTTTCCGTTCGGCACAGCCATCGCCATCTACACCATTTGGGTGCTGCTCTCACCGGGAGCCGACCAGCAATACCATCAACTCGCCTACGCGCGATGAAGTTTAAGACTGGTATTCGCGATGGTTGTCGTATGTGATCGATGTCCTTCAGCGCCGTAGGCGCGACTGGTAATAGTCCGGCGATTTATCGCCGGTGTGCGAATCGCATTAAATTCGAGTCCCGTAGGGACGACTGAGTTCTGGCGGACGGCACAATTCTCCAATGACCAACAAACCCTTTTTTCGGCGCGTCGCCGACGAGATGCTCGACAACGAAACCGCGCGCCAGATCACCGAGCAGGAAGAAGCACTCGCCCAGAATCCGGACTGGGCGGAAGGCTACTATCACCTCGCGCAATTACTGCGCGTGCAGCAGAAGCCTCTGGAAGCCAAACGTCAGCTATTGATCGCGCTCGAGAAAAAACCTCTCTTAACCGATGCCCATATCGCGCTCGGAGAACTTCTCATCGCCGAGGGTGAATTCGACCGCGCGCATGAACACGCGGAGATCGCAGCGCAATTGGGCAACCGACGACTGCTGGAACAGATGGAGAGAAACAGCGGTCGTTAGTCGTTCGCGCAGTTGGGGGGCAAGCTCACGACTTACGACGATCGACCGACGACTCTCTCTCCACTGATTTATACTTCCCTGTTTGCTTCCACAGCACTCATCGCATTCGCGAAAGTGAGGATTCCATGGCTACAGCCGCCGTCAGTTATGCTCGCGAGAATCAGAAACGCTTCCTTGAGGAATTAAAAGAACTGCTGCGCATTCCCAGCGTCAGCACCATGGACGAACACAAAAACGACGTCCAGAAGGCCGCCGACTTCGTGGCCAGTGAACTCAAGCGCATCGGTTTCGAACACGTCGAAGTCATTTCCAGCTCCGGTCATCCCATGGTCTATGCCGACTGGTTGCATGCATCCGGCAAACCTACCGTGCTGTGTTACGCGCATTATGACGTGCAACCTCCCGATCCGATTGAGGAATGGACTACGCCTCCCTTTGAGCCCACCGAGCGCAATCAGAACATCTATGCACGTGGCGCCGTCGATGACAAAGGCCAGCTCTGGATGCAGGTAAAAGCATTCGAGTCGCTCTTCCGCTCTGGCAATGGCAAGTTGCCCATCAACGTGCGCATCCTCTTCGAGGGCGAAGAAGAAGTTGGAGGCGAAGCCATTGCCGAGTACATCCGTAAACACGGCGACAAGCTCAAAGCCGATTTCGCGTTGGTCAGCGATACGGAACTCTTTGCGCCGGAACTGCCTACTCTGTGCGTCGGACTACGCGGCTTGGTGTACACGGAACTTGAAGCCGTAGGCGCAATGACCGATCTGCACTCTGGCGTTTACGGTGGCGCGGCTCCGAATCCGCTGGAAGCGCTCTCACGGATCATCTCCAAGCTTAAGGATGACAGCGGACGCATCCTGATCCCCGGCTTCTACGATGACGTACAGAAGCCCACCGACGCCGAATTGAAAGCCTGGAAGTCGTTGCCCTTCGACGAAGAGCACTACCGCAAGACGGAAGTAGGATCCAACGTGCTCACCGGCGAGCCCGACTATTCCGTGCTCTATCGCACGTGGGCGCGTCCAACGCTTGAAGTCCACGGTATGCCGGGCGGATTCATTGCCCCGGGCGCCAAGACAGTCATTCCAGCAAAGGCTTCGGCGAAGATCTCGATGCGCCTCGTCCCCAATCAGAACCCAGACGACATCCTTAAAAAGTACGAGAATTTCGTAAAGTCGATCACGCCCAAGGGCATTCAGATCAAGATCAAGGTGCACAGCAAGGGCGAGGCGATTGTCGTCGGCACCGACAACAAGTACATCAAAGCCGCGACCGAAGCCCTTCACGACGTCTTCAAAAAGGACACGGTCTATATCCGCTCAGGGGGATCGATTCCCATCGTGACCGATTTCGAAAACGTGCTGCAGATTCCTTCGGTAATGATGGGATTGGGCCTGCCCGATGACAATCTGCACGCTCCCAACGAGAAGTTCCACATTCCGAACTTCTATCGCGGGATCGAGTCGATCATCAACTTCTTCCATCGCCTGGCGGCGTAGAAGCACGAAGTCAGAAGTACGAAGTCAGAAAGTGTTGCCTTGATGGATCCCGCTCGCCCTCGAGCGGGTGCAGATAGCAATGTGTGAGAGGCAATCTCGCCGTCGACCACAACTCGCGTGGCGCAGCCAACCTTGCCCTGAGCGCAGTCGAAGGATCGGCTGCGCCTTCCGAGCGCAGCGAGGACTCATCTACCACTAGATTCTGTCATTTGAAGCGACTGGCCGCCGTTTGAAGCTGGCCGCCGTTGCTTCTCGCGATCCTGCTTTTGGATCGCGCGGCCAGGAGTCGAGAAACCTTGCGGTTTTCTTGCCCTCGGCGACCAAAGTAGCCGCGGAGCGGCGACATTCGTAAGCCCAGACCGTAAGGTCTGGGTCATGTAGCGGAAAATCCACAAGCCCCGTAGGGGCGGCACAACTGTAAAGATGTCGCAACCACGGCCTCGACACGTTTCAGAGATTCGTTAACTTCACGCTTCTTCTCCCTGCCATCTCTGCCGCAATCTCTGCCTTCTGCTCGCGAGATAGAGCTCGCTCCGCAGCCGGAAACAGAACTTGATCTTCGACCTGGATATGTTGCGGATAGATTTCTGCGAGTCTCGTCACCGCATCTCTGAATTGCGCGAAATCCACTGCCGATAATTCTTCCGCCGCCAGCCATGCACTCCCCAACTCATCGACTCTGCGGTGCAAGGTATCCGCTTCGCGATGGTCGCGCTCAAGTGCTTCGACTTTCGCCAGCACGGTCTTCAACTCCTCGTCACCCACCGACCGCAATCTCGGAAACAGCGACTCTTCCTCGTCCGCCGTATGCTTCGGCGCAGACTCGCGAAAATATCGCAGCGCGAGATCAAGTACCCGCCGATGCTCGTCGTCGAGTCGCGGCCCTCCGCTCGCAACCGCCTGCAGCGAACGCAGGAACATCTCGATCCGCCGATGGCAATCTGTGAGTAGTCCCGTTGGGATCGGAGAAATTGTGAGCAGTGGCACCAATCTGTACCGGCATGTCTATATGGTTTAGATTACGGGAGCAGCCTGCCTATGACAAAAGTCCGGCTGATCGAGATCAACGGGTATGGATCTAAGGTTAACTGTCCTTCTACCTTCACCCGATCTTCCTTCTGACTTCCCTTGCCTCCCTGCACCGTTCGCGCTACAGTTGGCCTTGCTCTAGTGGTTCTCCCTTCCTCTTCTTTCCCGCCATGCAATTGGTTTGTTTGTCGTGTCTTGCGAAGTTGCTGCATTGGATGTGCAACATACCGTAGTTTCCACAGATAAGCCCCAATATGTGGTGTTTATATGGTTGACGCACGCCCACTACCCCGCTAGATTTATCGAGACTTCGGAGTTATGCAGCCACAGCTTTCCCAGCCAAGGTGGCCGTCATCCGAACAACGATGCAGGCTCTGGCGGGCTTGTAAATAGTGGGTGGCCCATTCAAGCCGTTTTTTGGCTTGAGTGGGGTAGGCAATATCGCATCCCCCACCGGACGACCGGGTTCTTGTCCGGTACCTGTGGATTGGGCAAGATGCATCGTGGTTCCGCCTGCGCATCCCTCGTGCGCCGGCGAACAACTGGGTGGCCCATCCTTTCGCCCTATTTTGGCGAAGGGTGGGGGACCATAAGGAGTCACATTGCTGAAACTTAAGAAGTTACAGATCCTTGGCTTCAAGTCGTTCTGTGACCGAACGGAGCTGAAGTTCCAGGGCGAAGGCATCGCGGGCATTATCGGCCCGAACGGCTGCGGCAAATCCAATATTGCCGACGCTATCGCCTGGGTGCTCGGCGAACAGTCCGCCAAAACCCTGCGCGGATCTCGCATGGAAGACGTGATCTTCGCCGGCACGCGAGACCGCAAGCCCAACGGCATGGCCGAAGTCTCTCTAACCATGATTGACCCTGACGCTTACGAGGGAGCAGACGTCGCGGAACCCGAGATCGAAATTGTCGACGAAATGCCCGGCGACTGGGACGAAGCCAGCCTCCGCACCAAGGCCGAGCACGAAACAGACGAGTACACCGAGGACGTACGCCCCGGACAGACCGAAGAAGTCCCGGGAGAACTAAAAGCCGGCGAGACCCAGACCACCGAAACCGCAGATGCTGCTCAGCCCGCCGTTGATTCGCCCGTTTCCGACGCGCCTGAAGCATCGGCCACAGAAGCACACAATTTGCATTCGGCTGTCGTTCTCAAGATTCGTCGCCGCAAGTTCAATCGCACCAACTTCAAGAAGGGCGAGATCGTCGTCACGCGCCGCCTGTTCCGATCGGGCGAGAGTGAGTACTTGCTCAACGGCAAGCTCTGCCGTCTGCGCGATATCCAGGACATCTTCATGGGCACGGGCCTCGGGCCAGAGTCCTACGCGATTATTGAGCAGGGTCGCATCGGACAGATCCTGAGCAGCAAGCCCACCGATCGCCGCGCCATCATCGAAGAAGCGGCCGGCATCACCAAGTTCAAAACGAAGAAGCGCCTCGCCGAAGCGCGCCTCGAAGAAGCCAAGCTGAACCTCTCGCGCCTCAACGACATCTTCGACGAAGTCACGCGCCAGATGAATTCGCTGAAGCGCCAAGCCGCCAAGGCCGAGCGCTTCGCCAAGTTGCGCGACGAGATGCGAGCCAAGCTACGCCTCGTCCTCGCCAGCAAGTGGACCGCCCTGCAAGGCGAACGCGCCGAGATCGAAACTCTGCTGAACCAGTTGGCCGAAGAGATCCGCGTCAAATCCGAGCAAGTACAGTTGCTCGAAGCCGAAGTCGCAGAACGCATGCAACGCGGCTACATCGTCGAGAACGAAGCACGCGAGACTCGCGAACGCCTCAGCAACATCACTCGCGAAAACGACCGCCTCCTCAATCGCCAGAAGAACAACGAAGAGCGTTGCGTGGAACTCGAGGCGCGCGTAGCCGTATCAGCCAACGAGATCGCCGCCGCCGAAGAACGCCGCAGTGCGCTTGCGCAGGAATGCGAATCCAATCGCCAGACTCTCGCCAGCGCCGACGCCGATGTTGCCGCAGCGCAAGAGCAGGCGCGTATTCGTCAGGAGGAAGCGCGCGCGGCGGCCGCGAACCTGAGCGAAGTCGAGCGTCAGCAGGAACAGCGCCGCGTCACCGTGATGCAAGCGGTGGCCGAAGAATCCGGCGTGCGCAGCGAGATCGCAAAGGCAACCGAGCAGATTGCCGGCTACGATCGCGAGTCGTCCCGCCTCGAAGCCGAACTCGCAGCTGCCAACGCGCAGGTGGAAGCCTTCGGAGCGCAGCGTGGGCAGATCGCCTTCCAGTTTGAGTCTTCTTCCGGACAGGTAACGACGCTGCAAACGATGATCGACGCCACGCGGCAGTCCCTCTCAGAAAAGCGTGCCGCAGAAGGCGAGTCGAAACACCGCCTCGATGGACTTCGCGCAGAGTTTGCCACTGCTCTCGGCAAAAGGGCTTCGCTCGAATCCGTGATCGCCGAGCACGGGTATTCCACCGATTCCGTGCGCCGCCTGTTTCAATCCGGCGCAATGAATGCCGGATCGACGCCAGCAGGTGTACTCGCCGATTTTCTCGAAGTCGAAGATCGCTACGAGCATGTGGTCGATGATTTCCTGCGCGATGAATTGAACTACGTCGTCGTCAAGTCGTGGGATGCCGCCGAAAACGGCCTCCAACTCCTGCGCAGCGACGTCGAGGGACGCGCGACCTTCCTCGTTCATCCTGAAGACTCACAAGCCAAATTCTCTTTCGTCCCAGGCGAAGCTGTGACCAGCGAATCCATGCGCCGCGACGCGGTACTTCCTCTGAAGCAGTGCATCCGCGTACTCGACGGGTTCGGCAAATCACTCGAAGTGATCCTTCCCAAGCTGCGCGACGGGTACATCGTCGAAGATCCCAAAATTGCTCGCGATCTTGCGCTCGAGAATCCCGATGCATTCTTCCTCGCAGCTACCGGCGAATGCTTCCACAACGTAACCGTGACCGGCGGCAAGCAACGCGCCGAGGGTCCGCTCGCGATGAAGCGCGAACTGCGCGACATCGCCCGCCAGGTTGCTGATCTCGAAAACACGCTGCGCGAAGAAGAACGCCGCTCCGCGCTGCTGACTCGAGAGATCGGCGAACTCACCGGAACGCTGGAGCGCCTCGAAGCCGAGAAGCGCGAGGCCGACCGTCAGGCGATGACGTCTGGCCATTCGCTCAAACAGTTGGATTCCGAAATGGCACGCACGCGCGAGCGTCTTGCTACCTACGAGCGCGAACTGCAGCAAGTGGCATCCGCACGCGCCGCGAAAGAAAGCTTCATCGGCGAAAAGCAGCAGCTACTGGCCTCTTGCGAACAGCGTCGCCAGGAAATCGAGCGCGCCATCGCCGAAGCCCAGGAAAGCCTCGCTGGTCTACGTACTGCGCGCGATGTGGCAGCGCAGACCGCCTCAGAAATGATGGCGCAGGTCGCGGCACTCGAAGAACGTCGTCGTGGCGCAGCCGTAAGCTTGCAGCGCATCGAATCGATGCTACAAGAAGTAGGCACTCGCATCGAAGTCTCTTCGCGCGCAATCGGACTCGGCTGCAGCCGAATCCCAGCAACGTGCCGCCGAAAACATTCAGATCGCCGAGCAGATAACCCAACTCATCGCCGAACGCGAGCAACTTGAGGTGCGCGTGGCTGAACTCCAGTCTGAATCCGAAACCGTTCGTGCGCGCATCGCCGAAATCGAAGAAGGTCTGAAAAGCGAGCGTCAGCTTCTCGATCAGAGCCGCGACCGCCGCGGCGAACTCGGCGCACATGCCGGCAAGCTGGAATCCGACTCGATCCACATGGGCGAGACTTCGGTCGCTGAACTCGGCCAGCGCCCCGAAGAATTGCTCGCTGACGAAACGCTCCAGGTCATCGCCGGCGACGAACTCGCTGCTCAGGACGAAGAATACCGCCAGATGCGCGCTCGCCTCGACGCGATGGGTCCTGTGAACATGATGGCACTCGAGGAGTACAAGGAAACCGCCGAACGTCACGAATTCCTCGACACCCAGCGCAAAGATCTCCTCGACTCCATCGAGAATACGCAGAAGACCATCAAGGAGATCGAGGTCGTCTCGCGCCAGAAGTTCGAACAGGCCTTCGCGGCAATCAACACGAACTTCACCGCAACCTTCAGCAAGCTCTTCGGCGGCGGCACCGCCTTCATGCGCCTCACCGATGAGGAAAACGCCTACGAGAGCGGCATCGACGTGGTCGCCTCACCTCCGGGCAAAAAGCTGCAAAACGTGCTGCTGCTCTCCGGCGGCGAGAAGGCGCTCACCGCCCTCTCACTGCTGGTCGGCATCTTCCAATTCGCGCCCAGCCCGTTCTGCATCCTCGACGAAGTCGACGCGCCACTCGACGAAGCCAACATCGGCCGCTTCACGCAACTCGTGCGCGAGATGAGCGCGGGCACGCAGTTCATCATCATTACCCACAGCAAGAAGACGATGAGCATCGCTCCGGCGCTCTATGGCGTCACCATGCAGGAGCCAGGCGTGTCCAAGCTCGTCTCGGTGCGCTTCAACGAGACCGAGACACAATCCACAGCGCTGAGCGCGTAACAGCGACTTGGGCGCATAATCATGGGAGGCCGCTTCAGTGTCGAGTGCGCCTCCTTTTTCATGCACCGCAGCTTTCAGAGCGCTCTTCTACGGTTACTCGTTCTATGCGTCAGCATTGCCGCGCTTGCGCAGGTGCGGCCCGCCGGTGTTGCCGGATCGTTCTACCCCGCCAGCAAAGCCGATCTTGCCCACACTGTAGACGCGCTGATTGCACAAGCCCATCCGCCCGCCATCTCTGATCCACTGATCGCACTCGTCTCACCGCACGCCGGATATCAATACTCCGGCCCGGTCGCCGCCTACAGTTATGCACTTCTGCAAGGACGCTCCTACAAACGTGTGGTGATCATTGCTCCGTCGCACTTCGAATCCTTCTCTTTCTCCTCCATCTACGACGGCGACGCGTATGAAACACCGCTCGGCCGCGTTTCTGTCGACAAAGTCTTCGCACGCAAATTGGCCGCGCAAGGCGGATCACTGAAACTTTCCACCCGCGGGCACGTTCCCGCCGACGGACAATCCGAGCATGCCGTGGAAGTCGAGCTTCCTTTCCTGCAGCGCACGTTGCACAACTTCCAGATTGTTCCCATCATCATGGGCGATCAAAGTTATGAGGCGAGTCGCACCCTCGGCGTCGCGCTCGCGAAACTGATCCACGATTCCAATACCCTCATCCTCGTCAGCTCCGACTTATCGCACTATCACACTTACGCCGACGCTTCCGCCATGGATCACAAAACACTCCAGGCAGCGCAGGAGTGGGATTACCTCAGCCTTTCCCGCAACTTCGAAGCCCGCACTTGGGAAGCCTGCGGCGGCGGCCCGATTGTCGCTGCCATGATCGCCGCTGAACGCCTTGGAGCGAATGAGGCGCGCCTGCTTAAATACGCGAACTCCGGCGACACTACGAACGACAAGACACGCGTTGTCGGCTATGGTGCCATCGCATTTCTGAGGTCGCCAAAGCCGGCAGAGACAGAACAACCTTTCTCTCTCAGCGATCAAGAAAAGCAAGAACTGCTCGCACTCGCCAGGAACTCGGTCGAGTCCGCGGTACGCGACCACAAACTCTACGAATTCTCGTCGAGCGCTTCGCCAACATTGCTGCAGGATCGCGCCGCCTTCGTCACCATCACTGAGAATGGCGAGCTCCGCGGATGTGTAGGATATGTTGCCGCGTTGGAGTCACTGCAAAGTACCGTACGCGATGTCGCGGCGATGGCGGCCTTGAAGGACGACCGCTTCCCTCCCGTTACTGAGAGCGAACTCAACAACCTGCACTATGAAGTCTCAGTGCTCTCGCCGTTTCGGAAGGTCACAAACGTCAACCAGATTCACGTCGGGCAACAAGGGCTTCTTTTGAAACAAGGGCAGAGCGAAGGTGTCCTTCTGCCGCAGGTCCCGGTCGACGAGCATTGGACAGTGCCAACTTTTCTACAACAGGTGGCGGTCAAAGCAGGACTGCCACCCGATGCATGGCACGATCCCCGCTCGGATTTGTTCATGTTCAGCGCTGTCGTCTTTAGCGATTCTTCCTTTCCCCGCTAGCGTTCGTCGAGTGAACACCCTCTTGGCTCCGTGCAAAATCTCTAGTCAAACCTCCTATCCAGAGTAGAATGGCTGCCCACCGGCCTCCCCGGTGCGGCCCTCGCAATGCATTCCTTCACACGCGTGCAAAACAAGGAGGAACCATGTCACTCGGTAAAAGATCTGTAGCGGAATTCTTCGGAACCTTTTGGCTTGTCTTCGGTGGCTGCGGCAGTGCTGTGCTTGCTGCGGCCTTCCCCGGGCTAGGAATTGGTTTTGCCGGCGTTGCTCTGGCGTTCGGCTTAACGCTGCTCACCATGGCATATACCATCGGACCGATTTCCGGTTGCCACATCAATCCCGCAGTCACCGTTGGATTGGTCGTGGGAAAACGATTTCCGCTTTCCGAATTACTCCCGTACATCATTGCTCAAGTCGCGGGCGCAATCGCCGCTGCTGGAGTGCTGTATGTGGTCGCCAGCGGCAAAGCCGGCTTCGACGTCGCCGGCGGCTTCGCCTCCAATGGCTACGGAGCGCATTCTCCGGGCGGCTATTCGCTTCTGTCCTGCCTGGTTGCGGAAGTGGTGCTAACAGCTTTTTTCCTGATGATCATTATGGGAGCCACCGACGAGCGCGCGCCGAAGGGATTCGCGCCCATCGCAATTGGATTTGCGTTGACCTTGATTCACTTGATTTGCATCCCGGTTACCAACACTTCGGTCAACCCGGCACGCAGCACGGGACCCGCTCTGTTCGTTGGCGGATGGGCAATTTCACAGCTGTGGATGTTCTGGGTCGCTCCAATCGTTGGAGGAGCAATTGGTGCCGGTATTTATTCCGCACTATTCGGCGAGGTTCAGCCGGCTCCGGCTTCTAAAAAAGCTGCTGCGTGAAGATAACCAGCGGCGAATGGCCCGGCGGGATCGGCTCGCCGGGTCGTCCAATCTATGCCAGAGATTACGGCTGAACCGGGCCTAGATAATGCTCCGCCGGTAGACTTCGTAATCTTTCTGCCGCAGCTTCCGGTGTGATATCCCGCTGCGGTGACGCCAGCAATTCGTATCCCACCATAAACTTCTGCACGGTCGCCGATCGCAACAGCGGCGGTAGATAGTGCGCATGGAAATGCCACTCCGGATGCGACTGGCCATCCGTTGGCTTCTGATGGAATCCCATGGTATAGGGGAACGACACTTCGAAAAGGTTGTCGTACCGCGTTGTGATCTGCCGAAGGATGTCAGCAAATGCTTTGCGCTCGACGTCCGATAATTGGTCCATCGCAGTAATATGCCGTTTGCTTAGCAGCATCGCCTCGAACGGCCATACCGCCCAGAAGGGCACGATCACCACAAACCCGTCGTTCTCGCAAACAACACGCTCCCCAAGTTTTGTCTCGAGCGCTGCGTAATCGCAAAGTAAGCACCGCCCGTGCTCGGAGAGATAAGCTCTTTGCATCTGCTCTTCGCGCGCAGGAACATTCGGCACATTGGCATTTGCCCAAATCTGGCAATGCGGATGCGGATTGCTCGCGCCCATCATTGCGCCGCGATTTTCGAATATCTCTACATAATTGATCCAGGGTTGAGAACCGAGCGAAGCGTATTCCTCCACCCACACATCAACTACGTTTCTGATCTCACCCAGCTTCATTCGCGGGATTGTCAGGTCATGCTGCGGCGAGAAACACACCACTCGCGATACGCCCGGCTCGCTCCGCGCAACTAACAACTCCGATTCCTGAACACACACTTCTGCAGTCTCCGCAATCAGCGCCGGGTAATCATTGTTGAAAGCGAATGTGCTGTTATACGGCGGATTCTTGACGCCGCCCGCGCGCGTGTTCCCCGGGCACAGATAGCAATTCGGATCGTATGCTGGCTGAACCTCACTCGATGCGCGCTCGACTCTTCCTTGCCAGGGCCGCTGCGTTCGTTGCGGAGACACCAATACCCAGTCGCCGGTCAGCGGATTCAGCCGGCGGTGCGGTGTGTTGGTTAGTTTTGTTAGGTCCATGAATCAGCAGTTCGACTCAGCGCCCGCTTGCTGCTCAGAACTGCGTCTTGAAGGCGCGTGCCTCTTCGAGTGTAACGCGTTGCTTCTGGCGATACGAGATATTCGCCATATGCGCCGCCACCGCCGACCGGTACCCGATCTCCACCGGAGCGTTTGGGGTCTTGCGCGTGCGCACGCATTCAATCCAGTTCGCCATGTGATCCTGATTTTGCGACTCGCCCGTAAGCGCCGCGCCATTGGGCCGGTTCACTTTTTCCGGATAGTATCGAACGCTCTGCACCGAGCGCCCCGTCACCATATCGTTGGTCCCCCATAAGTGCTCGATACTCCCATCACTCCCGAGAATACGTTCGCCCAATCCAAAGTGGTTGTTGCTGAAAGTGGACTGCCACGTCACCAGCTTACCCGGGAAGTTGAGGGTCACCGCGATCGTATCGGGGACCTCACGGCCATCTTTCTCCGAGAACACTCCTCCCGACATATAAGCCGATTCAGGCAGCGGCAGATCAAGCGCGGTCATAATCCACGCAATCTGGTGCACCATGTTCTCGGTCACATTGCCGCCCGAGAACTCCCAGAACAATCGCCAGTTGATGAATTTGTTCGCGTCGAACCCGTGATCGGGACGTCCGTTCAGGAATGCCTTCCAGTTCACGTTCTGCGCATTACAATCAGCCGGGATCGGCCGCACCCACTGCCCTTGTCCATGCGGCGTGTTGCGACTCATCCACGACTCCACCTGCGTCACATTCCCGACAAATCCCTGCTTCAGCCAATTTCGCGCATCCGCCAGTGAGCCCGAGCTCTCGTGTTGCAATCCAATCTGCACGACGCGGTCCGACTTCTTCGCCGCCGCCAGGCACTCTTCGGCCTCTGCGATCGACCACGTCATGGTCTTCTCGGAGTAGAGATCCTTCCCCGCTGCAAGCACATCCACAAAATGCAGCTTATGGATGTGAAGCGGGCTCGCAACGATGACCGCGTCAATATCCTTGCGCTCCAGCAATCGCCGATGATCGTCAAGAATGTCTATTCCGGGTGCCATCTGCTTCGCCTGATCGCGGTGCAGGCTGTATATATCCGCAATAGCGACCAGTTGCGCATTCGGAACCTGCTGCACCTGCTTCAGCAGCTCCTGTCCGCGACCGCCCACGCCAATCATGCCAACCCGCACTCGATCATTCGCGCCAAGAACTCTCGCCGGTGAAAGGGCCGCCATCGCGGCTACCCCAATCGCAGTTTGCTTCACGAAATCTCTTCTTGTGCTATCCGCCATCTCTGTCCTTCGTAGCTACTGGTTAACACCGCTGGCAAGAAAGCCGCCGTCGACACACACGATCTCGCCCGTCACGAACGAAGCAGAATCCGATGCAAGGAATATCGCTACTCCCGCAAGCTCTTCGACTTTGCCAAAGCGCTTCATCGGCGTACGCAGGATGAACTCCTGCCCACGCGCACTTCCGTCGAGCAATTTCTGGTTAAGCGGCGTCGGAAAAACTCCAGGCGCGATTGCGTTGACACAGACGCCATACGGCGCCCACTCGATTGCCAGCGACTTGGTAAGCGAAGCCACTGCAGACTTGCTCGCGCTGTAGGCCGCAACTTCCATCAGTGAAACAAACGAAGAAAGCGAGGCAATGTTGATGATTCTCCCGCAGCGGCGCTCGATCATATGTCGTCCAAAGACCTGGCAAGCTCTCAAAGTCCCAGTCAGGTTCGTTTCCATGATCTGGTTCCAGTCTTCTTCAGAGAAGTCGAGCGTCGGGGCTCGCTTTGTACGTCCAGCGCAGTTCACCAGAATTTCCACGCTGCCAAACTTCTTGATGGCAGCTTCCAGCAATTGTTCGACAGACTTTCGCTCAGCCACGTCGCTGGTGATCCCCAGCGTTTTCCCGCCGCGCTCCTCGATTTCCACAGCGACCGCCTCCACTTGCTCTTTGCGCCGCGATGTCGCGATCACATTTGCGCCTGCGTCTACATAGCCAAGCGCAATCGCGCGTCCGATCCCTGAAGTGCCGCCGATGACGACTGCTGTTTTCCCGGTTAGATCAAGTCCTTTGAACGCCATTCGTTCTTCTTTCCAGTGCTGAGTTAAGCCGCACCCGCCTTTGCAACTGCGCTTTCATGCCCGCCCAACTCTTGCGCGTGGACTCCTCCGGAGTTCCCGCGCCGCGCCAGTGCGTCTCCAAACTCACCGCATACCTATACCCGTCGCGCTTGAGCGCCTTGAACTGTCCAACCCAATCGATGATCCCCGTCCCCATCGCCGCCCACTCGTAGCCGCCGCCTGCCTTCTTCACCACATCTTTGCAGTGACAGTGTCCGATCCGCGCCTTGGGCAACAAGTCGTATCCATTCGGATACGGCACCTCTCCCGTGGTGGCCGCATTTCCCGGATCCCAGTTCAGAAAAAAGTTTGGGACCTTCACCTCAGCCAGAACTTTCGCTGCCTCAGCAGCGTTCGCCGTGTTGCAGGACATCTCGTTCTCCAGCACCAGAATCGACGCCCTCACGCGCCGCCTTGGCAGCGGCCTGCCGCAGCTTGTCATTCATCGCAGCGCGATAAGGCGCCTGATCCTCCAGCCGCCAGAAATCGAAGCAGCGCACGCGATCGGTCTGGAATGCCTTTGCCAGCGCGATGCTGCGCTCCAGCACTTCATCCTGCTGATCAAAAGTGAAGTCTGCATGAAACTGGTCGCGCTTCGGACTGAATTTCGACGTCGGGCGCTCCCGGCCAATCCACTTTGAACAACGGACTCGCAATATCCGTCACTCGCAGCTTGTATTTCTCCAGGATCTTGCGCGCTTCGTCCACTTCTTTCGCATCGAGATTCAGTACATTCTTGTTCCACATGCCGCGAATCTCGATCCACTGCAATCCGAATTCGCGCGCCACCACCTCGCAGGCGCGTCCAAAGTCTTGCGAGATCTCGTCGTTGATCACCGCCACTCGGAACGGCGAGCTCATATCGTGAGCCCCGCCTTCTGCAGATACTCCTTGCTGACCTCCGCCGATTGCTTCGGCGTATGCGTCCCATCTGTCAGCCCATCCAGCTCGACAATCGCCCACCCGCGGAATTTGACGTGATTCAGCGCTTTCAGCACTGCACTCAGATCCACATTGCCCTGACCTAACTCCGCAAACTGATAATCACGCTTCACGCCAGCCGCAGCCGCCAACGGCTTCACATCTTTCAGGTGCAGGAACAGCAGCCGATCGCGATATTTCACAATCGCCTTCGCCGGATCGCCTCCGCCTTCGAAGTAGTGCGCAATATCCAGTTCGAGCTTTACGTAGCGCGGATCAGCCGCATCCATCACGCGGTCCACGTCTTCCGGCGTTTGTCCCATCGCTCCCATGTGATTGTGATATCCCAGCGGTATCCCCAGATCAGCAGTCTGCTTACCCAGGTCCGTCAACATTTGTCCCAGACGTTTGTAATCCGCAGCAGTAGGCGTGTGTTTAGGCTTCTTGTCGATAATCTGCAGATACATCCCGCCCGCGTCTCTCAGAAAGCGACAATTCGAAACGTGATGCGCAATCGCCGCCGCCGCATCCGGAGCCTCTACATCCAGATCTCCACTCGACAGCGCCACAAATTGCATCGAGTGCGCCGCCAGTAAATCCCGCACCTTCTGCGGACTTCCGAATTCCTCGATGCAATTCGAGCGCAGCTGAATTCCTTTGTATCCGACCGCCGCAATGTCCTCAATCGCCTGGCGATCGTTGCCGCCCCAGGTAATCGCCGCATATCCAACACGAATATCCGATGCCGTCGGCGAGATCTTCTTGTCGAAGTAAGCCAGATTGATCGGCGGATATAACGGCTGCGGAAGCAGGGCCGCGGCCATCGGTATCGTTCCTGCAAGGACAGCACCGCCCGCAGTGGTCACGCCCGCTAGAAACTTACGTCGCGAGATCGGCAACATGTTCTCTTTCCCGATGAGTATCATCGCCCAGGCGAGTAGCGTCCGGCCAGCGATTGTATCGAACCCTGCGTCTGTGGCACCAATTCATCCCAGTTTGGTCCAATTTGTGTCATGACAAATCTCGGCAATTGCACTCTGTACGGTGCGCTGACTATACTGACCTTCCCCAGAGGCAGACAGTGGAGTTCTATGCATTCGACGACGCATATTATCAACGCCTTAGGACTGGCGATCCTGAGACGGAACACCACTTTGTCTCCTACTTCAGCGATCTCATCCTGATCAAGCTGCGTTCGCGCATGCTTCCGGCCGATACTATTCAGGAAATTCAGCAGGAAACCTTCGCGCGCGTCCTGGTCACCCTCCGCAAAAACAGCGGTCTGGAGAAGCCCGATCGCCTGGGACCATTCGTGAATTCCGTTTGCAATAACGTGATGCGCGAATTCTTTCGCGCCAACTCTCGCCAGGATCAGCTCGACGGCAGTTTTATCGATCCGCCCGATCGGCGCGCCGATCTCGACAGCGCCCTGGTCTCTGCCGAAGCCAGCAAACTTGTACTCAAAGTCCTCGAGCAGCTTCCCGAACGCGACCGGGAGGTCCTGCGTCAGGTCTTTCTGGAAGACGAGATCGGAGATCGCGACCAGCTTTGCCGCCGTCTGGGCATCGAGCGTGACTACCTGCGGGTGCTCCTCCACCGCGCCAAGAAGAACTTTAAGTCCTTGTATGAGGACATGATGGCGCAAAAAGCAAAAAAACAGAGGGCCGGATGAAACGCTTAACCCCCTTCCTGCACTATCCGGATGAAGTACACAGTTGGTCTCGGGTGGCGACTGCTTCTGGGGAGGACGGCGACACCCGAGACCGATTGGTGAATTCGGTGATCGCTTCGTGAGACGCGGAAGCGATTGGTGAGGGTCAAACAGCCGCGAAGCGGTGGAACAGGATAGCCCGGCACGTAAGTGCCGGGAAAGGGAAGTGGGTTCAGGAGAGTCCGCTTTAGCGGACGACACAAGTTGGTTTGGAGAAGTCGGGATCTGATTCTGTCAAAACGGGCGAATTAATCATGGATCATTCCGAGGCCGTAAAGATGAATGCAACCGAGAAATACCTGCTGGGAGACCTCTCAGGCGACCAGCGGGAGGCCTTCGAGGAGCATTTCTTTGAGTGTACGGAATGCGCCCAGGACGTTCGCGCCACCGCCGTGCTGATCGATAACGCACGCGCTGTCCTGCGCGAGGCCCCCGTCCCGGTCCGCGACCTCCAACCGGCACGTCAGAAGGGGTGGTTGGGATGGCTTCAACCTGCTTGGGGACTGGCCGCCGCTGCCCTGGTCCTGGCCGTCGTCGGATATCAGAACCTGGTCACCATTCCGCACCTGAAGACCCAGGTCGCAGCCAATATCGCTCCGCAGGCGCTTACGTCTTTCAATCTCACCACCGCCGGATCTCGTGGTGCGATAGGTTCGCAGCCCGTCGTTCCCGCCGAAAAGCCCGTCAGCTTCTACTTAGATATTCCCGCCAGCGATTCCTTCGCATACTATAGTGCCGCCGTTGAAACGGAATCCGGTAGCCGCAAATTTGCTGTGCCGGTGTCGCGCGAGCAGGCGAAGGATCCAGTTGAAATCCTGCTGCCGGCGAAGACGTTGTCGCCTGGCAACTATGTGCTGGTCGTTCGCGGCGCCAGTGCGGGTCAGCCAAGTTCGGCTGTCGCAGCCACGGAAGTCGCGCGGTATCCCTTCACGGTTCAGTAGTAAGCACGCTACTTCATACACCCAGGCGGACTTATGAAAACTCTGAGAACATTCCTGTATCACGCGCATGGCTTTGCCATCAGCGGCGTGATCTTTCGCCCCAAAGAGGAGCACATCCCCACTCAGGGCATGGCAACACTGGCAACCACTGGCGGCAGCGCCAAAGCGCCCGTCAATCAACCTTTTGCCTACGAGAACATCGTCTCTTTCAAGCGATCCGATACCGTCATTACCGGTACCTCGCCCAAAAAGAACGTTTACGAAACTGACATGAAAGTCACGATCGAGGGCCTGAACATCATGGACCGGTTCACCGCCGATAAGGTCGTAACCCATATCCGGTGCACACATACGCTGGGCGATTTTGGCAAAGAGAACCGGGACCGGTCTGAGATTGTTCCCGGTGAAAGTGAGATTTCCGGGGCGAAGGTCGACGGCGAGCCTCTGAACGTGAGCCTCGATAACAAGAACTTTTTCAATAAGTATTCGAATTATGCCCGCCTGCGAGAGGCCTACAAGAAGTCCTCTTTTCGAGACGAGGTGCAGCAGCGATTCCATTGGGTTCCCGGCAAATCGAAACGAAAGATTCCACCGCCGGTCGAGACAAGATATAAATGGGCTGAACGATTGAAGAAAAAACTTCCGGAACACGGGCATATCCTGTGCAGCGTCGTCGACGACATCCAAAGTCCCAAGCTGGGCGACTACATCTTTGGCAACATGATCGTATTACCCGACTTTGGGACTATTTATCTTGGCGACTACTTCGTCGACAAACACGGAACGCGGCTGGAGATGGTGAGGGTGGAAATTGCGAAACCGTTCTATGGAACGATCTGCGACGGAGGACAAGGCAACGGAAATGGTTACCCACCGTTTGGTGGCTAGCCTACTTGTACCTCTCTGCAATAGTTGTTTTCTCCGGCGCCTGTACCAGAAAGAAACCGGCGCCGGAGGTCCTGTACTCGCAGTTTTTCTCGTGCGTGCACCACGGCCAACTTAGGGCCGCCGGACAGATAGCTGATCAGGGATATACGCGCTTTCGTCGGGACAATCCGGAATGGGCAGACCGGTTTCGGGTTCTTCAGGGAGAAGTTCAACTCAGTAGCGGACTCGCCACGAATGCGCTTGCGACCCTTCAACCGGAGCTGGTCTCGTCACTGCAAACTGACGACATTGCTGTGCGACGATATCTCGCTCAGGGAATGGCATATTACCACTTACAGCAGTTCCCACAGTCTAAGGAATGTCTCGATAAGGCCGAGCAACTCGCATACGCGAAATCGGCCAGCCTACGATCAGAAATAGCAGTGAATCGGGGCACCGTATTTTCATTTCAGAACGATCCTCCTGCGGCCCGCTCTCAATATCGCAAGGCTCTCCGTCTCGCGACCGTGAGCGGCGACACATATCTGGAGGCCAACTCGCTTGGCGGACTCGGCCTCGCGTATATGCGTGAAGAACATTACGACGAAGCAATTGATTGGTTTACAGCCGCTCTTACTAAGTCAGACAAGCTCGACAATCCAGCGCTCACAGCCGTAACCCTCAGCAACCTTGGCTGGTGCTATTACAAGTTAGGGGATCTCGAACAAGCGTCCGACCTATTCCAACAGTCCGCGTCTCTTTTCGAAGGAATAGGTATGCTGCGACAAGAAAGAGAAGAACTCAACAGTCTCGGGCTGGTTCGCTACGACGAACACAATTTTCCAGCGGCTAAGCAACACTTCGACATGTCTCTTGCGATTGCGCGACGAATCAACGACAAAGCGGCGATCGCCGTATGTCTAAATAACCTGACGATGCTAGCCGTTGAAATGAAACAGTTCAATGAAGCTGAGCAATTTGATCGCGAAGCCCTCGATCTCAATCGCGCCAACCACGATCGTCAATCTGAGTTGTATTCGCTTCACAATAGCGCCGCCATTGCGCGAGGACGTGGCGACTTCAAAGAGGCAGAGGCATTGCTTGCCGACGTAATTCGCGAATCCAGGAATGACATCTGGTTGCGCTGGATGGGCCAAGTTGACCTCGCGAACGCCTACTCGGACGAGAAACAGAACGAGGCCGCTGACCGCGAATTCCGCACTGCTCTCGTCACCGTCGATCAGGCGCGAGCATCAGTGGGCAAAGAAGAGTACCGCCTCTCATTTCTCAACACTGCCACGCTCTTTTACAACAGCTACATCGATTTCCTGGTCGAGCACGGTCGTATGGAAGATGCGCTCCGCATTGCCGAGCATAGCCGCGCCCGGACCCTTGCCGAAGGCCTCGGACTCAATCCAAGCCGCGAAGCGGCGACAGAGCATAGCCCACGCTGGGTACCGTCCGGTGAAACCAACAAGCCCCGTAGGGGCGACAGAAATCCCACGCCTACACTCATTCCCGAACAGATTTGCCAACACACCGGCGCCGTCATCCTCGAATACTGGCTCAAGCCCGGTCAGTCCTATCTCTGGGCGGTCACGCCCAATGAAGTCTCGCTCTTTAAACTGCCCGCCGATACCGAGATCAATGCCGCCGTGCAGGACTACCGAAAAACCCTGCTCGGTCCCCGTGATCCGCTCGAAACCGGCAATGCCTCCGGCCAAAAGCTTTACGACATGCTGGTTGCGCCCGCACAGAAGCTCATCCGGCCCGGAGCCCGTGTCGTCATCATCGCCGATGGCTCGCTCAACAACCTCAACTTCGAGACCCTGATCGCTCCCACTCCCAAGCCTCACTACTGGATCGAGGACGTCGTCCTCAGCGACGCCGCCTCCTTGGCGTTGCTGCAGGGCTCGCGTGGTCGAAGCCAGTCCGCGGAGAAGCGTTTGCTGTTGGTCGGCGATCCTCTCTCAGCCTCCCCCGAATACCCGCGACTGCCACAAGCGGCCACCGAGATCGACCGCGTCGAGCACCACTTCCCTGCCAAATCTCGTCTGGTACTTGAAGGTTCGCAAGCGACTCCACAGGCCTACCTCGCCAGCGACACCGCTCGATTCTCGTATGTGCACTTTGTGGCTCACGGCACTGCCAGCCGCACCACGCCACTGGAATCGGCCGTCATCCTTTCGCCCCAGGGAGACTCCTACAAGCTTTACGCCCGCGACATTGTTACCAAGCCGCTTCACGCCGACCTGGTGACCATCTCCACCTGCTACGGCGCAGGCAGCCGCGCCTATACCGGCGAAGGCCTGGTTGGACTCTCATGGGCTTTTTTGCGGGCGGGCGCACACAACACCATAGCCGCCCTCTGGGAGGTTAACGACGCCTCCACGGCTCAATTGATGGACCAGCTCTATGCAGGAATCAACAAAGGGAAAGATCCAGCCGTCGCGCTTCGCGCCGCCAAGCTGGCAATGCTGCACTCCGACGGCGTCTACCGCCGCCCCTTTTATTGGGCGCCGTTCCAGCTCTACCAGGGATCGAGCGGGGCAGAACCCCAAGTATCTGCCCGCTCTCCGTCCGGTGACGACTGAGAGAGACCGGATACGGATCTTTCGTGGAAGAGCGGCGCTTTAGCGCCGTGTTCCTCGTTAGCCGGGTGCCCGGTCCTTGCGTAGCAAGGGCCGGAAACTAGCAACTAACAACTGCATCCCTACTCCCTCGCGGCGTGCAGGGCGTTCCGCGGGTAGTCCGCGACTTGCTCACGATAGGAACTGGTCTCCGGCGCCACAATCTTCACTGGCTGCACCAGCGCCGGACCATAGGGCACGACCTTGAGCGCTAGGCGTCCCCGTCCCGAGGGCGGCGTAATCAGCGAGAAATTGACGGCCGCCACGCCCGGCGTATCCCCGCGGCGAGCCGGGACGGTTATCGCGTCCGGCTGCACGATCGCCAGCGCTTTCTCCCGTATGCCGATCCCGAATGTGTCGTGCCAGGCCGTAACTTCAATGTCCCGATGCTCGATAGGGTCCGTATTTTGCAGGAACGCGAACACGTTGTAGGCGTGTGTCGGCTTCAGGCTGTCCGCATTGACAGGAATCTGTGGCGTGGTTTCAGCGTCGACGATGAGCATTTCTTGGTCGGTGGCTACCAGGAACGACAGCGGCATTGCAGCACTCCCATCCGGTGACTGGCTTCGGCCGACAACCAATTCCAAAACGGGAAGAGGGTCGAACCGAATCTGCTGGATAGTGTGCGAAGGGCGAAAAACGTTTCAGATCACTGCAGAAATATTAGAAATCCGTCCCCGGATTTCCGCCTTTGGAAACCCGCTACGGCCCTGAGATTTACGCCCGGAGTGCGATTTCACTGGAGAAGATGAACTTTCCTGATCTTCCTGTGCATTTCTTTGCACTCCTGTCACGTCGAGTGACAGTACAGGGCTGAATTAAAAGCTCTTGCGGTGGACTGAAAAGTGCACTATAGGAATAGCACGACTGCTGTGGCCATTCCCCCAAGCCGCTGCGTCACTTGAGTGAAAAATCCCGACCCCAGGCGGGAAACACAATGCGACTCAGCAATATTGTCTCCAGGTATCTCCGCGAAATTGCCACGGCGTGGCCCGAGTTCCAATTTGCAACGCCGGACGGTCGGGTCTTCGCCCTGATCGATGACAGCATCAACTCCATCCTCTTCCGCATACAGGCCCGCGGCCATGTCCCCGCGCTCTGGGAGCGGGTGGCCCTGCATAAGATTCGCGGCGCCATCATTGAAGTCGATACCTACGATCCGCCCATGGTCTTCGAAGACCGGCTGGAGATGCTCCAGGCGTGGCTGCAGCTTCACGACACCTTCCAGGTCGAAATGACCGAAGAAGAGTGGGACTCGTACCTGGGTACCTCGGGAAGCATGGAAGCCGACGACACTGGCACCGAAGCCATGGAGCCCGATCCGGACTCCGGCTCCGAACCGGCCGCGCACTAAACAACTTATTCGCTCAGCTGAACGTGTTCGACAACCTCAATCGGCTGTCCCAGGAAGCGTGCGCCCAATCGCCGGAATTTCTCCACCGAATCGGTAGCGAAAAACTTCAAGCCCGGCTTTCCGTCGACGGTTTGGCCGGATTCCGCCAACTGCTTCGCCACCACGCCCGCTGTCGACTCGGCCGAGTCCACAATCGTGACATGCGCCGGAGCCACACGCTGAAGTACTGGCTTAATCAGCGGATAATGCGTGCATCCCAGCAGCAGCACATCGGCGGACTGGAATCCCTCGCGGAACGCTTCGTCCAGATAAATTCGTGCAACCTCTTCCGTCACCTTGTGATCGATCCAGCCTTCTTCAACCAGCGGTACCAGCAGCGGGCAAGCTTTCTCTCTGGCGCTGATCCCGCGCGATTCGAGCGCCTTCAGATAAGCATGGCTGCTGACGGTTGCATCGGTCGCCACCACCACGACCTTCTTGTCCTTACTCGCCTGCGCTCCGCGATCTGCCCCAGGCTCAACCACTCCAATCACCGGCACATGCGCGCCCGCGCGAATGCTATCGAGTGCCAATGCGCTGGCTGTATTGCAGGCGATCACCAGCAACTCTGCGCCGTGCTGTTCCAGAAAGTGCGCCGCGCCCACTGCATAGCGCGAAACCGTTTCCGCCGATTTCGAGCCATACGGCAATCTCGCTGTGTCGCCAAAGTACAAATAATCGGCATTGGGGACCAGGCGCACTATTTCGCGCAGTACGGTGAGTCCTCCAAAGCCGGAGTCAAACACTCCAATACAAGGTCGAAGCTGTGTCATGTCCTATGGCAACTATAAACTGTCGCAAGCTGAATCGCTGTGAGCTAGCGCTACCGTTATAATTCCGCTTCCACTCTGGAGGCAGCTTGCAGCGCAAATCGGCTCTGGCACTCGCGGTCCTCGCTCTCACCTCTGTCGCATTTGCCCAAGCACCAGCCAGTAGTCCTGACTTCAATGCGGCCCGGGACGAAGCGGTGCATTTTCTGGGTGACCTCGTTCGCATGGACACGTCCAATCCTCCGGGCAACGAGTCGCAAGCAGCCCTTTACATCCAGGGAGTGCTGAAGAAAGAAGGGATCGACTCCGAGCTTCTCGAACCCGTCCCAGGGCGCGCCAGTGTTATCGCCCGACTGCAGGGCAATGGCAGCAAGCGCCCAGTTCTGCTGATGGGTCACATTGACGTCGTTCCTGTCGATCGTTCGCACTGGACCACCGGTCCCTTCAGCGGAGAGGTGAAAGACGGCGTCCTGCACGGCCGCGGTGCACTCGACGACAAGGCAATGGTCTCGGCGAACCTCGAAGTCTTCCTGCAATTGCATCGCCTGCATGTGCCGTTGACTCGTGACGTCATCTTCCTGGCCGAAGCCAGCGAAGAAGCCTCCTCGCCCGCCGGCATGGCGACGCTCGTGGACCGCTACTGGGACAAACTGAATTGCGAGTTTGCTTTGAATGAAGGCGGAGTTTCGTTGTTGAGCGATGGCAAGCTTCCGTATCTTGGCGTGAGCACCGCCGAAAAACTTCCTCGCGGCATCACCTTGCGCGCGGAAGGCAGCAGCGGTCATGGATCCGTTCCCCGCGTCGACAATGCCGTCACGCACCTCGCGATTGCAGTGGCGAAGGCCGGCAATTGGGTTACTCCTTCGCGCTTAAACGAGACGACGCGAGCATTCTTCCAGGGTCTGGCTAAGATCAGCCCTCCGAAAGAAGCCGCCTGGTACCGGAATGTGGAAGATCCCAAGGTACAGGAAATCCTGCGCGTGAAAAAACCAATCTACTATTCCATGCTGCGGACTTCTGTCGTCCCAACCATGCTGAAAGCGGGCTTCAAGTCCAATGTGATCCCGCCGACCGCGGAAGGCGTGCTTGATGTCCGTGCTCTTCCCGATGAAGACTTGGACAAGTTCCGTGCATCGCTGGCGCAACTGATCAACGATCCGCAGGTGAAAGTCATTCCGGAAGATACAGCTCTGAACATGGTTCCGGCTCCGCCCTCAAGTATTCACAGCGCGATGTTTGAAGCACTGGAGCACGCACAGCAGCAAGTCTTCCCCAGTTCCAGTACATTGCCCGTTATGCAGACCGGTGCGACCGATTCCTCGT
Organism: Terriglobia bacterium; assembly: GCA_963826275.1. Lineage (GTDB taxonomy): Bacteria > Acidobacteriota > Terriglobia > Terriglobales > Acidobacteriaceae > JAJPJE01. The sequence continues at coordinate 142,421 of CAWGWI010000013.1, read as the reverse complement.
TCCTGCGCGCTAGGGGAGTGCAGGCTTACGGCTTGGCCGTTCCTCGCACCGAGGAGGAGAACAGGACCGTTCACGGCAACGATGAGCGGGTGCAAACAAACCAGCTCGGGAATCTCACCAAGCTCATTTATCTCGCGGTGACTCAGGTAGGAACTAAGTGATCACTTCCTGCGTATGACAGAACAGCCGAACTGCGCTCGTCCCAAAAGCGTCGTCGGTCCTTGATTTTTGCTTCAGTTTCAATAAAACTCGGTCAGGCGGAGGTATCTACGATGAAGAAAGCAGTGCGATGGATCGCTCTCATATTGGCGTTGGCAGCTGCGGTTCCGGCGTTTAGCGATGATCAGAAAAATGCGGAGAAGCAGATCGCGAAGATCAAAGCTATGGCCTGGGACCAGACGGCTCGGGATGCCGTGAACAAGAGTGTCGCCGAAACTTACAAACTGGATCGCAACCAGTTGATCCAGGCTCGCCGATTGATCAATGTGGACTACGGTTCCATGTTTTTGCTGCAAGAGATCGCAGCTGGTGGAGTGAGCGTCGACGAGCTTGCTGGCGAGATTAAATCAGGCAAGACAGCGGTCCAGATCGCCAACGAACGTAAGGTTGACTGGAAGAAGATTCAGGCCGATGCCAAGAAAATGAACGCCTTGATTGAGAAGAACCTGTTCGATCAACTGGCCAAGCCGAAGACCACCAAGGCCGAGGAAGCCGTCGCAAAGTACGATCCGGCTACCGATGGCCTCGCCGTCGACAATGAGGTCCCGCAAGATCAGATCTCAGAGGCTGGCGATACCTATCATCGGCTGCAGAATTTGGCCGCCGCGGCAACCAAGGCGAATCGGATCGACGACGCTGGTGAGCTCACCGCGCGCCACGACCAGATCCAGGAGGGCTCGCCTGCTCAAGCCAATTCTTCGACCAATGTGAACGGCCTGCCAAAATAGAGATCGTCCGATTTTCCGGGCTCAAAATTCAGCTGCTGAACTATTGGCAGCTGATTTTTGTTTTTGTGGTTCCCTCGAAAGGTTTGCGGCCGATCGTTGCTTAGCACCGGGTTCGACTATTCGCACGTTTCCGGGACCAATACAGCGGCAGTCGCTGGCCAGCTATATGCTCGCGGTAGAGCAACTGAAAGCGGCGGTTGGCAGCCGAATTCTTCCCTGGACAAGTCCGTTTTGTGTCCGATCATTTCGGAGCGAAACCTGCATCTAACCAGCTTTGACCAGTGTGTCAGCTGATGCAATTCAGAAAGAAATCGCTGCCCAAACTCGCCGCCTTGATCGCCCTGGTTCTCGTCTCCATCCCGGATGCGCGCGCTTATTCTGTCTTGTCACATGAGGAAGTCGTCGATATTTGCTGGGACACCACGATTCAGCCAGCGTTGCTACGACGATTTCCTCAGTCCTCTGCCGACGACCTGAAGAAGGCTCACGCCTATGCTTATGGTGGATCGGTGATCCAGGACATCGGCTACTATCCGTTCGGCAGCCACGAATTCACGAATCTGCTGCATTACGTTCGCACCGGAAATTTTGTCGATCGCCTCATCCGCGATTCCAGCAACGTCAACGAGTACGCGTTCGCGTTAGGCGCGCTCGCTCACTATGTCAGTGATAGCTGGGGGCATCCGGCGGTAAACGGTTCTGTGCCGATTGAATATCCGAAACTTCGTCGTAAGTATGGCAAGATCGTGACCTATGAAGACAATCCCGAAGCGCATCTCAAAACCGAGTTTAGCTTCGACGTTGTACAGGTTGCTAAGGGTCGGTATACCGCAAAGCAGTATCACGATTTCATCGGATTCGAGATCGCGCAGGATCTATTGCAACGCGCCTTCCAGGAAACCTACGGCATACCACTCTCGGAATTCCTTCATAACGAAGAGCTCAGTATCGGGACATTTCGCTTCGCCGTCAGCCAGGTGATACCGGAGATGACCAAGGTTGCGCTCGCCGCACGAGACCACCAGCACGTGGAGGAAAAGGACGATGTTGCCCGCAAAAAGTTCCTCTTTCACATTTCGCGTGCCGATTATGAAAAACAATTTGGTTCAGAGTATCAGCGTCCCGGCTGGTTCGCCCGTTTCTTTGCCTTCCTGCTGAAGCTGATTCCAAAGTTCGGGCCGTTGAAGGCGCTCCAGTACAAAGATCCGACGCCGCAGACAGAGGACCTTTACATCAAGAGCATGAACAACGTGGTCCAGGTCTATCGTGAGGAGATTCACAAAGTCGAAGCTGGCACAACTGATCTGCCTGACCGCAACCTGGACACCGGTAACCTCACCAAACCTGGCCAATATGAATTGGCTGACAATGCTTATAGCGAGTTGGTACTCCTGCTGGCAAAACACGACTTTGCCGGCGTGACTCCGGGATTGCGAGAAAATATCCTAGGGTACTTCTCTAACGGGCAAGCGAGCGTGGGATTGAAAGCTAAGCAATGGGAAAGAACGGAACAAGCGCTTCAGTCGTTGAAGACTGCAACCATCCCTGCCACCGAGACACCGAAGCCGAGCTGAGCTATTTCCACGCTCGGAAAAATGCAATGCATCCCCTGGTGCTTACTTCGTAGCGGCCAAAAGTCTCCGCGAGTCCCTGTTCTAGGTCTTCGCGCCGGTCGTCGTAGTTGCTGAACACCCTCTTGTAGTTGAAAATTCGCATATAGACGCGGGCAAGCCAATTGCGGCGGACATCACCGCCCAGGATAGTTGTCCCGAAAATAACGCCGCCCTCGCGCAACAGAGGCTTAAGATTCTCGAATACTGCTCGTTTCGAGATCATGTTTCCTGGAAGACAGTGCAGAAGGTAATTCAGCCCAATCGAACCGAATCCCGAGTCTCCTATCTCAATCGGCTCGAGCACATTGCGCCGATAAGTTCTGGGAGCATACCGGCGCAACCGCTTGGATGTCTTCTCAAGGCTGTTCTCGTTCAGATCCATCAGCGCAATCCGGGGCGTTGGAGATGGGAACGTGCAATGATCCAGGAAATATCCACTTCCGACGCCTACATCCAGATGTTTCTTCGAGACATTCTGGTTATAGAACTGAAGAATGTATGGGGATGGGCACTTCCAGACAAATGTGTTGGTGAAGCCGAGCACGAAGATGTCGTAGATCGCCAGGACCGGTCGGCTGTAAACCGCCGCTCCGCGCTGGACTGCCTCGTTCGTTATCGCGGGGACTTCCATGCCAGCATTAGACGCGCACCAGCGTAAAAGTGAAGTCAAATTTTTGTAACTAGAAACCGCCAAAAGCTCTGATACCCTTGCCTTCGGTGCATTCGTAGGCCTTCCCCGCAGCCAGGTTCGTGTATTCCTCGTTGATTCCGCTGGGCCAGTAGATCACCATTCTTTCCACGCGATCTTCTCTACCCAACCCAAAGGTCACCGGCAACTCCGACTGTGACAGATAACTCGATCCGCCTTTGACCATGTGGGACTGAATCATACCTGCATAGAATATTTGCACCGTCGCGCCGACAGCATCGCGATTTGACTTGGTTCCGACGAGATGGAATCGGATGCTGCGATTGCCTGAAATCTGATCGTTGCGAAACAGAAACGCAGGGCCATTGTTGGTGGTCATCAGCACATCGAGATCACCATCGCGATCGAAGTCCCCATAGGCGAGTCCGCGCCCAACGCGCGGCTGACTGAAATCGCCGCCGGTCTCCGCCGCGACTTCCCGGAATTGCGCTCTGCCATTGTTCAGGAACAGCTGCGGAGGCTGCGCATAACCTACATCCCGCCGGATATTGCGCACCGTATCGTCGATGTGCCCGTTGACCGCGAGCAGGTCGAGATAGCCATCCAAATTCACGTCGAGGAAACTGCAACCAAAACCCAGCGTGTTGCGCGAAGCGCGCCCGATTCCTGCCTCGTTTGCAATATCTACGTAGCTGCCATTCTTCTCGCGATAGAAGCCGATCATCTCGTTGTCGAAGTTGGTGATCGCCACTCCGGCAACTCCGGAGTTCTCGAAATCGGCGACATCGACACCCATTCCCGCGCGTGCCTTACCGTCGGTGCTGAAGGCGATACCGGCATCGACAGCGACATCACGGAACGTGCCGTTCTTCAAATTGCGATATAGCTTGTTAGGCTGCGTATCGTTCGCCACCAGCAGGTCTGGCCATCCATCGCGATCGTAGTCAAGCAGCGCAACCCCCAGCGACTTCGAAGTCGCATCAAAGATGCCGCTCTTGGCGGTTACGTCTTCGAAGGTTCCGTCGCCGCGATTATGGAACAGCCAGCACGTCGCACCACGATATGCTTCGGGCGTACAGTAAGACTTGTGTTTGCCGTCAAGACTGCAAAACACGTCCTGCTCGGCCGACCATCGCACGTAATTGCACACAAATAGATCCAGCAATCCGTCGCGATCGTAGTCAAACCATAGCGCCGATGTGCTGAATGCCTGTTTACCGAACAGGCCGCTCTTTCGTGTGACGTCTACGAAAGTTCCTTTGCCGGTGTTATGAAACAGCCGATTCTGCCCGACACAGGTGATCAGTATGTCCGGGAAGCCGTCGTTATCGTAGTCGCCCACCGCAACGCCCATTCCGTACATCTCGACATCGAGGCCTGCGGCGCTAGTCACGTCGGTGAATGTGCCATTACGATTATTGCGATACAAATGCAAAGTGCTTCGTTGCCGCTTGTGGCCTGGCCAATCCATGCCGTTCACGAGCAGAATGTCTTGCCAACCGTCGTGGTCATAGTCCAGGAAAGCGCAGCCGGATCCCATCGTCTCTGGCAGCAACTTGCCACCGTAAGCGCCGGCATTGTGCTGGAACTGTATCCCTGCTCGCGAGGTAACATCGACGAACTGAAATCCAAGGCCCGATGCTGCGGGGAGCGCAAATGCTGAAGTGGGAAGTACCTTGGCTGCGATTGCGGAAGTAATCAGGCCAGATAGAAACGACCGCCGGTTCACGGAATATTCACCAGCCCGTTCCGGATCGCGTACACGACAAGTTCCGCGGTCTTGTGGATACCGAGCGCGTCCATCATGTTCGCGCGATGCACGGCAACGGTGTTTACGCTGAGATCGAGTTGCGTAGCAATTTCTTTGTTCGACTTGCCGTCCACGATCAGTTGCAGGATTTCCAATTCACGCGTCGTCAAGCCGTAGTCGCGTTCGCCCTTTAAACTTCCAGCCTTGGCGACCCCCGGATCGAGCACCTGCTCTCCGGCTACCACGCGTTTGATCGCATTCACCAACTCCAGATCGACGGCATTTTTCAGGATGTACCCTCGGGCGCCGGCGTCCAGCGCTTGTCGTACCCATGTATCTTCCGAATGCATGCTCAGCATCAGGACCACAGTTTCTGGGCATGTGTCGACGATCTTTCTTGTAGCCTGCAAACCGCTCATGCCAGGCAGCGCGCAGTCCATTACAACGACTTTCGGCTTTAGCTTGCATGCCAGATCCACGCCTTCCACACCATCTCCGGCTTCGCCGACGACTTCAATGCCTGGTTCATCTTCCAATATTTTGCGGAATCCACGCCGCACCAGGCTGTGGTCATCAACAAGCAAAACCGAAATCTTATCTGGCATGTCCGTCCGTCGCCTCTCTTGGAACCATCAATCGAACCAGCGTGCCACCCTGGGATGGCCGGCTAAACTCCAGCGTACCGTGTACCAACTCCGCCCGCTCGCGCATCGCAACCAACCCAATGCCGCGCCGCTTGCCATCGGGGCTGAACCCAATGCCGTGATCCTCGACTTCCAAATCCAGCATCTGCGGAAGGAATCGGAGCCGAACCCACGCCTCTTTCGCCTTGGAATGGCGCGCTATGTTATTCAGCGCCTCCTGCAAAACGCGGTACACATGCACCGCGGCGCTACCTTCCACCGGAAAGGGAGTTCCTGATTTCTCATAGGATACGGTAATCCCTGTCTGCCTTTCCACCGTTGGCAAATACCAGTCTAGCGTGCTCTCCAGGCCGGCTTCATCCAGCGTCACCGGATGCAGCGCCTGCGACAGGGTCCGAACCTTGTCGAGCGCCGACTGCGCAATTTCGTTCACTTCGCGCAGGTCTTCCCGGAGTTTGGATCCCTCCGGCGCGTGCCGTCCCGCGCGCCCTAGCATCGATCCCATGGCCGTCAGTATCTGCCCAAACTCGTCATGCAATTCGCGTGAAATGTGACGCAAAGTTGATTCCTGGGTCGCAATCAGCGTCTGCGCCAGTTCACTGCGTTGTTGCGAAAGCTCCGCCAGCCGCGCAAACAGCAGCCGGTTCGATCGGATGAGGTACAAGCTGGTGAGCACGATCGCGATCAGCACCGCCGTCAGGAAGATATAGACCTGCCGCTGCACGCGATCGTAGATCTGGCTCACTTGCAGTGCAGCCTGCTCCTCGCTTTCGTTGTTCTGCACGAGCAGGCGCGAAACTGCGTTGCCCAGGGCCTCCACCCGCGGCTGCAGCGTTACACGTATTTGCTGGCGGGCCTCTTGCTCTTTACCCGACTGCGCGAGGGCGAACGTCCGATCCACCGCATCCCAGAATTGCGCCAGATTATTGCGCAAATATTGACGCTGCTCCGGCGTGCGGTTCGTGGTCGCCAGTTGATCTTCGCGCCTGATCGCATCATCCAGATCGCCGCGAATCCTCAGCAGCGGCGCCGACCACGCGCTCAGCGGGTATGGTTCATCGTTGTCGAGCATGTCGCGCATCGACAGGGCGACCTGGTTCAGGTCGTTCTGAATGCGCAGCAGTTGTAACGAGTCCTTCCGATTGCGATCGGCAATGTTACGTTGCAAATCGCGCAGACCCGAGATCTGTACCGTGATGTACCACGAATAGACAACAACGGCCGCAAGCGTAACGATCAGGCCCAGCAGCAGGGCGCTTGTCGGAGACCTCCCAGATGAGCGTGGCACATGGCGAGGATACAACGAAGCTGCTCGCTACCGAAAGTCGGGGTTAAGCCTACTATCCATAACAGCTCAGCCCGATCCGTCGGATGGTCTTGCAACATCTCATAGTCCTGACATGCTCTAACGACTAACAAGCGGTCCAGGTCTTAATTGAGTGCTCGACGGAAGGGAGACTTAGTCATGATAAGAAGAGGAAGATCGCGTGGAGCGGGGCTGGCCCGGACGATGGCCCGAACCGCCGTGGTGGCAGGAACGGCCCAAACCGTTGCCGGGCGCGTGGCGGCGCGTCAACAGGCTGCCGCTGCAAAGAAGACGGGCACCCACAGTACCAAGGCCAACCCAGGAATGCTCACTGACCAGGTAGTTGATCAACTGAAAAAGCTCGCGGAGTTGCGCGACGCCGGGGTGCTCACTGAGAAAGAGTTCGCTGCGAAGAAAGCCAAACTCCTTCCCTGACCTGGGAAGAACGCGCGGAATCTGCTGGAGTCTGAGTCTTCGAAGAGCGACGTCAATGCTGAGTCTCTGATCGCCAGGTGTCCCGCCGTATCCTTCTGTCGGCGAAGGGTGCGGATGAGACGACTTCGGTGTTTAAGATCGGAAGTCGAGGATCATCTCGAAGGTACGCACCCTGATGGATAACCTGACGGAGCTCGAATCCCCCTATAATCCGCTCTGAATCAGCTTCTTTCCGCAATGACAACGAATCCAGAACAGGGCTCAGGACACTCCGGTTTTTGGCTCTACAACCCATGGGTCGATCTGACCCTCGGGTGCGGGGCTTGGACTTTGCCGCTGCTTTTACTGAGCTATCTGTCAACCTCGCATGAGCTGGCCTGGGGTGTAGCGTTCTACGCGCTCGCGCTGGTTTTCAATTATCCCCACTACATGGCGACGCTCTACCGGGCCTATCACACCCGCGAAGATTTCCGGAAATACCGCATCTTCACGGTGCACATTACCGGACTCATCGTGCTGACCGGACTGGTGGCTCATTTTTCATTCGCGATTCTGCCTTGGCTGATCACCATTTATCTCACTTGGAGTCCCTGGCACTACAGCGGTCAGAACTACGGCCTCTTCATGATGTTCCTGCGGCGAGCCGGAGCCCAGCCCACGAACGCCCAACGCCGCGCGCTCTATGCAAGCTTTATTTGTTCCTACGCGTTTCTGTTTCTGACGCTGCACACGGGCGCCTCAGGCGACCCTCTCTTCGTCTCCCTGGGAATTCCTGCAAAGCTGTCTTTGATTCTCCGCGCCATCTTCGGCGTGTGCTTCGTCGCCGCATCCTGCTTTGGTATCATCTCGCTCGCTCGCAAGACTGGTCTGAAGGCCTTGGCGCCCTCCCTGACCCTCCTTAGTTCCCAGACCTTGTGGTTCATTGCCCCGAGCCTTCTGACGTTGCTTGCAGGCCTGCAGGTCCCGCAAAGCCGCTACAGCACCGGAGTACTGGCCATCATGCATTCGGTACAGTACCTCTGGATCACCACCTTCTACGCTCGCAAGGAAGCCGCCGCCAAACGCCTAACCGGATGGAAGCCGCTCGCCTACTTCGGCGTGCTCGTTCTCGGCGGAATCGCGCTCTTCATTCCCGGGCCATGGCTAGCGAGCTACGTTTTTCATTACGACTACAGCGCAAGTTTCCTGATCTTCACGGCTCTGGTGAACATCCATCACTTCATTCTCGACGGCGCAATCTGGAAGCTGCGTGATGGCCGCATCGCCGCCTTGCTGTTGAACTCGAAGCAAGAGATCGCATACGTTTCTCGCAGTGCGCGTGACAAAGCCGCATCCGGATTCAGCTGGATTATCGGTGCTAGTTTTCCCGCACGTGCGCTTCGTATCGTGGCAATACTGTTTCTCGTCGGACTGGCGGCATTGGACGTTGTCCGCTATGGCCTCGCATCGAATCCTGACAGTGCTTTGCGGCTACAGCACGCCGATGCCCTCAACCCTTACGACAGCACCGTGTCACTTCGTCTCGCGAGACAGGAAATCCGCTCCGGCCAGAACATGCAGGCGCTTGCGAAACTCCGCATGGCAGTTCAACTAAATCCCGAGTTTCCAGCCGTGCGCAACGAAATGCTACGGTTGCTGATTTCGCAGAAACGCCTGGTTGAAGCACATGACCTCACTGCCGAATTGCTACAGAAATCCCCGCGAGATGTGGAACTGCTCTCCAACAACGGCGTCCTTGCCAGCAAGCTGGGTATGCACGCGGAAGCTATCGACAGCTGGCAAAAAGCGCTGGCTCTCGATCCCAGCCAGCTCACCTTGCACCTATATCTCGCCAATGAACTCCAGTCGCAGGCTCGATGCGAGGCCGCCATTCCCCACTACGTTCTTTTTCTCGATAGTTCGGCCAAGGTTTTGCGAGCGGAAGATCTCCCCGCTGATCACATAGTTCCTGTGATCCTGCAATTGGGGGACTGCCAGGTAAAAATCGGCAAGCAGCTTGATGCGGCCAAGTCCTACGATCTCGCCAGAACCGTTGCCGCCAAAACCGGCTTGACTCATTACGAAACCGTCGCAGCCGGCAGCGAGGCCGACCTACTCGCAAAGTTGGGCCAAAATGCCGACGCCCTGCGCTTGTTTCAGTCGGCGCTCAAGCTCGATGCACAACTCGACGACCATTCAGGCGAAGCTACCGATTGGTACAACTTCGCTCTCCTGCTCCGCTCCCAACATCGTGAAGATCTGGCCTACGCTTGTTTGTTACGAGCAGAAGAACTCATGACGGAATCCTCTTCGGCCACACAAAAGAATCTCATTCAAGCGCAATTGCTGGACTTGGCGCGACTCCTCAACCATCGCGCCGCAACCGTTCGCAGCCGTGCCAGCCAATTGCGTGCCCAGGCCCTCGCTGTTACCGTCTAATACCGGCTGCTTCCGGAACTCCTCTCTGGTTTCTGGGTTCGTAATTGTGCGACTCTCAGCCTGACCGGTTCATCTGAATAGATATCCTGAGGAGCACCTTTTGGGACCTGGTTCCGAATTCCACCTCATTTTTTGGCTGATTCCGCTCGCTATTCTAGGTTTGTTCTTCCTTGCCCAACGATTCTGGGTACAGCGCGCCCTGGCGGTGTTCCGCCAGATAAAAAATCGTAATCTGCGCTGTGCGGCCTACGGGCTTCTTTATGCATTCGTCGCCTTCTTCGTTCTGGTCCTCATCGACCGCATGTTTCTGCATCTCCTTCCACGCGGGCGCGTGATCTCGTTTCTAATCGCGATGGCGCAGCTTTGGCTGTTTGGTTCCTTCTTCGGATTTTTGGGAATCAAAGTTGTCCAGCTTCTTGGGAATCTTTGGGACAAACTCTCTTCGCTCGCGTCGCATTCAACTTCCGATATCGCCAGTCCTGCCCGCCGCGGTTTCCTGAAGGCAGCCTCGTACGCGGCCGGCGCGGTGCCCCTGGTAGCGGCGGCTTACGGTTTTGGCAAAGAACGCCTCGATTTCACGCTCCATCGCGTCGACGTTCCCATCGCAAATCTCCCCGAGGGACTTGCGGGGCTCAAGATCGCTCAACTCAGCGACATCCACATCGGCGACTTCATGCCCGCTGACCAGGTACGCCGTGCCGTCGACATCGCCAACGACCTTCGCGCCGATCTGGCCGTGGTTACCGGCGATTTCGTCACCTCCAGCGGCGATCCCCTTCAGCAGTGCATCGCCGAATTGAGCCGCCTTCGTGCTCCGCTGGGAGTCTGGGGCTGTAACGGCAATCACGAGATCTACGCCGACGTCGAAGATCAAGCCGAAGAATTATTCAACCGCTACGGGATGCGCTTGCTCCGGCAGAACAACGCCGAACTCTCCTGGAAGGGCGAACCCCTGAACCTGATTGGCGTCGACTATCAGCGCCAGCATGCGCCCCTCGGGCTTGAAGTTCCGATGCTCCAGGCGATTGAGCCTCTGGTCCGCCACGACATTCCCAACATTCTGCTCTCGCACAATCCCAACAGTTTCTATCGCGCAGCAGAACTCGGCATCGAACTGAGTCTTGCCGGCCACACGCACGGTGGGCAGGTGAAAGTTGAGATCATCGATCACAGCTGGAGTCCCGCCCGCTTCATCACACCATTCGTGGCTGGCTTGTATCAACTCCCCCTCGGCGCTTCGGGGACCCCGAACGGCTCGAAGTCCGCGCTCTACGTCAACCGCGGCCTCGGCACCATCGGCATTCCCGCGCGCCTGGGCGTTGATCCCGAAATCAGCCTCCTAACGCTGCGCCGGGCGTAGTTCCAGCCACCCTCTCCCGCGAGTACACTTAGGTAGGGCGTTATGACTACTACTCTTCCAGCAAGCCAGGTGTCCGCCGCGCCGACCGTCCCCTCATCACTCGAAGGTTCCGTGCTTGTGCTCATGCTTTACGACGCGTGCGAGGAAATTCGACTCGTCGAGTTGAATCAGATTCTCGGCGCTCGACGCGTAGCACAAGCTTTCAAGCACGCCGCTCCCGAATATGTTCGTTTTGAGCGGCCACCCGTCGTTGAGCAGCTCGAGCCAGCTCAGCTCGACGGTAACCTGACCCTCAACCGCCAGATTAAGTATTACGACTACGGCGTTGTCAGCGTGATCTTTGAGATCCCATTCTCTGGCGAATGGGAGGACCTGATTCGGCTCTCCTCCAAGTGGATGGCCGGCACCGATTTCGAGCGTGAGGCCGAGCGTCTGGCGCGTAAACAAATCGAGCGCGCACAAACCGCGCTCATCCGCCCTTACGCCACGTGGCTCTCCGAAGACTACTTCATCTTCAACATTCATCGCATCGGCGGCAATCCAACTGCGTCAGAGCTGATTCAGAAGCGCGGTTCGGATATTGCTCGCGTCGTCCGCGGCGAGACCAGTGAACTGGCCGACAGCGAGCGGGCTGAGGTCCTGCAATCCAGCATCTCCTATTACCCTAATGACCTATCGGTAGTGAGCTGGAACGCGGCCTTCGTTTACGACACTCCTGCCGGAGCGGAAACCAGCATTCAGCTGCTTGAGTACGCCAATTCCCAGCTGCTCGAGTTCCGCCACTACGACGACCTGCTCACTCGGGAACTCGGCTCCGTCTACGACTTTCTGAAGCACACCAGCGTTGTGCTTCGCCGCTGGCGCCTCGGTCGCCAAGCCTACAAACTCCAAAGCGTCACCGTTGAAGTGAATGAGCTTGTCGAACGTGCCGACAACGCCATCAAGTTCCTCAGTGACATGTTCTCCGCGCGCCTTTACCGGCTGGCCGCAGCTAAAGTCGGCGTGCACGATTACAAGAGCCTGGTAAACCAGAAGCTGCACACTGCCGAGGACCTGTACCGCTTCCTGATCGAAGGCTTCCAGCAGGCCCGCGCCTTCGTACTCGAACTGATGGTCGTGATCATCCTTGTGATTGAGTTGGTCTTCCTATTTCATCCCACGCGCTAGGCTACTCCGGCTTTCGAATTTGGGCTAAACTACCTGCCTGCTGAACCGGGGTGAGGCAGTCCGTGCACAATCTCATTCATCTCGCGATTCCCGGATTCCTCCTGCTGTTGCTGATCGAAGCCATCGCAGCTGCATGGATGCAACGCGATCTGTTCGAGTGGAAAGACACCGCCGCCAGCCTCACCATGGGAATCGGCAACGTGCTCATCGGCCTTTTCACCAAGGCCCTGCTCTTCGCCAGTTACAGCCTCGTCCATCGCTTTGCCGTCTTCAGCATCGGATACCAATGGTGGGCCTGGGTGCTGCTCTTCTTCGCCGAAGACTTCACGTATTACGTCTTCCATCGCACCAGCCATGAATGTCGCTTCTTCTGGGCCTCGCACGTGGTTCATCATTCGTCACAGCGCTACAACCTTGGGACGGCACTCCGCCAGACATGGACTGGCGGCATCTCGTTCAGCTTCGTCTTTTGGCTGTGGCTCCCGCTCATCGGTTTCCCACCGATCATGATCATGACCATGCAGGCGATTAGCTTGCTCTATCAGTTCTGGATTCACACCGAACTGATCCGCTCACTCGGCCCGCTGGAGTCTTTTTTTAATACGCCATCGCATCACCGTGTTCACCATGCTTCGAACCTGCGTTACCTCGATCGCAATCATGCCGGCACTCTCATCATCTGGGACCGCCTCTTCGGCACCTTCGAACCCGAGGATGCGGCAGAGCCGCCCATCTATGGCTTAACCAGGAACATCAATACCTACAATCCCGTGCGTATCGCCTTTCATGAATGGTGGGACATCGCCCGTGATCTGCGATCAGCGCGGAATGTGAGCGAGATGTGGCATTACGTCTTCGGACGTCCGGGCTGGAAATACGAACGAGCAGCGGCGGCCCCCCTCTCTTCCGGTGCTTCCGCGTCCGCCAACTAGAGCATTCAACGATTACCGTCTCCGTACTGTGGAAGAGCGGGTCTTCAGACCCGCGTTATGAGCAACAACTTTCTGGGGCCTTGGCCCCGGTGGAAGCGACTATCAGAATTCCTGCACCGACTAGACTGAATCGTTTCCCACCCCTCCCGAATCCAAAGGATTCGTCAAAGCTAGGAGTAATCATGGCTGCCGCTGCCTGTACGCATTTAAGTCAGATTCATAAGGTCACTCCCTCCGCCAAGGGATGCGAAGAATGCTTGAAGATGGGCGACACCTGGGTCCATCTGCGGCTCTGTCAAACCTGCGGCCACGTCGGCTGTTGCGATAGCTCCAAGAACAAGCACGCGACCAAGCACTTCCACGCGACCAAACATCCCATCATTAAATCCTTCGAGCCCGGTGAAGACTGGCTCTGGTGCTACGTAGACCAGATCTTCATGGACTAGTGAAGAGCAAGCGCTCGCGCTGAAGGAACCATTCATGTCGAGAGGCGGAGTCATTGGAGTATCCGATCACGGCGGTTGGGCCATCCTGGTGACGGCCGACGCCAATGGGACTCTTCTTGATCGCCGCCGCGTGGAACTCGTGGACGAAGCGCTGCCCAAAATTCCGCACCACAGCGAAGGGCAGATGCTACCGCTCGATGAGGCCGTCAAACTGGTCGAACGCGTGCGGGCGTCGGCGGAGCGGCACGCGAAACTTGGCCTTGACGCCATCGCCGCCGAGATGCCTGTCAGCATTCTTGGTGTCGCGCTTCGCCAGTGTCCGGAGCTTCCACCGACCATCGCGGAGCGGATCACGAACTACCGCGCGAGCAATATAGCCGACTGGGTGATGTATCGCCGGGCGCTCGCCGCCGCAGCCGATGCGCGGGATTGGCCCGTTCATTGGTACGATCCGCGGCAGGTGCAGGAGATGGCGAGCAAAGCATTGGGAGTCAAAAGTCTCGATGCTCACTTCATCCAGTTGAGACGATCTTTGGGGCCTCCCTGGACTCAGGATCACAAGATGGCAATGTCGGCGGCCATTGCCGCAATGAATGCGCGTGAAACATGAAACGCGAAACGTGAAGCGCCAGTTACAATAAGGACACTTCGCTGAGGGTGACTCATGTCCGCGACTACCAATGCCCGTCCGCATACTGCTCCGGCCACCATGCCGGAAGTTCCACTGACCGTTGAAGGCTACAGCGTGTTGCACCAGATGATGCGATTCCGCTGGCCGGCGTGGCGGGCACTGTCGGACACCGATCGTGCCGCGATTTCGCAGGAAGCGCAAACCGCTTTGCAGAAAATGGATCCAAAGCAGACGGCGATCTACTCCGTGCTCGGCCACAAAGGCGACCTTCTCTTCCTGCACTTCCGCAATTCTTTCGACGAGTTGAACGCCGCCGAGCTGCAACTGGCGCAGTTAAAACTCTCGGACTACCTCGAGCCTCTGACCTCGTACGTTTCCATCATCGAGCTCGGCCTGTACGAATCGACGGTGAAGACCTACGAACAGCTGATGGAGAGCGGTTTGGAGCCGCACTCGGAGGAATGGAAGCAGGCGATCAATGATGTGATTGCCCGCCAGCGCGAGGCCATGCGTCCGCGTCTTTATCCGGATATTCCGGGCGGCCGTTATCTCTGCTTCTATCCCATGGACCGGCGCCGCGGAGAGGAGAAAAACTGGTATACCTTGCCGATCCGGGAGCGCCAGCGCCAGATGCACGAGCACGGCATGGTGGGCCGCCGCTATGCTGGCGAAGTGAAGCAGATCATTACCGGATCCATTGGCTTCGACGATTGGGAGTGGGGCGTCGATCTGTTCGCCGACGATGCGCTAGTCTTCAAGAAGCTGATCTACGAAATGCGCTTCGACGAGGTCAGCGCCGTCTATGCGCTGTTCGGATCGTTCTACCTCGGAGTACGTTGTCCGGCTGCCGAGCTGTCGAAGGTGCTCAGCGGGCAAGCGCCTGGGAAAGTGGGGGCCTGATCTGCGATGGGCCTGATCGTCCGCTCTTCCAATCTTCACGCCGCCGGCGTTTTTGCCACCACCCGAATCTCAAAAGGCGAGCAGGTGGTCGAGTACACCGGACCGCGCATCTCGCAAGCCGAAGGCTCCCGTCTTTACGATGATCGGCCCATCACCTACCTGTTCGCTCTCGACGACCCCGAGCACCTGATCGACGGACATGGCACCGCCGCTTTTATCAATCACAGTTGCGATCCCAACTGCGAGACGGAAGAAATCGACGGACATGTCTGGATATGCGCGCTCCGCAATATCCGGCCAGGCGAGGAAATCACGTACGATTACAACCTGTTCGATGGGGAGGGGGACGCTACCTGCTATTGCGGTTCCAGGAAATGCCGCGGGACGCTCTATTCGAACGAGGAAATCCGTCGGCGCAAGCGCGAAGCGAAAAAGAAACAGCTCGGCACGAAGGCCAAAAAGTAGTGCGAATCACGCCGTCATTGGTCGCGAGAACGACTTGACCGCCTTGTCTTCGCTGTCGAAGACATCAAACACCGTGAGCAGCTTCGTCATCTGCAGCAGGTCGAGCATGCGCTCGTGCATATTGGCCAACCGGATTGTGGAACCCACTTTGCGCGCCGACGTATACAGCCCGACCAGTGTTCCCAGGCCGCCACTGTCAATGTGTGTGGTCTCGCCCAGATCAATCACGATCTGTTTGGTATCCGGCAATATCCCTTTCACCATCTCGCGAAGCGCTACGGCTTCCTCGCCAAAGATGATGCGCCCTTTGCAACGAATCACGGTTACGTCATCGACTTCATATTTGTCCAACTTCAATTGCATCGAAACACCCCAACACAGCGGTTTTGCCGAGAGTAGCCGTGATCGGTGACCTTGGCAAGCGCTTTCACGCGAATACTGTCCGCCGCTTGGAGTTGCAATCAACCCGTCGGTTTATCGTTTCAGATTGATAGTGTCCTGCGTGATCTCATCAAAGGTTGTGATCGTGCGTGCATTTGCTTCGAACGCGCGTTGCGCCTGGATGCCCGGCGTGTCAACATTCGCGATGTTATTGGTGATCTGCTGATGACGGGCCGTGGTGAGATCGAGAATCTGCGTTAATCGCTCCATGTTCGGGGTGTCAATCATGCTCATGGTGTTCTCGCTCCCTGTTCTCGCGACTCTTGCCCTGGGTCGCTCCATTAGGTTCTTCGCATCTCGCTTGCCAGCAACCTCGACCAAGGCTCAATGATTTCTAATCAGGAAACTCAGACCAGGTTCGGTGCCGAAAAATAGAGGTGTTGCTTGGCAATGCACTCTTCGCCCTCGGTCAGGATCAGTGCGCGCTCGATTACGTGCATCAGTTCGCGCACGTTCCCCGGCCACTCGTGTTTCTCCAGCAGCGTCTCTGCCTCCGGGCTGAACACAACGTTGTGGTCCCCTGAAATGCTGCGCAAGAACTCCTTGGCAATCGGCAGAATGTCTCCGACGCGTTCCCGCAACGGGGGAATCTCGATGGGAAAAACTGCCAAACGGAAGTACACATCCTGGCGGAACTCGTTTTCGTGAACGCGTTTCGCAAGATCCGCATTGGTGGCCGCCACCACCCGCACGTCCACCTTGAAGATGTCGCCACTCCCCAGCCTCTGTACTTCACCGTACTCCAGGAAGCGCAGCAGCTTTGCCTGCAGTCCCATGGGCAATTCCCCGATCTCGTCAAGAAACAGGGTCCCGCCCTGGGCTGCGTGGATTCGGCCTATCCTCGACTGCACAGCGCCCGTAAACGCGCCCCGTGCGTATCCAAATAACTCAGCTTCCATCAGTGCTTCCGGGATCGCCGCACAATTGATCACCACAAACGGCCGCTCCGCTCTTGGACTCAGCTCATGAATCGCCCGTGCCACCAGTTCCTTTCCGCTGCCAGTAGGACCCGTAATCAGGACCGCGGTATTGCGCGGCGACACCAGCCTCACCAGTTTCGACAGCCTTTGCATCGGCAAGGTTGACCCCACCATGCGCGGCAGTGGTTCAAACGGAAGCTTCGGCGGCCCGATTACCGGTCTCGGTTCCACACCCGTCCATGGCAGCACGCGACCTGTGCCTGCGCAGTTCTTCTTTAGGTTGGAAAATGGATCCGGACTCGCGGAGTCGAGAATCACCACGTGAACACCCGGATATTGCCGCGCCGTCAGTTCACGCAGCTCATCCGCGTTCAGGTCCGGAAGATGACGATCGAGAATCAGCAGATCACATTCGCTGTGTTCCAGCTTCGCCAGTGCATCAGCTCCGCTTGAAGCGAGCTCAACCGTGCATTGATTCGTAAACTGAATCGCAATGCGGTCGCGAAATCCCGCATCGGAACTCGCAATCAATACGCCTGCGTTCGACTGGAAGAGGGGGGCAGTCGTCATAACCCCTCGTTTGTATTCTTGAAGTCTTGGAAGAAGATTAGAAGGAGATTAAAAACCTCTAAGGATTGTCGAAAAGGCTAAAGATCTGTGGGAATGTCGCCGATACCGCTTACTGCATTCCGAGCGCCTTCAGCACGTCTCCCCGTTGCGACCAGAACAAGACCGCCGTCATCCCAATCAGGATCACCGTAGTCGCCCAGGTCACCAGGTTCGCCAGCCGCGAATTGGTGTAGTTGCCCATCAGTTCTTCCTTGTTCACCAATAGCACCATGAAGATCAGCACCAACGGCAACACCATACCGTTCAGCGCCTGTGAAAGCAGAATGATCTTCACGTAATTGATTCTCGGCAGCAGGATTACTCCACCGCCCGCCACGATCAGGAATGTATACAGCCAATAAAAGAACGGTGCTTCCGAGAACTTCCGGCCCACGCCAGACTCGAATCCCAGTCCCTCGCAGACCGTATATGCCGTCGAGATCGGCAGAATTGATGCCGAGAATATCGAGGCATTAAACAGTCCCGCCGCAAACAGTATGTACGCGTAATTCCCAGCCAGCGGACGTAACGCAAATGCAGCATCAGCTGCACTTTTCACCTGATGACCTGCAACAAACAATGTTGCCGCGCACGCCACGATGATGAACCACGCCACCACGTCGGTAAAAACGCATCCGACGATCACGTCCAGTCGCGACGCCGCATAGTCACGCCGAGTGACTCCCTTTTCCACCACCGACGCCTGCAGATAAAACTGCATCCATGGCGCGATTGTTGTTCCCACGATGGTGATGATCATCAACAGATAATCGCGATCCTGAAACTCATGCAGCTTGGGAACCCGAACGGTTGAGATCAGCGCGAGGCTCCAGTTCGGCTTCGCCAGCACACCAGCCAGGATGTATGCGATATAGAAGAATGATGCGAATAGGAATATCTTTTCGACGCTTTTATAGCTGCCCTTCACCACCATGAGCCATATGAGCGCGGCACAGAGCGGCACCGAGTAGAACTTCGATATCCCGAACAGCTCTCCACTACTGGCGATGCCGGCGAATTCGGAAATCACATTCCCAAAATTGGTGATGACCAGCGCGATCATCAGGAAAAACGTGGTCCGCAGACCGTATTCTTCGCGGATCAGATCGCTTAGCCCTTTGCCGGTAACCGCTCCCATGCGGGAGCACATTTCCTGCACGACGATCAGTGCCAACGTGGTGGGAACCAGAGTCCACAGCAGTCCGTAACCGAACTGTGCTCCGGCTTGAGAATAAGTGAAGATGCCGCCCGTGTCGTTGTCGACATTTGCGGTGATAAATCCCGGCCCAACGACTGCAAGGAACAGGAAAATCTGCGTGCGCCAGCGTTTTAACCAGTCCAGGATCGCAGTCATCGGCTCGTATGGTTACATCGGCTTAAAGTGAGATTAGCCTGACCAGCATAAACGGCTCTGGTTATCTGCCGCCACCACGAAATAGTCACCAAGGATGCAACGCAACACCAGAGCTGCTGAAAGCGTCTAAATGCGCATGCTGAAAAACTATCTTATTGTGATCGCCCTCCTTCTTTTTGCTGCCCCTGCCTTCGCTCAGAGCAATGATTTAGCAGTCTCTGTCGGCGGCTACTTCCCGATTAACAGCCAGATTCCTGTTGGCAATTCCTTCGCAATCCAGGGGAATTTCGGACACCGGATTTTCCACGTTCCGCTGGCCTCTCTCTACATCGAAGTCCCAGTGGCCGGCACATTTAATTCCGACGTATTCACCAGTGGACATCTTCTGTCTCTTGGCACCTATTCCGCCGTATTCGTCACGCCCGGTGTCCGACTCAAACTCGCTCCCGGCTCGCCCCTCTCTCCCTACCTGGCCATCGGTGGAGGGCTTGCCCACTTCAGCAAGAGTGGCAACCCGCTCGCCACCTCTTCCTCGACCAATGCTGGGACCTTCGACTTCGCCGGAGGCTTGGAAATGAAGATCTTTCCTTATCTGAGTCTGCGTGGCGAAGTCCGCGACTATTACTCCGGAAGCCCTAATCTGCTTCCTGGAGCAGACGCCCGGCAAAACCAGTTGCTTGCGACAGGCGGTATTGTTCTTCGTTTCTAGTTCAACCAGCGTGGGCGTCCCATCCTAGCCTTCTGTTGGCTAGGGTGGGTTAAAATGATTTCAGTGACTTCTCCCATTCGCCTGATCGCCATCGATATCGATGGCACCCTGCTCGACTCGCAATTCAAGATCCCTGCGGCGAATATTTCCGCCCTCCGGCGTGCGCACGAACTGGGTGTTGAAATCGCTCTCGTGACCGGCCGTCGCCATTCTTTCGCCCTGCCCATCGCGGAGATGCTGGGCTTCGATCTGTGCCTCATCAGCTCCAACGGAGCCGTTACGCGTTCTCTTCAGGGCAAGCTCTTTCACCGCGATCTGCTACCGGCGGCCACCGCCCGCAAGCTTATCCGCCACATGGACCCTTACCGCGGCAATGCGGTCGTCACCTTCGATATCGAGACCAAGGGCGCTCTCGTTCTCGAACGCGCCGACGAACTTCACGACAGCATCAGCCGCTGGCTGGAAAAGAATGCCCCTTTTCTGGAATACCGTGTTCCCCTCGAAGACTGCCTCACCACCGACCCCGTCCAGGCTATGTACTGCGGAACCATTCCCCGTATGCGGGAGGCCGAAAAACACCTGAAATCAGCCGGTATAGACCATGAAATCACGGTGTTGAAAACCGAATATACCCACCGCGATCTGTGTATGTTCGATGTCCTTAACTATGCCTGTTCTAAAGGACATGCGGTTGAACGATGGGCCTCCCACCGGCAGATTCCGCGTCACCAGATCATGGCTATCGGTGACAATTACAACGACCGCGAAATGCTTCAATATGCAGGTGTTCCGGTGGTAATGGGAAACGCTTCGGAGGAGTTGAAACAACTTGGTTGGACCGTTACCCTCTCCAATGATGAAGGCGGAGTAGCCGCCGCTGTAGAGCAGGCGCTGGGCTTGGAGACTGCGAAGACCTGACTTGAATTTTCGACGCCAACTCGGCCTCCTGGTTTCCATTGCGCTGCTTTCCCTGACCGCGATGGCCGGCGACGCTCCGCAAGCCAACACTATCGCACCGTCGCACACCGAGTACGACGCTGCCCTGCAGAATGGCTTTTCGATCCACCACCTTCGCCGTGAGACTTTGGGAGAAACCACGCGCCTTTTCGTCTCGAACGAAGCCAGCAGTTATATCGATGTTCCTACTGTTCAGATTCAGTCGATTCAGGAAGTCCAAGTCGCCGATAAGGTCGCTCCGAGGTCAGCCTCTTCATCGATCTCTGACGCTGTGAATGCCGCCAGCGACAAACACCAGATCGATGCTGACCTGATCAACAGCGTGATTCGCGCCGAGAGCGCCTTCAATCCCCACGCGGTTTCCCGCAAGGGTGCGCAGGGATTAATGCAGCTCATGCCCGATACCGCCAGCAAGTTGGGTGTAAAAGACGCCTTCGATCCTGCTGCCAACGTGAATGCCGGAACCCAGTATCTCCGCGACCTGCTTGTCCTCTACAACGGAGACATGGTGAAGGCGCTTGCCGCGTATAATGCCGGCCCACAGCGGGTCGCGCAATATCACGGCGTCCCTCCCTATCACGAAACGCGGGCCTACGTCGCTCAGATCGTCCGTGACTTCAATCGTAAGAAACTGGCAGCTCAGAAATCGCAGGCGGCCGCGCAATCCGCTGTGAAAAAGCATCTCCCGCCAACTGGGCCGGCTGCTGCCTCGCAATAATTCCTGGTAGTGCGTCGTTTGATATGCTCGTATTCTGAAAGCACTCGACAATGGAACGTAGATGCATAGAATGCCACGGTTCTGGAAAATGCCCAGAATGCTTTGGTAGCGGGATAAATGTTCACTTGAACCAAGATGAACCTAAGTGCCCGAAATGCTCTGGCTCAGGCGTCTGCCCGGAGTGTGGAGGAACTGGCTACCCGAAAAGTGTCTGGAGGTCAAACTGACTCACCACCTAATTACTCCTGCTCCCGCACCAAGCCCAGCAACATTGACCTGATACGGCCCCTCATTTACTGTGACTCTTCGCCCCAAGTGCCACTCGGGCTATTTCGCACTGCATGAAGCGCAAGCAGATCATCATCTCGATTATCGTGGTTGTCGTTCTGGCTGCGCTGGTTTACTTGCAAATTCGCGAGTGGCGCCGCTTTGACTGGGAGAAATTCGCCGAAGGCAGTGCAGGAATCAACTGGCTCCGGGTACTCAGCGGCATTGCCCTGGTGTACCTGGCTGACTTCCTGCGAGCCATTCGCTGGAAGGTCCTCCTCCGCCCTACCCGCCCCGACGTCCCCTGGAAGGATCTGGTTGCACCAACCTACGTCGGCTTCGCTGGTCTGGCGATCCTTGGCCGGCCCGGAGAACTGGTCCGGCCTTATCTCATCGGCCTGAAAACTAAGACCGCCTTTTCGGCGCAGATGGCGATCTGGGCCATCGAGAGGATTTTCGACATAACGGCCGTGGTCATCATGCTCGTTATCGTCATTTTCTTCGTTCCCTCGCTGCGCACCATTGACCATTACCAGGCCTTCCGTGAATTCGGGTATGCCCTCATCGGAATCGTCGTCGTGCTGGTTGGCCTCGCGGTGACCCTTCGCCTCGTGGGACCAAGTTTCGCGGCCTGGGTTTGCCGGGTGATTTCGCCTCTTTCGCCACGCATGGGTGCAACTGCCGAAAGAAAGATTCGTTCGTTCAGTGAAGGTCTGGACACGCTGCGCGATCCCATGTCCATCCTGCAGGTCTCGGGGATCTCTATGGTGATCTGGATCCTGGTTGCGTTCGCCTATCGCGAAGTTACCCATGCATATCCCATCGATACGGGTATCCCGGCCCTGGATCTGCCACAAGTAATCCTGCTCATGGGTGCCAGCGTCGTCGGCGGTGTCCTGCAGTTGCCCGTAGTCGGTGGCGGGGCACAGTTGGCCACCATCGCCGTATTGAACAATGTCTTCGACACCGGTCCAGAACTCGCCGTTAGTTGCGGCATCCTGTTCTGGCTGGTGACGTTCATGTCGATCGCGCCGGTCGGTCTCATCCTGGCTCACTTCGAGCATCTCTCCTTGCGCAAGATAACCGAGGAAAGCGAGTCGCTCGAAGAAGCGGCTCCCGCTTCGCTTCCCGCCTGTCCACCCGACCATCCCCAGTAAATCTCCGCTTTCGTTTGGGCTGTTACAATTGATACGAGATACTCAGGTCGTTCCTAACTCCAATGAAATGTCCGTTTTGCGGGTTCCCGAATGACAAAGTTGTGGACTCGCGCGAAAGCAAAGAGGCCGAATCGATCCGGCGTCGCCGTGAATGCCTGAAATGCTCCAAGCGCTTCACCACCTACGAGCGCATCGACGAGATTCCCTACATGGTGGTGAAAAAAGATGGGCGCCGCGAGAAATTTGATCGGCAGAAAGTCCTGAATGGGCTGCTGCGCGCATGCGAAAAGCGTCCCATTCCGATGGGGAAACTCGAGCAGATCGTCAACGAAGCCGAGGGCTTCGTCATCGACTCTCCCGAACGGGAGCGCAAGACAAGCGAAGTCGGCGAACTGATCATGAGCCGTCTGCGACGCTACGACAAAGTCGCTTACGTGCGCTTTGCTTCCGTCTATCTGGATTTCAAAGACGTGAAGGAATTCATGGAGGAGCTGAAGCACCTCCTGAAAGCCGCCGAATCAACAACTGAGAAGGCCAAGTCGACTGCCAAGAGCTAGTCGCTGATTTTGGACTTGTTAAGTCCGCGCAGCGGACACTTGAAAATAGCCCAGGACGACCTGGGAATATCCCGGCACGCAACTACCTAGTCCGCACCGCGGACGATTGAATACTCTGGAAGAAGCGAAGAAGCTCTCAGAATTTATGGCACACAAAGTCACTCTTATCCCCGGCGACGGCATCGGACCTGAAGTCACGAGCGCCGCTGTTCGCATTCTCGAAGCAACCGGCGTCAAGTTCGAATGGGAAAGCTTTAAGGCAGGCGCTGATGCTTACGAAAAGTATCGCGAGTACATTCCCAAGGAACTGATCGAGTCAATCGAACGCAACAAAGTGGCGCTCAAGGGTCCGATCACAACTCCCATTGGTGGCGGCTTTTCCAGCATCAATGTCGAACTGCGGAAGCGATTCGAGCTCTACGCGAATTTCCGGCCTATTCGCAATTTGCCACACGTGCCCACGCGTTATCCCGATGTCGACCTCATCATCATTCGTGAGAACACCGAAGGGCTCTACTCCGGCATCGAGCACGAAGTCGTTCCTGGTGTGGTTGAAAGCCTGAAGATCATGACGGAGAAGGCTTGCACGCGCATCTCAAAGTTTGCTTTTGAGTATGCGCGCAACAACAATCGCAGAAAGATTCACGTCATACACAAAGCCAACATCATGAAGATGTCCGACGGACTCTTCCTCAAGTGTTCACGCGCCATCGCCAAGGACTACCCCGAAATCACCTATGGTGAACACATCATCGACAACACTTGCATGCAGCTGGTGATGAATCCTTACCAGTACGACATGCTGCTGATGGAAAATCTCTACGGCGACATCATCTCCGACCTTTGCGCTGCTTTCGTCGGCGGTCTTGGCCTCGTCCCAGGCGCTAATATCGGTCACGAGATCGCGGTGTTTGAGGCCGTTCACGGCTCTGCGCCCGACATCGCAGGCAAGAACCTGGCGAACCCTACCGCGGTCGTCCGCTCGGGACTGCTGATGCTCCGCCATCTTGGCGAACACGATGCCGCGCTCAAGGTTCGAGATGCGCTTGAGTATGTCTATCGCGACAAGCAGAATTTGACGCGCGATCTTGGCGGCCCAGCTACCACCAGCCAATTCGCCGACGCGGTGATTGCCGCAATCCAAAGCGAAAAGACTCAGCCCGCTCCCACCACGGCTTGAGCTAGGTTTTCTGGGATGGTTTACGGGGGCGCCACCCAAGCCTTCGTATTGGGTGGGATTGGTGGCGCGGGCGCCCTCGCCCGCGCAGAGCAATTAGAATACTCAGTTCCTTCGAACACTCACCATGTCACGGACCATTTTCGTTTTGCTACTTGCTCTCGCTCTCGTCGCCTGCAACAAGCCAACACAGAAGTCTCAGTCCAAGCCCGCCACCATTGATCCCGCCACCGCCTCCACCATCACTGGCACCGTTCGGTTCGAAGGTCCAGTCCCCGCCGCGGCCAAGATCGACATGTCTAACGATTCCGATTGCGGCGCCAAACTCGCCTCCTCCGAGAAACTCATCGTCGATCATGGCAATCTCGCCAATGTCTTCGTATATGTGAAGGACGGACTTGGTAACCGTGGCTTTGCGACTCCGCAGACCCCAGTCACCATCGACCAGCGCGGCTGCCGCTACGTCCCGCATGTGCTCGGCGTAATGACCGGACAGCCAGTTCAGATCCTCAACTCCGACTCCACCACCCACAACGTTCATCCCATGGGCAATGCCAACCACCAATGGAATGCCTCGCAACTCCCCAATTCTCAGCCGCTGACCAAGACCTTCACCGAACCCGAGATCATGCTTCCGATCCACTGCAACCAGCATCCCTGGATGCACATGTACCTCAACGTCGTGGACAATCCCTTCTACGCCGTCACCGGACCCGACGGCCGCTTCGAACTCAAAGGCCTTCCACCCGGCGATTACACCATCGCTGCCGTCCACGAGCAGTTGGGCGAGCAAACCATCAAAGTCACTGTCGGTCCGAAAGACACAAAGCAGGCCGCCTTTACCTTTCAAGCCAAGTAGCGTCTGCGTCTCCCTCCCATTTCGGTCCGATGTCGGAACTTGTCGTCCCAATCCGCTTGCCCCGAGTGCCTCCCACGGTGATACCATCGTTGGTTGCGCATCACAGCGCGTTGTGATGTGGGGAAACAAGGAGACACGCACCTGAAAGGTTCTCTGATCACGCCCTTCAACCGGGCACATCATAATTTCGCGGTTTTTGCCGCATTCGCTACCTTTATCCTCATCATTGCCGGTGCCCTGGTCACCAGCAACGACGCCGGCCTTTCCGTACCCGACTGGCCCACCAGCTTCGGTCACATTGCGCAGATGCCCCGTATGGTTGGCGGCGTGAAGTGGGAACATTCGCACCGTATGATCGCCGAGTTTATCGGCACGCTCACCATCATCATCGCCGTTTGGACCTGGCGCAGCGACCGCCGCTCGTGGATGAAGAAACTCGGCATCGCCGCCCTCGGCACGGTAATCCTGCAAGGGATTCTCGGCGGCATCACCGTTCTCGAATTGTTGCCGCCCGCTGTTTCGACCGCTCATGCCATCGTTGGCCAGACATTCTTCTGTATCGCCGTAGCGATCGCACTCTTCACCGGACGCCGCTTCGTGCAGGAAGAGCCGCGCACCGCTCGCGACAGCCGCCGTCCCAGCCTCATTGCGCTGACGAATCTGTCCGTCTTCATCGTTTACGTCCAATTGGCCCTCGGCGGCATGTTCCGCCACAAAGGCATGAGTTGGGAGCCGCACGTGATCAACGCCGCGCTGGTCACCTTCATCCTGATCTGGACCTCCGTGCGCGTGCTCTCGTACTACTCTGAGATCGAAGGTCTCCGTCGTCCTGCGATCCTTGTTCTCAGCCTCGTTATCGTGCAACTTTGTCTCGGATTCATGTCGTTCCTGACCAAAGTAGTCTGGGGAGCACAAGCCGTGCAGCCCACGCCGCTCATGGTCACTTCCACTGTGGCGCACACCGCGGTTGGAGCGCTGCTTCTGGCGTCCACTGTCGTCCTCGCCATCCAGGCTCGACGTCACCTGGCTGTTTTCGATGAGCACGCCGTCCGTACCGGCGCGCGGAGGCCCGTAACCGCATGAACACTGCACCTCGAGCTATTGCGATCTCACCCAGCAGTCTCTCGGTGTTGTTGCGCGATTATGCCGAGCTCACCAAGCTGCGCGTGACCTCGATGATCGTTCTGACCGCGTGGACAGGGTTCTACTTCGCGGCTTTCAAGTCAGGTGTCACTGGTTTCTCGTGGACTCTCTTCCATGCGTTGATCGGCATCGGCCTGGTCTCCGGCGGGACCGCCGGCTTCAACGAAGTCATCGAGTGCGATACCGACTCGCACATGCGCCGAACGGCAATGCGTCCTTTGCCCGCGAAGCGTATGGGCCTGACGCACGCTTCCATCGTCTGCTCTGCCCTGATCATCGGTGGCGCCACCTATCTCTGGCTTGCCACCAACGCTCTCACGGCCTTGCTCACGCTCGCCACCGCTCTCTTCTACCTCGGCGTCTACACTCCGTTGAAACGCGTCTCCCCCATCTGCACGTTCATGGGAGCGTTCTCCGGCGCCATGCCTCCGGTTCTCGGCTGGACCGCCCTGCGCGGCCGCGTTGATTTCGGCACCCTGGTTCTCTTCGGAATCCTGTTCTTCTGGCAATTTCCGCACTTCTATTCCATCGCTTGGCTCTATCGCGAGGACTACGAAAGCGCCGCCATTCGCATGCTCCCCGTCGTGCACTCCGACGGACGCTCCACCGCACGCGAAATCATGATCTACTCGGGCCTGCTCGTTCCCATCAGCTTGCTGCCGACGTACATTGGCATGGCCGGACGAATTTACCTCTTCGGCGCGCTCATTCTCAGCAGCGGACTCTTCTACTATGGCCTGCGCCTCGCTCTCTGCGATTTACCCGCTGACTCGCCGCGTTCCAAGGCTCCGGCGCGACATTTGCTCCGTGCAACTGTCATCTACCTACCTTTGCTCTTCCTCCTGATGATGCTGAACGTAGCGTAGAATCAATTAGGTGACCTCCGGAACAACATCTCTTTCCGCAACTCCGCCCCGTGAGGCGAATGCGGCCAATGCCGTGATTCACGTCGAAAACCTGCAGCACGCCTACAACGGACGCGCCGCACTCAAGGGCGTCTCCTTCGACGTGTACCCCGCCGAGATCTTCGGCCTGCTCGGCCCCAACGGCAGCGGTAAGACGACCATGTTCCGCATCCTCTCCACGCTCATGCTGCCCATGGGTGGCCGTGCAGTGATCAACGGCAGCGACTCTGCCTCCGATCCGGCCCGCCTTCGACAGCATATCGGCGTGGTCTTTCAGGCGCCCAGCATCGACGTAAAGCTCTCGGCCTACGAGAACCTGCAGCACGTTGGACACCTGTACGGAATGCGTGGCGCAGCCCTTGATGCGCGCGTAAAAGAAATGCTCGGGCGCGTCGGACTCTCCGATCGTGCGAATGAGCGTGCAGAAACGTTCTCCGGAGGCATGCAGCGCCGCCTCGAGCTCGCCAAAGGACTCTTGCATCACCCGTCAGTGCTTCTGCTCGATGAGCCCACGACCGGCCTCGACCCCGGCGCGCGTCGTGATCTCTGGCAATATCTCGCCATCCTTCGCGATGAAGAAAATGTCACGGTAATTGTGACCACGCACCTGATGGAAGAAGCCGAGCGTTGCGACCGTCTGGCAATTCTGAGCGAAGGCCAATTAGTCGCGCTGGGCACCCCCGCAGAATTGAAAAACGAAATCGGTGGCGACGTGCTTTTGCTTGAAGCGCGCCACAATCCGGAAGAGCTGTCCGTGCGTATCAGCCAGCGTTACGGAGCCGAAGCCACCGTGCTCGACGACGGCAAGGTCCGCCTCGAACAAGATCAGGGACACCGCTTCGTCACCGACGTGGTCGAAGCCTTCCCCGGTGAGATTCAATCCGTATCCGTGAGCAAACCAACTCTGGAAGATGTATTCATCCGTCGCACCGGGCATCGCTTCTGGACTGAAGAACAACAAGCAGACGCCCAGAAGGCGGCTGGCGGTAAGAAAAAGAAGAAGCATTGAGAATCAGCGTTCATCTGCGTTAATCGGGTGCCCCACCCTGGCCTTCTTTTGGCTTGGGTGGGAGCCAAGAATCGACAACTAAAGAATTCAATGGCAACTCAAGTACAAACGCTCCCTGCACCAACATCCGTCGGCACCCTGCTGCCCGCGCTCTCCCTGTGGAAGCGCGAGATCGTGCGCTTCTATCGTCAGCGATCGCGCGTCGTCGGCGTCATCATCTCGCCAGTGCTCTTCTGGATCGTCATCGGCTCCGGCTTCGGATCGTCCTTCCGCGGCGGCACCGCCGGAGGCCAGCACTACCTCGATTTCTTCTTCGTCGGCGCGCTCACGATGATCGTCCTGTTCTCCTCGATCTTCGCCATGATGTCGTTGATCGAAGATCGCAATGAAGGCTTCCTGCTGACGGTTCTCGTCGCACCCGTAAGCCGCTCTGCCATAGTCATTGGGAAGGTGCTGGGCGGCGCCACCATCTCGGGAATCCAGGGCCTGATTTTTCTCGCTTTCGCGCCGCTGATCGGCATTCACTTTACCGTTGCCAGCTTTGGCCTGATCGCCATCACTATCTTCCTGGTCGCCTTCTCACTCACAGCCCTCGGTTTCGCCATCGCCTGGCCCATGGACTCAACCCAAGGATTCCACGCCATCATCAACCTGTTCCTGATACCGCTCTGGCTGCTCTCCGGATCGCTCTTCCCGCTCACCGGAGCGTCGGTCTGGGTCCGTGTTCTGATGCGCATCAACCCGCTCACCTATGGAACCGAAGCGTTGCGCGCATTGCTCTTTCCCGCCAGCGCTTCACCAGATTTCCCGGTGGGTACATCGATTTTGGTCTTGGGAACTTTCTCTTTGATAATGTTTGCTGTGGCCTTCTTCATGGCCAACCGTCGCACCACGAAGCCTGCGGCATGAGCACAATCTTTCAGTTCGAGCGCAGGCGAGAACTGTCATCCCGAGTGAGGGCGAACGCCCGAGTCGAGGGAGCCCTACCGTGCTTGTACGATTACGAACTTTCGTGCGCTTTTCGGCACAGGCCCGAGCAACCAGCTACTAGCTACCTAGTTCCCGAGACGGCAGACTCCTAAGGCAACAGATGCAGGACTACTCAATTTTCCCGGTAATTAACGCCTCGCTCAACGGCACCGCCGCCGTCCTCATCGGCACGGGTGTCTATCTCATCAAGACCGGACGCGAGCGCGCCCACAAAGCCGTGATGGTCCTCGCCATATCCACATCCACGCTGTTCCTGGTTTCCTATCTTTCCTATCACGCACGTCTTTACTATCACGCGCATTCCGCTAGCTATCACTTCCGCGGACACGGCTGGGCGCGACCGCTCTACTTCACGATCCTGACCACCCACACCATCCTCGCCGCCGTGATTGTTCCACTCGTCATCATCACGTTCACCCGAGCCTGGCGCGGACGTTACGACCGCCACCGCTCCATCGCCCGCTGGACCTACCCGCTCTGGCTCTACGTCTCCATTACGGGAGTGGTCGTCTACTTTATGCTCTACAAGATCTTCGTCAGCTAGGGGCGCAGGGATGGTCTAAGGGTGCCCCATCCAAGCCCTCTTTTGGCTTGGGTGGGGATTTTGACTTGTCCGTCAGATGAGCAGCGAATCCGAGCGTGAGCGAGGATCTGTCATCCCGAGCGCAGCGAGGGAACCTTATTCCCTCCACATAACTGCGAGATTACCCACTCACCCAATTACCAATCTCAGCTACACTGTTCCCTCATGCGCCCACTCATCGCCGTTCTTCTCCTGACCCTCGCCGCCTCGGCTCAGAACTTCACCCAGGCTGACATCAACGCTGTCTACCCCTCGGTCGAAGCTCTGTATCTAGATCTTCACCGCAATCCCGAACTCTCGCTGCACGAAGTGAACACCGCCGCCAAACTTGCCGACGCGCTCCGCAAGCTCGGATTTGAAGTCACCACCGGAGTTGGGGGCACCGGCGTAGTCGGAATCCTGAAGAATGGCGATGGCCCCACCGTCATGCTGCGCACCGAACTCGACGCTCTTCCTGTCCACGAGGACACCGGCTTGCCCTATGCGAGTCATGTCGTCACCAAAGATGCCGCCGGCAACGACGTTCCGGTCATGCACGCCTGCGGTCACGACATTCACATGTCCAGCCTGATCGGTACCGCCATGCTCATGAGCCACGCTCGCGACCGCTGGCATGGCACTCTCATGCTCGTCGCTCAGCCCGCCGAAGAGATCGGTGCTGGCGCTCCCGCCATGCTCAAGGATGGTCTCTTCACTCGCTTCCCCAAACCCAACTATGCTTTTGCGGTTCACGATGACAGCGGCATTCCGGCCGGGCAGGTCGGATTCATCCCCGGCTACGCGCTCTCCAATGCCGATTCCGTCGACATCACTTTCTACGGTAAGGGCGGCCATGGGGCGATGCCGCAAACCACCGTCGATCCCATTGTGATCGCTGCGCGCTTCATCCTTTCCGTGCAGACCATCGTCTCGCGCGAACTCGCTCCCACCGATCCTGCCGTCATCACCGTCGGATCCATTCACGGCGGTACCAAGCACAACATTATTCCGGATGAAGTCCATTTACAGCTCACAGTGCGCTCTTACAAAGAAGAAGTGCGCAAGCACATCTTCGACTCGATGAAGCGCATTGCCGACGCTGAAGCCGCTGCCGCCAACGCACCCAAGCCGCCACTCATCACTAGCAAGGAAGGTGGCCACGCTACCTACAACGATCCTGCGCTCACCGAGCGCATCGCCGCCGCGGAAAAGCGTGCCCTGGGCGACGCGAATGTTTATCAGATTCCGCCCAAGATGGTTTCCGAAGATTTCTCCGAGTATGGACTCGCAGGTGTTCCCGCAACCATCTTCTTTGTGGGAGCGGTGAATCCGGCAAAGTTCAAGGCAGCCAGCGCAAGCGGCGAAGCTCTTCCCTCATTGCATTCATCCATGTTCGCTCCCGACCGCGAGCCCACACTGAAAACCGCAATGGAAGTCGAGACCACCGCATTGCTCGACCTGTTCAATGCGCCGCCCGCTCACTAAGAGAGGACTGTCATCCCGAGCGAGGCCGAATGGCCGAGTCGAGGGAGCCCTACCATGTTCGACTTGCCACGAGGTTCAAGGCTCTTCGGCAGAATATCATCGCATAACGATGCACTGATCGACTGACTGACTGATTGACCCACAGACTGCCCGCCTGACAGACTATAAGGAGCCGCCACCCCCGGGGGCATCCGTGAGCAGCGACTCCAGCAGGGACATCAACAGATCAGGCTTGACCTGCCATTAACTCCCTGTAGACAACGCCGCCCTTCAAAACGTTCCCAAAAACGCAGAAATATATTTCTTCACAAAACTGGGAACCTTCTCCGCTCGTGGTGTCTATTCCGTTAGCGCATGCGCAATCCCGGTGGGCCGCTCCCACCAAGAACTTGCGAGCGATGTGGGGCTCGCCGAAAGCCGTTCAGGAGGGCGTATGTTTGAAGACAACCTGTTTGCATCGAACAGTGTCTCGAATCCGCGACGAGGATGGACCGCACTTACTTCCTTCTTCGTTCAAACTCTTTTCATTGGCGTGCTGGTCGCGCTTCCCTTGTTGTTCACCGAAGCTCTGCCACTCACGCACTTGGCCGACTATTTGACTGTTCCACCAGCTGCAGCACCACCCGACACGGCGGCAATCACCCATCCGTCGACGCAGCCGCCAGATACGAACATGTATGAGGAGCCACATGCTGCAACCACCGCAGTTCCCCCAAACGTGACCCAGGTAACCGATGACCATCCACCTATCACTGCCTTTGCTGATCCTGACGGCGGTGTGTATGGTTCGCCCGGGCCGGGTAAGTCCGGCAACAACATCATGACGGCGCTCTCAAACGGCATTCATCCACTGGCACACCCGTCGATCGCGTCGTCCAACTAAACCGATTCCCGTTTCAACCGGCGTCTCTGAAGGCTTGTTGATCCACCAAGTCAAGCCAACCTACCCTCCCATTGCACTCGCCGCACATGTTGAGGGAGAAGTCGTCCTGCAGGCCGTGATTGGCAAGGACGGCACTATCCAGAACCTGCACGTCATCAGTGGACATCCCATGCTGATCAAATCCGCCGCCGATGCAGTCCAGCAATGGCGCTATCGGCCTTACATGCTCAACGGTGAACCGGTTGAAGTCGAAACCCAGGTTCGCGTGTCTTTCACCATCTCCTGAACGCGCCAGAAAGGGGGCAGCCGATCCGTCGACTTCGCTCAGGGCGGCCGACCTCGGCTGCCCTGCTTTTGCTTCCAGCCATACTCGGAACCCTTTCCCTCAGCCATCATCTGACCTATAGACACTCATCTTATTCAGAGAAGCTGGTCGTACGCCCGGAATGCACTCCCTCGCTCCCTCACATCCCGACTCATCGGTAGGCCGCTGTCGCAGTCGTTGGCGCTGGCTCGGCATTGTCCTGCTCGTGCTCTTCGTAGGCGGTGCAATCGGCACTCGCCTGCTGATCTCCCACGCTGAGCCAATCCTGCGCGCGCGCATCATCGAAACGCTCTCGACGCGCTTCAACAGCCGTGTCGAGCTCGGCGAACTCCACGTCTCTGTGATGAAGGGCCTGCAGGTCTCTGGAGGTGGATTAAGGGTCTTCGGCAGCTTCGATCCCAATCCAAGTCAAACGGGGATTCAGCCTCTGTTCGCCGTCAGCTCATTTCGCTTTCGCACCACCGTTCGCAGTCTTCTGCGTACACCGATGCACATCGATTCGGTCCATGTGCAGAATCTGGTTCTCAATATTCCTCCCAAGGAGGAGCGCAAGCAGGCGCCGCAGCTTCGGCCAAAGGGCGGGAAAATCCGCATCTCCGTCGGCCAGATCGTCTCCGACGACGCCAAGCTCGTCATCAACACCCTGAAGCCTGGCAAGCTGCCCACCGAGTTCGACATCTCGCATCTGGTGTTGCGCACCATCGCCTCAGGTCAGCCCCTGCACTTCGACGCGACGCTGGTGAATCCCAAGCCGGTTGGCGACATTGCCTCCAGTGGCTACTTCGGACCCTTCCAGGAAGATAGCCCGCGCGACACTCCGGTCAAAGGCGACTACTCCTTCAGCAATGCCGATCTCAGCACCATCAAAGGGATCGGCGGCATTCTCTCCTCCACCGGCCGGTACAGCGGAACTCTCGGCGGAATCATCGTCGACGGTACAACCGACACGCCCGACTTCCGCCTTAGCATCAGCGGACATCCAGTTCCCCTGCACACCGAGTTTCACGCGATTGTCGATGGCACCGATGGCGACACGTACCTGCAACCAGTCAAGGCGCAGCTCCTGAATTCACCTTTTGCGTGTAACGGTTTCATCGTGAAAGAAACTCAACCACCTGGCCGGCACATAAAGCTGGACGTGGTCGTAGACAAAGGACGAATCGAGGACTTCTTGAAGCTCGGAGTGAAAACGGATCCGGCCGTTATGACCGGCATTATTGCGCTGAAAGCAAAGCTTGATCTCCCGCCGGGTGAGCCTGACATTGCGAACCGGCTCAAACTAATCGCCAACTTTCGCGTCTCATCCGCGCACTTCACCAGCGAGAAGATTCAGGAGAAGATTGATCGCTTTAGCCTGCGCAGCCGAGGCCAAGTCAGCCAGATCGCCGAATCAAATCCGGACGTTCACTCGATTCTTGCAGGCGCCTTCGTCCTTAACGACGGCGTCCTTAACTTTTCGCGCGTGCACTTTCAGGTTCCGGGTACGCAAGTTAACCTGACCGGCGTCTACAGCCTCGATGGCAATCGTTTCGACTTCCACGGACACGCGCGCATGGACGCCAAAGTTTCGCAACTGGTCGGTGGATGGAAGTCGATCTTCTTGAAACCAGTCGATCCCTTCTTCAGCAAGCACGGCGCAGGTACCGATGTTCCCATCAAGATCACCGGCACAAAGTCGGAGCCGCAGATCGGACTTGATTTCGGTCACAAGGACGAAGATCCCGGTAATTAAGGCTCCCGCCTCTTACACAGGGCTTTACTGACCTGATACAAGTCACATCCCACCAAACTGATTTCAGCTACACTGTTCGCCGCCTATGAACAAGGTTCGCGACTTCTCCATCTTACTGTCATTATTCATGACGCTCATTGCCTGCGGCGGCGGAGGATCTTCTCCGACCCCTACTCCGACACCAACACCCACACCCACTCAGAAAGTTTCGGTTGCCGTGAGTAATACGAAATCCGGCACGCTGAATCTGGCGATGTCGACATCGTTCCAGCCTGCTGAATGGGACTATCAGTTCTTCACCAATCATCCCGGCGCCACCGTGCCGCTCGGAAATCTCAATCCTGCGCACGTGCGCATCCAGGCGATATCGCAAGCTGTACCACAAACTTTGGCGAATGCATGGGACTTCACCATGCTGGATGCGATCGTTCAGCCCGTGCTCAGCGTCGGCGACCATAGCCCCGAGTTCCAGGTCGCGGTTGCACCGAGCTTTATGTACCTGTCGAACACGAAGCAATTTGCGGATAGCACCTTTTCCACATTCGGCGACTACGCCGCGAACCTCGTGAAGTACTACAACGGGCCGGGCATTCCGAATCCGAGTGGCGGCGCGAACCTTATTTCTCCGGTCGCGACTACTTACCCCGTCAAATACTGGGGCATCTACAACGAGCCCAACCTAAATGGCTTCGGCAAGGGATTCAGCAACAGCACTCCGGCTCCGCCCTACACTCCTGCCGACTACGTCACGCTCTACAACGTCACGGTTCCGAAGATGCAAGCGGTCGATCCGAGCCTGAAGTTCGTGGCCGTCGAACTCTCCGATTTCGGCACTTGGGAGAACGACTTCCTGACTCCGTTCGTAAGCGGAGTCACCGCTCAGGTTGATATAGTGGCCACTCATTTCTATTCCACCTGCAATCAGAGTGACACCGATCAGACGCTGTTTAAGACCGTGCCCAACTTCGCGGCGGGTGTGAAGAACATCTATTCCATCTTGCAAAAGAATCCGAGCCTGGTGAACGTTCCGGTCTGGATTACCGAGAATAATGTAAATGCCGATTTTCAGGGCGCGAACGGCTTCAGCACTTGCAATCCCACGCAGAAATTTGTCACTGACACGCGTGGATCGAGCGCATTCTTCGCCGCCTGGCGACCCTATCTCTTCTCCCAGGTAGGACAGGCTGGCGCCCAACTTCTGCATCACTGGGATTTCGCGGCCGACGCGCAATATGGTGAACTAGACGATCAGACCGGCAACAATCGCCTCAGCTACT
This sequence comes from Terriglobia bacterium, assembly GCA_963826275.1. Lineage (GTDB taxonomy): Bacteria > Acidobacteriota > Terriglobia > Terriglobales > Acidobacteriaceae > JAJPJE01. Next base: position 106,722 of record CAWGWI010000013.1, on the reverse strand, counting down.
GGGTGGATTATTGGTTGGAGCGCTACTTCCCCTCTACCACCGGCGGCGCGGATCTGTTGCAACTGACAAACAGTGACAACACGAATGTGGAGGCGCTGGCGGTGAAGAATGCGGACGGCAGTGTCGTCGTCATGGTATCGAACCACGCGGTAGCAAGTGCTTCCGACAACAACGGAACTGGCTCGCCTCGTGACATCACCTTAGACGTGAGCGCTCTAGGTAGCTTTTCGTCGGCTTCGCTATTGACGATTGATGCAAGCACCAGCCTCGTGAATGGTCCCGCGGCGCAGACCGTCGCCTTCGCGCCGCAGATGACCTTTACGCTGAATGGATATGGGGTGGTGTTTCTGAAGTTGCAGTAAAGAAGTCTTTCAGTCTATCAGTCTCTTAGTTCTTCAGTTAGTCAGCCTTCGATTCCGAGTGATAGCGCGGATTTGTCATCCTGAGCGAGAGCCTGCCCTGAGTGAGGCCGAAGGGGCAAAAGCCGAGTCGAAGGAGCCCTACCAAGTGCGATCCCGCAGAAAAGTGACCCGGGTTCTCGTGGGAAAAACTCTCAAGCTGACAGACTGATCGACTGAAAAACTGACCGACCTATTTCGCCGCCGCATACTGGCCCAACGCCTGCTCAATGGCTTCCGGCGTAAGATTCTCGCCTTCATTCATGCGCTTCAGCAGCGCGTCGATAATGTCCTTCGCTTCGTCCTTGCCGTAGTTCTTGATGAAGCCGTCGTAGAAGTGCTCACCGGACATCGCCTTATTGATTTCCCACTCTTTGTTGTTCTCGTTGAGTTCGGTGTAATACACCACGCGGTATTTGCCCGTATAAGTGGCTTCCCGGTAAATCTCGAACATCACCTTGTCGGATTCCATCGCCATCGACACACCCCGTCCTGATCTCGGTTAAGCATACCGGAGTCCCGCGCAGCTTGCACCTTGACAGGGTACAACCTTTGCAGATCCCAAAAGAAAATCGCTCCCGCCTTCGGAAGCGATTCCATCTCATCACTACTCTCGGGTGCCCCACCCTAGCCATCTTTTGGCTTGGGTGGGATTCCACTAGTCTCCGCTCAGCTCCACCAGTTCGTTCTGCGCAGGCTGAATCCCAATCAGCTCGCTGGGAACGCTCTCATGCGTACCGCAGCTATTGCCGCGGTCGCTGGAACTGCCCGCCAGTTGCAATTCGTGGCGTAGCTGATCTTCGAACTTCTTCAACTGATCCGCAATGCTCACTTCCTTGCTGCGGTTGCGGACCATGTCTTCACGATAGCGCTTGAGGAAGTAACCGATCGTCTCCACGCGAATCTTGATCGAGCCGCTCGGCTTGTTCTCGTCGATATCCTTGAAGCAGAAGTACGGCGTCCCTGAGTGCTCCACGATTTCTTCGATCACCGTATAGATCGGAGCATCGTGTCCACACTTGAAGCTTGAGAGCTCCAATGCCACCAGGTTCGGATGGCGGGCAATATACTTCGCCGCCCAGACCTTGCGTGAAGTGTTTTCCGAGTAGGAGTTCTTCCACGCATCTGACACGTCCATTGGGTGCTTGATGTACCCCGCACGAACCTCGTCACCGAATAGTTTCCAGACGATCTCGTCGTCCAACGGCAACGAATCCTGCGAGAACACCGGATACCCAAGCTTCTGGAATTCTTCCAGGATCTCGTGGTTGATTCCCGGGTCGTTGTGATACGGACGGCCCAAAAGCACGATCCCCAGCCGGTTTTCCTCTTCCAGCTTCTTCAACACCTCACGCGCTGTTCCGCGCATGACGACGTTGTCGAACTTCTCCATCGCCGCAAAGCCCAGTTCCACCGCGCGATAGTTCTCCTCCTCGCTCAGGCCGAGGATTTCATTCCAATCGTCGAACATCTGCCGGTGCGCAATCTTCGGATCGTCGAGACAGATCAGCGTGTCTTTCCAGATCAGGCCCTTCTCCTCGAAGAGATTGCCTTCCTTGGTGAACGCCGCTTTCACCGACGCCGGAGTTGCTGTAACCGTCGGGCAGGCGCGGCTCGACTGGACATGCTTCAGGAACGTTGGCAGCGAGTCGATCATCGGGAAGAAGATCACATTCAGGTTCTTCTTCGGGTGGACGGCGTACAGCAGGTTGTGAACGTGTGGAATGCCGACTTTCGAGGGGAAGCACGGATCGATGGCGCCGCGCTTCGCGCCTTCCTTGTAAAGCTGCTCGTTGGTGTAGTCGGACCAGAAAATATTGTCGGCCTTCACACCCAGCGCTTCGAAGTACGCGGTGAAGAACGGCCCGCAGCTGTACATGTTCAACGCTTTGGGCATGCCGATACGAAGTTCGGCGCGCTTCTTCATCTTCTCGATACGTTCTTTTTGCGACTTGGTGATCGCCAGCTTGGGCAGCGGATCGGCCACTACCGGCGGCTCGTAGCTCTTGAACGCCGCCTTCGCCGCAATCTCCACCAGGTTCGGATTTTCCTTCTTGATGGCGTCGATGTTTCCCTTGATGACGCGCATCTCTTCCACGTTCTCGACCGTTCCCTTCTCGCAGGTCGCAATGATCAAGCGCTGCGCGCCCTCGGCGAGTGGAACCTTGGTCTTGACCGGCGGCTTGTAATTGGGATTCGGTGTCGCGGTCGTAACGTCGATGAAGGTACGCAGGCACTTGTTCTTGCAGAAGTAGCACCGCGTCGCTTCGTCGCGCGTGGTCGTGTACGTGATGGAAGCAACGCCTTCCAGACCGATGAACTCGGTCTTCATACCGTTCTCCCACAGACGTACGGCTTCAAACGCGCAGCCAATCGCGCCCGCTTCACCGCAGTGCTGGTGAACGATCACGTCGGCTTTAACATCCTTGCCTTTGAAGCGCGATTCGATGAAATCGACCTGCGACTTCACCGCAGCCATGTTGTGCTGCGTGCCGCCCTGCAGAACGAACTTGCGGCCAATCGCCGAGAGGTTCGGGATCTGCGAAACGTAAAGCCAGATATTCTTTGGCAGCACGTTGCACAGTCCAGCCATGATCTCTTCCGGCTTCCATCCCTGGCGCTGGAAATCCACGATGTCCGACTGCATGAATACCGCGCAGCCATAACCGAACTGCGGGAATCCCTTCGCGTTGAAAGCAATGTCCGCGAAATCTTCAACTTTGAAACCGAAGCTCTCGCACGTGCCTTGCAGGAAGTAGCCATTGCCGGCTGAGCATTGCGTGTTCAGCTTGAAGTCTTTTACGCGGCCGTCTCTCAGGATAATGATCTTGATGTCCTGACCACCTACGTCGCAGATCACGTCGGCATCCGGATAGAAGTGCAATGCGGCTTGCGTGTGCGCCACGGTCTCGACAAGCGCGACATCTGCGCCCACAGCGTCCTTCAGGATGTCCTTCGCATAGCCAGTTGTGCCTACGCCCATGATCTTGAGCACAGCCCCCTGGTCGGTCACCTGCTTCGCAACCTTGGCCAGCACTTCCTGCGTATCCTCAATTGGATTGCCGCGCGAAAGTTGGTAGGTCTTGCACAGGATGTTGCGGTCCTTGTCGACGAGCACAGCTTTTGTCGAAGTCGATCCGCCATCGATACCGATGAAGCCTTCCACCACTTGACCAGAATGGAACGCGGCCGGAATAAACTTCTTCTTCGTGTACTTCGCAGTGAACTCGGCGAGTTCTTCCGGACTCTTTGCCAGTGCCTGCGCGCCGCCCTTCTTTGCCTTCTCCTGGGCGCGGCCCTCGGTCATGTACCACTCGAGCTTGTCGTAGCCGACATAGACGCCGATTCCCGGATCTTCCTGCTTGCCGAACTCCACCGCGCCGATGCACGCAAAGTACTGCGCATTGTCCGGCGTCTTGATCAGCGTTTCCGGATCCACGCCTTCTGGTAGCGGATAGTTACGCTCTTCCCAGATCTTGGGGATGTTGTGCTTCCAGCAGTCGCGCATGCCCTTGATGTAGCAATTCGGACCGCCCAACAGGAGCACCGTCGGACGCAGCGTATTGCCGCGCGTCAGCACCGACAGATTCTGCTGCACGATGGATTCGAACAGCGACGCCATCAGTTCGTTCGGCGGAACACCCTGCTTCTGCAGACCGTTGATATCTGTCTCGGCGAACACGCCGCACTTGCCGGCCACCGGGTGCAGTTTCTCGCCCTTGTAGCCCATATTGCAGAGCTGATCGGATGGAATGCGCAGCTTGGCGTTGATCTTGTCGATGACGGCGCCCGTACCACCAGCGCACTTGTCGTTCATCGAGGGCAGCTTCTTCTTTTTGCCGGTCTCAGGATCTTCCTTGAAGATGATGATCTTCGCGTCCTGACCGCCCAACTCGATCACCGATCCGCATTCGGGATACAGCTTCTCCACCGATAGCGAAACCGCATTTACTTCCTGCACGAACTTCGCGCCAACGTGTTTTGCAATTCCAGAGCCGCCCGAACCAGTGATGAAGATGCGATAGTTCTCGTCGGGAACATTCGGCAGATCTGCCTTGATCTGCTTCAACATCTCCAGCAGCTTCTCTGGCTGCTTGGTCTCGTGGCGCTGATAGTCCTGCCAGAGGATGTCGTCGGTGTCGCCGTCAATGACCGCAATCTTCACGGTCGTCGAACCTACGTCCACACCCATCCAGAGCATTTCATATTTCTTATCTGCAATCGCTTTGTCGGTAAGTCCGGGCATTTAGTCTCTCAGTCCGTCAGTCGTTCAGTTTTAGTTGGGGTTTTGGTCTCTCGGTCAGCGATCGCGCCGACCGAGAGACTGATCGACTTCAGTGGCTTAGTGCGTATCCGTGTGGTACGGCACCTGCACGCCCATCTTCTCCGCCACGTGGATCGCGTAATTCGCGGCGGTTCCCACCACGCCCTTATATTTCGGCACGGCGTAGAGCGCGTTCGACATCTCGGGATGCTGCTCGACATACGCTTTCAACTCGTCGAGCGGCTTGCCGACCTTCTCCATCACGTCCTTGAACTCCAGCTTGGCTTTGGCTTTCGCCTCGCCCAGCGCCATCTGTACGCGGCTGTGCGCGTTGATTTCGCCTTCGCCGGAGGTCTCGATTGGCAGGAAGATCATGTCTTTGTAGTGCGATACCACCGCCGACTGCGCGCCGTCCGATTGTGTCGAAGGCATGCAGCCGAAGGGCTTCAGAGAGAGCACCATGTGCGCCATCTCTTTGTTCGTGTAGTAAATGTTTTTTGCGACTTCCAGGTGACCCTCGCCACCACCCGCACGCGAGTTGTAGTAAGGATGTCCGAGCCGCTGCAGTTCGTACTGGTCCACGAGCCGGTGAGCCGTCCCGCCCAGCGCGTCAACAATGCGGTGATACTCGCGGGCAAAGATCACTTCCGCAGCTTTCAGCTTCATCAGCTTGTTGCGGTAGTTCCATTCAATCTTGGCCTGCTTATCGAGACGCCACTTCGGAGGCATAACGACACCCTCCTCAAGTCCGCGCTCGTCGCGGATCTTCTGCACTACCTGGTGGATCATGTACATGATCCAGGTGCCGATCGGCTCCACGATAATCTGTGCGCCTTCGCGTTGCAGGAAGGTGAACATATTGAAGTTGCCGTCGCCTTCTGTGGTCTGCGCCCAGAACTCGCCGGTGATCTTCACAATTGGCTTCACGCGGAAGTGATCGACCTTAATCTGGTTGAATCGCCCGCGCACATGCTCAAGGGCGACCATGTAGTCGTCCGACATGAGCTGGTTCAGGAACTTGCCGAGGTACTCGACCGTTCCTTTCATCGGAATCTTGTTCGCAATCTTGCCGAGCTTCTGCTCAACCGACCATGGCGACTTCTTCTTCAGTACTTCGTGCATGTAGTCGACAGCTTCGTCGAGAATCGCATCGGTGTCGCCGGCATTCGTTTCAAACGGACGCACCTGGTAGCTAACCTCGTTGATGATGTCGCCCATGTTCAGCGAGTTCAGCAGGTTCAGGAAGAAGTCCAGGTTCATCTGCAAACCGGCTTCTGCGTCGGACTGATCCAGTCCACCTGATTGCTGGAAGAGCATTACGCGGAATCCGTCGTAACCCGCGTTGCGCAGCGCCAGCCGGTACTCGGCTTCATACATGCCGAAACGGCAAGGACCGCACGCGCCAGCAGTCAGGAAGACGTAGTTATTGATGAGGTCTTCGCGCCGGATTCCCGATTCTTCTAGCTTCTGCAGATACTGAACCAGGTTTCCGACCGTGAAATATGTCGGGTTGCACTGGCCGTTGTTGCCGTATTCCTTGCCAAGCTGGAAAGCAGCAACATTCGCAGTGGGCACGACTTCGCACTTGTAGCCCAGTCCTTCCAGGGCTCCATGCACAAGTTTTTCGTGTTTCCAGGTGAGTCCTCCGAATAGGAGGGTGGTCTTGTGGCGCTGATCGGCGGTAAATGCTCGCTCAATCGGCTTGTGGAAGTGATGAAGTTCTTTATGCTGAATGCCGGCTTCTTTTTCTAGCCGGGCCCGTTCTTCCGCTACCCGTTGGCGTACTAACTCTTCCAACGAGGAAATCTGCACCAGTCCGCCACCGGTGGCCGGATGAGTGGAAGTGCTCATTTCTTCACCTTTTCTTCAAAGAACTGCCGAATGATAGGGATTTCCCCCGCTGCCATCCTCGTAACCCACGGCAACAATACGCATTGTTGACCTCTTTGTCCAATAAGAAGGAATCCTTTGTATTGAATGGTTGAATTCGGGGGTCCAACGGGGCTCAAAAGCAGTTGGGCGCGATAGCAATTTTGTTGATTTTTCAGATACTTAGCGTTGGGCTTTCGGTGATCGGCCGTCGGCTATCGGACTTGAGTCTTAGCGCTAACATCTGCACCTTGTCGTGCCGACCGCTAATCGCTAGAAATACTTCCAGAAGAAATAAGTCGTCATAGAGCACCCAACGACGATCACGAAGGCACGTACATATTTCGGATCCACCTTCTGTGAGTAATGGGCGCTCCAATAGCCTCCGACGACTGAACCCACCAGCATCAGCAGTGCCTGCGGCCACCAGACGATTCTGGCCACGATGAACGTGACGAGTGCCACTCCGTTTACGGCGGTGGCAAAGATACTAGTCAGTGCGTTCATCCTGTGGATGTGCTCGTAACCCATGATGGTAAGGATAGCCAGCATCAGTATGCCCATCCCGGCGCCGAAGAATCCTCCGTAGACGGAGACCACCAACTGGAGCAGCAATGCTAAAGGGCGGCTCATGTGGTGACCCTGCTCACCTCGAGTGGCACGAATTACCTTGCGCCCAAAAGTAAAGATCAAGGTCGCGGCCAGCATCAGCCACGGAATCATTTTTGAGAACGTCTGCTGGGGCGTGTGCAGCAGCAGCTGCGCTCCCGCAGCTCCCCCGACAAAGCTCACCACAATGAATTCCGCCAGCAACTTGAATTCGACTCCTCGGTATTGCTGCCGAAATCCAAAGATGCTGGCCACGGCTCCGGGCCATAGCGCCACCGTGTTGGTCGCGTTGGCGGGGATGGGGGGAACTCCGGTAAAGATCAGCGACGGAAATGTGAGAAAGCTACCGCCTCCGGCGACGGCGTTTAGACCGCCGGCTACCAGGGCCGCGGTAAACAACAGAAGAGTATGGTTCCAGTGCATGCTGAAAGCAGAACACGCAGGATAAATGAAGGGCAGCCCTGAAGGACGTAATTCCGCATGGTCGATACCAGCGGAAAACGGGCAGGGCGTTGCTAGGAGTTCCAAACCGGGCTGTTTTTTGACGGATGAGCGGCAGCTCGAACTCGAAACTCTCCCAGCGAAGCTGTTACACTGCCGTTTCATCACCTCCTGGAGTTCTCATGGCAAAGAGCGTCAACAAAGTCATCCTCATCGGTAATCTCGGCAAAGATCCTGAATTGCGCTACACGCCCAGCGGCACCGCTGTGGCCAGCTTCTCTCTCGCGACCAACGAGCGCTACAAAGACAAAGAAGGCAACTGGCAGGACCGCACCGAGTGGCACAAGATCGTCGCCTGGCAGCGCCTCGCAGAAATCGCCGGCGAATATCTTAAGAAAGGCCGCACCTGCTACATCGAAGGACGCCTGCAGACCCGCTCCTGGGACGACAAGGAATCCGGCCAGAAGAAATATTCGACCGAAATTGTCGCCAGCGACCTCGTCCTGCTCGGCGGCCAGGGACAAGGCCAAGGACAAGGCGGTCGCGATCACGACGAGGAAGCCGCACCCGCCCGCTCCCGCTCCGCGTCGGCGAGTCAAGCACCGGCGCACGACGACGCCGGCAGCCAAGGCATCACCGACGACGACATTCCGTTCTAGGGTCGGCTGATCAGGTAAGTTATTAATCGGGTAATCTGACGAGCACAGGTTACCCGATTCGCTTGTGTGGCGTTTGCTTGTGTGGCGTTTGCTTGTGTGGTCTTTGCTTTGTGTGGCGTTTGCTTGTGTGGTCTTTGCTTTGTGTGGCGTTTGCTTGTGTGGCGCGGACATTCTTGTCCGCGCGTTCCTGATCGGCACAATCCGTGCAATCCGTGGCCGGTTTCTCTTGCGCCCGTACTCCCACCGTCTCACAATCTCCTTATGATCGCGCGCGTGTGGCACGGCACCACCACTCCTGAAAATGCGGACTCCTACGAGTCCATGCTCAAACCCGAACTGCTTCCCGGCATCAGCAAAGTCTCCGGATTCAAGGGCAGCTACTTCCTGCGCCGCAACGTCGGCGACGATGTCGAGTTCATCACCATTCTTTTGTGGGAATCCATCGACGCTCTCAAAGCTTTCGCTGGACCCGATTACGAAGTCTCCATCATCCCCGAAGAGCGGCGAAAATATCTGAAGCATCACGACGATCGCGCCGCGCACTACGAAGTCATCTCGCACCCGTGAGCTTCTCTGCGTCCTCTGGGGTGATGGTTTTACTTGCGCCACTCGCCTCGCGGACGTACCTTACTCTGCGCCGCTGTCCATCACAATCCGGGAGCCACTCTTGTCGCTTCGCAATTCATTTCTCATCTCCACGGTAGTCCTTATCGCCACCATCTCTTACTCGCAAGAAAAGCACGCCGTTCCGCAAACGAATTCCAGCTTCATCGACGCCAACGGCGTCGCGCACGTGACACGCGTCGTGCCAGTCCCGAAGACCGTCAGCCCCGATTCGCAGAAGTGGCTCTCCGAACCAATTCCCGACACTGACCCGCCTCTTACCGACGAGCAAAACAAAGCTCGTGCCGAAGCCTGGCAGAAACAGCTCGCAATCGACATGCAGGGGATGTATCCGACAAAAGTGACGGAAGACAAAATCGCAGGCGTCCCCGTACGCATCATCACGCCGCCCACGATTCCGGCGAATAAGCAGGATCGCGTGCTCATCAACATTCACGGTGGCGGATTTCGTGCCGACTGGGGCTCCGTCGCCGAGACCATCCCGATCGCAAGCCTGACGCAAACCAAGGTCGTCGCGATTCGTTATCGGCTCGCGCCGGAGTACCCGTTCCCAGCCGCTGTCGACGATACAGTCGCTGTCTATAAGGAACTGCTGAAGACTTACAAGCCTCAGAACATGGTCATGTATGGAACGTCGGCCGGAGCGGTTCTGACAGCCGAGGTTGCAGTGAAATTGAAACAGCTCGGGCTTCCGCTTCCGGCCGCGCTCGGCATCTTTTCCGGCTTTGGTGACTTCACGCGCCCGGGGGATTCCAGAGCGCTCTTCGGACTTCGCGGACTGCAAGGACCGCTTAACGATCCTCCCAACACACTGCCGGATCCTCCCTACGTAGGCTCAACCGATCGCCGCGATCCGGTCCTATCGCCGGTGTTCGCCGATCTGAAAGGAATGCCACCCACGCTCTTCATCACCAGCGAACGCGACTTGCTGCTCAGCGGCACGTCCATTCTGCATCGGGCATTTCTGAATGCCGGCAACAGTAATGCAGAACTCGTTGTCTTCGAGGGCCTTCCGCATGCCTACTGGAACCAGTTCAAATTGCCCGAGTCGGTCGAGGCACACCACCTCATGGCCAACTTCTTCGACAAAGCTTTGAGTCACTAACGAATTGGGTTCTCGTAAATCGGGCAGTTGGTAATCGAAAAGCGGAGCAGCATTTTCAGTTGCTTTTCAATTACCAATTACCTATAGCTCTATTACCTATTCTGTTTAGTGTTCGATATCGAAATAAATCCTCGCTGTCGCGCGATACAGCGTCACATTCTTGCCGTCCGTCTCCATTTCAAATTCCGACACGCGCGCCCACTTCAATCCGCGCACTGTCTTCGCTGCTTCCTGAACCGCATTCTCTGCTGCCTTCGCGAAGCTCTCTTTCGATACGCCCACCACATCAATCACTTTCTGCGCCATGATTTCTCTCTTTCCCGCAGGCCGAGCAGCCCGCATGAAACCGGCGAAAATGCTACCACCGTCTGCTCGCCTCAGGTGACACTCACGAGCCCTGCCAACTCTGCTCGTACCATCTACATCCAAGAGCTTGGGATGCCAGATTTTCGCAAGCTCGCTCTTATATTGCTTTCTCTCTCCATCGCCACTGGGTGCAGTCGGCACACCACCGACGTCCGCCAGAGCCTCGCGCAAGCCGCTCAACTGCAAGGCACCGAGGGATCTCCGCGCCTGCTCGCGGCCTACCAGCCCTGGTTTGGCGAGCCCAAACACATCAGCGTCGGCTATTCCTCGCATGATCCGAACGTGCTCGCGCGCCAGGTTTCCGAAGCCAAGGGCCTCGGCATCGACGCCTTCGTAGTGAACTGGTACGGCCCGCGCAAGCAGTTCGAGGATCAGAGCTACGCCTTACTGCAACAGGCCGCCGCGCAAAACAGCTTTCAGACGGCGATCATGTATGACGAGGACACCGAGTACGTCGGCCAGAACACCGAAGCCGTGCTCGTCGACCTGCAATATGCCTACGACCGCTACATCGGACCGCACGCCGTCGCATCGCGCGGCGCCTACTTGCGCTTCAACGGACGTCCAATGATTTTCATTTTTCCTAAGAGCGGCGGCACCGACTGGAATCGCGTGCGCGAAGTTGTGAACAGCTGGGAAGATCCACCGCTACTCATCTTCAAGGACATCAACACGCACTATCCGAACGCATTCGACGGCTTCTACGCTTGGGTGCAACCCGGCCGTGTGGGTTGGCAGCGCGACGGCAGTAATTGGGGCGAGCAGTATCTGCAAGATTTCTACACGCGCATGAGCTCGCAATATCCCAACAAGATTGCCGTCGGGGCCGCGTGGCCCGGCTTCAACGACACGCGCGCCTCCTGGTCACAGAACCGCCATATGAGCGATCGCTGCGGACGCACGTTTGAAGAATCCGTTCGTCTCTTCCGCCGCTACTACAACGACAGCCGCCAACTCCCTTTTTTGATGATCGTGACCTGGAATGATTACGAAGAAGGCACCGCGATCGAACACGGCATCAATGGGTGCAGCAGCACCGGCAACACACAGTCCGCCGCCGCCTCGGGCCAGTAGCCTTCGCTTTGCTAGAATCACCGCATGACGCAAGATGAACAGCAGTTCCGGCGCGCAGCCGATGCCGCTTTAGAAGATTTGAAGCGCAGCTTGATCACTGCCGAAGAGTCCGCCGATATGGAAGTGGAAGATCAGTCCGGGGCGCTGCATATCAGCTTCGACGAACCTGCGGGCCGCTTCGTCATTTCCCCAAACGCTCCCGTACGCCAGATCTGGATTTCAGCACTCTCTACCAGTTTCAAGCTCGATTGGTCCGAAGACGCGAAAACTTTTGTCCTGACAAAAACTGGGGAAGCACTGAAACCGCTGAGTCTCCCGTCTCATCAACGAACAACTGGGCGAAGAAGCCGTAGATCTGTCCTGACCTGACTCGGTCCGTAGGATCCGTGCGATCCGTGGCCCGGGTTTATGTCGATTCTGAATAATCCGGCTCGCGTCTTCCCTCGCCCTCCAGCTTCTCGGCAATATGTTTGGCGATCTGCACTCCGTGAAAGCGCCCATTCTCGATGAATATCTCGTTCGTCTTAGCGCCCGCCACAATCACGCCTGCAGCATAAATTCCCGGCACATTGCACTCCAGCGTCGTCGGATCGCATAGCGGGCGGCACTGATCGGTCGTCAACTCCATCCCCAGCGCACGCAGAAAATCATAATCGGGATGGTATCCCGTCAATGCGAAAACGAAATCATTCTTCAACTCGACTCCGCCATCGGGCGTGGCGATGATCACCTCATCCGTAGTGATCCCACGCACCTCGCTGCGAAAGTACGCTTTGATTTCGCCTGCCTTGATGCGATTATCGATGTCCGGCTTGATCCAGTACTTCACGTGCGGATGCATCCCTGACCCGCGATGCACCAGGGTCACCCTCGCACCATGGCGATACAATTCCAGCGCCGCAATCGCCGCGGAGTTCTTCCCCCCAATCACCACCACGTCGGTGTCGTAATAAGGGTGGGGCTCCCGGTAATAGTGCAGAACTTTGGGCAAATCCTCGCCCGCGATTCCAAGATAGTTCGGCAGATCGTAATACCCGATGGCAATCACGATCTTCCGTGCTTTATACGCATGCGCGCGGTCATGCTGGTCGACCGTATGCACAACAAATTGGCCGTCCTGCCCGGCCACTCGAGTTACGGTTTCGTACTGCCGGAAGTCGAGCCGATAGTGTGCCGCCACCTTCCGGTAGTATTCGAGCGCCTCAGCACGGTTGGGCTTGCGATTATTCTCCGTGCTGAATGGTATCTCGCCGATCTCCAGCAGCTCCGGCGTGGTGAAGAACGTCATGTTTGTGGGATAGTTGAACAGCGAATTCACCACGCAACCTTTGTCGATGTTCAGCGCGGAAAGGCCCCGGCGGCGGCATTCGATAGCGGTCGCCAGTCCGCTCGGTCCCGCACCTACAATGATCACGTCCCATTGCTGATCCCGCGAGCGCTCGGCTGCAGTGCGCGTCTGTGTTTGTATCTCCAGTTCTTCCATTCAGATCACTTTAATTGCTAGCGATTGGATTGCCTATAGCGACGCTCCGGTTCAAACACTCCCCCGAAAGCAACGCACAGCATACGACGCCGGCAATTCCGCGAGGTGCGCCTGATCACACCGCCGGGTGTCGCAGAACACACCTCGGGCGGACGCGTTGCTATAATTTTCGGTTCTCTTCCTGAAATCACGTCGCATATACGGCACTTGTTAGGAGTTCCCTATGGCAGCCTCGACTGAGCAGCCCACCCGCATTGAATCCGACAGCATGGGAAAGATTGAAGTTCCCACGAACGTGTACTGGGGCGCTCAGACGCAGCGATCTCTGCATCACTTCGACATCGGGCGCGACACCATGCCGCCCGAGTTGATCCGCGCCTTTGCCATCCTGAAAAAAGCCGCGGCACTCGTGAATCAGGAACTCGGCAAGCTCTCTGGCGATAAAGCCAAGCTGATCGTGCAAGCGGCAGACGAAGTCATTGCCGGCAAACTCAGCGACCAGTTCCCTTTGCGTATCTGGCAAACCGGTAGCGGCACTCAGACCAACATGAACGTCAACGAGGTTATTTCGAACCGCGCCATCGAGATCGCCGGCGGTGTACTCGGATCGAAGAAGCCGATCCATCCCAACGACGACGTCAACATGTCGCAATCGTCGAACGACACGTTCCCGACTGCCATGCACATCGCCGCTGCCGAGCGCGTGGAGCGAGTTCTGATTCCGGCCGTAGAGCAAGTGCGAGATGCCATCGCCGCCAAGGCCAAGCAGTTCGAGAACATCGTCAAGATCGGCCGCACCCATCTGCAGGACGCAGTGCCGCTCACCGTCGGCCAGGAATTCTCCGGATGGGCCTCCCTGCTCGATCGTGACGTCCAGCGCCTGAAACTCGTGCTCGACGGACTCTATGACCTGGCGATCGGCGGCACTGCCGTCGGCACCGGATTGAACACTCATCCCGAATTCGCCGAACGCGCCGCCGCCAAAATCGCACAACTCACCGGACTGCCCTTCCGCTCGCATCCCAACAAGTTCGCGGCTCTCTCTGCGCACGACGAAATCGTCTTCGCGCAAGGCGCTCTGGAAACCCTAGCCGCCTCGTTGATGAAGATCGCCAACGACATTCGCTGGCTTGCGTCTGGGCCACGGTGCGGCCTTGGCGAATTGATCATCCCCGAGAACGAGCCGGGATCGTCGATCATGCCTGGCAAAGTCAACCCCACGCAGTCAGAAGCAATGACCATGGTCGCCGCCCAGGTGCACGGTGCCACTGCGGCAGTGGGCTTTGCGGGATCGCAGGGCAACTTCGAGCTGAACGTCTTTAAGCCGGTCATCATCTACAACTTCCTGCACTCGGTCACGTTGCTCGCTGACGCGTGCCGCGGCTTTGTGGAGTTCATGATTAACGGCATCGAAGTGGATCGCGAGCAGGTCGACTATTACGTAAACAATTCGCTGATGCTCGTGACCGCTCTCGCGCCAAAGGTTGGTTACGACAAGGCTGCAAAAATCGCGCATACCGCGCACGTCGACCACAGCAGCCTGCGCGAAGCCGCCTTAAAGCTTGGATATCTGACTGGGGAAGAATTCGACGCGACGGTGAAGCCCGAAACGATGACTCACCCGTAAGAGCTTAGCCACGGATCTCACGGATTCCTCCGATCAAAATCATAAAGGTTTTAACCTTCTTGGTTTTTACCCGTGTTTATCCGTAAAATCCGTGGTTGATTTTATCTTTGAAATCCGTGGCCGATTTTTAGTACGCCCACTTCAGCAACGCAGCGCCGACTGTAAATCCCGCGCCCACGGCTGCCACCAGCACCAGGTCGCCTTTCTTTAACTTGCCTTCATCGATTGCGGTCTGCATCGCTAGCGGAATCGTCGCCGACGTGGTGTTGCCGTAGCGGTCAATGTTAATGATCACCTTGTCGAGATCCATGCCCAGGCGCTCAGCCGTATTCAGAATAATTCTCTTATTCGCCTGGTGCGGTATAAACGCATTCACGTCGTGGCCAGTCAGTCCGTTCCGCTTCAGCAAGGTGTCACAGACCTCCGCCATCTTGCGCACCGCGAACTTGAAAACTGCCTGCCCATCCTGGTGAACGTAATGCATTTTCTTGTCGACAGTTTCATGTGTCGGCGGATTCAAGCTCCCGCCGCCGGGCATATACAGGGAACACGCTCCTGAGCCATCAATCTCATGCAGGTAGTCGATCATCCCCAGACCTTCATCGGCAGCCTCGAGGATTACCGCACCGCCGCCGTCGCCGAAGATTACGCAGGTCGCGCGATCCGTGTAGTCGATGATCGACGACATCACGTCGGCGCCTACCACCATCACGCGTTTTTGCGCGCCTGTCTGAACAAACTGCGTTCCCACCTGTAGTGCATAGAGAAAGGAGGAACACGCAGCGGAAATATCGAAACCCCAGATTCCTGGCGCGCCAATCTTGTTCTGGATCAGGCATGCCGTGGCCGGAAACATCATGTCCGGAGTAACACTGGCCACGATTAACGTTTCAATGTCGGTAGCTTTCAGACCCCGGCGGCACAGCGCCTGTTTCGCGGCTTCCGCACCCAAATCGCTGGTAGCCACACCTTTATCCACCAGGTGCCGTTCGCGAATCCCGGTGCGCTCCATGATCCATTTGTCGTTGGTATCGACCATCTGTTCCAGGTCGTGATTGGAAAGAATGCGGGGGGGTACATAGGTTCCGAGCGCAGAAATCTTTACCCGAATACCATTATTCAAAGGTCTTCTCCTGAATAGAATCTTCTATTTTGAAGCTTCGAAAGTGAAAAGTCTATTCAGCCGACCCCCGGGGATGTGAATCAGTAAACTACTCATGCCGCCGCAATTCGTCTCATCAAGTCCTCTTGTTCGGCTTTGCTTTCGGCGCCGATCGTGAACGCATCGAGCACTCCCGTCGACAGCGCGTAGCGAATCGCCTCATCCTGCCGATTCCGCATATCGCCCTGACCCAATATCTTCATTCCGACCACGCCCTTGCCCGCCGCCTTCATTTCCTTGACAACCTCAAGCACCGTCTGCGGATCGGCATCCATGTGCGATCCAATCGGATTCAGCCGAACCAGGTCGACCTCGACCCACGGTGACTTCGCCGCGGCCCGCAGCGCCTCGATGCTGTGGCATGAGCATCCATGCGCGCGAATGATTCCCTTGTGCTTTGCCTCTTCGAGCGCGTCCATCACCCCTCGGTAGCGCGTCGTCCAGTCTGCCTCGGTCAGGCAGTGCATCAGGAAAACATCTATGTAGTCGGTTCCCAGTTCTTTCCGGAAGCGATCGATGTCCGCCCGCATCTCCTTCGGATCCCGCGCCCACGACTTGGTCAGAACCGTCACTTGGTCGCGCTTCACGTGCTTCAACGCTTCGGCCACATGCGGATGGCTTCCATACGAATCAGCGGCATCGAAGAAGCGCAGGCCATTGTCGTAACCGTTCAGAAGCAGGTCAGATAGCCCTTTCACTCCCAGCGCGGTCTGATTCGAATGATGTCCCGAACCCACTGTCCCCGTACCCATCGCCAGGCGGCTGGTTTGAATTCCTGTATGTCCGAGCGTCACAGTATCGGTGGCCGTGAACTTCTTCAGCGGCGTCGAATCCGCAAAAAGCTCGCCTGTCATCCCTCGCGACAACCATGCCGCTCCCACCGCGCCAGCCGTCTTAACCAGGAACTCTCGCCGTTTCATAGTGCCTCCTCGGCTCAGGCAATCCTACCCTCTCCAGACGAAGCAGGAAACAGAACGTAATATTAATTTTTTGAAGCTGTTGATAGGCGGGCCAAGGGACGAATAGCTTGACAGCAGATAAAAACAAGCCGAGCACCGGCTACCCCACTGCACAAGCACTAGCCCGTTACCGTTGCTTCCTTCCGGACCTGGCGGGGTTGGCGGGATTGCGTCGCGTGGGACCGATGCCCGACCCTTGATTCTAGCAAATCGTCTCTGCCCTCTCGTGTGCCTCTCCCTCTTTTCTTCTTGCCGCGAATGACGAACAATAGCGGAGTGCTGCAGCGCTTTCGCAAAGCCAGGTCAGCAACTCCCTCGGAGCCGCTCACTCTAGCTGCTCTGAATACGCCCTTTGCTTTTGCTGTCGAAAAGTATTTCCAGGTCTCTCTCTTTCTCCTGGTCGTCATCGGATTCGTGGCGCTCGCCACCACCGGCCGCCTCGATTGGCTGTCTACAGCTTTTGTCGCGTCTGCGCTTCTCGTCCGCGGTTACCTGCTGGCGCGTAATCGCGATCTTCAGATCCCCCTTCGCTGGACGAACTATCTGACCATCCTCTATGTGCTGGTCTTTTTTGGCGATCTGTTCCTGGTCTCCGGTAGTTACGTTGCGGCAACCGTTCATCTCGTCCTTTTCAGTCTTGTCCTCAAACTGTTTTCCATTCAGAAACCGCGGGATTACATCTACCTCGCTGTGCTTTCCTTTCTTGCGGTTCTCGCGGCATCGGTGTTGACCGTGAGCAGCAGCTTTCTACCGATTTTTACCGTCTTCCTTTTGCTCGCGGTGAACACCTTCATCGTCATGGAGCTTCGTCGCGCGCTGATCAAAGCCATTCATCGCGGGCACATCCCTCAACAGCGCACCTTCACCCGGCAAGTCGTTCGCTGGCTTTCCCTGAACAGCCTTTTGCTTGTCGCCGGAATTGCTGCGTTCTCCACGATCCTCTTCTTTCTATTGCCCCGCTTCTCGGCGGGATATCTGAGCGCCTACGCGCCGCATACCGAATTCACCACTGGATTCAGCGACCATGTTCAGTTGGGCGAAATCGGACGCATCCAGCAATCCAACACGGTGGTCATGCATGTTCAGGTTGAAGGTGAAGGAAACCTCGATCTTCGCTGGCGTGGCATTGCGCTGACGCAGTTCGACGGCCGAACCTGGACGAACGAATCGCCCGAAGTCGAAATCATCTCCGATCAATCCCCCATGCGGGCATTGCAGGTTGAGCGCCATAATCTGCCGCCTTCGATTCGCGAACTGGGCCAGGGTCGTATGGTTAAGTACACCGTGATCATGGAGCCGATCGGGACCAATGTGATCTTCCTCGCTCCCGTGCCGGTCGAAGTCAGTGGCCGTTTCCGCGATATGGCGATCGACGAGAACGGCGCATTGCTCAACGAGGATCACAACCACGTCACCGAGAGCTACGAGGGTTTATCTCTCATGCTCCAACCCTCTCGCAGTACTCTTCGGCAGAGCGGGCCAATTCCGCCCGACATCGCGCTTATCGATCTGCAACTGCCCTCCATCGACAAACGTATCCCAGCCCTGGCGCGCCAACTGACTGCGGGCTCGGATTCTGCTTTTGATAAGGCCTCGGCCATCGAGCATTATCTGCGCACGAATTTCGGCTATACCTTGCAAATGTCCGATCGCCCGGCGCCCGATCCTCTGGCGGACTTTCTCTTCCAGCGTAAACAGGGCCATTGCGAATACTTCGCGTCTTCGATGGCTGTGATGCTGCGCTCGCTGGGAGTTCCCGCGCGTATCGTGAACGGATTTCGCACCGGCGAATACAACCCGGTCAGTGGCAACTACATTATTCGCGCCCGCGATGCGCACTCCTGGGTCGAAGTCTACCTGCCCTCCGTTGGATGGACCGCCTTTGACCCGACTCCTCCCGATCCCCAATACGCGCACGGTGGAATGAGCCGCCTGATGAGCTACCTGGATGCGGCCCAGGAGTTCTGGCGCGAATGGATCATCAATTACGACTTTTCTCATCAGCGCGCGCTCACCAATACCGCTGCCTCTCGCAGTCACGATACCCTCTGGAACATCGGGCGCTGGATGCACGACACTTACGGCCGTATGCTGGCGCGCGCCGAACGCCTCACCGACAAGGTCTCTCGTGCACCCGGGCGCTGGTCGTCCGCGGTCCTCGTCATTCTGGCGCTCATCTTGTTCCTGGCGAAGTCGCGGGAGATCCTGCGCGCGTTGGCCGACATCCGTGTCGCGCGTTCGCCCGCGAAATCGCCGCGTCTTGCCGCCGTCGTCTGGTACGAACGAATGCTGCGCTCGGCGGCGCGCCGGGGTTATTCCAAGTTGCCATCGCAAACGCCGCAAGAATTCGTGCAGACAATTCGCGAGGACTCGCTGCGGAGATCAGTCGACAACTTTACGCGCGCCTACGAGCGTGCTCGCTTTGGCGACTCGCCCGAAGATGCCAGACGTCTCCCGGAGATTTACGCAGAAGTGAAAGGCAAGTGAACCTTTTCGTTTTCGTCTTATCCGGCAGCTTTTGTCTGCGGCGGTGCCGTATAAGGTGTGAATCCGGCGCGCTGCATCCCTCGCTGCGCCTCCCGGTTCTGCATGAAGATCTTCCAAAGAAATCCGGTGCGGACATTCTCGGCCATCAGCAGTGTGATTCCGGTATCGATGCCGACGACAAACTTGTCGTACCAGTTGTTCACCGGATTGAAAGCATTGACGAAGCCGTATTGCGACCACGCCGCTGTATAACGAGTGCGCATGTTCCTCAGAACGCGCATCACGGGTTGCGTCAAAAAAGGCAGCGAGCCTGCCGAGGCGCTGGGTACCACCGTGCCGTCAATCGGACCCATTTGCGGCGGACCTCCCCAAGCCACGTAACCGTGCTCGGAATCAGAAGACGTGATCCCCCACAAATCGTCGCTATAACTCGGAAACCGTCCACCCAGTTCCAGGCAGAACAGCCGATGAACGTCGGTCGCGATCATCGAATTCTGGAAGTAGTCAGCATAGTCATCCCGCTTGTTACGAAAATCGAACCAGGCCTGTGAATACTGATGCACAAATAGCGGCGCGAATGAACCGATGTAGCGAAGCCCATGGTACTCAAATGTTTTTCGCTTCCACGCTTTCCACGTCTCCTCCGGCAACGGATAAGTGGACGAACCCAGCCCGAGCAGATACATCATCATCAACTCGCTGTAGTAGTCCCAGCGGTATGGAAGAAACCCAATCTCGGGAAGCCATCCGTGCGGCAACAGAGGCGTGTCCTCCGACAACCAGCTCCACTCCACCCGATCGAAGATCTCCCGCGCCAGCGCCCTGATCTCGGTATTCAGAAAATATTGGCGGCAAGTCAGCACGCCACAGAGCAGAATCGCAGTGTCGACCGAAGAGACCTCGGAATCCCACTGGCGCTCACCAGTATTCATGTCCGCATAGTGATAGAAAAATCCACGATGATGGGGAACCTTCTTCAGCAGGAACCGCAGGGCTGCCAGTACGCGGTTGCGAGCGTCCGGAAGTGAAATGTAGTTACGCTGAGTTCCGATGCAGAGCGCCGTGAGTCCGAACCCCGTTGCGGCGATGCTCGCCACAGTGTTGTTTTCCTGTGCGCGAACGTTGGATCGGTCCCTCACCAGACCGGTCGCCGGATTCACCTGCTCGACGAAATACCGGAACGTGACCTTTTCGATCTCTTCCAGCACCGCATCATCGTCAGGCTTCAGACTAGTCAGCGTGGGCTGCGGGGCACTGCAAACTGGAGAACCGCCGTTTGATTGATCGCCGCCAAACGCTTCAACTCGGGAGAACGGAATCGCGAGACCAGCCCCTGCAAGCTGCCTGATCATCTCTCGCCGCGAAAGCTTGTTGTAGCTCAACGATTTTCCCCCACAACTAATCTAGAACGAATACGCTGCGAGATAAAGCGGCGCATCTTGCTTTCTTTGCTTCCGCAGGGATACTGTGGGAAAAGAAATGCCCGAGATCTTCACGCCCGAGGTTGTTCCTCAATCACGTCGCCGGAAGCTGGCGATCTGGGCAGCTGGTGTTGTCATTCTGCTGGGAGTCGCTGCCACTCTATTCCTGAAGTTTTATCGGCCCAAGCCCCATCTCTTGCCCCCGTCCGTCTTGGAAGGATCCGTATTAAAGAGCGACCCGGACCCACAAAAACAGCAGCCAATTTCCGATGCCGTGGTAACCGCAACCAGTGGTTCCTCCGTCGGAGAAGCGAAGACCAACGAACTCGGCTTCTTTCACATGATCATGCGCCCAGGAGTTCCCAAGGGAGCTCCCATTGACCTCCACTTCGCGCACGCCGATTACAAGCCTCTCGATGTGATGGAGATTTCCGAGGGCAGGCTCGTGCTTGCACGCCTGGCGCCGCTGCACGAAGCCAATCCGATGCTGCCCAAGGGGCCGCTCACTGACGTTTCTAACGTCGTAGTGCGATATTCTATCCAGCAAACCACCACAGTTAATACCGGAAGCGTGGTGAAAACGTTTCAGGTCGCGAATAAGGGAAACATCTGGTGCGCCGGAAGCATTCCATGCTCTCCCGACGGCAAATGGAAGGCCTCAATCGGCAGCATCACCCTCGATGCCGGCGCGGGAAACCAGTTCCAGCATGCGCGTGTCTCCTGCATCTCTGGACCGTGCGCCTTCACCCGTATCGAGTCGAATACTGTTTCTGACGACGGGCGCAAGATGGACGTCTCTGCACTGAATTGGTCGGATACCGCGACGTTCTTGATCGAAGCCGAGGTCGTCCATCCCATGGTGAACGATCTGAATCTTGACTTGTACCCGGTAATCTTCGGCCAGACGCTCAACTTCAACCTGCCGCCAACCGCATCAGGACTGAGCATCCAGGCCACCGTGAACACGGAGGATGTGATCTATCCGCTGGGGCCGGATCTGTGCTTGAGTTGGGCCGAGTGCAAGGTTTCCGTCGCGAACGATCAGACGAAATCGTACCGTTGTGAACTGAAACCGGAATATCGCTTTGCGTCCGCACAATAGCCCAGGCTCAGTGCGGTACCGCGTACACTTGCGCCGTCCACTCGCTCATCGCGTTGAGACCGCCGCAGTCCAGGCACCGCGTCGAAGAAAACTGGGTCGAACAATACGGACACGTAGCATTGGTCGCGAACGTATCGAACGCCTGTCCGCACTTGCCGCACTTCCAGAACTCGCCCACCGGCGGCGCTTGCTGGCAGCGCGGACAAGAGAACCCGTGCCGCCTCGGCAATTTCGCCATCTTCAGTAATACGCGCGCTTGCTGCAATCCGCTCCAGCAATTCAGGAGCATATACACGGCGACGAATCCCTAACCAGACTGACTGGAGATAGAAAGCAAGAACCACAAACCCGACCACACCGACCAAGCCGAGCACGGTAGCGACCATCAGGCTGCGGGCGCGTCCGAGGACAAACCACAGGACGGAGCGAAACATCTGGCCGCCATCCAGCGGATAGATCGGCAGCAGGTTGAAGCCGAGCAGAACGAGATCGATCACGTATACCGCGCGAAGCAGGGCGTGAGCGTTTGGGAAAAGTAGCCACCACCCCATCGACTTGCCCAGGAAGCCCAGTCCATACAACAGTGGAGCGAGGACCACATTCACCAATGGCCCCGCGGCGATGCTCCACAGAGTAGCTCCTGGACGCGGCGGTGGATCCACATAAGCCACTCCGCCCAGCGGCCACAGCACGATGCGATTTGCGGTTCCCCCAACCTGCCGGCACGCCAGAGAATGCCCAAACTCGTGCAGCATCACGATTAGAAACAGTGCAAGGTACTCCAGAACATTCCAGATGAAAGATGAATACTGCCCTTTTCTCCCATTAATCTCGAAAATCGCGATAAAAAACCACGACCAATGCAGGAAGACGTCGATCCCTGAGAATCGAAACAGGCGGATGGTGCCTTGGTTAGAACTGAACATTCGGTTGAGTTATAGCACGTCGTCGTCTGGCAGGTAATTGGACGCCGGGTTGTACGGGAGTGACTAGGACATGACCACAAGTCACTCCTCCCGTTGCCACTTCATCGGGACTCGATGCATAGTCAATACATGAATTGTGGGGATGTGATTCTGCAGGGTAAGCATGTTCATCTAGAAACGCTACAGGCGCGCCATATCGAAGGGTTAGCGGCAGCCGCGGGAGAAGACCACGACCTTTATCAGTGGAGCCCGGTTCCGCAAGGAAGAGCAGAAGCCGCCAGGTACGTCGACACCGCTCTCGCATGGAAAGATGCGGGCACTGCTGTTCCCTTTGCAATCTTGCGGGCCCAGGACGGAATGGTGATTGGATCGACCCGCTTCTGGAACCTGGAGCGCTGGGCCTGGCCGCAAGGCCATCCATCGCACAACCGCGAGTATCCTGACGCCTGCGAAATTGGCTACACCTGGTTCGCACGCTCGGCCATTCGCACGGCGTCAAACACCGAGTCGAAGCTGTTGATGCTCACCCACGCCTTTGAGGTCTGGCGGGTATTGCGCGTCTGTTTCCATACGGATGCAAGAAATGCCCGGTCACGCGCAGCCCTGGAACGCATTGGCGGCCGCTTCGAAGGCATTTTGCGGGCGCACCGGATGGCCGCCGACTTTATCCCTCGCGATTCGGTGAGGTTATCGATCATCGCCGCGGAATGGCCCTCAGTGAAAGAGCGTCTATTTCGACTGCTGGATCGTCCCTAGCATGTCCCAGCCAGGCAAGTCGATTCGGCTGGTAGAATAGAAAGATTGCATGTCTGATTTGAAACTCACTGAGGCACCCCAGACGAAAACTCAGGCCACCGCTCCGACCAAGGTCGGATTCGTCAGCCTGGGCTGTCCTAAGAATCTCGTCGATAGCGAGGTCATGATGGGACTGCTGGCCCGTGCCGGCGCTGAACTTACTCCCAAAGCCGAAGATGCCGACGTTATCGTCGTAAACACCTGCTCCTTCATCGAGAGCGCGCAGCAGGAGTCGGTGAACACCATCCTCGAGATGGCGCAGCACAAGGCCGGCGGATCTGCAAAAAAACTAATCGTCGCAGGCTGCCTCGTCGAGCGCTTCCGCAACGATATTCAGAAGAACATTCCAGAAGTTGACGCCGTCGTTGGCACCGGAGAATTGGAGAACATCCTTCGGGCCGCCGGAATCCAGCCGAAACCGCGTCCTTCAACTGCGTCACCCTTCAACATTCTTACCAGCCGCGCTGAAGGCGATTCCCGCGAAGCCGCCGGACGCTTTTCCCGCGAGAACTGGGACGGCGCCGTTGCCGATCTCCCCAACTATCTCTACGACGAAGAAACGCCTCGCGTGCTGGCGACGCCGAAGTATTCCGCTTATATCAAGATTGCCGAGGGCTGCGATCACCCTTGCGCCTTCTGCATCATCCCCCAGTTGCGCGGCAAATTTCGTTCGCGCCGCTTCGAGTCTGTAATCGCCGAAGCCGAGCGTCTTGCCAGAAACGGCGTCCGCGAAATCACGCTCATCGGCCAGGACACCACCTGCTACGGCGAAGATCTGAACCTCAAAGATGGTCTCGCACTGCTGCTCGAAAAGCTGGCGCAGATTGAAGATCTTCGCTGGGTGCGCTTCCTCTACGCGTATCCCAACAAGATCACCGGCCGTTTACTGGACACCATCGCCAGCCACCCGAAAATCTGCTCCTACGTTGACGTGCCGTTACAGCATGCGGCCCCAGCCGTTCTAAAGCGGATGAAGCGAGGGGCGGGTTCCGACATCTTCCTCAAATCCATCGAGAAGATTCGACGTACCATCCCCAACGTCACGCTGCGCAGTTCGTTCATCGTCGGCTTCCCCGGCGAGACCGAGCAGGATTTCGAAGAACTTTGCCAATTCGTACAAACCGCCCAGTTTGACTGGATGGGAGCCTTCGCCTACTCCGACCAGGAAGGGGCCGGCGCTTTCGCCCTCGACCAGAAACTTTCCTCGCGCGAAATCGAGCATCGCCGCAAGAAGCTGATGCAGATCCAGCAACGTATCAGCCGCAAACGGAAGA
This sequence comes from Terriglobia bacterium, assembly GCA_963826275.1. Lineage (GTDB taxonomy): Bacteria > Acidobacteriota > Terriglobia > Terriglobales > Acidobacteriaceae > JAJPJE01. Next base: position 82,077 of record CAWGWI010000013.1, on the reverse strand, counting down.
AGACGCTGGTTGGCCGTGAGTTCGATATCCTGCTGGAAGGGCCATCCTCGGAAAGCGATCTTCTCTGGGAAGGCCGGACAGAGATGCATGCGCCTGAGATTGACGGCAAGGTGTACGTCACCGACTTTGCCGGTATCGCCGATCCGCAACCCGGAAATTTCTACCGCTGCGAAGTTACAGAATCGCACGATTACGACTTAGTCACCCGGCTTGTCTGATCTTCCGCATCACCGGCTCTGACAGCAGCATCCAAATTACAGAAGGTCACGCGCCATGGCCAAACAACTCGTAACTCTGCGCTGTCCAACCTGTCGCAAGATTGTTCTGCGCTCCGATCCCGGCTTCCCCTTCTGCAGCGATCGTTGCCGCCTGATTGATCTCGGTCGATGGGCGAGTGGCGGCTACGTAATCTCTACACCTGTCAACGATTCCGAAGATGTCGACTTCGCTCCTCCGTCCTCCTCTCGCATTTCGGCCGAAGGTTCTGGTACAACTGCTTACCGGAACCCGAATGAACGTCGCCGGAACCACTAAAGCAGCTGATTTGGAACCAAAAAGCCGCCTCGCTCCAGCCTGGGCCTGGATCGCAGGAACTTTTTTCTTCACTGGACTGCTCAAACCGGGACCCGGCACCTGGGCATCGCTAGCTACCACGTTGATCTGGTTTGCCGTTGGGCATGCCTTGCCCGCAGGTGCCCGCGCTCCCGTTAATCTCGTCTTGCTCGCGGCTGCCACAGCAATCGGAATCCCCGCGGCAACCAGAATCGCTCGCGCCCTCGGCAAGAAAGATCCCGGTATCGTCGTCATTGACGAAACCGCCGGCCAGTTGCTCACTTTCATCGGAGCCCCGCTGCACTGGCCAAGCATGTTGGTGGGACTTATACTTTTTCGTGCGTTCGACATCACCAAACCTTTTCCCATCCGCCGGCTCGAGAAACTCCCGGAGGGAACCGGAATCGTGGTCGACGATCTTGGCGCGGGACTCTATGCACTCGTGGTGATGCAGCTTCTGCTGCACTTCGGGATTCTGAAGTAATCTAGGATTTATGGGCTCGGCAAATCGCTCGCTAGCTAAGAAGAACGTTAACGGACAGCCGCATATCCATGCGCTGGAGCCCACTGCGGCTCTCCCCGGCGGTGAAATCCGCATTATCGGTTCCGGTCTGAATCCCCTCGATCTTCGGCGTCCTCAGGTTCGCTTTGGCGAAGCCGACGGTTCGGTGGTGGTCAGCACCAACGAGTTCGTGGTCGCGCGTGTGCCCGAAGCTGCTACTTCCGGCCCCGTCACCGTTTCCACGCAGGCCGGCGCCAGCAACCAGGAACAGCTCAAAGTCGCAGTCAACATCGCGGAGAATCTTCATCCCGGTCACCAATCCTGCGCTGGATTCCGAAGGAAATATCTACGTCACCTTCTCCGGTTCGCGCGGACAGAAAGTTCCCGTCTCCATCTACAAGATTGACACCAATTACGCGGTCAAGCCTTTCCTTAGCGAGATGATGAACGCAACTTCGATTGCCTTCGACCGCGAGGGCCAAATGTATGTCTCCTCGCGCCACGATGGTGCGGTGTATCGCGTCGGCCGGAACGGCACCATGAGCGCCTACGCCGAGGGCATGGGCATTGCCACCGGCATTGCTTTCGATCAGGAGCAGAATCTCTATGTCGGCGATCGCAGCGGCACCATCTTCAAGATCGCTCGCGACCGCCAAATCTTCGTCTTCGCCACTCTCGACCCTAGTGTCTCCGCCTATCACCTGGCGTTCGCGCCCAATGGCGACCTCTACGTGACAGGACCCACCACCTCCAGCTTCGACGCCGTCTATCGCATCAATCCGAGTGGTGAGGCGGAGGTCTTTTACCGCGGATTGGGACGCCCCCAGGGGATTGCCTTCGACGAGGAAGCCAATCTCTACGTTGCCGCCTCTCTAAACGGTAAGCGCGGCATCGTCCGTATCACGCCTGAAAAGCAAGCCAAACCGGTGGTTGCCGGACAGGGACTTGTAGGCATCGCCTTTGCCGCCGGACGCGCCGCCATCCTGGCCACCAACAACGCCGTCTTCCGCCTCAACTGGGACGTACAGGGCAAGGTCCTCGCTTCTCCCGAAATGTAACTTTCCGTTACCTCCGCAACGCTCTTCGAAGCAAACTCCCAGAGTAGAAGCATCGGATCAACTTCCGCCGCATCCAGATTGGTATGGAGCCATTTCATGGCACACGCTGTGCCCGTGAGAGGTTCCGAAGGGAGAACACCCATGCAATCGAAGTTTGCGGTTAGCCTTGCCGCGGCGGCCCTGATGTTGCCGCTCTCGGCATTCGCAGCCAACAAAAACAGCTCGAACATTGAGATACCCGAGAAAGTAATCGTCAACGGACAACAACTGACACCTGGAACTTACAAGGTGGAGTGGAATGGCACGGCTCCGAACGTTGAAGTCTCGATCCTGCAGGGTCACAAGACAGTTGCGCAGGTTCCTGCCCAACTCGTAAACGGATCGTTCGAACCGGAGGCGATTGTCACTCACCAGAACAAATCAGGTGCCAACGTTCTGGATCAGATCCAGCTGAAGAACAAGGAACTCAACCTGAGCGCAAACTCGGGCGCGAATTCCAGTAACAGGCCAGCTACAACTTCCGGCAGTTAGCAGCCTGCTCCATCGAAAACAAGGGTACGGGTGGGGCGCCGTACCTCCTCTCTCTTGAATCCAATCGATCGCAAGTTCTTCCGATACCTCTGCGCGCACGACGCACCTATTTGCTTCCGTGACGAACTCGGCTTCTCTCGAACTCGGCTTCTCTTAGAACCACAACTCAACGGGTGCCCCACCCTCGCCTTCTTTTGGCGTGGGTGGGATTCCACGAAGCCCCTATCCGAGCGCAAGCGAGGATTCTGTCATCTCGAGCGGGGCAAGCGATCCCTACCTTCTCCACAAACCTTGCGAACCGAAAACACCCGTTCCTGGACCAGCGACCCGACCATCGAGAGCGGAATCCATCTATGTATTTGCTCTCCCCCTCATTTAAACTCGTCTCGTGAACGCTGAGATCGTCGCGATCGGGTCCGAACTCCTTACCCCTTATTTTCAAGACACTAATTCCCTATTCCTCACGGAAAAGTTGAATGAAATCGGGGTCGAAGTCGCGTTCAAGACCATCGTTGGCGACAACCGCCGCAATCTGACCCAGGCTGCACAAACCGCCTTCGGACGTGCCGAAATCACAATCTTCATGGGCGGCCTTGGACCGACTGAAGACGATCTCACGCGGGACTGCGTGGCCGCTGCACTCGGTCGCGAGATCCATCGCGATCCCGAATTGATTGCCGCTCTCTACAAGATGTTCGCCGAGCGCCGCCGGCGTATGTCCCCCAATAACGAAAAGCAGGCCGAAGTCATCGATGGCGCAGTCGTGCTGAAGAACAACTTTGGCACCGCGCCAGGGCAGTGGCTCGAGACCGAGTTCGAAGACCGCCAGCGATATGTGATGCTGCTGCCCGGACCTCCTTACGAACTGAAGCCCATGTTCGAAGAGCAGTGCCTGCCCCGACTTGCGCAAGCACGTCTCGCAGCAATTCATGGCGCGACGTACGTTGCGCATTGCCATGATAGCCGAATCCGAATGCGACGCCCGCATCTCTCCCATCTACAAGGCAGCTGAGCAGGTTGACACCACTATCCTCGCGACCGGTGGCGAGATCCAGTTACACATGCGCTCGAAAGCCGATACCCGGGAAATCGCCGAGGCCCGGGTCGAAGACCTGGCCGTGAAGATCGAAGAAGAGCTCGGCGACTTCGTGTACTCGCGCGGCGAACCGCTTGAGGATATCGTCGGCCTGCTGCTGCAACTAAAGGACTCGACGGTCGCCGTTGCCGAGTCCTGCACCGGAGGCATGCTGGGCAGTCGCTTGACTCAATTCAGCGGCAGCTCGCGCTATTTCCTAGGCGGGGCCATCGTCTATTCGAACGAGTTGAAAACGCTCTTCGCCAACGTGCCGCCCATGCTGATCGCCCAACATGGCGCCGTCAGCAAAGAAGTAGCGCAAGCTCTGGCGGAAGGTGTACGCGACGAATGCCAGGCAACTTATGGATTGGCGATCACGGGCGTCGCTGGTCCTACCGGTGGAACCGAGGAAAAGCCAGTCGGACTCGTCTATTGTGCCCTGGCTGACGGAGCACGAAACTGCGGTCGTCGAGCGCCGCTTTCCCGGAGACCGCGAACGCATTCGCCGCTTCTCAACTCAGATGGCGTTAGATATGCTTCGCCGAAAGCTGATCAACAGCTAGCAATCAGCCTAATTACTAACTACTAACTACTAATTACTTCTTTCTTTATGCGCTTATTCGTAGCACTCGACATTCCCGACGAAATTCGCCAGCGCATCACGCGTTTCGTCGAAGGCTTACAGCACTTTGCGCCCGATGCGAACTGGGTGAAACCTGCGTCGTATCACGTCACCCTGAAGTTCATCGGAGAGAGATCGCCGGACGACGCTGAGAAGCTGAAGCGCGCCTTGGCCACAGTCAGCGCCGCACCCGTTACGATTTCCTTCCGCGGCTCCGGTTTCTTTCCCAATGCAAATTCGCCGCGCGTCTTATGGGTCGGCATGCAACACGATGATGCCCTGCCAAAGCTCGCGAGCGCAGTCGATCAGGCGTGTTCGCAACTTGGTATTCCCCGCGAAGAGCACGAGTTCCGTCCTCATTTGACGCTCGCGCGCGGTGGTTCAGGTTCCCCTCGTCCGAAACGTGGCGAGCATGCGAATTCGAAGCTGAAATACCTTGCGGAGAAGTTGCAGAACTTCCCCGTCCCTGACTTCGGTACAATGACGGCGCAGGAATTCTTTCTTTACGAAAGCAAACTGTCTCCAGCCGGAGCGCAGTATACGAAGCTGGAACGTTTTGCGTTGCTTAAGTAACGCCGGGTGATTGATGTAGCGCCGGCGTCTCGCCGGCTGTTTTGTGGGCGTCTCGCCCGCAGCCAACCGACCCGATGGTCACAAAACTTATGCTGATCTACGTCATCGTCGCTGTAGTCTCTTATCTCCTTGGCTCGATCCCCTTCGGCTACATCCTGGTGCGTCTGTTTCGCGGCGAGGACGTGCGCGCCACTGGCAGCGGCAACATCGGCGCAACCAATGTCATGCGCTCGGGATCAAAGGGCCTCGGTATCGCCACGCTAATTCTGGACGCCAGCAAGGGATACGCTGCTGTTGCCCTTGCGGCCGGTTTCGCGCAATCGATATTTACCTATCAAATCGACGGAACCTACGCCATCGACAAATCAATAGCCATGGCCCTCGCCGCTGCTTTCGCCATCCTCGGACACATCTTTCCTGTCTGGCTAGAATTTAAGGGCGGCAAAGGAGTCGCCACAGGAGTCGGCTCGTTTCTTGCGCTCGCCCCCAAGGCTGTGCTCGTCGTATTGCTGATCTTCGCTGCGATCGTTGCAGTCTCGCGTTACGTTTCACTTGGATCCATCGTAGCCACCGCTGCATTTCCGGTTTTTGCTCTCCTCTTCTACCGAGGTAACATCACGCCCGCATTTGTGATCACAACCTTGGGCGCGGCCGCTCTCATCATCGCCAAGCACCACCAGAACATTCGCCGTCTCCTCGCCGGAACCGAGAGCCGCTTTGGCAGCAAGAAAGGCGCGAGCGCATGAGCGAGATCGCTGTCATCGGCGCCGGCGCCTGGGGAACCGCGCTCGCCATCGTCCTCGGACGCAAGGGAACGCATCGCGTATCGCTCTGGGCTTACGAGAAAGAAGTCTGCGATTCCATCTCGCAGCGTGGCGTCAACCAATTATTTCTCCCCGACATGCCGATCCCCCTCGGCATCGCCGCCACTAACAATCTCGAAGAAGCGTTGCGCAATGCGAAGCTCGTGGTCAGCGTGATGCCCTCGCACCACACTCGTCGCATCTTCCAGCAGATGGCACCCTGTCTCCGTCCGGAAACCATGTTCGTGAGCGCCACCAAGGGCGTCGAGAACGAAACCCTGCTGCGCATGTCACAAGTGATCACCGAAGTTCTCTCGAAGAACGGCTCCTCTGCCTCCCGCATCGGTGCGCTCAGCGGTCCTTCCTTCGCCAAAGAAGTGGCTCGTGGCGACCCGACCGCCGTCACCATCGCCTCCACCGATTCGGAGCTTGCCTGCCTGGTGCAGCGCGAGTTCAGTGATCCCAACTTCCGTGTCTACACCAACACCGATATCGCTGGAGTCGAACTCGGTGGCGCGTCTGAAGAACGTGATCGCCATCGCTGCGGGCGTTTGCGACGGCCTTGGCCTCGGTCACAACACCATTGCGGCTCTCATCACCCGCGGCCTCGCCGAGATTACGCGTCTCACCATTGCTTGCGGCGGACGTCCCGAAACCATGGCCGGACTGGCTGGTCTTGGCGATCTCGTGCTCACCTGCACGGGTGGGCTGTCGCGCAATCGCACCGTCGGCGTCGAACTCGGCAAGGGACGCAAGCTCGACGAAATCATTGCCGGCATGCGTGGCATGGTCGCCGAAGGCGTGCTCACCACGAATGCCGCTGTCGGCCTCGCTCGCAAGCACAAGGTCGAGATGCCCATCACCGAGCAGATGTACGCGATCCTGCACGAAGGCAAATCCCCGCGTGAAGCGATCCGCGAGCTCATGACCCGCCGCGGCACCAGCGAAGTCGGACTCTACTCGTCGTAATCCAATTCGAGATACGAACTGAAACTGAGAGTGGAAGCGCCGGCCTTCAGGCCGGTCAATTCGCAAAAAAAAGCCGGGCTTTTAAGCCCGGCTCTCTGTTCCTGAAGTATTTCCAGGTCAGCTACGGCTGATCATTGCTCTGGCTCACGTTGCCGTTTCCATTGCCGTTGCTGCCATTTCCATTGCCATTCGAATCGGCATTGCGATTGTGATGGCCCACCGGTGTCACTGTCAGCGAATCCGATAGCTTGAAGTTCACAATCGACTCCGATGCCAGCGTCACCTGTTGACCTTTGGTTACGCCTTGAGCAGCCGTGCCACCACCAGCGCCCACACCGGCGCCAATCGCAGCTCCCTTACCGCCGCCGATCAGTCCACCGATCAATGCGCCAACCGCAGCGCCGCCGCCAACCTTAGCTGCCGTATTCTTCCCGCGTCCTTTCCCTTCTTGCGAAAACGGCTCGGTGCTGATCTGGTAGGTCTTCCCATTCACCGTCAGCGTCGTCAACTTCAGCGCAAGCATTGAGCTTCCCGAGAAGTGCGCGGCATCCTTTGCGTCGGTTACCTGGCCGGTTACATCCGAGTTCGCCGGAATCACCACTTTGTCACCAACCACGATGGGCTGCGACAGAGTCCCGTGAAATACGTCTCCCGGCTTGTTGCGGCCTGAGTCGAGTGCTTCCACCAGACGTACTGCCAACTGCGTTCCATCCGGAATCGTCACCTTCGGCACCGGCGGCGGTGGCGGCGGCGGCGCCGGAGCGGCCTGCTGCTCTGCCGGAGGTTCATTCTGCGCTATCTGTGGAGCTGGCGCCGGTGTGTGGTCTGCCTGCTGTTCGCGCGCAGCCTTCGGCTTCGACTTCTTCACTTCCTTCTTTTCTGGAACTGGCGTCGGAGCAGGTGGTGGTGTCTGTTCAACCGGCGCCGGAGCTTCGGCTACCACCGGAGCGGCCGTCTGCAGGTTGTTCACCACCGTCTTCACGCCGGCGACTTTCCCCGCATCGATACCGGCAAGACTCCTCTCGGCGTCAGAAGCAACCGTCCCGGATAGAGTCACCACACCATTCGCCGCCTGTACCGTGACCTGCTGCTTGCTGCTGATGCTCGAATCCCCGAGTATCTGGTTTTGGACATCGGAAGTAAGCTTCGCGTCCGAGGGCGCACGGTTGCAGCCCACTGCCAGCGCAAGCGCCAGCAGAAGCGCAAACCAGGCGAGCCGGACCGGGATCTTTTTATTCATTTCCATAGTGATTGCACCCTGGCACTGGAATTCGATCGAAGAACCGAATTCCTTCCCTTTATGTATTCCCTTTATATACATGATCTGTGCTCATTCTGCGACTGGGTTTCAGACCTAAGTCTTTCGTTTCCAGAACTTGCAGACCGATCATATGCCTGCTTTCAGAGTTGTAAACCCATAACTCGCCATTTTGACGCGGTGGCGATTTGGGAACCCACCTCGCATTTCCGATAGCTCCCATCGCTGGATTTCTCATGACTCCCCTGCCCCCCTTGTGATAAAAAAGGCGGCCAACTTAATTGAGGCCTAATTCTTGAACCCAACTCATATGCCGATCCAGGTAGAACGGAGTGACTTCGACCCGTCTGTCGGATTCCAGTACTACGTATATTTCAAGCCCTACATGATGGAGGAAGAAGGTGGTGGCATCGTTCATCAGCGTATGCCCATCGAAACCGCGCTCTCTGTAAACGAAAACGGTGACCTGGCCGACTTCACCTTCGAACTGCCCAAGGCCTGCCGCAACGATCACGCGCTCACGTTCCTCCGTAAACACGAAGGTGTGAACTATGTACCTCCGCGCATCTTCATCGATGTTCCCGGTCAGAATGGCGACGCAGTCATCCGCGCTGCCGCCAACCTCGACCTTGATCTCGCCGGGCGCATCGTTGGCATGGAGATTCTGTGGGCGCCACCTGAGAAGAGCAACTAACGCTCGCTTCTGGCGTTCTCTTCCTGACAACCTGTAACATTGCTTTATGACCCGCGTCGCGGCGTTCGTTCTGATCGGCGGTAAGAGCAGCCGCATGGGTCAGGAGAAATCTGCGCTGCTCCTGCACGGACGCACGCTCCTCGATCAAGCTATCGAAATCGCGACCGCGGCCAGCCAGGACATACGACTGCTCGGCAATCAGTCGCTACCAACAAACCTCCCTGTCATTTCCGACCGATTCCCTGGCTGTGGCCCTCTCTCCGGAATTGATGCGGCCCTCTTCGCAACCACCGCGGAACTGAACTTCATCCTCTCCGTCGACACTCCGTTCGTCCCCACCGCTTTTGTTCGCTACCTTGTCGATCGCGCGCAGGACACCCAGGCCGTCGTCACCTATCCGCGACTTACCTCTGGCTATCAACCTCTCTGTGCCGTCTACCGCAAGAACTTCGGACCGATCGCAGAGGCCGCCCTGCAAAGCGGCCACTATAAGATCGACCCGCTCTTCGCACGCATCCCAACATGCACAATCGATGACGCCGAATTGAGAAAACTGGGATTCAGCGACGAAATCTTCGATAATCTGAATACGCCTGAAGATTGGGAGCGGGCTCAACAAAGACTGCATACGCCATGAGCGATCCACAGCTGAATCCCTACATCGAGTTCAAGCATGTTCACAAGGCGTTTGGCGACCGTGTCGTGCTCAACGACGTCAGCTTCTCGGTAATGCCCGGCGAAACGGTAGCGATTCTCGGCCGCAGCGGCGTGGGCAAATCCGTCTCTCTCCACCACATTATGGGATTCCTGAAACCTGACGCCGGCCGCGTCATCGTCGCCTATCAGGACATCACGGACTACAAAGAAGACGAACTCGAGCGCATTCGCAAGAAAGTGACCATGGTTTTCCAGAACGGCGCTCTCTTCGATTCGCTGACCGTTGGCGAAAACGTTGCCTTCCCGCTGCGTGAGCGCGGCGATCTCGATGAAGGCCAGATCTACCAGATTGTCGACGGACTTCTCGATATGGTCGGCGTGAAATCCATGCGCGAATCCTTGCCCGCCGACCTGTCGACAGGCATGAAACGATCCGTTGCGATTGCGCGTGCCCTCTCAGCCCAACCTGAAGCCATTCTTTATGACGAGCCCACAACCAACGTGGATCCGCTCATGGCGCAGTTGCTCGGAGATCTCATCAAGAAGTTGAAGTTTCAGTTGAAGCTGACCAGCGTCGTGGTTACGCACGACATGCGCCTGGCGCAAAAGGTCGCGGATAAGGTGGTCTTCCTGCACGAAGCCCGAGTGGTGTTTTACGGCACGCCCGAAGACATGATTCGCAGCAGCGAGCAGATCGTCCGCGAATTCATCGAGCTCGACAGCCCCAGCATCGACCAATTCCGACACAGACCAGGATCCGGCATGGCGCCCGTCATTCAGGTCTAAAACTTCTTCCCGCCTAAAATCCCTGCGCCACCAATCTCTCCAGCGAGATCGCGCCTTCCGCTCTCTCCCCGCCCATCATCTTTTCGACATACTTCGCGATGATGTCGGTTTCCAGATTAATCGGGTCGCCCGGCTTCAAAGACTGCAGGTTTGTCATCTCGCAGGTATGCGGAATAATGGCAATCGTGACTAGATTCCCTTCGATCTTCGCCACCGTCAAGCTGATCCCTTCAATCGAGATCGATCCCTTGAACACGACGTAGCGCTCCAGGTCTTCGGGAATTTCGATGTGCAGCCAGAAATCATCTGCACCTTGTATCTTCTCCAGCCCCAGGAATTTCCCGGTTCCATCAACGTGCCCTTGCACCATGTGACCGCCCAGGCGGCCGTCCACCTTCATCGGCAGTTCCAGGTTGACCAGCGCGCCTTCGGTGATGCGCGAAAAAGACGTGCGCACCCATGTCTCTTCGGCCAGATCGGCGCCGAAGTGATCAGGCGCAATCTCCACCGCCGTCAAACAGACACCGCTCACAGCGATGCTGTCTCCGCTCTTCAATTCGCGCGTAAGATTCTTTGCCGCAACCGTCAATCGCCGCTTGCCACCGATGTTCCGAATGCTGACAACCTTGCCAACTTCTTCCACCAAACCAGTAAACATGATTGCCTCACTCTTCCCCGTAGGGATCGCGTAAGTATCCTTCCACTGCGAAATCTTCTCCGAAGCGGTGCAGACGGAATTTTTTTACGTAAGCCGCCTCTTGCATGTTGCTGAAGCCGCGTCCGCCCGCGAACGGCACCGAACCCGTTCCCGCCAGAATCTTCGGCGCATAATACAGGAAGATCTTGTCCACCAGGTGTCCTTCCAGCGCCGCCCAGTTCACCATCGCTCCGCCCTCGATCAAAACGCTGGTCATACCGAGATCTCCCAACCGCTCGATCGCACGGCGCATATCCGGACGTCCATCCGGCCACGCCAGCGGAACCTGCTCCACCCGTATGCCCAACGCCTCTAGTTCCGCCTTTCGTTTGTCATCGGGAAACGAACAGAACACGATCACGTCATTGTGATCGCCCGCAGTCTCCGCGATTTCCGAATCCAGCGGCAATCTCAGCCGTGAGTCCAGGATGACGCGGAGCAGACGCCGCCGTCGCGGCAGGCCACTGCGATCCGTCAGCAGCGGATCATCGGCCAGCACTGTGCCCACTCCCACCATGATCGCGTCGCTTTCATGCCGCAGTTGCTGCACATGTTCTCGCGCCTCATCGCTGGTAATCCAACCGCCACTGGATCCGCCCGCCCCGGGTGCAGGCAACGCACCGTCGCTCGGCGGAGGAGCGATCTTGCCGTCCAGGGTCATGCCCGCCTTCAGTATCACTAACGGAATCTTCGTGCGCACATATTTCGCGAAGGCTTCATTGAGATGCTTGGCCTCTTCCTCTCCCATCCCGACGTGAACCCGAACCCCTGCGTCGCGCAGTCGTTGAAACCCGCGCCCGCTGACTTCAGGATTCGGATCCTGCATCGACGCGAACACCTGCTTGATCCCAGCCTGAACGATCGCATCAGCACACGGTCCGGTCCGTCCCTGATGAGAACAAGGTTCCAGGTTGATATAGAGAGTCGCCCCGCGTGCTCGCTCCCCGGCTTGCTCGATCGCCAGCACCTCGGCGTGCTTTACGCCGTCATAGGTGTGAAAGTCGCTGCCAACAATCTGCCCCTTGGCATCGACGATGACAGCGCCTACCGCCGGATTCGGCGAACTGAGTCCCACTCCTTCGCACGCCAGATCAAGCGCGCGTCGCATGAACTTCTCATCCTGTGGCGTTATTTCCATTTTGGTTGAATCTTGTTGTAACTGATCGCGAGAGCCTCTGGCTCCGGCGGTGCAGCACCGCTCTTGCAGCCTGAACTCCATGTACCGGTGGAAGATCGCCTTTGAGCGCACTTCCGGCCGCTTGTCATCTAATAACCGGTGGCCGCTTCATCTAATAACCGTGGCCGCTTATCATCCAATAACCGGTGGAAGAGCGGCCCTTCAGGGCCGCGTATCATCCCAAATGCACGGGGCTTTAGCCCCTGAGACTTTCTTCCTACTCGAATAACGAATCGACAAACGCTTCTGCGTCGAACCGCAATAGATCACCGGCCTTCTCGCCAACACCTACATAGCGGACCGGCAGGCCCAATTCGTTCGAGATGGCGACCACGATGCCACCCTTGGCTGTTCCATCCAGCTTCGTCAGCACAATTCCGGTCACACCGGCCGATTCCGTGAACAGCTTCGCCTGTTGCAATCCGTTCTGCCCGGTGGTGGCGTCCACCACCAGCAACGTCTCGTGCGGCGCCCCCGTGATGATGCGTTGCGCCGTACGGCGCATTTTCTCCAGTTCCGTCATCAGGCTGGACTTGGTATGTAAGCGTCCCGCCGTATCCACAATCACGTAATCCAGATTGCGCGCCTTCGCTGCCTGTAGCGCATCAAACAGCACCGCCGCCGGATCCCCGCCCGGCTTGGTCTTGATCACTTCGGTTCCCGTGCGATCGCCCCAGACTTCTAATTGCTCAATGGCCGCCGCGCGGAACGTATCCGCCGCACACAACAATACATTCTTGCCGTCTGCTCGAAACACGTTCGCCAGCTTGCCGATGGTCGTGGTCTTCCCTGTCCCATTCACCCCCACCACCATGATCACTTCGGGCTCGCCGTCCACCGTCTCCACCGGCTGCACATTTGCCCTTCGCAGTACGTTACGGACCTCTTCCTTGAGCAAACGCTTCAGTTCACCGGCATCCGCAATCTGCTTGCGATCCGCCTTCTCCCGCAACGACGCCAGCAACTGCTCGGTCGTCTTTGTCCCTAAATCGGCCCCGATCAGCGTCGCTTCCAGGTCATCCAGGGTATTGCGATCGATCTCCGCATTCAGCGAAACCACTTCATCGATGCGCTCGCTCAGGTTCTCGCGTGTGCGCGAGACGGCCTGCTTCATGCGCTCAAAGATGCCCTGCTTCTTCGGTTCCTCTTCGGTGCTGCCAAACAAAGTTTGAATCATGAATGCCAACCTGAGCTCGTGCCTCTAGCTGGAGCCGCACGAACTTCGGAATCTTTCATTATACGGGGAGCACACTCACGACCGCTGTGCAGGAAAGACCGACCGCAGATCTCACGGAGATTCACAGCTCGATTTCATGGCGACCGTGACGGACACGGTTTTAAGATTTGAAATTTGGCTGGATTTATCCGTGATAATCCGTGTGATCCGTGGCGTTGTTTGCTTTAGCTTGCGGGAACTGCGTCGCTGGGCGCCGGGCAACCGCTGCCGGATCCGTCTCAGCGGTTACTGTCGCGGCGCGTTTTACCCGAATTTCGCCGCGCTCGAAGAGACGCGTCAGTGCCTGCACCACGTCAGCATCAAATTTGTTTCTGGTCAGCGACTGGATAATCCTGATTGCGTATTCCGGCTCTTTCGCCGACTGGTAAGGACGATTCGTCGTCATCGCATCGAACGTATCCGCCACCGCGATGATGCGCGCCGGTAAAGGAATATCATCGCCCTTCAGCCCGTACGGATAGCCTCTGCCATCTAGCGACTCGTGGTGCAACTCAATGCCGGGGATCATCTCTTTCAGTTGCTCGACCGGTCGCAGGATATTGGCACCGCGCACCGTATGCGATTTCATGATCTCGTATTCTTCCGCCGTCAGTGCCCCCGGCTTTTTCAGAATGCGATCTTCAATGCCGATCTTTCCCACATCGTGCAACTGCGCGGAAATGCGGATCTTCTCTACCTCTTCTTGCGCCAGTCCCAGTTCCTTGGCAATCAGCATCGAGAAGCGCGTAACCCGATCGGAGTGACCGCGAGTGTACGGATCCTTTTCGTCGACGGCGCCCGCCAGCATCGTAATCGAGCCCAAAAAGAGATCCCGATTCTCCGCCGCCGCGTGGCGCAAATCGGCTACCAGGTGTTCCAGGTCCTCGCTCATGTAGTTGAACGTCTGAGCAAGCTCCCCGATCTCCGTGCGACTCTTCAGATTCACCCGTCGCGAGAAGTCGCCACGTGCGATGGCTCGGCTGGTTTCCGTCAGAATTTCGATTGGCGTCGTAATCCACCGCGCCGCCATGATTCCCACCAGGCAACTTACCAGGATGGCTGCCAACGCCAACAGCTTCGCCGTACGCTGCATCTCGTAGACGCCGCGATACGCTTCTTCCTGCGGCTTTTGCGTGATGACCGCCCAATCCAATGCCGGTACCGGGCTGTACGTTCCCAGCATGCCGGTCTTGCGGCCCTCGTCATTGCTATTGAATTCGTAGGTAGCGACCCAGCGCACGCGGCCCCCAGAATCGACGAAGCTCTTCACGATATCCATCTTCGTCATGTTCTGTCCGGTGGCCAGATGCGCCCATTGCGGTGCTGCGACCAATCGTCCCTGGCGATCGACCGCATAGGTCAGCAGTCCGCCCTTGCTTACCTGATCCAGATCATTCAGCAGGAATGCCAGATCGACCGCCGAGCCAATCATCCCGACAAACCGTCCGCCGGCCATGATCGGCGCACTCACCAGCACCACTGTATGGTGCTTCTCTCCACCGTCGATCGACAGCACTTGTCCGCTATAGACGCGGCCTTCCCTGGCTGCGGCAAACGCCCGCTCCAGTTCGCGTTGCAGAAACTCGTCAGGATTGATTCGCCCGACCGATTGTCCCTTCGCTTCGGTATTCAGCAGCGTGACGTAAGCGATGTCATTCGACGACGAAACAAACTTTTCCAGCAGCGCTCGCAATTCCGGAGCAGCAACCTTCCCGCCAACCAGGTCTCCACCGCTGGTCACTTGCACCGCCGATGCCAGATTCCCGAGCATCGAATCCAGGTTGCTCATCTTCTGCGAGATTTCGTCACTCATCGAGCGGGTGATCGTATTCTGCAGAATCATCTCGTTGGTTTTCAGGCGTTCGCGATTTATCTCCAGCACCTGCCGCGCGTAAAAATACATCGGCACGACGCTCAAGAGCACAAGAACGCCGACGATCAGGTACAGGATCGGGATTCTCTGCGGCAACGCGAATTTAAGCGAACGATTCTTCCCCACTGCTTGCAGGGGACTCCTGCCCCAATGCTTGGGTCAGCGACCGAGCGGCGCGCTGGTTGGCTGCCCTGAACTCCCGGATTGTATCCCGAGTACCATGCCTGGTCTGCCGAAACTGGGCCTTCCTACTGTTACTTAAGTACCGCGCCTGCATGTAAAAAGGCGCTCCGAAGAGCGCCTTTTCAAGCCTTTGCTACTTGCAGCGCCGACTACTCCAATTGCGCTGTCGGTATGCCGCTTTTGCGTGCCTGTTCACGAGTGTCATCCAGTTTCTGTCTCGCGTCAGCCAGGGCTTTCTGTTTCGCTTCCAGGTCGGTCTGATACTGGCGTTGGTCATCAGCCCACTTCTTCTGATCGCGGAGTTGGTTGCCGGCGTCTCCGTAATAAGACGCCTGCTTCAACTTGTTCTCGCGCTGCATCAGATCCACTTCTTTCTCCAGCGCCTTGATCTCCTGCTCCTGATCGCCGACCTTTGACTTCCATTCCTTCGCCTCGGCCTCCGCGGCTTCCTTGTCTTTCGCCGCCTGCTCTTTGGCGGCAGCGTCATCCGCCGTGGCCTGTTCGGACGCACTGGCGTCAGCGCTGTTCGCCGCTTCGGCGTTTGACGCGGTCGCTTCCGCTGTCTGCGATTCTTCAGCCATCTTCGATACCGGTACCGATGGCAGATCGTCTTCTGTATAGACTTTGCTCGCCGTCGGCTTCTTTTGCTGACGCGCCTTTTTTGCCGCATCCGCCAGTGACTGCGTCATCGCCGTACCAGCAAAAATCAAGAGCACGATCGCCAGCATCAAACCGCTCAATTTCTTCATACCCGCCCTCCCAATCTTCACAGGAACAAACCCCAGTAACCCTTCAGCAGGGCATTCCCGAAAAACAGAGCAAATAAAGCCATACCACCTAAAAAGACTCCGAACGGAATCTGATAAAACCGGTACACCAGCGTCGCGGAATGCCAGGCCCGCTTACGTGCGATCCCCATTGGCTCATGATTGCGAGCCAGGCGCCGCGCCGTCCGTTTTCGCCACACATTCAGGATCATTCCCAGCCCAAACAATGAGCCCACCAGCGACGCCCCGAACAGCGTGATCACCGTCAGGCGCACGCCCAGGAACGAGCCCACCATCGCCATCAGCTTCACGTCGCCGAAACCCATTCCTTCCACGCCGCGCGCACGAAGATAGACCTCACCCACTCCGTAGATGAACGAAGCCCCAACCACTGCGCCGAGTGCCGAATCCATCAGCGAGACTGCCCGCCACGAATTTCCACCGAGCGAAGAGTGCAGCAACGACGGCCATATCTGCTCGAGAAAATCGTTCACCGGAACGACCAGGCTGAACCCCAACCCAATCGCCAGCCCTGTCAGCGTCATCTTGTCCGGCAGTAGTTTCCACTCAGCATCGATGAAAACCAGTCCTACGATCAGGAACGAAAACACGCAATACTTCAGCGTGCTCAAAGTCAGTCCAAACTCCAGGAAACACAGCAGGAAGAAAATCCCGGTCAGCAGTTCAACGAAAAGATATCGTGGAGAAATCGGCGCTTTGCAGTTACGGCAGCGGCCGCGCAGGATTAACCAGCTGAAAACCGGGATGTTGTCGTAAGCATGGATCGGCGACTTGCATTTCGGGCACGCGGACCCCGGCCACACGATCGACTCCTCGCGTGGAATGCGATGGATGCAGACGTTCAGGAAGCTCCCGAACGCCAGTCCAAAGCAGAAGATCGCAGTCGCGTAGAAAACGAACATTCCCGCCTGTCAGGTAATGGATTCGTCCCCGATTATATGTCGCGATCTGCTGCCCAGAAGGGTACCAACGTGCCATAGGTAATCTCAACGGTACATGGACAACCGGCAGGAAAGAACCGCCTCGCCACATCAACAGGCAGTTTTTCCCGCCTTTACTATGGGTTCTGAAACCGAATCAGATCGCCCGCAAACGCCGGCGGTCCATCCGTATTCGGTGGCAGATCGCCCGTCCAGTTCAGCCGCGTCCGGTTCACGAGTCTCAGTTCACTCGTGCAGGCCTTCCACCCGCCCTCGCTCTCCTCCCTCACGCCGACCGCATATCCCGGCTGCGAATCCGGATCGCGTTGCTTCCATTCTTGCAACGAGGCTTCCAACTCTTCGCTGAGCCCTTCGTTGGCGCACAGGCAGAACACCCAATCGTTCTTCAGATCCAGTACATAAGCTCCGCGGTCGACTCCCGGAATCGCGGCCTTCACTGTTGCTCCATGTTCCTCGGCTGCTTTCTGCGTGCCATCCGTGGAACCGTGATCGATCACCATCACCTCATCGCAGGCGCGTAACGAATCGATGGCTCGCCCGATTCGTTTCACATCGTTCATCGTATGTAGAAGAGCAGAAATCTTTGGCATGTGGCTGATTCTGAGATGCGCAATCTCGCTTCAGTGTAAGCCATGCAAATGCTGCCGGGTTCTCCGGGCATTCATGTCACAATGGCAGCACTGAGGTGGGGTGAATGATTGTGAACCATTCCAACCGTGCCACGCGTGTCGCGGTTGTAGGACTTGGCAATGTGGGCGCCACATTTGCCTATGCGCTGATGCTCAGTGGACTCGCCGCCGAAATCGTCCTTATCGACGCGAACCAGGCCAAAGCCGAAGGCGAGGCCATGGACTTGAGCCACGCCGTCCCGTTCTCTCATGCTACAAACATCTGGGCCGGAGACTACGCAGACTGCGCCGGAGCTGCCGTCACCGTCGTCACCGCGGGCACCGCTCAGAAGCCCGGTGAAACCCGCCTCGACCTCGTCAAGCGCAACGCCGCGATCTTCGGCCAGATCATCCCCAAAGTCGCCGAGCACAACCCCGATGGCATCATCCTGATCACCACCAATCCCGTCGACGTACTCACCTACACTTCGCTGCATGATTCCGGACTTCCCGCGCAACGCGTCTTCGGTTCCGGCACCATTCTCGATACTGCGCGCTTCCGCACATTACTGGGACGCCACTTCCGCGTCGATCCCCGCAGCGTTCATGCCTGGATCATCGGCGAACATGGTGATAGTGAAGTGCCCGTTTGGTCGATCGCCAATATCGCCGGGATGAAACTCTGCGATTTCGCTAAGGCACGTGACTGCGAATACGAAATCGAGCAGATGGAACAGATCTTTCTCAATACTCGCGACGCCGCTTATCACATCATTGCCCGCAAGGGTGCCACCTATTACGCCGTCGCCGCCGGACTCATGCGCATCGTGGAAGCCATCCTGCGCGATCAATATACGATTCTCTCCGTATCCAGTCTGGTCGAAAACTACTATGGCATCACTAATGTCTGCTTCAGTTTGCCTACCGTGATCAACCGTAATGGCATCGAGCGCGTACTTCACCTTCAACTGGACGAGCAAGAACAGAATCTGCTGCGGAAGTCCGCCTCGGTCTTGGAGGACACCATCGCCAGACTCGGCCGCCGATCCGCTACCACACCCGACGCCGCGGATTGACGCGGCTGATTGACGCGGCTGATTAGAGTGGCTGACTAGAATCATTGACGGGTGAAACAGCCGCGGAGCGGCGGTATTCGTAAGCCCAGGCCGTAAGGCCTGGGTAATGGCCGGGAATGCATACGAGCCCTGGAGGGGCGTCACATCAGCCTCCCCAATACTGCGAACGAATGATGAATTAGAATGAAGCGCGCTGGATCTCTTTCGGCGCTCCTTTATTCGAGGACTCAAACACAGAATGCGAATTCAACCACTTACCGTTCTTATTCTTCTCGGACTGATGCTCGCCTGCACCTCTGAACCCCAAAAGCCTGCGCAGGAAGCAGCGCCTGCAAAGCCTACTGAGCCCACGCTCTTCACCGGCCGTGAGGCGATCTACAAGATGTACATATCCGCCCGCTCCTGGCAGGCAGACAGCCAGCCCTTTCGGCTTGAGTCGCAACCCACCAAGGGTGTAACCGGCCAAGACGGCAAGTACGCCGTGTGGCGCGCTTCTTTTGGATCGCCGAGCCATCGCGTCGCGAAAACCTATACCTGGTCGGGAGTGAAAGAAGATGACGCCCCCGAGCCCGGCATCTCGTTCGGAGCGGAAGATAGCTACAATCCGGAAAACACCTTCACCAAGAACTTCGATCTTGCATTTTTGAAGATCGATTCCGATCGCGCCGTGCAGGTCGCAAATCAACACGGTGGAGAAAAGCTGCTCAAGCAAACGCCCACGATGCCGATCGTCTGTCTCGCTGAATGGGACACGCACGAAAACTTCCTGCTCTGGCACGTTCAATACGGAGGCACCGGCAACGAAGCCAAGCTCCGTGTCTCGGTGAATGCAACTACTGGGGATTTTGTGAGGGTTGAGAAGTAGTTCCCGGATCTTGCTGTGGTGATTTGCTCGAGGCGGTCCCCGATCCCGCCGTCGGATCTTTGGTCGGAGGCGTGTAGCACGGGCTGTTTCCCAGATGAATGCAGCCCGGCTTCAAGTCCTTCATCCGGCTTTTGACTCCCCGGTGCGCTCCTGCATCCTGGTCGGCGGAGTTCGTCGCCGGCGGATTCGTATTCTGTGCTGTCACCGGTACCGGGCCGCCCAGCCGATCCAGCGCCTTTTTTGCCTTTTCCGCCTGCGGTCCCTTCGGCAGGATGTTCAGGTAGGTCGAGTAATACTTCCGCGCGTCTTCAGGCTTATCGAGCTTCTCGTCCACCACGCCAAGCTTGTAGGTAGCCTCCGCGTGATTCCACTGGTAACGCAGCGCTTCCTGGTAGCGGCTCTCCGCGGCTCGATAGTTCTCCTTCTTGAAGTAGAAGTCCCCGACCTCTACGTCCTTGTCTGCCTGATGCGGATTCCATGGGTGCATCTCTTCCACATCGCTTGGCAGATCCGCGCCCGGATGATCCTCATCCCCCGGCGGCGGACTGATGTCTGGCTGATTGTCTTTGCTCGAACTTTCACCCTCGCTCCGTGGCAATGGCGCGCTGCTCGGAGGCACGGACGACGCATCGTCGGCTGCCGGCGGAGTTGGCCTGCTGGTCGGAGAAGGCTTGCTCGAAGGCGCAGGCGCATCGGGGACGTTCGAGGCTGGCTTCGTCGCGGGCGTAGGCGCATCCGGCACATTGCCCGACTTCGCGGCAGACTTGTCCCCCG
Source organism: Terriglobia bacterium (assembly GCA_963826275.1). Classification (GTDB taxonomy): domain Bacteria; phylum Acidobacteriota; class Terriglobia; order Terriglobales; family Acidobacteriaceae; genus JAJPJE01. The sequence goes on along the minus strand of CAWGWI010000013.1, from coordinate 61,799 downwards.
GGAAAGTCGTGTCTGTGCTCAGATTCGGATCTTGGGCAAACACCAGCAACGGAGCACAAAGCACAATCCCAAGTAGCAGACGACGCATGCGGATATTTTAGCCCTTTTTGCCGAAGTCTTTCAGTTGCTCAGTCTTTTAGTCCTTCAGTCGCTCAGTCTGATGCCGTCTGAGATACGAAGGACTGAAGGACTGATCGACTGATGGACTGCAAGACTGATCGACTGATGGACTGAAGACTGATCGACTTCGCAAAAAAAAACGGCCGCCCTTTCGAGCGGCCCGCAGAGGCTATTACAGGGGAGGCAAACTTATTGTGCCGGTGGCTTCGCCGAAGCCGCGGTGGCATTCTGGTCCTGGATGTTCGTCATCAACCGAACATCCACGCGACGGTTTTCCGCGCGGCCCTTGGACGTCTTGTCCTCGCTAGCAGGCTTGTCCTTTCCCAGTCCGATCAAGTAGATCTTGTGGGCAGGCACGTTGTACTTCGAAGCGACATACTGAACCACGGCATCCGCGCGGCGGCGGCTCAGTTCGTAGTTATACGACGCTGATCCGATCGAATCGGTATTGCCGTCAATCACCAGGATGTAGTTCTTCGCATTAGGAATCTCTGTGCCCAGCTGATCCAGAGCTTCTTTCGCCTTAGCGGTCAGGATCGACTTGTCGAAGCCAAAATGCACCGTGGTTTCCACCACCGGGCGATAGTTGTCCAGGTTCGCGACCGTGTTCGCCAGCGACTGCACCTGACCGGCGGTCGTGGAAGCCAGTGTCTGCGCCTGATCGGCTTGCTGACCGGCGGCTACGGCCTTCTGGTCGGCCGCATCGGACTTCGCGTTCACGCCCTGTATCCCCTGCTGGGCGCGCGCGTCGACATCCTTGATGTCTTTCGTGTTCTTCGCGGTCATGTCATCTAGTTCGTTGACTTTGTTGATGGTGGGTCCGGTTTGGCTGCGAACGTATTTCTTGCTCGAGCACCCTACAGACAGACCTACGCTCAGAGTGGCGGCAACTGAGAGAATCAAAACTCTGTTCATGGAGAAAAGCTCCTTAGCGTCTTTCGTGCCGGCTGCCGGAAATCCCCGGCGCCCTATCTTCTACTCACGATCTAGGCACGTTCGCTTCGCCATAAGAAATAGCACGCCTTCTGCCAATGTCAGCAATCGCCAGGCTGCCTGTAACCTGCCTGTTTTCAGCAACCTGAAAACTCACTCCCCACATAAAACGCCTTCGCGGAAAGCACATCTCTCCACAGCCGTAAAAAATTTACAGAGCGTATATAGGTGCCATAAGGGGAATTCATCAGCTCCTCATGGTGACGTCAGTTTTATGTCAAGCCCCTAAAACTCCCCGAACCTCTGTAAGTACCTCATTTGCTTAGAAAAATAATCTTCCTGAAAGTGTCCGGTAGGTGCCCTTCGATTTGTCACAATAGAGATGAGTGGTGAAGCTCAGGAACGTCTTTGCCTTTGCTTTTCCTGACTACTGACTGCTGACCGCTGACTACTGTCGGCCTCCGGCCGACCTAAGTCCTTTGTTTTATCGGACGACTCGGACTAACTCCTTTGTTTGCTGGGACGAGCCTCATCCCATGCCCGTAAGTCCTTTAGAATGCGGGAAGGGGAGAGGGGAGGGGGTATATCCGGGACCCATTTTGGAACTCGACCGCGGGAGCGGACGGTGGCCTATTCAAGCTCTCTTTTGGCTTGAGTGGGGCAGTTCTCATCCGTGACAGCTAGACATCAACGCCGTCACAGAAACGTCCTCCACGGATAAAGCGTCCCAACGCCTACGGGGTCATGGTGACGCTTCGCGCAGCGAAGCGGAATCCATCTATGTATTCGGATTGTTACGGTGCACTGCAAGCACTATCAGGAATGGTTCAGACCGCAGGTGCCTTCGCGCCGAACATCGCAACCAGTGCTTTCTGTAACTGTACCGGATCACGATATAACTCATAGTGACCAGGGAGCATGACGCTCACCTGTTTGCCGCTATGTGACACCTGCGCACGATGCACGCCCTGGTGGATGAGGACATAGAGATCTGAGGCAACGCCCGAGACTTCCTCGTGCAGAACTCGCTTGTATCCGAAGTTCTCGAGCACGCTCGCCAGCTTCGAATTCGCCATCGTTGCCGGTCGAAGTAACGGCGCCGCCCAGCGGCACCGCTTGCCATGCTCGCTCAGCGAGCGCCCGCACTTGGAGCAGACGAGCAAATCGCCTTTTAGCAGTTCTTCGTAGTGCTCCGGCGAGACAAGAATCCGGCGATTCCTGGCCTTGAGTTTCATGCCGCAGACATTATCACATAAACCGGGTGCCCCACTCGTGCGAAGCAACGAGTGGGAAAAAATGAGTTGCGTATCGCGTAACGATGCATCATTACGCACCATGGTACATGTACCCAAGTGTTAAGAATTCTTAAATCCACCATGGGCTTCATAACAATTTCTGATTTGCGTGAAACGCTATCTCTTCGTACGCTGATGTCCGTGGATGCTCCTGGTCGCGCATTCACTTCCAATCCAAGCTGATCTGTAACCGCAGCGCCTGACGAGGAAGTTTTTCGCTGGCGTTCCACGGTTCCGCAGTAGCTGTGAAGTAGCTGACGTTCTCCTCGCAGAGCAACGGTTCGGCCACAGAGACCGCGGACGAAACCATAACGGACATCGCAACTTGCAATCGGGATCTCCGGATCTCTCGCGGCTGCGCTTCCGCTATTCGACTTTCGATTGGAGATGAAAATGACTGCTGTGAAGAAACTCGCTCTCGCGCTCCTCGTTGTCCTTGCCACCACTTTCACTGTCAATGCGCAGGATGCACGCGCTAAGTTCACTCTCACTCATGAGGTCCGCTGGGAAAACGCTACGCTTCCCGCCGGTAACTATATGATCTCCGTCTATTCTGGCGCTGTGCCGCGAGCCGTTATCAGCTCCGAGGATGGAAGGGGTTCCGTCATCGCGGTACCTACATTTGCCGATTATTCCAGCTCCTGCAAGAGCAGTTCCGTGAGCCTGGTTCGTGACGGCTCGACCTGGAACGTCAGCTCGGTCTGCTTCAATGAGTCCGGACTGGCGCTGTACTTTGGCTCCTCGCCCTCGAAGACAACGCTTGCAAGCCTTTCGCCGCAGGTGGGTTCCGCATCAGGTTCCCATTAGTCTGTAGTCGTCCTGCGCGGGGACGCCGCATTCCCGGTGCTGCGTCCCCAACTTTCTTAACGGCAGATGAACAGCTGATAACAAATCGCAATCGTGACGATAAACACAATCAATCAGAACCGACTGACTCTGTCATTAGAATTGGAACTATGGAACCGATAACTCCTGCGCTCGATTTTCTCCATGATGTGGGTACGCGAATCGCCGCGGCCGATCCGCTTCATAAGGTTCTCAATGAGATTGTCGAATTCGTGACCGACTTCGTGAGTTGCGATTCCTGCTTCATCTACGTCCTGGAAGACAACGAACTTGTTCTGCGTGCTTCCAAGAACTCTCATCCCGAAGTTTTGGATAGCCTCACGATCCACATCGGCCAGGGCATCACCGGATGGGTCGCCGAACATCGTGAACCGGTGATCATCGAGCGCAACGCTCCTCAGGATCCGCGCTTCCGCCCATTTGCCGAATTAGCCGAGGATAACTACGAGTCCTTCCTTTCCATCCCCGTGATCTCTCGAGGTCGACTAGTCGCTGTCATCAACGTCCAGCATAAAGACCCGTATCCGTTCTCGCGTCGCGAGATCAAGGCGATTTCGGCCATTGGCCACCTCGTCGGCGCTGCGATCGAAATGGCCCGCCTGGAAAACGAGGTCAGCGAGCTCTCCGACAAGCTGGAATCGCGGAAGATGGTCGAGCGCGCAAAGGGCATCCTCCAGAACGAACTGGAAATCAGCGAAGAAGAAGCCTACGGAATGCTTCAGAGAGAAGCTCGTGACCGCCGTATTTCAATGAAAGAAGTTGCCGAAGCAATCCTGCTCTCCCACGAGCTGAAACGCTCGCGCAAGCCGCCCGAAACAGCCAGGACTCAGTAACCTCGAACTCTCTGGGGAGCGGCGCCTCGCTCCCCATCGTTGGGCGCTTCCCGCACAAGCACGGTAAAATAGAGTAGTCGCGGCCTTCCGGGCACTCTTCCCACCAGTTCCTCGATCATCGACAATACTGGATTACGACGATTTAGCCCGTAACCGACCGCGGTCTGAATATGGACCTGCTCGCTAAAATTCGGACCCTTCCCACCTCGCCCGGCGTGTATCTCTACAAGAATGCCGAAGGCGAGGTGATTTATGTAGGCAAGGCCCAGAATCTGCGTGCGCGCGTCCGCAATTACTTTTCCGACGAGGCCCTGGCCGACACCAAGACCGGCACGCTCATGCGCGAAGCGGTCGATATCGACTACATCGTCGTCGACAACAACAAGGAAGCGCTGGCGCTCGAGAACAACCTAATCAAGCAGAAGAAGCCGCGCTACAACATTCTTCTGCGCGACGACAAAACGTATCCGTACGTCAAGCTCACTCTCGGCGAGCGCTTCCCGCGCGTATACGTTACGCGCCGACTGAAGAAAGACGGCAGCGAGTATTACGGTCCGTACTTCCCTGCCAACCTGGCTTACCGCATCACAGATTTGATTCACCGCCACTTCCTCGTGCCGTCGTGCAACATTGATCTGAACCGCTATCATCCGCGGCCGTGTTTGCAGTTTTACATCGGACGCTGCCTCGGTCCGTGCGTGAAGGATCTTGACCACGCCCGAGCGCTACAAGGAAGCGGTGAACGACGTGCGCCTCTTTCTCGAGGGCAAACAGACGGAACTGGCGCGATCCTTGCGCGATCGCATGGCCGGTGCTGCCGCAGCTGAGCAATACGAACTCGCAGCCAAGTATCGCGACTTGATCTCGACCGTCGAGCAGTTGCAGGAAAAACAGCGCATGGCGGCTGCTGAAGGCGACGACGCCGACGTATTCGGCTATCACTTCGAGAACGGCATGCTCGCCGTGAACTTGTTCCACATACGCGGCGGCAAGATCGTCGATCGTCGAGAGTTCTTCTGGGAAAAGCTGCCAGCCTTAGAACAGGGCAAATTCGATCCCGGCGAGTTCTTCTCCACGTTGCTGAACCAGGTCTATCTCGGACAGAAGTATGTGCCGCGCAACATCTATTTGCCGGTCGACTTTGAGGATCGCGCAGTCCTTGAAGAAGTCCTGTCAGAAATACGCGGACACAAGGTCGAAATTCTCATCCCACAACGTGGCGACAAACGCTCGTTGATCGACTTGGCCGGAAACAATGCCAAGCAGTCTTACGATCAGCGCTTCCGCGTGCTTAAGCCGAACGCGCAAGCCATCGCCCAGGCTTTGCAGGATGCGCTCACCCTGGCCGAGCCTCCGAAGCGAATCGAGTGCTTCGACATCTCGCACATACAGGGCGCTGAGACCGTTGCTTCCATGGTCGTTTGGGAAGACGGCCAGATGAAGAAGAGCGACTATCGCAAGTTCATCATCAAGACTGTCGATGGCGTGGACGACTTCGCCTCCATGCGCGAAGTGGTTACCCGGCGCTATAAGCGCGTGACCGAAGACAAACTGAAGATGCCGAGCCTGATCCTCATCGATGGTGGCATCGGCCAGTTGCACGCTGCGGCACAGGCGCTCGAAGCGCTCCAGATCACCAGCCAGCCGCTGGCCTCGATCGCTAAGCGCGAGGAGATTATCTACGTCTACGGTCAGGAGAATGATCCCGTCGTCCTCGATCACCACAATCCAGTACTGCACCTGGTGCAGGTGATCCGCGACGAGGCACACGGATTCGCGATCACGTTCCATCGCAAGCGCCGCGAGATGCGCGATCGTACTAACGAACTCGATGACATCCCCGGAATTGGCCTGATCACGCGACGGCGTCTGCTGGAGCATTTCGGCAGCGTTAAAGCCGTGAAGGAAGCGGACCCGGCTGCGCTCTCCGCCGTGGTAAACAAATCACAGGCAGAGGCGATTCACGCTTACTTCCATAGGAATGGCGCGGAGCTTAGCGGGCCTTCGAACGCTCGCTGATTTCCTCAAGCAGTCTAGCCTTCAGTGCCGCATTCATCCGCGAGCTCGAAAGCGCATTCTTCGCCTGCACGGCCGGCATGGACTTCACAATTTCCATCGCGATATGCGGCGGAGTCTTCGCTGCGCGGAGCATGGCAATTCGTACGTCGATTCGCAACGACCACTTCGGATGTCGCCAGGTGAACTCAAATAGCAGCGGTGTTGAGTCAGGCGAGTTGAGCGCCTTCGCCACAAAGGCTTCGGTCATGTGCGGATTATTCAGCGCTGCTTCAAGGATGCGCGAGTCGGTATCCGTCAGCAGCTCTGCGGCGATTCGTGTCGAACCACGCTTCGCGAGCGTGATTCGCTCGCCGGCGGAAATCGTGCTCATCTTGTTGATGAGCGCGTCCTCGATTTTCATCTTCACATCAGCGGGAACGGCCGGCTGCAACGCGACCTGCATCAGCTCGAACGTGAACAGGTGACGGGAAAGCGGAATCGAAATGTGACGCGGAGTTTTCGGATGCGAGACCAGTCCAACGAGCACGGCGCGAATCTTCAGGGCAGCATGATTTTGCGCAAGCGCCGCAAGGACTTCAGCACTCAGATCACGCCGCTGGAACAACGCGCGCGCCAGGTCTTCACTCAGCTCAGAGCTGGCGACCGCTTGCAACAGGTCCTGCTCGGACGCGCTGTGAATCTTGGCCGCTAGTGACAAATCCAGGGCTTGTTGTTGTGGAACTGCGATGTCTTCGCTCACGTTCGCCGAGTCCTCAGATCAGCAACTTGGCCTTCATTTTTACCATAGGTTTGGAGCCGGACATCATGGTTTCCAGTGTTACTTCTTTCGTCACCGTACGTAGACACCGCGCCTTCGATTCGGATACTCTGCCCGTCAAACCATTGGAATTGCAAGCGCCGGAGATTGATGGGCCTGAATGCGCTCGACCTGCTGATCATTATTGTTTATCTCGCAGGGATCACCCTGTTCGGGCTACGCTTCCGCAAGCGCCAGCGCTCCTTGCGCGATTACTTTCTCGCCGACCGCAACATTCCCTGGTGGGCGATTTCACTCTCCATCGTCGCCGCTGAAACCAGCACTCTCACCATCATCAGCGTGCCGGGACTTGCGTTCGCCACCAACTTCGCGTTTCTGCAACTCGCCGTTGGCTACATCATCGGACGCATCATTATCAGCTTCGTGCTGCTGCCGCATTACTTCCAGGGTGATCTGTTCACGGCCTACGAACTCATTCAGCGCCGCTTCGGGCCGCGCTTGCGCTCGCTTACCGCAGGCCTGTTTCTGATCACCCGCGCTGCGGCTGAAGGAGTCCGCGTATTTGCAGTTGCAATTGTCGTCGGCATCGCGCTGTCCGCCGCGTTGAGCGGTATGAGCGACTTCGGACGCGACCTGGCTGCCATCGCCATCGTCACGGTGCTGACATTGATTTACACCTTCGAGGGCGGCATGACTGCCGTGATCTGGACCGACGTCGTCCAGACCGCGATTTACGTCGGGGGAACACTGGTGGGCTTCTTCACCATACTGCACGCTGTGCCGGGCGGCTGGAGCACCGTCTCTTCACTTGCCGCCGCATCCGGCAAGTTTCGCGTCTTCGACTTCTCCTGGTCGTTCTTCACGACGTACACATTCTGGTCGGGCCTGATTGGCGGAGTCTTCCTGACGTTAGCGACGCACGGTACCGATCAATTGATCGTCCAGCGTCTGCTTGCTGCGCGCGGTCTGCGTCAATCGCAAGCCGCACTCATCAGCAGCGGAATCTTCGTGGCGATCCAGTTCGCGCTTTTCCTGATGATCGGCGCGATGCTGTTTGCGTTCTATCATCTGTTCCCGCCCGCCGCATCCTTTGGGAAGACCGACCGCATCTTCCCGACATTTATTGTCACGCAAATGCCACACGGCATTTCCGGACTGCTCATTGCGGCGATCCTCGCAGCAGCCATGTCGAACCTGAGCGCCGCCCTCAACTCTCTTTCATCCAGTTCGATCGTCGACTTCTACGCTCGCCGCCATCCCGAAGCCAGCGACCAGACACGCGTACGTTTGTCGCGTGTGGCTACGGTCATCTGGGGACTCATCCTCTTTGTTCTGGCGATTCTTTCCCGGCGCGGCGGCCGTGTCGTAGAAGTTGGACTCTCGATCGCCGCCGTCTCCTTCGGCGCATTACTCGGCGTTTTCATGCTCGGCGTATTGACGAAGCGTGCTAATGAGCGTGGGACCATCGTCGGTATGCTCGTGGGCTTCCTCACTTCTGTTTACATCTGGCAAGGCCGCAACGTGCTGGAGTGGCTGCAAGTTGTGACTCCACTACACTGGACCGCGCTCGCACTCCCGCGCGCCATCCCCTTCACCTGGTGGTTCATGATCGGTAGTCTCGTAACCTTCGTGGTGGGTTACATCGCGAGTCTCTTATTGCGCCCGAACCATAACAGCGCAGCACGTGCGGCCCTCACCGCCGAGCATGTGCGCCCGTGACCACGCAAGCCGCACAACCAGAACTCGCCCGCGATCTCAAAGTCAGCCATGCGGCCGCAGTCGTGGTCGGCACGGTGATCGGCAGCGGCATCTTTCTTGTTCCCTCGGAGATGATGCAGGCGGTAGGCTCGGCCGCGCTGGTCTACCTGGCCTGGGTCGTTGGCGGTCTGCTCTCGTGGTTCGGCGCGCTCAGCTATGCCGAAATGGGCGCAATGAAACCGCAAGCCGGAGGCGAGTACGTTTATATTCGCGACGCCTATGGCCCGCTCGGCGGATTCCTCTATGGCTGGACGTACTTTCTAATCGCGAAGCCAGGATCAATTGCCACGATCGTCACCGGTCTAGTGCGGATTCTCGGGACGTTTGCTCCCCTGGCCTTCCTGCCGCAAATCTTCATTCGCGAGCCCATCACCATCACCTACGGCCAGCTCGTCGCGGTCGCCGCCATCTTTTTCATTACTTTCCTGAACTATATCGGCGTAAAGCGTGCCGGCGAGTTTCAGCTATTCTTCACGACGCTGAAAGTAGTCATCATTGTCGGCATCGCCGTCGCCGGGCTCACCTACGCGAGCGGCAACTGGCATCATTTCTCCGAATCGTATGCGGCCGCAACCGGGGGCTTCGCCGGATTCATGACGGCACTGATCGCGGCGCTCTGGGCCTATGACGGCTGGAACCTGGTAACGACCGTTTCAGCGGAGATCCGCAAACCGCAGCGCAGCCTGCCGATCGCGCTCATTTTCGGCGTAGCGATTGTCGCTGTGCTCTACATGCTGCTGAATGCAGCGGTGCAGTATGTGATGACGCCCGCAGCCATCGCTGCTTCGCCCCGACCCGCAAGCGACGCCATGTTGTTGGTGATGGGATCCGCGGGAGCAGCCATCGTCTCGGCGGGTATGGCGCTCTCGATGCTGGTCACATTGAATGGCAGCACCATGACGGGCGCACGCATTCCCTTTGCGCTCGCTCGCGACGGCTATTTCTTCCACGCCCTGGCGAAGGTTCACCCTCGCTTTCACACGCCCTCGGCTGCATTGATCGTGCAGGGTGCGCTCGCAATCGTCCTGGTACTATTCGCCGGCACATTCCAGCAACTGTTCTCGCTCACGCTGTTTGCGGAATGGCTCTTCTACATGTTGGGAACTGCCGCAGTTTTTGTCTTTCGTTACCGCGAGCCCGATGCTCCCCGCCCTTACAAGACCTGGGGATATCCGGTCGTGCCGGCACTTTTCATCGTTGCGTCGGCCATCCTTCTCTATTACTCGTTCATGGCGAACTGGCACAATTCTGTTGCCGGAGTACTTGTGATCCTCGCGGGAATTCCGGTTTTTGCCCTATTCCGCGCGCGCCTAAAGCCTGCGTAACTCTTTACTAATCAGCAGCTCAGGATTGCAGAATTGCTGCTTCTCGCATACAGTGGCAGAACTAAGTCTCTCAGGAACGGACGGGGAAACAAGATGTCCATGAAGACCAAGCAGGAGCAACGGCGCGAACGGCGCGTGATCGCGACCGTCCCAGTGCGCGCGCGCTCGCAACAGGCCGGAGAAATGACAGGACACACGCGTGACGTCGGCTCGACGATGCGGAGCGTTTTTGTCTACTTGAGCAGTCGCGTAGCGGTAGGTTCGGAAGTCGAACTGGTCTTCCCGATTCCGATTGGTGTAACGCCTGCCGACGACACCTGGGTCCGTTGCCGCGCTCGCGTGATGCGCGTGGAAGAAACCGATCAGGTGAATCGCTTCGGAGTAGCTGCGGTGATCGAAAGCTTCGAACACCTCGATCCCGAAAATAGCAAATACACTACGTAGTAAGAAGTCCGCCTCGCCGCAAACCGGCGGCCCGCACGTGTGCGCATTCGCACCGGGCCGTGTGATCTCGATTACCGCGGCATCCGGTGTCCAGCCGCGAAACTCAGCGCATGTCTCACGCTTATGCCCGCAACTACATTCACTTGATATTCGGCACGCGCGAGTCGCGCAAGCTGATCAAGCCCGCAATCGATATCGAACTGCGTAAGGTACTCAAGGTGATCGCGGTCCAGTACGGGATCGACGTGATCGAAATAGGCGCCGCCGAGGACCACGTCCATCTGTTGGTCTGCCTACCGCCGAAGATCGGAGTGGCAACGGCAGTGCGCGCATTCAAGGCGGATTCGGCGAAGCAAGTGAATGAAGCCGGGCACTTTTTCGCGTGGCAGGAAGGTTACGCAGCTTTCAGCGTGAGCGCTTCGAATCTCGAATCAGTCGCGAACTACATTCGCGAGCAAGCTGAGTATCACCGGAGCCGCACCTTCGACGAAGAGTTCCGCAGTTTCCTGGTGAAGCACGGAATTCGTGCAAGCTCGGCCGTAGTTACGGATTAGGCTGCAGCTGCCCTGATCTGCCGTACGCGCTCGTAGACCCGCACATACTCTTTGGCGGATGCCATCCAGGAGAAATCCTTCTTCATGCCGTTGCGCATCAACGTCTGCCAATTAGCCGGGTCTTTGAATGCCTGCAGGGCCAGCTTCACGCTCGTCAGTAGCGCCTCGCCGGCGTATTCCTGGAATTTGAATCCGGTGCCGCGTTTCGTCACCGGATCCCACTGTTCGATGGTGTCGTCCAGCCCTCCGGTGGCACGCACGATGGGAACAGTTCCGTACTTCAGGCTAAAGATCTGATTCATCCCGCAGGGCTCGTAACGTGAAGGCATCAGGAACATGTCGGCGCCCGCCTCGATCTTATGCGCGATGGCCTCGTCGTAGGCGATCTTGACGGCGATCTTTTGCGGGTATTGTTTGCTCAAACGGCGGAACAGGTCTTCGTAGTCACGATCGCCGGTACCAAGGACGCTGATGATCAGCTCTTCGCGAGCAAGACGGTCGGCCGCCTGTGCAATCAGGTCGAATCCTTTTTGCGCAGCAAACCGGCCGACAATGCCGATCACAGGAACCTTGACGCTCGACTCTCTTATCCCATAGAGCGCGAGAAGGTCTTTCTTGCAGGCGAATTTGCCGTCAAGATCGTCGACGGAATAGTTGCGCGCGATGTAGGTGTCCTTCTCGGGATTCCATTCGTTGTAGTCCACGCCGTTCAGAATGCCGGCAACGGTGGCGGAGCGCGCCTTCAGCACTCCTTCCAGGCCAAAACCAAAGTCCGCCGTCTGTATTTCCTGGCTGTATTTCTTACTGACCGTGGTGACGAAATCGGAGATCACCAGCGCGCCCTTCAGGAAGTTCACTTTGCCGTAGAACTCCATCTTGCCGATCGTTAGAAGATCCCATGGCAGCATGATCAGCGGCAGGATGTCGGGCGGAAACAGGCCCTGGTATCCCATGTTGTGGATGGTGAACACGCACGGTACGCGACGAAAAACGGGATCATCGCTGTACACTTCGTGCAACAGGATGGGAATGAGCGCGGCTTGCCAGTCATGGCAATGGAAAATGTCGGGAACGCCGAGGATTTTGGAAGCTTCGATCACGGCCCGTGAATACAGGGCAAAACGCTCTGCATTATCGCGATAATCGCCTAAAGAGGTGCCATACAGAGAGTCGCGATCGAAGTAAGGTGGATAATCTATAAAATAGTATTGAACGCCGTTGTGGGCACCGCCATCGATGACCGAACAGAAGCGATACTGATCGTCGAACGGGATCGTTAAACTGGGAATGACGGTCTGGGCGGTGGGCGGAAGTTTTACCTGTTTATAACGCGGCAGATAGACTGTGAGCTTGTGTCCTAGTTGGGCCAGCGCCGGGGGCAAAGAGCCGACCACGTCTGCAAGACCCCCCGTTTTGGCAAACGGAACAGCCTCCGATGCCGCGAAAACAATATGCATGAAACGGGATCCCTTTCACCGCGGAACTGGGAGCCCTGATCAGGCGGTCAAACGCAAGTCGCTGATGAAAACAGCCGCCTGAACGGCGCGAAAGGTGAGTCTAATGGCGAATGGTAAGCGGGTCAACGCCGTGACGGAGGAATCGGTCGCAGCAGCCTCGATAGAACCGCAGACGAACGGCACGAAAGCAGCGCCGCGCACGCGCTCGCGCAGCGCGAAGCGTCCGAAACTCGGCCAGAATTTTCTGGTCGATGTCTCCGCGGTGCAGCGGATCATCGATGCACTGGGCGACATCTCGCAGAAGATCGTGATTGAGATCGGCCCAGGAAAGGGCGTTCTCACCGACAAGCTGGCAGTGCGCTCGGGACACCTGATCGCCATCGAATTGGACCGCGTTCTTGCCGCGCAGCTGCGCATGCGCTACAACCGGATGCCCAACGTTGAGATCATCGAGGGAGATGTCTTGACCATGGATTTCTCCAGCATGTTGGGCCCACGCCCAGGTATGTTAGTCGACCGCTCCCCGCATGCGCTTCCGACCTCTGCGCGATTAGTCGGGAACATTCCGTACTACATAACGTCGGACATTCTGCTGCGTCTGTTCAGCTTCCACAGTAGCTTTGACGAAGTAATCCTGATGTTGCAGAAAGAAGTGGCGGATCGGCTGCTGGCGCAACCGGGCAACAGCGAATACGGATTGCTCTCCGCTACGGCGCAGCTGTACGCGAAAGTGGAGAAACTGTTTGTGGTGCCGCCGGGTGCATTTTCGCCGCCGCCCAAGGTTTACTCCGAGGTTCTGCGCTTAACCATGCGCCCGAAGCTCAAAGAGCTCGATGTACCGGAAAAGGAATTCATCAACTTTCTGAAGCTTTCTTTTGCGCAAAAGCGCAAGACCCTGGTCAACAATCTAAAGGGAAGCTATCCACCTGCGGCTCTGCGGGCGGCTTTGAAGGCTGCTGGATTACGCAGCGATGTGCGGGCCGAGGCGGTGTCTCTGGAGAAAGCGGCCACCTTGTTTCGAGAGCTGCAACCGGCGGCCAACTCGCTGGCTTCCTGAGCGTCTGTCGCTGCACAGCGCACGACGAGAAAGGATCACCCATGGCAACTTTCGTGCGTCCACCGGCAGTTGCCGGTCACTTTTATACGGCCAATCCAAACCGTCTGCGGACCGAAGTACAGCAGTTCACGGCAAACACCGGAGAGAAAGTTGCTGCCTTGGGCTGCGTGGTTCCTCACGCCGGATACATGTATTCCGGGCATGTTGCCGGCGCGGTTTACGGAAGGCTGCGGCTGCCCTCGCGATACATCATCCTTTGTCCGAACCACACCGGCGAAGGTGCGCCACTCGCCATCATGAGGGAGGGACTCTGGCAGACCCCGCTGGGCGAAATTGAGATCGATAGCGAGCTTGCCGGCGCGCTGATGCAACGATTCCCTGCCCTGACGGAAGACCACCGCTCGCAGAAGTACGAACATGCGCTCGAAGTACAGCTGCCGTTTTTGCAGGTCCTGGTGCCTCAGTTTACGTTCGTGCCCATCACGGTCGGTGTGGGACAGTATGAATCTCTTCGTGACCTTGGCGAGGCGCTGGGGGAGACGCTCGCTTCTGTAACGGAGAAGGCCATGGTGATCGCATCGAGCGACATGAATCACTATGAGTCCGACAGCATCACTCGCGAGAAAGATCGCAAGGCGATTGAACGTATTCTCGCCCTCGATCCTGCCGGCCTCCATGAGGTTCTCGCGCGCGAACACAATACGATGTGCGGATACGGTCCTACGATCGCAATGCTCACGGCGGCGAAGATGCTGGGAGCAGTCTCGGCGGAACTTGTGAAGTACGCCACTTCCGGCGACATTTCCGGCGATCGCGACTCGGTGGTGGGTTATGCGGGAATCATCGTGAAATGAAAAAGGGCAGCTCGTGGAAGCTGCCCTTATCATTCGAAATTGATTCCATTACCGTGGATTGGCGCTGTGTCCGCCGCCAGCGCTGGCCGCGTGCCCCCCGCCGCCTCCTCCAGACATCCCTCCGCCGCCGAAGCTCGAGCCGCCAGCATGCGAAGCAGATCCTGCGGCTGAGGGCGAGTGATAGCTACCGGCCGCGCCGCCCATCGATGATGCGCCACGTCCCATCGTGCTCGATCCCATCGTTGCGGTGCGTCCTGTTCCAGTTGGCACATTGCCATTGAATGCAGCCACCGGACGACCCATCGTGGTGGTGCGAGGCATGTTCACGATTACAGTTGGCCGGGCGGCTGTGTTTCTGGCAATCACTGGCGCTACCGGTACCTGGAACCCTGAAGGCTGCCGGACGATCCTTGGAGTCGCTTGCCACACACGCGGACCGCTCGGATTCCAGCCCCATCCGTAGCCATTAACGTAATTCCAGTTGCCGTAGTGATAGGGCAACCAGCCCCACGGATCGGTGGAAACCCACGAGTACCCCAAACTTGCATCCCAAACCCACGCGCCATTCATGTATGGGCTCCAGCCGACTGGAGCTCCGAAGGGCTGCCAGAATAATCCGAAGCCGGGAATGTAGTTGTAGGTACCGTAATACGCCAGGTCCGCTGAAGTTCCATAAGGTGTTCTAGCGTAGACCGAGCCGGAGTATTCCCTCTGAAATGCGGAACGCTCCGCATCCCAGTTATCGAGCGGAAGCGTATCGATGCCTTTCGCCATCGCGACCTGTGTGTCATCAACCAGATCAAGAGTGAGAGTATCTTCCTTCTTCAGGGTGGCATTTTGTGTCGGCGTCGGAACGTCGAGTTCTCCCTTGAAGACCGCTATTTTCGCCTTGGCTAGATCGACGGTGACGCGGAAACGCACCTCGTGTTCCACGCTGATCGACTCTTTTGCGAAGGCGACGCGAAGCTCTTCCTTCTTCTTATGCTTAACATTGAAGTAGGCGGTGCCTAGCGTCAACTGCGCCGTGCTCGCTCGCATACCCGAATCGCGCAGCACCAGTTCTGGAAACGACATGGTTGTTTCCGGAGCAACGCGGATGGTGGTGCCATCTTCCATTTCGATTTCGGCGCGTCCATTGCTTCCCGTCTGCAGTCGAACCCCTTGGGTGACCGGCATATTGGGAATTGCTTTCTCAAAGCCGTTGCCGGTGTGGCGATCAATCCGGACGGTGCCATCTACCTGGCTGAGGCGAACCATGCGGATCTGCGAATCCGCAAAGGCGAGAGTTGTTAAGGTAAGGACGAGAAAGGTTGCGGATGCCAGCACGACAACTGCTCTGAGCCTGGTCATAGAGCACTCCGTTCAGCAAAGCCTACCACTTTAGAAGCGGGAAGAGATGATTAATGCTGCTCGACCGTTGGGCTTGCGCCCGGACCCATTGAAGTATAACCCTGATCAGGTGCAAAGTTGTCCGACCGAACATGCGACGGCATCTCCGGAACAGCATTTCCCGTTTCAGCGCACAAAGGCCGCCCGATTTTGTGCATCTATTGCGAGAAGCACCTTGTTACCAACAGGTTGCGAGGTGGACTCGCGCAACGACAGAAAGCAACGACAGGTTAATACGATGAAGAATGATGCACGATCGGCGCTTGTAGGCGTAATCGCGGGCATGCGCACCACTTCGGCGCCCGCGCTCGTAAGCCAGATTCGGGGCCGCCAGAGCCACGACGGTTCCAAGACCAGGGGTTTGCTGCGAGCAATGCTGGCGGGCGAGCTAATCGCCGACGTTCTGCCGTTCATGCCGGCGCGAACCCGGCCAGCTTCCCTGCTGGCGCGTCTGGTGTCGGGCGCGGGTTCGGCCGCACGTCTAGATACGGATCGCAATGACAGGCTCCGCGCGGCCCTACTCGGCGCGGCCGGGGCGCTGGGTGCGACATTTCTGTTCTATCAGCTGCGGAAGGAACTCGCGCGCCGCTACGACATACCCGATTACCTGCTGGCGGTTGGCGAAGACGCACTCTTGATCGGATTGGCGGTCTGGCTGCTGAAACATTCCGAAGAAGACTGACCCGCGCTATGTGACCGCGGTCGCTGCCAATCGGACGAAGGGCCGGTAGACTCGCGCTCCGATGCTTCGCCTGATCGCGGTTCTCTTGGTGTTCTGTTCGTTCTCGGCAGCGAAATGCGTTTCCATCGCCCAAGCTCCCGAGAAGATTGGCTCGGAAGGCTGTGTCACCGGAAAAGTGTTGAAGGTGGTCCAAATTCCCTCTGGCCATTTCACCCTGAATTTCTGCGAGGAGTCCAGGAACTGTGCCTTCAGTGTCGTGGTATTCCGCGACGATCTGCGCGATGTGGGCGACGTGAAGCAACTCGAAGGCAAAGACGTAGAGATTCACGGACGCATCAAGGAATATCGCGGCCATGCGGAAATCGTGCTGAAAGACGTGAGGCAGTTGCGCGGGGAGTCAGCACGGATTCCACCCATGCCGAAAACCTACGACGTGAGCCGTCACGGCAACTACAGCGCCGGATCGTTCTACGGGAACAAGACTCCCAAACAGAGCAAAGGGACGAAGTCGAAGAAGCAAAGCGATCCGGTCGACGAGATCGAGCCTGCGATGCAGGAGTGATGTTATCCCCACCCTTCGCCAAAAGCGGGCGATAGGATGGGGCACGCGGGTCAAAAAAGACATCTTCCGTGGGACAATTCACTAGCAATACCGGGTCGAGTTTAGAGTGGTAAGGCTCGGTGGTGAACAATTATCCCCGAGAACTCAAACATGCCTGACCTAGTTACATTGAAGCGGGTTTCGCTCGGACCGCATCACCTTCAACTGGGACGAACGAGACACACAATCAGTGACGCGCATGGAGTTCGGGGCTTCGCTCCGTTTGTTGCCTTGGAGATCGTCAGCTATCCAAACGAGAAAAGCTGTTACTTATTCCACATCTCCGAAAACGACGAAATAGCGGACACGTGGCACCAATCGGTAGAAGAGGCTCTAGATCAAGCGGAATACGAGTTCGGAGTCCAGAGGACGGAATGGACTGAGGTGAGCAAGTCGTGATTACTGTCGATACACTGCTTTATCACTCACTCTCGTTTACAAACACCTCCTGGTAACGCCGGTTCACGACCGTTCCGCCCATTCGGACAGCGCCCGTTGACACTTCACAACTAGACGTCGGTAACAGCTTGTTTCCTGCGGAATCAGGCTATGCTTGGCGCGGTTGGACGAAGGAGTTTGCTTTATGGCGACCACCGTTATTCGCCGGGCGTCTTGGGGCGTTCTCACCATTTCTCTCGTATTTGTTTTCAGCATTGGTTTGTTCGCACAATCCAGACCGGCTGCAGGCTCGGCCTCAGCCGCTCCGGTTGCTCGCGACCTGAATGCAACATTGGCTGAGTTGATGCGCCTTACCCCTGCAACAAATCAGGATTTGGCCATCCTGCAGCAACATGGCGCAAGACTCCAGCGCGTGACTTTCTGGCGCGAAGACAAAGCCCACAATCCCAAGATGTCAGAAGCGTTGCGCCGCAATCTACAGTTTGCCGTGCCCAACTTGATCCACGATACGCAGGCCTCTGGTGGAAGCCTCTCCACGACTTTCAAGCTGTATCGAGATCTGACTGTGGTCTGCGAGTCCCTCGATTCGCTGCTCCCACCCGGTTCGCGCGAGAACAAAGCCGAGTTAAGAGCTGTGAACAACGACCTTTCCGACATGAATCGGCTCAGAGAAGACGTGTATTCCTATCTTCAGCAGACTGCGGCTGCCATCGAGAGCAAGAATGCGCAGCGATCATCTTCGACCGGCCGAGGTCTGAAAAAAATCATTGTGGATGACAACATGCCGGATAAACCCTTGCCCAAAAAACGGCGCCCTTCCAATCAATAAAGACGGCACCGAGCGAAACCAGCAAGAGCCAGGGCACCGCCGAGATTTTGCCGATGCAGCATCTGCTGCATTGCCTCGCCTCATAAATCCTGGCCACATTTTCACAAGAAGAGACCTACTGCCGCGTCGCGGCAATGCGTGAATGTAGGCATCTTTGCGTTTGACCGTATCCTCTAACGCCCAATGGCGGGGTCGAGAGCCTCATAGCCAGCAAATCTGGGATCACGCGCAGTAAATGGCGCTTGGCTTGACGCTGGCCTCACCGAAGAGTGGCTCGATCCGAAAAGCGATCTTCCCGAAAATCAAACGCCGCCTATGGCGCGATTTGAGAAGGAGACCGCGCAGAGGTTTCGCATTTTCTGCAACTCCAATTCCGCTAAAGCATCTCAGCTTCTTGTCAAATTGAAGGCTCAAGATGAACGATCAACAAAGATATTCTGGAGCGCGGGACCAACAGATCCGTGCGGCACTGGATCAGCATTGGGCGGCCTCCGATGCCAACGATTTTGAAACAGAGCACCGCATCTATCACGAGGACGCGATCCTGGACTACCCGCAATCGGGCGAGCGAACCCGCGGTCGAAGCAACATACAAAACCAACGCGCCAGTCAGCCAAGCAAGAAGCGGTTTACTATCCAGCGAATGATTGGCAGCGGTGATCTTTGGGTCACCGAATTCGTCCTGACATACGACGGCAAGCCGTCCTACACCGTGAGCATCATGGAGTTCAGGGGCGACAAGGTTGCGAGGGAAACACAGTACTTTGCGGATCCATTCGTCGCTCCCGCATGGCGCGCTCAATGGGTCGAACGGATGGACACATAATCCGAGACGCGAGGATTCGCTAACCACACTGCCATTTGCGGTGCCCCCTCACCCCTTTACCAATCCGCTCTTCAGTTCCTCCAGCGAGTAGCGGGTACCTCGCCAGATAATTCCATCGTTGTGCAACGCATGAAACATCGAGCGCAGCATGGTGTAGCCGAGCAGCAGCGTTGCTACCGGATGGAGAAGTACGAACAGTGGGGAAATCGGCGAATACCACGACATACCAACGTACATACAAAAGACGCTGAACAGCGCCACTAAGTACGGCAATTTTGCCAGCCCTGGAGCGAATAGCGTTCCGATGAACGGCAGCAGGTTCAGCCCGAGGAGCAAGAAGAACGCTCCTATAGTTCTGGGCACCGAAAAGTGCATGAGCGAGAAAGAATTCTTGGTGAGGTTGTGAACGATGTCGAGCGCGTGGTCGCCCCAGTCGAGCAGCAGCAGATCCGGACCCAGCACGTTGTGCTGCTTGTAACCGGCATCCTTCACCAGTTTGCCGAGACGCATGTCCTCGATGATTTCCAGGCGCAGCGCCTGAAATGTTCCGACTTTTTCGTAGACATCGCGACGGATCAGGTTGAACGCACCGACACCGATGTGATCGCGTGATTTCGGGTCCGCTGTCTTCCACGGACGGTGACCGAACATGAAGAGGATGTTGAAGCCGGCCAGCATGACTTTCTTGCTGAAGCTCCAGTCGGTATGCGTGGGAAACATCACCAGGTGATCGACTGCATTTTTCTCTGCGTAGTTGCATGCGCGGCGCAGCGCATCGGCGCGGAAGTGAATGTCAGCATCGGTGAAGAGCAGCCAGTCTCCCGTCGCCTGGCGAGCGGCGCTCCACATGGCGTGGGGTTTGCCCAGCCAGCCATCCGGCAGGTCGGTCACATGAATGACACGCAAGCGCGAACGATTGGCATGAGTCGCGGCGAGGCGATCCATGATCGCGCCGGTCTGGTCGGAAGAACGATCATCGACGGCGATCACTTCGACATTCTGGTAATCGAGGTCGAGCAGCGCGGTGAGGGCACGCTCGAGGTGTTCCTGTTCGTTCGCGCGCCGGAACGATAATGCTGACGCGGCGAGGATTCGACGAGGGGTAATCCCACTCGGGCTTAGCGACATCGGTCAGGGTCCGCATGCCAAGAGCCGCGTCGATCACGCTGCGTAGCCAGAAAAATCCCAGGGGCAGACCAAAGAGCCACCACACCCACTTCATCCCGCGACCTCGGCATTCGCAGCGCGGGGGATGGTGGGGGCAAAGCGCATGCCGTAGAACAGGATCAGCGAGCCAATCACGATGGCAACGATGGCGGCCAGGAAACCAGTCTGGAGGCTGCTTACATCGGAGATGTGACCGATGAGTGTCGGAGAAAAAGCATCACCGAGCAAATGGATCACGAACAGGTTCAGCGCAATTGCCGTCGCACGGATCGCAGCACCCACGGAATTCACCACGGCGGCGTTCAGTGGCGCCGTGTTCAGGAAGAGAAGGAATTCAGCGAGGAAAATTGCCGGAAACATCATCGGTCCAGTTTTGTAGATGGCGAGCAGCATGGCCGGGACTGAAAGCGCGAGCGTCGCCGCCGAAACCAGATAGTAGGCTGAAGCCGTCCGCTTCAATAGACGATCGCCCAGCCAGCCACCGAGGAACGTGGCGGCAATCGCATTGAATGCCGTGATGCCGCCAAAGACGATATTCGCGTGATCGAGGGCGACTCCACGCGAGCGCGAAAGAAAAGTTGGCATCCAGACTTGCATTCCCCCCATGGCGAAGGTGGTCATCGCCATGCCCAGGGTCGCCATCCAGAAAGCACCGTTGCGAAACAGTCCCGCGATCGTGGTGCGCTCGCCGGTAGCCTTCAGCAGATCGTGGCTGCCACGAACAGGTTCAGGCAAGAATGCCATGGCGATCGCCAGGAGGAATCCCGGCGCCGCCGCTACATAGAATGGGTAGCGCCATCCGTAATGATGCCCAAGATAGCCGCCCACCATGTAGCCCACGGCAGTTCCCAGTCCTATGTTGAGATAGAAAACTCCGAATATTTGGCCGCGATGTTCTTCTGAAAACAGATCGGATAAGAAGGATGGCGCGATGGTTACGAACGTGGCTTCGCCGATGCCAACTAAAGTGTGCCGAAACAACAGCGTCTCGAAACTATGCGTAACCGCGGTTAGCAGCGTTGCCGCACACCACAACAGCGCGCCGCCTACCATGATCCACTTTCGCGAATAGCGATCGGCAAAGTAGCCCACAACCGGAGCGGCGACCATGTAGCAGATGAAGAATGCCGTTGTCAGGAAACCATATTCGGCGTCGTTGCGCGGAAATTCGTGTTGTACAAGAGGTTGAACCGCAAACAATACTGAGCGGTCCACGTAGTTGAAGAAATTCAACGCGGAAAGAACTGCTAACGCCGTGCGTGGATAGTAAGAGCGTGCCATCCGATGTGCGTCAGTGTAACAGCCGGGATGGCGTCCGCTTTAGCCCGCTTTGCGGGCGGCCTGTGACGAAGAAGGAACCTCCAGAGAGTCGCGGTCCCACTTGGCGAGCGAGGCGCCTGACTCGTAGGTGGTCTGGCAAAAATCGAGGATGCCTTGCACAGGAGATTGGAGCAAGCGCGCATCGTCGTACATAAGAAGAAACTCGCCAAGTTCCTTGCTCCATCGAGCTTCTCCTGGCGCGACCTGCGCGTTGGCGAAACCTTCCGGTGTGGGAGCCATGTAGGAGTAAAACGCGGCGCCCTTAACGTCGCCTCCGCCGGGCCAAAAACCAACGCTGCTGCACTCATGCGAGTACGCGTCGCGGGTAATCACATCGGCGCCGGAGCGTTCCGGTGCGCGTCGTCCGGAGAATCGGGTCACCGCGAGATCGAAGCTGCCCCAGAAGAAATGTACGGGGCTCACCTTGCCGATGAAGCCAGAGCGAAATTGCTTAAAGAGCGTGTCGCAGTTGGTGAGGATGTGCCAGAAGCGGTGTGCGTATTCGGGATCATATGAGGCGTGGTGCGTGTCCTTCTCGAACGGTATGGGATTGGGTACTTCCACCGGCATGGTCCAGATGTTTACGTCGATTCCCAATGCGTGCAGCGTTTGCATCACTTCGGAATAGAACTGCGCCACCGATTTGGGGGCCAGTGGCAAGTCCCTGCGCTGACCATCGCTCCTGCGAAATACCAGACGATGCGCGATGAAATCGAACTCCACGTCGAAGATGCCGTCGCGGTAAGGGATGGCAGAAGTGTTCAGACCGACCGCACTGATATAGAACGGGACCTCCCA
Organism: Terriglobia bacterium; assembly: GCA_963826275.1. GTDB lineage: Bacteria > Acidobacteriota > Terriglobia > Terriglobales > Acidobacteriaceae > JAJPJE01. Next base: position 39,536 of record CAWGWI010000013.1, on the reverse strand, counting down.
CCAGTGGTTAAAGTGCGGAGACAGTTCGAGGCGCAACTTGCCGACCACCTGGGTCCACATGTGCAGAGTATCGCGCGTCTCCTGCCATGCAGTGAGAGGTAGTTCGGGCCAAATAAGAGGCGAAGAGGTGGTCATCACTGGTCTCCCGCAACTTGTACTGGACGCGTTAGATTCTCGGAAACGATTCGGAGTCAGAAGAAATTGCTCTTCCCGCTCATCTTTCCGCTGGGACGGGGCCAGCGTGCCTCGACGACGGTTCCCATGCCACCGCGAGGCCGGAAATCGCCTTTCACGATCGCCCATTTCGGTTTGGCGGCTCGCACCACGTCCTCAAGGATTCGATTCACGGCGTTCTCCTGGAAGATGCCGACGCCACGGTATTCGATCATGTATTCCTTGAGAGACTTCAGTTCCAGACAAAGCTTGTTGGGCATGTAGCGGATGAGGATGGTGCCGAAGTCGGGCAATCCAGTTTTCGGGCAGACCGAAGTGAACTCGGGATTGTCGATCATGATCTCATATGCGGGAAACTGGTTGGGAAAGCACTCAATCTCCGGCAAGGGGACATCCAGGCCGGACCTCGCGTGCTCAGCGGTGTATCGGGGCGCTTTGACTGGCATGGAATTATTGTAAATCGCTGGCGGCGAAGGTGGCTCTTCTGCCTGCAGGGCATGGTTGGCACGAAAGATTGCTGACTACGCCGCGACTCCTTCATCCCATGCAGATGGGGCTTTCACCGCTTTAGGCGGTGGCTGCTTCAGTTCCAGCTTCCCATCGCATTTCGCCTTCAGCAGTTCTGCGTTAATCTCAGCGCCCAATAGAATCACAAACCAGCTCCAGTAGAGCCAGATCATCAGAGCGATGGCTGCGGCAAGTGTTCCGTAGGTGTGGTTCATGTTCCCGAAATGGCGGAAATAAAATCCGAGGAGGAACGACGCACCGATCCAGAAGCCTACGCCGACGGCGGCGCCGGGCAGGGTCGCGACGAACTTCTGTTTTACGTTCGGCGCCCAATAGAAAATGATCTCGACTGCGAGAACGATGAAAGCAATCGAGAGGCTCCAGCGAAGGGTCGGCCAGATTTGTACGAACTCTCTGCTCAGATCGACCTTGCTGGCGAGCCACGCGCCGAATCGTGGACCAAGGAACATCAATGTCGTCCCGAAAACCAGCAGGAATCCCGTGACGACCATCAGTTGCAATGCCAGCAATCGTGTTTTCCAGATTGGACGCGTTTCCGGCACCCCGTAAGCCACATTCAAGGCCTCAATGAGAGCTGCGAAGCCGCTGGACGCAGTCCACAACGTTCCCACCAATCCCAGAGTCAGGAGGCCACCTCGATGAGGGGTGACGACGTCGCGAACTACCGCGCGTACCAGGCCCATGCTGTCGGCGGGAACTATTTCTGACATCGCACCCAGAATGCGGCCGAACATATGTGGAACGGGTAGATAACCCAAGATTGCGGCTGCCAGGATCAGCGTTGGGAATAGCGACATGACGAAGTAATAGGAGAGACCTGCCGCTAAAGCCATGATGTGATTCGTCATCACATTGCGGTAAACCATCGAAAGAAGCGCAGTAATTTTCCTCATAACCAGCGTTGTAAGTTTCAAGCGAACTCTTAGTTCGATGTAGCCGACAAGCGAGAGGCTGGTGGCGGGAGCGCAATTCGACTAGATAGATCAGAGCTCGCCAGCTCAGCTGCGCATCCAACAAGCGTCGTGCTGTGGTGCGGGCGCACTGCTTTCGCAAGTTCGAAGCCAGTGCCTGTGAGGGTGCGGAGTCACAAGTGGGACCAGAAGTGGTCGCCAATCATTTATACTTCTCTCTTTCGAGATGCAAGCGGAACATCAAGAACACGAAGTGCTTAGCCCGCGTCGACGCACGTGGGTGATTCTCCTTTTAATCGCCATCGCTGTGGTCGCATTATCGGCTTTTCTATCGAGCCGGCGAACCGTGGTGCCGATTCGTACAGTCGAGTCGCAGCGAGCCACGATCGCCAGTTCGATCTCTACGAACGGCAAGATCGAGCCGGTGGCAAACTTCGAAGCGCATGCTCCGGGACCCACCACCGTTAAGCGTTTGCTGGTAAAAGAAGGCGATACGGTGAAGAAGGGTCAATTGCTACTACAGTTGGACGATTCTGCCGCGCGCGCCGAGGCGGCGAGAACCCTGGCACAGGTGCGATCGGCAGAAGCGGATCTGAATGCCGTGCGCAGCGGTGGAACGCGCGAAGAAGTAATTACGAACGAGTCGGAGCTGAATCGAGCTCGCGCCGACGTCGAGGCTGCCGGGCGTAGCGTGGAGACGCTGAAGAAACTGGAGCAGACGGGTGCGGCGTCGCCTTCCGAGATTCGCGATGCGGAACAGCGCCTGCAGACTGCCCAAAGTCAGCTGACACTGCTGCAGCAGAAAACCACCAAGCGCTACTCCAGCCCGGAAGTTCAGCGGGTTGAAGCACAAGCGCAGCAAGCGCAGGCGGCGTATTCAGCCGCTCAGGACGCGCTTGCCAAGTCTAATGTTGTTTCACCGGTGGACGGCACCGTCTATTCGGTTCCAGTGAAGCAGGGCAACTTTGTGAACGCCGGAGATCTGTTGATCCAGGTCGCCGATCTTTCCAGCGTGGTTGTGCGTGCCTTCGTGGACGAACCCGATCTGGGCAGACTTGCTCCTGGCGAACACGTGGACGTTGCCTGGGATGCCCTGCCCGGACGCATCTGGCAGGGATCCGTAACGCAGATTCCGACTACGGTAACGGTTCGAGGATCGCGCACCGTGGGAGATGTGACCTCGGTCGTATCGAATCCAGACCGCAAGCTGCTTCCCAACACCAACGTGAGCGTGAACATCACCACCGCCCGAAGTGATAATGCCGTGGTGGTGCCGCGAGAAGCAGTACACCAGGAAGACAGCCGCCGATATGTCTATGAAGTCGTAAACGATAAGCTGCGGCAACAGTACATCGACACCGGAATCTCGAACCTCACGGTGATCGAAGTGACTCGAGGCGTTCAGCCGAATGCGGTGATAGCGCTCGGCTCCACGAATGGACGCGCCTTACGGGATGGCTTGCCGATTCGTGTAGTGCAGTAATCGACACCATTCGCTCGTCAACTCTCGCAATCACGCGTCGAAGACAGACGGCAAGTTGCTATACTCGCGTTTTCCGGCGCAAATGGTGGTTATTGTTCCGGATGAATATGAGTAGATGCAGGTGCTGGCATGTCTTCGGCTCAACGCATACTGATTCTGCTGTTCCTTTTTCTCACATTCTCGATCTCATCATTTGCCGATCCGGTCACGTTTGACCGAGCGTTACAACTGGCGCTCACGCATAGCCCAACACTGGCGATCGCGACCAACGATCAGGTCAAGGCGTACGAAAGCTATCTGGAGACGCGCAACGGCTATTTGCCAACTCTCTATTTTGGGTCAGGCCTGGCCAAGACGTGGGGATTTCCGCTGAGCATCGAGGGCTCCGCGCCGAGCATCTTCAACGTGAACTACCAGTCGTATTTGGTGAATTTCGCGCAGCGTGATTACATCCGCTCCGCCAAGAGCGCCTGGAACGCTTCGAATCGCAATCGTGAAGACTTGCGCCGCGATGTCATTCTGGATGTCGCCGCTACTTACATCGAACTGGAGAAGATCACAAATCAGATCAGCTCGGCCGACTCGCAGCGGACGGAAGCGAATCGTCTGGTCACCATCGTGAACCAGCGTGTGCAGGCGGGTTTGGCGACACAACTTGATTTCACTCGCGCCCGGCTAGTCGCTGCGCGGCTGACGATGAAGATGGCGAATCTCAACGGTGCTGCGGATGCCCTAAAAGACAAACTGGCGCAAGCGACGGGCCTCCCCGCACGCTCGATCGAAACCGTTGCCGAATCTATCCCCAAACTGCCGGAAACCGAGGAGGCGACGGATCTCTCAACGAAGGCAGTCTCGAACAGTGGTGCAATTGCGATCGCGCAGGACCGGGCAACGGCTGCCGCCTTCCTGGCACGAGGTGAACATAAATCGTTCCTGCCCGAGATAGATCTGGTCGCGACCTACGGTCTGTTTTCCAAGTACAACAATTACGACCAGTACTTCAATCACTTCCAACGCAATAACGCTGCGGTAGGCGTGAACATTCGTGTGCCGTTTCTCAACTACGTTGCAAGGGCCCACGCGGCTCAGGCAGACGCCGAAGCACTGAAGGCAAAGAAGCAGGTCGAAATCACGCGCGATCAGGTCTCGTCAGAGACTCTGAAATTGCAGCACCAGGTGGCTCAACTGGCAGCGGCGCAGCAAGTCGCCCAACTGGAGTACGAACTTGCGGATGGCCAGGCCAGAGCTGTTCGAGTCAGGACTGAAACCGCCGGTGGCACTGGATCGACGGGAGCACCCTCGCCACAGGGGGTGTCGCTGACCGCATCTCCGGGCGACGTGGTGAGCGCGGAGTTGGAAGCGCAGGAAAAATACAGCAGCTACCTGGATTCTTCCTTCGAATATGACAAAGCACGGTTGCAACTGCTTAGGCAGACGGGAGAGCTGGAAAACTGGGCATTGCCCAAGAAGTGATCGGGGGACGTGTTTTCCGATTTCTGGCCAGATTCGCCCTTCACAACGCCTACAACACCATTGCCTAGGCCGGGCTTCTAATTTGCATCCATTGGCTGGTATGCTCATCGATTGTACGAGCCCCGTACCGTTCCATTTCGGGTACACGGATCGCCACGCCAAAAGGTACTCCGGAGTGTTAGGATATTAGAATCAATAACATGCCTCTAAAGACGTTATTTCTCAATCCACCATCGTTCGAGAACTTCGATGGCGGAGCCGGCTCGCGGTGGCCTGCCACCCGCGAAATCGAATCATATTGGTACCCGGTTTGGCTGGCCTATCCTGCCGGCATGCTGGAAGGCTCGCGTCTGCTCGATGCCCCGCCGCATCACGTGTCGGGAGATCAGACCATCGAACTCTGCAAGGATTATGAGTTCCTGGTGCTGTTCACCAGCACCCCGGGATTCCCCGGCGATGTGCGTCTAGCTGAGGCGATCAAGAAGAAGAATCCGAACATCAAGATTGCTTTCGTGGGCCCGCATGTCACCACGCTGCCCGAAGAATCGCTGAAGCTTTGTCCGCAGATCGACTTTGTTGCGCGCAAGGAATTTGACTATTCTGTCACCGACTTTGCCAAGGGCAAGCCGCTGGAAGAGATCGCCGGCATCAGCTATCGCAAGAACGGCAGTGTCGTGCACAATCCGGATGCACCGCAGATCACGGATCTGGACGCACTGCCCGATGTAGTCGACATCTATAAACGCGATCTGGATGTGCCGCGTTATAACGTACCGTTCTTGCTGCATCCATTTGTCGCTCTGTATACGACGCGGGGCTGTCCTGCACAGTGCACGTTCTGCCTGTGGCCGCAAACGCTGAGCGGACACCCGTGGCGCAAGCGTTCCACCGATGCGGTGGCGCGCGAAATGGCGAAGGCCAAAGAGTACTGGCCGCAAGTGAAAGAATTCTTCTTCGACGACGACACCTTCAACATTCAGAAGGCACGCACCATCGAGCTTTGCGAGAAATTGAAACCGCTGAAGCTGACCTGGTCGTGCACTTCGCGCGTCACCACCGATTACGAGACGCTGAAGGCAATGCGCGAGGCTGGTTGCCGTCTGCTGATTGTTGGCTTTGAGTCTGGCGATCCGCAGATTCTGAAGAACATCAAGAAGGGCGCGACGGTCGAGCGAGCTCGCCAGTTCACCAAGGATTGCCACAAGCTGGGCCTCACGATCCATGGCGACTTCATCCTTGGATTGCCGGGCGAGACGCGCGAAAGCATTCGGCGGACGATTGATTTCGCCAAGGAACTCGACGTCGAAACCATTCAGGTTTCGATTGCGCACGCCTATCCGGGAACGGAGCTCTACGATTTCGCGAAGCAAAACAACTTCATCACCAATAACAAGATGGTCGATGAGGGCGGACACCAGCTTGCGCATATTGAGTATCCGGGATTGCCGGCGGAGGAAGTGGTGGACATGGTGCACCGCTTCTACGACGAGTATTACTTCCGTCCCAAGGCAGTCTTCCGCATCCTGCGCAAGTCGATGTTTGACTCCTCCGAGCGGAAACGTTTGTACAAAGAAGCGAAGTCGTTCTTGAAATTGCGCGCGGCTCGTAACCGCTACGTGAGAGATAAACGTAGCCAGCACGATCATCCGACGAATGGGAAGAGCGGGGATCCGAAGAAAGAGCAGGAAGTTGAAGTAGTAAACGCGTAAGCTTTCGTAGAGTGGCGTGAGAAGGGCGGCCTATGGGCTGCCCTTTTTGTTTGTTGTTCACTCAATATACCGCGGGGACAAAAAAATCGGGGAGCCTTGCGGCTCCCCGATGATAAGTACTGCTGTTTGGCTTAGAAGCTAAGCTTCAAGCCGAACTGGATGTTGCGGCGTTCGTCGGTCGACTGTCCAGGAACTCCATAAATTCCACCCTTTTCAGTCTGCACAAATGGAGTAGACATTGACGAAACGTCGAGGTTGTAAGCACTGATGTATTGGTTGTGATGGTTGAAGATGTTGTAGAACTCGCCACGGAACTGCACCTTGAACCGCTCGGTCAGGCTGAAGTTCTTGTAGAAGTTCATATCCGCGTTCCAGTAGCCAGGACCAGAGAACCCGTTGCGTCCTGGATACTTTGATCCGTCGGTAGTATAGGTGCATCCGGTATGATACAAGCCAGTGCAGTTTGGCATTGCTAGCGCTACACCCTGATTGAGAACAGCGCCGCTGCTGTCGCTTGGCAAGGTCAGGTAATTGAAGATGTTAGGCTGACCGGCTTCTACTGATGTTCCACTCTTCGGGAGTGCCCCCGCCTGAGCCCACTGCGCGCAGTCGGTGCCATTGAAGCTGTTGCAATCGAAGATGCTGAACGGCGCTCCGCTGCGGACGTTAAAGACCGCACCGGTGCCCCACCCACCCAGAATAGCGCGGGCAATGGCATTGCTGCCACTCTTAAACCACGGGGTTTCCCAGGTAGCAGCCAGATTCATGCGGTTACGGATGTCGAAATCCGAGTTGCCCTTGTTTAAAGCGGGATTGAAGGCGTCGAGGAAGCCCAGCATGTAGTTGCCGCCAACGCCATCCGTGAACGTGGAAGACAAGTTGTCGATCGAGTGCGACCACGTGTAGTTTGCGGTGACGCCCAGACCTTTGTTGAACAGGTTGTTTCCAACCCACTTACGTTAAGGGCATTGTAGTTGCTGAATCCCGAGTCGCTGCGGTAATTCATGTTGCTGTACTGATAGTTAATGCGATTTGCAGCTCTCGCATCGCCCAGATACAACGAACCACCGCCCGCCGGATTGACGTTCGCAATGGAGTACAGATGTACGCCGTGTGACCCTGCATAAGCGACGGAAACCAGTGACGATCTCCCTACCTGGCGCTCGACTGCGAGATCCCAAGTTTCGGCATATGCAGTTTTTATGTTCTGGTTAACGGCGCGCTGGCTAACCAACGGCAGGGCTTTTGATCCAGTACCTGCCAACGGACCGAAGTTGTCCGTATAGACCGGCATCGACGGAACGTCACTTCCTGCGATCAGGCTGACGACGCCATAGTTTGGCGGGTTCTGAATGGTGTTGTAGGTGACGTTGCCGAAGTTGCGTTCGTAACCAATTCCGAATCCGCCACGAACTGCCATCTTGCCGTCGCCAAATACATCGTGGGCAAAGCCGATACGCGGTCCCCAATTGTTATAAGCGGGATTCCAGAAAACACCGCCATCCTTCGCCAGTTGAACCGACCCGTTACGAATCTGGTCGAAGAGGGTTGCTCCCTGACCCATGACAAAGTTCGAATCGAGGGCGGGATTCGCATTGTGTTGTACGCCGTAGTACTCCCAACGAAGTCCGAGATTCACCGTCAACCGCGGAAGGACCTTCCAGGAATCCTGTGCGTAGAAGGCTGTGTCGTTGTAATGGTAGTTACGCTCGAAAGCCGGTGGAGTAGCAGGGAGAGTCAGCGTGCATGCCGCGCTCACTACAGGTAAGCCGGTCGTCGGATCGTTTGGACAAGGATACTTGCCCTGCGGGTAGATCGCACCTTGGAACTGGTGAATTTGTCCGGCTTGCAAGTTCGCGAGTGACGTAGCCAAGTTGGTGCCCAGTCCTTCGACCGCATTCTGATAAGCACCAAAAACGCGATTGTCACGGAGTTGAATGAACTGGCCTCCGAACTTCAGTTGATGTCTTCCCTTCGTCCAGGAAAGGTCGTTGTAGATCTGGTATAGGTTTTGCGGCCCTCCGAACGGGATAGCGTTGCCTGGGGTTGTCTCACTGTAGCCGGGATAGATAAGTGGGAATCCACCAACGCTGGGCGTGCTGGTTGCACTGGTGTAGAGAGTCGGACCGACAGGAGCTGTCGACAGCCCTTGGATGGGTCCGTTCAGGCGGTTGTAGATCAACTTTGTCGTGTTGACAACGTTCGAACTGAAAACATGCGTCAGGGTCAACGCGATGTTCTGGTCGTAATTGCTCTGACCGGTGCTGTATCCAGCATAGGGGCTGGAGTTAACAGTTCCATCAAAGTCGAGTTCCTTGTATGACGCGTAACGTCCGGACAAGGTCGTTTTGCTGGTGATGTTGTAATCGACCTTGCCAACTGTCATCCAGGTGTTCTGAGGCAGGCCACCACCGGCGTCAGTTCCGACTGGATACGACACCACAGCGCACGTCAACGGCGATCCAGTGACGCATGGAAGTGTGCTTACGGTCTTCACCCCTGAAGCGAAAGAACCGTACTGGGAGAAGAACGCCTGGCTAGATGGCGCTAACAAGGAGTACGAACTGGGATCGATGATGGTGTACTCGACGGGCGTGGTGCTGCGCACCCGGATCCACTCAGTGTTGCTGAAAAAGAATAGTTTGTTCTTGATGATCGGACCGCCGATGGCAAATCCGAAGTCGTTGCGCGTGAAGGTACCCTTCTTGCCTACGTCGCAGGGCGAACCTGCCACGCAGTCGCCATCGGCGAACGCAGCGGATTGCTCTGCTGAGTTCTGATATGTATTCGCCGAAAGGGCTGATACGCGGTTGTATTCGTAAGCGCTGCCGTGAAAGTTGTTCGTGCCAGACTTGGTAACAAGATTGACCACGCCACCGCTGGCACGACCGTACTCGGCGCCGAAGTTGTTGGTAAGGACACTGAATTCCTGCACAGAATCTAACGGGATCGTCTGGCCTACCGTGGCCGTGAAGGTATCAACGTTCTCCGCGCCATCGAGCAGGATGCTGGTGGAAGCGGAACGCTGCCCGTTAATCGCAAATCCGGCACCGCGATTGCTATTCGAATCCTCGGTGACGTTCCCTGACGTCCCCACCAGTGCATAAGGATTGCGAGTGGGTGAGGTGGGGAGTTCCTCCAGTTGCTTTGCAGTGACGACTTCCGAAAGGGTTTGTGTTTCGGTATTGACCGCTGTGGTTTCAGCGACTCCGGAAACTTCGACCACGGTTTCTGAACTACCAACCGTCAGTTGCGCCGAGATCTCGTTAGTCGATCCGACACCGACTTGTACGCGGCGGGTGAACTTCTGAAAGCCTTTTGCCTCGATCGTTACGTCGTAGGCGTCTGCCTTCAGGCTGGGAAAACTATAAAGTCCCGACGAGTTCGTGGTCGCTTCGCGGGTTGCACCGGTGCTGATTGATTTGACGGTCACTTTCGCATCGGCAATTACAGCCCCACTATTGTCGTGGACAGTACCCGTGATGAGACCGGCTTCCGTCTGTGCTAGCGCCGCGACCGCCAAGATCAATGGCAGGGCGAGCACGCTGAACAGCCTCAAGCTCTTAATTAACAATTTCATGCTGACTCTCCTGAAATCTTTCGTCCAACTTTTGTTCCAACTCAGTTTGGAAAGGAAAACTTGTTGCGACAGGCCCCACCGGTTCATCCGTTCTACTTGCCGATCTCTAGCCGAGTCCCTTTTTGGAACACTCTGCCCCGAGCATGTGAAAACCTGAGAGAAGCCCCCCAGAGTTGTGCAATCTGTGTACCACGTGTGACTAACGGCAACTTTATTGTTATGAAGTACTTGGAATCTGGTACGAGCAGAGATATTCCAAAATCGGTAGATCAGAGTTGCAGGCCATCCAGATTTGTATAGCGAATCTGCATTTTTGGGTGGCGGAACTACTTATATTCGGGTCGTACCGCCCACTTTGCGCGTTTTTGTCGGTAAACCGGGCCGTTGGACAGGTGTACTGGCAGGAGGGATGACCAAGGCAGCCGAGTTGACGGGACTTCGCCCGCGCCACCGCTCGGCTACGCCTTCGAATCGCGTGGGAATTCTCAATGCGCGCGCAAGATCGATCACACTTTTGATCCCGTCGTGCTGAGCGAGGCAGCGAAGCGAGCATCCAGACCGGCATCAATATCAAATATCAGAGCCGGCCGGATACATTGCTGGAGTGGATCCCCCATCCCTTCCCACGATCTCTTCCCGAGGGAGGCTTCTTTGATTGCCGCAGAGATCGGGCTCTTCAACTTTGGATTTCACTCATCGTGCATATTTCACGCATCGTGAATATGGATGAGAATTTGATAGAGCCTTTCGGAATCGAAGTGAGAAAATAGGAATCTTGACCTAGTGTGTCGGGGCAATCTGTCGCAGTCTGGCAATTAAAACTACTGACTAAGATCGAGGTTAATGATGGTCACCACAGCAGCCGGCGTAAATCTGCTTAAGCTTCTACAAGACAAAGCTACCCGCTTACGCATTGATTCCATTCGTTCCACCACTGCCGCAGGTAGCGGGCATCCAACTAGTTGCGCGTCAGCGGCCGAGATCGTTTCCGTCCTGTTCTTCTCTGTCATGCGCTACGACCCCAAGCAGCCTCACAATCGGGCGAATGACGTTTTTGTGCTTTCCAAGGGACACGCTGCGCCGGTGCTCTACTCGGCATGGTCGGAAGCAGGACTATTCCCGCGCGAACACCTGCTCACACTGCGGCAGACGAGTTCCGACCTGGAAGGCCACCCCACTCCAAGGCTCCCATACGTGGACGTAGCCACCGGCTCTTTGGGACAAGGCCTACCCGTGGGCCTCGGTATCGCTCTGAATGCCAAGCTGGACAAAAGCGATCAACGTATTTATGTGCTGATGGGCGATGGCGAGTCGGCGGAGGGTTCGGTTTGGGAGTCAGCTGAGCTTGGCTCGAATGATGCGCTCGACAATCTGTGTGCCATCATCGATGTAAACCGCCTCGGCCAAAGCGGTCCCACGATGCTCCAGCACCACCTGGAGGTCTACAAGGCACGATGGGAGGCGTTCGGCTGGCACGTGATCGTGGTGGATGGACACGATGTTTCGGCCCTACTCAAGGCCTTCGACGAAGCCGAGAATACCAAGGGCAAGCCCACCATGATTCTCGCCCGCACGCTGAAGGGCAAAGGAATCGTTGGTATCGAAGACAAGGAAGGTTGGCACGGGAAACCGCTTCCGAAAGAGGAGGCCGATCGCGCGGTTGCGGTCCTGGAAAAATCCCTCACCGGCGAGGGCGACAGCTGGACGCCTAAATTACCCGATCAGCGGACGGCACCGGTACCTGCCGCCGGGCCGACGCCCAAATCCCCATATGCCGTGGGTGGCAAAGAAGTCGCAACCCGAAGAGCCTTCGGCGATGCTTTGCATGAACTCGCGAAGGTCAATCCACGCGTGGTTGCACTCGATGGTGACGTGAAGAACTCTACCTATACGGAAGAGTTCATGACCGCAGCCCCCCAGCGATTTTTCGAGGGCTACATCGCCGAACAGAACATGGTTGGCATGAGCATGGGACTGGCCGCCCGCGGCAAGATTCCCTTTGCCGCCACCTTCGCGTGTTTCCTTTCGCGCGCCTACGACTTTATCCGCATGGCGGCGATCAGCCAGTTGAATGTGAAATTAGCCGGCACGCACGTTGGTGTCTCCATCGGCGAAGACGGTCCATCCCAGATGGGACTGGAAGACATCGCGATGTTCGCAGCGGAACCGAACTTCACGGTGCTTTATCCGAGCGACGCAACCAGCGCATGGGCGGCGACGATGTTGGCGGCGGATCTTGTCGGTCCCACGTACGTCCGCCTGGGACGTCCGAACAATCCGATCCTCTACGGTCCAGATGAAAAGTTCGAGATCGGCAAGGCGAAGGTTCTTCGCCAGGGGAACAACGATCGAGTGCTGGTGGTCGCTGCCGGCGTCACGTTATTTGAGGCGCTGAAGGCGTATGACGAGTTGAAGAAGAGCGGCATTGAGATTCGCGTCGTAGATCTCTTCAGCGTGCAACCCATCGATCGCCAGACGCTGCTGGCATCGGCGCGCGCGGCCGGGAACCAGGTGATCACGGTGGAAGATCACTACTCACACGGCGGCTTGGGAGATGCGGTTGCATCCGTGCTGAGCACGGAGAGAATTCCAGTTCACAAGATCGCCGTCACTGAGATTCCTCACAGCGGCAAGCCGCAAGAACTGGTAGAGAAATTCGGGATCTCGTCGAAGGCGATCATCGCCAAAGTAAAAGAACTGGTGAAATAGATCTCGAGAACGGAACGATAAGGCCCAGCAGGTTCGCTGGGCCTTTTTCTTGCCAGGAACCGGACTTGCGGGGGTTCTTCAGTCGGCTTTGCTATCGGTAAATATGGAAGCCGACTCAAGCAGCGCGTCTACCAGTTCAATGACACCAGAACCGTTTTCACCGGCAGTAACCATGTCCGCGGAATTCTTCAGCGCCGGAACGGCATTCGCAACCGCGACCCGGAAGCCGGCGACTCGGAAGAGATCTTCGTCGTTTTCGCCGTCTCCGACCGCAACGACATCCGAGATGGCGACACCAAGTTTCTTTAAGACCTCTTCAACACCGGTTCCCTTGTCGACGCCGGCAGGAAGTACCATGGCGGAATTCTTATTCAATATGACGTGGTACGGCAGCCCCGAATCCCGGATGATTTTGTTGAGCCGTACCTCATACTTTGAACTGACGGCCGCAACCACTTCGCCGCGAGCGATCGGGCCAATCCCCTGCTTTTGGAGTTCCAGAAAGAAAGACTTCGGTGGCGTGTTCCCGAGGATTCGTTTTTCCCCTGTTGAGGGCTCGAATAAAACTGCGCCGTTTTCGGCGACGACCCACTGAAACAACCCGATTTCCGGCAATACACGGCGGATATCCGGCAACTCACGTCCGGTGGCGAGTACGAGCTTCTTCCCCGCTTCTGAGATGGAGACCAGCGCCTCGATGATCTGCCGATCCACTGTCTCGCCAATGGCCAGAGTTCCGTCGTAGTCACAAACCAGGAGAGAGAACCTGTTCTTCATGCAGTAACTTATTATTCCCCGATGCAATTCTGCTTCCGCATTACGGTGGCCCATCACAACTTTGTACAGTCTCAGAGTCCCAATATTGTCTCGGAACCCACCACTTACTGGTCAAAAACTTCACTCGACTCAGGTCTGATCGTACAATAATTACAGGTTGTGACCCGCTTAAGGTAGCTGCCAGCCCAGAATCTATTGTAAGTGGGATGCTTAAGTAGTCCTCTTCTTTGGCTTTGTTCTTGCATCTAAGTAAAGTGCAATTCTTTGCGCAGGTGCGGTTTGGCTGCGCCCTTGTTCGAAAATCGCCAGCAGACTTTGAGGAAGCATGCGCTTAGCCCTTAGGATCGTTTGGATCCTGGCAATCGGTTTAGCCCTCATCTCGGTCATCTTCACGTGGCAGCAGGTTCGCCGCGAACGTCGCAACATGCAGCGCGATGTTGAGCGTCGCGCTCAACTGCTGAGCGAAACGTTGGCGGCCCGTCTCGAGCCACTGATCGAGAAAGGCGCAAAGCCGAGTCTGTACCAGCGAGTGTTCGAACGCTACGGTTATAGTACCGGATTGGCGGGTCTTGCCGTTTACTCCACTGACGGAACGCTGATTGCCCAATCTCCGGGAACCGAATTGCGCATCACAGGCGAGCCTGCCGCGGTGATCCATGCCATCGCCAGTGACAAGCCGCAGAGCGACTTCATTCGCGGCAAAGACGCCTCACTGAACATCCTGGCGGTCCCGCTGCATGATCATGACGATCAAACGAAAATTGGCGGACTGGCGGTGGTGCATGACACCAGCTACATCGATGTCCGCATTTACCGGCTGTACCGCGAAGCAGCTCTGCGAATGCTGCTGCAGCTGATCCTGGTTGCCGGTATCACCATCCTTATTGTTCGCCGAAGTTTGCTCCATCCCATGAGCCACACGCTGCAATGGATCCGGGCAGTGCGCGCTGGACGCTTGTCACCTCCCACGGCCGCAGTCACTCAAAGCGACGATCTGCTCAAATCGTTTACGCAAGAAGTAACGACATTGGCGCAGAGCCTGTCCGACGCGCGCGCGTCCGCACAGCAGGAAGCTCAACTCCGCGACTCGGCCGACTCCGTCTGGACGAAGGAACGCCTGGCCGTCCATGTTCGATCGAAGCTGAAAGGAAGCCAACTGATCGTAGTTTCCAATCGCGAGCCTTACATGCATCGGCAGCGGGGCAAAGAGATTGAGACCATCGTGCCGGCCAGCGGCCTGGTCACCGCCCTGGAGCCGATCCTGAATGCGTGCGATGGTACGTGGGTGGCTCACGGCAGCGGCGAAGCCGATCACAAGATGGTCGACAGCAACGATCGCCTGCGCGTGCCACCCGCCGAGCCGAGATACACCCTGCGCAGAGTATGGCTTTCCAAGCAGGAGGAAGAAGGCTATTACTACGGCTTCGCCAACGAAGGACTTTGGCCGCTGTGCCATATCGCCCACACGCGGCCTACGTTCCGCGTCAGTGACTGGGACCAATATCAGAGCGCGAATCAGAAGTTCGCCGATGCCGTTCTGGAGGAAATTGACGGCCTGAGTGAGCCGATGGTGCTGGTGCAGGACTACCATTTCGCCCTGCTTCCAAAGCTTATCAAGCGGGAACGTCCCGATGCGCGTGTAGCGATCTTCTGGCACATCCCGTGGCCGAATCCGGAAGCGTTCGGCATCTGCCCCTGGCAGACGGAAGTGCTGGAGGGTCTGCTCGGAGCCGATCTGATCGGCTTCCATATCCAGTCGCATTGCCATAACTTTCTGGAGACCGTGGACCGCGCGCTTGAGTGCCGCATCGATTGGCCTTCTTCGACAGCGATGCGAGCCGGCCATCTCACTGAAGTGAAGCCCTTCCCTATCAGCGTCGACTTTAAGTCTCCGGCGCCGAGCAATCGCAGCGAGAAGAACTATCTTGTCGGTCAACCGCAGCTCCTGAAGGAACTCGGCATCGAGGCTTTCTACCTCGGCGTCGGCGTCGACCGCGTCGATTACACCAAGGGTCTTCCCGAGCGCTTTGCTGGAATCGAGCGCTTCCTGGAGAAGTATCCCTCGTTCGTCGGCAAATTCACCTTCGTGCAGATCGGTGCGCCCAGCCGTACGCACATCAAGCGCTATCACGACTTGATGACAGAGGTTGAAGCCGAGGCGGAGCGCATCAACTGGAAGTTCAAGTCGGGCAATTGGAAGCCGATCGTCTTTTTGAACCGGCACCATAGCCACGAGGAGATTGAGCGTTTCTACAAGCTGGCGGACTTCTGCCTGGTTACATCCCTGCACGACGGGATGAACCTGGTCGCCAAGGAATTCCTGGCATCGCGCGAAGATGAGGAGGGGATGCTGATCCTCAGCCGCTTTACGGGGGCTTCCAATGAGCTGCGTGATGCGATCCTGATCAACCCATACGACGCCGACGAGATCGCCGAGGCCATTCGGACCACACTCGACATGCGCTCCGAAGAGCGCCACCGGCGCATGCACCGGATGCGCGAGTTAGTGAAAGACCAAAACATCTATCGATGGGCCGGGATGCTGATCAACGAACTAAGCAACGTGCAGATCCAAACACCGAAGATTGCCTCGTCGCCTCTGCGGGCCGGTGCCAGAGCGGCTGCCGGGGACGCGAACATAGCCTGAGACGCGCGTCAGCTTTCCAGATTCGCGGTTGACAGAAACTTTGGAGCCGATCGCGCCTTCACCGTTTGCTCGAAGGCGTATGCGATCTTGATCAAGGTTGGTTCGCTCCACGCCCGGCCGAAAAATGAAATCCCTAACGGAAGCCCAAAGAGCATACCTGCGGGAACGTTGATGTTCGGATATCCGGCAACCGCCGCGAAGTTTGAGCTGCCTCCCACCGAGTGATCTCCATTCACAAGGTCCGTGGTCCACGCCGGAGAGCCTGTCGGCGCAACCAGAGCGTCGAGTTGCAGACGATCCATCACAGCGTCGATGCCTTCGGCGCGGGAGAGCTGACGATTCTTCGCCAAGGCGTCGACGTATTCCGTCTCGCTGAGAGCGCCCTTCTCCTCGGCCTTCAGAAAAATGTCCTGACCGAAATACTTCAGCTCACGATCGTGGTTGCGCTCGTTGAAATCGATGACATCTTTAAGCGTGCGAACCGGAGCTCCGGGGCCGAGTCGCGCCAGGTAGGCATTGAGATCGGCTTTTAGCTCGTATTCGAGAACGGTCAGCTCGGTGTCGTCGAACTTGCCGAACGTGGGCAGATCGACCGGATCGACGATGCTTGCACCGGCGCGCTTCATCTCGTCGATCACCATATTCATCAGCGCGTCCACATTATCGCTGAACCCGAAATACTTCCGAACGATTCCTATGCGCGCGTCTTTGAGGCCGTTGGGATCGAGAAATTTCATATAGTCAGGTTGTGACCTGCCGCGACTCGACGAGGTCGCCGCATCTTCAGGATCGAAGGCCGCAATCACGCTGAGAAGAATGGCCGCGTCTTGTACAGTGCGCGCCATTGGTCCTGGAGTGTCCTGGCTGTGAGAAATCGGGATTATGCCCGAACGGCTCGCCAATCCGACGGTTGGTTTTATCCCGACGATGCCGTTGGCCGAAGAGGGACACACGATCGAACCATCGGTCTCTGTTCCAATCGCCACTGCGCAAAGGTTCGCAGACACGGCAGCTCCTGAGCCGGAACTCGACCCACAGGGATTCCGGTCGAGCGCATAGGGATTGCGCGTCAAGCCGCCGCGTCCGCTCCAGCCGCTGGTCGAGTGCGATGAGCGAATGTTCGCCCATTCGCTCAGATTCGTCTTCCCGAGAATCACCGCCCCTGCTTCCCTCAGCCGCTGCACGATGAAAGCATCTTTCGCGGGCCTTGCGCCCACCATGGCCATCGATCCAGCCGTGGTAGCCATGCGATCAGCGGTATCGATGTTGTCTTTAATCAGTACGGGAATCCCGTGCATCGGTCCGCGGGGACCTTTGGCTCTGCGCTCCTTGTCGAGTTCGTCGGCAATGGCAAGCGCGTCGGGATTCAACTCAATGACGCTGTTGATCGACGGCCCGTCCTTCGTTTTATCTATGGCGGCGATGCGCTCCAGGTATTTCTCTGCGATCTTGCGCGCGCTGAGTTCTCCCGACTGCATACGTGTGCGCAGGCTCGATATGGTGATCTCGTCGAGCTCGAATGCTGGAATCTGGTCGCGGCGTTCGGTGAATCAGCGCGTGCGAGCGCTGGCTTGATAACGCCGGCGACTCCGGTCAGTAAGGTTGATTGCAGGAATCTGCGACGATGCAAGGCGTTCTCCTGTGCACAGCAAGCGAGAGGAGAGATGCTAGCAGAGGGCAGAAAACGGTGGAAGCTGCACGGTAGAATTTCCGTGCAGCTTTCGGCACATCGGAGTCAGTAGGTTTATTGCGCCTGGTTTCGAAGCGCAGCCGAACGGCTCTTTTCGAGCATTACGTGCTCGGCATTCTGCTGCAAGGCCTTGGCTTGCGGCAGATACTGTATCGCCTGCATCACTTCTGGATCGGTGGCGGCCCGTGCCGCCTGTCCCTGTTCCAGCCCGAAGGCGTCGGTGAACAATTCGGCCTTAATGTGCGCCTTCACCCACTCGGTGTTCGAATCGAACTCGGACTGCGTGTAGGTTACGTTCTTATCCTGCAGGAAATTGCGGAATGCCTGCAGCGTAGCTTCGTCGACGTTCCAGTCGGGCGTGATCTTGTGCTGCGATAGATACTGCTGGGCGAAATCAAAGAAGATGTAATGCAGCGTAAGGTTCTGCTGGAATGCATTCGGCTTGAGCTCCGGCAATTTCACGTCGGGCGTGATACCGTCGCCGCCGTAGACCAGCCGTCCTGTGTCGGTCTTCTTTACTTCGCGATGAGAGTTGTCGGCACTGTTGTCGTTCACGTTGTAGTAGTAGTCATAGAGCGACACGCCTTCGTAATTACGTTGGATCAAACGGCCGCTCGGCGTGTAGTACTTCGCAGTGGTGAGAGCAAGTCCGGTGCTGTTTGAGAGCGGGAAGACGGTTTGCACCAATCCCTTACCGAACGTGTTCTGACCGACAACGATTCCGCGATCATGATCCTGGATTGCGCCGGTGACGATTTCAGCCGCCGAGGCAGTGCCTCGATCGACCAACACAACAATCGGGTAGTCTTTCCCGCCATTCCCCTGCGCGACGCGATAAATGCGCTCCGGGGAAGAGCGTCCGTGCTGTGACACCACCACCTCGCCCTTCGGCAGGAACTGGCTGGCCACGGCTACTGCCTGGTTCAGTAGTCCGCCTGGATCTTGCCGTAGATCCAGCACCAAGCCGTCCAGGTTTCCAAATTCGCTTAAGGCATGCTGCAACTCGGTGTCCGTGGTCTCGTCAAACATGGCCACGTGCACGTAACCGATACCCGGCTTGAGCGCGAAATGCACATCGACGCTGTTCCTGGGAATCTCGGCACGCATCACGGTTAGTTGGACTGGCTGGCTTAGTCCTTCGCGAACTATCGTAATCTGGACGTTGGTTCCCCGCGGGCCGCGCACCATGTCGGCCACTTCATCGGTCGTCATGTTGTCGGTGGGCTTGCCGTCGACGGATGCAATCACGTCACCGGGGCGAATGCCGGCTTTGTACGCGGGGGTCCCAGCGAAGGGCGCAATGACGACGATCTTGTTGGCGCGCGCGCCGATGCTCATGCCGATCCCGAAATATTTGCCGCTCTGCTCTTCCTGGAGCTGTGTATACGCTTTGGGATCAAAAAACGTGGAATGTGGATCCAGGACGCGGAGCATGCCGGGAATGGCGCCTTCGAAAACAGCCTTGTCGGGATCTACCGTTTCGGCATAGTTCTGCTCGACGATCTCGTAGACATTCGTGAAGTTTCGGAGCGCGTTGCGGGCTTGAGCGTCATGGTCGGGCGAAGTGTTCTGCGCGCCCGAATTCAGACTTCCTGAATCCATTCGCTGGCCAAGCAGTACGCCGAGGCCGGCAAAAACAACCAGAACCAGAAGCAGGCGAATGCCTAAACGTCGATGATAGGACATGAAACGAAAATCTCCGTCTTGTTATGGATGCACTCCGGGCTTCAGGTGCTTCAATCTTCATGTGAAGCTGAGTAAAGTTTACAAACTTAGAGTGCCTGAACCGAACTCAATGGAAATCGTGAGAGGCCGTTTCCACCTGGGTAAGGTGAAGCGGCACCACACGATTTGCCTTCACCGAGATGACATTGTCGAGATTCTGTAGCACTCCTTCGATCATCAGGAACCGCTCCGAAACCAGCACTATCCGATTCTTCTGATACAGATCGGGAGTGATGATCGCGTTCGAGATCCCGGTCTCATCTTCAATACTGAGAAAAACGAACCCCTTGGCCGTACCGGGACGCTGGCGCACGATGACCGATCCAGCCGTACGTACCCGCTTTCCATTGGGCATATGCGCGAGCTGGTTCGCCGGCGAAACGCCCATGCGATTCATCTGCTCCCGGTGATAGCGCATCGGGTGAGGGCCAACCGTCATTCCCGTCCCGGAAAAATCAGCTACGAGACGCTCCTCCACGCTCATGCGGGACAGTGGCGACACATCCTGCTCCTCTGGAATTTCGCGCAGCAAAGGACCACTGCCGCGAACAGCACGCTCTACCTGCCACAAAGCATCGCGGCGATGAACCGTCGCGCCACCAAGCGCGTTCAGGGCGCCGATCTCACCCAGGGTGACCAGCTCTGATTTCCGCAGCTCAGGAACGCGGCGCACCAGTTCATCGATGGAACCAAAGGCACGCATGACGCGCGCCGCCATCAGAGCTTCTGCCGCCTCCTGGCGCATGCCTCGTGCATAGCGCAGGCCGATGCGCAGGGCGAACTGCCCATTGTCCGGTTCGAGCGTGCACTTCCAGTCAGAGTGAAGCACGTCGATCGGACGAACTCTCAACCCGTGACGCTGCGCATCTTTGACGATTGTCGCCGGATGATAAAAACCCATGGGTTGATTGTTCAGCAACGCAGCCGTGAATGCGCCCAGGTAGTGACACTTCAGCCATGCGCTGGCATAAGCAAGCAGCGCGAAGCTGGCAGCGTGCGACTCAGGGAATCCGTAAAGGGCGAACGAAGTGATGGACTGAATGATCTGTTCCTGCGCTTGCGGGGAAATTCCGTTCTCTTGCATGCCACGCCGCAGCTTCACTTCGATCTCGCGCATACGTTTTTCCGAGCGCTTGAATCCCATGGCCCGGCGCAACTCTTCGGCTTCGCCACCACTGAAATTTGCGGCGATCATGGCCACACGCAGCAGTTGTTCTTGAAACAGAGGCACGCCAAGAGTTCGCTTCAATACGGGCTCCAGTGAGGGATGCGGGTAGGTGACGTCCTCGCGCCCCAGACGACGTTCGAGAAATGGATTCACCATCTGCCCGACAATCGGTCCGGGACGAATGATGGCAACCTGCACCACCAGGTCATAGAAGCGAATGGGACGCAATCGCGGCAGGCACGACATCTGCGCGCGGCTCTCGATCTGGAACATGCCGATGGTGTCAGCCTTCTGCAGCGTGCTGTATACCATGGGATCATCAGCGGGAAGCTGCGCCAGATCGACGCTTTCACAATGCTGATCGTGAATCAGCGAAATCGTGTCTTCGAGCACGGCCATCATGCCCAATCCCAGCAGATCAACTTTGACGATGCCCATGTCGGCGCAATCTTCTTTATCCCACTGCACGACGACACGGCCGGGCATGCTGGCCGGCTCCAGCGGGACCACCGAATCAAGCTGTCCCTGGCAAACCACCATGCCACCCGAATGCTGCCCGAGATGCCGAGGCAAGTCCTGCAAGGCCATGCAAAGCTGCAGGAATTTGCGAATGCGCGGATGAGACGTGTCGCAACCCGCATCGTTGAAGTGGCGCTCCATCGTGTCCGACTCGTCTTTGTACTCCCAGGAATTCACCAACGGGGAAAGACGGTTCAGCGTTTCAGTATCGAAGCCAAGCACTTTGCCGACTTCGCGAGCGGCGGAGCGTCCACGATAGGTAATCACATTGGCCGTCATGGCTGCGCCGAGTTTGCCGTACCGTTCATAGACGTACTGAATGGTGCGCTCACGTTGATCCCCGCTCGGCAGATCGAGATCGATGTCGGGCCACTCGCCGCGCTCCTCGGAGAGGAAACGCTCGAAGAGCAACTCCATGCCGATCGGATCGACTGCCGTGATCCCCAGCGAATAGCAGACCGCGCTATTGGCAGCCGATCCGCGGCCCTGCACGAGAATGCCCTGCCGGCGGCAGTAGCGAACGATATCCCAGACAATCAGGAAATATCCGGCAAGCTTCAGTTTCGCAATCAGCTTGAGCTCGCGTTCTATCTGCTTGTGAGCGCGTTCGCGGAATGCAGCATCGCGTTGGCCATAGCGTTCAATTTCTCCTTCCGCAGTGCGCTTGCGCAAAAAGGAGTCCATGTCATCGCCATCCGGGACGGGATAGGGCGGGAACTGGTAGCCAAGTTCGGTGAGCTTGAATACGAGTCGATTGGAAAGCTCAGCTGTGTTCGCGATGGCTTCGGGAATGTCGGCAAAGAGACGCGCCATTTCTTCGCCAGACTTCAAACAGCATTCACTATTGCGCGCAAGCAACCGGCCCGCGGTGGCCAGTGTGCGATGGTTGCGTAGACATGTGAACACATCCAGCACCTGGCGTGCTGCTGGTTGCACGTAACGAACTCCATTGGTGGCCAGCAGCGGCAATCCACGCGAACGCGCCAGCGATACTAATGCCTGATTTCGTGCTTCCTGTTCGCGACGGTGATGTCGTTGCAATTCGACGAACATGTTGTTGCTACCGAAAACGAAAGCCAATTGCTCGAGCATGCGACTCGCCTGCGCAGAACCGCCGTTCGCAAGAGCCACCGCGAGTGGACCTTGATCTTCTCCGGTGAGACAAACCAGTCCATTCGCAAATTCGGCCAGTTCTGCGTAGTTTGTAGTGCCTTCGCTCTTGCGCGGCACGCGCAGTTTCATGCGGCTGATCAGGCGGCATAGATTCTGGTATCCAGCCTGGTTTTCGACCAGCAGAGGAATGCGAACCGGACCGAGTTCCGTTTGACAGAGAAGATCGGCGCCGAAGTGCGGGCGGATTTTTGTCTTGTTTGCCGCAAGATGAAATCGTGGCGCCCCATAGACACCATTGCAATCGAGCAACGCCATGGCAGGCATGTTGATGGCAGCGCAAGCTGCTGCCATCTCCTCCGGCAACGAGGCGCCTTCGAGAAAGCTGAAGGCCGAACGCGCATGAAGTTCAACGTACGTCATTTCACGTAATCAGTCATAGCTCGCGGCGATGAACCAGCGTCCATTCGCCAGGTCACGGTAAATCCGGTAGAACGCGATATTTTCTTTTTCGTGTACGGCGATATCCCATTCCTCATGCTGCCATGCCTGCTCGCTCCACCACTCGCCGGAGGTGCGCCATGGACCGCTGCAGGCGAGGATGTCTCCAGACTGAGCGGAATGCACAAGCCTGGCCGGACAACTGTGATTCACCTGCACGGCGATCGGGAGTGGCGGACGAAACATCCGTTTTGCAATGTGCGTGTGCAGATTGGCGTCCGGCTCTTTCTGCGCTGGAGCAGTAACTTCAAAACGCTCTACACGAATTGCATCAGGACGGTGTGTGTCCAGCACCCTGGCAATTCCAACTCGCTCTTCGCCAACAAAGCCTTTCGCACGCGCGAGCGTAAGTTCCAGCCGCTCCGCTTCCGGAGCGACGGGTTGAAACAGGCCGCCTTGCGCAAAACGTGGCCGCACGGGATCGGCATTCAATCGAACTTTTGCGATCGGCGCAGGCGGCGGATGTGCCTTCAGATCGAGATGCAGCAATTGCAGGAACAACTTTGGATTCAGCATGGGCACCGGCAAACGCAGATCGCGCTCGAAGATGCTGGATCCGCCTCGTTCTGAGTCTTCCAGTTGCAGCCATAAATGCAGAGCATTGGTCGCCAGCGAGCGCGCTTCCAACCGTGCGCAGATATGCTCCAGCAATCGCGCGAGCACGAATGCCAGCGGTTCGAGCAGATCGATGGGATACTCCAGCTCCATTGCTTCCTGAAACGTCAGTGGAGGGTCCGCCGGAACCAGCGTGCGTACGAAACTTCCGCGCGCCAGTCTCTGCAGCTGCAATCCTTCCTGACCCAGTCGCTGCGATAAAGCAACTTCCGGCAGAGCTGCCAGTTGCGCAAACGTGCGCACGCCCCAGCGATAAAGCGCTTCGAGCATTTCGGGATCCGGAAAAAGATTTTCAACCGGAAGCTTGCCGAGTCGTACGGCTTCATCGCCGGCGGGAATCACTGTTGTTCCAGAAAATCCATGTGCCGCGTAAATGGCAGCATCGGGATTGGAGGCAATAGCTACATTCGCATGAAGTCCAAATTTCTTTACACGCTGGAAAATCTGCTCCGCGACTTGCGATAGATTGCCCCGCAAGCGGTCCAGTCCAGAGACGTCCATCACGATGTGATCGAGCGCAGTGTCTTCCACTCGCGGCGAGAAGGCGTGCCCGCAATCGAGCAGCGAAGCGTGCGCAGTGGTCTCCTGCTCGGGCGAGCGCATGCGCAGTACGGCTTCCGGAGCGCGCAATTGTGCCTGCATGCGCGTCATGCCCAACTCAAGCGCAACAGCGCGTGCGCGATCGTTCATGGCGATGATGCGCGAGAGCGGCGGCTTGCCTTCCAGCACAGCGACTGCTTGGTTGCGGAGCTCCGGCTCCAGGCAGGTCAATGCTTCGACGGGAAAATCAGGAACGAATAGACACGCAAACATGCAAGCAGCTCCTGATTAACTTCGAATCGACCACGAGGCGGGCAAAGCGTAGTGCGCACGAGCTGATGTGGGACGCTTCTTCATCGCGATCTGCGATCGCAGCACTTCCGCGCTGATTTCGATCTCACCGAGCAGGCAGGCATGGGAGGGCGCAGTCTCAGGCGCCATCGTTTTCCATTGGGAGTCACTGCGGGTCAACCCGAGCACCAGCGACGCGGCCGCTTTCGCGTAGGGTTGTTGTTCCAGTGCGAGCAGGACCGTGGGAGTGTTCTCCACGGCACGGCGAAAACGAAACCACGAGGTCAGCGGAACCCGCCGCGCAATGGCAGGAGGAATATCGCTCAAATCGAGAATCACAACTCCGAATCCGCCACTTTGCAGAAGCAGATCGGCGGCTTTGAGCGCCTGCTCCACATGGGCTCCGGGGTCAGCCTTTTTCTTGCCGGCCCTTGTTTCGCCAGAACCGGGCGCCCGAGTGGGTAGTTGGCAGCGCACCCAGAGCAGCCGTTTCAGATCGATCCCAGCCACGACGGCTGACTCCGGATCGAAGGCGTCGCTGGCATCGACCAGCACGCAGGATTCCTGGCGCGCCGTGGCCTGCGCCAGCACTGAGATGAGCAAACTGGTTCGTCCGGAAGAAGCCGGTCCGACAATCTCGGTCAGCGCACCGCGTGGCAGGCCTCCTGCAAGCGCGTCGATGGCGGCTATGCCCGTAGACACCATCTGCGGCGCAGGCCGATCCAGCGTCGATGCCCAGCGTACCCCCAGCTCGGTTTTATCCACCAGAACCTGGGCACGGGTGTAATCGAGGACACGAGTAGCGGCGGAAGACATAGGGACCCTGCGCAGAGGAAGTGGGATTAGCGAACCAGCTACTTTCGCTTTTTATTCGCCAATCAGGTAGATTCTGGCGCGTGGGGAAAGAGTTGTCAAGGGTGTGGAAAAACCTGAGATTGGCGAGGCTTCCGAGCCAATTAGGCTTCGAGTCTGCCTCAATCCGCTGACTTCGAAAAAGTATGGATACCGCACTCCAGCTTTGCGCCACCCCATCGTCCTGAGCGTGGATCGGCTCCGGCCTCCGGGATCTTTGTGCAGGGTTCGCATCCGATGCTGGAATAGCCACGATCGTACAGCGGAAGATATTCGATGTTGTTTTCGACGGTGTATCGCCACACCTGCTTCCAGTCCCAGGCCGCCAGGGGACTCACCTTCAACAGTTGTGTGCCGCTGGGCAGTTGATGGGTTTCCACCAGCTTGAGATTTCGTCGCGTCGGCGACTGCTCGCGCCTGAGCCCGGTAAACCAGACTTCGTACGGCTCGAGCGCATTCATCAGCGGCTCTACTTTTCTGAGCTGACAGCATTGCGTGGGATTGCTCTGATACAAGATCCCCAGCTCCGATTCCTGTTGCGCGACGGTTTTTGCAGGAACGACATTCACCACGTTCAGCGACCACTGCTTTGCGATGCGATCGCGATATGCGTATGTTTCCGCGAAGTGATATCCGGTTTCCAGGAACAGCACGGGAAGGTTCGGCACACGTTTTCGCAACAGGTCGAGCACAATCATGTCTTCCGCCTGGAAACTACAGGTCAAACAGACGCGACTAGATCCGTGTTGGGCCAGAACTTTCTCGATCACTTCATCGGCCGTGAGTTCATCCTGCTGCTGCAACTCAAATGTCATTCGATCCTCCCAGATTGCGCAGGCTGCGAGCCAGCGAGTTCACGCGCTGCAAGACCTCTGTTTCCGCCGCAGTCGATCCGCTGAGGTCGAGAACAGAGACATCAACCAGAGCCTGGCGGAACACTCCAGCTCCCACGGATTCTCCAGAAACGATTGTGACCAGCCCTGCGCTGGTTCCAAACTCAACCAGCGCTCCCAACTTATCGGCCGACACGGCCTCATGGTGAACGGCGATCACCTGGAAACCGTCATCAAACAATGCTCGTTCCATTAACCGAGCCAAATGCTGATTGCGCACCAGGATCACCGCGGCGCGATGACCATTCCGTGTCTGCCGTTCAGCTGCACTCACCGGCTTTCCATCCACGGCGCTTTCATCGAGGCTCTGCCGGATCATTCCCGCCGCAACCGTCGCATTCGAAATCGGATCGATGAGGATGAAGCTTCCGGTGTTCCGATTCACGGCATACGGATCGAAGAACAAAGGCGCGACCGTGCGTATCTCGACCGCAGCAATATCATTCATCTGCAACTGCTTCGCCGATTCTTTCTCCAGGGTTGAGATGTTGATGCGATGAACGATCCGCACTGCATGAGCACGTGTGGTGCGTGTCGTGTGCTTCAACAGAAAGCCCTGCGAGAGCTGCATCGGCTGCGGATGCATCCACACCAGCATGGCCTCGAAGCGGCGCGATACCTCGGGCGGTTGCAGTGGGTCCACCAGCATATCGCCGCGGCTGAGATCGATTTCGTCCTCGAGAGTTAGCGTAATCGACATCGGGGAAAATGCTTCCGCGAGGTCCCCATCGAAGCTGGCGATGGACTTCACTCGCGTGCGCCGCTGCGACGGTAGCGCAAGCACCTCATCCCCGGGAGCAAGCACGCCGGATGCGATCTGTCCTGCAAATCCGCGAAAATTGGCGTCGGGCCGATTGACGTACTGCACTGGGAATCGCAGCGCGCCGCTAGTCACCGGGCGGCGGAGAGGCACGGTTTCCAGATGCTCCAGAAGCGTGGGCCCGTCGTACCAGGGCGTGCGCTGACCGCGGTCCACAACGTTGTCGCCATCCAGGGCGCTGATCGGAATTGTCTGAACGCTGGTGATCCCAAGCTGAGCGGCCAGTTCGGCAAACGCCGCTTCCAGTTCGAGGAATCGCGCTTCGCTGAATTCCACCAGGTCCATCTTGTTGACAGCGGCCAGCAAGTTCGGGATACCCAGCAGCGATGCGATATAGGTATGCCGGTGGGTTTGCGGCAGCAGGCCTTTGGTCGCGTCGATCAAAATAATCGCGAGATCCGCGGTCGATGCGCCTGTGGCCATGTTGCGCGTGTACTGCTCGTGTCCGGGCGTATCGGCAATGATGAATTTGCGTCGCGCAGTGGTGAAGTATCGATAGGCGACATCGATGGTAATTCCCTGCTCGCGCTCGGCGCGCAGGCCGTCCGTCAGCAGCGAAAAATCAATCGGACCGGAAGAGCGATTGATGCGGCTCTTCTTCACCGACGCGAGCTGATCTTCGTAGACTGACTTCGAATCGTGCAGCAGACGGCCGATCAATGTCGATTTGCCGTCATCAACGCTGCCGGCCGTGGTAAAGCGCAGCAAGTCTGCGTGCAGGTTTTGCCTGAGCAGTTCGGAGTGCGTATCGGAAGGAGCGAAAGCTGCACTCATCAAAAGTAACCCTCGCGCTTCTTTAGTTCCATCGAGCCCTCTTCATCGTGATCGATAGCGCGATTCTCGCGCTCCGATCGTCGGAACTGAATCATCTCCTCGATGATTTTCGGAACCGTATCCGCATCAGAGCGGATCGCCCCGGTACAGGGCACGCAGCCCAGCGAGCGCATACGGATTTTCATGCGCTGCGTTTTTTCGCCTGGAAGCAGCTGGTCGTTGCTGTAGATCACGACGATGGATCCGCCGCGAACTACGACGTCGCGTTCTTGCGCGAAGTAGAGCGGAACGATTGGAATATTCTCCAGTTGGATATAGAGCCAAACGTCCAACTCCGTCCAATTCGAGAGCGGAAAGACACGGATGCTCTCTCCCTTGTCGACGCGCGAGTTGAAGATGTTCCACAACTCCGGCCTCTGATTTTTTGGATCCCACTGGCCCGCCGCATCGCGGAACGAATAGATTCGCTCCTTCGCGCGCGATTTCTCTTCGTCCCGTCGAGCGCCGCCGAAAGCGGCATCGAAGCCACCTTCAGCGAGGCCATCGAGCAGCGATTTCGTTTTCAGCAGTCCGCAGCACTTCTGGGTTCCGAGTGCAAAAGGATTCGCACCTTCCGCAAGAGCCTGACGATTCTGATGAACGATCAGCTCCGCTCCGATTTCGCGCGTATAGCGATCACGAAACTCGATCATCTCGGGAAACTTGTAGCTGGTGTCGATGTGCAGCAGTGGAAACGGAAACTTCCCCGGGAAGAAGGCCTTCTGCGCCAGGCGCAGCATCACCGACGAATCCTTCCCGATGGAATACAGCATGACCGGCCGCGCGAACTCGGCCACCGCTTCGCGCAGGATGTAGATGCTCTCGGCCTCCAGCGTTCGCAGATGGCTGAGTCGCCGCTCGGATAACTCCGCCGCCGGCTGGCCCAAAAGCGAGTTGGGAACAGCTTCAAAACCTAAGTCAGAGGAAGTCGCCATTCGTCCTTTCGCACAAAACAAAAGCCACCAACCGGTTCGTTCCGGCGGTGGCTCGTGGGTTCGATCTAAGCTTGTTTGAGCTTTAGCGCATCAAAGCACCCATCCGGAAGGCAGTCCTGTAGGCCGTCATACAACAACAGCAAGTACAGGGACGGATTCCGCGACAGTAGCTCATTTCCATCAACGACTATACGTTAACATTGCGGTTCTCGACAATCCGTGTTTGCGATACGAGCAATCGTGAATGCAGATGGACACACTGGCGATACAAAGGCGAAACTGGTCTGACATTACTCAGGCCAGTAGCCCGGTTCCCGGCCGTCTGCACTCTTTTGAGCGATCAGGCATCTTTTCGCCCGGCTTAAGCGCTCCAACACAGGAAGGTCTGTAGCTCACGCTGAGCTGTGGCTGCGGTGTGCTTGGGAGATTCTGCATGAAGGCTATCCTTTTCGTCGATGACCACGAAGTGCTGGCTCGCCTGAGTTGCGAGATCCTTGAAATGCAGGGATATCGGGCCGTATCGGCTTATAACGGCCATGATGCGCTGGAGAAATTCGAAAAGGAACGCTTCGATCTGCTGGTCACCGATTTCCGCATGGACGGCATGAACGGCCTGGAACTTGCGCGGAAAGTGCACGACAAATATCCCGATGTCCCAGTAATCATCGTGACCGGCTATGGACCTCTTGAAGCGGGTGCCGAGGTGAGCGCATGTCTCTCCAAAGAAGACTTGTTCCCCGGGCTGTTGGAACAGATCCGCTTCTACCTTGACCAGGCGGAGCGTATGCCCGCCGAACTCGCCGGCTCTCCGCAGAAGAACTAGCGCGGATCTCCGAGAATCTCACCTGATAAACTGGCGCCAATGCGGCGCCTCATCATCAATGCCGACGATTTCGGACTGACCGCCGGCGTCAATCGCGCCATTCTGCGCGGTCACCGCGACGGCGTGATTACCTCGACCACACTGATGGCCATTGGACGGCAATTTTCTTCCGCGGCCGAGCAGGCGAAGTCCGTGCCAAAGTTGAGTGTGGGATGTCACGTGGTGCTGGTTGATGGTGAGCCGCTATCGTCCAGGGAACAAGTTCGCAGTCTGGTAGCCAGCGGCAGCAACGGCACTGCAAAATTGCGGCAGGGATTCCTCGAGCTGGCACTCGACAATTATCAACACAAGGTCCGCGCCGATGAAGTGGAAGCGGAGACAGTGGCCCAGATCCGGGCGCTGCAGTCTGCCGGGATTCAGGTCTCTCACGTGGACACGCATAAGCACGCGCACATGCTGCCTTCGATCTGCCGGGCGGTGTTGCGGGCCGCACGCACTTGTGGCGTCAAGGCCGTTCGCAACCCATTTGTCCCGATCAGACCCCTGGCATTTGCGCATCTGGTAAAACGTCCCAGGCTGTGGACGCGCTACACCGAGGTAAAACTGTTGCGTCGCTATGAGGCGCAGTTTCGCGAGATGGTTTCAACTGAAGGAATGATCACGACAGATGGCAGTTTCGGAGTGCTGGTGACTGGCGAACTTGACGAAAGACTTTTTGAGGCGATCGTCGGTTCCATTCCCGAAGGCACGTGGGAGTTTGTTTGCCATCCTGGCTACAAAGATGCCGAACTGGAAGGCGTGCGTACCCGGCTGCGCGCATCGCGCGAAAAGGAGCTTGCCGTGCTTACTTCACAACGGTCGCGTGAAGTGCTGGCAGAGCGCGGCATCGAGCTGATTTCGTATCATCAACTGACCGGTTGAGTGACTTTCTCTCTGCATCCTCGTCCATCGAGGAGAATCGAATAGACGACCGCAAATCATTTGAGGGCTCCATGAAGATTGGGATCACTTGTTATCCCACGTACGGCGGCAGTGGTGTGGTGGCTACCGAACTCGGCATTGAACTGGCACAGCGTGGCCACGAAATTCATTTCATTACTTATTCCCAACCTTTCCGTCTGCGTGAGCCGCTTCCGAATATCAATTTTCATGAGGTTGAAGTTTCTTCGTATCCGTTGTTTGACTATCCGCCCTATGACCTTGCTTTGGCCACGCGCATGGCGGAAGTCGCCGAGATCTATTCGCTGGACCTGCTGCATGTGCACTACGCCATTCCGCACTCCGTGAGCGCATTGCTGGCAAAGCAGATGCTTGCCAGTTCGCGGCGTCCCCAAAAGCTGCCGTTCGCTACTACTCTGCACGGGACAGATATCACTCTGGTAGGACTGGATCGATCGTATCTGCCGATTACACGTTTCTCGATCGAGCAGAGCGACGGCGTCACCGCGATTTCCAACTATCTTCGCGATCGTACCTACAAGGAGTTCAACGTACGCAATGAGATCGATGTCATCTACAACTTCGTGAATTGCGATGTCTACCGGCGAACGCCAGAGATCATGGCGAAACGCGTCGAGTTCGCCACCGCGGATGAGCGCCTGCTGGTGCACCTGTCGAACTTCCGTCCAGTAAAACGCGTCTGCGATGTGATCGAGATATTCGATCGTGTGCAGAAGAAGGTGCCTTCCAAGCTGCTCCTGATCGGCGACGGACCCGACCGTTCCCGCGCCGAATGGCTCGCCGTAGAAAAGGGTATCCACGAGAAAGTGATCTTCCTGGGCAAGCAGGACCTGGTCAACGAGAAGCTTGCGCTGGCGGACGTGATGCTCCTACCGAGCGAACTCGAGTCGTTTGGCTTGGCCGCGCTGGAGGCGATGGCCTGCGAGGTGGTTCCGATCGCAACGCGTGTTGGCGGCATACCGGAGGTGATCGAACACGAAGTCTCCGGATACATGGCCGATGTCGGCGACGTCGCCGCCATGTCGCGTTATGCCATCGATCTGCTGGCGGACTCCTCTCGCCTCAAGCAGATGGGTGAGCAGGCGCGCAATTCGGCGCGTGCCCGATTCTGCGCCAGTAAGATCATTCCGATATACGAAGAGTTTTACCGCAAGGTATTGGAGCGGGCTTCCTGAAGTGCAGCCGCAAAGTCCTGTGCCGCCTCCGCTGACTGCAGCGGGATCTGCAACTGAACCGCAGTGCCACCACTCGGCCGATTGCTGATGATCATCCTGGCTTCATCGCCATAGAGAACGCGCAGGCGCTCGGCCACATTCGCCATTCCGATTCCCGTGCCGCCCATGCCTGTGGGCTTCTCCAGGATGCCGTCCGCCATTCCCACGCCGTCGTCTTCTACTTCGATGATTAGGCGCTTGTGACGCACGGCGCTTTTCAGGACGATCGCACCGCCCTCGATCTTGGGGCTGAGACCATGCTTGATCGAGTTCTCGACCAGCGGTTGAAGCAGCATGCTCGGGACCATCAGATCCAGCGAAAGCGGGTCGAGTTCCTTGATCACTTTCAGTTTGTCGTGACCGAAACGCACGACCTCGATATCGAGATAGTCGTCGATAAACTGAATTTCTTCGCTGAGTGGGACAAATGCATCGGTCTTTCTCAGTAGCCGCCGCAAAATGTTCGCGAGCTTTACGATCAATTCGCGAGCGGTATCGGGATCGAAACGCACCAGCGACGAGACCGAGTTCAGCGTGTTGAACAGGAAATGCGGATTAATCTGGCTCTGCAGCGCCTCGATGCGCGCCTGCATCAGGAGGCGTTCCTGCTGTTCGAGTTTCAGCTCGATGCGAGTGTTGTTCCAGACCTTGAGTGGAATCCCGATGCACATCAGCACCGTGGCAAAGATGGCGACGATGATCCAGATATTGTGGCTATCGATGGAAAAGAGGTAACCGTGGAACCAGCGCGCACGCGAAAGCTCCAGGCGCAGCAATTCGAGTCCGATGATGACGAGAAAAAAACTGATCTGCCAGTCGATCTTCGGGCGCGGAATGACTTTGCGAACCCACCGGTAAAGACTGAGATCGACAAATGGCGAGAAGTACCAGATCATCTCGCGCTCGCTGGCCGCATCGCGCAGCATGCCCGCGACCAGACCACAGAACACGTTGTAGGGGAGGCTCAACAACTCCCCGTGAATTGCGGCCGGCACCGCAACCAGGATTCCGCCCAGCACGCCTGCGAAGCGCCCGCCCACTACGCCCATTAAGATCACGGCCTCAAGGGAAAGATCCGCGGCGATGAAGTTCGGCGTGACCACGCGCACCACTACACCGAGTGCGAACGGCACGGAAATCCAGATGGCGAGATAAATTTTCTGCTTGAGAGTGCGCTCTTCCCGAAACAGCAGCCACTGGAATTCGCGCGAGCGTGCCAGCGCGCTGGCGACCGCAGCGGCCACGCCCAGTTTCACCAGGAGCGAAATCCAGACTAGCTTATCGGAAGGCATGATTCCTATCTCGGTCGCTTGCTGAACCGTACTTTAGCACGGTTCCCAGCACGTTTCAGGAAGCGCTAGCTGCCACTTCCGAGGCGATTTGCTCCAGCAACGGAGCTACGCGCGCGGGATCGGGGACGCCGCCTTGCGCCAGGTCTTTTGAGCCGCCGCCGCGTCCACCGACGGTGGCCATGGCTTGCTTCATGAGAACGGAAACATCGGCCTCAACATCTGCCGAGCGGGCAAATACCACCGCCGCAGGAGAGGTTGTTGACCCCAGCAGTACCAGCAGTCCCGGAAATTTCGTAAGCTTCTGCGCCAGCAGTTTGATGAAGGTCAAGTCGCGATCCGCCACGACCTGCCGCACGATCTTGAATTTTCCTTTCTGCTCGGCCGTCGCACTCAGTTCAGCGGCACGCAGTTCGGCGATCTCCTCCAACAACGCATGTTGACGCTTCTGCGCGGTCTTCGCATCTTCGAGTGTCTTCTTTATCTGCTGCGGAACATCGTAGATGTGGGCTGAGAACACGCCCGCTGCTTCCGTCAATGTCGCATAATCTTTTCGCGCGATTCGCAATGCGCGATCACCGCAGACGAACTCGACGCGAATTCCCTGCTTCACTTTCTCGGTTTTGCGAATCAGGATCGCGCCGATCTGGCTCGTTTGCCTGACATGCGTTCCACCACAAGCGCAAAGATCGAAATTCTCGATCTCAACCAGCCTCATTTCATCTTTCGCAAGTTCCGGCAACTTCCGCAGTCCCAGGGATCGTGCCTCGTCCAGGCTGACAAAGCGAACGCTCACTGGACGATTCTCGAAGACGATCTCATTCGCGCGAGCCTCGGCTTTCATGATCTGATCATTGCTCAGCGACTTCGCGGCAAGGTCAATCGTGCATGTCTCGTCTCCCATGTGAAATGACACAGTAGGCATCTCGAATAATTCGATGAAGGCCGCCGAGAGCACATGCTGTCCCGAATGCTGCTGCATGTGATCGCGCCGACGCGCCGCATCGATTGCGCCCGTAACCTTCTGGCCCGGCTTGAGGGCCGCGGAAGCCGCCTCCATGTAATGAAGGATTTTGCCGCTTTCGTCGTCAGCGACTTCCGTCACTCGGGAAACGTTGCCGTTCGCGCTGAGTACACCAGTGTCGAATACCTGGCCACCGCTGGTGGGATAAAACGCAGTCCGATCGAGCACGACCGCCGTACGGTCGCCCGGAATCAGCTCGATGATCTCGGCCTCGAAGTCGTACAGAAAAGAATCGGTGTAGTAGAGCCTCTGTGTCATAGCTGATCTAGTATGGCCCGATGATTCCCCCAATGTGGCGCGATGCGGGCGCTGTCTTTTTCGGTGCGCGTGAGTTTGCGTACTCGGCGATAACGTCGATGTATTTCAGCCCGGAACCGGTATTGAAGAGAACCACTTTGTCTTCGGGTTTCAGGAAGCCGATCGAGAGCAGTTTGCGATACGCTACGAGCGAGGCCGCTCCCTCGGGCGCTGCGAAGATTCCTTCCCGCTCCGCCCAGTCACGAAACGCTTCCATGATCTCGTCGTCGGTCGCTTCAATGGCGGCGCCACCGCTCTTCTTCAGGATGTCGAGAATGATGTAATCGCCATACGCTTTGGGAACACGCAAACCAGCAGCGATCGTATGCGCGTCCCGGCACATCTCGGAGACCGGCTTGTGCTCCTGCCATGCTTTAGGAATGGGGGCGCAACCCGCGGCTTGCACCGCAATCATTTTTGGACGCGCGCTGCCGATCCAGCCCAGTTGCTCCATCTCGTCGAAGGCCTTCCACATTCCGATCAGGCCCACGCCCCCGCCGGTTGGATAGATCACAGCTTCCGGCAGTTTCCATCCCATCTGCTCCGCGATCTCGTAGCCCATGGTCTTCTTGCCTTCCACGCGAAATGGCTCCTTCAGCGTGGAAATATCGAACCAACCCTCAGCCTGCTTGCGTTCGTTGACCAAGCGCGCGCAGTCGCTGATCAGACCATCGACGAGCGTCACGCGTGCTCCGTACGACTGGCACTCGACCAGATTCGCCTGCGGCACATCCTTCGGCATAAAGATGTACGCTTCGATTCCGGCTGCAGCGGAGTAGGCAGCCAGAGCGCTCGCCGCGTTCCCGGCCGAAGGCACTGCAACTTTCCTGATGCCGTATGCCCTGGCCATAGTCACAGCCATGCTATCCCCGCTGTGCACCGCTCTATATTGTGCTGCGGTCGGGCAAAACCCCAAGCTCTTGACGACGACGCAAGAGTCAAGGTTCCCTTTGCGCCGACTAAGGAAATCGAGAAGCCATCAGCCGTGTCCACCGACTGATGGCCCATCTCGATTTTCCTGCCCCGCGAGCATTGGAGCCGCGCGCGGGACCGGCCTGTAACGAGGACGATGAATCGAACTGGTTAGACCGAGTAGAACGGCTCCCCCACAACTCACAGGGAGTGAGCCTAATGCTACCCATTGTTTGGAATGCCGACGTGCGTATCAACCCAACCGCGCGTCGGTTCCTCATCACAGTGTTCGCGCTGTCTGATCGGCGCCGCAACACTTCGCTCCGGCCGAAGCGGCGCCGCCGACTGCGACGACCGAAACGCCAGCACCGCCGCCGCAGGCCACAGAGTTAGGCGACACCGCCGACCAGAACGGTGATACGCGCACCGTCACCGACGGACGAGCTAAACACCCTGCTGATGCACTCGACCTTTTTGATCGTCGGGCCGACGAATGAGCCGAACAAAATTTCCTTTGGCACCGTGTTCTTGATGGGCATCCCGTACAAGGATGACCCCGAGATCGCGCACATCGTCGTAGTAACCGCTGCCCACGTCTTTGAGGGAATCAATGGTGGCGTACACGCAACGCTTCAACTACGACGCAGAAGCGCCGAAGGCACCTACGGGACGTTCTCTTTTCAAATTCTGATTAGGAAAAACGGACAGCCATTGTACGTGCGGCATCCAACGGCAGACGTTGCCGCTATGTACGGAGACATTCCCGACGAAGTGCCCATGACCGGGCTATCGCCGGATTCCTTGGTCACTGACAAGAGCCTCGAAGAAATTGAATTCCATCCGGGCGACGAAGCGCACATCCTTGGCTTTCCGGCGATGATAGGGACCGAAGGCGGATTTCCGATCATGCGTGTCGGTCGCATTGCTTCATATCCGCTCACGCCAATGAAGGTCGTGAAACAATGGGTCTTCGATGCTCATGTGTTCAACGGTAACAGCGGGGGGCCAGTTTACTACGCTTCCGTCAATCGCTTCTTCAGTCACGCGGTGCACCTCGGAGTGGCACAGGGCGTCTTGGGTTTAGTGATCCAAGAGGGGCATTCCAATCTTCCAGAGTTTGCAAATAGAGACTTGGACTATGGCGTCGTCGTGCCTGCCCAATTCATCAGGGAGACGCTGGATATGCTGCCCGCGCCGCCTGATGAAGCTACAGGTTCGATCAAGTGAGCACGCAACAAGAAAAGCGCATCTAGAAATTGAAACTTCGCACTCAACAGGAGACTAAAATGGGAAAGCATAACGAATACTTTGTCGTGCCGCGTAAGGACGGAAAGTGGGCGGTTGAACTTCCACATGCAGAGCGTGCCAGCGCGGTGAAAGATACTCAACAAGCCGCGGTCAAGACCGCGCACAAGTTCTCGCCCGAAGGCGTAGTCCACGTAAAACAAACGAACGGAAAATTCCGGCACATCAAGCCGTGAACTGTCCCGCGTCGCTTGCGTCCTAACAGGGGCGTATTGGGATGGATGATCGGCGAGCCGGAAATCGCGAC
Organism: Terriglobia bacterium; assembly: GCA_963826275.1. GTDB lineage: Bacteria > Acidobacteriota > Terriglobia > Terriglobales > Acidobacteriaceae > JAJPJE01. Next base: position 3,002 of record CAWGWI010000013.1, on the reverse strand, counting down.
TTCATCGAGCGCGGCGGAATGTGCGTCAAATGCGGCATGTCATGGAATGCATTTTGGGACAAAGACAGCCCGCAACATCACGAACTTTGCACCGGCAACGTGCCAGAGCAACAAGAGCGCATGAGCATCGACGATGAATGAAGCAATTCGGGATCGAAAGACGGGTAAGCAACTCGGTTTGGTCGCGGACGGCTGTGATGTGTTCAGCGCCGCAACCAGACAGAAGATCGCAACTGTGCGCGAAGGCAACCTGTACTCACTGACCGGGGAGCCGCTAAATCTGGCGCTGGAACTTCTTGAAGGGGGCGAGCCGCGCGGGATCGGTGGCGAGCGACAAACCGATGCGCTCGCGCGCTTTAAGAAATTGGCGGGCGACAACTAGGCTGGCCGCCTCCGTGCCCCGGCGGTATACCGCGAAACCTGCCATGAACACGCCCCGCGATCATCATTTCATCCCGGCATTCTATCTGTCGCAATGGGCCGGCGCAGACAACAAACTCGTCGAATATACCAATCAAGAACGGGAAGCTCCTCGATAAGTCTGTCGGGCGTCGCGCAACAGGGTACGAGACAGATCTATATTCCTTTCCCCGAACTTCCGCCGAAATCGGCCCAATATCTCGAACAGGAATTCTTCAATTACCTCGACGACACCGCTACCTCGTGCGCTCGATCTTCATCTTGGCGGCAAGGGCTCATGGAATAACGAGCTAGTGAACGCGTGGTCCCGGTTCATTTTAGGCATCCATCTGCGGCATCCCGATGCAATGCCGGAGTTGCGCGTCGCCGCAAAGTCCATTCGGGAAAAGACTGGTCCCGCAGCGCAAATCGAATACGCCAAGATACGAGAACCCACTGATCCGGAATCATTCGACGAGTATCTTGCGACCCGCGACCCTCTGCTTGAGGTCAAGATGCGGGTGAACGTGGTCCTAAAATCGTTCGATAGCGAAACAAAAGCATATGTCGAAGAAAATGGATCGCACACCGCTCTTTCCGGGTTTGGGGGAGATCGAAATGCCCGCTGTCCGAGCGGAGTGAGAGCACGCGTGTCCCGGGCTCGTGTTTGTTTGTTCGATTTTTCGCCGATTTTTCTTTCCAGTGTTTTTTGGGGGATGGTTCTTTTTAGCAAATTCGAGTGCGGATGCACGACTAGGAGCCACACAACGCGGCGCGTTGGCCCTCCTGTGCAGACCCTACCCCGTAGCTCGTGGGCCGGGTTCTTGTTGGACTATCCCTGTGAGCCTCGCCTTACCCGTAACCTTTTCCCGGTATTGCCGTCTAAGCCATTGGGCACGCTAGAACATCAGCTTACAAGACTTTTTTGTTTTTGCGAACGACAGGTCTCAGCATGGCACCCCTAGCGAAGTAACGTTCTGCTAGCTGCAACGTCATCGGCCTGCCGAGGGAACGAATTGATCCAGGCTTTCTGCGGCCAAAGCGATGGAGCCTCGAACGCCGACGTAAGGAACTCCATAGGGCCTGGGGGCAATTAATCTGGAAGAGCTCAAAGGCCGCCCACCTCTTTGCCGCTGATTAGATTGGAGTGCCGTGAGCACGCAACGTGACTGAGATCACTGAACGAGCGCAGAGTGAGGCAATCGGGCGGGCGGCGCTTTAAGCCCTTCAATGAGCTTGTAGGTAGATTTGTGGGTACGAATTGACTGATTAATAATTACGTAATTAAATCATATACTTAATAGTCATGTTGGCGGAGAGGGAGGGATTCGAACCCCCGATACGGTTGCCCGTATGCCGCATTTCGAGTGCGGTGCATTCAACCGCTCTGCCACCTCTCCAAACCATTGAGATTGCTGCACAATCAGTATTTCGGCTGATCGCGCAAAGGGCCGGTTGCTACCCTTTTGCTACCCAATCGTTTTGGTGCGCCTGTTTATTACGTCTTCTAGATCGCGGTCAACGCGCGCGGCGGCGTCTTCCTGCATTCCCGGCATCACGTGCGAATACAAGTCCATCGTGATCCCGACCTTCGAGTGTCCGAGGCGCTCGCTGGCGATCTTGGGATGCACGCCGGAGGATAACATGTGGGTCGCGTGAGCGTGCCGCAAATCGTGGAAACGAATGCGCGGCAGCGTCTTGTTGTTCGCCAGCAGCTGATGCCATTGGTGGGTGATGGTTCGCGGCTGCAACGGACTGCCATCGGCCTGAGCAACGACAAAAGCGTCGTCCGTCAGCGGAACGCCGAGCCTGAGAAGCTCTTGGGCTTGCTGGACACGATGGCTGCGCAGCTCGTTCACCACCCGCGCCGACAGCGCCACCGTGCGCCCCTTCCCGCTCTTGGGCTTCTTGTAACGAACGCCCGCTTTGGTCTGTTCGGCGCTCTCGGTCACTGCGAGTTGGGCCGCGTCGAGATTGACATTGCGCCATCGCAGAGCCGCGATCTCGCCCCGACGTAAGCCGCAAAGAACCGCCAGGATGACGGTGATCGTCATCCGGGTCCCGCGCGTTGCATCGATCAGGTCTGCGGTCTGCGCAAGATCGTAGGTACGTCATGGCGCCGCGCTCGATCTTGGGAGGATCGACCGCGTCGACCGGATTGCGAGCCAGCATTTGCCAGCGCACCGCCTGCCCCATTGCAGCCTTCAGGATGACGTGCATGTAACGCACCGTGCTAGGGGCAAGTCCGCCCCGGCCATCCCTGCGGCCACCGGAAAGAGCCTTGGCGTAAGCATCGGATATCTGCATCGGCCGCAATTTAGTCAGGACCACAGCGCCGAGCAGCGGGTTGATGTTCTTCCCTACAATCTCGCCATACCGTTCATGGGTTCGCGGTGAAACCAGCGGCTTGATGTGCTCCAGCCAGCGGTCGAGGAATTGCCCGACCGTGATCTTGGCCGGTTCGATATAGAGGCCACCGCTCAATTCCGAAATCAGCCGCGCGCACTCGTCTTGCGCCTGCCGCTTAGTACCGGCGAAGCTGTGCCACTTCCGACGCCGCTTGCCGGTCGCCGGATCGCGTAAATCGATGACGATTGCCCAAT
>CAWGWI010000012.1:0-765765 GCA_963826275.1 Terriglobia bacterium | reverse complement strand
TGGCCCTGCCGTGATTCGAACACGGGACCTCCGGTTTAGGAAACCGCTGCTCTATCCATCTGAGCTACAGGGCCGCCGAATGCAGCGAGGGAAATCAGCAATAAGCGCTTCAGACGGACCCGCTGCGAGGTCCAAAACCATTCTAACTGCTCTTTACAGCCGGGGGCCGACCCACACCATTTCGACCCCTAAACCCTCAGATCCGCATAATCCGAAGATCGCTGTTTAGAAACCTACTTCTGTCGCTTCGCTACCAATTGTTCAGTCGCGAACGTTCCTACTTGCCGCGTGAAGTTAATTTCATCGCCCTTGATCTTGCCGGTGTATTTGATCGGTATCTTCTGCCCCTGAAAGTCCAGGTTTTCTGTAAACGTGACTTCGTCGCCCTTGATCACACCATCTTCGATCTTCGTCTCCGCCATATCGTTCTTGGCCGTGCCGGTCAGTTTGTCTCCGTCTGCTTTGAAGGTGTACGTGTAATGTTGCTCACCGATTTGCGTGTCGAACGATGCCTTCCAGGTTCCATCGATATCAGCCGCAAACGCTGTCAGTGCAAACGCCAGAATTGCAAAAACACACACCATACTGCGGAGCCTTTTTCTCGATTCAGTCATCGAACGTGCCTTTCTCATTCCAGAACTGTTGTTTTGATTGCAGAGTTGCTGGCCCATTGACGTTAACTCTGCGTCACAAAATTATCCACCTGAATGTTGCAGCACAAAGAAGGTCGTAGCTTTGATCTACGTCCCGCGAACGAGTTCTGCCATGCTCCCTCTTCCACGAATACTGCCCTTTGTCCGCCACTGATCCGTCTTTTTTCCGCGTTTGGGAAGCGCCGCACTCGCAGCCGCCAGTGTCATCGGAGATGTCAAGACCCTAAAAACACGAAAATCCTCGCAACCGCTTGATTCCTGAGCAGAAATAAATCTCGCGAAAATGTCCGGTAGGTACCCTGCAATTTGTCACACTAGAAATAGCAGTACTAATTAAAGGAGAGCGCTTCGCCAAGCGATTGATTTGCTTTTCGACGCCATACAAGAAGAATGAGTCCCATCAGAACTGGAGTTCGCTCCGGCAACCGGATACTGGCTATCAGTTGCGGGAATCTTCTTCTAACTCCTTCATTTTGTGGGACGCAAGGGATTTGTCCTTCGTTTTCAACGACGACTTCCTCGTCCCGGGACTAAGTCCTTTATTTTGTGGGATGGGGTACCCCCCTCCCTGGAGAAGCCATTGACCGAGAAAACTTCTATGGGCGCTCAGATCTGCCAGCACGTCCGCATTGGCGGACAACGTTGTACTCAACCGGCGCGCCGGAATTCAGATTTCTGTCGTTTTCATACCTCCGCTTTGCAAGCTACGCCGGCGAATCTCGCCGAACTCACACAGCAGTTGCCAGTTTTGGAAGACTCCGCTTCCATCCAACTCGCAATTATGAAGGTCATTCAATACATAATGAAGAAACCCTACGACGCTCCAAGCGCGCGGGCCATTCTCTACGGACTTCAGCTTGCCGCCAATAACCTCGCACGTTCTAAACCGATCGTAACTTCCACTCCACAGGAGCCTGCAACGGCCTCTCCCAGTTACGCATTGCGAGACAGCTACGCATTGCGAGACGATATACCTACTCCACTCTAGCCTCTCGCGTGGAGCATTGGTGGGCACGGCTTGTGCGGTGCACTGGTGGCGCGGGCGCCCTCGCCCGCGTCTCGCAGGTGGGGGAGCCAACTCGTCGTGCCACAACTCACGTGAGCAACCAAGCTCCGTTGCCCGACCAACTTGCCAGCGAGGATTCCCCTACTCCACCACCACTCCCTCAGCCCTCATCTCCTCGATCGCAACCTCACTATCCTTCTGCTTCACACCTGCAACCAGGTCAGACCGCACATGCACTTCATATCCCGCTTTCACCGCATCCAGCGCGGTCGCTCGCACACAGTGGTCGGTTGCAATTCCGCAGACATACACTCGCCGAACGCCTCTTGTCTCCAAGATCTCCTGCAACGTCTGACCGTTTTTATTCTCGCCTTCGAACCCGGAATATCCATCCCGTTCAGGTTGCGTGCCTTTGCGCACAATCTCAGCCCCCGCCGGTATCTCCAACTCGCTTACCAATTCCGCACCAGGCGTCCCCAATACGCAGTGCACGGGCCAGATCCCATCATTCACTTTGAACTGCGCATGGTTCGCCGGATGCCAGTCCATGGTGAAGATCACCACCGCGTCTTTCCCCGCTCTCCGAACAAAGTCATTGATTTTCGGAACCAGCGCTCGCCCGCCGTTTACGGCAAGCGCTCCGCCTTCTACGAAATCGTTCTGCACATCGACGACGATGATCGCAACGGGATTGCTCATTTCTATTTGTTGAACGCTTCCTTATTCACCACATACGGCATCTTGCTCGGATCGCCTCCATAGTTCCCTTCCAGAACATCAATCAATCCCTGCACGCAGCGTCCTGCCATTCCTTTATTCGGATCCGTCGAGAGACGTGTAATCCTTCCGGCGCTGGCGAAGTGCGAAAACAGCCGCACCCGATCCGCAATGTCCGTATCGAGCAGCGGCGATGTGGCCGGCAAGGGCTCTTTCTCGAATACGTCCAGCGCTGCTCCTGCAATCCACTTCTCGCGCACCGCCTTCACCAGCGCGACCTCGTCCACGACAGGACCTCTCGACGTATTCACCAGGTAAGCGGTCGGCTTCATCATCCGCAGGGTGTTTTCGTTAAACAGATGATGGGTAGGCGTCTGGCTCTCCCCTTCACGCACCAGCGGCACGTGAACGCTTACGTAATCTGCATCTCTCAGCGCATCTGCGAAGCTCACATACTTGATCCATGTCTTCTCTTTCTGAATGCCGCTCGCATGACGCACGTCCATCACCTTCTGCGTCGCGCGCACATATTCCTGGTTCTGATATGCGGGGTCGTAGCACAGGATATTCATGTCGAACCCTGTGCATTTCTTGATCATCGCCAAGCCGATTCGTCCCGTCCCGATGATCGCGATTGTTTTCCCCGTAATCTCGTCCCCCAGGAACGGCAGATACGGATGCCAGTAACTCCACTCATGCTCGCGCACCAGCCGCTCGCTCGCCCACATGCGCCTGGCAACCGCTCCCATGATCAGGAACGCAAACTCCGCCGTCGCTTCCGTCAGTACATCGGCCGTATGCGTAAACGGGATCTTGTACTGGTTCGCATCCGCGCGATTGATGTTGTCGAACCCTACCGCATCCTGCGCGACCACTTTCAGCGTGCCATTCCCGGCCGCGAACACCTCAGCATCAATCGGATCCCGCAGCGTGGTAATCAGCCCGTCAATTCCCGACCGAACTTTCTCAAGGATCAACTGTTTGGGAGGAGCTTCGGCCCGTGGATAGACCTCAACCTCATATCCTCGCTTGCGAAGCAGATTCAGGGCGTCTTCCCCGATGTCACAGGTGGCAAATACCCGATGTTTGCTGGCCATTAGTCTCTCTGGAAGGATGTCGTAGCCGCACACGATGCAGATGAAATGTGAGACGCTGCTGAACGCAGACGCGCACCCCACGTGCGGCGAACCGCGTTTTATCTTACTCCAGCGAAATGCCCGCTGGCGAGGATGCAACCGCGGGCATCATCTTCGACTACCGGGCTGCAGCGAGCACATGTTCTTCCTTCTCGCGCCGCGCCTTCTTGATTCCGATCAGCTCAACCGCTTTGTGCGCGATGTGCTCGGCACTGACTTCGAATTCCTTAATCAGTTCCCATGGCGCGCCCGAATCACCAAAGCGATCCTTCACGCCAATCGCGCCCGTGATGACGGGCACACCATACACTCCCGCATCTTCGGTAATTACCGCGCTTACTCGCCACGCCAGCGCACCGATCTGATGTTCTTCCGCCGTCACCACGACGCCAGTCTCCTTCGCCGCGTTAACAATCGCCTCGGCATCGACCGGCTTCATCGTGTGCATGTTGATCACGCGCGTCTCGTACCCGAAGTCCTGCTTCAGGATCCAGGCCGCTCGCATCGCTTCTGGCACCATCGGCCCGCAAGCGATGATCGACAAGTCTTCGTTCTCGTTCACATAGTCCGAAGCCAGCTTCGTATCAAACGCCTCGATAAACTTGTCGCACGACTGGCGCAGCCGAATGACGTTCGCTTTGCCGAATACAAAAGGCGTGTCTTTAGTCGTCACAATCGGTGTCGCTTCGCGTGCAAACCGGATGTACTTTGGGCCAACGTGCTTCAGCAGTAAGTAGTCTGTCGCCTTCTTGGTTTCCACCGAATCGCACGGTACCACCACCGACATATTCGGCAGCCCGCACATCGCAAACAGATCTTCCAGCGCCTGGTGTGTCGCTCCATCGGGACCAACCGAAACGCCGCCGTGCGCTCCGGCAATCAGCACGTTGAAATTGCCGTAGCACACTGAAGTTCGAATCTGATCCAGGTTTCGCGCCGCCGCAAACGTCGCATACGTTCCCAGCACCGGCAACTTGCCTTCCTTCGCCAATCCGGCCGCGGCTGAAGTCGCCGATTGTTCGGCGATGCCCATGCTCAGCCAGCGCTTCTTGCGTTCCGGATTCTTCGCATAAAACTCGCTGATCGTGATGGAACCGGAAATATCCAGCCCAAGACACACGACGCGCTCGTCGCCGCCATTCGCCGCCAGCGACTGTCCAAATCCCATGCGCGTCGGCTTCATTTCGACTTTCATCGTGTTCGCCGCATTCCACCAATAATCGGCGTTGAAGTGCGGCATTTTTGCGCTCAGCTTGCGCTCCACTCCAATCTGATAACGCTTGGCTTTCTCCAGAAGATCCGACAGAGGTACCCGCTCCATGACGCCCAGTTCCGCCAGCCCTTTCACCGTCTCGTCGTAGCTTGGCGCCTTACCGTGCCAACCGGCGATGTCTTCCATGAAGCTGATGCCCTTGCCTTTTACCGTTTCCGCGAGAATCATGATCGGCTTGCCGTGCGCATTGCGCGCGCCTTCCAACACATTCACGACTGCCTGCATGTCATGACCATCGACGTGCCGGACCTCCCAGCCAAAGCTCGCGTACTTTTCCGTCAGCGGTTCCACGTTCATCACATCGCTGACTTTGCCGTCGATCTGTAAGCGGTTGCAGTCGATGATTCCGATCAGATTGTCCAGCTTGAAGTGACCGGCTTCCATCGCAGCTTCCCAAACTTGCCCTTCCTGCTGCTCGCCATCGCCCATAATGCAGAACGTCTTGTGATTCTCGCCATTCAACTTCCCTGCCAGAGCCATTCCGACTGCGATGCTCAACCCTTGCCCCAGCGATCCTGTCGAGACCTCCACGCCCGGCAGCTTCAGCCAGTGCGGGTGTCCCTGATAAGGAGACGAAAGCTTTCGCAGCAGAACCATGTCCTCGATTGGGCAGAATCCCGCGAAAGCCAGGCCAAGATACAGACTCGGCGCTTTGTGGCCCGTCGACCAGATGATCCGATCCCGCTTCGCCCACGATGGGTTCTTGGGATCGTGCTCTGCGACGCGCAGATACAATGCTGCCGTGATGTCCATGATCGACAGCGTTCCGCCGGCATGGCCAGACCCAGCCGCGCACAACGCCACCAGGTCGTAGGCGCGCATCATTTTTGCTGCATCGATTAGCTCTTCAACGGAATACTGTCGCAGAATGGTTCCGGTACTCGAATCTTTTAGGGCCATGGCTTCCCCTTTTCCGGCTGGTTGGGAAACAGACGCATTTCCACCACCGGTAGCCGAGGCTAGTTCAGCAATGCCCGGGAGGCAGTGAGGACAATCACGAGCCGGGGTGATCTATTTCCCCATTTCTCCGGACCGCATAGCGCCCCGCGCTCATCTCATGATTCGCATCGCACGGAGGATGATGTGAGCACACCTGTCGCGAGCGGGCTCGAAAGCCTGCCTAGTAAGTACTCAGTTGACAAGACGGTTGAGCGACTCCAGTCGATTCTCAAGGAAAAAGGCGTCGCCATTTTCGCGGTGATCGATCACAGCGGCGAGGCTGCGAAAGTTGGCATGGAGATGCACCCAACTAAGCTCCTCGTCTTCGGGAACCCGAAAGCCGGAACTCCCCTGATGATCGCCGCTCCAACCGTTGCGATCGACTTGCCACTGAAAGCTCTGATCTGGGAGGACTCTGACGGCGATGTTTGGATTTCTTATAACTCCCCCGAGTATCTGCAGCAACGTCACCAATTCCCTGCCGAGCTGATCAAAAATATCGCCGGCGTGGTCGGATTGCTCAAACTGGCGGGCGAGTGACGCACGTCATTTCGTGATTTTGCCTCGGTTGTTACACTTTTCTGTGGCGATGTCTTCATTCAGCTCAATCTTTGCGGAGAAGCAGGCGGAAGTCGGCCGCGTGCTTGCCAGTGTGCTGTGCCCGTCTCGCGAGCGACTGCGCGATCTGCTGTCTTTGAGCGCAGATCAACCGCTCAGCCTTCCCGAACTGGCGGAGCTGCTTGAGATCGGAACGACACCTGTAGCTGATGAGCAACGAGAACTACTGCGCGAAACAGTCGCTCGTCGCTCGACGAGCCATCTCGGAAACCGCGTCCGCTACGTGGCTCCCATCTACGTCTCCAGCTTCTGCGTTGACGCCTGCCCCTATTGCAACTTCTCCGCGACGCGCAAGACGGCCGTTCGCAAGCGCCTCTCGCTCCAAGAACTCGAAGACGAAGTCAACCTCGTACTCGCCCGTGACATGCGCGTGATCGAACTTGTCTACGCTACCGATCCTGAGTTCACCACCGATCTGTTGATTCGCTACATCGCCAAAGTAGCGGAAATGTTGGACAATCAGCCCGGCTCCGGAGTTCTGCTTTGCACGGAATATCTGACCAGCGAGGCCTACACTGCCCTACACAATGCTGGGCTCTGGGGAATTGTGCAGTGGGACGAAACACTCGATCCCGACGCCTACAGCAAATGGCATTCGCACAGTCCACAGAAGCGCGAATTCCAATTGCGCATGGACAATCATGACCGTGCCATGGGTGCCGGACTGGAGGTCGCTACCGGCGCGCTCTTCGGCCTGGCTGATTTCCGCTACGACGCACTCATGCAGATCGCCAAAGCCCGTCATCTTGCAGCAGAGTACGGCCGAGGCCCATTCGTTCTTGGCACCGCGCGTTTGAAGCCAATCGCGGGGCAGGAACTTCACTTCCAGACGGAAGTCAACGATCATGCCTATGAAACGGCATTGCTCGTCTACAAACTCGCCCTGCCTGAGAGCGGCCGCTGGCTCCAGACCCGCGAAACTTTCGCGATGAATCTACGAAACCTGCTCGATGGTGATGTCTTTACCTATCGTTGTGGCGAGGTTCGGCCGGGCGGCTACCACGCTGCAGACACTGCAGACATCAAAGCAGGTCAATTCGGCGTCAATGAACTGGAACGCGAATATGTCGAGCGCAAACTCGCCGAACGCAATTTCACGATCGACTACTCGTGGATTAAATCGGCAGAACCGAGTGAACATCCCACACACCCTTCTATTGCTTCCATCGGATGTGTGGGAACATAACTCAACCGCGCTACAGATTCTTCTTCGTCCACTCCTCGATTCGATCCAATGCCTTCGCAATGTTCTCGTAGGAATTGGCGATGCTGAATCGCAGGTAGCCTTCACCGAACTGGCCAAACGCGGTCCCCGAGAGCACGGCGACTCCTGCCTGATCCAGTAACGCATCCGCCAGCTTCTTCGAGCTCCATCCAGTCTGCGTGATATTCGCAAACGTATAGAACGCGCCCTTCGGTGAGCGGCACGAGAAGCCTTTGATCCGATTCACGCGCTCGATGAACATATCGCGGCGCCTCTTAAACTCCGAGCACATCACATCCACCGAGGACTGATCTCCGGTCAGCGCCTCGATTCCTGCCATCTGCGTAAAGCTCGCCGTACACGAGTTCGAGTTCGTCATCAGCCTCGCGATATGGTTCGCCAGGTCAGCTCGCATCACGCCATAGCCCATGCGCCATCCGGTCATCGCATATGTCTTCGAAAATCCGTCCAGCAGGATGGTGCGATCTTTCCAATCCTCGAGTGAGAGAATGGAGTGATGATGCCCCTCGAAAATCAGGCGGCTATAAATCTCGTCCGACAACACCATGATGTCGCGATCACCGATCGCGCTGGCTATATCCCGAACATCTTTCTCGGTGAGCACTCCACCTGTGGGATTCTGCGGCGAGTTAATAATGATGAGCCGCGTCCGGTCGGTGATCAGGTCGCGAAGCTCATTGGCATCCATGCGGAAATCCATGCTCTCGCGCAACTGAATGGGAACCGCCTTGGCGCCGACAAAGTTAATCATCGACTCATAAATCGGAAAGCCGGGATTGGGGTAGATAACCTCATCCCCTTGTTCCACGAGGGACATAATCGTGTAGAAAATAATCGGCTTACCGCCCGGCACAACCACCACTTCATCCGCCGTCACTGGAACCTTGCGGGTGCGGCTCACATAGTCGGCAATGGTCTGCCGCAAATCCGGAAGGCCAGCCGACGGGCCGTAATGCGTCCACCCGCCGTGCAGTGCCTCGCTGGCAGCTTCAATAATGTTCGCAGGGGTGTCGAAGTCGGGTTCGCCGATCTCCAGATGAACGACGTCTTTCCCCTGTTTTTCAAGTGCTTTCGCACGTACTAATACTTCGAATGCGGTCTCAGTTCCCAGGCGCGACATGCGCTTGGCGAGTCGCAGATCATGACTGATTTTTTCCATAGTAGGCATAGGCAAAACCGCTACATTATAAGCCCTTCTTTATAGGCCCATAAGTCAGACCGTGTACCACCGTGGGTCAGTCTGGGCGCATTTCGGCTCCTTTTCTGTGATGCCAATCACGACCGAAGGCGTCTCAAAGCGAGAAGTAAATCACCCGAGAGCGACCTCTCTTGAGACGATTCGAAGAGAGCGGCAGGCCATTTCTGCTGTATTTTCAACTACTTAGAATATGCACCACTCCTGGTGCAGCATGGAATGCTGCGTGCACTCACAGTTTCCAACTAGTGGGGCTCTCAAATCTTGAGACCGGCAAGGATTGCCTATGCAAGACCGCTTCTATCACCATGACCTCTGCCTGCGTGCCGCGACATTTCTTCTTATGCTCGCAGTCACGCTCTCTGCAGTCGCACAAAAGCAGCCCGGCGTAACCGACAAGCAAATCAAGCTGGGATCTTGCTCAGCGCTCGACGGACCAGCACGTCAGCTCGGGATACAGACCGTGCTCGGTGCAACCGCGTATCTGGATTACATCAACGATCAGGGTGGCGTGCACGGCCGTAAAGTGCAACTGATGGCGTTCGACGATGGCTATGATCCGACGAAGGCTGAATCCTGTTTCAACCGCCTGAAGAAGGAAGACGTGTTCGCCGCCGGTTTCTTCGTAGGAACTCCAACTGCCGCTAAGTATGTTCCTCTGTCGCAGGCGCAGAAGCTGCCCGTCGTAGGCTTATTCACCGGTGCACAGCTGCTGTATGAGCCGCTGAAGCACTACATCGTCAACGTCCGCGCCTCCTACTATGACGAAACGCGCGAACAAATCGACAACCTGTGGAAGATCAATATCCATAAGGTGGGAGTTATCTATCAGGACGACGCCTTCGGGAAAGCTGTTCTCGACGGCGTAAAGCTCGCACTCGATAAGCACCATGCGACACCAGCTGCGCTGGGTACATTTCCGCGCAACACCACGGCTATTCAATCGGGGTTGGCTTCCGTACGTGCCGCTAACCCGGATGCTGTCGTCGTAGTAGGCCCTTACGGTCCAGTCGCAGAGATTCTGAAAGAAGCACACAGCAGCGGATGGCACCCGCTATTCCTGACGGTTTCGTTTGTCGGAACCGAAGCGCTGGTCAAAGAAGCAGGCCACGACGCGGATGGAATGGTCATTACGCAGGTGGTACCGCCCTACGACCGCACCGATCTTCCGTCGGTGAAGCTGTACCGGGATAGCATCTCGAAGTACTTCCCGGGCTCGGAACCCAGCTTTGTGAGCCTTGAAGGTTTTGCGGACGCAATGGTCCTGGTGGAAGGCCTGAAACGCGCCGGCTCTGATGTGACACGAGAGAAATTCATCGAAGGCATTGAGAGCATCCACAATATGGATGTAGGGCTAGGCTCAGCCCTGAAGCTCAATTACGGCCCCGAAGATCACAAGGGATTCGACAAGGTGTACACCACAGTAGTCGAAAACGGCCGCCCGGTGCTCCTGGACGACTGGACTTCACTGAAGCATTGAGATGACCCTGGCCGAAAAAGAAAAAGCCTCGGTCCCGGCCGAGGCTTTTCGATTTTGCCCAACCATTAGTCTGCCATGGTGGATTGCGAATCGTGCGAACTAAGCACTTGCTCCACCGCGTACGGTGCATCGCCGACAGCGTCGTGATAATGGCGCACATTCATCTCACCCAGAAGTCCGAGTCCTAACAATTGTCCGCCGGCAAGAATCATCACAGTTGCGAAGATCAGCAACGGACCGTGGTCAACCATAATGTGCGTGTTGCTGAACAGCTTGGTTATCGCGAGGAATCCCGCTATGCCAGTACCGCCGACAATGCCCAGCATCCCTAGCGATCCAAAGAAATGCAAAGGCCGCTGCAGATAACGAAGCAGGAAGCGGATAGTGATCAGGTCGAAGAAGACGCGGAAGGTGCGCCCAATTCCATAGTGCGAAGCGCCACGCTCGCGGTTGATGTTGCGGATTGGAATCTCGCAGATCGTCGCGCCATAAGCCGATGCGAGCGCCGGAATAAAGCGGTGCAGCTCGCCGTACAGAGGAATCTGTTTCAGCAGATCGCGCCGATATGCTTTGAATGTAGTTCCGAAATCGTGGATATCAACCCCGCTGAGTTTGGCCATCAGCCAGTTGGCAGCGCGTGACGGAACGCGTCGCAGCCAGAAATTGTCGATGCGAACTTTGCGCCAGCCGCTTACCACGTCGTAACCCTGGGCAATCTTCTCCACGAACAGGGGAATGTCGTTGGGATCGTGCTGGAGGTCGCCATCCATGGCGATCACGTACTCACCGCGAGCGTGATCGAAACCGGCCGACAGAGCCGAGGTCTGACCAAAATTGCGGCGCAACTTAACTACAGTCACGCGGCTATCGATGCTGGCGATTTCGCGCAGAAGCGGGAATGTGCGGTCGTGGCTGCCATCGTCGACGAACACCAGCTCGAACGATTCGCCGACATTCTCCATCACCGCCTTCAGGCGATCATAGAGCTCGGTGACATTATCTTCTTCGTTATGAAAAGGAACGACAATCGAGAACTTCATCTCAATTTACGATTATAAACGTTCATTGCTCGAAAACGGCTGCTCTTAGAGATTCCGTCCCACCATAGACTCTTCCGGTTGAGGGATCGGCGGGACCGCCGAAGTCTCTGCATCGGCCCGTCCCCAGAGCCAAAACAACAGTCCGATGGCAACCATGATCGTCACCGTAACCAGCAGGGACTCTCGCCAGTATCTCTCCGGATGGCGCAGAAACTTCAACAGATGCAGGTGGTAATGCGAAACCACATAAGCAATGGCGCCGTAACGAATTGCCCGTCCGAGCGCCACGGCAGAGAGGTACTTTGGCGCAGGATAGTTCAGGCTTCCCGCCGCGAAGAAGAATGCCGATGCTGGAAATGGGGGCGGCGCCAGGGTTGGTATCAGCACCGCGCCGAAGCCCCAGCGCTCAATCAATTGTCGGACGCGCTTCGAACGTCGTTCCCCAAACTTCTTCTCCAACCAACCATTGCCCGCCCTTCGCCCCAATCTGTAGGTCGTAAATGCTCCGATCACTCCGCCGATCGTGGCCATCACCGCGTAGTACAGCCACAGCGGACGCTGGCGAACGGAGAGGATTCCGGTGAACAGATCGAGGCTCCCTAAAGTCGGAACAATCGAACCATCGAGAACGCCGAGCAACAGCAGACCGATTCCGCCCAGACCGCGAATCCACTTCGTCCAGGAGCTGGCGGCCGCGAACATCGACAATAGTTCAATGAACTTCATTCTGAACGCGTGATCCCTCTGATCATATAGAAGTGAAACCGCATGATCGGTTCGTAAAGTTTAGTCGCAGCGGGTAAAGAATTGTTAATTGGGATTGCAGATCTACTGCCCGAGTAGCACCAACTTAGTTAGCCGCTGTGACGGATAATTACGTTCGCGTCTCGCCTGAGCAATCTGGGATCTCGTAGCCTCATCCATACGCGACCAGCACAGGTGAAAATGCTGTTTCGCCGCGTCAATGTGGTAGTGTTTTGTCAGCAGGACCAAGTATGCGTCCGACGCTTTGAGACGATTCACGAACGCTCTCAAAACCGAATGCCCGGATGGCGAAATTGGCAGACGCAGCGGACTTAAAATCCGCAGGACCGAAAGGTCTGTGGGGGTTCAAGTCCCCCTCCGGGCACCAATCAAGTCCCCAGCAAATCATTAGTTTAGCTTTCCGGTTGGCACCGGAAGAGCGACGCGAGAATCAGTCTTCCGACCTTCAGTGATGCCCAAATGATGTCCAAATTCAAATCTGCTGATTTTTTTCGCTTTCTCCTTTTCTGTTGCTTGCTGCACTTCGAGTTTCTGCATTGCGCTGGCGATCTCGGACTGCGCGATGACGGCGTAACGCTCGAAAACGGACCACGATTCCCATCCGTTGATTCTCATGATCACGCCTTCAGCATGGCCGCCGTCCTGCTACAGGTCGTAAACAGCAGATTAGGACCCCCGCGTAAGGTCAGTAATGATGAAAACAACCGCGAGGGCACCAAGATCTATCGGAAAAAATTACGTAATCCTGAAATCGAGCTTCTCGTCTATAGTTAAATCGTTTAACCCACATCAAAGAAGGTGAAAATTGGAATTGCAAACACCGGGAAGAGGTGTTTTAAACCGACGTACATTTCTTCAGATTTGTAATGCAAGCATCTTCTTCCTTGCACTCGTGGGGCTTTTCGGCTGCGGTCACGGTTTTGATTCTCCCGCTGCCGAACAAGTTTCTTACACTTCTTATATTCCGGGTTCCACCCCATTTATGGGCCAGATTCAATTCCAGGGCGATGGACTGACGAAGCTTGCCGGCTATTCCTTCACCATTCAGCCGAAGAACGGTTCTCTGTCAGCTCCGATAACGGTTAGCTACAACACTGCGGCGTTGCTGAGCCGAGGGTACATCCAGAGCTCCGGCTCAGGTATCGCCGTCTCGACAGGCTTACCCGTTTTCGGTCTGTATGCTGACTCAACTAATGTGGTTTCGACAGACCTGCGGTTTTCCGACGGATCGGTATGGACTCAACTAATACCAATCCAGACGCAATCGTATACGGATCCCACAGGAATTTATGCAAAGCCGGTTGTTCTGAAGCAGCGTGTCGCCGGCAGTACGCTGGGGTTTAGCTTCTTCGCGATGAAATCGGGACTAGGAACACCAGTAATCGTCGATACAGACGGCGAAATACGATGGGTCGGTTCGAACATTGCAAATTCGCAATCAAGCATCTTTACTGGCGACGAATTTATTATCGGCGATTCGGGCACGCCCACAATCATTCAACTGAGTCTAGGGGGCGCAGTCACGAAAACTACACTGCAGTCTCCCTCTGTCACGACTTTTCATCACAATATCGATCCGGGCAAACAGGGCTTCCTTGTCGATGTAAACACTGCAACGAACGTGGAAAGCATCGGTTTGGAAACTACTGCCAATGGCCTCGCCTTAAATAGTTGGGATCTTGGAGCAATTCTAGCCGCTTACATGCAAGCAAATGGAGATGATCCCAGCACCTTTGTTCGGCCCGGTGTTGACTGGTTTCACATGAATGCGATGGCCTATGATCCAACGGACGATAGCGTGATTGTATCCAGTCGAGAGAACTTTCTTATTAAGTTGGATTACAAAACGGGCAACATCGTTTGGATCTTGGGTGATCCGACCAAGTATTGGTACACGTTTCCGTCACTGCGCGCTAAAGCCCTTACCCTTTTAGGGGGCGGCATCTATCCCATCGGTCAGCATGCGGTTTCTATTACTTCAGATGGACTAGTGATGGTCTTTAATGATGGTTTGGGGAGCACGAATCAACCATCCGGTGCACCTGCAGGAGAGACTCGCACCTATAGCGCAGTCTCGGCCTATTCCATTGACGCAGCCGCAGGAACAGCCGAAGAGGTTTGGGACTTTGATTACGGTCAAAGCATCTACTCTCAGGTCTGTTCCAGCGTCTATGAGGCTCCGGGTAAGACCTATTTAGTGGATTACGCGGTGGCCGACAACGTCACTCACGCTCGACTCGTAGGCCTGGATTCAAATCACAATGTGGTGTTCGATTTTCAATACCCAACATCGGGCTGCATGACCAGTTGGAATGCTGTACCCATCCCATTGGATAACCTAAAAATCTACGAATAAATGCTCCGAAAAGAAAGGTGCACTCCTGCCTTTTCGGAGCCATCTCCGTTTGGGGTCACGTGGTTCTTTCAGATCAAGAACGGTTTCGCCGCCTTCGGACGACGAATCTGCACATCAACTTCGGTCCAACGGGGTTCAAGTCCACCTCCGGGCACCAGCGTTCTGTCGTCAGCGAGTCTTCGCTTGGGAACCTGCAGCAGATGATGTACGCTCCTCTTCTTCGTAGCTGATTTATTTCAACAAACTGTCAAATCTGACAGCAGACTCCGTATCGCACCACTGTTACAACCTCTCACAAGATTGGGCTGAGGATCGACATTTCCTTTCGCCATCGCCGTGGGGGTTTTTGATGGAAAATCAATTAGAAGCACTGGTGCGCGATTATCTTGCTTTGGCGGCACTGCTGGAACGCGGGCTGCTCTCTCCCTCAACCCGCATGCAGCTCGAGGGGTTCCGGGAAGTATTGGAACGCGACATTGCTTTTCTTCAAAACAACACGAGGAATAAATCCGTGAGCTAGCGAGGTATTCCGGCAGGTACCACGAAAACGCCGGATTCAGCTCGCTCCCTAGCTCCCGGCGTGCTCTCGATGGGGATTCACCCGCGTATTTGGCGAAACTAGCATTCACTTCTGACTGACACTGACGTCGTGAAAGGGGTACTCACATGAACGAGATTGTGACCACCCTTGGATATTCGTGCCCCCTCTGCGGAAAGCGGGTGACTGTTATTAGCTCATCTGTTCGTCCACCGCGGGATGCTCATCTGTTTTTCTCCGAGTGCGCATGTGGCTATGGCCGAACGATTCCGAGGAGCGAAGTTCAGCTCCTGGATGTGTGGTGGGAAGAACAAGAAAAAGTCGCTTAGCGAGATCGTCCCGAGAATCAACTCAAGATTCACGCCTTTCAGCGGAACCTGTCAGGGCCGTTGCGGCAACGGAATTATTCCCAATCCGACCAGAATTGCGAAGGTGCCGACACAGAAGATGACGATCGTCGGAGCCCAGAAACTGAGGGGATCCGCGGTGCGATCATAACCGCCCGGCGGACATCCTTTGTAGTAGCCCTTCCCGGTAATCACGTTGCAGCTTGACCAGCTGACCGCGGCGAGTCCCACTAACAGCACGATTGACACGAGTGTGCCCCCAGAAAGAATTTCAACCTATGCATGAAACCATATTTTGTCGTCAGCTGAGATGTAACGTTAGTTCATGATCGCCTGCTCAGAACGACTTGGTATCTACACCCAGCACAGGTCCATATCCAACCGCTTGAGCGAAGAGAATGAGATGTCGCGCCTGGCCTGGCGACTTTGTGACTGCGGAGGAAAGAGGGATGTGGATCGTTCGCTGAACCGGAGCGTGAAACTTGCCAATCTCTGCGATCGTTCTGGCAACCGACGTATGAACAAGCGTGTGTCCGGCATTTTCTCCGGCACGCACGTCTGAGCTCGCGCTATTGTCGACTACGATTGCGTAAACCTCTGCACCGTGCGGCGGCAGCGCTCCGTCGACCGAGAACTCTACGGCGAGGGACTTCCCGTCGACCTGCACAGAAGCAATGCGCAAGGTCATCTGCGTGTCTTGCTTCGAATTTCGCAATGCCGACAGCAGGGCCGAAGAATTGCTGCCCAGGATCTGCTCCTCTCCATTGATTACCATCTGCGGAGTGTAGACGCTGTCGAGATGGAACTTCTGTCCATACGCATCCTGGCGCTCGGTATAGACCGGAGCTGAATATGGATCGGACCAGCCGAGGTGATTCCAGTAAGTTACGTGCTCACTCACGCCGACGATCAGCAACCCGGACTCGGTGTATTTCCCGTCAATCTGGCGTAGCAGCGCATCTGCCGGAGGACAACTGGAACATCCTTCCGACGTGAAAAGCTCCACCAACACCGCCCCGGCCTTCTGACCGGGAGACGATTTTCCGTCGCCCGGAGATTGGGCGGACAGCGGCAGAAAGCCAGTCACGAGCAGAACGACGAGGACGAATGCGGCACAGCCTGTTCTTGATCCCATATCTTCTCTTATCTGACGCCCTGACGACACAATGGTTACAAACTTCTATCTTCAATCTTCGTGGCTCGCCTGTAACCACCGCACCGACGCGGCATCTAATGCCGCAGGAGGACCGAATAATGGATCAGCTTGCACTCTTGGCCGTATTGGACGCAAAGCCTGGCAAAGAAAAGGACGTCGAAGAGTTTTTGAAGTCTGCGCGGGCGCTTGCCTTACAGGAAACCGGCACAACTACCTGGTACGCCGTGAAACTTGGGCCAATGAAATACGGCATTTTCGATACCTTCCCTGACGAGAAAAGTAGGAATGCTCATCTGACCGGAGAAATCGCCAGGCAATTGTTCGCCAAGGCCGCGGATCTGTTTGCCACTCCACCTCAAGTCGAAAAGTTGGAGATCCTGGCTGCCAAAGCTGCGTAAGGGTCATAGCTCATCTCAGTTCCCTGAATTGCTGCGCGTTGAAAAACTCCAAGTCTCTCGATTTGGAGTCTTTCTTTCATCCCGACGCGAGATTTCTTGTCCTGATCTTGCGTGACCGATATCACTCCTCAAGCGCTTCTCCGAATCTACAATCAGAACCATGGCTCAGATTGTTCGTGTAACTCTCTTTCCTGCTGGTGCTGACCGAATCTCTCAAATGATCAGCAGTTACGTACTCGACGATCACGGAGTGCTGCATTACCGCGATCTGGAAGGCGTGGAATACCAGACCTCGATTCCCTATGTGATCGAACACCTGGAAGAGGGACATCGGAAGACTCCGTTCAGCAGTTGAGAATTGCCGTGATCCAACCCGGAAAATCCGCTCAACTGTAACTTTTTCAGGCAAACACCTTCAGTACCCTTGACTTTTTTCTTGATATATAGGATTCCTATATACATGACAAAGCGGGTCCGTTCCAAGATCGCGCGGGGCAGTGCCGAACTGGCAATCTTGACGCTGCTCGACGAGCAGCCCCTCTATGGTTTCCAGATCGCTAAACGCATAGAGGAACGCACTGGCGGTGCGCTTCATTTCACGTTGGCTTCGCTCTATCCCATGCTCTACGAATTGGAAAAGCGTGGCAGCGTGAAGGCTTATTGGGAGACGAACGAATCAGGGCGGGACCGCCGCTATTATTCCCTCACAGCCGCTGGAAAGAAAGAATTGGCGCCGCTGCGCCGGGAATGGCGGATATTTTTTGACGCGCTCGACAGCCTCGCCGGAGTGAGCCATGCATGATTGGAACCTGCTAGTTCGTGAACACCTGAAGAGCCTTGGTGTGACGGCACAACAACAGGAAGAAGCTATCTCGGAGCTGGCCGCGCATCTGGAAGATCTCTACGACGAGCTCCGCGTCGCCGGAATGTCTGATGAGCAAGCTTTTCTGCATTCTCTTGAACAACTCAAAGCTTTGCCACCGAAAGCGCTGGCACGGGCTAAGCGCGAGGAGAAGATCATGAACTATCGAACCAAGGCGCTCTGGTTGCCGGGACTGGCAACGCTAACAGCGGCCTCCGTTTTCCTGATGGCGCTTCAACAGATTCCGCGCCTGCATCCGGGCGTCTGGTCGAGAAATGAGGGAGCGCTGGTAGTCGACCTTCCGTGGCTCCTGCTGTTGCCGCTCTGCGGTGCCGCCGGAGCATACTTGTCACGGCGAGCTGGCGGGCGACGCTACACAAACCTGGTGGCAGGTCTGTTCCCCGCGATCGTAATGCTCGCTGTTTTCTTTGTGTTTCTGCCGATTAGTGTTGCGGTTGAACGAAACACGTTCGTCATCCAGCATCCCGTGTATTTCCTGCTTGCCGCGGTCAACTGGACAATAATTCCTGGCTTCGCATTGTTCCTGGGCGTGGCTGCGGTTTGGCGGAAATCAACTTATGAAGAAGAGGTTTCTGAAGGTTCTAATTGCTGAGCCGGACTGTGAGATCAGCCGACCGTCGAGTGCTCTCTCCACGTCTCAAGTGTCTGGATCTCTTCCAGGCGGATGCGCAGCGCAAAACCGCACTCGCACTCGGATTCGAAAAAAGACCGGGGAATACCCGGCGGTGGAGCCGACGAGCGCAGCACGGCCACCCTTCTTTTACAGATCGGGCACGTGAACCCCACGCATGTGACTTGCTCGGACAGAATGCCTCCTGAGATAGCCCAAAACTAGCTCCTTCCCGGGCACAAGTCTATAGATAAAACGATTTATTTACACTTCTTTGCCAACCTAAGCAGGACTGAGAACAAATCGAGACATCCTCACTTCTCCCCAGCGCAAGTCGTCTTGTCTAAACCTAGTTTGGTGTGGTGTTTACAGCCTCGGTGACATTCGAAGGCTCATCCGCAAAAGACCTGCCCGGCTCGTAGGCGACTTTCTCATATTTCTTCCCTACCCGGCGTATAGCGTCATGCCAGCCATCGTCCCAGGTGATCCGTGCTTCTTCGCCATCTACTTTCCACGTTCCATGACTCGCGCCCTTTGATTTAGTGGCCACCCCATGGTTATCCAAAGTGATGTAGAACGTGTCTCCGGCACCGTCTCCGACTTTCCACCTGCCCCGGAAACGTCCCGGATATTGTTCCGATGCGGTTTCACCTGACGTCTTCTTAAACTCGACTCGCGAAATATCCGCTACAGGAAACGATTCTTGGTGCCCATCCTTAAACGTAATGACGAGCGACTTGGCTCCCGATGGAGTCGCGACAGTACTATTCTGCGCTGTGGCGAAGACGGATATGACGGAAAACAAAAGACAAGCTAGTGCGGCTCGCATGGCTTCCCTCCGAATGCCTACGAATGCAATTGATCCCTCGCATGATAATACGAAGGATCCACCTGACTTTGTTCCAATTTAGTAATGCCACACCTTGAATGCCGCAACCGCGCGCGAAATTAGTCCGTACTGTACGTGATCTCGAACTTCCGTATTCGCATGCAGGCAAAGATGATGACGGCTGCGGTCACGCATAACAGGCCCAACACGGCGGCGGCTGCCGGAACGGGTGTCGCCACCACGGTAAACAGCGCCAGAAGTCCCTCTGCCGGCAACTGCACCGGACACAAGTTCCGCAGGTAGAAGGCCACACTCAGCTTCTGGAGAATTGCCGGCATGATGGGGTTGATTGCCTCCCACGCCATTACCAGCAGTCCCGGAATGATGGGATTCTTGAACACCAGGCTGAGCGCAAGAAACACGGCACCGTATCCAAGACACGCAAGCGCTGTCACCAGCAGATACATCCAGAGATGCCGCAGTCCGGGACCCTCGAAGATAAAGGCCGAGCCTAGTGGACCGAAGTGCAGATACATCAGCACGAAACAGCTGAACACCGCCGTCTCGAAAAGGACGAACGCCGTGAACGCCCCAGACAGGAATTTGCCGATCACCAGTACTTGCCTGCGCACCGGAACCAAGAACTGATAGTGCAGACTCTTCTCGGCTACCTCACCGCGGAATAACCACGTGAAAATTCCCATGCAGGCGAAGAAGATCCCCAGTCGCATGTAATAGATCTGGAAGATGCCGGCGAGAACCTTCGTGTCCTCTTCGAGATAACCGCCCGAGCGCTGCGCGGAATCGACGATCCAATGAGCTGCGATCAGCGCAACCGGCGCGAACGCCATCAGGTAGACCCACCAGGCACGCCGTGAAAACAGTCCTCGCCGCAGATCGATGCGCGCAATCGTGAGCGCCTGATTCGTCCAGGTGCGCCATGGCTGCTCTTTGACCCATGTCTGTGCATTTCCTACGGCGCTCATGAGTTGCTCCCGTCCGAACCGATCAGATACTGATAAATGGAATTCACGTCGTCATCGGCGGGCGCCACGGCCTCGACATCCACCACGCCCTGCGCCGCGACCCGGTTCAGAAGCAGATAGAACTGTTCAGCGTCACGCGTTCGCACCAATAAGCCGTGCCCATCGGTGTTGAGTTTGGCCTCAACAACATGATCCAGCGCGAAGACTTGCGAAGCCAGTTTCGAGGGATTCGAGCAGCGCACCAGGATTTGCATTGGATGGTCTTTCACTTCGCGCCGCACATCGTGAATCTGGCCCTCTGCCACCACGTAGCCATTGCTCATCAGCACCACGCGATCCGAAATGCGATCGACTTCTTCGAGAATGTGGCTGGAGATGATGACGTGCATACCGTGTTGCCCCAACGCCTGGAACAACGTGATCGTCTCCGCGCGCGCCATCGGATCGAGCCCGTTCAGCGGTTCATCGAGTACCACCACCGTCGGATGATGGCTGATCGCTTGCGCCAGACGAATCCGCTGCCGCATGCCTTTGCTGTAACCCGCAACCTTGCGAGTTGCCGCACTCATCATGCCGACTCGATCAATGGCTTCTTTGGTGAATTGATCGGCGCGTTTGTGATCCAGACCGTGCAGACGTAATGGCCAGTAGATGAACTCATACCCGGTGACGCCACGCGGGAACGAGTCGAACTGCGTGCAATACCCAACTGCACGGAAAAGATGTTCGGGATCATCGACTGTCATCCCGAGCACGCGAATCTCTCCGCGGGAAGGCCGGATCAAGCCAGTCATCAGATTCATCAGCGTCGTTTTGCCGGAGCCGTTCGGGCCGACCAGACTGGTGATTCCCGGATCGAGTGCCAGGTTCACACGATTCACACCCAGCACTTCGCCGTAGAACTTCGATACGTTTTCGAAGACGATCCTGTTATCCGTGGTGTTCATCCGCGCACCACCTCACGCGCACGCAAACGCTTGTTCAGCAATAGCAGCGATCCGGCGCACACGCCAACGAGAACCACCCACGCAGCGGTTTGTGGAACTTGCTCATGGGTGAATGGAGTTTGCGATTGCATCGGCGCGCCCAGCATATTCGTCAGAATCACTTCCAGCAGGTACGGGAGGTTGAGCACCCGCCCCCAGTAGGTTCGCAGTACTCCGTTGATCGCCTCACCAAATCCTGGCGGAAGCACGAATAGGCCGAAAGTCACTGCGGTAGCCACGATGCGCCACTTCACCCAGGCGGAAGTCGCGAGAGAAATCAGCGTCAGCACCGCGATCCAAAGGACGCTTACCAATACAATCGTCGGCACAAACGACTTATGCGCCCAGCCCCATCCGCCGCCTGCGAGGCTGGCTTGAAGCGCGAATAACAGCAAGCCTGGGATCCACGTCACGCAGGACAGAATGGCGGCAAGCACCGCTGCTTTTCCAGCAACATACTCCGCGCGATTCAGCGGCCGGCTCAAATAGAGAGGAAGAGCGCCGTTCGACAGGTCGCTCGCAACCAGCAACGGTCCCGCCCAGCAGGTGAGGAAAAGGCCCATCCATGCCTGCCCTATCAAGATTTTGGCGAAGAAGCCTCCGTCGACGTTCAATATCGACTGGTTGCCCATGCGCAATGCGGCTTGCACGGTTGCGCTATTGCTAACGTAGATGAACGCAGCCGAAATCAGCACCGGCATCAGCGTAATCATCATGAACCATGAGAAAGCTCGTGACGAGAATAGCTGCGAGAGCGAATAGCGAGTGAGAACGAGGAAGCGCCAACGTTCGTCGGTAATCGGTCCGCTGTAAGAGCGGTATGCGCGCTTATAGACCGCCATGAGCCGCTCCAGTCTGCTCCATCGCGTTGAGGAAAATATCTTCCAGCGAGTCGCGTCGATGATTCATCTTGCGTATCTGGATTCCCTGCTGCTCGGCAATTCGATACACCTCGCGAATTTCGATCTTGTCGGGCATCACGACTTTCATCCGGCCATTGTTGAAGACAGCGCACTCGCAGCCGAGTTGTTGTAACGCCGAGCTGAATGCACCGTTCGCGCCGATCGTTTCCAGCTCGAGAAACTTGCGGTTCGCCCGCCGCTCTTCTTCCAGGTTGCACAACGCGGCGACGCGCCCATTGCGCAGAATGAGCACCTCTTCGCAGGTCTCTTCCACATCGCGTAACAGATGGGAAGAAATAATCAGGCGCATCTCGCTGGCATCGCGAATTTCGCGTACCAGTTGAATCATGCGTTGCCGCGCCGGCGGATCGAGTCCGTTGGTTGGCTCGTCCATAATGAGCATCTTTGGACCGTGGGCGATCGCCTGCGCCAGTTTCGCCAACTGCTTCATGCCGAGCGAATAGGTACCCAGTTTGCGATAACGCACCTCGCCAAGTCCGACGTAAAAGAACGCTTCGTGCGCTCGCTCCATCGCCTGTTCCGACGGAAGTCCAGAGATTTCCGCCATGTAGCGGACGAAATGCAGGCCCGTCATGTCGGAGATGAAAGCATCGCTCTCCGGCATATATCCAACCTGGGCTCGCAGCTTGCGCGCATCCTGGCGGATATCCATACCAAGCACGCGCGCCGTCCCTCGATCCGGAGGATGAAACCCCAGCAGCGTATTGATCAGCGTGGACTTGCCGGCTCCGTTCGGACCGAGCAGACCGATGGCGCGCCCGTTGAGCGCGCCACGCAGTCCGTCGAGAATGGTTCTGCCGCCGAGTTGAACGTGCAGATCGTCGAGTTCGATGGTTGGCGTCATCTGTGGTTATGTACGTTCCGGTTTAATGAGTAGTTCCCTGACTTCCCGGCCCACCTAACAACTTAATCAGGGCCAGGCTATTGAAGTCCAGGCCCGGGAAGCGGCTGTTGCTCGCCACTTCGATGCGATCCTGATCGCCATAAGCGCAGATCACAGTGGGCTTGGAACTGGCCGCCAACTGTTGTAGCAGCTGCAACTGCTGATTGTTGAGCTGCGATGACAGCGGCTGCAGAATCGGGCTCAGGTTTTGATACAGCAGTGCGGAGAAGTTCGCGTGCTCATCCTTCGGCAACAGCGACCGGAACGTTTGTGAACGCGCCAGCGTGTCGCCATTGGCGTGTGTTTGCAGCGCCTGAATCACCAGCGCACGAGAAGGTGCCATGATGATGAAGCCATCGGCAAACGTGTAGTCCAGCTCTTTGTTGAACGAAGCGTCGGCACAGGTCAACCGGTAGAAGGTACGGCCGCCCACCGTTTCCTGCTCTAGATTCGCACCGGAATGGCCGTGCTCCGCCGCGTGGCGGTTCATCACGTTCACTAACTGCTGCAATGAATTCTGCAGCCGCTGCGCGTCGTAGACTTCGGCTACCACCTTCCACGAAGGAGTCGGCAGCACCGGACCATCGAGGGCCACGGTGACATCTCCACCAAGAGTCGCGGCAATATCGTCACGGATCTTCAGATTCAGGTCCGTCTCTGCTTCCGCAAGGTGCTGCTGGGCAGAGGCATCGCCGCCCGTCATGTTAATGATGTCGTCATAGATAGCCGCGGGATTCTTGGAGATGAACGACACCGCGATTCCGGCGTTCGCCGAAACATACTCCAGCGAGCGCATGGGAGCAGGCGCCGCCAGCCACGATGCAACGCCGCGCCGCTCGTTCGCGAATTCCAGCACCGCCCGGTTATCCGGCAGATTGTTGATCTCGCGATGTTCCATGACGAGATACCGCATATCATGCAGACCGCTTGCTTCCGCAACCGCTTCATGTTGAGCGGATGCACCGGGATGATTCTCCTGGGCGATCGTTTGGAGATCCGCCGCTAAGAGGAACCCTGCGCCGCGACCATAGGCAGACACAATCCGCGTACCCAGTTCCGTACCGGTGAAGCCCGAAGCCCCGGCATCGAGTTGCGCATTCATCTGTTGCAGAGCACTTGCACTCGTGCTCATCACCATCATTCCCGGACGGACCATTACGAGCAGATCGTGAGGCTGTCCACTCGCCTGCTGTCCTGGTTCCAGCACGCGCAGATGCGTCTGTCCGTTTTTGTCCGTAAGCACCCTGCCGAAATCGTTTTGCAGGAATTCCTTGAGTCCTGAACTCTTCACTGCAGCGAGTACCACGATCCCCGAGTTCGCGCCGAAATCCTGGGGATCAGAAGCCACAACAATTTCATCGCCCAGGTACTGGCTCAGCGCCTGCAACTCGGCGATCACCTTGTCCATCGACGGACCTTGCTTGCTCTTGTTCTGGCTGGCCCACCACTGTTGTAAGACGGGGCTCTGCTGCAATTGCTGCTGGAAGATCTGATTCGCTTCTCCCAGCGTCTGCCCGAGATTCGGAATACTCACGAAGAACGTGGTTCCCTTCGGCAGCAGCGGAACGATTTGGCTGTCGTAGCGCGGCGCAGGCGCGGGAATCTGCTGGAGCTTATCCTGCAGTTTCGCAAATTCAGCCAACAATGCTAGATGCTGATCCGCATTCTGGCTCCACGCGATCTCCTGCTGGATCGGCACCTGCGAGATGCTCGCGCTCGTGGTGACTTGATCTCCCGGATGGAGCACCGACTCACCCGCCTGTTGCGCGACCAGCACCTGGCCCTCAATTACGGAGACACGAGAGCCCTTGGTGCCGGAGTTTACCGAGAACACAGTTCCGGTTACCGAAACACGGCAGTCGGGCGTGAGCACATAGAGGTGACCAGTCTTTCGCTTGGCAGCCTGGACGATGATGTCGCCCTGTCCCAAACGAATCGTCGTATTCCTACGCGTGGCGCCGACCGACACTTCCGCACGGCGGTTCATCTCGACCACGGAACCGTCCAGCAATCGCAGGAAAGCGTGCGACGATGCCGAGGTTCGAACCAGTTGTCCTTCTCCCACGTATTCGCCTGGCTTTAACTCGCGCTCGCCATTGTCGGAGATGGCGTAAACAGCGCCTTCCGCCGACATAAGCTGCGCGCGCTCACCGGCTGCGGATCCGTAGTAGCGGTTGTAAGTGAAATAGCTGGCAAGTCCGACCACGAGCACCAGCGCTGCCATCGCGAACTGCGGCAGTCCGAAGCTCCAGGCGCGAGGTGCGGGGGCGGTTGGCTTCCAGGTAAGAACCGTCTGCTCGGCATCATTCAATCCATACGCATGTTGCCGGCATACAGCGCATTCATGCAGGTGGTTCTTCACCACCAGCGCCCGATTCTCTGACAGCTTCTTCTCGAAATAAGCAGGTAGTAAAGCGCGAATATCTTCACACCCATGGATGGTTTGGATGGCGGGAATTTCTGTTGCCGCGGCATCCTGCAGGCGCAGCCACACGCGATCGGCTGCTTGCTTCACTTCCTTATCATCGAGCTGCTGGCCATGCATCTCGGCGATCAACTGATCCAGATCGACTTTCTTGCGATCCGACGGATTCATATTCTCCCCCTCATGAGTACTCGAAGATCCTTCTTCAACCGCGCTCGCGTGCGATGGAGCGTCACTGCCACAACAGCCTGCGACGTCTTCATCACCTTGGCGATTTCACGGTTGTCGTAGTCCTCGATGTACCGGAGCACAAACATCTCCGCCGTCCGCGGGTGGAGCCTGGCCAGGGCTCTCCGCAGGAGCTCGCGGGTTTCAGATGCGTGTTGCATCCGGTCGGGCGAAAGCGAAGGGTTCTTGGAGTGGAGCTCGCCGGCATCGTCGAGCGTCGAGAACTGCGAATCCCGACGCGCTCGGAGCAGATCGAGCGCCGCGTTGACCGCTGTACGGTGTAGATAAGCGCCCATGTTCTGGACGCCACTCAGGTCAACTTCTCCGCGCGCCAGGCGAAGGAATACCGACTGCGCCACATCCTCGGCATCCGCGAGACTGCCGGTTATACGGTAGGCGGTACTGATCACCCGGTGATGATGCTCTCGAAATAAAGCTTCGAGTTCATCGTTAGCACGTTTGACGATCACTTGAGTTTCCGGTACGGCTGCCAAGCTTCCCTCCTCAGCTCGCCTTCAACTCTATGACGTGCTTAGGGCGAAGTTATTAACAGCTGAGAAGATTTACGGATTCTAGGCCCAGGAAGTTCGGACAGGAAGTGCTCTTCGTTGGCTTGGGAATGCGAATCCTCACGATTCCCATTTCCGGCCCTGCCTTGGGATAACGAGCTAGGTTGCAGTAAGCTGGTCGCCGACGATGATCGATGAGCCGATCTTAAGCATTAAAGGTGCTTCTGCGAAGATCCGTACCGGAGAGCTCTCCGCTCTGGGCCTCACGGAGAAGTGTCTGGCACGAATCGAACGTCTGAATCCCGTGCTGAAGGCGTTTATCACCGTCACTGCGGAGAGCGCCCTCGAAGAGGCGCGCCAATCCGACAGAGAGATTCGCGCCGGAAAGTGTCGTGGTCCACTGCACGGAATTCCGCTCGCACTGAAAGACATTATTGATACTGCTGGCGTCCGCACTATGGCCGCCAGTCATCTCTTCGAGAAGCGCGTCCCGGCGGAAGATGCATTCATCGTCAAGCGACTGAAAGCCGCTGGCGCAGTGTTGCTCGGCAAACTAAACCTGCATGAGTTTGCGTACGGCGGCAGCGGGATCATCGGTGCGTTCGGCATCGCGCGCAATCCGTGGGACATCGAGCGAATCACGGGAGGCTCTTCTTCCGGATCGGCGGCCGCGGTTGCTGCGGGACTCTGTCTGGGCGCGATTGGCACAGATACGGCCGGATCGATTCGTCTGCCGTCTGCGTTCTGCGGCATCACTGGATTCAAGCCTACTTTTGGCCTGGTTAGTGCGCACGGCGTGGTCCCGCTGGCGCCCTCGTACGACCACGTTGGCCCGATGGCGAGAACCGCGGAAGACTGCGCGCTGATGCTCGATGCCATCGCTGCGTACGATTCGTGGGATCCGAACAGCAGCACGGTGCAGAGTGGCGGGTACGCGCAGTCGCTAGGCGACAAACTACACAGCTCAGATTAGGGATACCTGACCAATTCTTCTTTGACGATCTCGATCCTGAAGTCGCAGCCGCGTTCGACGAAGCGATGCGAATTGCGCGCTCGATGGCCTCGGAGATTAAGAGTGTCTCAATTCCCGTCGACACCGATCGCACCGTCCACGTTTACGAGGCGTATCAGTATCACGCGAAGTATCTGCCCGGATCGGCCGACAAGTACCAACCGGAAACGCTGCGCCGGATCATGGCCGGAGAGAAAGTCACAGCAGACGAGTATCAGCGGAAGAAAGCAGAGCTGCTCGAGTTGCGTCGAAAAGCAGCGAGAGTTTTCGACGACATCGATCTCGTCCTTACGCCAACCGTTCCGGTGCTGCCACCTGTCATCGCCGACCTTCGGGCGCATCCCGAACAGCTTCGCCCAGCCGAGATCGTGATGTTACGCAACACGCGTCCGTTTAATGTGCTCG
The DNA here is from genome assembly GCA_963826275.1 of Terriglobia bacterium. GTDB lineage: Bacteria > Acidobacteriota > Terriglobia > Terriglobales > Acidobacteriaceae > JAJPJE01. Next base: position 738,244 of record CAWGWI010000012.1, on the reverse strand, counting down.
GACTGCCGTCCATCTCAATTCCCTGCGGCTTCTCGAAAGGCTGGTCTTCCAATTAGCTTACAGATCACAGGTGCGGCACACGAAGACGCCGCAGTCCTCCGATTTGCGCACGCCTTCCAGCAAGCGACGGACTGGCACAAGCGGAGCCCGCAAATCGGCGGCTAAGTCGAAGACTTCTCCGCGACCTTCGCCAGATAACGATCCACGTAATCGTCGAACAGTTTCTCGAGCGCACGCGTGACTTCACCCTCGTGCGTAAACTCGCGCTTCTCAATGTGACTGACTGGCTGCACCTGTCTGGTTGTCGACGTGATGAAGATCTCGTCGGAGTCCAGGAATTCTTCCAGCCCCATCACGTGTTCGCCAATGGAAACACCGATCCGCTCCGCCTCCTCCAGCAGAACCTGTCGCGACACGCCCGCCAGGCATCCGGTACTTAGCGGCGGAGTAAACACACTTCCGGCCTTCACGCAGAACAGATTTCCCGCTGTGCACTCCGCGACCTCTTCGCGCTCGTTCACCAGCACTGTATCTTCGAATCCCCGGGCGTGCGCCTGCTCCACCAGCCAGACGTTCTGCAGCCACGAGGTCACCTTCGTGCCCGCCAGCGGATGCGCCGCGTGCCTGCCGTTAAGCTGGACGCCGAGTTTCACCGGTCCAACGCGCAGTGGGAGATCCGTCGTATACATGATCAGGTCAACCGTCGGCATCTGCTCGCGGCTGCTCCAGATTCCTATCTTGTTGTAGACGAGATAAACTCGCGCGCATCCATCCACCACTTCGTTAGCGCGCAGCAATTCCATCAGGCGCTCGCGCACCTCTGCTTCGCTCTGCTCAATCGGCAAGTCGATGCGATGAGCATCCGTCGTCAGACGTTTCCAGTGGCGATCGAAGGCAAACGCCTGTCCTTCGTAAATGCGGATCGTCGTAAACACGCCCCAGCCGTTCAGCAGCCCTGCCTGTCCGGGTGAAAGCCTCACCTGCTCTAAAGGAAGCAAGCTGTCGTTGTGAAACACAAACTTATGCATGGTGCCGTCCTGCCTTATATTGCGGTTAAGAATCCAGTCGCTTACGCCGACGCGCCACCAGAATTCCGCTACCACTCTCAACGCCGTGCCACCTATCGTAACTGCTAAGCATCTTCTCCTAAAATCGCCGCTTGACGGGAGACCGCGAATTAAGGCTTAATTAGTGGATATTACGTATGTCAACCCGCAGTCAGATTCGGACAACAGTTGCACGCCGCCGGCCGGCTTTGGCCATGAGCATGCACATGTGTACCAATCGTCCAACTGGCAAAGGGTTCCAGACGAGCTAATTCCCAGCACTCATTTATAAGCTCAAGCGCAACCCATCGCCAGTCATACCCGCGATGGGTTTTTTGTTTATCAGCCAGGAAAACGAAACAGGGGGAATCGTTGAGTACGCAAGCACAACCAGAATTGGATCGCACGTCGGCGAAATCGCAAGTCTGTAGAGTCGCGGTGCTCGGGTTCGGAACCGTGGGCCGCGCGGTCGTGGAGATCCTTTCTTATCGCAACCCGTCCTCGGTGAAGCTCACTCACATCTTCAATCGCAACGTGGCGTCAAAGCATGTCTCGTGGGTTCCCAAAGACGTGCGCTGGACCGAGAACATTGACGACGTCCTCGCCTCCGACGTCGACGTGGTGATCGAACTGATGGGCGGCATCGAGCCTGCGAAGCAATGGGTTCGACGTGCGCTCGAATCCGGCAAGTCGGTCGTGACTGCCAATAAGCAGCTCATCGCCAATGCGGGAAGCGAACTTCTCGAACTCGCGCAGAGCAAAGGTCTGCAATTGGAATTTGGAGCATCCGTTGCCGGCGGTATCCCTGTGCTGCTCGGCTTGCAAAAAGGCCTCTCGGGCGATCAGATCTTCAAAGTTACCGGCATTCTCAACGGTACCTGCAACTACATTCTGACGCGTATTGAGTCGAGCGGCGTCTCGTTCGAAAGCGCCTTGGCCGAAGCGCAACAGTTCGGATATGCCGAGGCTGATCCTACTGACGATCTCGAAGGTTTCGACGCGCGCGCCAAGCTGGCCATTCTCGCTCGGGTAGCCCTGCAGACTCAGGTTCATCCAGAAGAAATCGCCGTCAACTCCATCACTCCGATTCAGCCAGTCGACTTCCATTACTCCAGCCTTCTCGGCTCTACCATTCGCCAGGTTTCCAGCGCCGCTATCGAAGGACAGCGCGTAGTCGCTTTCGTGCAGCCCGCAGTGATCCCCACCACTTCCCCACTGGCGCGTGTACGCGGCAGCGAAAATGTGGTCATCAGCACTGGGAAATATGGCGGGGAGACTGCTTTCTCAGGACATGGCGCCGGTGGACATCCCACCGCGGTTGCAGTTGTTTCTGACGTATTACTAATCGCGGCGCAACGCGGTGCCGCGCAGGTTTTGCCGGTGAAGAAACATGAAGTCACTTCTGAGGTGACCACGCCGCACTACGTGCGATTCGTCGTGCGTGATCGCCCCGGCATCATCGCGCACCTCGCGAAAGTTTTTTCGAAGTACTCCATCAACATTGACGCCGTTTTTCAGAAGCCCGGGTTCCCCAAGACGAGCCTGCCCTTCGTGATCACTCTGGAGGCCTGTGGCCGGTCTGTGTTGAGCGAAGCGCTAGCAGAAATATCTGAGGCAGACTTCCACGTGGAACCGCCGCTGAGTTTGCCAATTTTGAAAGAAACGAATTGAGGAGAAGAGATGCCAGACGATAAGCCGCAATATTCCTTCGGAACCCTCGCCGTGCACGGCGGTCAGGAAAAAGATCCTGCGACAAACGCTCGCGCTGTGCCGATCTATCAGACAACCTCCTACGTCTTTAACGACGCCGACCATGCCGCACGTCTCTTCGCGCTGAAGGAATTCGGCAACATCTACACGCGCATCATGAACCCTACCACCGATGTCTTCGAGAAGCGCATTGCTGCGCTCGAAGGTGGAGTTGCGGGTCTGGCGCTCGCCTCAGGTCAAGCCGCGGAAACGCTGGCGCTCACTACGCTCGCCAGTGCCGGCGACGAAATCATCTCGACCACATCCCTCTATGGCGGCACTTACAACCTGTTCCATTACACGCTGCCCAAGTGGGGGATCAAGGTTCGTTTTGTCGACGCCGAAGACTACGACGGTCTCGCGAAAGCCATCAACGATCGTACAAAAGCCATCTATACCGAGACGGTAGGTAATCCTAAACTCGACATCTCGGACATTGAGCGGCTTGCGCAAATTGCTCATTCGCACAAGCTGCCGTTGATTGTCGACAACACCACTCCCTCGCCAGCCCTGGTTCGGCCGATCGAGTGGGGAGCCGACATCATAGTGGAATCCGCCACCAAGTTCATTGGCGGCCACGGAACTTCGATTGGTGGCGTCATCGTCGACGGCGGCAAATTCGACTGGGCCTCGGGCCGCTTCCCGGATTTTGTGAATCCCGATCCTTCGTATCACGGACTCTCGTTTACAGAGGCCTTTGGTCCGTTGGCCTTCATCCTGAAAGCGCGCGTCCAGGGATTGCGCGATACCGGCGCGCCGCTCTCGCCGTTCAACGCTTTCCTGCTTCTGCAAGGTGCGGAGACCCTTCATCTGCGTATGCAGCGTCATTCCGAAAACGCGCTTGCTGTCGCTCGCTACCTCGAAGATCACGATTCTGTCGAGTGGGTGAACTATCCCGGACTCCTTTCCAGCAAGTACTACAAGCTCGCGGAAAAGTATTTGCCGAACGGCTCGGGCGCGCTCATCACCTTCGGTATTCGTGGTGGCTACGAGGCTGGCAAGAAGTTCATAAACTCGGTGAAGCTCTTCAGCCTGCTCGCGAACATCGGCGATGCCAAGTCGCTGATCATTCATCCAGCGTCGACGACGCATCAGCAGTTGAGCGAGGAAGAACAGGCATCGACCGGCGTAACGCCCGATCTCATCCGGCTTTCTGTCGGCATCGAAGACGTGAAGGACATCATTGCCGACCTCGAACAGGCGCTTGAGAAGAGCGTACCGTCAGGGAGATCGCGGCCGGCGGAAGAGCCAGTCGGCGCAGGGACACGCAAGTGAGTCAAGCAATCGCTCCAACTTATGAGGCCGTCTTCACCTTTGGTGAAGACGAGCCGTTCCGTCTGGAAGCCGGAGGCCAGCTCCAGCCGGTAACGCTTCACTATGCGGTCTACGGCACACTGAACCCGCAGCGCGACAACGCCATCCTCGTCTGTCACGCGCTGTCGGGTTCGGCGCACGTGGGCGCCTGGTGGACAGACCTGTTCGGCGCCGATCGATGTTTTGATCTCGATCGCGACTGCGTGATCTGCGTCAACATCCTGGGATCGTGTTACGGCACAACCGGTCCTACCTCCATCAATCCCGCCACCGGCCAGCCTTTCGGCACAGACTTCCCCCTCATCACCATCGGCGACAACGTCAAAGCGCAAGCGCGCCTTCTCGATCATCTTGGCATCAAGCGCCTGCGCGCAGTCATCGGTGGATCGATCGGCGGGATGCAGGCGCTGCGCTGGGCCATCGAATATCCCGACCGTCTCGACACTTGTATTGCGATCGGAGCCACGCCACTTTCAGCGATGGGACTCGCGCTCAACCACATTCAGCGTCAGGCGATCGAAAATGATCCCGCATGGAAGCAAGGCCTGTACACGCCCGCCGAACAGCCAGCGGCCGGGCTAGGCATCGCTCGCGCGATCGCTATGTGCTCGTACAAATCTGCGCACCTCTTCGACAAGCGTTACGATCGGCGTCCCAATCGCAACGGCGAGGATCCGGCGCGCAAGCTGGAAGACCGCTACGACATAGCGGGATACCTCGATTACCAGCAGAAAGAGTTAGTCGCGCGCTTCGACGCCAACAGCTATCTCTACATTTCGAAGATGATGGATAACTTCGATCTGGCGGATGGTTACGCAAACACAGAGGAAGCGCTACGGCGGATCAAAGCGCGCTTGATTCTGGTAGGCATCTCCTCGGATTGGCTGTTCCCCACCGCAGACGTACGGAAGCTTGCAGGAAAGATTCATTCGCTCGGAATTAACACGACTTACCTGGAACAGATCAGCTCGCACGGCCACGATGCTTTCCTCGCCGAAGCGTCTGAGCTCTCTGGGTCTGCTGGTGCCGTATCTGGAACTGACACGAACCTCATCACGATTCGCGGTTAGGGCCGTCGCAGGCAGTGCTAGCCCCGCACAGAGCGGAGGCTTCGAACTGAGCGCACCGGAATTCATGAGCGCCGACTAACTCCTGACGGACGCATCCAGCAGAATGCGTCCGTCTTCGCCCATCCCACGCATCTCCCATTCTGCGGCGGTATCTCAGAGAAGATTGACGGAACGTCCGTTCGTCCCTACCATGACTCAACCTCCTTACCGCGAAACAACGGGGTCATATCGCCACCAACGTCACGATGATCGGCCAAACTATTTCCCACTATCGCGTCGTCGAATTGCTGGGCGGCGGGGGCATGGGTGTTGTTTACAAAGCAGAAGACACCAACCTTGGGCGATTCGTTGCCCTTAAGTTTCTTCCTGACGAAACCGCCAAAGATCCAGCCACCCTGGAGCGCTTTCGCCGCGAGGCGCGCGCCGCCTCAGCCCTGAATCATCCCGATATATGCACGGTTCACGAGATCGGTGAGCACGATGGGCACTTGTTCATCGTGATGGAGTGCCTTAACGGTCAGACGCTGAAGCACCTGATGCATGGCGCTCCGGTCGATCTGGAACAGATTCTCACCATTGGAATCGAAGTCGCGGACGCACTCGAAGCCGCTCACTCGAAGGGTATCGTCCATCGCGACATCAAGCCCGCAAACATTTTTGTTACCGATCGCGGTCACGCCAAGATACTCGACTTTGGACTCGCCAAGATCACGCAGAAGAATCGTCCTGGAAGCGGCGAATCACAAACCGTTGCAGGGGTCACGCATCTCGATCTAACCAGCCCCGGGACCGCAGTGGGCACCGTCGCCTATATGTCGCCCGAGCAATTGCGGGGGAAGGAGTTGGACGGACGCACCGATCTCTTCTCTTTCGGCGTGGTGCTTTACGAAATGGCTACCGGCAAGCTGCCGTTTCGCGGAGAGACTTCCGCCGTCATTAGCGATTCCATTCTGAATCGTGTGCCAACAGCTCCGGTTCGGCTGAATCCGGAAATGCCTGCAAAGCTCGAGGAGATCATCACCAAGGCTCTCGAAAAAGATACGGACATGCGCTACCAGTCCGCCGCCGAAATGCGCGCGGATCTGAAACGGCTGAAGCGCTCGATCGATTCTTCGCGATCCTCGGTTATTGCAGAAGCTCTTGACCCATCTTCGCAGACCGTCTCCGCTTCGCCAGCGCCGGCGAAATCGAAATCCATGCTCCGTCTGTTGTTGATTGCGGCGAGCCTCCTGGTGGCGCTCGGTGTGGGCCTTTTGGCCGGAAAGTTTCTGTTCGTTGGTACTCCGCCTGACCCGCCGTTTTATCGGCAGCTGACCTTTCGCCGAGGTAGCGTTCGTTCCGCGCGCTTCGCGCCTGATGGACAAACCATCCTTTACAGCGCGGCGTGGCAAGGCAATCCGATGGACGTCTTCACAGCCCGTCCGGAAGCTCCCGAATCGCGATCGATGGGACTGGCGCATACGCAACTGATGTCGATTTCGTCGAATGCCGAGATGGCCGTGCTTCTGAACAGCAAGTCCATCGGGACGTGGGTAACCATGGGCACACTGGCGCGCGCTCCACTCGCCGGAGGCGCTCCGCGGGAAATCCTCGAGCAAGTGCAGTGGGCCGACTGGGCTCCCGACGGAAACAATCTCGCCGTGGTGCGAGATTTCGGCGGCCGCAATCGCCTGGAATTTCCTATCGGCAACGCACTCTACGAAACCGGCGGCTGGATCGGGCACCCGCGTATTTCGCCTGACGGCAGATTGATTGCTTTTCTTGACCATCCGAATCAAGGGAGACGACGCTGGGACGCTGGCCATCGTCGACCTGAAGGGAAACAAGAAGGTCTTGACCGGCGAGTGGTACACAGCGCAAGGCCTCGCATGGTCACCCGATGGCAAGGAGATCTGGTTTACCGCCAGCAAAAGTGGCACTGATCGGACACTTTATGCCATTACCCTGGCAGGCAAGCAGCGCATGGTGCTGCGGCTGCCCGGCGCGCTCATGCTCCTGGATATAGCGAAGGACGGACGTGTACTGCTGATGCGCGCCAGTTGGCGCCGCGAGCTTCGCGGCGTGATTTCCGGCGACGAAAAAGAACGTGATCTCTCCTGGCTCGACTACTCCTACCCCGCCGGACTTTCGGACGACGGGAAAACGCTGCTCTTCGATGAAGAAGGCGGCGGCGGCGCGCTGGATTACTCCAAGTCAGTGGGGTTGTCATATGCCGTCTATTTACGAAAAACCGAGGGCTCGGCAGCGATCCTGCTGGGAGAAGGCGGGGCAGTTGCGCTTTCGCCGGACGGCAAATGGGCCATCGCGCAGACACAGAGCACGCCATCCCAGCTGAAGCTACTGCCCACCGGAGCCGGCGAAGCCCGGGATCTCACGAATGACAACGTCAACCATAGCTGGGCTCACTTCTTTCCCGATGGAAAGCGCATTCTTTTCGCCGGAAATGAACCGGGCAAAGGCGTAAAGCTTTATGTGCTCGATGTCACTTCGGGCAAGAGTCATGCTATTTCCCAAGAGGGCGTAAACGGAATCTCGTTTATCATCTCGCCCGATTCGCAATGGGTTGCAGGAATTGGCCCCGATCAAAAGGGCTATCTCTATCCAGTGGCTGGTGGTGAGCCCCGCGTGATCCCCGGAATGAATGCCGGAGAGCAACCCATCACCTTCAGTACCGACAGCCGCTCTCTCTACATCTACCAGCCTGGAGAACTGCCGACACTGGTCAATCGTCTCGACTTACAGACTGGTAATCGCACGCTCTGGCGACAGCTCATGCCATCCGATCCAGCGGGCGTCGAAAACATCGGCCCGATACTGCTCACGCCAGACGCGAAGACATGCGTCTTCGGCTATCACCGCATGTTGGCCGATTTGTATTTGGTGGAAGGGCTGAAATAAAAAGCAAAAGGCGAGGCTGGTTGGCCTCGCCCTTCATTTGCCGGCGATTGCTTAGCGCACGCCGAACAATACGTCCATCGTCAACTGATCCAATCTCTCGTACGGCAGCTTCTTCTGTGCCAAGTGCACGCGATCGAATTGAATTTCAGCCAACTTAGCGGCTGACAGCTTCTCCGGAAGTACCAGGTCGCCATTCGTTGACGCGATCTCCTCCAGCGTTGCCTTGATCGCGGGATCGTGATTCCACTTGCAGGCTTTTTCTTTCAGGATCAGGTACGTCCGCATGCAGCCGCGTGCGAAGTCCTTGACGCCTTCATAATCCTCGGTGCGATACGCATGCGCATCAAAATGCCGCGACCCGTCGTAGTGAACTTCCTCTAAGAACTTCACCAGGAAGAACGCCGCCTTCGGATTCACGGAACCAAAGCGGAAATCCTGATCGTACTTGCCCGTCTCCTGATCGTTCAGGTCGATGTGGAACAACTTCCCTGCTTCCCAAGCCTGAGCTACCGAATGAACGACGTTAAGGCCGGGCATCTGCTCGTGCGCGACTTCGGGATTCACTCCAACCATCTCCGGATGAGCCAGCGTGGGGATAAATCCTAGGTACGCGCCGGTTGTCGGGAAATAGATGGCGCCGCGCGGCTCGTTCGGCTTGGCTTCCATCGCGAACTTGTAGCCATACTTCTGCGAGATTGAATACTCGCAAAGATTATCGACGGCTTCACGCAACCGTTTAATGGCGTCATCAGGCCTGCGGCACCCATCGGTTTCCGTTCCCTCACGACCGCCCCACATCACGAAGATCTTCGCGCCGAACTCCGCCCCCAGATCCATCGCGCGCATCGTCTTCTGCAGCGCATATGCCCGCACGCGCGGATCGTTCGAAGTCAGTGCGCCGTCGCGGAACACCGGATCATAGAACAGGTTCACGGTCGCCATCGGCACGACGATGCCGTTCTTCTCGAGAGCGGCACGGAAGTCGCGTACGATCTTGTCGCGTTCGGCTGCCGTCGCATCGATCGGCACCAGGTCGTTATCGTGGAAGTTCACGCCCCATGCGCCAACCTCTGCGAGCAGCGCAACCAGTTCGACGGGTGATTTCGGAGGACGCACGGCGTCGCCAAACGGATCGCGACCACGATTCCCTACCGTCCATAGACCAAACGTAAACTTGTGTTCCGGACGAGGCTGATACGCATCTGACATGATTGCTCCTTGAAAATGATCTACCTGGCCGCCGCCGTGTTCTCGTTCCGCAACACCGAACGCAACGCCGGATAAAGCCTTCGATACGCTTGATACTCCCGTTGCATCACCGCTTGATCTTCTGACTTCGGCTCAACCCGCTTGGCTACGCGAATTGCAGTCTCGCAGGCTTCATCGACTGTTGGCCATGCACTCGCGCCGACTCCCGCGAGCAACGCGGCTCCATAAGCCGCGCCTTCATCGGCTTCTACGACTTCAACCGCATGCGCGTAAACATCGGCCTGAATCTGTCGCCACAATGACGAACGTGCGCCGCCACCGCCGAGACGGATATTGCGGACTGGGACGTTCATCTCCTCGAAGATGGTGAAGGTATCGCGCAAACTGAAGGCTACGCCTTCCATGATGGCCCGAATGATGTGCCCGCGGCCATGATTCGCGGCTAAGCCAATCAACGCTCCACGCGCGTATGGATCCAAGTGCGGCGTCCGCTCGCCCATCAGGTACGGCGCCCACAACACACCGTCAGATCCCGCCGGAATCTTTGCAGCTTCATCGGCGAGCCGGTCATAGGGATCGCGATTGTCTGTCGTAACTGTTCCGAAGTTGTCGCGGAACCACCGCAAAGAAAGACCCGCAGCTTGCGTAACGCCCATCACCTGCCAACGTCCGGGAATCGCATGGCAGAAGGTGTGAATGCGGCCCTTGGGATCGAGCGCTGGCCGATCCGTCGCTGCGAACACTACGCCCGAAGTTCCGATCGTCGCGCTCACCGCTCCGGGGCGGACGATGCCCATGCCCACAGCGCCCGCGGCCTGATCACCGGCTCCGCCCACTACTGGTGTACCCGCGCGGAGCCCAGTCGCTTTTGCTCCCTCATCGGAGATGCGTCCGCTGACTTCAATGGATTCGTACAGTGTGGGCAGCCATGCCGGATCGATTCCGGCGGCTGCGACCACTTCGTCTGACCATCGCCGATGCGCTACGTCCAGCATCAGCGTTCCCGAGGCTTCGGCGACATCAATGGCGCGTTCACCTGTCAACCGGAAACGGATGTAATCCTTCGGAAGCAGCACGCTCTTGATGCGCTTCCAGTTCTCCGGCTCGTGCTCGCGAACCCACAGCAGTTTAGGAAGAGTGAAATTTGTGAGCGCAGGATTGCAGGTGAGTTCGATCAGCCGAGCGGCGCCAATTTTGTCGGTCAGTTCGCGGCACTGGTCGTCGGTTCGTTGATCACACCAGATAATCGAAGGCCGGATCACCTCGCCAGCGCCGTCCAGCAGGACCGCGCCATGCATCTGCCCGGTCAGGCCAACACAAGCGATCTGATCGCCGGAGATCTTCGCCGCGCGAATCGCGTTCTGCACCGCGATCTGGCTGGCCTTCCACCAATCAGCGGGGTCCTGTTCAGCCCAACCCGTCCGCGGAGAGGCAAACGCAACGTGCTCGCCGGTCGCCGCCCCGATTACTTTGCCGGATCCGTCGATAATGACAGCCCGGGTGCCGCCTGTTCCTACATCGATCCCCAGAAACATTTGCGAATGCACTGTCATCCTTGGCTGCGACTGTGCCGTTAACGTTAACGAAGCGGGAAAATGCTACCACTAATCGCGTTCGTTGCGCGAATAAATCATCTTAAGAATTGATAATTTGTAGTCCCCCCGCGCGTGTCCGTCACGGCTGCGGTCGCAAAATCGCGCGCGCTGGAGCCGCTTCCAGCCCCTTCAGACGCAACGGCAAAACTGTCAGCTCATAGCTGCCGCCGGTCACCTGGCGCAGGTCGAGACCTTCCACGATCACAACGCCCTTTCCCAACAGAGTCCGGTGGGTGAGGGGCTCCGGCGCGCCAAATTGCTCCGCGGAAAGATAGTCGATGCCCACCAGTTCAACTCCCGCATCGGCCAGCAACTGCGCGGCGTCCGGCGCGATTCCCACGAAATCCTTGTGAAACTGCTTATCGGCCCAGAAATTGTCGTAAGAGCTGCGGGTCTTGAAGAGAATCTTCTTCGCCCCGTGCCAGTCGTGACGGTTCAACTCCGCCGCGTCGACAATCGTCGCCGAGCGCGAGATCTCAATCACTACCGCCGGACCCACCAGCTTGGATATAGGAATCTGATCGATCGTAGCGCCGCCCTTGACGAAGTGGAGTGGCGCATCAATATGTGTCCCGGTGTGATTGCCCATCTCGATCATCGAAAGGGCCAGATTGTTTCCCTTGTCCCAGGACTGAAGAAACGTAAATCTCGGCGGTGCGTTTCCCGGATAGACCGGAGTCGTATCCGGATCGACAAGAACGGAAATATCTACCCAACCAGTCTTCCGTTGCGGATTGCGCGCGTTCTTAGCGGATGAGCGAACTGCCAGTAATCCTATCGCCACTACACACGACAAAATTGCAAGTCCTGATCCAGCGATCTTCATATTGTCCTTCCCGTTTAGTTTCGCAAGGCAGTTTATCTCAACGCGCAAAATGCGTGGGCACATCCCCTACGCGAGTTGCCAAGCCGCGCCAGGTAGTCCAAGATTTCATTCAGGCCGATGTGGCGGCATACCAGTCATGAAAACGTCTCGACGTCAGATATTCGCTCTATTACTTGCCTTCGCCTCAGTGCCTTTCGCGTTCGGGCAGTCGCTCGCCCAGCAGGTCGACAAAGTACTGTCGCCGACGACAAGCGCGAGCAATGGTACACCGCAAATCAGCGATCCTCTGGGCCGCAGCACGCCTCGGGGCACAGTGGTTGGCTTTCTCCAGGCAGCGCAGTCCGGGAATTACAAGCTGGCGGCTAACTACCTTCAATTAAGCAAGAATCTCCGTGCCTCACAAGGCGAACAGCTCGCCCGCGACCTCCATATCCTGATGGATCGCGCCTTCACCGGCAAAGTGAACATGATCAGTGAGAAGCGCGAAGGCTCCACTCAAGTGGGCGTTCCCGCGGACCGCGAGCGCATCGGCGTCTTTCAGGTAGATAGCAGCGAGTACGACGTCGTCCTTGCTCGAGCGGTGGATCCTACCGTTGGAGATGTCTGGTTGTTCTCTTCCGCGACGCTCGAGGATGTACCCGATCTCGCCGAACAATTGAAAATCAGAAGCGTCGAGCCGGGACTGCCAACGTTTCTCGTATCTCACCGCATATTGTCGGCGCCTCTTTGGATCTGGCTCGCATTCCTGCTACTGATCCCGATCGCTTATGGCGTTTCCTGGTTGCTGATTCGGTTCGCAAGAATTGGAAAGCATTCCTGGGGCACGTGGCGTAAACACCCAGAGCGGAATTCTGCGGAGAGTTCTCTGGCGCCTCCAGCAACACTCATCCTCACCGACCTATTTCACCAGGTTGGGATCGCGTTTCTCGGATTGCCGCTGCTGTACCGCGTCTACTACTATCGGGCGGCTGGCATCGTGCTCGTGTTGGCAATCGGGTGGCTGGTATTTCGCTGGATTAACCGCTGGGCTGAACGCGAACGCCTGAAAGCGATGCTCGGCATGGGCCTGCGACAGGGATCGCTCATCCTCCTGGGACAGCGCATGTTCAAGGTGCTGGTGGCAATCGTCATCGGCCTTACAAGCTTCAAAATCCTCGGCTTCGATATGACCACCGCGGTTGCCGGATTGGGAATCACTTCAATCGCAATCGCCTTTGCCGCTCAGAAGTCCCTCGAGAATCTGTTTGGCGGAATCATGGTTTTGAGCGACGAAGTGATCCGCGTGGGTGAAACCTGCCGCCTGGGCGACAAGGTTGGGACGGTCGAGGACATCAGCTTGCGGTCCACCCGCATACGCACACCTGACCGCGTAGAGCTATCCGTTCCAAATGGCGTACTCGCGAACATGAATGTCGAGAATCTCAGCCGCCGCGACAAAAATCTATTTCAAACAAAAATCGGATTGCGCTACGAGACCACTCCCGACCAGGTACGTTCCATCCTCGAGAGCATCTCGCGACTCTTGGCCGAGCACCCAAAGGTCGATCCTGCGATGCGCCGCGTGCGCTTCATCGGGTTTGGCGAGAGCAGCCTCGATCTCGAAATCTTCTGCTTGATTCTGACGAGGGACTGGAATGAATTCATGGAAATTCGTGAGGGCTTACTGCTGAAGATAATGGATCTGGTAACCGACAACGGAAGCAGCCTGGCCTTCCCTTCACGAACGCTCTATCTGGCGCAGGATGCCGGGATCGGCGAGGAGCAGGCCAAGGCCGCAGTCGCGACAAAAAGCTAATGAGCAACAAGGAGCAGGCGAGGCCGAGCTTTAGTCATCACCATGGACCATTTCCGGCTCATGCACGGCTTCCAACGCTTCCGTCTTCGCCGGCAACCAGCCGCGAACAATGACATACAAGATCGGGATGATAAACAAGTTCAGCAGGGTGCTGACGATCATGCCGCCAAACACCGTCGTTCCGACGGAGTGGCGACCCGCCGACCCGGCGCCGCTCGCGAATACCAGCGGCAGTACGCCAAGGATGAAAGCGATCGATGTCATCAAGATCGGCCGCAGACGTAAGCGGGCCGCTTCGACCGCCGACTCAAACAATTCCATGCCGCGACCCTGAAGCTGCTCGGCGAACTCCACGATCAGAATCGCATTCTTGCTAGCCAGTCCGATCAGCATGACCAGACCAATCTGACAATAGACGTCGTTCTGCAGACCTCGCATTGCCTGTGCGCCCAAGGCTCCTAGAACCGCCATGGGCACGGCCAGCAGAATGATGAACGGCAGCACGAAACTTTCATACTGCGCTGAAAGCGTGAGATACACGACCAGCAATCCCAGCCCGAACAGAATCAAGGTCTGCGAGCCAGACTGAATCTCTTCCAGCGCTAAACCTGTCCACTCGAACGAATATCCCGTCGGCAGTACTTTTTTCGCGACCTCTTCCATGGCCTTCAACGCCTGGCCGGAGCTGTATCCAGGAGCGGCGCTGCCATCGATTTCAGCGGAGCGAAACAGGTTGTAATGGCTGATGATGGTTGCGTTCGTTCTCTCCTGAATGCTGACCAGGTTGTCCAGTGTCACCATCGAACCGGAATCCGATCGCACGTAGAACTGCCGCAAATCGCGTGGCTGCGCTCGAAACTGCTGGTCCGCCTGTACGTAGACGCGGTAAGAACGATTATTGAAATCAAAATCGTTCACGTATTGCGATCCCATGTAGATCTGCAATGCCGACGTGATCTGCGAAAACGGAACCCCAAGACTTTTGGCTTTCTCGCGGTCGATGGTCACTAGATATTGCGGATCGCGCGCGCTGAAATCGCTGAACAATCCGACCAGTTCCGGACGCTTCGACGCGGCTCCGGTGAATTGGTGCAGCACATTCTCCAGATCCTCGATCGGCGCGGCATTGTTCAACTGCTGCAACTCAAAGGCGAATCCACCGTACGCGCCGAGACCCTGGATCGGCGGTGGCAAGAATGGCACAACGATCGCTTCCTGGATACTCATCAGCGGACCGCGAACCGCTTCGATCACCGCCTGAGACGAGTGCTCCGCCCCTCTACGTTCGCTGAACGGCTTCAGATTGATGAAAACGATCGCGCGATTCGGGGCGGCTCCGGTCTGGCTGAATCCAGGAACCGAGAAGATGCCCTCAATGTCACGATTCTGCGCCAGGATCTGGCTAGCCCGTTCCGCGACTTTCGTCGTGAACTCCAGCGAAGCACCTTGCGGCGCCTGCACCGCAACGATGAAATACCCCTGGTCTTCGTCGGGTACGAAACTCGTCGGCACGGCGCGATAAACCACGTAGGTCGAAGCCAGGCCAAGCAGGAACACAATCACTACCACATACCGCCAGCGTTCCATCCTGCGCAGCAAATGCGTATATCCCCTGGTGCCGCTGACGATGAGACGATTGATCCCGGCAAACAGCGGATTCCTTGTCCCATGCGCCGGTTTCAGCAGTAGCGCCGCCAACGCGGGTGTCAACGTCAGCGCGTTGAAAGCCGAGAGCGCAATCGAAAAAGCGATCGTCAATGCAAACTGTTGATAGAGCCGCCCTGTCGTTCCAGGAAATAACGATACCGGCACGAACACCGCGATCAGCACCAGAGAGGTCGCGATCACTGCGCTCGTAACTTCGTCCATCGCCACTTCCGAGGCACGTCGCGCGTTCTTGATGCCCTCCTCCATGTGGCGTTCCACGTTCTCGATCACCACAATGGCATCGTCGACGACAAGTCCTGTTGCGAGCGTGATTCCAAACAGGGTCAAGGTGTTGATTGAGAAGCCGAACAACTTGATGAACGCGAACGTTCCCACCAGCGAGACCGGGATCGTGATCGCCGGAATCAGCGTGCTGCGCCAGCTCTGCAGAAACAGGAAAATAACTATGATCACGATGCCGATTGCTTCTGCCAGCGTCTTAAGCACTTCCTGGATGGATTCACTCACAGCAGTCGTGGTATCGAATGCGACGACGTATTTCAGTCCTGTTGGAAAGTTGTGTGAGAGACGTTCCAACTCGCGACGAATACCCGCATCGACATCAAGAGCATTCGCGTTCGGCAACTGTAGAACGCCGACGCCAATAACTTCATGCCCATTGAAGTCCAGATTTGTCGAGTAATCCTCGGCTCCCAGTTCCGCTCGTCCCACGTCTCGCAACTGCACCAGCGATCCGTCATTCGCGCGTTTCAGAATGATCGACTCGAACTCGCTCGGTTGCGAAAGCCGCCCAACCGCTCGCACGCTGATCTGAAACATCTGTCCGGCGGCGATCGGAGACTGGCCGATCTGCCCTGCCGCCACTTGCACGTTCTGTTCCCTCAAGGCATCCACGACGTCCTGTGCCGTCAGGTTTCGCTTTGCCAATTTGATCGGATCCAGCCACAAGCGCATGGCGTACTTGCGCTCGCCGAAGATCATCACATCTCCGACTCCACGCACTCGCTTCAGCGCGTCTTTTACATACACATCAAGGTAGTTGCTTATAAACAGACTGTCGTACTGGTTGTTGTCAGCATAGAAAGCCGCCGCCCCTACGAATGCTGACGAAACCTTATTGACCACTACGCCTGTCTGCTGGACCTCCGCGGGCAGACGGCCCAAAACTGTCGATGCCCGGTTCTGTACGTCAACCGCTGCAATATCGAGGCTCCGATTCAAATCGAACGTAGCCGTGATCCCGCTGGATCCGTCATTGCCGCTCGTCGACGTGATATAGCGCATGCCTTCCGCGCCATTGATCGCTTGCTCCAGCAGAGTGGTGACGCCGCTCTCCACCGCAGTTGAGTTTGCTCCCGTGTAGAACGCGTTCACCGTCACTTGTGGTGGAGCAAGAATCGGAAACTGCGCGATCGGCAGCGTAGGAATCGCCACCGCGCCCGCAAGAATGATCAGCAGCGAGCAGACAGTCGCGAATACCGGCCTTCTTATGAAGAAATTGACGAACATCGAGGAGCGATCTCCTACTTATGACTGTGGCGCTACCGGCATGCCGTCAACCAGGATCTGCACGCCGGTCGTAATAATGCGGTCGCCGGGTTTAATGCCATCAAGAACCACATAGTTGTTACCGACCACGTCGCCAACCTTGATCGGTCGCTGTTTGGCCACGGCGTGGTCTCCTTGACCTTCGGCTACGAACGCGAAAATTTGCCCGCCTAGTCGCGAGACGGCCACTACCGGCACCACCGGTCGCTCTATCTCGCGGTAGATCACGCGGGCATGCACGACCTGGTCGTTGCGAAACCGGTGATCCGCGTTCGGAACCCACGCCTTCACCAGCAGAAGCTGATTGGCAGAATCGACACGCGGCGAAACAAAGCTGATCTTCGTCCGCGTCGGTTGGCCGCTCGCGTCCGACAAGAGATCGATAGGAGTACCGATTTTCACCTGTCCAGCTTTTTCCGCCGGGATGGAAATGTAGGCCTCCAATTCGCCCTTTTCGTCGAGGGTTGTCAATACTGTGCTCACGGTGACGCGGTCGCCAACGCGCACCGGGACATCGCCAATGATCCCTACGCCCGGAGACGTTACCGTGTAGTAGTGCAGTTGGACCTGCTGTTCGCGGACATTCGCCTCCATCGACTTCAACGTAGCAACGGACGCATCGTACGCCGTCTGTATCTGGTCGAGATCCTGCTTGCTGATGACTCCGGCAGCGTACAGCCTCTTGCGACGCTCCAACTCGGTGCGGTTGTACTCGAGTTGTGCCAATTGTGATTGGCGGTTCGCTTCCATTGAGTGCACCGTCGCCTGTTGTTTCAGCGGATCGATCTCTAAGATAGGAGTGCCCGGTTGCACCTGGTCACCCGATTTCACGAAGATGCGTGTGATCTCTCCCTCGACTTGAGGTTGCAGAATCGCCGCATTTCTCGACTTCAACGTGGCCAGATATTCAGTAAACTCGCCCACC
This sequence comes from Terriglobia bacterium, assembly GCA_963826275.1. Taxonomy (GTDB): domain Bacteria; phylum Acidobacteriota; class Terriglobia; order Terriglobales; family Acidobacteriaceae; genus JAJPJE01. The sequence continues at coordinate 720,601 of CAWGWI010000012.1, read as the reverse complement.
GATTGCAGTTCGGCAGTTTGCACCTTCACGGGTAGCGCTTGCGGTCCGGCCGCGGGCGCGTTCCCTTGCGCAGGACGGCTGCACGACGCCCACGCCAGGCAGGCAAGCAGGATAGATAAGAAAATGAATCGGGTTTTCGCCATTTGTTCCCTGGACAGCTGCTACTAAGAGACGTTGGAACTCAAAGAAGGACACTACCGATTAAACAAGATGGAAGCGGCGCTCGCAACCTGCAGCCGGTAAGTACTACCAACTTTATTTCGACTGGAAGCTCAATTCGGGATTCGCCAATAGCCGCTCCATGGTGTCTTCCCCTCGATGTTTATCGAGCAGCCGTTTAGCTTCGGAGAATTCCGTCTTTGCCTCGCTTGATTTTCCCATTTTTTGCAGCAGCCGCGCTCGAAGATAATGAAGGTTGTTGCTTTCGTCGTCGAGGGCCAGTGCGGCATCGACCGCCTTCAGCGCCTGATCCACCTGACCTCTTCTCTCGTAGATCTTCGCGAGTCCAAAGTATGAAGCCGCCAGCTGCGAATTGAGCTTGAGAGCGGCGCGATAGTTTCTCTCTGCCTCGACGTCGTCCCCGAGTTTGTCATAGACCCGTGCCAGTTCGTCGTAACTGTACGGAATGTCAGGTTCTACCGAGATATCCTTAAGGAACTGCTCCTTAGCATGGTCGTATTGATTGGTTTGCACGAAGGCTTGTCCCCAGCTGTAGTGCAGGAACGGCAGCTTCGGATCGAGCTTGTCTGCCGCCTCGAACTCCGCCATTGCTTTGTCGGGATCTCCGCGGTTGTAAAGCGCCTTGCCCATCAGCAGATGAAACTGCGCCGTATCGCTTCCAATCTCCTCCAGTTGCGACCATGCCTTCTCTGAAATAGCCGTCTGCCCAGCTTTGTCCGCAGCCAGTCCGAGCACGTAGAGGTAAGCGAGGTCGTTGTTCATCGAAGCCCAGATCCCCTCCAGTGTCGTGGCGGACTGCGTATATTGTTGCGTGAAGAAATAAGAGAGTCCCAGAAGGTAGGCTGGCTGCACTGCATTGGGCTGTTCTCGCACAACTGACTTCAAAAAGGGCACGGCATCTTCGTACTTTGCCCGGTGAAAGGCGACTAAAGCCAGGTTCAACCTGACTCCGGTCATCGCGGGTGCCAGCCGGGCGGCCTCTTTCAGGGCGCGAGTTGCGTCGGCCCAGTCTTGTTTTCGCATGTAGACCACGCCCAGATTCGCATACGCACCCGCATTCGAACCGCATCGCAACACAGCTCGGAATTGCCGCTCGGCGGTATCGAGGCTACCGGCCTTTAAGGCATCGGCTCCCTCCTGGAAGCGCTTGGCTACTTCTGCCTGCGCACAGCTTGTGCCGCCGGTTTCGGACTTCTGTGCCGGCGCCGAGACCGCTACGCAAATCAGACTCAGCGCCACGAGTAACAGCGGCAGGCGCCGAGCAGGCCGCGCCCTTGACTGAAACGGGGCAGACAGGTCTCTGTATTGGTCCGCTCTTGCTGGTATCTCTTGACGAATAGGATTATGGTTAGGCACTCTCATCCATACAGCCAAGGAGATATTTTGCCCAGGCAGCGTACTCCGGGAATGATAACCATTCGCGACATCGCGCGGGAAAGCGGATTCTCCATTGGCACCGTCTCGATTGTCTTGAACGATGCCCCTCTGGCGCGTTACATGTCTGCCCAGACCAAGGAGCACATCAAGGAAGTCGCGCATCGGCTCGGATACAGCCCCAACCAGTTTGCGCGCTCGCTCCGAGGCAGCCGCAGTCATACCGTGGGCGTGATGGTCATCGATGTGACCGATCCGTTTTGCACGCCGATTCTGCGCGGCATCGAAGGCAGCCTCTACAAAGCCTCCTATCTTTCCATTTTCGCCGATGCGCAGAACGATCATGGCCGCTTTGAACGCTACCTCGAAATGATGCTCGAACGCCGAGTGGAAGCGCTCGTTGTGATCGCTAACTGGATGCTTGTTGATATCACATTGCTCTCCGATATCGAAAAGCATCGTATCCCAACCGTCATTGTCGCCCGCGAGCTGCAACCCGATTCCGTCAGCTCCGTCCTGGTAGACAACCAGGCGGGCGCGCGCATGGCCATCGAGCATCTCTATGAGCTCGGCCATCGCGAAATCGCCTTTATTCGGGGCCCTGAAGTCATTGGCGACAGTCAGTTGCGCTGGAATGCCATTCGCGCCTTTGCACGCTCATCCCATCTGAAGTTGGATCCCAAGCTCATCTTGCAGATGCCCTCTGTCATTGACACCAATCATGGCTTCGAAGCCGCGCAAAAGCTCACCGAGGAGCTGATCAAGCACAAGCGGCGGTTCACTGCGATTCTGGCCTACGACGACATTACCGCTCTCGGCGCTACCCGCGCGCTGATCAAGGCCGGGATCAAGGTCCCCGAGCAGTGCTCTGTGATCGGATTCGACGACGTAGCCCCTGCGGCCTTCGCCAGCCCGCCACTGACCACGATCCGGCAACCTATGGAAACCATGGGGTCCGTGGCCGTGGAAATTGTCTCGGCAGCGATCAAAGCGGGCCTGGAAAAACGTGAAATCACCACTTCGCACCGCAAACTGATGCCCGAACTGGTCGTGCGTCAGTCGACGCGTCGTCTCGAATAGGTACTCTTTCCGCCCCTAACCGCATTTTTCCATTGACAATGCAGAGCTGTCCGACCTATTAATACGTTTCAATATTGGAACGTTTTATGGGTGGGGACACGTTTCGATATGGGTCAGGTATTACAGGGCTCAGTCAGTTTATCCCCCAAAGACGGTGAGGCGGCTATGAAACAACGTTCTCTGCTCTTCGGCTTGGCTCTTCTACTCTTTTCCCTTTCGTTGATGGCACAGGACAACGCTTCCATGACGGGCACGGTCAAGGACACTTCTGGAGCCGCAGTCCCTAACGCGACGGTGGTTGTCACCAACACCACGAACGGCGTCACCAGGCAACTGACCAGCAATACGGACGGCGAGTATCTTGCCGGCGCCCTCCCTGCCGGGCTCTATTCCATCACCGTCAGCGCACCTGGCTTCAAGAAGTATGAAGCCAAAGACATCACCCTGCGTGTTGCGCAAAAAGCCCGCGTCGACATTGCCCTTGAAGTTGGAGCCGTCAGCAGCGAAGTCACGGTTCAGGGAGAAGGCCTGGCCCAGGTCGACACCCAGTCTTCGGAACTTGCCGGAACCGTCGACAGCAAGGAGTTGAGCAAACTCCAACTCAACGGCCGTAACTTCACCCAACTCGTGACCCTTGTCCCGGGTGTCAACAACCAGACAGGACAGGATGAAGGCCAAGTTGGCGTCAACGGCAACGTGGAATACAGCATCAACGGTGGCCGTGGTGAGTACAACAACTGGGAACTCGATGGCGGCGACAACATGGATAACGGCAGTAACAGCACGCTGAACGTCTATCCCAGCCTTGATGCCATCGCTGAAGTCCGCGTTCTCACCGGGAATTACGGCGCCCAATATGGCCGCAACGCTTCCGGTACCATCGAAGTAGAAACGAAGTCAGGTACAAACCAATTTCATGGCATGGTGTACGAGTACCTACGCAACAATGCTTTTAACGCACGTAACTATTTCCTCGACGCTAGTCAACCGACTCCGGGATACAAAAAGAACGATTTCGGCTACAACTTCGGCGGACCGATCATAAAAGACAAGCTCTACTTCTTCTGGTCGCAGGAATGGCGCCGCGACCGGGTGCCCGGTCAGGTGTTCAACCAGGCCGTTCCCTCTAACGATAATCGAGCTGGAAATTTCACCGACGTTTGCGACGCAGGACTGGATTGCCCTGTTGATCCATCGACTGGACAGCCCTTCCCGAACAATACAGTTCCCATCGATCCGAACTCCGCCGCGCTACTGGCTATGATTCCGGAGGCCAACGGCGGATCTGGGGCATCGTCTGTCTACAATGCGGCGCCTTCTCAACCGACGAACTGGCGCGAGGAGTTGGCGCGCGTCGACTGGAACGTCACGCAGAAACACCGCGCAACGTTCCGTTACATTCACGACTCGTGGAGCACCGTCACGCCCACCGTGCTTCCCTGGGGCGCGGTGAGTTCCAGCTTCCCCACCATTCAGACGCAGTTCTCAGGTCCCGGAGTCAGCATGGTGGCAAAGCTGGTCTCTACATTCTCTCCAACCCTGTTGAACGAATTCGTGGCCAGCTACACCACCGACAAGATCAGCCTGTCTAATACCGGTCCATGGGCGCGTCCGTCTTCGTTCACGGCGGGACAACTCTTCCCCGACAACGGAGGCAAACTTCCGGGCGTCAGCATCGCCACAAATGGTGCGTATAACAGTGGATTCGCCGAAGATCCCAGCTTCATCCCTCAAGGCGTGTATAACTCGAATCCAACCTACACCCTTCGTGACAATGTCACCAAGAACATGGGTAAGCACAACCTTCAGTTTGGTGCTTATTTCGTGGCGGCGCAGAAGAATGAACTCTCCAGCGGCCAGAACAACGGATTACTCAGCTTCGACAGCACAGCTCCCAACTCCACCGGCAACGCGTTCGCCGATCTTCTAATGGGTAACATCGCCAACTTCACGCAAGCCAGTGCCCAGCCAAAGTATTACAACCGTTACAAGATTCTTGAGCCTTATATCCAGGACGATTGGCGGGTCACAAGCAACCTCACACTGAACCTCGGTGTGCGGGTGAGCTTGTTTGGAACTTATCGCGAGAAAGAACAACAGGCATACAACTTCGAACCCAGTGCCTGGAGCGCAAGCGCAGCTCCCGGTGTCGATGACGCTGACGGTACTGAAACCGGACAACCGGGTGCTCTCATCCTGAATCCCGGCACTTCGGCCACCAACGGCATGGTCCAGTGCGGTGTAGGTGGCACCCCGCCCGGCTGCATGCAGGGACATCTCTTCAACCCCGCCCCGCGTGTGGGTTTTGCCTACGATCCATTCGGCAATGGCAAGACTTCAATTCGCGGAGCTTACGGAATTTTCTTCGAACATACCAACGGAAACGAAGGAAACTCGGAGTCTCTGGAAGGCTCGCCGCCACTGGTTCTGACTCCGACGCAATACAACATTAACGGCTATAGCAACATCGGCGGCATTGGGCTGCTGGCTCCCTTGGGTGTTAACTCAATTCCCACGAAAGCGGTCTGGCCGTACATGCAGCAATGGCACCTCGATGTGCAGCGTGAACTTTTCCGTAACACTGTAGCTACCGTCTCTTACGTCGGAACCAAGGGAACACATCTCACGCTGCAAAGGGATCTGAATCAGCTATACCCTGTTTCCGCGTCTCAAAATCCGTTTCAGCCTGGTCAACCGATCTCGGATGCTACTTGTACAACCGATTCCGCCAACGCATACAATGTGAATGGCGTCACCATTGCTCCCGGAAATCCGATCTACGGCAATCTCACAGTTGCTTGCGGCGGAGACCCCAATACGTATCGTCCCAACTTCCCTGGATACGGTACGATCACCTATATCACTCCCTCAGCTAATTCCAACTACAATGCGTTACAGGTTTCGGCTCGTCGCACGCAAGGCCGCCTGAGCCTGAGTCTTGCTTATACTTGGAGCCACTCCCTCGACGACGCTTCCGATCGCTTCGACTCTAACTTCGTGAACTCGTACGATCCAAAAGCCAATTACGCCAGCTCCAACTTCGATCAGAGACAGGTGATGACAGCAAGCTGGGTTTACGATCTTCCCTTCCTCCACGTCTCGGGTTGGAAGCAAAGCGTCTTCGGAGGGTGGCAGTATTCCGGCATCTTCCAGGCCCAAACCGGAACTCCGTTCTCGGTCGTCGACGGCATCTTTTCCGATAGCGCCGGCTTAGGCAATGGAAATAGCACCGGCAGCTTTGCGGATCTTGTCGGAAACCCCCACGCGCTTTCCGGCCCCCTCTATTCTTCCGATCCCACGATCAAAGGGCCGCTACTCTTTAATCCAAACGCTTTCGCGGAGACCACCGGCTTGACTCAGGGCAACTCTGGACGCAATTTGCTCAACAACCCGGGCCGCTGGAACTTCGACATGGCTATGTACAAGAACTTCAAGCTAACTGAGCGCTTTAATCTTGAGTTCCGTACTGAGGCTTTCAACGTGTTTAACCACACCCAATGGGTGGCCGGTTCGATTGCAGCTGGCGGCGGCGTACAGAACACACTCGGTAGTGGCGACCAGTTCCTGCGCCCGACCGGTGCTCACGATCCGCGCATTATGCAGTTTGCCCTGAAACTCGGCTTCTAGCCGCGCCTTCACAGACTTGGACGAGCCGGATCCCGTCGGCTCGTCCCTTTTTTTTGCATAACCCGCCCTGATTTGACGAATAAAAATTATTGATTTCCGGATCGTCCCCCATACAGGTAAGAAAGAGATAACTACGTAACGTGCCAAACTGTGATGATCCGGGCGATTTGAGGATGCCTATCCATGCCTTCTCCTGGCTGAGCTGGGTAAGATGACCGCTGATCCACTCACAGCTGATAGCGATGCCAAGGTCTTCAGAGCGATTAGCAGGATGCAGTTGGAATCAAGCCATTGATCCGGAGGACCATGTCATCTCTCATCGAAATCTCGATGTCGAAATGGAGTGGTTTTGTCGATCCAATGGATTTCTCGAAGGCTTTTATTGGCGTGCCTCCTTCTGATTCCCTCGCTCAACATTGCACTCGCGCAGTCGACTGATTCCGCCGCACCTACCGCTTCTGTTGCAACCGCTTCGTCGGATCGAATTGCGAAGCTCGAACAGCAGGCGGCAGAGGCGAAGGGTTCCGCCGACAATGCCTGGATGTTGGTAAGCGCTGCGTTGGTTCTGATGATGACTGGACCGGGACTCGCCCTTTTTTACGGCGGGCTTGTCCGCAGGAAGAATGTGCTCTCTACCATGATGCAGAGCTTCGCGATGATGGCCATCATTACCGTGCTTTGGGCGATAGTCGGTTACAGCCTCGCCTTCAGCCACGGCAATAGCTTCATCGGCGGGTTTGGCCACATCTTTCTTAAGGGAGTGGGGGCCGCTCCCGATGCCGACTATGCCGCCACCATCCCCCAGCAGACCTTCATGGTCTATCAGCTCATGTTTGCCATCATCACCCCCGCCCTCATCACCGGAGCTTTCGCTGAGCGCATGAAGTTCAGTGCTATGGCAGTCTTCATGGTCTTGTGGTCGCTTGTGGTCTATTCGCCAATGGCGCACATGGTCTGGGGAAAGGGCGGCCTCTTGAACGCCGCGATGGGCGGACGCTTCCCTACTCTCGATTTCGCGGGTGGAACCGTCGTCCACATTACCTCTGGCGTGTCAGCACTCGTTTGCGCACTTTATCTCGGCAAGCGACTGGGTTATCCACGCGAAGCCATGCCGCCACATAGCGTGGTCCTCAGTTTCATCGGGGCCTGCATGCTCTGGGTGGGATGGTTCGGATTCAACGCCGGCAGCGCGCTCAATGCCGGGAGTCTTGCCACCAGCGCCTTCGTCGCCACGCACTTCGCCGCAGCTGCTGCGGTCATTGGCTGGGCCGGAGCCGAATGGATCCTTCACGGCAAGCCCAGCGCCCTGGGAGCGATCTCAGGCGCCGTGGCCGGACTTGTGGCCATCACGCCGGCTTCTGGTTTCGTCAGTCCCATGTCGGCCCTGCTGATCGGATTGATCGCGGGCGTCTTCTGCTTCTTCATGGTGTTCAGCGTCAAAAAGAAGCTCGGTTACGACGATTCGCTCGATGCCTTCGGCGTTCACGGCGCGGGCGGCACCATCGGTGCGCTGCTGACCGGAGTTTTCGCGACACGCGCTATCAATCCGATCCTTCACGACACCCAAGGCAACGCACTTAGCTTGGGTATGGTAGAAGGCAACTTCGGTCAGATTCTCAATCAGATGGTCGGAATCGCCATTGCTTTCTTCCTGGCGATTGTGGGCACTCTGGCGATTCTAAAACTGGTCGATCTGGTCATCGGACTGCGTGTAACCACCGAGCACGAACAGCAGGGCCTCGATGTCACTCAACATGGCGAGGAAGGTTATTACTGGGAGGCTTCTCCGGTGTAGCTTTGTGTTAGCTTGGAAACAAGCAAACCAAAACTCGCAATCGGGATAATGCTTACATGACAAAACTTGAAGCCGTGATTCAACCTTCCAAACTGGATGCAGTAAAAGATGCATTGATGGAAATTGGCGTTGACGGCATGACGATTCTCGAAGTTCGTGGGCATGGCCGCCAGAAGGGCCACACCGAGTTCTACCGTGGACGCGAGTACACGGTCGATCTTCTGCCGAAAGTGAAGCTGGAAGTCGTTCTCGCCGACGAGTTGGTCGAGAAGGCCGTGCAGGCGATCGTTACCGCCGCGCGCTCAGGCAAAATCGGCGATGGCAAAATCTTTCTGTCGCGCATCGACGACGCGATCCGCATTCGTAATGAAGAACGCGGCGCCGCCGCACTGTAAGTAAACGTCGGAGGATTGCCTGCTTCCTGGGCATCTTCTCGGCAAGGCAAAGTCAGTAACGGAGTCTCCGAGGCGATTACCAGGATGTCAGCGAGCCCTTCTATTTTCGATCTGGTCAAACTTTACAGCGCTGAATCTTCTTCGATCCGTCAGGCCTTCGAATCGACAGGCGAGGGAAAATCAGCAGCGGCCCGCCGTAGTTCTCTGGTGGATTCCATCGTCGAGCGACTCTGGCAGGAGTTCGTTTCGCCTGACCTCGACGAACCTGCGGGTCTCACCTTGCTCGCCCTCGGCGGTTATGGCCGCGGTCACCTGTTGCCGCACTCCGATGTCGACCTGCTCTTCCTCACCGAGGCGGAAAAACCCGATCCAAAACTCCAGGACCGCATTCGTAAACTCAACCAGGAACTATGGGACCTGCGGCTTCGTGTCAGTTCCTCCACACGTCCCATGAGCGAGTGTGCCCGGCTGAACTCCGAAAATGTCGAGTTCACGATTTCCCTGCTGGATTGTCGGTGGCTTGCCGGAGATAAGAAGCTCTTTAACCAGTTGCACGATCAATTGATCCCTGCGCTGGTCAAGCGCGATGGACAAAACGTGGTGCAACTTCTATCCGAGGTGACTAAGAAGCGGCACGAGAAGTACAGCGACACTATCTTCCATCTCGAACCGAACCTTAAAGAAACTCCCGGCGGATTACGTGACTTGAACGTCTCCAACTGGCTCTCTCTGATCTCCGTCCTGGAAAAAGATCGCCGTTGGCCGTCGGATGAGAAGGTCTTGGCCACCACCAATCGCGAGCCCGTTGAGCAAGCTTTCGAATTCATGTTGTCGGTTCGATGTTTTCTCCACTACCGCAATGGACGCGACGACAACAGTCTCTCCTGGGACTCGCAGGACGAGGCCGCAGCCAAGGGTATTGGCATCCCCGGACGCGCGAAAACTTCACCGGCTGATTGGATGAGGGCTTACTTCCGCCACGCGCGCGTAATCGATCGCCTCACCACGCAACTCCTCGACGAAGTGCTGCCTGCTCGTGGTTCGCTCTATCAACAATTCCGCCGCTGGCGTTCGCGCGTCTCGAATGCGGACGTATCCGTCGTGAACGGCAGAATTAATCTGCAACCCTCAAGCGCGTCGCCGGACCTATCGTTTCTTTTTCGCACGTTTGAATTCATGGCGAAGAATGGCTTCCGCCTGAGCAGCGACGCCGAGCAGCGTCTATCACAAGCCATCGCGCAGTTTGATTCCAAGTCTCTGCGCAGCCACTCGCTCTGGACTCATCTCAAGCACATTCTCTCGGCTCCATTCGCCGCCGAGGCGCTTCGCGCAATGCATTCTCTCGGTTTGCTCGTGAAGCTCTTCCCCGACTACCAACTCATCGACTCGCTGGTAATTCGCGACTTCTATCATCGCTATACGGTAGACGAACACACTTTCCTCACCATCGAGTCTCTCCATCATCTCCTGGAACGGCCTGGGAAAGAACCGCCAGGTGAATGGGAGAGCTATTTCTCGGGATTGCTGAAGGAGCTCGAACAACCTGAGCTTCTCTACGTCTCGCTCCTGTTCCACGATATCGGCAAGGGGGTTTCGGGCGACTCGCATATCGCTGCGGGTTTGCCCATCATGGAGCGCAGTCTTCGCGGGATCGGCCTCCATCAGGACGAACTGGAGACTGTGCGATTCCTCATCACGGACCACTTGGCAATGTCCGCCACCCTGCGCCGCGACATTTTTGATCACGAGACTGTACGAAGCTTTGCAGAAAAAATCGGGACGCCCGAGCGGCTGAAGATGCTCTGTCTCATGACCTATGCCGATATCCGCTCCGTGAATCCCGAGGCGCTCACCCCCTGGAAGGCGGAATCGTTGTGGCGTCTCTACATGGCCGCGTCGAACTATATGAATCGCAGTGTCGACGACGATCGCTTTCACGCCGAATTCGAAGCCGAAACCTTTGCGCGCATCGGCGAACTCGTCCCGAAGAAAACAACGGAGCTCCAGAAATATCTCGAGGGTCTGCCGCACCGTTATTTGCGGACCCATTCACCAATTCAGATTGCGAAACACTTCGAGATGTCTTCGGCTCTGGCAAAGAAGCCGGTGCAGATTTCTCTTAAGCAGACTCGTGGCCTCTACGAACTGACGCTGCTCACCGGCGACCGACCTTTGGTCTTCGCCACCATTGCGGGGGTTCTCTCCGCCTGGGGTATGAACATCGTCAAGGCCAACGCCTTCGCGAATCAGGCCGGTACCATCGTCGATACCTTCTACTTCAAAGACCGTTTCCGGACCCTCGAACTGAATCCTCAGGAACTCGATCGCTTTGAGCGCAGCATTGTCCAGGTTCTCTCCGGAGAGGTCTCGCTACATAAGTTGCTGGAAGGACGCGGACGCACTCCCTCAAATGGCGCAACCAAAGTGCAGGTAACTACGCGCCTCGATTTCAACAACCACTCTTCGTCACACAGCACGCTGCTGGAACTCGTAGCTCAAGACCGTCCCGGATTGCTCTATAAGATCGCTTCCACTCTTGGACGCTATGGCTGCAACATTGAAGTCGCTCTCATCGATACCGAAGGCCATGTCGCCATCGATGTCTTCTATCTCACGTGGGAATGCGCGAAGTTGAGCGGCGAACATCAATTCCAGATTCGCCGTGCCCTGCTCGAAGAACTAGAGCCCGAATAAGTTCCATCCGCTGTTTCCTCCCTGCGTAACTGCCAGATACGCGTGTTGACTCCGGCTTTGGGCCAGTGCCGCGCCCTCCCAAAAGAACGCCCATCTTCAGGCCCTTCCGTAATCAGCGCAGGACTGTCCAATTCCGCTCTCGCTGGAGACAATAGCGACACCAGCTCACAAGAAGATGTGGCGAAACCCAATTACTTAGTGGCAGAGGTAAATCCCCTGACGAGGTAGCAGGAGATCGAATGCTGAGGAAACCAGTCTCTGGCTTGCAGTCCCGGCTTGTGCTCTTACTGTGCGCAACCGTCGCGCTCACGTTGTCCGGTTGTGGCGCCGCAGGTACCGGCGGATCGAGTTCAGGCAGTGCCCCTACTTCCGGCGCGGGTGGAGGTGGGACTTCCCCATCGACAGGCGCGATCACCATCAGCATGAATCCTTCTTCCGCCGCTGTCCGCGCGGGTACCTCGCAGAAGTTTGTAGCGACCGTTACCGGCAGCACGAATACATCGGTGACATGGTCGGTGAATGGCACCGCCAGTGGGAATAAGACGCTGGGCACAATTGGGACTGATGGAACCTACACGGCGCCGGCAACGCTCCCGAGTCCAAATAGTGTCACCATCCAGGCAACGAGCGCCGCGGACACAAGCGTCTCCGGCTCCGCCAGTGTAACGTTGCAGAATCCTATTGCCGTCGTGAATATCGTGAACCCGACCACGATTCCGACTGGCGCGTTCACCTTGACTATCTACGGCAGCAAGTTCGTTCAAGGCGCGCAGGTGGTCTTCGGTGGAACAAATCTTACGACGACGTATGTCTCCGCGACTCAGCTCACCGCCACCGGCACCGCTAGTCAGACTGGGCCGGTCGCCATCAGCGTGGTGAATCCGGACCCAGGCTCCGCGTCATCCATCGCTTACCAGGAGACTGTCTCCAACACGCCGCCCGTCGCCAGTTATGACGCGGCCGTCAGATTTCTCGAGCAGAGCACTTTCGGGCCGTCGCCTCAGCTCGTCGCTCACGTCCAACAAGTTGGATTTCAGGGCTTTCTGAACGAGCAGTTCGCTGCACCGGTCTCAACGTTGCCGTACGACATCACGACCGCATCCAACACGACCGTTCAGAACAATTTCTATGTGAATGCGTTGAGCGGACAAAACCAGCTGCGCCAGCGTGTCGCCTTTGCTCTAGGCCAGATCTTCGTCGTTTCCGGCGTGAAGATTACCCAGGACAGCACGAATCCCTCTACCAATGGTTTAGCGACCTGGCAGCAGATGCTCGAGCAGGATGCCTTCTCCAATTACTCCACGCTACTGCGCGACGTGACCCTCAGTCCGGTCATGGGCCACTATCTCGACGTGGTCAACAACGACAAGCCGAGCGGTGCGAACAATCCGAATGAGAATTATGCGCGAGAAGTTCTCCAGCTATTTTCTATCGGACTCTACCAGTTGAATTCCGATGGTTCACTGCAGACTGACTCCAGCGGGAATCCCATTCCAACGTATGACCAGGACGTGATCGAAGGCTTCGCCCACCTCTTCACCGGCTGGACCTATCCAACAAAGCCCGGAGCCACGCCGCAAAAGCACAATCCGCAGTATTACGCCGGGCCCATGGTGATCTGGGAATCCAATCACGATACCAGCGCCAAGGAACTACTGAATGGCGTCACAACGCCTGCGGGCCAAAACTCCTCGCAAGATCTCGATGCTGGCCTTTCCAACATCTTCAACCACCCGAATGTCGGCCCGTTCATCGGCAAACAACTCATTCTTCATCTGGTGAAGAGCAACCCTTCGCCCGCTTACGTACAGCGGATTGCTGCCGTGTTTGCCGACGATGGCACCGGAGTCCGCGGAAATCTGCAGGCCGTTGTCCAGGCCATCTTGCTCGATCCCGAAGCCCGCGCTGGTGACGATGGAACGCCGCCAACTCTCGACGCTGGCCGCCTGCGTGAACCGGCACTCTACATCACCAACGTTCTTCGCGGGTTCGGTGCGCAGAGCGACGGCACGCGTCTGGTCGGCTACGGATCAGGAATGGGCCAGAACATTCTTTTCCCCGATACCGTCTTCAACTATTTCCACCCGGAGTATCAGATTCCGGGAACGACCTCGGTGGGACCGGAATTCGAACTGCTAGGACCTGCGTTCGCCATTACCCGCGCGAATTTCGTTGGCGATCTCACTTTCTCCAGCATCGGAGGAACCAGCGCCGGTCTCGATTACTGGACCGCCCTTGCCGCCGACCCCAATCAGTTGCTGGATACTCTCAACCAACTCTTCTTGCATGGACAGATGTCTTCAGACGTACACGATTCCCTCTTGACCGCTGTCACGGCGGTGCCTGCAACTCAACCCGACGTTCGCGCGAAACAGGCGCTATACCTTGTGCTCACTGCGCCGCAGTATCAGGTAGCTCAATAAGGACGGATGATCATGTCGATATCGCGAAGAGATTTCCTGCGCCTTAGCTGCTGTTCTGCCGCGGCCGCCGCCTTTGTTGGCGGCATGCCCAGGCTCGGGCTCATCAATGCCTACGCGCAAAGCGCCACTGACTATAAGGCGCTGGTGTGCATCTTCCTCTTTGGCGGCAATGACAGCAACAACGTGCTCGTTCCATTGGACAGCGCCGGCTACCAGAACTACGCGACTTTGCGATCAGGTCTCGCGCTTTCGCAAGCGTCATTGCTGCCTATTTCGACGGCCACTGGAAATGTTCCCTTTGGACTCCACCCGTCGCTGACCGATTGGCAAACTCTGTTTAACAGCAAAGAGCTCGCCTTGCTCGCCAATGTCGGAACCCTGGTGAAGCCAGTAACCCGCGCGCAATTCCTTAACCGCAGCGTCTCCGTTCCCCTGAACTTGTTCTCTCATGACGACCAGCAACGACAGTGGCAAACCTCTATCCCCCAAGACATCGCTACCACGGGATGGGCAGGAAGAACGGCCGACAAAGTGGCCGCACTGAACGGCTCGGCGAAATTTCCGCTCATCACTTCGGTCGCCGGAAACAACATCTTTTCCATCGGAGTGAACTCGCGTCCGGTGACTGTTTCGCCAGGCGGTGCCCTCGGCTTCAGCCGTTACGACACCTCCGCCACATCCACGGCACGCAAGACAGCTGCGCAGCAGCTCCTCACTTTCGATTCCGGCGTTTCCCTGGTACAAGCAGCAAGCAGCATCTATAGCGACGCCTGGAACGACAGCAAGTTGCTCAGTGACGCGCTCGCCAGCGCGCCCGGAATCCAAACCGTTTTTCCGAAAACGAACATTGCGAACCAGTTGCTTCAGATTGCCAAGATCCTGCAAGTTCGCGCCGCGCTCGGTCTGCAACGCCAGATCTTCTTCGCCTCGATCAACGGATTCGATACCCACACCGACCAGATTGCGACTCAAACCAATCTCTTCTCGCAACTCGGACCGGCCATGGGCGCCTTCTACAACGCCACCGTGGAGCTCGGTATCGCTCCCCAAGTAAGCACCTTCACGCTCTCCGATTTTGGGCGCACCCTCGCACCCGCTTCTGGCGGAGGAAGCGATCATGCCTGGGGAAGTCATCACGTAGTCATGGGAGGTGCCGTGAAAGGCGGCGATCTCTACGGCACATTCCCCACCCAGGCGCTTGCCGGTCCCGACGACGCAGGCGATGAAGGACGTTGGATTCCCTCTACCGCGCTGGACCAATACGCCGCCACACTGGCGTCGTGGTTTGGAGTGGCGGACACTGATCTTCCCACGATCTTCCCGAACCTGGCGAACTTCCCGACCGCAAAACTGGCGTTCATCTGATCGGCGATGCAGCTCCTGCCGCCTCTCGATGGCCATGAAGCTCATTCCGCACACAGAGTGGGAGACGAGTCTCACGTTGCCATGAAATACTAAGCGCAGGAGCAGAACTCATCAGTGTCTCTTCGTAAGATCGCAACCCTTGCAGGTGTAGTGTTCTTTGGTTCTTTCGGCGACGTTGCTCTTGCGCGCGGCATGAAGAGCATGCCGCCGGTCGCTATCACCAATCTTGGCGCGCTCATTTCTGCGCTGGCCAATCCTTGGGTGATCGGTGGAATCCTGCTGCTGTTAGGCTTTTTCAGCACCTATCTGAGCTCTCTTTCGTTCGCTGACCTCACCTATGTTCTCCCCGCAACCTCCATTAGTTACGTGATCATGGCTTTGCTGGGCCGCTTTTTCCTCCACGAGCAGGTCAGTCCCTTCCGCTGGACGGGAGTGGCCCTGATTACGCTCGGCGTTGGCTTCGTTGCCGGTGGTCCTGCTGCAACCGTTCACCACCATCATGAATCCACTTTCCTCGAGGGTACAGGCAGGAACAGCAAGCCTTGAAAGACCTACACACGTGGCTCAGTATTTTCGCAGTGGTAGCCTTTTCTACCGCGGGCGATGTTCTCATTGCCAACGCTATGAAGCGCGTCGGAGACGTGGGCCCGCTCTGGCGCAGAACCGGCACATGGGGCGTCTTGAAGTCAGTCGGGGGAAACGTACGTTTGTGGCTGGGTGTCGCCTGCATGGCGGGCGGCTTCTTCAGCTTGCTGCTGGCTCTATCGTGGGCCGACGTAAGTCTGGTGGGGCCAGCCTCCGCGTCGCTCACATTTCTGAGCAATGCGGCTTTCGCAAGATTCTTTCTGCACGAACGTGTTGACCGCCGCCGCTGGATCGCAGCTCTTTTCGTCGCCAGCGGCGTTGCCCTCGTCGCGATCTAAGAATAATTCGAGTGCCCCACACATCCATCTTTGGAATGTGTGAGAGAGCTAGAACAGCCGCATCAGCCCATGCGCAGGCAAATCCGCGACCAGAAACTTCTTCCCTGCAACCGCTTCCGCCGCAAGATAACCGCCTCGAACCGCGCCTTCCATGGTCGCGGGCCATCCCGTGGCTGTCCAGTCGCCTGCGAGGAAAACCCGCGCCCAGTCGGACTTCGCGCCCGGCCGGTACTCATCGACACCCGGCTTCGGCGAGTACGTCGCGTGGATCTCCTTGATCACCGTACTCTTCACCAGCTTCGCCTGGGCCACAGCCGGAAAGAACTCGGTCAACTCGCGCACCGCGAGCTCGATGATCTCCTGCCTCGACTTCTCGACTAGCGCCTTGGATGAGCTCACCACCAGTTCGAGATAACTTCCCTCGTCATTCCGCCCCTGCAGACGCGACTTGTTGAACATCCACTGGATCGTCCGATCCAGGAGCACGGCATGATCCAGATCGGTCACCTTTCGATCGAACCAAAGATGGATGCCGGTGATCGGCGAGCTCTCAAAACGCTCCAGCATTCCTCGGAGCGGGCGTGCTTTCTCATCCTCAGGCAGTACTTGTTGCAGCGTATTGAAAGGCAAGGCCAGCACAGCGAAGTCAGCCTGCACTTCCGTTCCGCCGATGCAAAGTTTCACGCTCTCGTCGTTCTCCTTGAACGACTCCACCGAAGCGCGCAGATGAACCTCGCCTCCACGCTGCTCGATGTATTTTCCCGCCGCAGAATACAACTCCGTCAGAGGAACCGCCGGAATGCCCATCCGTCCCGCTTCACGCGACTTCAGGAACGACTCGCGAAACACCAGAGCGGCGTAACGCGTCGACATTCGATCCAGATCCTCATTCAGGGCGCTGACCAGCACTACGTTCCAGAAGCGATCGATCGCGCGCTGCGTCTGCCCATGGGCCCTCAACCAATCAAGAAATGGCTTGCCGTCATCGGGTATATCGCGTAGCAGCGCCAGCATCGCTCTCGCAACCGCAGCTTTGTCGAGAATCGAAAGCGCACGAGCCGTCAGAAACGACCAGGAGGCATGTAGCGGCTCAGGTAGAAACGACGGCCCAATGATCGAGCGTCGTCCGCCCGGTTCCATGAAGATCAGGTCCTTGAACCATTGCACCTGATCCAACACACCCGAACGGCGATAAAGATCAAGAAGATTGGTGCAGCACCCCAGCAGCACGTGCTGGCAATTGTCGACCACCTCTCCTGTCCCGGGATGCTGATAGGAAGAAGCTCGTCCCCCAAGATACGGACGCCGTTCAAACAACTGAACGCGATAGCCGGCCTCGGCGAGCGCGCAGCCAGCAGCGAGTCCGGCCAAGCCGCCACCGGCGATTGCTACCGTTTGTTTTGTCTGGGACTTCATGCCTGGAAGCGACGGAAGAAGCCTTTACCGAGCACTTTCAGCTTTTCCGTGGTGGTAAGTCGTATTTTTCCCCTGAAGACGTCGTAATCGGCCTTCGCAATCTTCTCCAGCAAGCGGCTGTAGATTTCTATGAGCACCCACATGGCAGCGCGCGCGTCCGCATCAAGCAGTGGAATCAGCTCGTAGCCAGACTTGTAGTACTCTCGGGCGCGATCGGATTCCAGCTTTAACAGTGGCTTGAAGATATCTGTATTGATCTCCCCAACGAAACGTTCGGGAGTCAGGCCAAAAGCCTGTAGATCGTCTTGCGGAAGATAGACGCGCCCCATCTGTGCATCTTCTTTTACATCGCGGATGATATTGGTCAGCTGAAACGCAATTCCAGTTTTCTCCGCCAACTCTTCTGCCTTCGGATTGCGATATCCGAAGATGCGAATACAGACCAGCCCCACCACCGAGGCGACGTGGTAGCAATACTGATACAGATCTTTGAAAGTCGTATATGGAACCGCTGGCGGCCCGCCCGGAGTCGGTGGCTCTACGCGGACGTCCATACTCGTGCCGTAGACCAGTTTCTCGAGCAGTTGCACCGGAATCTTGAATCGCTGCTGCGTGTCGGCCAGCGCCAACAGCACGGGATCGTCCGTCGCCCGGCCAAAGCTCACCCGATGGAAACCCTCCAGCCATGCCCCCAGTCGCTGTCGCTTGTCTTCATCAGAAACTTCGGGATCATCGGAGATGTCGTCGGCCTGCCGCATGAAGGCATACACCGCGCACAATGCGTCTCGCTTCCGTCTCGGCAGCGCAACAAACGCATAATAGAAATTCTTGGCCGACGCTCGCGTGATGCTTCGGCAAACCGCATACGCGGCGCTCAATTGCAGTGCCGCGGGCTTCTTACGAACTGGCCTTACGGGATTCTGCGCCAAGGTCGTCACACGAGTCTCCGCACCGCTGCGCGGGCCAGGAGCATAAATTTTCGTCTTTTGGAAAGCGCAGGACGCGATTTCAGCACGTCGTAGCCCTGCCCCTCGATCGCGTTCAGGATCTCCTGACCGCCTCGCGAGAACAATTCAATATCGATCGAGAGTTCTTTATCCAGTTTCCCTGCCAGGGGGAGCCCTCGCTCAAACCACTCACGCGCGCGCTGCACCTCAAACTTCATCAAGTCGACAAACTCCGGCGTGCAGCGGCGTTCCGCGATCTGCTCTTCGGTGACGCCAAACGCTCGCAGATCTTCCAGCGGCAGATAGATTCTATTTTTCGAGTAGTCGACCGTCACGTCCTGCCAGAAGTTCGCCAGTTGCAGCGCGGTGCAGGTGTAGTCCGAAAGCCGTTGTCGCTCTTCGTCGCGATACCCGCACACATAAAGCACGAGCCGTCCAACCGGATCCGCCGAATTGACGCAGTATCCCCGTAAATCGTCGAACGTTGGATATCTTGAGACTGTCTGATCCTGCCGAAACGCCTTCAGCAGATTCGCAAAGGGCTGCTTCGGGATATCGCACTCGCGCACTGTCTCCCGCAACGCTACAAATACCGGATGCCGCGGACTTCCCGAGTAACACGCCTCCAGTTCCGCTTCCCACTCATCCATCAACTGCAACGAAAGCTGCGGATCTCCGACCTCATCGCCCAGATCATCGCTGATCCGGCAGTACGAGTAGACGTTATAAAAATTCTGGTGTAACCGCGCAGGCAAGAACCACGTGACGACCGAGAAATTCTCGTAATGACTCGTCGCAAGCCGCTTGCAATACGCTTGCGCCTCCGCCAGCGACGGCGCCTGCGGTGGAATGGCATATTCGGGCGGAAGAGCACTCCATCCTGAAACCGAGTTGAACCCCGTACTATTAGGAGCTGCCATTCCCATCCATCCAGAACAAACCACACCCCGAGAACCTTCCGGTTCCCAAAGGATGATCGATTCCGCTTAATTAGTGACCGGGAATAATGGCGGTCTTAATATCGCCATTCCGGTTCAGCATGTGCTGCAACACGTGATGCAAGCGCGAAAGCGGCGCTTCGCCAGTAATGTAATCCGCGCTGCGAATCTTCCGCTCAGAAATCAGCGCAAACGCCTTCCGCACGCTCTCCGGCGTGTGATGGAATGTAGCCTTCAGCGTGATCTCCGAGTAATGCAGCCGATTGGTATCCAGCGACACTTTCGTCCCGCTCGCGCATCCGCCAAAGAAGTTCACCGTCCCGCCCTTGCGCACCATGTCGATGGACTGCTCCCACGCCAGCGGCCGCCCGACGGCTTCAATCACCACATCGGCGCCACGTCTGTCCGGAGTCAACGCTCGGACAGCGCCAATCGGATCGTCAGTCTTTGTGATTTGAATGACGTCATCGGCGCCTAGTCGCTTGGCTGCCGAAACCTGCGAATCACGCTTCACCATCGAAATCACGTTGCATCCCGTCAGCTTGGCTGCCTGGGTGAACATCAGCCCAATCGGCCCACCGCCGATGACGACAACCGTGTCTCCGATCTCTACTCCAGTCTCATGCAAGCCGCGCAGTACGCACGCCAGCGGCTCGGCCATCGCAGCTTCTTCAAAGCTCACGTTGGTCGGGATTGCCAGCATATTGGCTTCAACGATGCGCCGTGGAATCTTGATGTACTCCGCGTACGCGCCATTATTGAAGAGTAGATCTTCGCAGAGATTCTCCTGGTGTTTGGAGCAGTAGAAACACATGCCGCAGGGCGCAGAATTCAGCGCCACCACGCGCATTCCCTTCTTGAAGACTTTTACATTGGGCCCGACTTCCTCGATAATGCCGGCCAACTCGTGACCGAACAGGGCGGGCGGAACGATCATCCGCGCGTGGTATCCGCGCTGATACACCTTCAGATCGGTGCCGCAGGTGAGCGCGACCTGCACTTTGATCAGGACTTCTCCCTCACCCACTCGCGGGATTGGCACCTTTTCAATCTTGATGTCCTCTTTCCCGTAGAGGACCGCTGCTGTCATCTGACCGTTCACTCGTTAGTTCCCTTCCCACGAACTGCCCGGCTGAATCACCAATTTCATCGTATCCGGCTGCGGATGCGCAGCCACGTTCAGCCCTTCGACAGCTCCTGAAAGCGGAAAGCGATGACTGATAAGGCTTTCCAGATTAGCGGCTCCATTGAAAACCCAGTCGGTTGACGCAGGCTGCATCTCTACCGAGGCGCTGTAGGAGCCAAGTAATGTCTTTTCATCGACGCAGACCGAAGCCGGATCGATAATCGCCTGCTCCCTTATCGTCTGCGCGAATAACATGATTCGGCCTCCCGGACGCGCAGAATCAATCGCAGTGCCAATCAGCTTCGTTCCAGGTACTGCCAGAATCACCGCATCTGCCCCGCGGCCCTCGGTGATTTCCCGTATAGATTCAACTGTATGCTGCCGCGACGCCTCAATCGATTCACTTAACCCGAAAGCTCTAGATATTGTAAGCCTCTGCGGGAACAAATCGGAAGTTATTACCCTTGCGCCTGCTCTCGCCGCCAGAACACCGAGGATAATCCCGATTGGACCCTGACCGATCACCAGAACCGTTTCCTTGCTGCTAAGTCCCAGCGATTCAACGCCCTTCCAGCAGGTATTCACCGGTTCAGCGAAAGATGCCTGCTCAAATGAAACGTGATCAGGTATCCGCACTACGCCCTTTTGGACAATCCAGTCCATCACCCTAACGTACTCAGCGAAACCTCCGCCGGAGGGTTCATACCCGGCCGTGCACCCGACTTTCTTGTACAGCGGGCATTGCGCAAACACCTTATGTTGACAGTAATAACACTCGCCGCAAGGGACGTGGTGAAACACGATGACGCGATCACCCGCGCGAAATTCATTCACTCCCTCGCCAATCGCCGCAACCACGCCAGCCGTTTCATGTCCGAAGATCCGCGGGGCAGAGTGTGAGCCGGTGGCGATCTTCTTCAAATCGGTGCCACAAATACCGCACGTATGCACGCGAACCAGGATTTCTCCCGCAACGATCCTCGGAACCGGAACCTCCTCCAACCGGATGTCATTGACTCCGCGATAGACCGCCGCCTGCATCGTGGCAGGAATTTCCTTTGCTCTTGATCGATCCTGTACTTGTGTCGCTGTACTCAAATTGATTTCGTCCTCTAGTTCACCGAAACTGCTCGTGACTGCTGAATTCCTCTAGTCAGACGCTCCAGCCCGGAACGAAGCTTAGCTGCGGCGATGCTGGAGTTGCGTCCCATTTGTACCAAGGCCGGCCAATGCGCTGGCCGAATCGTCATGTGCCCGAGGAATCCCGCGGTTTGAAATTTGCCTCGCTCATCGACGAACCTTGCGAACGGCAGCATCGGGAAGTCCAACTCATCGGATATAGTTTTCACCGCATAAAACGGAATGCCATGTCGTTTCGCCACCGTCGCTACTGCTGCGCCTTCCATGTCCACCGCTTCCGCTTGGAAACGCGAATGCAACTCCAGTTTGGCATTTCGGTTCGCAATAAACCCTGAACTTACAATCCTGCTACTTGAACTCGTTTCTGTTTGAAAACTCTCGCCAGTCGTACCATCAACTACAACACCCGCCACAACTTCATCTCCCACTCTGTGCTCAGCAACGAGTGCTCCGGCAAATCCCGCCGAGACCAACAGATCCGGCTTGAACTCTGCGACCAACGCTTCGGTTGCAGTGATGCCCGGCTCGCGACCGATTCCCGATGCGAGGTACGCCATTTCCCCTGACTGAGAGACGTGCATCGTAAGCCGCTTGCCTGGAATCTGAACAGTCCTCCATCCCGCGATAAACGGGGCCACCTCGCGTGCCATGGCCGAAATGACGCCGATTTTAATGGACATAGCCATTCGCCTGAAACCATTCCGCAGCGCGTCGCAAGGCTCCATCCACCGGAACAACGTTCCAGCTCAGTTCTCTCTCAGCCTTCGCCGATGAAACAAACATCTTCTTACGACCCATCCTTACGGCATCGATGGTCGCGCGCGGTTCCCGCCGCAAAATGTATCCCGTGAAGGTCGTATCCAGCACGCTGAAACCGAGAGCGACTGCGTAAGGCAGCTTCACCGTGGGCGCCGGAATTCCAGTAATCGCCGACAGCTTTTGCAGAATCTGCTTCAGCGTCAAATTTTCGCCGCCCAGAATGTAGCGCTCGCCCGATCGCCCTTTCTCCAGCGCCGCAAGATGTCCTTCCGCGCAAACCGTTGCATCCACCAAATTCAATCCCGTATCCACATAGGCGGGAAATTTACGCCGCAAGAAATCCAGGATGATACGCCCCGTAGGAGTCGGCTTCACATCTTGCTCGCCGACCGGAGTCGAAGGGTTCACCACCACAACGTTTGCTCCGCTCCGCCCCGCCTCCAGCGCAACCTGCTCCGCCATGAACTTCGATCGCTTATAGTGGCCAATCATTCCCGCGAGACTGACTGGCGAACTTTCATCCACAGTGGAGCCATCGCTCTGGAATCCCATCGTCGCCACGCTGCTCGTATATACAACCCGCCGTACGCCCAGTTCCTGCGCAGCCTTGATCAGCGAACGCGTTCCCTCAACATTCGACCGGTACATCTCCTGCGCATCGGCCTTATTCTTCGTCCAGAGTCGATAATCAGCGGCAACGTGGAATGCGAAATCGCAGCCAACCATTGCCTTCTTCAACGAAGCCGCGTCGCGCAAATCTCCCACAACGCGATCCGCCTTCAGTGCATTGATGTTGCGCAGATCGCTGGTCGGCCTCACCAGCAATCGCAGATCAGCGCCATTGGCCCCGAGCACCCGCGCCACATGGCTTCCAAGGAACCCCGTGGCCCCGGTGACCAGAATCGTCGGCGTATCTCGCGCACCGGCGCGAGCATCGACTGCGTGCGATCCAACTGAATTGGGGGAACTGGTCGTATGCGCCACCTTAGTCCAGCCCGAGATGGGTCCCTTCCGCCGCCGACGATTGCGTCGCAGAAGCGGAGTTGCCCATTTTGTCTGCTCGTTGCAGGCCTTTCATGACCTGCGAATAAGTCGCCAGCGCGAGCAGCGGGAAGTACTCGGCGTACATGTGATATTTCAGGTAGAAAACTTTAGGGAAGCCCGTACCCGTATACGTCTTCTCCCACCATGATCCGTCTTTGCGCTGCGTCCGCAGCAGGAACATGATGCCGCGTTCGACGCAGTTGCTACGCGTATCGCCCGCCGCGAGCAATCCCAGCACCGCCCATGCCGTCTGCGATGCCGTGCTCTCACCCTGCCCGCGCAGTGCCGGATTATCGTAAGAGCCCAGTGTCTCGCCCCAGCCACCATCCGGATTCTGCACCGACCGCAGCCACTCGGCCGCCTGTTGCACGTAAGGTTCGTGATTGTCGACACCGATCGCCTGCAATCCGCGCAGCACCAGGAACGTACCGTAGATGTAGTTGCATCCCCAACGTCCGAACCAGCTGCCATCGGGTTCCTGCTCAGCAATCAGGAACTTGATCGCCTTCTTCACCGCCGTATGCTCGAGCGTGTAGCCGTGATTCGCCAGCATCTCCAGCACGCGTCCGGTGATATCCACCGTCGGCGGATCGAGCATCGCGTTGTGATCGGCGAAGGGGATGTACTGGAACACCATTTTCGTATTGTCTTTATCGAAACTGGCCCAGCCGCCGTTCTTGCACTGCATCGACAATACCCAGTCAATCGCGCGCTGCACCGACTCGTGCTGGTAGCGCTCGTTGCTGTGATCGACATGGTTCAGCGCCAGGCAAACCTGCGCCGTATCATCCACGTCGGGATAGAACTCATTGTTGAACTCGAAGTACCATCCGCCGGGCTGCGCCTTCGGATTTTTCACCGACCAGTCGCCCTTGTGCGTGATCTGCTTCTTCAGCACCCAGTCCGCGGCTGCCTGCATACGCGGATCTTTGCGCGACACACCACTTTCGCCCAGTGCAAACATTGCATACACCGTGTCCCATACCGGCGACTTGCAGGGCTGCATGCGGAACGTCTCTTCTTCCTCGATGCCCAGCGCTTCTAACTCGTCCATGGCCCGTATGAACTGCGGATCGTCCACCGAGTACCCCAGTGCGCGCAGGGCGATGATCGAGTTCATGATCCCAGGAAAAATGGCGCCCAATCCGTCGCTCATCTCCAGGCGTTCGAGCATCCACTCTTCGGCGGCCTTCATAGCGATCGAACGCAGCGGGCGCACATGTACCCACTCGAACCAATGAGTTATTCGATCGCATGCCAGAAAGAAATTGCGCCAGCTGACAAACTTCTCATTGTCCCAGTGCAGATGGAGCCGGGCATTCTTGCGCCCGCCGACGAACAGCTCGTCGATGCCCATCTCCGGAGCGATCTTCTTGAATGGCTTCGTCGCGTACACGATTGCCAGCGGAATGAAGATGGCACGCGACCACGAAGAAATCTCGTAGATGTTGAACCAGAACCAACTCGGAAACAGCACGATCTCCGGAGGCACAGCCGGAACCGCATCCCACTCATATTGGCCGAAGAAGCAAAGATAAATCTTGGTGTAGGTATTCGCGGCCGTTGCACCGCCCAGTTCGAGAATCTTCCTGCGAGCGCGATCCAGCGCAGGATTCTCAAGCGTGTATCCGCACAGCTTGAGCGCCTGGTACGTCAGGATCGAGGCGCTGATCTCCGATGGACCGCCTTCATAGATCGGCCACCCACCGTCTTCATTCTGGTGAGCCAGCATCCAGCGGCACGCCTTTTGCAACTTCTGGGGATCGCCCGTCCCCAACAGCGTATGCATCATGATGTATTCAGCTTCCAGCGTGGTATCTGCTTCCAACTCACCACACCAGTAGCCATCTTCATGTTGTACGGAGAAGAGATAACGGCGAGAGGCATCCATGCTGGCCGCCAGGCGGCTCATCATGTCGTCGACTTTCCCAAAACGCATCGGGGCCTGGGAGGGAAAAGCACCCGAAATATCATCCATTCTCTAGCACTCCGCAGAGTCGCGAGACTTACGTCCCGTCCAGATACTCCGAATCGGGAGTACCAAATCTTCTTACCTTCAGGCGGCTTGGTTGGTCCGCCCACTTCTGGTCTCCAGATGCAGAGACCAAATCCTGCTAGCTAACGCTCGCACCCTCGATTCGCACGAACTCACGAGGCGCGTTATTCACCGCGTCGGCAATCTCAGGCGGTAGTCCGAAACGGACATTCTCCGGCATCACTTCTACTTCCTGAACATTATCGAATCCGACTTCCATCAGATACGTGACTGCTTCCTGTACCAGGATCTCCGGCGCTGAGGCGCCTGCGGTCAAGGTGACCGTCTTTACACCTTCCAGCCACTCCGGCTTGATCGAGCGGAAATTCTCAATCAGGTGTGAAGGCGTTCCTAGATTTCTCGCCACTTCCACCAGGCGATTGGAATTCGAACTGTTAACCGATCCGACCACCAGCAGCAACCCCGCATCGCTCGACGTTTGTTTGACCGCTGTCTGGCGATTCTCGGTGGCGTAGCAGATGTCCTGCGCCGCCGGCCCCTTGATGTTGGGAAATTTGATCTTTAATGCCTCAATAATGTCTCGCGTTTCATCCAGACTCAAGGTGGTTTGTGTCAGATACGCCACTTTGTTCGGATTCGGGATGTGCACCTTCTCTACATCCTCAACGGAGCCAACCACCTGCGTTACCAGCGGGGCTTCACCGAGGGTGCCAATCACCTCGTCGTGATCGTGATGCCCGATCAGGATGAGTGAATATCCTTCTTTCGCGAAGCGAACGGCTTCGACGTGAACCTTTGTCACCAGCGGGCAGGTGGCGTCGATCACCCTGAGCTTCCGAGCCTTGCTGGCCTCGCGCACCTCAGGTGAAACACCGTGAGCGCTGTAGATCACACGCTCGCCGGCCGGAACCTCTTCCACGCTGTCGACGAACACAGCTCCCTTCGCCTGCAGCTCTTCCACCACGAAACGGTTGTGTACGATCTCTTTGCGCACATAGATCGGGGCGCCAAAGGTCTCCAGCGCGATCCGCACAATGTCGATGGCCCGCACCACCCCGGCGCAGAACCCTCGTGGCTTCAAAAGTAGTAAAGTTTTTCCGTTTTCAGCGTTCACTCGTTTGCCATCCACCACACTATAGATTCTAGTATGCCCAAAGTGTATGCATATAAGAATAGCTAAGAAGATGCTCGGAAGTCAACGTAACCGCATGATCTTACTAGGGTTAGCATCGATTGGACGATTGGATTACGCGAACGGGGAGAAAGAGACCGTGGCCGGGGTCCTTTAAATCCGCAAGCTAGGCTAGGCGTTCGTCTTCAGCATCTGCTCAGCGTGCTTCCGACTGGCGTCAGTAAGCGTCGCCCCGCTCAACATTCTCGCCAGCTCTTCCCGGCGGCCAGCTTCGTTAAGGTGTTTGATGTTTGTCCGGGTTCTTCCGCCCGACTCGGTCTTTTCGATCAGGTAGTGATGATCCGCAAACGACGCGATCTGTGGCAGGTGAGTGATGCAGAGAATCTGGGTACTCTGCGCCAGGGTTTTCAGCTTGCGGCCCACAGCTTCCGCGGCTCGGCCGCCAATTCCGATGTCGATTTCGTCGAACACCAGCGTGCGCTGCGAACTGGCTTTCTTCTTCGGTGACTTTCCTGCTTCGACCGATACCTTCAACGCCAGCATGACGCGTGAAAGCTCACCGCCTGAGGCAATCTCCTCCAGCGGCCGCAATGGCTCTCCGGCATTCGTCGCAATCAGGTACTGCACCTGGTCAAATCCGCTGCCTGACCAATTCCCTTCCTCATCGCCGCCCGTGACCTCAACTTTGAAGCGCGCCTTCATCGCAAGATCGTTGATCTCACCTTCGACCACTTTCTCCAACTTGCGCGCCGCTTCGAATCGCTGTTTCGACAGCGCTCGCGCCGCCATCAGGTAAACGGCGCTCGCTTCCGCCTGTTCTTTTCTCAGCTTCCGCAGGATCTCGTCTTTATTCTCCATCTCGTGCAGCTTGCGGGAAACCTCGTCGCCGTAGGCAATCACTTCATCCAGCGTCTGCCCGTATTTTCGCTTCAATCGATCGAGCGCAGCCAAACGGTCCTCTACCTCGGCCAATCGCTCCGGCGACACATTCACCGACTCCGCATAGTCCCGCAGGTTGGAGCCAATGTCCTCAACCGCGATTCGCGCTGCATCCAATTGCGCCAGCGACTCGCGGAACTTCTCGTCGTACTTTGCGACCTCTTGAACCTGCTTGTATCCGGCTCGAATCAAAGACGCCGCCGATGTATCGCTCTCATACAGCGCCTCATGCGCTGCTTGTGCCGCGACGTAAATCTTTTCTGCATTGGCAAGGATGCGCTTTTCCGCCCCCAGCTTTTCATCCTCGCCGGCCTGCGGATTGACCTCCGTAATCTCTTTTCGCTGAAACGACCAAAGGTCCAGCATCCGCAATCGGTCCTGCTCATCGCTTTCCAGAGACTCGATGCGGTCACGTAAATCTTTCCATCGCGCGAATGCCGTTTCCGTCGGCTGCCGATCGCTTCCCGCATACCGATCCAGCAATTCCAGCCGTGTCTTGTCATCGAACGACAGGATCGACTCCCGCTGCGCGTGTACCGACGCCAGCACTGGCGCCAATTGCTTCAAGACCGTCACCGTCGCCGGCTGATTGCAGACAAAAACTCGACCGCGCCCTCCGGCCAGAATCTCCCGGCGCAGGATCACCTGCTCGCCATCGAAGTCGAGCCCGTTCTCGCCAAGGACCGTCGTCACTGCTTTTGCCTCGGCCGCCTCTTCCAGTTCGAAAACGGCACTAACCACGGCTTTATCCGTTCCGTGACGAATCACATCAGACGAGGCCTTTTCTCCCAGCAGCAACGCCAGCGCATCGATGAGAATGGATTTCCCCGCGCCCGTTTCGCCGGTCAGCAGGTTTAGACCAGGCGCAAACTCCACGACCACACTATCGATGACCGCATAATTTTCGACGCGCAGTTCCAGGAGCACGGCACACCCAGGACAAGAGTTGATTTCTGGCCCGCAGTTTAGCAGCGAAAATGATCGAGTGGTAGGCGTCCGCGCGAAACTCCAACTCGACGACTCGCAAAATAAGCTAATTGCTAAGTGCTAACTGCTAATTAGTTGTTACATGTACCTCGTATGCAATCAGTACATGCCCTAGAGCGGGCATCTCACTGGATACCTTGATCTATAATTACGTTTTGCGAGATCCAGCGCAAAAACCACAAGAGAAGTGATGCCAAATCCGTTTTTGATAGCCAGCGTTGTGGGTGGCGAGGAGCTAGGTAGCCTGATCGGGCAGACCGGTCCCGTCGCTAAGATCGTTCTTCTCCTGCTGCTCTGCTTCAGCCTGTTTTCGTGGGCGATTATCCTCTCCAAGTGGAGCATGTTTCGTCGCGCCCGCGTCCAAAGCTCGCGTTTTCAGCGTGCTTTTCGACGCGCCACGCGCCTTCAGGACATGTCCGCTGTCTCGGATCAGTTCAAACCGAGTCCGCTTGTGTCCGTTTTCGAAGGCGGCTTTGAGGAACTGAAGCGTCAAGGAGGAGTTCGGAACCCCGTTGCCGTCCAGCGAGCGATGCAGATCGCCTCTTCGGAAGAACTGACGCGCCTGGAACGCCGCCTTCCCTGGCTCGCCACTACCGGCTCCGTCACGCCTTTTGTCGGCCTGTTCGGAACGGTCTGGGGCATCATCGACGCTTTCCAGGGCCTCGGCACCGCAGGCGCCGCGACGCTTAGGGCGGTTGCTCCCGGCATTTCAGAGGCGCTGATCACCACTGCCGCGGGTCTGTTCGCCGCTATTCCCGCCGTTATCGCTTACAACTTCCTAGTGAACGAGGTCCGGCAGTTCGGCGCTCGTATGGACGATTTTTCGCTCGAAATGCTGAATAGCATCGAGCGCGTTGCTCCACCGGCTACGGCTCGTCAATCTGCTATTGCTCAAGAAGCGGAGCTTCGGTCGTAGATGGCATTCACCAACGCACAAGGTCGGACGCAAAGCTCGCTGGCGGACATCAATGTCACGCCGCTGGTCGACGTTGTTCTCGTACTTCTGATCATCTTTATGGTCACGGCCCCGGTCCTGCAGTCCGGAATTGAAGTGAACGTGCCCAAGACCAAAACCGTGAAGCAGATCACCGAAGAACGTCTGGTGATCTCCATTGATAAGTCGCAGCGCGTTTTCCTTGGCAACGATCCCATCAACATCAATGAGATCGCCGCCAAGTTGCACCAGAAGATTCGCGATCCACAAGGCCAATACTTTACGTTCGCGCCGACGAAAACGTTACCTTCGGCGCTTTTGCCACCGTCCTGGATGCGGTGAAGCAGTCTGGAATCACCAATGTCAGCATCGTGACCCAGCCCCTGAATGAGCATGGCGGCCAACGCTGATATTTTCACAGAACGTGAACCATTAGGATTCCCGCTAGTCTCCTCGATAGCGGTGCACGGGCTCCTGTTCGCCTCAATTATCGTTTACACCCTGGTTGCAGGACGCCGCGGCGAGAGTTGGGGTACTGAGGGCGGAGGCGACGGTGCCATTGGCGTGACCATGGTCAGCACCATTCCGCTGCCCAAGCCTCCCGTCGAGACCCAGAATATTCTCGCTAACGACTCCAAGGGCCTGACCCAGTCCCAACCCAAGGTGGAAGAAGTACAGCCTCCACCCGATGCGATCCCGATCCCCGACAAGATCACCAAGCCGAAGCCGAAACCCAAAGAGAAGCCTCACACCACGGCTGAGGAGAAGCCGAAGCCAGTAGAAGAAGCCGATAATGTTGTGCCCTTCGGCCAGGGCGGTCCCGTCAGCGGCCCCTACGGAACCTTCAGCGCTGGCGGCGCCAAGGGTGGATTCGGATTCAACGGCGGTGGGGATTTCGGCTCCAGATTCTCCTGGTACGTGCGCGTCGTGCAGCAAAAGGTGTCTGCGAATTGGCTCAAGTACGAAGTTGACCCGCGCATTACCGCCGCGAACCGTGTCTACGTGACCTTCGACATTGCTCGTAACGGACAGCCCCGTAACATCCAGGTAGAACAGTCCAGCGGTGTGCCATCGCTCGATCAGTCGGCTGTCCGTGCCTTGCAGCGTATTGACACATTTGGGCCACTACCACCTGACTATGGTGGGAATCAAGTTTCCGTTGAGTTCTGGTTCGACTATAAAAGATAGGTAAGGCCGTGAGTAATCCGCTTTGCGAAATTCCGGAGTCCATTCAAGGCGAATGATGAAGAAATTCTTCTCCGCACTCATACTGTTCTGTCTGTCTACGTTCTGCCTTCACGCGCAAACTGACTGGATTCGTACCGGAACCGGTCTCGGCGTCGAAAAGATCCGTATTGCCGTTCCCGATTTCAAGCCGCTCTCGACTGACCCCCAAGCCGCTGGCCTGCTCAAGGTATTCAACGACACGCTCTGGAACGACCTCGATAACGCCGGCATCTTCGATCTTGTTTCCAAAAGCTTTTATCCGCTCGAAGTTCCAGGCCAGCCACAGGAGGTCAAGTTCGACGTCTGGGGAAATCCTCCTCCGAACGCCGCCATGCTGGTCTTCGGGAATCTGAACCTCGCAGGACAGAACATTACCGTGCAGGGGTGGCTCTACGACATCAAGAACACCTCGTCGCCACAGATTCTCGGCAAGCAATATAACGATCAAGCCACACCCGAAGCCGCCCGCGTCATTGCTCACAAATTTGCCAACGAAATCATCTTCCGCCTGGGCGGTGGTATCAACGGAATCGCGGAAAGCAAACTCGCTTATGTCAGCAATCGCAGCGGGCACAAAGAGATCTGGTTGATGGACTACGATGGTGCCAACCAGCGTCAGCTAACGCACAGCGGCTCCATCTCGCTCTCACCACGTATCTCGACCGACGGCACTCGCGTTGCCTACAGCGGCATCGCCGCTGGCAACTGGGAGATCGAGATGTTCTCGCTCGATCTGAATCGGAACGTCGCCTTCCCGCGCTTCGGTGGCACGAATCTGTCTCCGTCGTGGTCCGGCGACGGTACCAAGATCGCCTTCTCATCGTCGCGAAGCGGCGATCCGGAAATTTACGTCGTCGATTCCACCGGGCACGCGCTCAAGCGCATTACTGCCGTTAAAGGTCCCGACGTTTCTCCGACCTGGAATCCTAAGACGAATTCCCAGATTGCCTGGGTCAGCGGCCGCACCGGGTTGCCGCAGATCTACACGATGGAGGCCGATGGCACAAACGTGCAGCGCATGACCGATCAGGGTTATGCGGTTTCGCCCTCGTGGGCGCCGAACGGACAATTCCTCGCGTTCGCGTGGATCCGCCGCTACGGCCCTGGCGCCCCCGGCGCACAAGACATCTACGTCATGGACATCACCACCAAGCAGTTCGTCCAGTTGACGCATGATGCCGGACGCAACGACTTCCCTTCGTGGTCACCGGACAGCCGTCACATTGTGTTCCAATCGAACCGTACCGGGACCGATCAGATCTGGACCATGCTGGCCGATGGCTCGAACCAGAAGCAGCTAACGACCTCCGGCCAGAATTCGCAGCCGAACTGGAGTTTTAAGTAGTACCTCAGCGACCGTTTTTTCGCTGACGCATTACCTGTACACATTGAGAGTAGCCGGACAGCAGTTCCGGCGCCCTGAACTTTTAACCACATACGCCATCCGCAGATGGCAGGAGGAAGAGTTGAAGCACAGAGCGTTTCAGTGGTCGATGATTATTCTGGCGTTGGCCGGCGTCATGGCACTTGGTGCATGCAAAAAGAAAGTCACGCCGCCGCCCCCGCCTCCACCGCCGCCTCCCGCGGCACCGACCGCCTCTTTGACGG
This sequence comes from Terriglobia bacterium, assembly GCA_963826275.1. Classification (GTDB taxonomy): domain Bacteria; phylum Acidobacteriota; class Terriglobia; order Terriglobales; family Acidobacteriaceae; genus JAJPJE01. Next base: position 688,552 of record CAWGWI010000012.1, on the reverse strand, counting down.
CGAACCCCAACACCATTCAGCAGGGACAGTCCACTACGCTGACGTGGGAGACTCAGAATGCAACTGACGTCACCCTCGACGGCAACAAAGTGGATGCCAATGGTTCCCAATCTGTCAGCCCCACGGACTCCACGACCTATCACCTGGCAGCGAAGGGTGCGGGTGGTTCTCAGGAATCGACTGCACGGGTTACGGTAACGCCGCCTCCCGCTCCGGTCGTCAAGGCGCCGTCGCCAACCGAAATGGATCTGTTCAACTCGAACGTCAAAGATATCTATTTCGACTACGATTCCTACGACATCAAGCCTGACCAACAAGCTGCATTGCAGGCTGATGCCGCTTTCCTGAAGCAGAATCCTGGCATTGGCTTCACCATCGAAGGTCATTGCGACGAGCGTGGATCCACCGAGTACAACCTTGCGCTCGGCGACAATCGCGCCAACGCGGTGAAAAATGTCCTGGTACAGTCTGGCGTCGACGCCAGCCGTATCAAGACAATCAGCTACGGGAAAGAGAAGCCCTTCTGCACCGAATCGAATGAAAGCTGCTGGCAGCAGAATCGCCGCGGCCATTTCGTTTACGGAAAGCAGTAGCGACGAAGGCAATTTTGGGTGCCCATCTCGCCTGCTTTTGGCGAGGTGGGCATCCAACGAAAAGAGGCCCTCTGGCTTTTGCGAAGTCTTCTGGCTTGTGGAAGAGCGGCCCTTCAGGGCCGCGTTTCAGAATTACCTGCTGGGCTTTAGCCCCAGCTAACGCTCCGCGCTATCATTGCGTCACGGAACATTTACAGGAATTCCAATGAACCGATACAAGTTCTTTACGGCCGTTGCCCTGCTGGCTCTAGGCACCTCCCCTGTCTTCGCCGCCAACAAGGACATGATTCAGCTGCAAACCCAGGTTCAGGCTATCCAGGACCAGTTGACGCAGATGAAGCAGTCTTTCGACGAACGCATGGGCGTGATGCGGAATCTGGTCGAGCAAAGTACAGACACTGCCAACAAGCTCAATACAACGATGTCTGACCTGCAGAAGGCGCTTGCGCAGCAGCATACTGACTCCGGCACGCGCAATGATCAGCTCTCCGGCCAAATACAGGCCCTGAACGACAGTGTCGACGAACTCAAAGCGCGCCTCAACAAAATGTCGCAGCAGCTCGATGCGATGCAGGCCGCCAGCCAGAATCTGAACTCGGCTCCTGCTGGTACCGCTCCAGGTGCTGCCGGCGCAACCGCGCCCGGTGGAGTCCCGCAGGTGCAGGCGCCGCCGCCCGACGTGCTCTACAACAATGCCCTGCGCGATTACAACTCGGCTAACTATCAGCTCGCCGTACAGGAATTCAGCGACTACATGAAGTACTATCCGACCACCGAGCTTGCCGGAAATGCCCAGTTCTATTTGGCCGACATTGAGTACCGTCAAGCCAACTACGAACAGGCCGTCAAGGACTATGACAAGGTTCTGGAGATGTACCCCGGCGGCAACAAGACCGCGGCCGCTCAGCTAAAGAAAGGCTACGCCCTGCTCGAACTGGGACAGCGGAACGCCGGAGTCAAGGAGCTGAATTCCCTGGTTCAGCGTTATCCGCGCACCATTGAAGCGCAACAGGCTCGCGACCGTCTGCGTAAGCTGGGGGCAACGGCATCCACCGCCAAGCCCTCGGCCTCGCGCCCCTGACTCATTTCTCTTCTGTCGCTGCGGTATTCTGCTGGCACGCATTTCCTTCTTCCTTCGCCGGCAGCTTAAGGCTCCTCAGGCAATAGCTGATCTCGTTTGCCATGTCCAGAATCCTCATCCCATCCTGCACCATCAGCTTGCACGAAATCGCCTTACGCACTGGCGTCCCCTCGCCCATGTCATAGGTCACGCGGCAATACTGACAGTCTTCATTCCAGCAAAATCGTCCGTACGAAATATCTTCCGGCGCTAGGAATTGCAGGCAGCGAAGAACCATGTTGCTGTCCGGGACCTCGAAGTCGCGTCCGCGTATCTGTATGCGAACCAGGCGCTCGTACGGCCGCATCAGCGAACCAGGGGAACTCATGACAGGAATTCTAATTCGCCCGATTCGCGTGCACAAAAAACGAAAGGGCGTAGCCGACCGGGTGCGGAGGTCGCGCTACGCCCGTACTCCCCGGAAACTCACGAGGAGTTTGCGCAAAGGCTCGAGGACGTCAACTGCGACGCCAGCTCAGAGCAAGTATCTATACAAACGCCCCAGACCGCCGAAAGTTTCGCTCGGTCCGATGGAGCCCGCTCGCCCTCGAGCGGGTAACGGAAGGGGTGCCCCACACATCCCTCTTTTGGAATGTGTGGGAGTAGTCGTTAGGAGCAGGTGCACTCCTTCAGGCAACAGCACCTTTGCCTCCGCTCATCTTCTGTGACATGACAAATCCTAAAGATGAATTCGAAAACAAAGGCGCAGTCGAGCAGGACAAACCGCGGCAAACCACCAACACGTCACTCAGCGCCCAATTGGGTCATCGCGATCAGGACCCATTGCTGAAAGACAGTGACACCGATTTTCCCGAGGAAGGTGATAGCCCGGAACATACTGGCGAACCCGAGGAAGGCTCGCTTGCTACGCCACCCGCCGATTTGGAGACCGTCGATCAGAACCCCGGCGAGCGCCAGAAACGCAATCAGGATGAAAAGGACGATCCACTGGCTGCGTAACAGCCTTTCAGGCATTTCGAGTTTCACGTTTCACGACAATAATCGGAATTGGAACTGGCTCTCCGCGGAGCCTCGTTCACAAAACGAAAGAGCCCCAACGCAGGGCTCTTTTCGTGAAACTTGAACGCGAAACGCGCTCTACTTCAGCCTCTCCATGCACTCCTTCAGCACTTCCCGCGACGGTCGCACGCGCTCCTCCGGCAATGTCGCCAGCGGGTCATCCGTCAGATTCAGGAGCTCCATAAACGACGGCGCCTTCGTATTGACGTAGAAAACGCCCGTCAACACTTCTCCAGCTTCTTGCGCCTGGTTGACGCGCTTGATCGCTTCAATCCGGTTCGTTGGATCGTAATCCTCTTCCAGCTTACGCAAACGCAGCCTCGACCCATCATGCATGGTCACGTCGACCGTCTCGCCCTCGGCGTACTCGACGTCGATCTCTTCAAACGACGGTACAAAAGTGATGTCGTGCAGCGGCTCTTCATGGTCTTTGGTGAATTTATACGACTTCGTCGAGCCATCGTGATCGTTGAACGTCACGCACGGCGAGATCACGTCCAGCATCACTGTTCCCTTGTGCGCGATAGCAGCTTTCAGCATATTCAGCAGCTGCTTCTTATCGCCCGAGAAGGAGCGCCCTACGAACGTCGCGCCCAACTGGATCGCCAGCGCGCATGTATCGATCGGCGGCAGATCGTTAATCACGCCCGTCTTCAGCTTCGATCCCAAATCCGCCGTCGCCGAAAACTGGCCCTTCGTAAGCCCGTATACGCCATTGTCCTCGATGATGTAGATCATCGGAATATTGCGCCGCATCAGGTGAATGAATTGCCCAACACCGATCGACGCTGTATCGCCGTCACCGCTCACGCCAATCGCCAGCAGACTCTGGTTCGCCAGCAGCGTCCCCGTCGCAATCGATGGCATGCGCCCGTGAACGCTGTTAAAGCTTGGCGACCGGCTCATAAAATACGCAGGACTCTTCGACGAGCACCCAATTCCCGAGAGCTTTGCCACCCGGCTCGGCTCCACGCCCATCTCAAACATCGCATCGATGATTCGTTCCGAGATCGCGTTATGGCCGCATCCGGCGCACAGAGTTGTCTTTCCGCCCTTGTACTCCACCACCGTCAAGCCGATGTGATTGGTCTTCGGTGCCGGCGTGGAAGTTGGAGTCGTTGCCATGATTACTGTCCCTCCTGCGAGCGGATATTGTCCGTGATGCTGCGCGCGTCAATCGGCAGCCCGTCGTAGTTGCGCACCGACCGCAGTTTGATCACCTCTTCTGGTGTCGAATCGAGCTTCAGCAGTTGGAGCATTTGCCCATCGCGATTCTGATCGATCACGTAAACGCGCTTATGCCGCGCGATAAAATCGTGTACTTCCGCGGTGAATGGATACGAGCGCACCCGCAGGTAATCCACCTCGATCCGATATTCCTTCCTGAGCTGATCGCGGCTCTCTCCCGTGGCCCAATGCGACGTCCCATACGCCAGTATGCCGATCTCGGAAGTACCGTCGACTACCAGTTGCGGCTTTGGCACGCTGTCGCGAAGATTCTCGAATTTCCGCGCGAGCCGGTCCATATTGTTCCGATAATCATCGGGACGCTCGCTGTACTGCGCCTTCTCATTATGTCCGCTGCCGCGCGTGAAATATGCCGCCATTGGATGCTGGTTCCCCGGGATCGTTCGATAACCGATCCCATCGCCGTCGACATCCTTGTAGCGCGCAAATCCGCCTAGTCGGTCCAGATCTTCCTTCGAGAGAACTTTCCCTCGCTCGATCGGCGTCGTCGGGTACGGAAATTCATCCGCCATCCAGTTATTCATGCCCAGATCCAGGTCCGACATCACGAACACCGGCGTTTGCGCCTTCTCTGCCAGATTAAATGCCTCCTGCGCCATGGTGAAACACTCTTCCGGCGACGAGGGAAATAGCAGAACGTGCTTCGTATCGCCATGCGACAGGAATGCTGTCGACAGGATGTCCCCTTGTGCGGTTCGCGTCGGCAGACCTGTGGAAGGCCCCACGCGCTGCACATCAAAAATTACCGCCGGAACTTCTGCGTAATATCCCAACCCAGTGAATTCAGACATCAGCGAGATTCCCGGGCCTGCCGTCGCCGTCATCGACCTGGCGCCTGCCCACGCCGCGCCTAGCACCATGCCCACCGCGGCAAGTTCATCCTCTGCTTGCACGATCGCAAAAGTAGCCTTGCCGTCCGGCCCGATCCGATACTTCTTCATGTAATCAATGAGCGATTCCACTAGCGACGACGAAGGCGTGATCGGATACCAGGTCACCACCGTCACTCCCGCGAACATGCAGCCCAACGCCGCCGCCGAGTTTCCGTCGATGATGATCTTCCCCCGCGTCTCGTCCATCCGCATGACCCAATACGGGTCCATCTTTTCGATATTCGCCACGGCGTAGTCGTAACCCGCCTTCGCGGCGTTCACGTTGAGGTCCGCCGCTTTCTGCTTCTTCCCAAATTGCCGGCGAATCGCCTTCTCCGCCTCGACCATGTCCAACCCGAGAAGATGGGCGACCACGCCCACGTACACCATGTTCTTCACCAGTTTGCGGAGCTTCGCTTCCGCACAAACGGCGGCCGTAATCTTGTCAAACGGAACTGGATAGAACGTCACATCGGTACGCAGCTCGTTCAGCTTCAACGGCTCGTCGTAGAGCACTGCAGCACCCGGCGCGAGCACCTTCACATCCTCAACCGCCGTCTCCGGATTCATCGCAATGACGAAGTCCACTTCCTTTTTGCGCGCGACGTAACCATTCTTGTTGGCACGGATGGTGTACCAGGTGGGTAGCCCTGCAATATTCGATGGGAAGAGATTCTTGCCCGAAACCGGCACTCCCATCTGGAAGATCGTTCGCAGCAGAACCGTATTCGCCGACTGAGACCCCGAGCCGTTAACCGTTGCCACTTGCAGGCTGAAATCATTCACGATCCGGCTGCCTGCTGACTGTCCGGTCGAGCCATGTACTGCCAAATCCGTTGTGGCCATTAAACGAGCACGCCTTTCACTATGTATATAAGATGGGCCAGCGCCCCCACAGGTATTAGGTTAATTATACGAGGTCAACCACTTGGGATTCAGCGGAACGCATTCAGTGAGGGCTATGGGGAGCTAGATGGTAAGCACGCGCCTCAAGCGGATGCTGCAGCGTTTCCAGGAGCATGCCTGGAAAAGCGGCTTTAGCCGAGGAGGGTCGCCTTACACTTCCGTGAAGAACTGGGCCATCGTGCGGAACTTGTCGTAGCGCGACTTTACTAACTCATCCGGCGACAGCTTTTTCAACTCTCCGAGGTGTTTCTGCAACGACTGATCCACCAGGGCTGCCGCGGCGTCATGATCGCTGTGCGCACCGCCCGGGGGCTCAGGAATCACATCATCGATGATTCCTAGTTCCGTCAGATCTTTCGCCGTGATCCTCATCGCCTCGGCCGCAAGTTCTTTCTTGCTCGAATCGCGCCACATGATCGATGCGCATCCCTCGGGCGAAATCACCGAGTAGACCGAGTTCTCCATCATGACCACGCGATTCGCCACCGCGATCGCCAGCGCTCCGCCGCTGCCACCCTCTCCAGTGATGGCGGTAATCACCGGGACTCTCAACCGCGCCATCTCGCGCAAATTCTGCGCAATCGCCTCAGCCTGGCCACGTTCTTCGGCGCCAATTCCGGGATAGGCGCCGGTAACGTCCACAAACGTGAAGATGGGCCGCCCGAATTTTTCGGCGAACTTCATGGCTCGTATCGACTTGCGATATCCCTCCGGATTGGGCGATCCGAAATTCCGCTGCACTTTCTCTTTCGTGGTACGGCCTTTTTGCGTGCCGACCACCAGCACTGGCTCGCCATGGAAACGCGCCATTCCGCACACCATGGCGGCATCGTCCGCAAATCGCCGATCGCCGTGCACCTCGCTCCAATCCGTAAAGATCCTCTCCACGAAATCCAGTGGATAAGGACGCTGCGGATGTCTGGCCAGTTCCGCGCGCTGCCAGGCGCTCATGTTCTGATTAATGTGCTTCCGCAGCACATTTACCTGGTCGTGTAGGGCCTTCAGTTGCTTGTGAGCGTCTTCGTTCTCGCGCGCCAGTGGTTCCAACTGTGCGATCTGTTTCTCGATCTTTTCCAATTCCTGCTGGGCCTTGGTTGCTGTTTCCATCTGATTTAGGTTTCCGTCCGCTGTATCGCTTCGTATCTGCTCCAGTTCCGAGCCGAGCAGATCGCATACTAGTGCCAATCCGGTTGCTACCACAGCGCACATCCTTTTCGGAAAGCCGTTCGGAACGGCTGGCTATTCGACTACGCGGACACTTCCGCGTCCGCAGAGTTCCTCAACACGCGAGACGAACGCGTGATCCGGCAATACATTATAGCCTTCGGCTTCCATCACCACCATGAAGTCTCCAGGACGCTCCAAATCAAACAACACCCGCGCCTCTCCCTTGTGCGCCGCCATGATCCCGTGTAGTTCGTCGATAATCTCGGACGTCGTTGAATCCAGTGGTATCTTGAGCCGCAGCGAAGCCGGCAACTTGGGTTTTGCCTCTTCCAGCGGAGTGATGTCACTGACCATCAGCTTGGGATTCGCGCCCTCTTCCACCCGCACGGATGCGCGCACTAGCACCGGCACCTCGAGTTTCAGCCTCTCTTGCAGTCGCTTGAAATTGTCCGAGAACAGCAGGAAATCCAGCTTCCCTGTCATATCCTCCAGTGAGCCTTGCGCGTACAGATCGCCCTTCTTCGACTTTGCGATCTTGTAACTTGTGATCACGCCGCCCGTCGAGATGCTCTCATCTCGCCCGGTCGACTGCTTCATCGCGCAGATCTCTTCTACCGTGAGCGCCCGGAAGTCCTTCAGCTTGCTGACATACTTTTCCAGCGGATGCCCTGTGATGAAGAATCCCAGTATTTCCTTTTCGAACGACAGCCGCGTGTGCTCATCCCAATCGGGCACCTCAGGAAGCACGTCATTCCCGTTCCCTGCCGCAGGCTGATCGTCGAACACACCGAATAGCCCGTGCTGCCCTGACTCCGCATCTCTCTGCGTCTTCTGAGCGCGCTCAATCGCCTTATCCAGCGCCTGCATCACCTGATTGCGGCGGCCCAGCGAATCCATCGCGCCGCTCTTGATCAGCGACTCCACCACTCGCTTATTCAGCAGCCGCAGATCGACCTTTTCGCAGAACTGGTAAATCGACGTGAAATTCCCCAGTTCCTTGCGCGCCGCCACAATCGAGTCAATCGCGTTGTGACCCACATTCTTCACTGCCGCCAGACCAAACCGGATCGCCTGCCCATGCGGCGTGAAATTCGCATCGCTCACATTGATGTCGGGCGGCTCGACTGGAATGCCCATATCGCGGCACTCGTTGATGTACTTGACCACGTCGTCCGTGTTGCCGGTCACCGACGTCAGCAGCGCCGCCATGAACTCCACCGGGAAGTGCGTCTTCAGATAGGCCGTCTGATACGCCAGCACTGCATAAGCCGCCGAGTGCGACTTGTTAAAACCGTATCCGGCGAACTGTTCCATCAGATCGAAAATCTTTTCGACTTTCTTCTGCGGGAACTTCCTTTCCAGCGCACCCTGCACGAAGCGCTCGCGCTGCTTCGCCATCTCCTCGGCATTCTTTTTCCCCATCGCGCGCCGCAGAAGGTCCGCTTCACCGAGTGAATAGCCGGCCAGCCGGTTCGCGATCTGCATCACCTGCTCCTGATACACGATCACGCCCAGCGTTTCCTTCAGCACCGCTTCCAGTTCCGGCAGTTCGTACTCAATCTTCTTGCGACCGCTCTTACGATCGATGAAGTCATCGATCATGCCGCCTTGGATCGGACCTGGGCGGTAGAGCGCATTCAATGCCGTCAAATCTTCAATGGAGTTCGGCTGGTACCGGCGCAGCACGTCTCGCATGCCGTGCGATTCAAACTGGAACACACCCGACGTCAATCCACTGTGAAACACTTTCTTGTACGTCTCGGGATCATCCGTCACCAGCGTCTGCAGATTGATGTCCACGCCCCGCACTTGCTTGATGAGCTTCAGCGCGTCGTCGAGAATCGTCAGCGTCGTCAGTCCGAGGAAGTCCATCTTCAGAAGCCCGAGCTTCTCGATGGCTTTCATGTCATACGCGGTCACGATTTCCTCGTTCTTCGTCAGGTGCACCGGAACAAGATCGGTAAGTGGCTGCGGTGAAATCACTACACCGGCCGCGTGCACGCCCGAGTTGCGCACCAGCCCTTCCAGCTTCTTTGCTGTATCGATGATCTGCCGCACCTGCGGCTCGTTTTCGTATGCCTGCGCGAGCGGCGGCGAATCTTCCAACGCCTGATCGATGGTGATATTCAGCGTGGTGGGGATCATCTTCGCGATCCGGTCCACCTCCGCATACGGCATGTCCAGCACGCGGCCCACATCCTTGATTGCCGCCTTCGCCGCCATCGTGCCGAATGTAATGATCTGCGCTACGTTCTCGCGCCCGTACTTCTCCGTGACGTACTTGATCACCTCGCCGCGCCGGTTCATGCAGAAGTCGACGTCGATATCAGGCATGCTCACGCGCTCAGGATTCAGGAAGCGCTCGAACAGCAACTCGTTCTGCAGTGGATCCACATCCGTAATTGACATCGCATACGCCACCAGCGATCCCGCCGCCGATCCGCGCCCCGGTCCCACCGGGATTCCATGCTCTTTCGCGTAGCGGATAAAGTCCCACACGATCATGAAATAGCCGGGAAACTTCATCTGCTTGATGATCTGTATTTCCCACGAGAGCCGCTGCTCGTAGTCGCTGATCTGATGCTTCAGCCGGCCCTGCCCCTGTAACTCGCGCAGCAGTTCCAGTCTTCTTGCGAATCCCTCGCGGCAGACGCGCTCAAAGTAGCCATCGATATCCATTCCCGCCGGCACATCAAATCGGGGAAACGGATTGCTCACCTTGTTCAGCTTGAAGTTGCAGCGCTCAGCGATCGCCAATGTCCGCTTCAGTACGTCGGGCTCGCTGCCGAAGACCTTCTCCATCTCCTCGTAGCTCTTTACGAAGAACTGGTTGGTCTGAAACTTCATGCGATTTTCTTCGGCGACAGACTTGCCCGTTTGTATGCAGATCATCACGTCCTGCGCGTGGGCATCGTCCTCGCACAGGTAGTGGCTGTCGTTAGTTGCAACCGCGGGAATGCCGAGCTCCCGCGCGATCCGGAACTGATCCGCAAGAATCTTGTGCTCTTGCGGCAGTCCCTGGTTCTGCACTTCGATAAAGAAATTTCCCGCGCCGAAAATGTCGTTGAAAGTCGCCGCAGCCTGTCGCGATGCGTCGTACTTCCCTTCCGTCAGGTTCTCGGCGACCTCGCCCTTCAGGCACCCTGAAAGTCCAATCAAGCCTTTGCTGTGCTCGGCGAGAAAGCGCTTGCTGATCCGCGGCTTGTAGTAGAAGCCGTGCAGCGACGCTTCCGACGTGATCTTCACCAGGTTGCGGTAGCCCTCTTCGTTCTCCGCCAGCACCAGTAGATGGTTATACGTATCGCCTTCCGGCACCATCCGATCGGTGTTGTGATCTTCTTTCTTGCAGATATACAGCTCGCACCCGATGATCGGCTTAATGCCCTCGTTCTTCGCGGCGTTGTAGAAGTTCACCGCGCCGAAGACGTTGCCGTGATCAGTCATCGCGACCGCCGGCATTCCGAGTTCCTTTACGCGTTTAACCAGCTTGTCGACGTCGCAGGCGCCATCCAGGAGGGAGTAATCGGTGTGCAGATGTAAATGAACGAATTGGGACATGGGGACTACTTCAATTGTAGTGGGCAGCTATCCACATGAGAAGCAGCGGGCGCAAAGCTTTGTGGAAATCACGGACCAAACCGCCTGTGTGTGCTATCCAACTTTTGTTTCGATACCGTGCGCTTCAGTTTGGCGATACCCTTGAGCACTGCCTGCCTGTTTTTTCCAGACTTGATCCATTGCGGAAGGCGGCTTGCAAGACTCGCGTTCGAACTGCCGCTTCTCTCTCGAATCAGGGCCGAAACATAAGTTTCGATGAAAGAGAGATGCTGTTCATTGAATGCCCATAGAGTCTTGCCACAGCACACAGTCCGAAGCAACAGCGGAAGAGTAGATTCCCAATTGTCTACGCTATGTATGACGAGATGCGGCTTCCAGTCGAAGCTATGACCGCAGTCCGCGCACCCAAAGAACCTTCTTGCTTGCCATCGTTTTTTCGTGGCAGCCTCAATTGGCAAACGTAGGGCGCCTGGACTCTGACACTTCGGACATCTAATGAAAATGGGATCGCTGTATGCGCAGAGGCATCTTCGATCGTCGAAGAACCGAGACTGATCAGTCGCAACCTTGATGTCGGGCATGTGGGAAGCCTGTGAACTTACCGGACCTGGCACTCCGGTTTGAGCGCCATCCCAGGTGCCCCATCTCTGCCTTCTTTTGGCAGAGGTGGGATGAAAAACAATATCCCACTAAATCGCTGTCTACTTTTTCTTCCCCGCTTTTTTCAGCCGCTGGCTTCGCTTTCACCGCAGCTTTCTTCGCCGGCGCTTTCGCCTTCACTGCTTTTGCAGACACCTTCTTCGCCGGAGCCGCAGTTTTCTTCGGAGCTTCCTTGGCCGCGTGCTTGGCGCCTTTCTTCTGCGCCTCAGCTGCTGCCTTCTCGGCTTCAGCCTTCTTTGCTGCTTCTGCCGCAGCCGCGGCTTCCGCAGCCGCCTTCTTCCCACGCTTCTCCTTCGGAGGAGGAGGTGGCGGTGGCGGTGGCGGCGCAAACGGCTTCAGGAATTTGGTGGTCTCGCTCGGTGTTCGCAGCTTCCCATCCAGCAACAGCCGGAACGCTTTATCCGTCACTTCTTTGTAATTCGGCTGTGATGGCGTGATTTGCAGCTCGATCATTTCGGGCAATGGGAAACGTTGCGGAATCTGTCGCCACTTCCCGAAGAAGTTCTCGATGTGTTTCTGAACCGCCTGCTGCTTTGTCGTAGCTGCCAGGAACATCAACGATTCCGGCTTGGCCGCCGTCAGCACATCCCACGTCATCGACGGCGTCGCCGATTCCTTCCCGGTTAGCTTCTTCGCCAGCTCTTTTGCATTTTCTTCCAGGTGCTTCCAATTCTCGACCAGCGTCTTGTTCGGAATTGCCTTCTGAATTTCGCTTGTTTCCTTCTCTCCCAGCTTGTCAGTCAGGAAGTACATCACCGCGGCCGAGGGATTCCCATCCACTCCGTTTTCTAACAACTGTTGGCGCGTCTTCAGTAGCGCTGCCAATCCGTTCTGATCCACCTTCGCCACCGACCAGTGCGGATGCAGCACCTTCAGCCAATCGTGCGCCTCAAGTGCTTTCATAACGCCCAACGGATCATCTTCATACGCAATCTGCTCGATTTCGTACCCGATGTCCCGTGGATTGACATTCTCGATGTAATTCCCTTCGCGCGCGGAGTCATAGCGCGCTTGCGTGCGCTCTTCGAAGGTCCAGTGGAACCGCGCCGCAAATCTCGTCGCCCGGATCAGCAGAATTGGCTGCTCCAGGAACGCATAGTTATGCAGAACGCGTATAACTTTCGCCTCCAGATCGGCAGCGCCGTTCATCGGATCGAGCAGCAACCCCCGTGATCCCGGGTTCAACGACAGCGCCATGGCGTTGATCGTAAAGTCCCGGCATCGCAGGTCTTCTGCAATCCCCGAAGGCTCGATGACGGGCGGCTTACCAGGCTTCTCGTATCGAGCCGTATGCGCCATCTCTATTTCTGCGCGGAATCCTCCAGGGAATGTGAGCGAGATCCACTTACTGGTCTCGTCCGCGGATTCCACTCGCGCTCCAAATTTCTCCAGTTCCTTTTGGAATTTCAATGGGTTTCCCTGGATCGTGAAATCCAGGTCGCGGATCGAAAATCCAGTCATCAGATCGCGGATCGTCCCACCCGTCAGGTAGATGTTCATCCCATGCGCCCGGGCGGTTTCCTCTACGAAGTTGACGGCGCGAAGTTGGTCCGGCGAGAGCCGGGTTTCCATCGTGTAGATGTAGTCTGCCAATTTCCTCCCGCTTACCGTCCCCGGACACCCGCACCCTGGGCGCTTTTCGAGAACTTTGAAGAAATAAGTATGTCGCCTGTTTTCTGTGACTTACACGCTAACGACCGACAAGACAACCACCGCAAGCAGAACTTCGCTTTGCCGGTGCCCGTTGTGGGCAAATCGATTCTGGCCTCTAAGTGACTCAATTGGTGCGACTTACAGACGATCCGAAGCCTTGTGAACCACAAAACATAGCATATCTGTTCACATTTTGGCTACGTTTCCTTCCGTAGTCCGCTATTGGAACAGAAAAAGTGGCACAATCGGGATGCACGCCATGCCTTCTACCCATAAGAAAGTCATCATTCGCAAGCTCGACCGCGACACCATGCAGGGTCACGTTACCGCTACCTTCATTGTCGATGGAAAGCTGGAAATGCTGAATCTGGCCGGCAAACTCGTCAGCGTGGATCTGAAGGAAGTAAAGGGTGTCTATTTTGTGCGCGACTTCGGAGACACCGAAGACCTGATTCGCAAAACCTTCACCACTCGCCCCCGCACCGAGGGGCTTTGGGTCCGCTTGCATTTTCGGGATAACGACGTTCTCGAAGGGATGATGCCCAACGACCTCACGCAAATTCTTCCTGAGGGCTACTTCGTGAACCCGCCCGATGCGCGCTCCAACACTCAACGGATCTTTGTGCCAAAGACGGCCTTATCAGATTTGGGCGTGCTGGCCGTGATCGGTGCACCCGGCGCACGCCGCCGTAAACCTACGACTGGGCCCTCCGACTCGCGTCAGGTACCCATGTTCAGCGAATAAGTGTGCACCTGCTGTGGTCACGTCGCAGCATCGGACCCCGGCTGCGGATGATTTACTGCACGTTTCCACCGAACTGGAAGGTCGGCCCAATCGAGAACCGCACTGCATTGCGTCCGCCATTCAGAAAGCTCTGAAAGATCGCGAAGTGTACAAAGTCCGCCGTCACGCGAACTCCCACGTGCTTCTTCGGGAAGAAATCGACTCCTCCTCCGAATCCATAAAACGTCGCCGTGCTGCTGGTTTTCCCGCTTGGTCCCAACAAACCCGCCACGATCGCCACGGTTAGTGGATCGGTCGGCTTGGCCGTTACATCTTCGTGCAACGCTCCCAACGCCGGACGAATGAGAAATGTCACCTTCTGTAACTTGCGGATGTTGATTTGCGGTCCGATCGCATAAGTAGACGTTCTTGCGTCGAATGGAACGCTGATGGTGGCCCCCGGCGGCAGCAATACCAGGATCGGCGCCAGTTGCTGCTGTGTGGCCGCATTCAAATCACTCGGGACCAGATTCGAACCACCGGTGAATATGCTGAAGTCAAAACCAAACGCAATCCACCGCTTGATGTTGACGCCGAACGTCCCATCAAAGCCATTCTCGAACAAATTGAGTTTCGGCGAATCCAAAAACGAATAACCGCCAAAGGCGTTGAATCGCCCAACATATTCCTGTTGTGCGGATGCCGAAGCCACACCGATCAAAACGACCAAAACCAGTATCAAACTCCGCATATCTTTGTTCCTCGCTTCGTTCCCCTTCGAATCCTTTTTACCTCCCGTGGATGTCTGGTTCTCCACAAATGTATGAAACGCGCGGTGGTGGGACGCCTCTCCCCTTTCTCTCAAGGCCTCCGAACCGCCTCTAGTAGAATCGTCGGTGCGCCCCACGTTGCGCAAAAGCGGGGTGCTTGCCCCATGAAGCTCTCGCAAATCGCAACCCAACTCGGTGTACGTCTCGACGGCGATGATGCCGAAATAACCGGAGTCGCCGGGATCGAAGAAGCCGGTCCTCAGCAGATCACCTTCATCGCTAACCCCAAATACGCCTCCGCGGTGAAGACCACAAAAGCATCAGCGGTGATCGTCTCCGACGACTTCCCTGCTGCTCCAGTGACCACCCTGCGCAGCGCGAACCCGTATCTCACCTTCGCGCGCGCTCTCGAGCTTTTCTATCAGCCACCGGGATATGCTCCCGGCATTCATCCCACCGCGCAGATTCATGCTTCGGCGCAAATCGGGGCGAACGCCTCCATCGCTGCTTATGTGGTCATCGACGAAAGCGTAATCATCGGTGAGAACTGTGTCATTCTTCCTCACGTCGTTCTCTATCGCGGCGCTCGCATCGGCAACAATTTGTTCGCTCACGCGCACTCCGTTGTCCGTGAGTTTTGTCAGCTCGGAGACAACGTGGTCCTGCAGAACGGCGTGGTGATCGGTGCCGATGGATTTGGTTTTGCCAAAGATGAACACAACCACTGGCGGAAGATCGTTCAATCCGGACCGGCTATCCTTGGTGACAACGTGGAAGTGCAGGCCAACGCTTGTGTCGATCGCGCCAGCATCGGTGAGACCCGAGTCGGCCGAGGCACGAAAATCGACAACCTTGTGCAGGTTGGTCACGGTTGTACCGTTGGCGAAGATACTTTGCTCTGTGCGCAGGTGGGACTCGCGGGATCAACCGAAGTGGGCAACAAAGTCATTCTCGCTGGCCAGGTCGGCGTGGCCGGCCACTGTAAAATTGGTGACGGAGCAATCGCAACCGCCCAGAGTGGCATCCCCAATGACGTGGCACCGGGAACCGTAGTCAGCGGTTATCCAGCGATTGAAAATCGGCAATGGCTACGAGCCGTCGCCATTTTTAATAAACTGCCCGAACTTGCTAAAACGATTCGCGCACTGGGCACGAAAGAAAAGTCAGCACACTAGCTGACTCCGCGTTTCTGGCCGATAACTGAAGGCCGAAAGCGGAGAGCTGAATGACTGATCGACTGAATAACTGATCGACTGAAAGACTGAGAGACTTTCTTGGCCGACATCCGCCAAATCGGTGAAGGGAAAAAGCCGGACGAACGCAAGCCCATTCGCGTCCTGCTCCTCGACGATCTCGAGGATAACCTCCTGCTGCGTGCCACCATTCTTCGTCAGAATGGCTATCAGGTGGTCGCGACCTCGCGCATCGAAGACGCCGCAGCCAAACTGCGCGACATCGACATCGCCGTCCTCGACTACCACCTTGGCGCGGGCCAGTTCGGCACCGAGGTCGCCGATACGCTTCGCAAGAAGCGTCCCGAGGTCCCGATCATCATCATGTCGGCTACGCTCGAGCGCCGTTTCGGCGGAATTGCTGACATCCACCTGCTGAAAGGCTATAGCTCGGTCAACGATCTCCTCACCGCCTTGCACACCTTCGAAGCCAAACGCCGCGGTAAGCCCGTTGTCGTTGATGCCCGCGACTTCTACTACAGCCGCATCAGCCTTTCCATGGGCGAAGATGTGGTCTTCGAAATCCTCGACCGCGACGGCAACTTCGAATACGTCAACGACTACTTCGCGTCATTCTTCGAACGCAAGCGCGGATGGTTCGTTGGCAAAAATATGTTCGAGCAGTTCCCCGAACTAGGCGACGGATGGAAAGAGGTAATCCGCACCGTTGCCGATACTCATGAAACCTATATCGACCGCGGCTTCCGTGGATTGCCCCAACTACCAACGCGCAGCTCACGCTGGCAATGGAATGTCCTGGTTTTTTCGCTGAAACTCCACGACGGACGCGACGGCGTCGCCCTTACCGCCCGCATGATCGAAAAGAAAGGTTTGTAATCGGTGGCGCTGGAGGTTCTACCGAATGATCGACCCTGAATCTGTGTCCGACGGCTCTACGCCATCGAGGTAGCTCTTCAGCTCAGCCTTATCGTCTTCCGACATTTCCACGAACCGAATCCCGTTCCCGAGACTCGGATCCATCGTAATCACTTGGCACTTCACCTCCATTTTGCGGGAGCCAATGGAAAGTGCGCCGGTGAGCTTTGTGCCAACTGGCAAGGGGAACATGGTTGTCACGTAACAACCTGTCGTAGCGACATCGGTGGTCTCCGCCTGTGCGGGATACGGACTCCCGTCAATGCGCAACTCGATCGGAAGCACACATCGTGCTCGCGGACTACTTCTTCGTTCTTCGCCGTCCCAGCCCATTACCCCTCCCGGATGAAGGAGCTTGTCCGGCACTTCATATCACAATTTCGGCATCCTGAAACATAACCAAGGTAATTCGGCCACTACCGGCGCTCGGCAGCCGAACCGGCCCCGATCTGGTGGAAGAGCGGCCCTTCAGGGCCGCGTCCCACGCTAAACAAAACAGGGCTTCAGCCCCCCGGCACTATCGCCTTCCCTCCGGCAACGCGCTCGCCACACTGGCCCTGACTGCTTCCACGAGCTCATCCCGATCCTTAAATTCCTTCGGATCGATCGGAGAGTGGAACACGATACTGACGGTCCCAGGCCGTGCCAGCACTGAGCCCTTTGGTAGCAACTCTTCGGTCCCGAGAATCGTGACCGGAACGATCGGCACTCCTGTATCCATCGCCAGGTAAAACGATCCCTTCTTGAATGGCAACAATCTCCCGTCGGGCGACCTTGTGCCTTCGGGAAATACCACCAGGTCCAACCCCTTTCGCACGATGGTTGCTGCCTCGCGGACACTTCCAATCGCGGCGTCCCGGTTACTGCGGTCGATCGGAACAAAATCCGCCATGCGCATCGCCCGCCCCAGGATCGGCAATTTGAACAGTTCCTTCTTCACCATCACGGTAACTCTACGCGGCAGAAGCGGAATCAGCAGCGGCGGATCAACATTCGACACATGGTTGGACATGAAGATGTAGTTGCTCGTCATCGGCAACTTCTCCAGCCCGATCAGCTTCCAGCGGACTCCGGCAATTCGCACTCCCACGCGCGCGACCCACAGTGCCGTCCAATACATTGCATCGATTTCCCCCGTAACTAGAGTCCACGGGAATCCCCACAGAGCGGTTAGCGGAGCCGCGATGATCCACCACAGGAGTGTAATCAGGCTCCGCATATCAATGGGGAGTGGCGGTCTGTGCTTCGCCGCGCATCCATGCCTCGCGCCGTTCGCGCTGTGCTGTGGTTACATGACTCGCATTGACGATGTCATAGTCGACCAGCTCGCGACTGCCCATCCGCAGCGGCAACTCCAGGGCCGTTGAATCGCGCGCGACCACTAGTCGCAATCGGTTCCCCGGTTCAAAATTCGCGATTTGCGTGCCGAAGTTCGATACCGTTTCTCCATTGATCTGTCGGATCACGTCTCCTGGCCAAATTCCCTGCTGCCCGGCATCGCTTCCCTGCTCAACTGAATCGACGATCGCCATCCCGCTGAAATTCCCACTCACCGTAAATCCAGGATCGGCGACCGTAATCTTCCTCGCCTTCACCTTCAAGCCGACGCTACTCAGAAAGTCGTCGTAAGGAATCTCCTTCAAGCCGGAGACATACGATTGGAAGAATTCGCCAAAGCTCTTTCCCGTGATTGCCTCTGCCGCTTCCTTCACGCCGTCTGAATCCGGAAAATAGCGCCCCTGCTTTGCATAATGCTCATTCATCCATTGGAATAGTTCGCGCAGCGACTTCGTCCCGTCACTCGCTTCTCGAATGGCCAGGTCCAGCATCATCCCCACTACCTCGCCCTTGTTGTAGTAAGAAACGCTGCGCTCCGGCGCGCGATAGGCAGGATATTTCTCCAACCACGCTTCCAGGCTTGAACTCTCTGCGCTCTGCGTTAAATGCGCGGGACGGCTCTCCAACTCGCGGATCTCCGCTGCCAGGCGCGCGCGGAATTCCTTTTCATCTACCATCCCGGTACGGAAGAGCGTGAACTCCGCCACCGTGCTGGTCACTCCTTCGCTGAACCACAGTGCCCGCGTGTAGTTTTCCTTTGTGTAGTCGATCGGTTCCATTGATTTTGGGCGGATGCGCTTCACATTCCACAGGTGAAAGAATTCATGAGCACTCAGGCTGGCCAGCGACGTCGGATCTCCCGTCAGAATTGGCGCTCTGGCCTCGATCGCGGTCCCGTAAGCATGCTCCATTCCGCCGTGCGCGCTTCCTTTCGGGAAATGGTAGATAAATGTGTATTGCTCAAACGGGCGGTCCGCCATCCATGTGATCTCAGATGCAACAATCTTTTGCAGCATTCGATCAAGATCTTCCGTCGAGTAATTTGCCGGGCTGGCGTGCACGATTACGCGAAAATGGCCGCCGTTCGTTTCGAAATCGTTCTCGGCGAAGTCACTGATCTCCACCGGCGAATCCACCAGTCTGTCGTAGTTCGCCGCGCAATAGACCGAGCCTGCACCGTCCTGACTCAACGCAGCCGCCAGGGGCGTCGCTACACGCCACCCTTTGGGTACGCCGCCAAATTGCACCCTCATTGTCTCTTTCGGCGCTCCTACCGGATACATCAGCAACATCGCCATGTTCAGAAACGCGTGTTCCGGATTCAGTTCGATCCCGAACGGCCCTGGGAGCTGTGCCAGGAAGTCGTAATCGATCGCCGTTGCGTTGGGGACGCTCCAGGTGGTCTTGTCCGTGGGAACCGGCGTTATTTCGTTTCCGTTTTTATCCGCGGCTTTCACGTTGCGAACGTACTGCGAGAAGTCTCGCACCTGGTACACCGCGTTCCACACCGGAAGCTGCACTTTCAGATCGGGCGAACTCGGCGCCAGCGCAATATGAACATGGAACATCTGGGCCCGTAGATCTGCGAGCGAGATCTCATACCGCCATTGATCCGATCCCACCGCACCATCGTGGGCAAATGCCGGACACGTCTGATCGACTACGGCAAACTGCGCCGTCTGCGCTTGCGCGAACAGTAGGTTGATGAAGAAAACAGCGGACAGCGCGGCTTTCGCGAAGGTCGCTTTCAAACTCGGGTCTTCACCTCGCGCAGAGATTCAATACGCTGCGGAAGTTTTTCATAGATCCCCCCGAACCCGCCATTGGAAAGAATGGCCACCACATCTCCCGAGCGCAACTCGGGAGTAACCTGCTCGACGATCTCGTCGGCGTTCGCCATGATGCGGGCTCGTTTGTTTCCTTTCGCCAACATCCCCGCAACTGCATTCAAATCCAGCCGCTCTCGCTCTGGAACCGCCTCCGGCTTGAAAATCTGCGCGATAACGATTTCATCCGCTACTGCCAGGGCACACGCCAGTTCGGGCTGAAACACGTTTCGCCGCAATGTATTCGATCTCGGCTCCAGGATCGCCCACAACCGCCGCCCTTCATACCGCGTTCGCAGCGCCTTCAGCGTCTGCACGATCGCCGTTGGATGATGCGCGAAATCATCGATGATCGTGATCCCATCGACCTCGGCGCGAACTTCCAACCGCCTCTTCACGCTCTGGAAGCTTCGCAGTCCGTCGGCACTCTGCTCCGCCGTGATGCCATAACCGATAGCCATTGCCGCCGCTGCCGTGGCATTCAGCACGTTGTACTCACCAGCCAGCGGGAACTCGAACTCTCCCCAACTTTTGCCGTCCCGCAGCACCGTCCAGGTGGTTGCGTCCGGTCCATACTTCACATCGACGGCGCGCCACTGGGAATTCTCCCCAAAACCGTATCGCTCCACCGCGCAGAATGCCTTCGCGACGCATTCATCTACGTTCGGATTTCCATCCCATGCGATGATCCGCCCTCGTCTCGGCACCAAATTCGCTAACCGCTTGAAGGCTGTCTTTACCGCCGCCAGATCGGCATAAATATCTGCGTGATCGAACTCAACCGAAGTCAGAATCACCGACGTCGGGAAGTAATGCAGAAACTTCGGCCCTTTATCGAAGAACGCCGTATCGTACTCATCTCCCTCGATGATGAAGTTCTCGCCGCCACCCAACGCGAAGCTGCTTCCAAAGTTTTCGGCAATACCTCCGACGAGGAAATCCGGTTTACGCCCTGCCGCCTCGAAGATCCACGCCAGCATCGATGTCGTCGTCGTCTTGCCGTGCGTTCCCGCAACCGCGATCACGTCTCGCTGCTTCAGGAACTCGTCGTGCAACAACTGTGGCATCGACTGAAACGGAATCCGTTGATCCAGCACATACTCCAGTTCCACGTTCCCGCGCGACATCGCGTTTCCTATCACAACCACATCCGGCCGCGGCTCCAGGTTCTTCTCAGAAAACGGCTGCGCAACCGGAATATGTAACGAGGCCAGAAAGTCAGACATCGGCGGATATGCCGCCGCATCCGATCCCGTTACATGAAAGCCCCGGGCTTTCAGCATTCCCGCCAACGACGCCATCGCCGTGCCGCAGATTCCAATCAGGTGTATGTGTTTGCGATGATTCATGTCTTATCAGACGTTCTGGCTCAAGTTGGTCGGCAGTGCAATCTTCGCTTCTGTCGCGGATTCCAGAATTTCCAGCCGCACACCCTCGTCGTAATCAGCAGTCAACGAAACGCGTACCCCAAACGGCAACGACACGTTTCCATAGGGCACATGACCAGAAGGCAGTCCGAACGCAACCGGGATTCGCAGATCCCGCAGAATGCGTCGGATCACGTCTTCCAGCGTGTAGTTCTGGCCGCCCGGCTGAACGCAATCCATCATCTCTCCAAAGATAATGCCGCGCACGCCTTCAAACTTTCGCGCCAGTTTCATTTGCATCAGCATGCGATCGATCTGGTACGGCTTCGTCGCGACATCCTCTAGAAACAGAATCTTTCCTTCCGGCTGAAACTCATACTGCGTTCCCATTGAAGCAGCCAGAATCGAAAGGCAACCGCCGTAAAGAACTCCCTCGGCATTCCCGCGCACGATCGCACGAAACTCCGGCAGCGCATGCGTGTCGAGGGCCCAGTTCGCCCGGCCGCTTACGCACGCGTTAAACGTCGGCCAGTGAACTCCATTGGGATGAGCGAAATCCTTCGTCACCATCGGACCATGAAAGGTGACCAGGCCCGCATCGTTCATCCATGTGAGTAGCGACGTAACGTCGCTGTATCCCATGAAGATCTTCGGGAACTTCTTCAGTCGGTCCAGGTTCAGGTATGGCAGCACATAGTTGGCCCCGTACCCACCGCGCGCACAGAGCACCGCGCTCACGTCGTCGCGCTCGAACATCTCTTCGATATCCCGAGCGCGTTGGTCGGGCGGACCGGCAAAATACATGTCTTCGTGAAAGATATTGTCGAAGTAAAACGTCCGGTATCCCGCTTCACGCAGGTACTGGCAACCCGCCTCCAGCATCGAGCGCTGGATCGGACTGGCAGGTGCCACAATGCCGATCGTGTCGCCGTCCTGCAACGGACGCGGCTTCACCAGATTTTCAGACGCTGACATCCCGATGATAGTAACCGAAAACAGAGCTGCTTCTCACGCCGGAAATGAACGGAAGTACATACCAACCAGGTAACATTCAGTGACAACATCCTCCGCAAGCACGCTCTGAGACACCGTTTCGGCGCTCTTCGCGCATCGAACCTTATTAGAACAATTTTGAACAGGGCTACCTTCAATGACACAAAACTCTACAAATGGCCGGCGAAGACGTCTCTCGCCTCTCCAATTGCACCGGCGCTTTTATGGAATGTTTTCGCGAGTGGCGAGGCGACTCGGTGTCGCCGCTTCATATGTAAGCATGGTTGCGCGTGGAAAGCGCAAATCGGAATCTATCGAACGTGCTCTCGAGAACGAAGTCTCGAACGTTCGCTGCACTGAAAAGGCTTGATCAACTCCGGGCTCATCAGCGCGGGAAGGCTCACTTGCGGCCCACCAGCCGGATTCGCGTTGTGAAGGATCGTCGGGCATAGGATCCGAACGTCAGGAATTCCGGTGAGTTGATGTCATTATTTACCGAGTAGGGGTTCGCCCTGTTTGTGACGTTCTCAAATCCGCCTCGGATCGCCCAGTAACGGCTAAACAGATGGAAGCGCTTTTCGACGAACACATTCAACGAGAGATAAGTGGGGAACCGGCGCGATCCCGGCTCTCCCACGAGCACTTGTTGATCGTTGACCACATTGAACGGAAACCCAGTCCTCGCCTCGACCGAATAGGCGAAATCAAACCCCTTGATCAGCGGCAGAAACCCCCAGGACAGAAAACGGTTCGGCGCATCCCACGGATACGGTCCCGGCAATTGTGGACTATACACAGGATTATCGACATTGAAGTCGAGCACCTGATTCGACGTCGAACTGGATCGTATATACGACGCCATCAGCATGTAACTGTGCTTGAAGGTATGCCGCCCGCTGATCTGGATTCCGTAGTAGTGATCGTCCCGCGTATTCATCAGAACGTAGTTGCCGCTGAGTGGCGGCTCTCCGGCCGCCAAATCGTAAACAAACCCGTGCGTACCACGCTTCTGGATGTACTCCAACTTCACATACACCGCGCCGGGAAGCTTCTGCTCCACACCTACGCTCCAGTTCAAATAACGCGGCGCCTGCAACGTATTCCGATCTACCGTGAACGTCGTGAAAACTGGACCAGTCACAACCTGGTTCCCATTCGCATCCGTGTTGAAAAAAAGGTCCGTTCTCGATCCCGCGTAGGGACGTGATATCAGTACCAAATTCGTCGCGTCATAGAACAGTCCGATTCCCGCCGAGAGCTTCGTATTTCCGTCGTGACCCAAAACGTATGTACCCGCCAGTCGCGGCGAAAGTAGCGGCTTGCGCACAATCTCATCCCAATCGAAGCGCAATCCCGGTTCGATCAACACACGATCTGCCGGAGACCACGCGTCCTGCGCATATCCACTCAACTCCAGGTTATACGTTTCTGTTTGCGACAGTCCGTTGAAGGTTGAGAATCGCGAGCACGGTGACGGCGTCGCCGGCGTAAACGGAGTGAAGGCCTGGCAAGTTTGTCCGGTAGCCAGCATTTGTCCTTCGCTCAGATAAGAAATCGAACTTCGATCAAACGTCGGACTATAGTCGATTCGATCGACATCCACTCCGGTCTTGATTTCATGTCTCCCATGCCATTGCTTTGGCGCAAGATACAGATTCGCTAGTCCCTGGTACCGTTGCGCCGTCGTCTGCGCCGAGAGATAGTAATTACCCTCCGCGGTCTCCGGCGTGATCACATACGGTAACGCCCCTGGCGTCGTCTGATTCAACCCGTAGCGCACAAAGCCGAATCCGGCCTCCAGCAGTTCTCCACCTTTGAAGTAATGCTGATCCTTCAGAGACGCCAAATTGTCGGTAGCTCTCACGTCCGGCGTGGTCGAAGCCGGGTTAATGATCGAAATCCCCGCGTGCGGATCACCAGCCACATTCAGCAGATAACTCCCGGTCAGAATATTGCTCGGCGAAACATTCGCCTGCACCTTGGTGATATTTCCAAAGCGCCACGGATAATCGTTCTCCGACGCGCCATTCGGGAACCCGGTGATGATGAAGTTGTCGTACTCCCCGTCTATCCCTTCGAAGAACCACGCCTTTCCCTTTTTCAAGGGGCCCGAGAAGGTAAACCTGGGAATGATGCTATCGAACTGCAACCCATCCTTGTTCTGCACCGACGGGATGAAGTTCGTCGCATTGAAACGAAAATGGTCGTCCCCCATCCCCGTCTTGATGTCCAGCACTCCTCCCGACCCCTTCCCATCTTCCGCCGCATACCTGCTTGGCTCCGCGCTGATCGACCGTATCGCGTCCGTATTCACCCGAACTAACAGCAGTCCGTTTGCAGGCTGGGTCACGTTGAAGCTATCCAGCACGACATATGTTTGGTAGGTTTCCGCTCCAGCCAGATGCGGCTGTCCGGAATTGTCGTTGATCACGCCGGGAATGAAGTTCAATAGATTTCGGTAATCATGCGTGCCAACATAAGGAATATTCAGGACATCCCGCGCCGTAAGTTGCTCGGTCGACGCGACTTGAGCCGGATCAATCGCCGGAGGCGATTCGACCACATCTACCTTCTCGCGCACTTCCTGCAGGTGCGACAGCCGCACATCCACCGACGGCACCTGTCCAATAGCGATGCTCTGATCGAGCACGTAAAATCCCGGCTTCTCCACCCTTAACTCGTATGTCCCCGGCTCGATGCCCTGGAACGAACAATGCCCAACGAAGTCCGTGTCGCATCGCAACCACGGTGACGTTGGTGCCGCACGCAGCAGAACTCGAGCGGAAGCGACCGCGACTTCATTCTCATCCACCACCGTTATATGAACTTTCGCAGGAACAGACGGGTGCGATGGCTGTTGAGCAACCACCTGCCCCATCCACCAGAAGAAGCACAGGACCAGAAGCAATCTTCGGACGACATCGCTCGACATTCGGGCGCGGTGGAACATGAAGGTCAGGAACTTGCCAACCAGCGTATTGTCTCATCGCCTTGTGGTCAGAGAGCACCGCTGCCCACATCTACCCTTCCGATCCTGCGGAGGTCTCCCAAAAACTGAAACTCTGTGCTTGACACCGCCGACGTCGTTTGAGATGTCAAGCCCCCAAAACTCAATTTTTCACGCAACTGCCTCATTCCACGCCATATATAAACCTCTCAAAGATGTCCAGTAGGTCCACTCGAAATTGCTATTCTGGAAATAGAAACTCACGTTGCGGCACTTTCTGGCAACCGGTAATAGACAACTTCTCTGTTTTCAAGATTTTGGTATTTTGCTCTTTTAGAATGAGGATTTTGCAAAAGCGGGAAAGCTAAATTACTGAATTGATGCCGTTTACATGAGGGGCTGCCCCCCCGGGGGGGACCCCCATTACGAATCGGTCGCCTAGCGAAGCTTCGATCCAATCGGTCCCGACGAGATGTTGTGCACCGTCAATGACTGCGGGGTGACAATCCGTGCGCGACGAATCACGTTCTTAGCGGCTATCTCACCAACGGCGTCCGCATTCACGACGTAAGATCCATCTGGCAGAGTGGACCCAAACGGAATCTGCTGACGGCTCGATGGAGGAAACGTAAAGTGCTGGTAGCCTAACGCCCATGCTTTGTCGTGCTCATCCACTGCAACAATAATCACGGTGAGATCGTAAGGATCGTCGCTCGGATTTTGCACCTCGACGCCACCTGCGATCGATGTCCCATCGACTTTCGGATAATTTCTCCAAATGATATTCAAGGTCCGCGTCCCTACGTTAACAACGTAACTGCGTCCGACGCAGGAATTGCTCTGATCGGTCGCCTGAATCGTGAATACGTAGGTGCCGATTAGGGTCGGCGTTCCGGCAATCACACCCGAATTGCTGTCCAGTTTCAGTCCGGGCGGAAGCTGCCCTTCCTGCACACGCCAGACAACCGGAGGCAAACCGTTGCTGGATTGCAGCGCAAACTTGTAAGCGTCTCCAACTACGCCATTCGGCAATCCGTTGGTGGTAATTGCCAACGGCTGCGCGGCCTGCTGTTGTCCGTAAGCGATTGGGCACCCAAGCATCGCAACCAGGATAATGAAATTTGTTCTCAACACGCGCACATTATAGAAGGCGAAACCGGCAGCAACTTGCGGTGCGACTGCTAGAATTTGCCGCAATGTCTGCGACCCCAGCCCCGGCCCTGTTCCGCAACGTTACTTCACTCCAGCGCCGAACTCTCGTGGCGGCCGCTCTTGGCTGGATGCTCGACGCCTTCGACATGATGCTCTACGCCATGGTCATCGCCTATATCATGCGTGACCTGGGCATATCCAAGGCGCAGGCAGGGCTTCTCAACACTCTCACTCTGCTTGCCTCCGGCATCGGCGGCATTCTCTTCGGATTCATTGCCGATCGCGCCGGCCGCGCTCGTGCGCTCATCTTCAGCATCCTCACGTACTCGGTCTTCTCTTTTGCGTCCGGACTCGCGACCTCCCTGCTGATGCTCGCCTGCTTTCGATTCCTGCTCGGACTTGGCATGGGAGGCGAATGGAATACCGGCGCCACACTCGTCGCCGAAACCTGGCCCGACGAGCTACGCGCCCGCGCTCTCTCGATCGTTCAAAGCTCCTGGGCGATCGGCTACGCCGCAGCCGCGCTCGTCAGCGGCATTGTCCTTCGCCGGTTCGACTGGCGTGCCGTCTTCTTTGTCGGAATCCTGCCAGCGTTTGTTACCCTGTGGATCCGCAAGGATGTGTCGGAACCCGAACTCTGGCGTGCTCGACAGACAGCTTCCGTCTCCGCCCCTGAAGGCCGCCTGGCTGAGCTCTTCTCAGCTCCCTACGCGCGGTCTACCTTCGCGCTGCTCTTCATGAATTTCTTTGGACTGTTTGCCTGGTGGGGACTCTTTGCCTGGATTCCGCCCTATCTCTCGCTGCCGGTTTCGCAGGGAGGACGCGGCTTCAGCGTGATGAACACAACCGGCCTGCTCGTCTTCCTGAACCTCGC
The DNA here is from genome assembly GCA_963826275.1 of Terriglobia bacterium. GTDB lineage: Bacteria > Acidobacteriota > Terriglobia > Terriglobales > Acidobacteriaceae > JAJPJE01. Next base: position 661,656 of record CAWGWI010000012.1, on the reverse strand, counting down.
GGGAATGTTTCCCGGGCTACCTGAGTTTTGGCTGGTTCGCTGACCGACTGGGACGCAAACGCGCCTTCCTCCTCTATCTCTTGTGCGCCGGGCTCCTCGTCCCGTTTTATGCAAGCGCGCGCGATCCCATTGCTCTGCTTCTGCTTGGCGCAGCCCTCGCCTTCTTTGGCACTGGATTTTTCTCTGGATCGGCCATCATCGGCAGCGAGATCTTCCCGACCCGCATTCGCGCTCGCGCCTTAGGCTTCACCTACAACGGAGCTCGCACCCTGAGCGCCGTTTCGCCCTACGTGATCGGCCGCATCGGCCAAACCCACGGACTCGGTTCGGCATTTTATCTGTGCGCTGCGGGCTTTCTTCTTTCCGCCGCTTTTTCAACACTTCTTCCCGAAACCAAAGGCACGGCGCTCCAATGATTTCACCGATTACCAAATTACCAATTGCCTTCATTCCATCGGCTCGACGACCATGGCTTTTTCCCGCTGGTCCGGCATCTGTACCAGGATCGTTGCCGCCAGCACCATCGCAATTCCCAGCACCTGCATCGGACCAACGATCTCGCCCAGGACAATCGCCGCGACCAGTATCGAGAACACCGGTTCCAGGCAACTGGTCACAATTGCGCGTGTCGGATCCAGATGCTGCAATCCAGCAAAATACAACGAGAATGGAATCAGGATCGACGTCATCGCGAACACCAGCAGGAACAGCCACTGTCCCGAAGAATAATGCGCAGCCACAATTTTCCACGGTGGATTCACCACCATCCAGAACAGCGCCGCGCCAAGGAAAGTATTCGCCACTACCTTCCACCGGTCGTATCGGACAACCAGCACGGAGCCGCCGACGTTGTAGAACGCAAACGTCACGGCCGCAATCTGCGCCGCGATCACGCCAACGGCATTCACCCGAAAACCGCCAGAGCTGAGTATTCCGACAACGATCGCGATTCCCGTAATCGCCAATGCTATTGAGATCACACGTTTGATCGTCGCCTTCTGGATCCCACGCGCCACCATGTAGATCAGCACCCAGATTGGCGCAGTGTACTGTAGCGTGATTGCCGTGGCGACGTTGGTCTTCTGGATCGCCAGGTAATAAAAATAGTTCGACATCGCGACGCCTAGCACGCCGATCGTCGCCGTCCACGCCCAATCGCGTTTTGGAAGGCTGAGCGCGCTGCGGCCGCGAAGCAGCAGAAGTATCGGCGCCAGGATCAGGAACGAAATCGTGGTTCGGCTTTGTGCCAAGATTAGCGGATCAATGGGAGGGAGAGCCTTGCCTCCGCTCGCCAACAGGCGTCCCGTAAATACGGCTCGTCCGAGCGTCGCAGAAATCGCCCAGCACATGGTGGCTGCAGCAATGAAGAGGTATCCACGGATCGGGCGCGTTTTATTTGGCAAGGATCTGATCGAGCTCTTCTGGATCAAACCCGATCATAACTTTCTCGCCGATCACAATGGTAGGGGTGGATCGGCTTTGATACGTCTCCACCAATTCGCGCACCGCTTCCTGGTCGGTCGTCACATCGCGTTCTTCGAATTCCAGGCCCTTGTCGGCCAGGTATATCTTCACGCTTCTGCACGGCGGGCAATCAGGCTGCGTGAACACCACAATCTTCGCATCAGGCATGAGCAATTGGATAACCTGTACCGCCCTCAGACGCAACTATTTTTCGTCCAGTTCGATGGTGTAGCTGATCTTCGCAACCTTGTTCAACATGGCCGCAACGGAGCAGTATTTTGCCTCAGAAAGCCGCACGGCATCCTCCACCGCCTTGCGGCTGACACTCCCTTTCACTCGATAGACAAGTTTGATGTTTGTGAAGACCTTCGGCGGTTCGCTGGCCCGTTCTGCCTCGGCGGACACCTCAACTCCGGTGAAAGACTCGCGCTTCTTGTGGAGAATGTTAACTACGTCGTAACAGGTACACGAACACAACGCAATCAGCACCAATTCCACTGGGCTGGAAGCAGTCTTGTTCTCACCGGCATCTACTACCAGAGCATGTCCGCTCGAGGCTTGGCCAACAAATCGATCCTGGTCGGTCCAAATCGCACTCGCGTTCATCATCTCGATATCTTACGACTACGGAATCCGACGACTGCGCACAAAAATGGCGGCGCAGCTTTCCGCACCGCCACTAAGAGCACACAGCCGCACTCGCGACATTTACGCGGCGCGCCGAACTTCCTTGTCGATCTCTCGCACGTTTGCTGGAAGAGCTTTGTGAGCTACGCCTGAGGAAGCCCCGATCATTGCTGCCAGCCACCCGAAGAACAGCGAGAGGAACCCGGCCCAGCCCAGGCCACTTGCCCGCGTCAGAATGTACCCGCTATGAACGCTACCGTTCACTCCGGCTCCGCCATTCAGCGCTGAGCCGCCGATGGTGACCAGGACGAGAGCGCCCACGATTGACAGTCCGAACATAACCAATCCGTGAATCGCGCCGTCATGGCGGTTCTCCACTCCGGCGAGCCTTCCCGTTTCTCTACCGGCAACGTACATTGCGATGATGGTCAGCACGATGCTCCATATGCCGATGCCCCATCCCTGACCAGCTACCGGGCTAGTTGCATTCGCGCTCACACTGCTTGCGAAGATCGCCAGCCCCAGCGCCCCAAAGACCGACCAGATCGCCATGAAGCTGAATACACCCGCCCAGATCGCACCCCAGTCGGTGCGTTTGCGTTCGATCACACTAGATCCATACGCCATATCCATTTTTCTACCCCCTGCATAGTGGGATGGGCAGATGTGCAGATTCGATGCACGTTATATCGTTTGGCGATCTACCTAATTGATTTGTATTAGCATGACGGCATGCCGGGGGCAGGACCTCAGCGGGATTTACTCGGGGAAACCGCTGCAGGACCGGTTCTTTGATCGGCCGCAGCCTGGTTCGGTTCGGCGGCCCAGTATCCGCTCCGTGCGTAGAGCCTGGCATCGCTCGAGAACCGCAGCCCCACACGCAGCGAATGCTGTCCCGGTTGCAGGTTCTTCGGCTGATAGCTCAGCAGGTAGGCGTTAAAGATGTGGTTACTGATCTCCGTTATCTTGTCTTCAAATGCCTTCTCAGACTTGAACGGCAGGTATTCTCCCCCTGAGACCCGGGAGAGCGTCTGCGGAGTATTGTCTTTAGCTTGTTGCACCAGCAACTTGAACAGGTTAAGGAAATTCGGGGTGTTGCTGGTCGGAGTCGCCCAAAGCGAATCGAGCACGGGCGAATAGGTCGAGCTGTAGACGATCGTGTTTGTCGCCTCGAGTCGCCTAATCACGTCCTCCACCGACGCAGTGCTCCCGTGATCCCGCGTTTCGGAGATGATCAGCAGAACTTTACGGTGAGTCTTCGGGCGTCCTGCCAGCAACCTTGTAGAAAAGCTGATCGTGTCGAGAATTGCCGCATCCCCTCCACCCGGCTTCAACGCCTTCAAAACCTTCGTCACCTGCGCGCTGTCGGCCGTGAAAGCCTGAACCAACTTCGGCTCGCTGTCGAATGCCACAACCGCGACTTCTCCCTTGCCTTCGCCAATGATGGGGTCAATAAGACTGCCCAGGCGCTGAATTCTTTCCAGGGCAGCGCTGGCGTCCTGGGATTTCTCGACGGCAATGACGAGCGAGATCGGCTGGCTTTCGAGGGTATCGTCGATGCGGACCTGCTGGACAACACCATTGTCTTCGACGATGAAGTCCTCAGCGCGAAGCCCGTACACAGGTTTTCCCGCGGTGTCGGTCACCAGGGTCGGGACCAGGACTACCGTCGAACTGCTTCGGATGGTGATGTCCTGCGCCAAGGAAAAGGCCGCAGACAGGATGGTGACACTCAGGAACAGGGCGCAGAATCGAATTCTCGTCAAAGCCAAGCCTACTTCGTTCTCTCGTAGACTCAATGATAGACGAGAAATCCGCGATCCTGATTGTCCTCAGCAGCGAACGTCGACTCTTTACCGTTGAGCGGCAAAGCATGCGGCCCTGGTCCGCCCTCGGAGAGAATCGTTAGTCACCCTTCTGACTGCCACTGTTCGCTTTCGCCGACGTTAAGCTGCCGGTGGACCAATACCCGGCTCGGGCCCAAATCCGTGCACTGCTACCGTCGCGCAAATACACCTGGATTTTGTGTGGACCGGGAGTTGGTTCCTTGACCGTGAAACTCAACTGATAGCGATTGTGAACGTGATTAGCAAGGAGTTCCAGAACTTGATCCAGCCCGTGCGCGTTGCTGAATAGAACGTATTCGCCGCCCGTGAGATTTGCGACCGCTTGCGGAACATTGGTATGCATCTGCGCAGCAGACCATCGTACCAGCGATATCAGAGGTCCCCCAAGATTCACGTTTCGAGGTCCCAAACCATATCTACCTTCGGGGGGACTGGTACTCGTTTCACCGGGATCCACTCCCGGAGTGCCGGCTGCGCTCAGCCCCAGACTCGTCGTCCCTCCTGTGCTGTCGCCCGCACTGTTGTCTGTCTGTGTCTCAGCTCCGCTTGAGGAGGATGCTCCCGAAGCACCGAGTCCGCCACCGGACTGCCCTGAATGGCCGCCGGCGCCTCCTGCCCCGCCTCCGCCAACTCTTGGTGCCCCCGATGCCGCGGGCTGCGCGGCGCCACCGTGTTCACCGCCCCCATGCTCTCCCCCTTTCCCCCAATCGCCATGCCGGTACCCACCTACTTCTTGCCTTAGGATCTCCTGTTGCAGCAATGGTCCAAATAGCTTCGCAACTGTCTCGACCTTCTCCTTGCGATTTTCCGGGAAGGCGATCATATACACTTCGGTGTCTGTCGAGACGATCCGCCGTGCTGCCTCATCCAGTACGGCAGTGCTGCCACGATCTGCCTGTTCGCTTACCACGACGAGGACCTTGCGTTGATCGGCAGGACGTTTCTTCAATAGCCCTAGTGAAAACTGGACTGCGTCCAGGATCGCGCTGCCGTCGTCCCCAGGCGAAAACGTATCGAAGGCGCGCGTCAATTTCGACGTGTCCGACGTGAACTCCTGACGTAGTTTTACGGTGCTATCGAAGTTCACAACTGCCATCTCGCTCTTCGGATCCGCGAGCAGCGTTTCCAGCATCGATCCGATTCCGTGCAACGCACCGTGACACTTCGGCGCTGGTCTGGCGAATACATCCGTATCGCGTTGCGAAACGCACCCGCTTTCCAGCATTGCCGATGCATCCCCGCCTGTCTGCACGGCTACTACCAGCGACACTGGTTTGAAGGCCAGCGCATCATCCATGTGCACTGGCCTTTCCACGCCATTGTCCTCAATGACAAAGTCCTTCTGCGTCAGCCCGAAGATGAGTTCGCCATGATCGTCTGTAACCAGCGTGGGAACCAGCACAACGGTCGTTTCGGAGCGAAAGGTAGGAGCGGTATTCACCTGCGCCGCGGCCATGTAGGAGAAAAGCACTAGCCACAGCAGGCACGACAGCTTCGGCCGTCCAGATCTCCAAACGCCCGGCCGAATCCAAGTAAACAAGAGCCGAACCCAAAAAAATGACAAGACGTACCCTCGTGGTCTTGCCCCAGCTCACGAATAGACGAGCATCACAGGTTTTGGGTTACGTGGATTTCGGCTCAGCCACAAATTCGTAACCGATTCCGCGGACAGTCAGCAGATGCTTCGGTTTTGACGGTTCTTCTTCCACATACCTGCGCAGGCGGACGATAAAATTGTCAATCGCACGGGTGTCCGTATCTTCCTTAAGCCCCCAGACATCTTCCAGAATCGCGCGGCGGGATACAGGCCTTCCCTGGTTCTGGGTTAAATAACGCAGCAGCTCACACTCCATGACGGTCAATTGGAAGATATCCTTCCCGTTCCTCAACTCCAGCCTGGCAAAATCGACCTGTTTCCCGCGGAAGCTGAACAGATCTTCATTCTTTGGCTGTGCCCCGTCACCGGACCCCGGCGCGGCCTGAGTGTTCAGCCAGTTTTTCCGTCGCAGCAGGCTTCCGATCCGCGCAATCAGAATGTCGAGATCGAACGGTTTAGGCAGGTAGTCATCCGCGCCCGACTCGAAGCCCTTCAGCACATCCTCGGGACGGCTTCGCGCCGTGAGCATCAGCAGCGGGATGAACTGTTTTGCCGCTCTCAGTTCGCTCGCGACTGTGAAACCATCTTTGCCCGGCAGCATGACGTCGAGCACCAGGGCGTCGAAAGGCTTCTTTTCGTACAACAACTTGGTTAGCGCAGCTTCGCCATTATCCGTGACTTCCACCGCGTATCCCTCAGCTTCGAGGTTGAATTGCAGACCGCGGGCGAGGTGCGTTTCGTCTTCTACGATCAGGATGCGGCTCATGCCCGATACACCCTCGGAAGCCGCATCGTAAACGTGCTGCCCCGTCCTTCTCCTTCACTTTCGGCCAATACGTCACCTCCGTGACGGCGCGCGATCGAACGAACGATGAACAATCCCAGGCCTGTGCCCTTCATCGGTCCCGATGCCAGTGTCCGCACCCGATAGAAGCGCTTGAAGATGCGTTTCAGCTCCGGCTTGGGAATCCCAATCCCCTTGTCGCGGACTTGCAACATGACTGTGTCGATATTCGGGCTGAGTACGTCCACCACGATTTCCCTGGATTTGCCGGAATACTTCACTGCGTTGTCCAGCAGATTCCCGACCGCCGTCCGAAGTTCTTCCGGATTCCCCAATAGAGTGATCCCCTGGTCCGGTTCCGCGCCGAACCGGAGTTCCTGCGGAGTGACATTGTGGCGCAAGCGTGCGAGTTCCAGCGAATCTCGAACCAGCGAGGAAAAATCTACCTCCTGCTTGTGCTTGTTGTTGTTGGATCCGTGCCGCGCCTCACCCGCCCGCAAAACCTGTTCCACCGTTCCGAGCAGGCGGTCCGTATCCTCCAGCATGATCCGGTAGAAATCGTGACGCTGCGACTCCTCAACGGAACGTTTTTGCAGCGTCTCAAGATACAAGCGAATCGACGCAATCGGCGTCTTCAGCTCATGCGTAACCGCGTTCAGGAAGCTATCCTGTTGCTCGTTACGGCGGATCTCACGCACCAGGAAGATTGTGTTTAGTACGAGTCCGGCGATGATGAATCCGAAGAAGAAGATCCCGAGCACCAGCGGGACCACTTCTTTCCAGTTGATGATGATCCAGGTGATGTTGAGCGCAATCGCCAAGCCGACGCCACAGGCGCCCAGGGTAATGAAGAACGCGATCGTCTTCCCGCGGCTCGCGATACGCATATCAGCTAGATTGTAGTGGAGGAGTGTGCCACAAAGAAAAACCGCGGACTCGAGAGTCCGCGGTCATGAATCATGATTGCCAATGCGCTAGTCGCCTGAAACCGGTACAAGCTCCTCGGCAGCCACCGGAGCGGCAACCACTGTCTGTTCTGCTTCTTTGAGCTTCGGCAGCTTGACGTCCCAAGCCAGGCCCAACAGCTTCAGTATGCTGATGCCGTACCAGTTCAGATCGTACTCATACCAGCGCAGGCCGTGGCGCGCCGACTGTGGATGCGCATGGTGATTATTGTGCCATCCTTCGCCGAAGGTCAGTAGCGCAACCCAATAGCTGTTCTTCGAAGTGTCATCGGTCAGGAAGCGCTGCTTGCCCCACATGTGTGTGGCGGAATTCACCAGCCATGTCGCATGCAGCCCGAGCGTCGTCCGCAGGAAGATGCCCCACAGCACGTACTTCCAGCCCCCAATTGCCAGGATCACGATGCCCAGTGCGGTAATCGGAACCCAGTGCCATTTGCTGATCCAGGTGTGAAACTTGTCTTTTCGAAGGTCGGGAACATAGGGCAGCAGCGCCGCCGACTGGTTATGCATGGCGCGGCCTGTCATGATCCATCCCATGTGTGACCAGAAGCCGCCATCACGCGGAGAGTGCGGATCACCTTCGCGATCCGTGTTCTGATGGTGCACTCGATGCGTCGCTACCCAGAAGAACGGTCCGCCTTCGAGAGCCAGTGCGCCGCACGTGGTGAGGAAGTATTCGATCCACTTTGGAGTCTTATAGCCGCGATGCGTGAGTAAGCGGTGATACCCCATGCCGATCCCGAGGCTGCCCGAAAACCACCACAGCACCGCCGCCAGGAACGCAGCTTTCCAACTGAAAAAGAACAGCGCGGCGATCGCGCCGATGTGGAATAAGACCATGAAAAATGTGGTCAGCTTACTGATCGGTTCCTTGAATGTCCGATCATTCTTCAAAAAACTCATGAGCCCTCTTGTGATGGTTCCGATTTCCCCACGTAACTTGATTCGACGGTATCAGGGAACGAATGCGTTCTTTGTAATACTTGTGTAATTGCAGTCCCGCAGCCATTAATCTGCGCGATTCCGTTATGTTGCATCGACTCTTTCAACCGGTACTTGAGCCGGCGAGGCAACAAGAAAAGACGAGCACTCGGTGGACGCTCAGCAGTTAGCCCGCACCTAAAAACCAACAACTTAGGTCGTCCGTGACCGGCACTAAGACCTGTTTTGGGGCCGCGCAGCGAACGTTTAGTGAACACCTGCGAGATGTTGCGCCTAACTACTACTCGGACAACTAGGTGGGTTTAGATGGAGTCTATATCGGGAGCCGAGAGGCATTGAGAGACTCAGTCGAGGTAGGTTATGAGAGAAAAGCTGCTTCTCCTGACGATTCTACTGGCTCCAGCAATCGCTTTCAGCCAGACCGATACCCAAAACGCTACCCAAGACACCAATCGTCAAACACCGGCGCAAGCGGGAAATCAGACTACGATCAGTGGCTGCTTGACGAGCGGCAAACATCACGATTACCAACTGAGGGATGAAAGCGGAACAACGAACCTGGTTTACAGCCCGACAGTTAACCTCGGTTCCTACGTAGGCCAGTCCGTCACCCTTGTCGGTGAGCGCGACCCAGATCAGGGCAGCGAGGCTCGTACCGGACGACCAACGCCGCACTTCAAGGTTTACCAAGTACAACCTGGATCAGGTAATTGCAAATGAATCTAAGCGCCGCCGTGCGCCTTACCACTCGCTAAACGAAACGGCCCTCGGATCGCCGCGATGTTCCGAGCCGGGGGTTGTATTGTTCTACCCGCTGTGACCGAACCACGCGTCACCATAAAGAAAGGCGGGCTCGCGGCCCGCCCTCTTCGCTCTGGAAATCTCCCAATCTCCTTCCTACACATCTAGTGCTTGGGGTAAATCAACGAGGTCATTCTGCTCCCGCTTGTTCCCGACAGGTACCGAAGAATGCACTTTGGGCATAACGAGGGTCGTAGAACCTTCTTCTCTCTCGTTACCCTGGCCTCGGGTGAAAACCTGATTGCGCCAACCACGGGATATCACCGTCCGAAATCCGGCCATCCAACCCGCGGAGGAGGAATCGATGAAAGCGCCTTTTCTAATTGGCCGTCTTCTGTTCGGAGGTTTCTTTCTTTACAACGGAATCAATCATTTCCGGCAACGCAAGACAATCGCGCAGTACGCAGGTGCAAAGAAAGTCCCTAAGCCCGATGCCGCAGTGATCGCAACAGGATTTGCTTTAACCGTGGGAGGAGCAAGCATCTTACTCGGAATCAAACCGAAGCTGGGTACGCTGGCCATCATCGGCTTCCTCGGCACGGTGTCTCCAACCATCCATAACTTCTGGAAGGACAAAGATCCCGGCGAGCGCATGCACAACATGATCGACTTCAGCAAAAATATCGCGCTGCTCGGATCGGCACTCGCCCTCATGGGGGTTGAAGAACCCTGGCCGGCAAGCGTACCCATCGCTCAACCCGGGAAACTGCAACGCCTACGCAGAGCGGTTCGCAGAGAAGCAGCAGCGTAGTCACATAGTGGCTTGCGCCGCTACTCGATCGCTACTGCCAGGTCGCGATTAGCGAAGATCAGCGACGCAAGCGCCCATACAGCTACTGATTCCACCAACGCCCAGCCCGCCGCTTCCCACGCGGGCGTCCAGTTGTCGAACGAGAATCCCAGTATCGACTGCGTCAACGTATAAATCGGCATCATGAGAGACCATGCGCCGGCCGAAAAATGCGAGAACACTCCATTGATTCCCGCGACAATCGCGGTTAGCGCAATCGCAAACAGTGGACTCAGAAAGGTTGAGAACAGCATCGCCACGCTTCCTGCCAGCGCCGATGCGGCAAACAACATGATCGCTATGGGAATCACGCGGGTGGCAGGAAATCCGCCACGTACAAAGACCCATCCGCCAAGCGCCGCGATGGCGAGACTGTAGACGGCAGCGGAAATCAGGAATCCCAGTTCCAATCCCGCCAGATATTGCGTCCGGCTGATCGCTTTGGCCAGCATGGCAAGGATTCGTCGCGACCGCCGCTGATTGTAGATGGCGGACGAAGCAAGAAATGCCGTGAACACGACGCCGTACACCGCCTGTTGTTTGAGGAAGAACAGCGCGTCTTCTTGCTCGCTTCGAATCGAATAAGACGCGGCGCCGCCACTCACTACTGCCCAGAGCAATAGCAACAGGATCGCCCAGCGGCTTTCCCGCAGAAAGTTCAGCGCGATCAGGAAAACTGGTCTCACGCGAAGCGGCCCTCGCTTGCGGATTGGTCTGTCGAAGCTGGCCCCGTCAGTTCCAGGAACAACTCTTCCAGTGACCGTCGGACCGGATTCACGCGCAACACTTCACCGCCCGCCGCCCATATCTGCTCGATCACACGGCGCTGCTCAGATCGTTTCACGGTAACCGTGACGTTGCCGTTCGCACTCTTTGCACCCGGGAACTCTGCCGTTACTCCGCTGGCCACAATCTCCGACTCTTCGGCCGATTCCAGTAGCTCCGGCGTCTTCCCCACTCGCATCAGCTTGCCCTTACTCACGATGCCCACACGATCGCAGATCAGTTCAATCTCTGAAAGCAGATGCGAGCTTAGGAAAACGGTCTTCCCTGCGCTACGCGCGCGCACCAGCAGTTCGCGCACCGCGACGCGTCCAAGCGGATCCAGCGCAGATGTAGGCTCATCCAGGATCAGCAACTCCGGATCATTCACCAGCGCCTGTCCCAATCCAACTCGCTGCAGCATTCCCCGGGAGAGCTTCGAAGCCTTGCGTGTCTCCACGTCGCGCAGTTCCAACAATTCCAGCACTTCGCTGGTGCGCTTCGCTAATTCCGGGTCGCGCATGCCGTTCAACGCTCCGTAGAACCGCACCAACTCCTTCACTGGACGGTTATACAGCGCCACGTTCTCCGCCAGGAATCCCACCCGCTTGCGAGCAGGAGCATATCCAAATCTTTTGCCGAGCATGGCACCCGATCCCGCACTCGGCCGCATGAATCCCATCGCAAGATGAATCGCGGTGCTTTTGCCTGCACCGTTAGGACCAAGAAAACCAAAAATCTCGCCAGCCTCGATCGACAATGAGAAATCATCCAGGGCTCGCACACTTCGCCGCCCAAAAATCGAACGGTATGTTTTCGCAACACGCTCGTATTCCAGGACGGCGGGCACGCCGCTATTGTATGCGCCGCAAAAAGCAAAAGCCCCCGCCTGAGCGGAGGCCATGCCTAAATCCGATTCGTGCGAACTACTTTACCTTGGCGAAGATGATCACCAGCGTGTACAGAGCCAGAGACTCGATCAGCGCTAGGCCAAGAATCAGCGCGAGCTGAATTCCGGCGCGAGCGCCAGGATTGCGTGCCAGAGCCTCTGTGGCAGCGGCAGTTGCTTTGCCCTGTCCGAGCGCGCACATACCGGAAGCAATCGCCATCGCGAATCCGGCGGTGATCGCAACCCAGTTGGTGCCCGCAGCAGCGGCAGCGCCGCCCTGGGCGTAAACCGGCGCGGCAACGAACATAATCGCGAGCGCCATGAAGATATAGCTGAGTGTTTTGCGCATGTACTTTCTCCTTATAAATCGCTGCCAGGCGGTGGTTGACGCCATACCGTGCAGACGCCCTCACACTCGCAGCAAACCTTTTGTTTCGTGAACTCGTCGAATCCGTCTTCCGTGAAACGTGAAACTCGAAACGTAAAACGGATTTCCTAGTGCTCGGCTGCCACTGCTCCCTGCAGGTACACCGTTGTAAGCAGCGCAAAGATGTAGGCCTGCAGCAACGACACAAAAATGTGCAATCCCAGAAAGATCACCGGAACTAGCACTGGCACCAGGGAGAAGAACACCAGCGTGACCATATCGCCCGCGAACATGTTGGCAAAAAGACGGATCGTGAGTGACATCACGCGCGCCAGGTTGCTGATGATCTCGATCGGGATCATCAGCGGAGCCAGCCACCACATCGGACCCGCAAACATCTTGGCGTAGCCCAACGCTCCGTGTTGCCGGATGCCGTGATAGTTGTAATAAATAAACGCCACGAGCGCGCAACCCAGCGGCACTGACGGCTCCGCTGTCGGCGATAAGAATCCCGGCACCAATCCGAGTAGATTGCACAGCAGGATAAAGATAAACAGCGGCACCAGGAACGAGGTGAAGATCTCGCTGTGCGGCCCGATTATTTCCTTGCTCTGATTTTCAATGAATCCGTGAACGCCTTCAAAAATGTGCTGCAACGAGCGTGGCCGCTCTACGGAAAGGCTTGCCCTCACCAAAATGAATAGAAGGAACAGGATCGCCACTACCAGAATCTCCATCGACAGATAATTCGGGATCGGCGCTTGCGGAAACTTCGGGTGAACGCCAATCTTGTTCAGAAAAGCGGTCACAGGACCGCCAAAGATCCGGTTCAATAGGGCAGTTAATGGCAGTTGTTCAGGCATGAATAATGACGAACCAGCTAAATTTTCGATCGCAAGGCCGCGTACGCTTCGTAAGCGGCTTCACACAAGATTGCTGCTACGGTCAAAGACAGACCACCAAGGAAACCGTAAAGGCCGTCAGCAGAACCTTTGAATATAGCATAGGCTCCGACGCCGATAAAGACATAGCGCAACAGGAAGCGGAACACCGTCCCAGTGCTAGAAACCTTTGATCCGGCGGCAGTTATGCGCTCGGCCAGCGAATTCAGCGCGCGTTCCAGCCAGTGGAAGTTCAAGTAGGAAACGATGCAGCCGAGCAGCACGCCTGCGGCAATCTTCCAGCCCCAAATCGACCACGCAATCAGCGTCGCGATTGCACCCAGGATCAGCATCGTATGCCGGATTCGACCGACAGCTCCGCCAAGAAACCGCTCCACCTTCGGATCGACAGGCGTCGGATCAAATACGTCTTCTGTGTCGTCGGGATCTGACTGGATCCTATCTGGTTCGGACACGACTACTCGTCCTTCCCTTCATTCTTGACTACTGTCCGGATCAGTTCGACGAACCCCGCAATGATGCCAACAATCAGCCCGGCCAGGTATAGCCAGGTCGTATGCAGCCATCGATCCAGCAGCACGCCGATGATCCATCCAATGAAGGTAGCGGCCGGGAGCACGAACGCCAACTGACTGTAGCGCGCAAGAGTGACAAAGAAGTTGCCGTTTGAAGATTGTGGTGGCTCAGGCATAGTCGCGCACCATTGTACGCAAGCGCAGCCTTTGATGATGCACGCTCTACTTTAGGAGTCCAAGCACCGCACTGGCTTGGGGAACGCTCAGCGACCAGGCTGCAGCCCTGAGAAAGATCTCTGGGAAGATGCCGATCGCCACAGTTCCCAGCGCTGTGATCGCCAGTGCCAGCCGCAAACCAGGGCTCATCGCCACCGGCTCCGCGCTTTCCGCTGGACGCATCAACATGGCATTCGCGATTCGCAGGTAGTAGTAAAGGCCGAGCACCGCAAACAGCACCGCCACCGCTGCCAATGCATAGTGCCCTGACTCAATCAGTGACAGGAAGATGTAGTACTTGCCCCAGAATCCTGCCAGTGGGGGAATCCCTGCCAGAGACAATAAAAACACCAGCATCAGGATCGCTTCGGTCGGAGCCTTGAACATCAGCCCTGCAATATCGTCGATCTCATCGCCAATAATGTCGCGGCGCCGCAGAGACGTGATCACTGCAAACGCGCCCAGGTTCATAAAGGTGTAGACGAGCAGGTACACCATGATGCCCTTGATGCCCGTGGAACTCGCATTCTCGGTATTTCCCGCCACCAGGCCCAGCAGCATGTAACCTACGTGCGCGATCGAGGAATAGGCCAGCAGCCGCTTCAGATTGCTCTGCGTCAGCGCCGCCAGGTTCCCTGCCGTGAGAGTCGCCAGCGCAACAAAGATGATCATCGGCACATAAATCGAGCGCAGCGGGTACAGCATGTATAAGAAGATGCGCAGCAGCATCGCCCAGCCCGCTGCCTTCACCGCCACGGACATATATCCAGTCACGCTAGTCGGCGCGCCTTCATACGCATCCGGAGCCCACTGATGGAACGGCACCGCCGCGATCTTGAAGAGTAGACCCGTTGCTGTGGTGAGCAGCGCGAGAATCGCGATCGGATCTTTAGGATTCGTGCGGAAATGCTCTTCCAGCGTCCGCGCGATCTGACCAACATTCGTGCTCCCCGCGAGCCCGTAGAACAGCGACAGCCCATACGCGAAGATCCCGGACGAGAACGCGCCGAGCAGCAAGTACTTCAGCGCCGCTTCATTCGACCGCTGGCTTCGCCGCAGGAAGCCAACCAGCACATAAGTTGAGATTGCCATCAACTCCAGGCCAATGAATAGCAGCACGATGTCATAGCCTGAAGCCATGCACATCATGCCGACCACCGAAAACAGCACCAGCGCATAGAACTCACCGTGCTGCTCGCGCTCGATCTCCAGGTACTTCACCGACATCAAAATCGCAATTGCCGCCCCGGCAAGGAACAGGTAAAAGAAGTAGATCGCAAAACGATCCAGCACTAGAGATCCGGAAAACCCCACGAAAGTACCGCCCTGCCCATGCGCCTCAGCGAGCCGATCCGCCACCTGAATCTTGTAAACCGCAACCGCCGAAAATCCCAATCCCACCAGCGCCGTCCACGCATTCGCGCGCTTCCATTTAGCGGGCAGCATCAGGTCGATGATCAGCACGCCCATGCCGAACAGCGCCAGCATGATCATCGGTAACGCTAGCAGGTAGTCCGTGCTGGTGAAAAAATGTTGTATCGGCGTTCCCATTTGCCGTCCTTTGCTACTTCCCTGCTTCTACGGTCATCGCCGTCGTCGCGACAGGCGCAACCGGAGTCTGTGCCAACACTGGTTTGTTCAGATCAGGCCGTACCGTCTGCACAATCTGCTGCACTGGCTGTTCCATGATCTGGAAGATCGGCTTCGGATAGAGTCCGATCGCGAATGCCAGGATCACCAACGGCACAAAGCAGAGCACCTCACGGGGCGTCAGATCTTGCAGCTTCTCATTTTTCGGGTTCTTAACAGGCCCGAAGAACACGCGCTGATACAGCCACAGCAGGTATGAAGCCGCCAGCACCACGCCCGGAACCGCCCACGCGGCCCACGCCTTGTTTTCGATGAACGCGCCCTGCAAGATCGTGAACTCGCCGATGAACCCATTCAGCAGCGGTAGCCCCATCGAACTCAGGAACATGATCATCGTGATCGTCGCGTACACCGGCATCACATTCGAGATCCCGCCGTACTCAGAGATATCTCTCGTGTGCCTGCGCTCATACAAAATGCCGACGATCAAGAAGAGTGCGCCCGTCGAAATTCCGTGGTTGATCTGCTGCAGCAGCGATCCGCTCAATCCCGCCTGGTTCAGTGCAAAAATGCCGAGCGTGCAGAAGCCCAGGTGACTGACCGACGAATATGCCACCAGCTTCTTCATATCGGTCTGCACCAGCGACACCAGAGCGCCGTAGACAATGCCGATGATCGACAGCGTGATAATCGTCCCGCGCACCATCGGATGCGCCACCGGATCCAGTACCTGCGGGAAGAACGGCAGCGAAAAGCGCATGAATCCATACGTTCCCATCTTCAGCAGAACGCCCGCCAGGATCACTGACCCGGCCGTCGGCGCTTCTACGTGCGCATCCGGCAGCCATGTGTGGAACGGGAACATCGGAACTTTGATCGCGAATCCTACGAAGAACGCCACGAACAACCAGATCGCGTAGTGATACGGAATCTGCGGCGCCGTCTGGTACAGCTCCGGAATGCTGAACGTATATACACCCGTCAGCACATGATGATGGAAGTACAGGAACAAAATCGCCAGCAGCATCAGCAGCGAGCCCACCAGCGTATACAGGAAAAACTTTATCGCCGCATAGAGCTTCCGCGGTCCGCCCCATATGCCGATCAGCAGATACATCGGCACCAGCATCGCTTCCCAGAACACGAAGAACAGGAAGAAGTCCAGCGCCATGAAGACGCCGAGCATGCCCGTCTGCAGGATCAGGAACCATACGTAGTATTCCTTCACGCGATCCTGAATCGCATTCCACGACGACAGGATGGAAATCCACCCCAGCAGCGTCGTCAGCATAATCAGCAGGAACGAGATGCCATCGATGCCGAGGTAATATCCCGCGCCGATGGAGGGGATCCAAGTGTTGGGAGCGCCCTCGATGAATTTGAACCCCGGTTGCGTGTGCAGCGCCCAAAACCACGGGATCAGCGGAATCGAAATCAGCAGTCCCGCCAGCGAAAACATATTCGCCACCCAGCGGATCGCATTCTTCTGCTCTTTCGGGATCAGCAGCAGAACCAGCGCGCCAACCAGCGGCGTAAAGAGAACGATCGAAAGTATGTGGTTATACATTGCCTAAGCCATTCCTAGTTAGCGGATCGCGTAATACCACACGAATCCGACCAGACCCACAACCATGACCAGCGCATACCACTGCACCAGTCCCCACTCGAGCAGTCGCGTGGGATAAGAAAGCAATCGCGCCAGAATCGCCGGGCCATTCACCAGCACGCCATCGATGATCCACTTGTCCCACCAGTTCGACAGTGCCGCGCTGAATCGCGTAATCCAGCCCGCGCCGTTGACCGTACCGTCGATGACCTTGGCGTCAAACTTCCACGATGCTTCGCCGAGTCCAATCGCTCCCAGGCGCACCGGCCCAAGTTTCTTCCTGCCGATAAAGGCGTAGTCGTACGCCTCGTCCACGTAGTACTTGTTCAGCAGCGTGTTGTAGACCGGAGGCGCTGCGAGTTGGATCGGCTCCCTATAGCCTTTCGCGGCTTTGCCGTATGCGCGGCTCGCCATCCACCAGCCGCCCAGAGCGGCACCCACGGACAACAACATCAAGGCATACTCCGACGCCGGCGTGTGCTCTTCTTCAGGCTTGCCCACCGTCGCGGCCTCTGCATTGACGGTCTGCGCTTCGCTCGCGAACACCGGGCTCAGAAACTTCTCAAACCTATTGGTTCCGCCCAGGCTGTGCGGCAGACCCAGATACCCGGCGAATACCGAACAGATCGCCAGCGCCACCAACGGCATCGTCATCGACTTCGGCGATTCATGGACGTGGTGCTCCGCTTCGTGACTTAGCCGCGACTCTCCGAAGAACGTCAGGTAGATCAACCTGAACATGTAAAACGAAGTCATGATTGCCGTCGCAAACGCCACGTACCACAGCGCACGAAATGCGCCGCCTTCGCGCGACCATGTCTGCCACAGGATTTCGTCTTTCGAGAAGAAGCCCGCCAGCCCTGGAATACCCGCAATCGCCAGCGTTCCGACGAGCATCGTCTTGAACGTCGTCGGGATCTTGCGCGCCAGCGCGCCCATGTTGCGCATGTCCTGTTCGCCGCTCATCGCGTGGATCACCGAGCCTGCGCCAAGGAACAACAGCGCCTTGAAGAACGCATGCGTGAACACATGGAAAACACCCGCGGCAAATGCCCCCACGCCGAGCGCCAGGAACATGTATCCCAACTGCGAAACCGTGGAGTATGCCAGCACGCGCTTAATATCGTTCTGCACCAGACCAATCGACGCTGCGAAAATTGCCGTCAATGCGCCGACAATCGCGACCACTTTCATCGACGGCGGCGCCAGCGTGAACAGTGCGTTCGACCGTGCCACCATATAGACGCCAGCAGTCACCATCGTCGCCGCATGGATCAAAGCCGATACCGGCGTGGGTCCTTCCATCGCGTCCGGGAGCCACACATAAAGAGGTAGCTGCGCCGACTTGCCGCACGCGCCGCCAAAGAGAAGCAGCGTGATCGCGATCAGCCAGGGATCTCCGATCGCGATCTGTCCACTGCGCGCCACACTCGTAATGTCGGTAAACCGATACGTTCCGAAGTACCAGAAGATCATGAACATGCCCATCAGGAACGACGCGTCCCCTATGCGGTTCACGATGAAAGCCTTATTCGCGGCGGTCGACGCCGAATGCCGCAGGAAGTAGAAGCCGATCAGCAGGTACGAGCACAGTCCCACGCCCTCCCACCCGACAAACAACATCGCGTAGTTGTTCCCCAGGATCAGCGTGAGCATCGAGAACATGAACAGGTTCAGATACCCAAAGAATCGGTAGTAGCCGCCTTCGTGCGCCATGTACCCGGTGGAGTAAATATGAATGAGCGTGCCCACGCCGGTTACAAACAGCAGCCATATACCCGAGAGTGGATCAAGCAGGAAGCCAGCCTCGGCCTTGAATTGCGCCGGTTGGCCGCTGTGTGTTGGCAGCTTCAGTCCGTCGCTGCCTACCCACGTAAACATCACTTTTTGAAATGGAGCATTGTGATTCGCGGCTGCATATCCCGTGTACTGATAAACAGCCAGGCACGAGAACACGAACGCCAGCGCCACTGTGCCTACGCAGAACGCATTCACCGCCTGCTTCGAGAGCTTACGCCCGAAGAAGAACATCACCGCTGCGCTCGCCATCGGCAGCAGGGGTATCATCCATATGTGCTCTAAAAAGAACATTGCTTCATTCGCTCTCGGCCTTCAGCTATCGGCCCTACCACTTCAACAAATCGACCTCATCCACATTTACTGTTTCCTTGTTGCGGAAGAAGGCGATCAGAATGCCCAGTCCGACCGCAGCCTCAGCCGCCGCATCGGTAATCACAAAAATTGAGAACACCTGCCCTTGCAGGTTGTAGAGCCGCGAGAATGCCACCAGGTTCAGGTTCACGGCATTCAGAATCAGCTCAATCGACATCAGGATGATGACCACGTTCCGCCGCGTCAGCACGCCCACCGTGCCAATCACGAATAGCGCCGCCGCCACCACCAGATAGTGCAATGTCGTAATCGGTCCCATCACGAAATCCTCTTCTTGGCCATGACTACTGCGCCCACAATGGCCACCAGCAGCAGCAGCGAGGCAATCTCAAAGGGCAGCAGATAATTCTGGAAGATCAGCATGCCAACCTGCTGCGTGTTCATCTGTTCCGGCGGGAGAGTGAATTGCGTCGGGAAAATCGCGCGACCCTTCAGGTACACGGTCAGGAACAACCCGCCTAGTAGCAGGCTCGCCACCGTTCCGGCGATCCACTGCTTGTTGAACTCCTCTTCCTTCATGGCGCGCTCGATGTTCACCAGCATGATCACGAACAGGAACAGAACCATGATTCCGCCCGCGTACACAATGATCTGAACGCCGGCAACGAACGGCGCGTACAGCATCAGGTAGATCCCCGCCAGCGAAAGCAGCGTCACGATCAACGACAGCGCCGAGTGCACCGGATTCTTGCGCGTGATCACCAGAATGGCGCTCACAATGGCAATCGTCGATAGGAAGTAGAAGAAGAAAGTTGGCGCAATCGGTGTCATCGCTCGTACACCTTGCCTTCCGGACCGCGTTCCAGCCGCTCGCGATCGAGCACCAGGCCGTCGCGTCCGAATTGCGCGATCTCGTAATCCTGCGTCAATTCCAGCGCATCCGTTGAGCACGACTCTTCGCACAGTCCGCAGAACATGCAGCGGCTGATATCGAAGGTGTACTTGGTCAGCACCTTGCGCTTGGTTACCGGATCGCGTTCGCTCTCCACCACAATCAAATTTTCCGGACACGCCTTCGCGCACAAGTCGCACGCGATGCACAGCGTCTTCCCTGTCTCCGGATTCACGTTCAGCCGCGGCAGTCCGCGATAGCGCTCCGCCACTTGCGGCCGCTGCAGCGGATACTGCTCGGTATAAATCTCCTTCGGATCTTGGTAGCGGAACGTCAGCGACATGCCCTTCAGCAGGTCGACGAGAAAGATCTTTCGCAGGAGTGTGGCTACACGCATCACAGCACTCCTTTCAACCACGTCAGTAGTTCAGGACTCAGTCCAACCACTCCGGTGACGATCAGCACGCCCAGCGAGATCGGCAGCAGCACCTTCCACCCAACTCTCATCAGCTGATCAAACCGATACCGTGGGAACGTGGCGCGATACCAGATGTACATGTAGATAAAGGCCGCCACCTTGATCATGAACCAGAAGATGTCCTGCACTCGCACGCGTACCGCCGGCACCAGCAGTACGAAACCAATCGCCGCGATCGCCAGACCGAACACGCCAAGCCCGAGTCGTCTGTACTCGCAACGCCGGATGTTTCGGCATGCGCGCCGTTCCATAAAGCGTCACCGCGCCCAGGAACAGGAAGAACGCGCCGGGAACGAGCGAGAAGACTGTGTCCCACAAGCTCCCGGCCAGAAGATTTGGGAATGGACGCATCCATCCGCCCAACCACAGAGTCACTGCGATCCCCGATACGGCGATCATCGCCGCATATTCGCCCAACATGAACAATGACCATCGGAATCCGCTGTACTCGGTGTGAAATCCCGCCACCAACTCCGACTCGGCTTCCGGCAAATCGAACGGCGCACGATTCGTTTCCGCAATCATCGCAATCGCGAAGACACCGAACGCAATCAATCCCAAGCGGGAAGAACTTGAACAGGAACCACACGCCTTGCGCCTTCTGCGCCTCGACGATCCCGATCATGCTCAGCGTTCCGCTCGCTACACCCGGAGTGAAGCTGGTCATCAGGATTGCCGAAATCACCGCCAGTCCCATCGCCACTTCGTACGACACCATCTGCGCGCTCGACCGGAGTGATCCCAGCAGCGGATAATGCGAGTTCGACGCCCATCCCGCCGTGATAATCCCCAGCACGCCCAGCGACGACACGCCCAGCATGAACAGAATGCCAATATTCATGTCCGTCACCGCGTGTTGCGGACCAAACGGCACCACCAGGTACACAACAAACGCCGCCGTCGTGACGATGAATGGCGCAGTCCAGAAGACGACCTTATCGGCATTCGCCGGAATCGTGTCTTCCTTAAGCAGCAGCTTCAGCGCGTCTGCGATTGGCTGCAGCAGTCCATGCGGACCCACGCGCATGGGGCCCAATCGAATCTGGAAGTGTGCCAGCGCCTTGCGTTCGCCCCAGTTGATGAACATTACGCACAGCGAAATCCCCGCGAAGATCACGAGGATGTAAATCGTCGCCCACAGCATGTTTCCAGCCTGGCCCGGCGTCAGCGTCGATTGCAGATATTGGGTGAACTGAGTCAGCATTAGCGGTCCACCTCGCCCAAAACGATGTCGATGGTGCCGATGATGGCGACCACGTCGGCGATCAGCCGTCCGCGCACCATCTGATCCAGCGCCTGCAGATTCACAAACGATGGCGGTCGCACGCGTATCCGATACGGCTGCAGCGATCCGTCGCTCACGATGAAGTAGCCGAGTTCGCCCTTCGGCGCTTCAATCGAGTGGTACACCTCACCCGGCGGCGGTTTCAGTACCTTTGGAACTTTCGCCATAATCGGCCCTGCCGGCAAGTTCTCAACCGCCTGACGGATGATCCGCACCGACTGCCGCATCTCTTTGATCCGCACAATGTACCGATCGTAGGTATCGCCGTTCTCTCCCGTGGGGATTTCGAAATCAAACTTCTCGTAGCCCGAATAAGGCTTCGCCTTGCGCAGATCCCATTTCACGCCACTCCCGCGCAGCACGGGACCAGTCACGCCCATCGCTATGCACTGTTGCCCGCTGATCACGCCCACGCCCTTGGTGCGCTCGATCCATATGCGGTTCGTCGTCAGCAGCTGTTCGTACTCGTCGATCTTCGGCTCGAAGAAGTCGCAGAGCCGCAACACTTCCTTCTCGAAGCCCTCATACGTCTCCCACTGGCATCCGCCAATACGGAAAGCGTGCGTGGTCAGCCGAGCGCCGCAATATTTCTCGAAAATCTTCAGGATCTCTTCGCGATCGCGGAAGCAGTAGAACACCGGCGTCATTGCGCCAAGATCAAGCGCATGCGTCCCCAGCCACACCTGGTGACTCGTAATCCGGTTCAGCTCCGTCAGGATCACGCGGATGTGCTGAGCCCTCGGCGGCGCTTCCACATTGATCAGCTTTTCTACCGTCTCGCAGTAGCCCAACCCGTTCGAAACCGACGCCACATAATCCATCCGATCCACATACGGACCGAATTGCGTGTACGTGCGGTTCTCGGCAATCTTTTCCACGCCACGATGCAGGTAGCCGATCACGCACTCCGCGCCCAGCACCTTCTCGCCATCCAGTTTCAGGATCACCCGCAACACGCCGTGCGTCGACGGGTGCTGCGGTCCCATGTTCAAAATCAATTCGCTGGAATCGAGGAAGGTCTTGTCTTCGTGCAGCTCGAGATTGGAGGTCGCTGTCGTCATTGTCCGCTCTGAATTCCTAGGTTCGCCTGCACCCACTCCTGATCCTGCTGCTTGATGCCGTGCTCTTTGCGCAGAGGAAAGCCCTTCCAGTCCTCCGGCAGCAGAATGCGCCGCAGGTCCGGATGCCCTTCGAACTTGATCCCGAACATGTCGTAGACTTCGCGCTCCAGCCAGTTCGCCGTCGGCCAAAGCCCAACCACGCTCTTCACGGTCTCGCCGTCGGGGATCTGAGTCTTCACGCGTATCCGTTCGTTCAGCGCGAACGAATACAGGATCCAGATCAGGTCGAACTCCTGCTTCTCGCGCTTGGGATAGTGCACGGCGGTGATGTCTACGCAGTAGTCGTAGCTCTTGTCGTTATGCAGGATCTGCAGAAGCTCGTAGGCGATCGACGGATCGACCACCATGTACTTCTGCCCGAGATAAATGCTCGCTTCGCGAATGCCGCTTCCATACTGCCGCTTCAGCCCATTAATCAGTTCGGACTCCCAGGGTTGCGGAGTCGGACCCGCTGGTTTGGGAGGCGCGACGGAAGGCTTGGGAGCAGCCGCGATAGGTGGAGCTGGCTTTGCCGCAGTTTCAGTAGCGGCCACTGTTGCCGGAACCGTGGCAGGAGCTGCGCCAGCAGGTGCGGGAACGTGCTCAGCTGCCTTTTCCGGTGGTTGCGACGCACTCGTAGGTTTATTTTCCTCAGACATCGCTGTTCGTTTGTTCCTTGTTGTTTCTCAGAACCCTCACGCTCACTTACTTTTAACAGCCCACCGACGGCCAAGTGAGGTACTACGATCACTAGCATTTGTGATCAATATCACTCGGATCGAAGCGCCGCCTGGCGCCGGTATGTGCCTTCCATTGGCAGATGTGGGTGCCTGAATTGGATATGACAGATCTAGGTGGAATGGATTGGAAAGCGGGAGATGCCCCATGCTGCTTTCCTGCAGATGTGGGTTGGAGTGAATTACTTCCAGTGCAAGCGCAGCGAGCACCCGTCATGCGGGTGCGAGCCTGTTACGAAACTGCTCGCTGTCCGCCGATCACAAAATCCGAGCAGCGGATGGTTGAAAGTAGCCCAGAACGCAGTCGTGGGTACCTGAATTGGAGGAGAAATCAGTCCGCTTCGACGGACGATTGAGTATCGCGGCAGATGTGAGTGGAGTGAATTGAAAACGGGGGCTGCCCGATATCTGCCTTCTTTTGGCAGACGTCGGTGAACTACATCCCTTCCCGTCCGAGCGCAGCGCCTCACATGAAACGCGAAACTGGTTCATCACCGCAGTACTTGCTCACACAACTGTCCCACCGCGCGATTCGCCTCCAGGATCGAGCAACGGTGATCCATAATCCCAGCCAGATCCGTATTCGCAAACGCAATCCTTCCGAACGGCGCCGCCCGTAGCACATCGCTCGGCGCAGGCTTCCCGTTCTTGCCAAAGAAAAATCCGGGCTGCGGATTCAGATAGGCGTGTCCCCACCGGTTCAGAATGATGCCCGCAATATCGCGCTTCGCATCGAATCCTGATCCCGCAAACATCTCCGTGAACTGCTCGCGAATCTGCCGCTCATACTCTGCGTAGGGCGTCCCCAGCATCTCGAATCTCCCGCGCACTCCCTGCTGCTCGGTCGGCATTCCCGGATACGAATAGATATGTTTGATCGTCAGCACCGTCGGCGAATCCGGACTGATCGTCGCCGGTTGCGGCCCACACGTCGCCATCCGCCGCACGCTGGTGTAGTTGCCCAACCCTCCAAACCAGCGACATCCGACAACCCCTTTCTTGTATAGAAACCGCCAGTTCCGCACTGCCACATTCGCCATCAGACACGGCGACCGATAAAACTGTCCGTAAGCTTCGCGCTGCTCCGCCGGGAGGTCCCTCACAATGTGCTTTGTCGTCCAGCAGCCGCCGGCCATAATCGCCGACCGAGTTTTCACTCGATACACCTTGCCTTCGCGCGCATACGCGATCGTCACGAATTCCGACTTCTCCGGCGCTCCCTCATGCTCCACCCACACCGCCGTCGAGTTCAGCCGGATCCGCGTCGCCTGCCCAGCCCGATCGAGCGCCGCGAAATTCACCGCGCCACGCGCAACGCCCTCCACTGACGGCTCGCCCGCAATCGCCTCCGGAATCAGCGTCTTCGTGGTCATGCGTGCGATCCCGGCATTCCCGCCCGGAAACATCTGCCCGCTATCGTCCATGGGATACAGAAAATCTGCCGCGTAGTCCGAATATGCCGATAACGCATCCGGCCCCAGACCCGATCCGCTACCCTCATCTGCCAAATAAGCGCGAATCGTGTCCCGACTCAGCCCATGCGTCTCCATCAGGTGCTGCTCAATGGTGACGCTATCCAGATGCCGTGAAATCGCATCGCCCGGATACTTCGGCCGCTGATCCTTCCCCTCCGCCTGCCACATCGCCAGCAACTCTGCCTTCGCCTTCGCCGGGATCGGCGCACCCTCCAGCTTCTTCGCCCATGGATCGATCACCCACGTCCCCGACTTCTCTCCCGCCACCGCCGGAAAGTAAAATCCGTAACGCTTGCGATCGGCAATATCGTAGGGCGACAAAGGCAGAGCAAATTCCGGATCGCTTCCAGCCCACGTCTGATACTTCAACTCCGGCGGCTTCAGCCCGATCGAGTCATAGAAGCGTCCAATGAAGCTGTACGGAAACGGTGTCCAGAACATCGCCGATCCCTGGTGCGCCGCCAGTCGTTGTCCATCCACCTCAAACTCGTTGCGCCTGGCCTCGCCGCCGAAAATCGCGTGATTCTCCAGCACCAGCGACTTCGTCTTCCCTGCCGTCTGCTGTTGCAGAAGCAAAGCCGCGGCCAGCCCGCTGATCCCGCCGCCCACAATCACGCAGTCGTAGACTTCGCCAGTCTCGACCGTATCCGCCGGCAGTCCTTTGTAAACTTTGTCCCGGATCTCGTGCCCGGCATTTACGACCGCCTGGGTATTGCCGTTCGAATTCGCGTAGTCCCCCACGCCGCCGTAGCCGTTCCAGTCTTCCTCTTTCGTTTGGCCCAGCAGTTCTCCCGGAGCCGCCGAACTCAACAGCGCCGCACCAGAGGCGATCAGCGTCGAGTTCAGAAAATCGCGACGTGTAATTCCCTCATCCATCCCCAGCGCTTTGTCGCCCTTTTTCGTCATCCCCGACTCACTCGCTCTCGTATCCACTCCGCGCATTCACGCGTGCCCAGCGCTCCGCCCACATCCGCAGTCGTCTTCTTCTGGCGCACGGCCTCCAGCACTGCGCCCTCGATCCCCGCCGCCTCAGCCGCAAATCCCAGATGCGCCAGCATCATCGCTCCCGTCAAAATCGCACCCATCGGATTCGCCACATTCTTCCCTGCAATCGGCGGCGCCGATCCATGCACCGGCTCGAACATCGACGTCCGCCCCGGATGTATATTCCCACTCGCCGCCATCCCCAATCCCCCCTGCAGCGCCGCTGCCAGATCCGTAACGATGTCGCCAAACATATTGTTGGTCACAATCACGTCCAGCGACTTCGGATCCCTCACCATCTGTAGGCACAGCGCGTCCACGAACATGTGCTCCGTCTGAATCTCCGGATACTCCTTTGCCACTTCCTTGAATACCCGTTGCCACAGCCCTCCCGCGTAGGTCATCACATTCGACTTGTCCGACATCAACACCTTCTTGCGCCCGTGCGTCTTCGCATATTCGAATGCAAATCGAATCACGCGCTCCACACCCTTGCGCGTATTGATGTCCTCCTGCGTCGCCACTTCATCCGGCGTCCCTGCCTTGAACAGCCCGCCCATGTCCATGTACACGCCTTCGGTGTTCTCGCGGATCACCACAAAATCCACATCCTCAGACTTCGTGTTCTTCAGCGGACACAAGCTCTCGTCCAGTAGCTTCACCGGACGCACATTGGCATACAGATCCATCTTGAAGCGTATGCCCAGCAGGATTTCTTTGGCATGAATGTTGGTAGGAACTCGTGGGTCCCCCAGCGCGCCTACGAAGATCGCGTCGAAGTCGCGCGCCAGCATCTGAAATCCGTCGGCTGGAATCGTGGTTCCGTCCCTCAAGTAGCAATCCGCGCCCCAGTCAAACCCAGTGAACTCCACCGGCGCGCCGGTCGCTTGTATCACGCTAACCGCTTGTGGGATCACTTCCTTCCCGATCCCATCCCCGGGCACCACTGCGATTCGTTTCTTGTTTTGCACGGCACACAAGATAGCAGAATCGCCCGTGATCCGGCGTGCCCTCAACCGCCGACCGCATCCTCTCGCATCTCTTGCACGATATAATCATCTGTTGTCTTATGGCGCGTACTCCACTCTATGAACAGCTGGCGGCCTCCGGTGCCGATTTCGCCGAATACTGCGGCGCAGAAACCGCACGCTCCTTCGGCGATTCTCGCGCTGAATACCGCGCGCTCGTCTCCAGCGCCGGCGTCTACGATCTAGGCTGGCGCGCGAAGATCGTGCTCACCGGATCCGACCGTGTCCGCTGGACCAACGGCATGGTCACCAATAATGTTCGCGACCTCGCGCAGGATCACGGCAACTACAACTTCATCCTGAATCCGCAGGGTCGTATCCAGGGCGATCTCTACGTCTACAACTTCGGCGATCACCTGTTCGTCGACACGGAACTCTGGCAGGCAGAGCGTCTGAAAGACATCTTCGACAAATTCATCATCATGGACGACGTCGAGGTCGCCGACATCAGTGACAAGCTCACCGGCATTGCCGTTCAGGGACCGCAAGCGCTATCGATCCTGCGCAGCATCGGCATCACCATTGCCGACGACGTTGAGCCCCTCGTGGTCAGCCGCTCCGTCTGGCAGGACATCGGCATCTCCGTGACTCGCATGGCCAGCGACATCGCTCAGACCTACGAAATCTGGCTGGCTCCCGAGAACGCACCCAAGCTGTGGAATGCGATCGTCGCTGCCGGAGCCAAGCCCGCCGGCACCGATGCTCTTGAAATCTTCCGTGTCGCCGCTGGCGTCCCCCGTTACGGACAGGACATTCGCGAACGTGATCTTCCGCAGGAAACCGGTCAGGCTCAGGCCCTGCATTTCACCAAGGGCTGTTATGTCGGCCAGGAGATCGTCGAGCGCATACATTCGCGCGGCAATGTGCACCGTCAGTTCACTGGATTCGTGATCAGCGGCCCGCAACCCGAACCGGGCGCCAAGATCGAAGTCGACGGAAAAGAAGTCGGCGAAATCACCAGTTCGAAGCAGCTTCCCACCGAGAGCGGCACTGAAGTTGTCGCGCTGGGTTATGTTCGCAAAGAGGCGGCTGAGCCCGGCAAGACTGTGCAAGTGAGCGGTTCGCCTGCGGCAGTAGTTCGGCCACCGTTCAAGGAAGCGCTCACACCAGCGTAGTGTGGGTGCGTAGGTGGAAGAGCGGCCCTTTTGGGGCCGCGTTCTCGCCTTGTTGAAGGGGCTTTAGCCCTGTAGAAATCTTTCAGGAACACGAAACGCAGCATCACATTTCTATGCCCGATAAAAAGAACGAACCAGAATTCACCGTCACCGACCGTCGCCGCTTCACCGAGGAAGACGAAGCTCGCCCCGTAACTCCGGCAGCTGAGCCCGAACCCGCGCCCCCAGCGCCCGTCGAGACAGCCTCCCCATCCTCCTCGCAAAGTCAGAGGATCATTTCGACCGAAGAAAGCGCCGCCCCTCCGACGCAGGAAGCTCCTCCGCCTCCAACTGCCGAAGAGCAGAAGGCCAGCGACGACGCCTTCAAAGCATCCTCCAAAGCTCTCGACGATCAGATCAAGTCTCAACTCGGCCGCAGCGCCAAAGATTTCGAAATGAGCTTCGACCGCTTCATCGCCTCGCTTTACATGACGGCCTTGATGCAGCTCGGACTCGTCCACCAGCAGAACGACCAGCCACGCGTGGACCTCATCGGCGCTCGCCAGACCATCGACACTTTGTCTTTGCTCCGCGACAAAACCAAAGGCAATCTCACCGCCGCGGAGGAGAACTTGATTCAGAATTCCCTCTACGAAGTACAGATGGCCTATGTCGACGTGACCAACGCGCTCACTCGCGCGGTTCAACCGGCGTCGGCGGTTCCCGGCTCTAACCCCTTCACCACCGGCGGTGGAGGCGATCCGTTCAAGACCGGCGGAGGCAATCCCTTCAAGAAATGAAGTCGACTCTCACAGTGCTGGGGAGCGGCACCTCCATGGGCGTGCCCACCATCGGATGCGTGTGCGAGGTCTGCAGCTCCGTCGATCCGCACGATAGCCGCACTCGTCCTTCGATCATGGTCGAATATGATGGCCACGTCGTGCTCATCGACACCACGCCTGATTTCCGGGCCCAGGCGATCCGCGAAAAAATTCGCCGGCTTGACGCCGTGCTCTACACCCATGCGCACGCCGACCACATCCTCGGACTCGACGATTTGCGCCCGCTCACTTTCCATCGCGAAGGTAAGATCCCGCTTTACGCCGACGCCGTCACTCTCAAGCGGATACGCGACATGTTCGGCTACATCTTCGCCGGGGAATATAAGTACGGCGGATTAGCTCAAGTAGAACTTCATCCCATCGAGGGACCTGTAAAGTTGTGGGACGCCTGCTTCCTGCCCATCAAGATCCTGCATGGCGATGCCGAAATCCTTGGCTTCCGCTTCGGGTCCGCTGCTTATCTCACGGACTTCAGCGAGGTCCCTGAATCCTCCCTCGAGCACTTGCGTGATCTCGACATTCTGTTTCTCGACGCCTTGCGCCACAAGCCGCACCCAACTCACTCGACCGTGGCGAACTCGCTCCAAATTGTCGAGAGGCTCAAGCCCAGGCGCACTTTCTTCACTCACATCGCGCATGATCTCCCGCATGCCGCAACCAACGCCGCGCTGCCGCCAGACGTTCGACTGGCCTACGACGGGCTGAAATTGGAATTTGAGATCTGACCGCACGATGAACATCTATCGCGATCTCGAACTAATACCCGCGGATTTTGGCCCTTCGATCGTAAGCGTCGGTAACTTCGATGGCGTCCACCTCGCGCACCAGGCGGTGCTCAAGCAGGTGGTTCAGCGCGCGCGCGAAACCGGCTGCAAAGCCGTGGTCGTCACCTTCGACCCGCATCCCGTACGCATCCTTCATCCTGACAAAGATCTCAAGCTCATCACGCCGGGAGAGAGCCGCATTCGTCTGCTCGCGGATACGGGTATCGACGCCGCGCTCGTCCTTCCATTCACCCGTGATCTCTCGGTAATGAGCGCCCACCACTTCGTCGAACAGATTCTCGTCGGAAAACTGCACGCGAAGGAAATTCACGAAGGCTTCAATTTTCATTTCGGCCACAAAGCGAAGGGAAACGTTCAGCTTCTCGAGGAACTGGCGCCCCGCTATGGATTCGCGGTCAAGGTCTACCCGGAGATGAAGGTTCGCGGCGCTGCCGTCTCCAGCAGCCAAATTCGCAAGCTCATCCAATCAGGAGAAGTGAGCCGTGTTCGCCATCTTATCGGGCGCGTGTTTTCGATTCACTCCACGCCTGGCCGTGGCCGCGGCTACGGACACAAGTACACGGTTCCGACAATCAATCTCAGTCGCTACGACGAACTGATCCCCCAGAATGGCGTTTACATCACCCGATCAAAGATTGGCGAAGAGTGTTTCGACTCGGTCACCAACGTCGGCGTACGGCCCACCTTCGGTCCCGACTCGTTCGCCATCGAAAGTCACTTGCTGAATTTCCATCCGATCGAACTCACGGCGGAAACGCCCGTCGAACTTTCCTTCCTGAAGCACTTACGCCCGGAAATGAAGTTTCCCTCGGTCGAAGAACTGCGCGAACAGATAGCACGCGACGTCCACCGCGCGCGCCGCTACTTCCACCAGCTGAAACTTCTGTCTGCTTAGCTTTATCGAGTGCGGATATCAAGGCATGAAATGGAGCCCGCTGGCCGTCCAGCGGGCATTCCGAGAAGACAGGCAACCGTTGTGGGCAGTCGAACTCGACTGCCGGGCAAAGCGTCAACAAATCTCGCTACGGAGTTTTCGGCTGAATCGACACCAACTCCACATCGAAAACCAGCGTGGAGTTCGGACCAATCTCCGGACCAGGACCGCGGTCCCCATACGCCAGGTCGGCCGGAACGAAGAGCTGCCACTTCGATCCGACCGGCATCAACTGCAACGCCTCTGTCCAGCCCTTGATAACGCGGTTCACCGGGAACGTCGCAGGCCCGCCGTGCTTTTCCGAACTGTCGAACTCAGTGCCATTGATAAGAGTTCCGCGATAATTGCAAACTACTGAATCTGTCGCCGCAGGCTTTGGTCCGGTCCCCTGCTTCAGGATCTTGTACTGCAATCCACTCGGAAGCGTTACCACGCCTTCCTTCGCTTTATTAGCGGCAAGGAACGCTTCGCCTTCCTGTTTGTTTTTCTGACCAGCTTCTTGCATCTTCGCTTCCATCTTGGCGCGCATTTCGTTTTGCAGCGCAGCAAGCGTTGCTTGTGCCTGCTCATCGGTTAGAAGCATTTTGCCTTTGGCAAGCGTGTCCTTCACGCCCTGCACCAGAATGTTAGGATCCACGTCCACCGATTGTCTCTGCAGGCTCTTCGCAAAACTCATCCCGATTGCATAGCTCTGCTTCTGCTTGTCCGTGTCCAGTGTCGTAGCTTTCGGAGCCGCCTTGGCGGCCGTGCCCGTCTTGGCTGGCGTGTGTTGAGTAGAGGTCTTTGCGGTCGCCGCATGCGGTGCGCTCGGCGCCGGAGTCTGTTGTGCCCCGGCGCTCGACACGGTAATCAGTCCGCACGCTAAGGCCGTAAGCAGGTGGGTAGAAGGTTTTCGCATTTCAGTATTGTCCCACACCCGCTGCTCTGGATTGCGAATGCCTAAGGTAAACGCTGGTCCAGGCTCTGTTTGTCCTGTGCCCTTCTACGATAGGCAAAAAGCACAGCCAGCAATGGCGCCGACAGCAGCACACCCCAGAATCCCAGCAGCAGTCCGAACACAATCGGTGTAATGATCGACGCCCACACCGGAACCCTCGCGGTTCGGTTCATGATCATCGGTTGCAGTAGGAAGCCGTCGATGGCGGCGATCACCGCGTACACAATCATCAGGTAGACCAGTCGCATCCAGTCGCCACCCAGCAACCCCTGTACACCCAGCACCACCGCTGGACCGACCAACGTCAACGCCGGACCGATGTTCGGAACGAACTGCAGCACGCCCCCAAGTGCGGCCCACAGGATCGCCCATGGCACTCGCAGGATCAGTAGCCCAATCAGCCACAGCGACGCCACGGCCAATGCGTCGTAGCTTTGGGCCACGAACCACTGCTTCAGCGCTCCGCCTGTAACCCGTAGATGCTCTCCCACTCTCATCTGACGTGAATCATACAGGGGGACCCTGACACACTTCTGGTGACTTCGAATAAGACAGGAAAGCGGGCAAAGTTCTGGTGACTTCGTACGTGACACTCTCGGTGATCACACTTCAAACTCGAACTGTTTAGCCGGTTCAATCACCTTAATAATCGTGGAATCCCGGTCGCAGGCATCCTTACACGGCAATGAACAATTGATGTCGCCGGCATTGAGATGGAATTTCGTATCGAACAGATTCCCCATTGAGTATTGCGAAACGCAAGATCCGTCAACAATATGGCTATAGAGAGGTGAATGCGCGTATGACCATCCTCCAGCACAGGTGTAGACCTGGCCGTCGGGCATGAGGTTGATGTAATTTCTTCCGGCTGAACACAGCTTCAGGCTGAAGTCATCGAAGGCTACCAGGGAATCGCGATCTGCCTGGGTACACTTTTTGATTGTGCGGAGCTGCTCAGGAGTATACGAGAAGGTGGGATCGACAAGAGGGTCAACATGGAGACTGATGTCGTTGCGATTCATCAGATCCTCAACACGTTCGATAACAGCCATGTTCTCCGGCGTAGCAACGATGTTCACGTGAACGTGGAAGAATTCTTGGAGCTCCTTTACTCGCGCGATGAAGTCATCGTCAGAGACGAATTCCCGGTGGAAGCTCGCATTGATGTGGATCGGCTTCTTGATCTTACGAAAGACACTTACAGGCATCGAGACGTTGGAGACGATACCTAAGATGCGGTGTTTCTCAGGCAGATTATTAATGAGGTCAGGAAGCGGAGCATAAACCATTGGCTCGCCGCCGCAAATGTAGATCATGGCTGGCGGGAGCTTGTCGAGGGCAGTGATCCAGTCTTGAGCCGTGCGCTCAGAGTGCCGGGGGAAGACCGTAGCAAAATCGAATTTTGTGACAATCGGGCAATACGAGCACCTGTAGTTGCAGAGAAACGTCGGCCAGAACAGAATGTGAAGCCGATTGCTAAAAACCTTTCGGTAGTAGGGTTTTAAGAAATACTTCACCCTGGCGGGAAGAAAGCGCTGCACAGACGTTAAATCCATTCCGTCTCCATCGTGTTCAATTCATCCCCCACTGTGACGAAGAGATCCAACAAATGATCGGTCGTACGAATCGTATGAACGATTCCCCTTTGAAAGCAGTGATGAAAGCAGTGATGAAGAACAATCATCTCCGTTACTTCAGTCACCGCCCGCTTCATGACCCTTCCGCTCCAGCGGACCCTTGAGAAATCTGCGCCCTACCAAAAACGCGACTCGGCGACCCCTTTTCGCTCCATTACCGAGGTAATTTGAGGGCTGGCCTGACTGCTGTCACACTTAAATCCATGAGTGGGGTAGCCAAAACTGCAGCGGGCTTCTGCATCGGGATCCTGGCCGTTGTTGCCGTGATCTCGGTGTATTCACAATTTACCGAGGTGCGGGCCGAAAAAATCGATACCGCAGCCGTCCGTAATCTAACTCCGGACTACGTCATGTCCAAGTGCGGAAGTCCGGCCTCTGACGAATTACACGTCTTGACGACCAATGGATCCGCGGATCGCGAACTCCGCTATCAGGCGGCAACCATTACCTTCTACAAAACCAAGTCTGACGAAAAGTGGAACTACATCGCCGCTCAGGATGGGTCCGGAAACAGGATCGACTCCGCGCGCTCGCTTCCTGCGCATCTTGCGTGCCTGGGTCAATAGCAACGGCCAACGGTAACGTCCCATCTATTTAGGGACGACGTATATCCTTGTGGAACCTCTATTCCTGTCCGTTTGCACGAATCGTGACACGATTTGTAACAACTCTCAGGAAAGCGCGTGTAAGCCAGGCCACTCCTTCGGATCAGGGCTGCATCCCAACGTCACTAATGCAACATTCCCCGGACCAGCCCGGGGAGTGAAGCGACTCCGAAAAGTTCGCCTCTACTCCTGTCTTTTCGGAGCCGTCTTCTTTCCGGAAACGGCTCTTCAATCCGGCTCGTACTTTTGTCCTTCCCCCAAGAGGCATACCTCCAGCTCGTAGAAGGCACCTTCACCTAAACCATCCCGGGGCCCAACCACGGGCGGTCTCTTAGCTTTCAGAAATATCATCCTTGACAAGGCTCTCCGTCGCGTTCTGCACTAGTACTGCTTCATCGCTACAAAATGAATCTTGTGGTCGTGCAGCTTGTCGTCGTAGACGGCCTTCGCCCTCTTCCCGTCGGCGGTAACCGTCATCTTCCAGATGCCGATGACTTTGCCATCCCGCTTATCGGTTTCTTCGAGCGTATCCTCGCCGACCAGCTTTACCGAGACGCTGGTAGTCCCCGGATCTCCCTTCATGGGCGCGTCCGTGCCATTTAGCTTGGCGGTATAGGACTGGCCGGTGGGAGCCGTCATGGTCAGTTCATCACCCCTGACTTTGTAAGTCCAAGTGATGGCGTTGTCTGAAAGGCTCTCCACCTTGATGGTGCGCCATGAACCGGAGATGGCATCCGACCCGGCTGGGCCTTTGATCACGCGCGTGGCTTCTTCCTTTCCGGTGACTGGAGGACCGCCGTTGGTATTGCTGCTGTCGCTGTATGTGAACACTTTGGTCTTGCCGTCAGGGGAGACTGTCGAAGTTGAGGTCGTAACGACCTTCCCATCTTTGCTGTCAGTCTCTTCGATGACGTGATCGTTCACGACCTTGATGGCAACCGTGTCGAAGTACCTATGTCCACTGACTGGCTGACCCGTACCGTCGGCTTTGACCTTGTACGGCGGAACGCATGTCCTGCACTCGTACATGCCGTTTTGCAGCAGGAAGGCGTCGGGCTTTTTGGGAAGATCTACTTTGTTCATGTCGATCTTCCACGTGCCGTCGAAGGCGCTTTGCCCAACAGCGAGCATCGGCATGAGCAGGGCTACAAGCCCTAGAGAGAAACACATCTTCTTCATCGCTGAACCTTCATCTGTTGGAGTTTGAACACCCATTATTGGCTGCGGAGTAGCATAGCAACAATTGGCTCCCGACGGCGCTGACTTGGGGTAGTGATCACCTGTCGTTCGGCGAAACCTTCTGTGGCCAGCCCTCCGTTAAATAGGTGTGATATATCGCCCCCCACTCGCAATCTCATTTTGGCGCCGCTCGCACCCTAGAGCACCTCAAGCAGTTGGTCCGAAAGAACGGAGCTTAGGGAGGATAGGGGCCCATCTGGCTGTAAGTTCTCTGCTTTATCCAGTTGACTGACCGCCGCTCATCGAATCGCTATCCGAGGAAAGGACTCATCGTCTATGGAAAGTGTTACCTGTTTGTCAAAGCATAATCTTCAAAAAGGGTGACAGCACGGATGAAAACCAGAAAACCGGCGTTCCTTTTACTGTTCCTATTCGCAGCCCTGGTCGCGCTATCAGTACAGGCGCAAACGACTGCCAATCCCGCGCAGCTTCCTCAGCGGGATGGTTCCCACGACTTTGGTTGTCCTGCTGCAAAGTGAGCTGCGCTTCTGCATTATTCACCGCAGTCCAGAAGTAACCCCCCACCATCCCCAGATCGCCAGCAAGCCTAACTGATTGATTCTTTAGCGTCGAGAGATTCCCCACATCCCTCCGGGTTAGATTTCAGTTACGATTTGTAATCCGCTTCTTCCGTGCCTCGTCCATCTAGGCAGCACGGAGACATTGGTGGCAGACGCTCTGGCAGATCTGAGCATGGTCGGGAAACTCGCGGCAACGGAGGCATTCTCCGCCGAGAACTTCGACCAGCTCGTCTCGCTTCACCAGAAGCGCATCTACCGCCTGCTGATCTCGTTGCTGCGCGATCCTGATGCTGCCGACACCCTGACGCAGGAATGCTTTCTGAAGGCTTATACCAGCCGTTCCAGCTTCCGCGGTGAATGTTCGGTGGAAACATGGCTCTACCGCATTGCGGTGAACCTGTCGCGGGATCACATTCGCAACCGCCGCGTGGCCTTTTGGCGGCGGCTGTTTGCGAGCCAGCAATCGCAGGCGGAAGACCTGGAAGACGTGGCGCAGACGATACCCGACAAGCGCCCTTCGCTCGAGCGCAACTTGCTCGCGAAAGAGGAAGTCGACGTCGTCTGGAGAACCGCGGAGCAGTTGTCGCCCATGCAGCGCGAAGTCTTCCTCTTGCGTTTCGCGCAGGACATGAGTCTCGAGGAAATTTCTCACACGCTGGATGTCCAGTTGGGAACGGTTAAGGCACATCTTTCGCGCGCGCTCAGTACCGTACGAGCGAGAGTTAAGGAGCATCGCAGTGGATCGCCACTTAAATGAAATCGAATTGAACGAAGCGCTCGCCGGCAACTCGCCGCCTGAGATTGTCGAACATCTCAACGCATGCGTAATCTGCCGTTCGAGCCGCGACGATATGGAGTACCTGTTTCGCAGCTTGAGCGCCGAAGCCAATAGGCGGGCCGATAAGCCCGAGGCATTCTGGCTTGCTCAGCGTAGGAAGATCCACAATCGTGCGCCGCAACCGAGCGTCATTCTGGCTCCGCGCTTCGCATGGGCAGGACTCGCGGCTACGGTGATTCTGGCAATTACGCTTCTGCTACGCAGCGGCCCTGCGGTAAAAACGCCTGCGCCGCAGATCACGGCGGAAAACGACCAGCAGTTACTTGTCGACGTCGAGCAGACTCTCGATTCCAAGCTTGCGCCTCCACTGGAGCCCGCAGGCGCTCTCGTAGACGCGATGACGCAAACAAGCAATACGCAGTCGCAGTCAGCATCCAAGGAGACTCGCAATGAAAATTAGATTCTTGTGTTGGTTGGCCCTATTGGTAGCGAGCACAGTTGTGTTCGCTCAGGCGCCACCAGCTCCCAACGAAGGAGGGCCGGGCGGGAAACCGCACCACATGATGAATGACAGGCCCATGGGTGCATGGTGGAAGAACTCGGACATAGCCAGCAAGCTGCAGCTAAGCGATCAACAAGTTCAGCAACTGGAGAACACTTTTTATCAGCATCGCCTGAAGCTCGTGGATCTGCGCGCGAACATCGAAAAACAGGATTTAGCGATGCAGCAACTGCTCGATGCGCCGACACCCAACGATGCCGCGATTCTGGCCCAGGTCGACCAGCGCTCCGCTGCCCGCAATCAGCTCGATCGCGAATTCACGCAGATGACCCTGGACTTCCGCAAGGTTCTAACTCCGGACCAGTGGAAGCAATTGCGCACCCTCATGCCCCCACCCGGTCCTGGCATGATGAAAAGATTTGGCCACGGCCCCGGCGGTCCAGGTGGCCCCGGCGGCCCTGATGCACCGCCGCCTCCTCCTCAAGGTTCCCTCCCGTAACGCCTACGGCGCCTGGTATCCGTTTCTCGATACCAGGCTTTTTTTCACATGCTAGACTTGAGTCATGAAATTCGGCGTCATCATGTTCCCCGGTTCCAACTGCGATCAGGATCCTTTCTGGGTCCTGCAGTCAGTTGCGAAGCAGCCCGTCAGCTATCTTTGGCATGAATCCCACGACCTGGAAAACAGCGACGTAGTCATCGTGCCGGGCGGTTTCTCCTACGGGGACTACCTGCGTACTGGTGCGATCGCGCGCTTTTCTCCGGTCATGGAATCGGTGAAGAAGTTTGCTGCCAACGGTGGCCTTGTACTTGGTATCTGCAACGGATTTCAGATTCTCTGCGAATGCGGACTCTTGCCCGGAGCCCTGCTGCGCAACGCCGGATTGAAATATATTTGCCGTCCCGTTCACGTCCGCGTGGAAAGCAATGACACTCCCTTCACCAGCAACTGTGCAAAGGGCGAAGTACTCTTGATCCCCATCGGCCACATGGAAGGCAATTACTTCTGTGACGAGTCAACGCTCGCCGAACTCAAAAACCAGAACCGCGTCGTCTTCCGCTACAGCACTCCCAACGGTGAAGTTACTCCAGAGGCAAATCCCAACGGCTCCATCGACAATATCGCCGGAATCTGCAACGAAGGCCGCAATGTGCTCGGCATGATGCCGCATCCGGAACGGTCCAGCGAACTGGAGATGGGCGCCACCGACGGCTTCAAGATCTTCGAAGCCCTCGTGGGAGCTCTAGCCGAGCGTTAATCGGCAACTTTCTTTCCTCCTCAGGTCGGCAACTCACAACTCGACAAATTAAGGACGCCTTTTCG
This sequence comes from Terriglobia bacterium, assembly GCA_963826275.1. Classification (GTDB taxonomy): domain Bacteria; phylum Acidobacteriota; class Terriglobia; order Terriglobales; family Acidobacteriaceae; genus JAJPJE01. The sequence continues at coordinate 623,703 of CAWGWI010000012.1, read as the reverse complement.
ACTCCACATACATCTATTGCATGCGGGCGCTGCGGAAGTTCCGCGCCCCGGTGAGTACGCATGAGTGCACGGCCTCCATTGCCACCCTTCACGCGCGAGAGCGCAATTCAAAAAGTTCGCCTTGCCGAAGACGCCTGGAACTCGCGTGATCCCGAGAAAGTTTCTCTCGCCTACACTACCGATTCGCGCTGGCGAAATCGCGCGGAATTTCTCACCGGACGACCTGCCATCGTCGCTTTCCTCCAGCGTAAATGGGCGAAGGAACTCGACTATCGCCTCATCAAGGAACTCTGGGCTTTTCATGAGAATCGTATCGCCGTCAGGTTTGCCTATGAATCGCACGATGACTCCGGTAACTGGTACCGCTCCTACGGCAACGAGAACTGGGAGTTCGATGACGAAGGACTAATGCGAGTCCGGCTGGCCAGCATCAACGACCTGCCGATCAAGGAAGCTGAGCGGAAGTACTATTGGCCGTTTGGACGGCGTCCCGACGACCATCCAGGATTGAGCGATCTGGGCCTGTAGCTTAAACCCTTACCAACGAAACCTGCGGATTGCGAACACTTTTCGTGCCTCGAAGATTTCGCACCGAATTTTCACCGAACTAGCAAAGGGGAGAGAATGCATGAGCACATTCACAACAAAAGATAGTACCCAGATCTACTACAACGACTGGGGCAAAGGACAACCGATCGTTTTCAGCCACGGCTGGCCTCTCTCAGCAGATGCTTTTGAAGACCAGATGTTCTTTCTCGCGTCGCGCGGATATCGCTGCATTGCCCACGATCGCCGCGGGCACGGCCGCTCGAGCCAACCGTGGAACGGCAATGACATGGACACCTACGCCGATGATCTCGCGGAGCTGGTTCAGAAACTTGATCTCCAGAATGCCATTCATATTGGCCATTCCACCGGCGGCGGCGAAGTCGCCCGCTACATCGGTCGCCACGGCACCAAGCGCGTCGCCAAGGCCGTGCTGATTTCTGCGGTTCCTCCACTCATGGTCAAAACGCCCGCCAATCCAGGTGGAGCGCCGATTGAAGTATTCGACAAGCTGCGCGCCGCCGTTCTCGCCGACCGCCCGCAATTTTGGAGAGATCTAAGCTTGCCCTTCTATGGCTACAACCGTCCGGGCGCGAAAATTTCCGAAGGAGTCCGTGAGTCTTTCTGGCTACAGGGAACGATGGCGGGCTTCCCGGCCGCATATTTCTGTATTAAGGCCTTCTCCGAGACGGATCAGACCGAGGACCTGAAGAAGTTCGACATCCCCACGCTCATCATCCAGGGAGACGACGACCAGATCGTACCGTACCCCAACGCCGGACTGCTCCAATCCAAGCTCATCAAGGGCGCAACACTGAAAGTTTTCCCCGGCGCACCTCACGGACTGTGCACTACCCACAAGAACGAGATCAACGAGGAGCTTCTCGCTTTTCTGAAACGCAGCGCCGAAGCAGCGGCCTAGCGTGCAACTGGAACTCTGCGTGCCCACCCTCGACCCTTCTTCTGGGTTGTGGGTGGGATCAACTCATTACCGTGGCCACGCCTGCAACGCATTTTGCGATTCTCGGCAGTTCGGCTCGCGACCAAGTGATCGCTGGCGGCTTAGCTAAATGAAGTTGGATGCTTGATGCGAGGCGTTCCCGATCCGCGCCGATATTGGCAACGGATCGGGAATAATTCGCGGCGATTCTATCTTTCTCCGAACGTATAGCCGAGCGAGGCGCCTACCCGCGTTGAGTACGCGGAGCTGAACTCGAAATTATTCCTGACGAGATAAAGATGCGCCTCTGGGCGAATGAACAACCCGCCATGGAAGTAGTATCGGAAACCCGCTCCAAAGTGCCCCATGAAGTGGTTACTGCTGGTGTAGTTAGTACAGCTGACATAACTGCAAGAGTAAAACGACTGGTAGAAACGAATGCTCTCAGCTCCGATTCCAGCCGAAAGCTCCGCTTGCGCCTTGCTGCCAATCTTCGGCGCGTAGAGTCCATTGAAATCCCAGAACAGCGGACGGAACGGGTAACTCCCCTGGTAGTAATTCTGGCTGGCGCGCCACGCTACTTCGCCCATTACTCCGAAATTCTTGTGGAATAGGAAGTCGCCGCTGAAAGCAGGATACGCGCCACCCCGCACCGACTGAGACGAATAATTCCCGCTGGCACTTGACGCCGAAGGAGCGAGCACGGTCCCTACGCCGAACGCCGCAGTGATCTGTTGCGCTTGCACCGTAGTGGCCAAAAACAACGCCGCCACTATGCCCACAACCCAGATTTGTTTCTTCATTTGCTCTCCCAAAGATCGCCTGAGCAGCACCTTTAACTCACACCACCGCACTCAGATGCACACTGTCCAGCTTAGGTGCACTCAGGTTATGTATTCACATGTCGAGATTCCGACACGCCTGAACTAACACTCTCTTAGAAGAAAAGTAGCGGAAAAGCACTAGGGTTGAGAGTCCCTTGGAGGGTACGACTTTGGTAACTAGATCTGAGGGTGCGCCGGACCGGCGGCTAACTCCGGGCGCGGGTTTCGTATACAGAACTCATACTCGTCTACCGCCAATGCAATACCGATCGCAGCCCCTGTCGCGCTTGGTTCAACCCTCACAACTTTGCCTCGGCAGGCGATACTTACGTGACGAGGGCGCATTTTTGAGGTTCGCAGGATTACTTCCAGCCGCGATCCGCACTCCGGGGCGAAGTCCGAATACACGAAGATTCCGTTGCCGCTTAAGTCACGAACCAAGCCAACATGCTCCTCGCAGCCGTCTCCGGTTCGGACCTTGGTCGCCGCAGTCACAAAGAAGCGCGAGGCATTGCGCTGGTCGGGTTGAACGCCCACCATCAGCGCTCCACGCCGTTCACTTCGATTCGCAATCCGCCCAGCTGATACCGCTTCCAGTGCCATTGGCTCTCACTAACACAGTATCTATTGCAATCACGTTACCAGAGCATGTCACTGATAATAAGCTACTTAATCGTTTAAGTCACAGCCTGGCTGCAAGTAGTTTTTTCTTGGTTAGGAATCGTTTGCCTACTGCGCGAAAACTCGCAGTACCACCGAGATTAGAAAAGCCCAACCCTGAGGTTGGGCTTTTGGGGGTTGTGAAGCTTACAGTGCCAGTTCCGCTCGAACAAGGTCGCGCCCTTCTACCTTCGCGATCTTGAAGCCAAGCTTCTTGCAGATGGCCTGCATATCTTCGTTTTCCGCGAGCATGGTCGCGACCAGGCTCTTCAGCTTCTCGTCGCGTGCCACCTCAATCGTGCGCTTCATCAATTCGGTTCCCAGACCCATGTGTTGCGCTTCGTCCAGGACCACCACCGTCGCTTCGGCCATATCCGTGCCATGCAGTCGAGTCAACCGGCTCACCGCCAGCACTTCCGATGTTCCATTCGTCTTCCGCTCCACTACCAGCGCCATGTCGCGATCGTAGTTGACGAAGCAGATTCGCGTCAGACGCTCGTGTGCGGTGCGCTGCCCAAGACCCATCGGCGTGAAGTACCGCATCAGGACCGTACGCTCCGAAAGCTTCTCGTGAAATTTAATAAGCGCCGGCTCGTCTTCCGGACGAATCGGACGAACTGTGATCGGCGTGCCGTCCTTCATCTTCCAACTTTGTACATATTGCATTGGGTAAGGACGAATCGCCGCCTTTGGCAGGTCAGACTCCTTCTTGTCCAGACCGTACACAACCACGCGCGCATCCAGTGCCAGCAACCGGTCGGACGATGCCAGCAGCGGATTGATATCAATCTCCTTAATCCACGGCTGTTCCACTACCAACTGGCTGAACCGAACCATCAGATCCTCGAGCGCAGCCATATCCACCGGCTTACGCCCACGAACGCCTTTCAGCGCCGTATAGATCTTGGTTTGCTCCATCATCCGGCGCGCCAGCGTGGTATTCAGCGGAGGCAGTGCCAGTGCGCGGTCCTTGAACACTTCGACCAACTGACCGCCGGTACCGAACAGAAGCACGGGGCCGAATTGCGAATCGATGCTGCTGCCGATGATGATCTCGTATCCATCCAGCTTCGCCATCGGTTGTACCGTCACGCCCTGGAAGTGCTCGACGCCAACCTTTGCAGCCACCGAATCGCGGATCCCGTTGAACGCTTTTCGAACCGCGTCCGCATCCCGCAGATTCAATACCACCCCACCCACATCGGTCTTGTGCGTAATCGTTTCCGAATAGAGCTTCAGCACCACGGGGAAGCCGATCTTTTCCGCCGTCGCCACCGCTTCCTTTTCGTCTTTCGCGACAAACGTCGGAACCGTCGGAATCCCGTACGCCGCAAGCAGCTGCTTGGATTCAAACTCGGTCAGAATCGTGCGCCCGGACCCACGCACTCGATCGATCAGCTCTTTCGCCGCCTTCCGATCCGGTGCACCCGATCCATCGGTTCGCAGTGTTGGCGTCTCATACAACCCGCGCAGGTTGTAGCTGTATTTCCACATGTAATTAAACATGCGCGCAGCCGTGTCCGGGAACGCAAACGTCGGAATACCTGCGTCGTTCAGAATCTCTTCGCCAGTGGCAACTTCCGTTCCTCCCATCCAGCTCGCCAGTACCGGTTTGCCGAGCGAGTGCGCATACGGCTTCAGCTCTTCCGCGATGCGCGTAGGATTCGTCATCCCCTGCGGCGTCAGGATCACCATCATTCCATCAATATGCGGATCTTTGGCCGCGATCTCCAGCGACTTCGCATAACGCTGCGGCTCGGCATCACCAAGGATGTCCACCGGATTGTTATGGCTCCAGTGCGGTGGGAGGAAATCATCGAACGCCTTCATCGTCTCTGGCGAAAGGTCGGCCAGTTCGCCGTCTCCCGACACCAGCGCATCGGTAGCCAGCACACCCGGACCGCCGGCGTTCGTTACGATCGCAAGCTTCGGACCCTGCGGCAACGGCTGTCGCGCCAGTACTTCGGACATATAGAAGACATCGGCAATGCTGTTGACGCGCAGCACGCCAGTACGCCGGAACGCCGCATCCAGAACTTCGTCGCTACCGGTCAACGCGCCCGTATGCGAGGCAGCCGCCTTCGCCGCCGCAGCCGTGCGTCCTGCCTTGATCACCAGGATTGGCTTGGACAGCGAAATCTCGCGCGCCGCGGAAAGAAACGACTGCGCATCGCCAATCGATTCCATGTAGATGATGATGCTCTTCGTCCGCGGATCATCGCCAAAGTAATCAATCAGATCGCCCCAGCCCACATCCAGCATCGAGCCTGTCGATACGAATCCGCTGAATCCCACGTTCTCCTTGATGCTCCAATCCAGCACCGACGTGCACAGAGCGCCGCTCTGGCTGATGAAGGCCACGTTCCCTGCCCGTGCCATTGTGCGCGCGAACGTCGCATTCATGCCCGTCAGCGGATTCATCACCCCCAGGCAGTTCGGCCCGATGATGCGCATCTTCCCGCCCGCGATCTTCTGCGCGATCTGTCGTTCCAGTTCTTTCCCTTCTTCGCCGTGCTCTTTGAAGCCCGCGGAAATAACGATGGCCGCCGGCACCTCCGCCTTCACGCACTCGTCAATCAGTGCCGGAACACTTCCGGCGGGCGTCGTGATCACCGCCAGATCAACTTGCTCAGGAATGGCGTCGATGTCCTTATACGCGCGAATCCCCAGGATGCTGCTGCGCTTCGGATTGACCGGATAAACGGTCCCGCCAAACGGTGTGCTCAACAGGTTCCACAGCACCTGGCGTCCTACGCTGCCCTCGCGCTCGGAAGCGCCGATCACCGCCACGCTTTTCGGGCTGAAAATGTTGTCGAGCGGCCGCCTCTCAGCGCGCAGCAGATCGTGTGCCGGGTCAATCGCCAGCTTGGAGCCGGACAGAATCTTGCCGCCCGGGGTTTTCATCAGCGTATCCATATATAAGAACCTCGCTCCTCTTACCGATTATGATGAACCCTTAAGAGTCAACGGCCAAGCCCGCTTCCTGCCATGATTCGGGTCACATCGACTCGTGATTCGTACGTGGAAAATGAAAGATTACGGGCGCTCCACGTATCCTTCCTTTGGATAGGTGGGTAGCGAATGTTCACGTAAATTTCTCAGCGGATTTCGGATCGCTCGCCACATCCGCCAACGTGGTCCTCTGCAGAAACTCCAAATATGAATCGCGGATCTTGTGCCAATTCCCATGCGCGCTGCACGGATCAGTCTTCATACACAACTCGTGTTTGCCGAGCAGGCATGGAGGCGGGTCGGAAATATGGTCGAAGATCCCCACCACCTCAACCAGTTTTAGCGAATCCGGCGTCCTCACCAGCCAGTAACCTCCCTGGCTGCCACGTGCTGTCCCCAGTATCCCGGCATTCTTCAGGGCCAACAGGATTTTCGCCAGGTAATTTCTCGGGATCTTGCCGTCTCGGGCGAGATCTCGCCCTAAAACGGACGTCCCATACGGATGCCCGGCCAGGCTGACCAGAGCGCGAATTGCGTATTGAGCTGTGATGGATAGCAACTTCTTGACCTGCGGATGTTCAAATCCATAATCCGCCCCGAACCCGAATCCTAACTGTGACGTACGTCACAGGTCGAAGTGACCTGTCCGAAGCCCCGCCTCTTCCATTACACTACTAAGTTCGGCATACCGCCGGGCCACGCAATGACACCAGATGTCCTGGCCTGAGACCTGCGGCTATCCGCCGGAATCTAAAGAATATGGCTTCCAGAACCCAGGAATTATCCCGCTCCGGCGCCACGCTGGAGATTGATCCGCACGATCGCGAACGAGTTTTCGATTCTTTCCGCCGCTGGGGGTACCTTCAGGCTCAGCTTGATCCCCTCGGCCAATACCTGACCTCTGTTCCTGTGCCCGAGCTCGACATTCAGGGCCCCATTGCTGACGAGGCGCGCCACATCTACTCCGGCAACATAGGCGCCGAGTTCATGCACATCCCCGATCCCACGCGTCGCCGCTGGATCCAGGAGCGCCTCGAATCCGACCCTGAACCTGTCGATCAACAAAGGATTCTTGAGCTCCTCGTCAAGGCTGACGCCTTTGAGCAGGTGATTCAATCGCGCTACCTGGGAACCAAGCGCTTCTCCCTGGAAGGCGTCACCGGGCTGATTCCCTTCCTCGACGAAGTCCTGCAGCGTGCGGCCGATCACGAGGCCGCGCAGATCGTTTTCGCGATGGCGCATCGCGGACGCCTCAACGTGATGGTCAATATCATGGGCAAGGCTCCCGACGACATCTTCGCCAAGTTCGAAGACGTCGATCCGCGCAGCGTGCTTGGCGGCGGAGACGTGAAATATCACATCGGCGCAACTGGCGTCTTCCATGCGAAGAACGGGCGCAGCCTGAACATTCACCTCGTCTCGAATCCGAGCCATTTGGAAGTTGTCGCACCCGTGGCCCTTGGCCGCACTCGCGCCAAGCAATATCACCTCGGCGAAGATGGCGTTGACCGGGTGGTTCCCATCATCATGCACGGCGACGCGGCCTTCGCCGGACAGGGTGTAACCGCCGAAGCCCTCGACTACTCCTCCGTTCCCGGTTACGAGGTAGGCGGAGCGCTGCACATCATCGTCAACAACCTCATCGGATTCACCACCGAGCCGCACGAATCCACCAGCAGCCGGTTCGCTTCCGATCTTGCCAAGCGTCTGCCGATTCCCATCTTCCACGTGAACTCGGAAGATGCCGACGCCGTTGTGCGTATCGCCCGCCTCGCTCTCGAATACCGTTACACCTTCGGAACCGATGTCGTCGTCGATCTGCTCGGCTATCGCCGGCACGGCCACAGCGAAGTCGATGACCCCACCATCACGCAGCCGGTTCGCTACGCGCGCATCAAGAACCATCCGCAACTTTGGCAGCTTTACGCGCACCGCCTCGGCGCCGACGCCGGGCAGCAGTTCAAGTCCGCGCAGGAGTCCTACAACGAGGCCCAGAAAAAGGCGACTCGGCTCACTAAGATGCCCGTCTTCGCACAGCATCCGGCCTATTGGGACAATTATGTCGGCGGCCCCTGGAAGCCCGAGTACGAAGTGAACACCTCCCTCAGCAAACAGGAAATTGCCGAGCTGACCAGCGGACTAACATCGTATCCAGATACATTCGCCATTCATCCTAAAATCAAGAAGCTCCTCGAACAGCGCGCGGAAATGGGACAAGGCAAACGCACGATCGACTTCGGCATGGCGGAAGCTCTCGCCTTTGGATCCCTCCTGAAGCGTGGCGTGCATACCCGCTTGAGCGGTCAGGACAGCCAGCGTGGCACTTTCAACCACCGTCACGCGGTTCTCTTCGATATCAACGACGAGCATCAGTACATCCCGTTGAATCACATTGCCGCCGACCAGGCGAAATTCGAGGTCTACAATTCCATTCTCTCGGAAGCCGCGGTTATGGGATTCGAGTACGGCTACAGCCGCGACTATCCCGAATCGCTGGTTCTCTGGGAAGCCCAGTTTGGCGACTTCGCCAACGGCGCGCAGATCATCATCGACCAGTTCATATCGTCCGGCGAAGACAAGTGGGGACTGCTCTCCGGCCTGGTCCTGTTATTGCCGCACGGTTACGAAGGCCAGGGACCCGAACACTCCAGCGCGCGCATCGAGCGCTACCTGCAACTCACCGCACGTGACAATATGCAGATCTGCCAGCCCTCCACGGCTGCGCAATTCTTCCATCTCTTGCGGCGACAGGCGCTCCGCAAATGGCGCAAACCGCTCATCGTCTTCACCCCCAAGAGCATGCTGCGCCATCCCGACGCCAATTCTCCGCTTGACGATTTCCAGCGTAACCATTTCCTTACTGTGCTTCCGGAGACCGAGATTCAGAATGCCGAGCGCGTCGTTCTTTGCACCGGAAAGATTGGCCGCGAAATCCGTACCGAGCGTAAGAAACGCCAGGACACCACTACGGCCGTCGTCTTCCTCGAACAGATGTATCCCTTCCCGGAAGCCGACCTGTCCATCGAATTGGAACGCCATGCCAATGCCAAGGAGATCATCTGGGTACAGGAAGAACCGGCCAACCAAGGAGCGCTGTCATTTGTCGTGCCTCGATCTGAAGAAGATTTCCGGCGGACGCCCGGTCTTGACCGTGAAGCGCTCGGCAAGTTCCAGTCCCGCGACCGGATCGGCCAAGGCTCACGAGATGGAGCAAAAAACTCTCATCGATCTGGCTCTGGGCGGAATCAATAAGTAAGTCTCTTCGGAACTTTCCATCGGTTCGGGTGCCCCACCCTCTAGCCCTCTTTTGGCGTAAGGGTGGGATAGGTTCTGGGAAGTACCCGAAAAGCCTCGGAGCGGCGCGATTCGTAAGCCCAGACCGTAAAGATCTGAGTTCATGTACGTAACATCCATGAGTCCCAGAGGGGCGGCACGCTGTCCTGAACTTCATTTCGGGGGAACGCCATCCACTTCGCTCTCGCTGTCAGAACCAACTTCTCTCGAGCGCGCTTTATTATCGCGCTCCTTGTCCTTTCGACCCTCGCCTTTGCCAAAGAACCCGTCATACCTCAGGACAGCGGACCTGTGGGCCTCCAGGAAACCCTGCGCAAACTCCACACCACCGCTCGCCTCATGCACACCACGGCGCATCCTGACGACGAAGATGGTGGGATGCTTACGCTCGAAGTGCGCGGCCACGGCGTCACCGGACTCCAAATGACCCTGACCCGCGGCGAAGGTGGCCAGAACAAAACCGGCAACGCGTTCGGCGATGAACTCGGTATCCTTCGCACTCTGGAAATGCTGGCCGCCGATAAATACTACGGCGTCGAACAGCGCTTCAGTCGAGTTGCCGACTTCGGCTTCTCCAAGACAGCCGACGAGACCTTCCAGAAATGGGGAGGTCACGACATCGCCCTCGCCGATCTCGTTCGCGTCATCCGCACCTTCCGCCCCGACGTCATCATCACGCGGTTTCAAGGCGCTCCACGCGATGGCCATGGCAATCACCAGGCCTCCGGCATTCTCACGCGCGAAGCTTTCCGCGCTGCTGCCGACCCGAACCGCTTCCCCGATCAGATCCGCGAAGGACTCCAGCCCTGGCAGGCCAAGAAGCTATACATGGACAATGTCCACGCCAGACGAAAACTGGAACGTCGATCTCAACACCGGCAGTGACGACCCTCTCCTCGGGACGTCTTATATACAGTTCGCCATGCAAGGCCTACGTCACCAGTTGTCCCAGGGAGCGGGTATGTGGACGGTCAGTCCCGGACCGCACCACAGCTATTACAAATTGATCGACACGGTCCTACCGAACTACTCGCCTCAACACGAGCAGGATTATTTCGACGGCATCGACACTTCCCTGCCCGCGCTGGCAGATCGTCTCGGCAGCGAGCAATCGAAGGTTCCCTTCCTGAAGTCCGGCCTTCAGGAACTGGCAAAAGACATTGATGAAGCTAGCGAAACTGCCAAGAAGTCGCAGGAGGCCGCCGCGGTTCCGCTTCTCGCGGGACTGAAGAAGACGAACGAACTGATCGATCAAGTGCGCTCCTCCTCCCTGTCCGCCGATCGCGAAAGACGATCTTCTTACGGACCTCGAAACCAAGCGCAAGCAATTTGCCGAGGGCGCTAATATCTCGCTGAACATCACCCTCACTGCTTATGCAGAACTGCCGGGCCTGAAGCAAGTCACCGATCCGCACACGCAGGAGATGCTGGCCGCTGTGCCAGGACAGAGCTTTGGTGTCTCACTGGTTTTCACGGGACCATCGCCACAAGGGACGGAGATAGTTGGACCACCTGCTGGCTTGTGGATGTACAGGTCGTACAAGGTCGCATACAAAAATGATGCGTTAAATGCCACTTGGTCGGTCGCAATCCCTCCCACCGCCCCCTACACACGCCAGTACTTCTACCGCACCAACGTCGAAACCGACTCCATCTACCGGATCTCCGATCCACAGTACGTAACTCTCCCCCTGACGCCTCCGCCACTACGCGCACGCGCTACCTACACGTGGCAGGGATACACCGGCGAGATCGAAGCTCCAGTTGAAGTCGCGTTACCCGAACCGCACCCACTGATTGTCGGACCTGCAATTTCCGTCTCGACGGCCGCCGTCACGCGCGTCATGCAAAAAGGAAGTCCGGGCGCCGACGTCACCGCATCACTCTTCGCCAACCAGCCCAGCAAAGACGCCGTCACCATCAGCGCCGATGCGCCCAAGGGCTGGACCACAACTTCCAGTCCGGCCGGAACTCTGACGCAGCCCGGACAAATCGCCAGCGCTGCCGTCTCTCTCAAGCCCGACTCCGTTCCCGAAGCACAATACCAAGTGCCGATTAAAGCCCGCCGCGACGGACATACCTTCGACCAAGGTTATTCGCTGGTCACGCGTGAAGATCTCGGCGCTGCCTACTACTTCCGCCCGTCTACGCAGCGCATCAGCATCGTCGACGTGAATCTGCCCAAGAATCTCAAGATCGGCTACATCATGGGCGCGGGCGATGACATTCCGACTGTTCTTCAGCAACTCGGACTCAACGTCACACTGATCACTCCCGAAGAGCTCGCGTCCGGAAATCTCGGCGCGTGCAACACCATCGTGCTCGGCATCCGTGCCTATGATACTCGCGAAGATGTTCGCAAGAATAATCAGCGCCTACTCGACTACGTCTCTAACGGCGGGACGCTCATCGTGCAATACAACCAGCAACTCCAGGAGTTCAACTCCGGCCACTACACGCCTTATTCGGCAGAAGAGAGCCGCGATCGCGTCACCATTGAGGAAGCTCCCGTTGAGATCCTCGCTCCCAGTGACCCGATCTTCCACTATCCGAATCAAATCACGACAGAAGGATTTTGACGCCTGGGTGCAGGAGCGCGGCCTCTACTTCATGAGTTCATGGGATCCGAAATTCGAACCCCTGCTCGCTTCGAACGATCCCGGTGAAGCCTCGCTCAAAGGTGGCTTGCTGCGCGCTCGCTACGGCAAGGGTGTATACATCTATTCTGCGTATGCTTTCTTCCGCCAGCTTCCCGCGGGTGTTCCCGGCGCGATCCGTCTCTTTGTGAACCTTCTCGACGCGGGACACGAGCCGGCCTCAGCCGCACCCAATGTCTCGGCTGGAATCGTAAACGGCAACTGATGCCCAACTCACAGCCCATCGCGTCCGGGTCTCGTCAGTCGAACTCCGCCCAACCCGAAGGACTCGTGCGCGGCATCAGCCTCGGTAGCGCCACCGCCCTGAACATGATCGACATGATTGGCGTCGGCCCCTTCATCACCATCCCGCTGATCATCTCCGCCATGGGCGGTCCGCAGGCAATGCTCGGATGGATTCTTGGCGCCTTCTTCGCCATCTGCGACGGCCTTGTCTGGGCTGAACTCGGCGCCAGCTTTCCCGGTTCCGGCGGCTCGTATCGTTACCTCAAGGAAATCTACGGGCCCAATCGCTGGGGACGCTATCTTTCCTTCCTCTTCGTCTGGCAACTCTCCTTCAGCGCGCCACTTTCCATCGCATCAGGATGTATTGGGCTCTCGCGGTACGCCTCGTATCTTTGGCATCCTCTGGAGCACACAAATTTTGCGCGTACCTTCCGCTCGCCCATTGGATCTCTCGAAATAAGCCTCCTCGTAACGCCAGCCACTTTTCTCGCCATTGCCACCTGCCTGTTCTGCGTGTTTCTGCTCTATCGCCGCATTCAGGTAATCGGCCAGCTTTCGAAGTTGCTCTGGCTCGGTGTCCTCGGAACCATCGCCTGGGTCATCTTTTCCGGCATCACGCACTTCAACGCATCGCGCGCGTTCGACTTCCCGCCGCATGCATTTTCCCTGAATTCCGGATTCTTTTTGGGCCTCGGCTCCGCAATGCTCGTCGCCGCCTATGACTATTGGGGCTATTACAACGTCTGTTTCTTAGGCGACGAAGTTCAGGAACCCGCGCGCACCATTCCGAGGGCGCTGATCTACTCCATTGTTGTCGTCGCCGTGCTCTATATCGTGATGAACGTCAGCATTCTCGGTGTGATCCCCTGGCGTGAGCTCGACGTCGCCGCCAAGTCGGACACTCGCTTCTACGTTGTCTCCGTCATGATGGAACGCCTCTATGGCCCTTGGGCTGGACGCATCGCTGCCCTCCTCATCATGTGGACGGCCCTCGCCTCCGTCTTCTCGCTCCTGCTCGGCTATTCGCGTGTTCCCTACGCGGCCGCCCGCGACGGCAACTACTTCCGCGCTTTTGCCCGCGTCCATCCGGAGTTTCACATCCCTGACGTTTCCCTGATTGCCCTCGGCATCGTCGCTTCGCTGTTCTGTTTCCTGCGCTTGGTCGATGTGATCGCAGCTTTAGTCGTCATCCGCATCATGATCCAGTTTCTTCTCCAGACCGTTGGCGTCATAGTCCTGCGACATAAACGTCCCGATCTTCCGCGCCCGTTCCGCATGTGGTTCTATCCGATTCCCGCGCTGCTTGCGACCATCGGCTTCGTCTACGTCCTCATAGAACGTCCCGACGCGCTCAAAGAGGTCCGCTATGCTCTCGTGATCCTGGTAGTTGGAACCGTGGTCTATCTGATTCGCGCATACCGCCAGCGCCAGTGGCCCTTTGCCGCGCAACCATCCCCTGAAGGAGCGCTCTAGTGGCAGAAACTGGGGCGCCTCTCGGAGGCATTGATACTCGCCACAAAGAAACTGCTTTCGGCCCGCTTCGCGAGCGTTTGTTTCGCGGATTGTGGATCGCCGCCGTAGTCTGTTACACCGGTCGCTGGATGCAAACCGTAGCCACCGGCTGGTTGATGACCTCCCTGACGACCTCGCCCATGCTGGTCGCGCTCGTCCAGGTCGCAAGTAGTGCTCCTGCGTTTTTGCTCTACATCCCAGCCGGCGCCATGGCCGACATGTTCGACCGTCGTCGCGTCCTCTTGTTCACGCAGGCATGGATGGTCGTAGCCGCACTCGCGCTCGGCATTCTGACCGTCAGCCATTGGGTCACCCCAGTCTGGCTGCTCGTTCTTACCTTGATCATGGGCATCGGAGCGGTCGCCAACGATCCTCCCTGGCAGGCAATCACGCACGAGGTTGTTTCCGAGCAGAATTTCGCCTCCGCCGTAGCTCTGAATTCCGCTGGATTCAATGTGGCTCGCGCCGTTGGTCCTGCCTTGAGCGGCATCGTCATCGCTGCATGGGGAACCGCGACGGCATTCTTCTTGAATGCCGCCTCCATGTTCGGCGTCGTCGTTTTCCTTTTCCGTTGGAAACGTCGTCCCCACGAACATGCGCTCCCTGGCAAGGACGTTCTCGTTGCCATCAAAGTAGGCTTCGAATATGCGCAGCATTCCGCCGCTGTCCGCTCCGTGCTCATTCGCACCGGCGCTTTCAGTCTCGGCGCCAGCGGCCTCTGGGCGTTGCTTCCGCTCATCGCGCGTCCCCATGGCTCCATCGGATTTGGCGCCATGGTCGGATTCTTCGGCCTTGGCGCGCTCCTCGGCGCAGCCTTGCTGCCCGCCTGGCGGCGCACGATGTCCGTCGATGCAATGGTCGCCGTCGCCACACTCCTCTACGCAGTCTCCACTACAATCTCCGGCTTCGCATCGGGCATTGTGATTCAATGTACAGTTCTTCTCCTCGCCGGAATCGGATGGATCGTCATCATCGCGAGCTTGAACGTCTGCGCACAGGTAATGTCGCCGCCATGGTTACGCGCGCGTGTGCTCTCGATGTACTTACTGGTGTTGCAGGGAGGGATGGCCGCTGGAAGTGCAATTTGGGGAGCGGTCGCCACCCACTATGGAATCGCGGCTGCGTTGTCGAGCGCCGCAATCGTTCTGGCAATTGGATTAGGAACGGCCCGCTGGCATCATCTTCGCGCCGATCGGGTCGATCTTCGCACTACTGTAGTTGAGGGCTAACCGTTTCTCACCTTACTCTCACGAGAGGCAAACGCAATGAAGCAAGTCAAATGCATCACACTGATGATTGTCGCCCTGCTCCTGCCCGCAGTCGTTGCAGCCCAGGATCAGAGCAAACCTCAACCGGCTCCAACAATCTCTTCCGTACTCGATAACCAGGTCACTATCCTGGAGCACGAGTTTGTTCCCGCTGCGGAAGCCATGCCCGCCGACAAGTTCAATTTCGCGCCGTCACCTTCGCTGGGCGAGTTCAAGGATTCCCGCACCTTCGCTCAGCAAGTGAGCCACGTTGCCACCGCGAACTATAGCTTCGCCGCCACAATTCTCGGCGAGAAGCCTCCGGTGAACATCGAAGGTCCGAACGAAAACGGTCCCGCCTCTCTGAAAACGAAAGACGACATCGTCAAATATCTGAAGGATTCGTTCGCTTATGTTCACAAGGCGATCGCCACCATCACCCCTGAGAATGCCGTCGAACCGCTGACCGTTTCTTGGGGCAAGAGCACTCGTCTCGCAGTTGCTTCCATGACGACGTGGCATGGATTCGATCATTACGGCCAGATGGCCATTTACCTGCGCCTGAACGGAATCATTCCACCGGCCAGCCGAGCCTCAACCGAAGAAATAGGGGAACCGATCTTGAGCTTGCGAGCGGTGTTCTTCGATGCCGGTAACACTCTCCTGTTTCCCGACACCGAGCTCACGCTCGCTTCCTTGCTCGCCCGCGGCATTCGCCCCACCGACGACCAGTTGCGCACCGCCGAAAAAGCGGTGCGCGAGTTTCGCGATCATCACACCGGCCCCACAAATCCCAACTACAGTTATTGGAACGTCTACTTCGACCAGCTGTTCTCCGCGCTCGGCCTTCCGCCTGACCCAGTCTTGCAGCAGCAGCTCATCGCCTCTTCACATCGCTCCACGAACTGGCGGCGCATCCTCCCCGATACCCGCAACATCCTGCTTGGCTTGAAACAGCAGTACCGTCTCGCGGTCATCAGCAATTCTGATGGCGGTATTCAGGATGCCATCTCCGCCGCGGGTATCGCCGACTGTTTCGAGTGCATCATCGATTCCACGCACGTAGGTGTCGAGAAGCCCGATCCTGCAATATTTCACGCGGCACTCGATGCCATGAAGGTTCCGCCCTCCGAGAGCCTCTACCTCGGCGACGTCTATGCCATTGATGTACTCGGCGCGCGTTCAGTCGGGATGCGAGCCATCCTCATCGACCCCTTCGGCGTTTGTGATCATCAGGACTGCCCGCGCATCTCGGCGCTCAGCCAATTGCCTGACCTGCTGCGGCTTTTGAACGAATCCCCATGATCCGCCGGTAACGTGATGCGAGTTACCGTAGTTTGTGACGTCATCACACAATGACGTTAGTCATTTGCTGGGTCTGCATCTACTACGTTAGCTTCTAATTCGACCATGAACCTTCGTCCGCACCTTCCCAAACGAATCACCAATCCCGCCAAAAGCAATCTCATCACTGTTCTCGAGAACAGCCAGGATGTCAGCTACATCCTCGACAGTCAATTCAAGATCAAGTATTGCAATCCGGCATGGGACCGCTTTGCCCACAATAATGGCGGCCACAAGCTCACCCCATCCACCGTGATTGGCACTCTCGTCTGGGATTTCACTCCCTGGGAACTCCAGCCGTTCTTTGCCATGGTCTTCGACTATGCTCACTCCCGCCGCGATGTTTGGCGCCACACCTACGATTGCTCCAGTCCGCGCCTGCACCGCCTCTGTGAGATGAGCGTGCATCCTCTTTCCAAGCCTGAGGGCTATCTGGTGACGAATACTATGCTGATTCAGGAGCAGCATGGACACACCTTCGACCCGAATCCCCTCCGCTATTACGACTCCAATTACAAGGTGACCATCTGCTCGCACTGTCGCTGCACTCGCGCCATCGAAGATCCCTTGGCGTGGGAACTCGTGCCCAGTCATCTCGGACTTCCATCCGATCAAGTCGATTCCGATCTTTGTCCGCTTTGTCGTGCCTATCTTTACGCACCCTCGTTGTGGCTCACGGAATCGACAATGCAATCCTCGTAACTCCGCACCGAAAGCCGCTTCCTAGTCTTTTTGCATTATTGTTCTTCTCTCGATGCTGCCGTGTAATGCTCCTACAACTTTCCTCGGACGCTCTTCCATCCCGGTATTGTCTGAGGAAATTCCGAAATATATCGGCTCACGCATTGAATAGAACAAAGAGCCGACCGTAATAGCGGCGTGGGGTTTTTCAATCCATTTTGAATTGAGGTCGAGAGATGGGATTGCCAGCTCTGTGGTACTCCAGGCTCCGTGTTGTCCTGTTGTCCTTTGCATTCCTCGTCGGTGCTGTCGCACTGCACGCACAGGGATGCGTTGCCGCCCATTCCTATCAATGCACCATGGATGAACTGGTCTCCGGTGCACCCCAGGCCAGCGGTTCCGGCCGTCTGCACGCTCTCACCCTCGACATCGGATACCGCGTCTTCAATTCCAACAAGTATTTCATCGGAACGCAGGAGATTGCTCGCCCCACTGTCGTTCGCAATCACCAGAACATCTTCGACGTCGCCGTGAATTACCAGTTCAGCCCGCGCTGGAGCTTTATCGCTGACGTTCCGATCTACAACGGTACCCGGGACCAGATCTATCCGCCCTCCGGCATCTTCCAGGTAAGCGGAATCGGCGACATCACCCTCGGCGCTCAGGCTTGGATCCTTCGCCCCCCGACAGAAAAGAATGGCAACGTCGCCATCCGTATGTCGCTGAAGCTTCCCACTGGCATTAATGATGCACAGGGGGCAGCGCTCTACAAAGGTCGGACCATCATGGCTACTGCCGATCAATCCATGCAGCCTGGCGATGGCGGATGGGGATTTGTCATCGGAACGCAGGCCTATAAGCAGATTCCGTTGCACACCATGACCTACTTCCAGGGATCGTGGCTCTTCAACCCGGAGAACACTAGCAGCGTCTACACCTTCCGCTCCCAGCCCGGCCAGGGATTGATGTCCGTACCTGATCAATATCTCTTCCGTGCTGGCGCAGCCCACGCTGTACCCAAAGTGCGGCGCATGTCGTTAAGTCTTGGTGCGCGCTGGGAAGGAGTTCCCGCTCATGACCTGATCGGATCGAGCGAAGGATTCCGTCGTCCCGGATACATCGTCTCCCTCGATCCAGGCCTGATGTACAGCTATCGTCATACGACACTTTCGGTAAATGGTCCATGGGCGCTGGCGCGCAATCGTGAGCCCAGCGTTCCTGAGCTGCAGAATGGAACCAAGAACGGCGACGCCTTCTTCGCCGACTACACCGTCATTGTGAACTTATCGCATCACTTCTAAGGCATGCGATGAGGCCGCGAAGACTACGACAACAATTAACGACTCTTCTGGTCTTCGCGTTAGGCCTGGGAACGGTTGCCTCGGGGGCACCGTTCCCAGAGCTTTCACTGAAAGATCAGGCCGGAACTCCGCAGGCTCTCTCTGCATATCACGGGAAAATCATCGTCCTCAACTTCTGGGCCACCTGGTGCGGACCGTGCCGCGAAGAACTTCCTCGCCTGGATGAACTCGCCCGTGAATACGCGTCGAAAGATGTTGTGTTCATCGCTGCTTCCCTCGACGACGCAGAAACCCAGCCCAAGATCGCTTCTTTTCTCGAAAAGAAAAAGATTGCCGCACTCCCCATCTGGATCGGCGCCTCTCCCGCCACGCTGAAAGAGTTGAATCTTGGCGAGGTCGTCCCAGCTACTTTGATTCTTGATCAGCAAGGCGAAGTCATCGCGCGCATCATGGGCGAGGCCAGCCGTAAAGACATAACTTCTCGCCTCGACTGGCTCTTAAATGGCCGCACCGGCACCCCCCCCAAATCCCTGCTGAAAAACTTCTAAATCACAACGCGCACGTGGGGGCAGCCGACCTCGGCTGCCCAGAACCGCTCTTGGAACAAACACACCGCCATGGTGTCTAAACCTCCAACTGTGGGCATACATCCGGGGGCAAACATGTGGGGAGGAAACCACCATGGCCATGTCCCTGGGAGGCTCCGGCCGCGGTCTGTCCGCGGAAATGAACGTCACGCCCCTGATTGACGTTTTGCTCGTCCTGATCATCATCTTCATGATCATTCGGCCGCTCAGCAAAACCGCCGGTCTCGATGCTGACATCCCTCAGCCACCAACCGACAAGCAGCAACCCATCACTCCTCAGAGCACCGTTGTCATCGAGGTCGCGAAGACAGCCGCTGGCGAAGAAAGCATCACTATCAATCGCCAGCCCGTTGCACCCGCTGATCTCGAATCTCGCATTCGCGAGATCTACAAGGCGCGTGCCGAACGCGTGCTCTTCGTGAAGGGGGCTGACGATCTGGACTTCGAAAATATCTCCAACGTGATCGACGCCGCGCACGGAGCTTTTCCCGACATCAAGGTGGGATTGATTACTGCGAAGATCGAATCCGGAGATTAGAAACACGTGGCGTGAGTGTGGGTGCCCCATCCTAGCCCTCTTCGGGCTAGGGTGGGATTCCGATGCTGCTCAATTGATGGAGCCCGCTCGCCTTCGAGCGGGCCCAACTTCACTATTCCACGCCGAACTTGTAGATCGTCGTCGAATGGAATCGCTCGCCCGGCTTCAAAGTTGTTGTCGGAAACGCTGGATGATTCGGGGAGTCCGGATAGTGCTGCGTCTCCAGGCACAACCCGCCCCGCTTCGGGTAGATCTTGCCGCCCTTGCCGCGAATCGTGCCGTCCATGTGATTTCCCGTGTAGAACTGCACTCCCGGCTGATCGGTGAGCACTTCTATTACGCGACCGGTGGTGGGTTCGTGTACGCGCGCTGCTATGACCAGTTGGCCCGCACCCATGCCGTTCAGGACCCAGTTGTGGTCATATCCCCATCCGTACTTCAGTTGCTGATCGTCCGCATCGATTCGGGCGCCGATTGCCGTGCTCTTGCGGAAGTCGAACGGCGTGCCCTGGACAGGTTTCAATTCGCCAGTCGGAATCAGCGTCGCATCCACCGGCGTGAACTTGTTCGCATTCAAGCGAACTTCATGCTGCAGGATGTCACCCTCGCCTGCGCCCTTCAGGTTGAAGTACGAGTGATTGGTCAGGTTCAGAACCGTATCTTTGTCCGTCGTGGCTGCGTAGTCGAGTCGTAGTTCGTTGTTGCTCGTCAGCGAATACGTCACCTGCACATTCAGATTGCCGGGGAAACCGTTTTCGCCGTCCTTGCTCAGGTACGTCAGTTGCAGCATCGGTGTGCTATGCGTCGAGACGTCTTTTGCCGTCCACACCTGCTTGTTAAAACCGTTCGGACCGCCGTGCAGCGCGTTCGGCCCGTCGTTCAGCGGAATCTGGTAGGTCTTGCCGTTCAGGGTGAATTGGCCCTTGGCGATCCGGTTGCCGTAGCGGCCAATCAGCGCACCAAAGAAAGCCGTATCTGCCTCGTAGCCCTTCACGTCGTCGTATCCCAACACGATATCTGCCAATTGACCTTTGCGATCTGGCGTCTTCAGCGAAACCACGATGCCGCCGAAGTTCGTGATCTTCGCTTCGAGACCGTTTTTGTTGGTTAGCGTAAACAACTGAACTTCATGGCCATCTGCTGTCTTCCCGAAGCTTTCCATTTTCAGTCCTGGTTTAGTTTCAGACTTCTGCTGAGCTGCTGCAATCGCCATGCTTGCCATCAGAACGCTCAGAACGGCGAACGTAATCTTGAACATAATTGCCCGTCTCCAGTTGATCGTTGATCCGCGCACTAC
The DNA here is from genome assembly GCA_963826275.1 of Terriglobia bacterium. Lineage (GTDB taxonomy): Bacteria > Acidobacteriota > Terriglobia > Terriglobales > Acidobacteriaceae > JAJPJE01. Next base: position 603,098 of record CAWGWI010000012.1, on the reverse strand, counting down.
AGACTAGACGCACCTTACCTACTTCGCAATTACTTCCAGCGGCACCTTCTGTGTCTCCGCCGAACTCGGACCAACCATGATGTCGAACATTCCCGGCTCAATCGTTCGGTTCATGTTGATATCCAGAATCGCCAGCGTATCTGGCGTGACCGGAAATTCCACCGTCTTCTTCTCGCCTGGTTTCAGCGTAATCCGCTGGAAGCCGCGCAACTGCATCACCGGCTGCGTGACAGAACCTACGCGCTGATGGATGTACATCTGTGGCACTTCCTCGCCCTCGCGGCTGCCGGTGTTGGTGACATCCACGGTGACCTTCGCCGTACCGCCCGGACCAATCTTCGCCGGTTCCACCCGCACATTCTCGAACTTGAAATTCGTATAGCTCAGGCCGAAACCAAACGGGAACAGCACCGAGCTATCGACGAACGCATAACTGCGATTCCGCGACGGCTTGTGATCGTAATACGCCGGCAACTGCCCTACCGAGCGCGGGAAGGTGATCGGTAGCTTCCCACCCGGATTTACGTCACCGAACAGCACCTTCGCTGCTGCCGTTCCTCCCTCTTGCCCCAGGTACCAGCCCTCCACGATCGCCGGCACATGCTCGGCAACATAGTTGATGGAAAGCGGCCGCCCATTGATCAGGAACACCACCGTCGGCACTCCCGTCGCTACCACCGACTTCACCAACTCATCCTGCGCGCCCAGCAGATCCAGAGAATCCCGGTCGCCCAGGTGATTCTCCGACCACGCCTCGCGATTGCTCGTCTCGTTCTCGCCAACCACCACAATCGCTACATCTGCTTTCTTCGCTAGATCAGCCGCGGCTTTCACGCTTCCGGTTTCCGATCCCGGCGCTGGTAGCTTCACGTCATTTTCATACCAGCCGGCGTATCCTTCTTTTCCGAGCGTGATCTTGCATCCTTCCGCGTACAGCACCTTCACTCCCGGACCTACCCGCTCTTTAATTCCTTGCAGGATGCTCACCCCGCGTCCTGGATCGCGTGCATAACCGCCCAGGTGCACGTCAGCGGCATTCGGTCCAATCACAGCAATCGTCTTGATCTTCTTCGCGTCCAAGGGCAGCAAGTTGCCTTTATTCTTAAGCAGGACAATCGCCTTCTCAGCCGTCTGTTCGGCCAGTTGCTGATGCTCCGGGCTGTTCGTCACCTTCACCGTGTAATCCGGATCGACATACGGATTCTCAAACAATCCCAGCCGGAACTTGTCGTACAGCACCCAGTACACCGCCCGATCGACCTCGCTCTCCGGAACGACTCCGTCTTTCACCTGCTGCAATAATGTCTGGTAGACCGATCCGTCCGAAAGGTCGTAGTCGATTCCCGCCGCAATCGCCTTGCGAGCCGCTTCTGCCTTATCTGCCGCGACACCATGCGTCTCGTACAGCATCTGCAACCCATTGCCATCCGAAGTGACATATCCGCGGAATCCCCATTCTTCGCGCAGCACCTTCGTCAGCAACCAAGGATTGATATGCGACGGCACGCCGTTAATCTCGTGATACGACGCCATCACGCTGCCGGCATTCGCGTCCTTCACTACGGCCTCGAAGGGCTCAAAGAAGGATTCGCGCAGAATCCGCTCCGACAGATTCACCGGCGCGGTATTGCGGCCACCTTCTGGCTGCCCGTGTCCCGCAAAGTGCTTCGCCGTGGCGATCACATGATGCCGATCGAGCATGTAGTTCGTTCCCTGCAGCCCGTTGACCGCCGCCACGCCCATGCGCGAAACCAGGTACGGATCTTCTCCGTACGTCTCCTCCGTGCGTCCCCATCGCGGATCACGCGCGAGATCGAGCACCGGACTGAACGCCTGATTCGTTCCCGCCGACGCCATCTCGTCTCCAGCCGCCGTAAACACCTTGAAGATCAGCTCCGGATCCCACGTACTCGCCAAGCCCAGCACCTGCGGGAAACTCGTGCTGCCGTACTCCATGTATCCATGCAGCGCTTCCCCGAAAAAGATGTTGGGAATCCCCAGTCGCGTCTTCTCCAGCAGATATCTCTGCGCCGCATTCCGCAGAATCGCCGCATCCCGCGGTGTTACCTTTGCGTCCACGTCGTACAACGCACGAAACGCCTTCTCCGCAGTCTCATCATTGAACGTGCCGGTGGTATCCAGTACATGCTGCTTCCGATGCCCGCTGATCTGCTCCACTTTCTCTTCCAGCGTCATCCGCTTCAGCAAATCAGCAGCACGCTGCTCCGGAGGCAGTTTCGGATTCTTATAGTCGGGCTTTGCCTCCTGAGCGGAAGCAGCTACAAACATCACGGAGACCATTACTGCAACGAGAAAATTACGCATGCGATCCCTTCTATGACAATGCCGGTACTCCTCGCGATCTGAATCGATCAGGGAGTTACTGTCACCGAACTGCCGCTGTACTGAACCGTCTTGTCTGGATTCTGTGTTGTCGCTCCGCTTACGCCGTGGCCTTCTTTTACGAATACGACCTGGAACGTCCGATTCGCCAACATCCCCGGGAACGTCCCCTTGCGCTCGCCAATCGTCAGCTTCTGCTTTGCCTCATTCCACTCGATCGGAATTGTGGCATATGCACCCTTTTCGTAGTCGTAGGTATCGTTCTCGTCTTCGTACAAGGTGAAAGCTCCGTCGGCGCCGCGGTATATCCGCAGCTCGATCGGATCGGCTGGCTTCTCTGCGGCCCACTCGATCGCAGGTCCCACTGGAACAATCGATCCCGCCCGCACATACAGAGGTATACGATCCAGTGGCGCCGGCGCGTTAATCGCTGCTCCACCCTCCTGCGATGCTCCCGACCAGAAGTCATACCACTTTGCCTTGGGCAGATACAGATGACGCTCTGTGGCTCCTGGCTCCGTCACCGGATTGACCAGGATTGCCGGCCCATACATGAATTGATCACCAATATTCAGTGCGCGCTGGTCAGTACGAAAGTCCATCGCCAGCGGCCGCATCGGAGTATAGCTGTCATGCGTCACCATCCATGCCAGCGAGTATGTATACGGCATCAACCGGTAACGCAGTTCGTCGTAACTGGTCAGAATCTTCTGCGCCTCCGGACCATACGACCACAGCTCATTCTGATTAGTCGTCCTCGTGCCATGCACGCGAAACACCGGACAGAATGCGCCGTACTGGAACCAGCGTATAAACAACTCGCGGTACGCCGGATCGTCCGGATTGCCGCTGACGAATCCGCCGATATCCGTCGTCCAGTAGGGAAGCCCCGACAACTCAAAGTTCAACCCTGCGGGGATCTGCCGCCGGTAGCTGAACCAATCGGAATTGATGTCTCCCGACCACGCCGTCACCGAATTGCGCTGCGATCCCGCAAACGCCGAACGCGACAGGATGAACACGCGCTTCTTGTCCGATGACGCTCTTTGTCCCTGGTAAACCGCGGCCGTCGTCATCAGCGGGAACAAGTTCACATATCGATCGCCGCTCCCGATATGTATCTTGTGACCGAGTTGAATGTTTTCCTCCTGGCCCTCCGTCTCGGGCTCGGTCGTGTCCATCCACCAGGCATCAATGCCAATATTGAATAGTGCCTTGTCCATCAACTGCCAGTAATACTTCCGCGCTTCCGGGTCCGAGGGATCGTAAACGGCCATGCCATTCTGGTGATACGGCAACTTCGCCATCTTGAACTTGTCGATGAACCAGCCCTGCTTTTCCATGTAGTCGTATTCTTTGCTCCCCGGCTCGAAGAACGGCCACACAGAAATCATCAAGTGAAAATTCTCGCGGTGTAGCCCATCCACCATCCCCTTCGGATCGGGATAGTTCTTGTTGAAGACGTGCTCGCCCTTGCGATTCCACCAGAACCAGTCCTGCACAATATTGTCGGCCGGGATGTGCAGTTCCCGGTACTTCCGGGCCACTCCTAACAGCTCGGCTTGCGATGCATACCGGTTCTTGCACTGCCAGAAGCCGTAGGCCCATTTGCCGAACATCGGAGCCTGCCCGGTCAGTTCGCGATATCCAGCCACGATCTTGTCCAGCTCCGGACCATAGATAAAGTAGTAGTCGATTACGCTCGCCACCTCGGAGCTGATATACAAGTAATTCGCGAAACGATTGTTTACCCGGCTGCGTGAATCGTTGTTCCAGAAGATTCCGTATCCCTTGCTCGAAACCAGCATGGGCACCGCAATATTGGTATTGTCCTGCGAGATATCGACCGAATCGCCACGATAGTTCCAGACGCCGCTCTGGTGTTGGCCCAGTCCATACAGGGCTTCCTGCGATCCGTAGATGTCGATGAAGTCTTCTGCTCGAAACGTGTCTTCGCCGTTCACCTTAACCGGCGTCATCCAACGGTTCCGATCCATTACCAGTGTTTGCCCATCTGCGGCCGCATACTGGATCGACCCTTCACTCTTCGACACGGTGATCTTCAGCTGCGCTGTCGACAGGACGACGTTATCGCCTGATTCCTGCATGCTCCACTGCGTCGCGGGCCAGTCCTTCTTCGTCACCACGTAGTCCGGCGTATCCGGGAACTTCCCGGTGGGCGAGTACAGCACGCGCACAATCGAATCTGAGCACACCTGCAGCTTGGTCGCGCCCGTCTTCATCTGGAACAACACTCCGTCCGTCTGCTTCTGTACGGACGTAACCGGATTCAGTTCCCTCCACTGCGCCTGCGCCAGTGTTACGAACGACGTTAGCAACAAAACACACGACAGCAGTCTCTTCAGCATGGATATCCTTGGCATTTTCATCTTCAGACCAGAACTGGTTTACGAGTGCCCCATCCTAGCCATCTTTTGGCTAGGGTGGGATATCGCGCAGCCCACTCGCCTACTTCGTCAACACCGCTACATCTCTTCCTGACAACTCGATCTCATTCGCCGTAGCCGTCCCGTGCAACTGATCCCTCATCGCGTACGGCAATGCAATCTTCTGCGGCTCCTTCGTGTGATTGATCACGATGTATACATCTCCGCCCTTCCCGACTCTGCGGCTCACCTCCACACCCATTGGCACATTCGTGAACGCCGACTTCACACCACTGGTCTCGACCATCCACTTCGCCAGCGCAGTCATCTCGTCATCCGGCAGCCACGCGCCTATGTATGAGATCGTTCCCTTCCCATAGTTGCGCGTTACCACCGCCGCCTGACCGTCCAGCCAGCCATTGCTCTTTCCGTACGTTTCCGGCGTCTTCGCATCCGCAGCATCCGGCTTGAGCAGCTCCGCCCAGATCTTCGCTTCGCCACTACCGAAATCTCCGCTCACCGGCACCTGCTTGTCGAGCGCGTAGTACTGCTCCACATGCGCGCCCAGTGCAGGAGCCAGGGGTCCCGGCTGGCGCTCGGGCAGCAGCGCGTTATATTCGTCCTTCATCCCTGATCGCGGACCCAGCACCAGGTGTCCGCCCGCCTGCACGAACGCCAGCAGGCTCTTCGCCACCGGCTCTGGCAGCAGGTTCAGATTCGGCGCAACCACCAGCTTGTATCCCTCTAGCGGGGCTGTCGGATTCACCACATCGATCGTGTCCACGAGTTCATGCAGAGGTTTGTAGTAGCTCCGGAAGCTCGCAAACTGGTCGTATTCCTTCGTATGCTTCTGCCAGTCGATCGCCCAGCGGCTGTCGTAGGAATGCAGAATGGCTACCTGCGCCACCGGACTCGTTCCCCGCAGCACATCACCAACCTTGGCAAAATCCTCGCCTAGTTGCGCGACTTCCGGATACAACGGCATCGGCCCACCATCCGGCCCTACCAGGGTGCCGTGATACTGTTCTTGTCCCCCGAGCGCGCTCCTCCATTGCCAGTAGCCAACTGCCTCAGCCCCGTGAGCAATGTCCTCCCACGCCATCTCCCGAACTTCACCTTTGTCGAGCACGTTGTTGATCGCATGCCAGTTCACGTTCCCGGGCTGCGTCTCCATCACCCAAAAGTTCTTGCGCTTGAAACCGCGCGTCAGATCATGAACCATGCCGTTGGAAGCCGGGTCCAGTTGTCCGCTGCCAACGTAGTTATCCCATGACGCCATATCCAGATCAGCACTCACCGTGTAGTGATCGAATCCGTCGAACCATCCCATGAAGTTGTGTGTGATCCATTGCCGCGGATCCGCATACTGATGGATCGCATCGATCTGGTTCTTCTGGTAAGACCGGTAGGTATCGCTGACGAATCGCTTCCACTCCAGCATCAGGCCCGGATTGTTGTAGCCGATGGGAATCGGAATCTCTTCCCATTTGTCGTAGGTCTGGCTCCAATACGCAGTCGTCCAATGCTGATTCAGACTGTCGAGCGTTCCGTACTTTTTCTTCAGCCATTGCTGGAATTGCCGCTGCGTTTCCGGATCGTAGGAGTAGGTCGCGTATTCGTTATCGATCTGCCACCCGATCACGTCTGGGTTATGTCCAAAGCGTTTCGCCATCTCCCCGGCGATTTGCCTACAGAACTGGCGATAGCGTTCGCTGGTGAAATCGAAGTGCTGGCGATTCCCGTGCCTCGCGCGTTGTCCGTCCTCTTCCACTCGCAGGGTATCGGGATACTTCGACGTGAGCCACGCCGGAGGCGCCGCCGTTGGCGTGCCGAGCACCACATAAATCCCGTGCTTCTGTGCCAGGCCACCGCCTTCTCCAGCCACTCGAACCGGTACTGACCCTCCTGCGGTTCCATCGTGCTCCAGGCAAATTCGCCCACCCGCACGAAACGGATGTGAGCTTCCTGCATCAGTTGAAGATCAGTCTCCCAGCGCGACTCCGGCCATTGCTCTGGATACCACGCCGTCCCCAGGAATAGCCCGGGCTGCAGTTGATTTGTGTTTGCTGTTTGGGGAACCGGAGCAGCGAGAACGAAACAGGAAAGAATGAGAGCGCACACAACCACACACGAGGCAATTCGCATGATCACCTTTTTGTACCTAATCAGAGTAACGATCTTGCTTGGAACTGCGTTCCGCTTTGTCATCTCGGATGAGATTCGCAGAACGCCGGCCTACGCGACAGTACAGCCTTGCAGAGTTTCCGATGTCGTTTGGCACGTTTCCCTTGCAGGGACGTCCGGCTGACTCTCCGGTCAAACATCTGTATCTTGGCTTGATGTAAACGTTACCAATAATAGACCTGAGTTCCGGGACTGTGCAGCTCTTTTTCACGCGCCGGATGTCTGAAGCTCTCCGAAATTCACTATCTAGTTAATGCTCTCCAACTATCTCTGACGGCGTGTTAACGTCTCTCTACCAACGTGGGATCTTCATAACTAACCTGAGGTTCAAATGACAGATTGGCATTCCTCGCGAAGAACCTTCCTGCAGCAAGGGAGCGTTAGGACTCGGTTTCGCCCTGCTCTCAGCGGTTACGCCTGAATCCTTACGAGCCGCCCATGCCTCCGCTTCCAAGGCCGCAGAAGCCAAGGCTGGCTTCCGCTTTTTTACTGATGAAGAAGCCGCGGACGTCACCGCCTTCGGCGCGCAAATTATCCCCACGGATGACACGCCCGGTGCCACCGAAGCTCACGCCGTCTATTTCATCGATCATGCTTTAGTCGAGTTTGCTCCCGGAGACCAGGCTCGCGTTCGCGCCGCGATCCACGCTCTCAACGAACTGGCGCACCAATCAGGACACACGAGCCTCCGCTTCGCCCAGCTTTCCCCGTCCGATCAACTCGAGCTGACAAAGAAATTTCAGTCCAGCTTCCCCGCCGTTAACGGCGGCTACGACCCCAGCAACAATGGCATGAACAGCAGTGGCAATAACTACTTCGAACTCCTGCGCACCTACATCATCACCGGATTTCTTTCCGATCCCGACCTCGGCGGCAACAAAGACATGATTGGTTGGAAAGTCATCGGCTTCGATGGAAGAAGCGCCCATCAGCCACCATTCGGCTACTACGACGCCGAGCTTCTGAAATCGCAAGCCGCGCGCGAGGAGGAGAAATGAGCGAGTTGGTTCAGCCGAAATACCGTACCATCGACGCGGTCGATTTCGTCATCATCGGATCCGGCGCCGCTGGTGGCGTTCTCGCCAAGGAGCTTTCCACCAACGGATTCCGCGTCGTCGTCCTCGAGCAAGGACCCTTTCTCCACGAAAGCGACTTCTCGCACGACGAATACAAACAATCCACCTTCGGTCCGCTTGTAAACCACAATCAGAAGCAATCCTTCCGCAAGACTGAGCAGGAAGAGGCCAAGCCCGGCTATCACCTCATGTACGGCAAGGTCGTGGGCGGCGGCTCGGTTCACTTCACCGCCAACTACTGGCGCCTGCACGAAATCGACTTCATTGAAGCCAGCAAGAGAGGCGCCATTGCGGGAACGGGCTTCACCGACTGGCCCATTACCTACGCTGACCTTGAGCCCTATTACACGAAAGTAGATTGGGAGATCGGCGTCTCCGGCGAGGCCGGCTCAAATCCCTTCGACTCCTGGCGTTCCAAGCCCTACCCAGTTCCGCCCATGCCGGTGAAATCCTCTGGAGTACTCTTTGAACGCGGCGCGCGTAAGCTCGGTTGGCATCCTTATCCGGCACCCGTCGCTATCCTCTCTCAGCCCTACAACGGACGCAGCGCCTGCATGCACTGTGGCTTTTGCGAACTCTTCGGATGCGAAATGGGCGCGAAGTCGAGCACTCTCGCCAGTGTCATTCCCGTTGCACTCAAAACCGGACGCTGCGAAATCCGTCCGCACTCCACTGTTACCCACATCCAGACCGACACAAACGGCCGAGCCACCGGCGTCACTTACTTCGACAAATCAGGCGCCGAGCACTTCCAGCATGCGCGCGCGGTAGTCGTCTCCGCGAACGGCGCCGAAACGCCCCGCCTGCTTCTGCTCTCGAAGTCGAACCTGTTTCCCGACGGTCTCGCCAACTCCAGCGGAAAAGTCGGAAAGTACCTGATGTTCAATTCCAATTCCTTCATGGGTGGACTCTTCGAACATCCGCTCAACGACTATCGCAGCATTGTCGACACCCGCGTCATGCAAGACTTCTACGAGATCAGTCCTCAGCACGGCTTCTACGGAGGCGGTGGCATCGACGCCCGTTTCGACCTGCAACCGCTTGCCTTCGCCATGGGCGGACTTCCCCCCGACATTCCCACCTGGGGCGCCGCCTACAAAAAGGCTCTGCAGGAGTACTACACCCGCACCATGTTCCTGCTCTCCCACGCAACCTCGCTGCCCCTCGAAACCAACAACATCTCGCTCGATCCAAATTTGAAAGACGATCACGGTCTTCCTGCCATCCGCCTCACCTACAAAGATCATCCGTACGATCTGTTGACCGCGAAATTCTTCGCCGACCGCTCCTCTGAACTTCTCGACGCGGCCGGTGCGACCAAAAAGTGGCTATTCCCAATAGAAGAAACCACTTTCGCGGTCCATTTGCTCGGAACCTGTCGCATGGGCAAAGATCCTCGCACCTCGGTGATCAATCCCGATAACCGCACGCACGACGTTCCTAACCTCTTCTTGTGTGATGGAAGCAGTATGGTGACCTCAGGACGAGGTCAGCCGACGATGACCATCCAGGCGCTCGCCTTTCGCGCTGCCGATCGCATTACCGATCTGGCGCATCGCGGCGAAATCTGAACTGCCTGCTGGTGCAGCCGACTCCGGTACCAAACGTCCTTTTCAGGCTTCGCGATATGTGAGGAGTATGCCTCCCATCAACACGAAGCACACCGGCCATATCCACGAAGCGACCACTCCGTCTCGATCGGGCAGTTTGAGCTGCAACCAGCGAGACCATCCGGCGAGGATCGCCAGCAGAGCTATCGCCAAATGACTCATCTCAACCAGCAGCTCTTCTCCTATATTGTCGAGCGTGTGGTTATGGGTCATCAGCAACATACCGCCAGCAACGCAGACGAACGGAAACACCAAGGGCGCAAATGCCGATTTTGCTTTGCCCAGTTGCACTCGCCATTCGAAGAATGCAAAACCCACCACCAATAACACTGCGAGTCGGTGCTGCAGAACGTCCGCACGGTCAAAACTCTCCCAGAAACCGTTGGGACCAAGCGGCCAGTTCTCCGGATCTGCCCGCAAAAAGATAAAGGCGGCCATCAAGAGAAATGCCAGAGGCCAATGACGGGTGAATGACAGTCGCCCACTTCTCGAAATCGTCGCCAGCAGCCCGATAACGACCAGCATAAGTCCGGCCCAGTTGTGGTTGTATTCAGACCACGCAATGTCGCCTGGTGAATTGGGAAGATGAATATTCTGGCCTGGCACGAGGGATACAGGACTATTCGCCGCCGCCTCTTTTTCCCAAGAGCGTGTTGCCGGTGACAACGCACTCAGTGGAGGCGTTCGTAATCGCGGCCACTGCGGGGTGAAGCGGGCCACGATCGTCTTCTCGTCCACTCTGCCTGTGGGCAGATCAACCGCTGGGGGCTGCGACGTCATCGATGTAGCGGTCAGCACTGCGGCAATTCCGATTCCTATCTCAACCGCAACAAAATGTTGCAGCCGCTGCCTGATCGCAGCCCCGTCAACGCGATTCACGATCGACCGATTCATCGCCCCCAGTACCAATAGCATTCCGAGCAGCGCAAACTTGGAGATCAGCATGATTCCATACGCTGTCCCATAAAGAGCGCTTGCCGAATCGAAATAGCGAAGCGCGGTGCCGACTCCGCTTGCGACTAGCACTCCAACGCTGATCAGCGCAATCTGCGAGTATCGCGACAAGACCTTTTTCTTCGCATCGCCATCGGGCTTATTTCGAATGCTGATCAGCAGGTAAGGCAGCCCCCCAATCCAGCAACCTGCAGCGGCCAGGTGTAAAGCCGTAAACGAAACCACCACCGCTCTGCCGTCCAGACGAGAGAAAGCATGGCTCGTGGCCACCGACGACATCAGCACGATCAACGACAACAATCCAAGCCACCATATCGTTCGTCTTGACTTGTACGGCATCGTCGCGATCGCGATTCCGCTTGCGATCAGCACGATCCCCGCCACGAAAAAGTTGGCCCCAGAGATCTCGGCGAAGGAAAGTCCGACGGTCTGTCTCAAAACGAACGACTCGCAGGAAAGGTAAATCGCCTGCGTCAGCGCGAGTCCAAAACCTGCAATCCGGAGCGGTCGTTCACACGAGGCTACAGATTCGTAGGAAGCCTGTGCCCTGCGCCATCTCCCCAACACCGCATAGGAGAAGAGCGCGCCACCAATAATCAGCGACTGAAATAGGAGAGTAGTCGCGCGCAGTACGACGGCGAGGAAGCCGTATATGTTCAGGAATTGCCCCATTTCAGATTACCTTGAAAGGAACTTCACCTTGGGTAATGTGCCCGTCAGAAGCCAAAACCTGCCATCGAATGGTGTAGTCGCCGCTCTTCAAACCCGAAACCTGGGCTTCCAGGACACCTGGGGTGGATTCCGTCACCGGAAGTAGACTCTGTGACTTATCTGGTGCCACCAGCGCGATTCGTGATCGCTTCACATCGATCCTGACGTTGAACTGCAGTTTTATCGAGATCGCATTTCCCGTTACTGTGGAATGGGAAGCCGGCACCGCATGAACCAGGATTGCGTGAGCATATGCAAAACTCGAAAACGTAACGGGAATCAGCACGGCCAGTCCGACACTGGCCAGGCGGAGAACCAATCTTTTGTGCATAGAAACCTCCACCGAGTTAGACCCTATCGCTCTCATGGATTCACTCCCACCACCAGAGCATAGGTGGCGCGTGTGTTTGGGGAGAACTGGTAATAGTGCCAGCCATCCAGAATTGGACGGCTCTTCTGCGCAACAGGATGCAGGCGATCAAAACCTCTTTTGTGTATCTTGTATTTCCATGCGCGAAGAGATCGTCTACTACCGGAAAGTGGGCGTATAGTACGTCGGAATCGGAAACTCTCCGAAACCAAGTTGACGCTGGCGTGCGTGCACTATGCAAAAGATCGAAGCCGTAGAAGAAGCTCGAACTCTGATGTTGGAAGCAAAGGACTGGTCCGTCTGGAAGTGGCTCACCGAAAAGCGCCGCGTTCGCGAAGCGGCGGATCGCGCGAATGAGGCTCTGGACAAGCGCGCGCGCGCAATACAGAAAACCTGGAGCGAAGAACTCCAGCAAGCCTATCGGGAACTGGAAGCAGCCGATCCTGAGGGCGGCCATCACCGCCACGCGCGAAAGCCCGATCACGAAATTGTGGTTTCTGCCGAAGTCCGCGCCCTCGCCAAAAAACTAAAGCAGGCGGACGACACCGCGTACGACGCCCGAATGGTCGCCGAACAAACGTTCGCTGATGCCGAGGCGCGCCTCAGCACCAGCATGGCTCGCGATGGGACAGTTCAGGCCATCGAATCCTGGGATTTGAAATTGAAGGCGATTCGGAAAGCCGAGGCGGCAGTTCACACTCAACCTGAGTGACGCGAAGCCGGGTATTCCCATGTTGGGAAATCACAAAGTGCGGTGATCCAGCGCCGCGACACGGATATTCCTAGTCGTATGATGGCGTTGTATCTGCCTCTTTGGTTCTCCCAGTCATTGTCGCGCGAAAGGGGGCAGCATGATTACCAGTGCCGAGCGCGAACGTCTGCGGATTCCCCGCGATAAAGAAAACGACTACACCCACGCGATGGCTGCGCGCCGTCGCGAGTTCATCACGGAACAAACCAGCGCTGAGCTTTCCCACATTGCTCAGTATTCCTTCACGCCGGAGATCCTGCCTGGCAACATCGAACAGTTCATCGGAGTCGCGCAGGTTCCCATCGGAGTTGCCGGTCCGCTGCTCGTGAATGGTGAGCACGCGCAGGGATTGTTTTACGTCCCTCTCGCAACCACCGAAGGCAGCCTGGTTGCGAGCTACAACCGCGGCATGCGCCTGCTGACGGAATGCGGCGGAGTCAAGACAACCGTTATCGACGATTGCATGCAGCGCGCGCCGGCATTCGTCTTTGGTGATGCGCGAGAGGCGAGAGGTTTTGGTCAATGGGTGAAGGAGAACTTCTCCGCTATCAAGAGAGAAGCGGAAGCTACCACCAGCATTGGCCGCCTGCGCGACATCGCCCAGTTCGCGGTTGGCCCCTTACGCTATTTGCGATTCAACTACACCACCGGCGATGCTGCCGGACAAAACATGGCCGGAAAGGCCACTTTCGCCGCCTGCGAATGGATCAAGCGGAATTATCCAACTCCGCTACAGTATTTTCTTAGCGGTAATCTCGACACCGACAAAAAGCATTCGCACATCAACACGTTGCTCACCCGCGGGAAGCGTGTCGTTGCGGAAGTTGTTATCAAGAGAGAAATCCTTCAGGCCGTAATGCACGTGGACACCGCCGAGTTCCTCTGGACTCGCCAGGTGCAGATGACTGGAGCTTTCCTCGCGGGATCGTCGAACAATGGCGCACACGCTGCGAACGGACTGGCCGCTCTGTTCATCGCCACCGGACAAGACGTTGCCAATATCGCCGAATCCCATGCGGCGCTTACCTATTCGCAAGTCGTGAATGGCGGCGATTTCTATTGGTCGATCACACTGCCTTCGTTGATCGTCGCTACCTATGGTGGCGGCACCGGCCTGGCAACCCAGAAGCAATGTCTCGAGATGCTCGGCTGTTACGGAAAAGGCAAGGTGGAGAAGTTTGCAGAGATCTGCGCAGCAGTGGTGCTCGCCGGAGAAACGTCACTGGCTGCCGCCATGTTGCATGGCGACTGGGTCTCCGCTCACGAGAAGTTGGGTCGCAATCGTCCTTAGCTTCTGAAAGGGGGATGGCATGCCGCAATCACAGCAAGGCAATCGTTTTTCCTGGGGTGATGCTGCATTCCTTTATCTTGAGCGCGAGGGGACGCCGCTGAATGTCGCTTCCCTCTTTATTTTTGAGGGGAAGGTCCCACTCAATGATTGCATTCAGCTTGTCAAATCGAAGCTTCCGCTGATTCCTCGCTATCGTCAACGTGTCGTGATACCTCCATACAATGTGGGCCTTCCCATGTGGGAAGCCGATCCGCGTTTTGACATCCGTAATCACATACGCGAGTTGCATCTCAAGCGTGGGACAGAGAAGGAACTCAAGCAGACCACCTCTGCAATTCTGAGTGGCGTCATGGACCGCAGCCGGCCGCTGTGGGATTTCACTCTTCTCCAGGGATTACGTGGAGGACGCACCGGCGTGGTCGCACGCGTACATCACTGTCTCGCCGACGGAATCGCGGGCATCGGACTGATGAACGTATTGCTCGACAGCACTCCTGTTCCCCAACGAGCTCCCAAGCAACGAAAACGGACACCGGCGGAACCGCAAAAAGATCCGGGGGCCGCTCTGCTCGAGTCGCTCGTTAACTCCTATTCTCAGCTGGTACAAAAGGCATTGGGAACGGAAGCCGAAGTTCTGAAGGTCGCGCAAGGCATTGTCTCGCAGAGTGGCACAGGTCCTTTCGCCGAACTAGGTTCACTGCTGCCGGAGATAACGGCTCCTGCCGAGCGTCTACCTTTCAACAGAGTCTGCACAGGGCCACAGAAATTTGCCTGGGCCAGCGTTCCCATGGCCGACTTCAAGGCCATCCGCGAACGTTGCGGCGGAACATTCAACGACGTTGTATTAACCATCGTCTCCACCGCGTTCCGAAAATACGTGGAGGCACACAAAGTAAGCACCACGGGCCGGTTGCTACGACTCGTGGTCCCGGTGAATGTACGCGGAACCGGTGATGTGGGTAAGCTGGGTAATCGAATCTCTTTTGTTCCGGTACCTGTTCCGTTGGATATCACCGATCCGCGCCGCTTGCTGGCGGAGATCTCGCAACGAACGCAATTGATCAAGAACGCGCACATCGCTGAATTGGTAGGGCTGTTCGCATCCTTGCTCGCCGCGATTCCCACATCCGTTCAGGCGCTCATCGGACCAATCGCAAGCCGCCTGCCCCTTAGCGTCTGTAATGTGATTTGCACAAACGTTCCAGGTCCGCAGACGCCGATTTATCTGCTGGGCCATCGCATGACCGCATGGTATCCCTATGTCCCGATCGGCGGTGAAATGGGAGTGAACTGCGCGATCCTCACCTATGACGGCTCCGCCTATTTCGGATTCACGGGCGATGCGCACGCAGCTCCCGACCTTGAGCGAATGGAGCAGTTCGTCACTCAAAGTTCGGCAGAGCTTCGCAAGGCCGCAGGGGTCAGGTCACGCGCGAGAGTTGAAAAGTCAGTACGAGCGAGAAGACCGGCAACTCAAGCGCAGTCGAGCACTAAGATCGATCCGGCTCCCGCTGTAAGTTCGATTAAGCAAGAAGAAGTGGCACAAAGCCCGGCGTTGGCGGCGAGCGCGTAATCCGCTTCACGCCGTTGTGCCAGTAGACCCATTTTGGGAAGACGCGCTTGAACTTCCTTGCACGGGCATATCTGCGGAGATATGCTTCGCGCACTAACTCAGGGCACGTGGTCGCTGTCTGTAGATCTGGACGCGACGCTCACGCCTCCCACGTCGCGCGCCCGCTGCAGTCAACCCCCTCCGCAGCCCGACGGAGGATTTCTATGCTGGCTTTTTCTGATCCCTCTACCTTCCCAGCCACTTCTGCCAACGTCGCTTTGATGGAACACAAGAACCTGGAGAAGTTCGGGAAGTATACCCGCCTCTATTTTGAGGATCGCAGTTATACCAATGTGGAAGAGCTTCAATCGGCCGGTACTTTGGCTCGGATTCTTCAGGAACGCAGAGTCATGCCCGGTGACAGAGTTGTGCTTGTGATGCCGAATACACCCGAACTGACTGCCTGTTTCCAGGCAATCTGGACGATGGGTGGCGTCGTCGTACCGGTAATGCCGCAGTGGACCGCACCCGAGATCGCGCATGTGCTCAAGAATGCGGAAGCACATACCGTGATCACGGTCGGTCCGCTTGCGCCAAGAATTGCCGAGGCCGATCAGCAACTCGGCTGCATCCGCAATCTCCTTGTTTTCGGCGACTGTGGCGTTCCCGGTGCTGAGAACATTCTCCTTCGCTGGATGACCGGTCCGAAGATCCTGCAGCTTCCCGTCCACTGCGCCCCGGACGATATCGCGATGCTGCTCTACACCTCGGGAACCACGGCAGCGCCCAAAGGCGTGATCGCGACCCACGGTAATGTCTCCGCGGCGGTGAATGCGGTCTGCGAGATGAATGCCGATATGCCGAAGCTGCCGATGTTACATGCGCTGCCGCTGACGCACGTCTTCGGACTTTTACTCCTGCGATGCGCGAACCAATGGGGCCTGACCTCGGTGCTCGTGCGTCAATTCGAACCCACCAAGGTGCTCGAAGCCATGGAGCAACACCAGATCGGCTACCTGCCAGTGGTGCCAACCATGATGCTCTATCTGATGAGTCATCCCGACCGCACCAGGTACAAGACGGACAGCCTCTACCGCACCGTCAGCGGAGGTGCTGCTCTTCCTGAGCAAGTGCGCATCATGTATTCGAAGATCTTTCCCGGACGCGCGGACCAGGGATACGGGATGTCCGAATCCGTTGGCATCGCAACCGTCTATGACAGTCACGAGACCTATCGACCAGGTTCCGCCGGGCGGCCCGTACCGGGTCTGACAATTAGAATCGTCGACGACAACAATCAGCCCTTGCCGTCACGGCAGGTTGGAGAAATCTGCCTGATCGGTCCGAATATTTCTCCCGGGTATTGGAACGATGCGTCGGCGACCACCGAGGCATTCGAAGGCGGCTGGTTCCATACGGGCGATGTCGGTTATCTGGACGAAGACGGATTCCTCTACATCACAGATCGCAAGAAAGATCTCATCATCAAGGGCGGAGAGAATATTTCTCCGCGCGAGATCGAGGAGGTCTTGTACCTGCACCCGGCTGTCGTTGAAGCAGCGGTCGTGGGAATCTCCGACCCGACGTTCGGAGAGGAAATCTGCGCTGTCATCCAAAACAGACCTGGGTTGGTTGTAAATGGGGATGAGATCCGCGCGCATGTTGCGCAACACCTGGCAAAGTTCAAGGTGCCGGGCCGCGTGGTCTTCCGTTCTGCCCTGCCGAAGAATTCGACAGGAAAAGTCCAGAAGCGAATCCTGCGAGAGCAGATTAACTCTTCCGCGATGGCCGCTTAGCGGTGTGTTTTCGGCTCGATTTTGGAACTCCACTCTTTTTCAGGCGGCCTTCCAGATATGCGATTCGCCTGCGGAGTTCCTCGAGCTCGTCTTTCTGCGGCGCGTCTGCCTCGCCTTGTGCCGTATGCAGAAGGTTCTTCATGGCCTGCAACGGCGAAAGTGCCGCCGACTGCACGCCCGTAAAACGGCTCTGCACCGCATGCTCCACCTTGCGATAGGCATCGAAGGCTGTCTTCAGGTACCACATGATGAACTCACGGCCAACACGATCCGTAGCCATGATGAGCTGTTTCAAAAATTCAATGGGGAGCCCGTGCGGCTCCGCTTTCGCGTCCTCCACGATGATTTGTGTAAGTGTCAGGCGGGTGAGATCTTCGCCAGTTCCGGCGTCTACAACCTGTATGTCAGTTCCATTTCGGATCAGAGCTGCAAGTTCTTCCAGGTTGACGTACCGGCTCGCGGAAGTGTCGTACAGTCTTCGGTTTCCGTACTTCTTGATCACGACCGCTCTGGCCTGCACGGGAAAGGCTCCTTGTTGCAACGCACAATTGTCTCCCAAATCATTGACAAATGCACCAGATAATTCTACGTTTAACTTGATGCTGCAGTGCAGCAATTGGAGGTTGGTATGCCAGAGACTGTAAGGACCGAACCCAGGGGCTATGCCCGGGAATCATCCTTCTTATCCCTGCTGTCGGGATGGGTGCAGCAGGGTATCGAGAGTTTCATCGCCACCCAACGAATCCTGGTGGACCTCGCGATCCGTCAGAACGCGAACGCCATGGAAGTGATCCGTGAACGTCTCGCCGATCCGGATATCTGTCCTGCCGCCATCATCAGCGAACTGGCCGGCGAAGGAATCACCAACTTCATCGAGGCACAGCGAATTCTGCTCAGCCTGGTGCAGAGCGAAAACGAAATCCTCATGAAGGGAGTCAAGGAGCGGGTTGGCGTAACCAAAGTAACGGCCGCCATGACTGATATGGCGCGTCGCAGTATCGACAACTTCCTCGAAATGCAACATGGGTTCCTGAAGATTGCCAGCAAGCAAACCCATCATTGGCTGATGGGAGCCAAAGCCGGCAAGGGAGCCGATGGTGTGCACCTTGTCGACGTCGCCCAGGAAGGCATGGATAATTTTGTCCGTTCACAAAAGAAGTTCCTCGACATTCTTGCCGAGGAGACCACTCATGCAATGTCCAAAGAACGTGTCGGCGAGCGCAAGATGAAGAAGTCGGAGCTGAGCCAGCTCGCCCTTGAGGCAACGGATTCGTTCATCGATGCACAGAAGAAACTGCTCGACGTAGCTGGACGTCAGATGGGTGCAGGAGTAAAGGCGGCTGGCCGCACGATCAAAATGTTCAAGCCGCTTCCGTTGGAGCCACTGGCGGATATCACGCGCGAGGGCGTCAAGAGCTTCGTCGATGCCGAGAAAGCAATGATCGACTCGATGATGAAAGCGGGACGGAAACCAGCACCCAAAGCAGAGCGCCGGTCCAAAGCTCGCGCCACTCGGAAACCTCGGGCCGCGAAGGCAGCTGCTGCGGTGGCATGAAGGCTTCGGCCTTCAGCCTCCGGAACGCAACCGCAGGCGTTCAGAGTATGAGGTACTTGTGCCGCTGTCCCGGCAGCGGCCCACTTTTCACTATGCGTTGCCGTTTTGCGTATTCGCCTCTCCGATTTTCAGCCTCTGGAGCGGTGTTTCAAAACGGCTTTTCTAACGGAGCGAGTCAGTATACCCTTGCCTCAACTTTCCGCATCCATCTGTGGTTATTCCTGATTTACGCCCCCGAATGTGGGGACAGGCTGGCGTACGGAATACGGGGAACTTAAGAACAATTGCGATCCACCGTGCCTCGGAACAGCATTCGCGAAGACTTCGCTGAAGCAAACATCTCGATGTGGACAGAAGCTTTTTTTGGCGCCGAGATGCTCTTGCTGCATATGTCACCTATCTATTATGGGTTTGGGATTCAGAAGGGAGATCAGTCGGGCGTAGTCGTAATCCCCGGTTTTCTCGGAACGGATTTCTACCTTTCGCATCTTCATTCCTGGCTTGGACGCATCGGCTATCGAGCCTATTTCTCCGGTATCGGATTGAACGCAGACTGCCCCAACCTCCTTATCCAACGCTCTTTGGGCGACACGATGAAACGCGCCCTCGATGAGACCGGGCGCCCTGTTCATCTCATCGGCCACAGTCTCGGCGGCATCATCGCACGCTCCGTTGCAGCGCAGAGGCCGCGCGATGTTGCTTCCGTCATTATGATGGCGGCGCCATTCCGCGGAAACGTCGCGCATAAGAATATCCTTCGCGCGGCGGACATAGTTCGCCAGCGCATCCTCAGCGAACATGGATCCGGCGTTTTGCCGAGTTGCTACACCGCACGCTGCACCTGCAATTTCCTTGATTCGTTGCGCCGCTCAGCGCCCGTCTCTATCCCGGAAACGGCGATCTACACGAAAAACGACGGCATCGTCGACTGGCGCTATTGTCGAACCGAAGATCCTGCCGTCGATTTCGAAGTCTCCGGCACCCACGTCGGACTTGCGTTCAATCCCGCGGTGTACAACATCATCGCGACCCGCCTTGCAGAAGCCACCTCAAAGTAGCGTGTATTCCCGCCCTCCGCACGACAAGCCACGCTGCGTGCCATTTTGGGAACGCAATTCATCAGACGATCACGTTCTTGCTTCAGAGTAGCAAGGGTTTTAGGCGACACTACACCAGCACCTCGGGCCGCGATACCGCTGCCAGCCAGCGTTGTCCGCGATTTCGGCCGACCCAATTTCGACCTCGGACCTGCCCAAGTCCAGTGAGAACCACAAGGAGACTTATCATGCGGCGTTCGAGTTTATTTGTTCTTCTGGTATTTCTGTTTCTGACCGTAGTTTCATCCGTTGCACAACAAGATTTTGTCAGCCGCTACGATGCGTTCGCGGGTTATTCGTATCTAAACTCGCCCAAGCTGAGCCTGTCTCAGAACGGCTTTCACACGCAGTTCGGCGTGAACGCCCGGAGTTGGGCAGCACTGGGCGTCGATTTCAGCTACTTCACCGGCAACAGTACTTTGCACACCTCTGACCTGAACTCCACACAACTGGCGAAGCTGGCACCGATTGTGCCACTCCTGCCTCCGGGATTCATAGTCCAGTCTCCGTATGATGCCACCACTTACACCATGACTGGAGGCCCACAGTTCTCGATCCGAAAATTCAAGGCAATCACCATTTTCGTTCGCCCCTCCATCGGAATGATGCACGAGAGTGTAACCGCGAAGCCGCCCAACGCGATCATGGGGCAAATCGTTACTAACCTCATCGGGCCGACTATGCAGAAGAACGACACCGAGATTTTCTACGGCGTTGGTGGCGGTGTGGATTTGAACCTTTCCGAGCATCTTGCCGTACGGGCTCAGATGGATTTTGTTCGCGTAGGCCTGTTCACGGATCTGCTAGATGGCTCACAGAACAACATCCGCTTCTCGATTGGACCTACCTTCCGCTTTGGCAAGAACATACTGAAGCCGTTTTGACGATGAAAGAAGGTCGTAGCGATCTCTAACCGCTACGGCCTTCTTTTTTTGAATTCGAAGCTCAGGCGGGTGCTCATTCAAGTCTTCTTTTGGCTTGAGTCAGGACTCTCGTAAGGGTTGTATCCCAAACTCGGTGCCCCAGGTTCCGCGCCCTTCTGTTGGGCCTAACCTGGGGGTTCTAATTCGCAACCTCATCCAGCAGTCTTCCTCGACTATCCACCAGCCGTATCCTTACTACCGGCTGTCCCATCGCACCTCGCGCGGCTTTTCAGGTTGAGGAATCTCGACTAATTGCCTAATATTCGCCCACCGCTGCAATCGGGGAAATATGGTCGGCAGAACTCTTGCGCATTATCGCATTTTGGAACAGCTAGGAGCCGGCGGCATGGGTGTCGTTTACCGTGCCGTGGACGAGC
Source organism: Terriglobia bacterium (assembly GCA_963826275.1). Lineage (GTDB taxonomy): Bacteria > Acidobacteriota > Terriglobia > Terriglobales > Acidobacteriaceae > JAJPJE01. The sequence continues at coordinate 582,121 of CAWGWI010000012.1, read as the reverse complement.
GCCTCGAACGCGATGTTGCGATCAAGGTTCTCCCTCTTGGCGCACTTCACAGCGAACCAGCGCGGAGCCGCTTCCGTAAAGAGGCGCTGGCCCTCGCCAAATTGAATCACCCCAACATCGCCACCGTCTATGACGTCGGCCGCGAGGACGGCATGGACTACATCGTCATGGAATACGTGCCCGGCGAATCCCTCGCGGAGAAATTGCGTTCGGGACCACTTCCACCCAAGGAAGTTCTTGCACTGGGCGGAGAGATCGCTGGTGCCCTTGAAGAAGCGCACGAACACGGTGTTATTCATCGAGATCTGAAGCCTGGGAATATCGTCGTCACCCCCAAAGGACACGCAAAAGTTCTCGATTTCGGATTAGCCAAGCTCCTTGCCCAGTCTGATGGTGACCGCACCCAATCACTCGCTGACTCAGATGGCCCCGTCGGCACCATCCTCTACATGTCGCCGGAGCAGGCCGAGGGTAAGGTAGTGGACTCGCGCACGGATCTGTGGAGTTTGGGCGCAGTCCTTTACGAATCACTCGCGGGCAAGACCCCCTTCGAGGGCGACAGCGGGCTGGCGGTTCTGCGCGCTCTCAGCCTGAAAACCCCAAAGCCTCTGCGGGAACTGCGGGCAGATACTCCTCCGGAAGCCGACCGCATTGTTTCGCGCGCCTTGGAAAAAGATGTCAGCAAGCGATACCAATCGGCTGCCGACATGAGCCGCGATCTCTCAGCTGCGCTCACCCGGATTAGCGTCTCAGAGTTAGCGCCCCGCTCTGGTGAAGTACGGGTCGCGCGGAAGTACGCGATTGTCGCGGGCATCTTGGGACTCGTAATCATCACCGCGCTGGCATGGCTCTACCACAAATCCGAACGACAACGTTGGGCGCGAGAAGATGCGATACCTGAGATCAACAAACTGCAGGCTGCGGACAAACCACTGGCTGCATTTCAGCTCCTGAAAGAGTCAGAACAATACCTCCCGGGCGATCCCAAGCTTGCGGAAATCAGAACGCAAAGTACGCGCACCGTCTCCATCAACTCCGCGCCCGAAGGCACGACCGTTGAAATCCAGGACTACCTCTCCCCCAACTCGAAGTGGCTTCGTCTCGGCGCGACTCCACTGAATGGCGTCGTGATTCCGAACGGTTATTTCCGCTGGCGGGTTTCAAAACCCGGAATCGGCGAATACCTTGCGGCTCCGCCGACCGAAAATACGATGAGTTTTTCTCTCGACGCCGCCCGTGTTGCTCCGCCGGGAATGGTGCCGGTGCCCGGCGGCGGGTGGCTCGAGATGGTGGACTTCATAGGCTGGGTGGGCCCATTCAATCTGCCGCCCTACTACCTGGATCGCTTCGAAGTCACGAATCGCGAGTTCCAGGAATTCATCGATCAGGGTGGATACAAGAACAAGCAATACTGGACGGAGAAGTTCATCCAAAACGGCCGCGAGCTTAATTGGGATGAAGCCATGCTTTTGTTCCGCGACCGCACCGGACGCGAAGGCCCTTCGACTTGGGAGGGCGGTCACTATCCCGAAGGCCAGGCCGATTATCCGGTCTCGGGCGTAAGTTGGTACGAGGCCGCCGCTTACGCTGCATTTGCCGGCAAAAGTTTGCCTGCTCTAAGCCAGTGGTACCAGGCCGCACCCAACGATCTTGCCCGCTACGTTGTGCGCGAGAGCAACATCTCCTTGTCCGCTGCCGCGCCCGTCGGAAAATTCATGGGGCTGGGACCTTATGGCACTTATGACATGGCAGGTAACGTCAGGGAATGGGTACAGAACGCAGTCGGCGATACGCACCTGATCCTCGGGGGAGCGTGGAACTCCCAGACGTATCTTGCCTCTGATCCCGAGGCCTTGCCCCCATTTGATCGCTCTCCGACAAATGGAATCCGCTGTGTTAAGAACCTTGCGCCTCTGCCCAAGGGCACTCTGGATCCGGTCAAGATCCTTGCGCGCGATTTTACTGCGGCGAAACCCTTGCCGGATGATGTCTTCCACGCCTACGAAGCTCTCTACGCTTACGACAAGATGCCGCTGAACGCCAAGGTTGAAGGTGTAGTCCAGGAGACGGCCGATTGGCGAGAGGAAAAGATCTCGTTCCTCCCCGCCTATGGTAATGAGCGGATGTTGGCATATCTATTCCTGCCGAAGAACGTGAAGCCACCCTATCAGACTGTCGTCTTCTTCCCGAGCGCGCGCGTGCTCGACATTCCGAACAGCCGCACGCTGGGCGATATCAAGTTCTTCGACTATATCGTGCAGAGCGGACGTGCGGTGTTCTACCCGATTTACCAGGGCACGTATGAGCGCCAGAGAAAGCTGGTTGCGCCTGGTCAGACCAGCGACGTCGAGTTCATTACCCAGCGATACAAAGATCTGGCGCGATCGCTGGATTATCTCGAAACAAGATCTGACGTTGACCGGAACAAGATCGCATATCTCGGCGTAAGTGCCGGTGCCGCCGAGGGCGTCATCTACGCCACCCTCGCTCAGGATCGACTCAAGACGGTTGTGCTTCTGGATGGCGGATATTTTCTCTTTCCCCCACCCGCTTCCATCGACCAGGTCAACTTCGCGCCGCGCCTTAAGAGGCCGGTACTCATGGTGAACGGCCGCTATGACTTTACATTCTCGGTCGAAAAAGCGCAGCAACCGCTATTCCGCATGCTCGGTACTCCCGAGGCTGACAAGAAACATGTAGTCCTCGACACGCCGCACGATGTAACCGAGCGTCGAACAGAATTGGTCCAGACCGTACTCGCCTGGCTCGACAAGTATCTAGGCCGTGTCGAGTAAAGTGGCAGGGGCACCCACGGCCCCGTGAGGACGTGCTATTAGTCTGTCATGGCCTGTTCCCCGGCTCGGCAGGTTACCTAGTTCGCAACTTCGTCCAGTACCCTACCCCGACTGTCCACTAGACGGATTCTCACCGCAGGCTGTCCCAACGCATGTGTCGAACAACTCAGGCATGGATCGTACGCGCGCACGACGGCCGCCACGCGATTCAGAGCACCTTCCTCCAGCTTCTCTCCGTTGACATAGCGCTCGCTCACCTGCTGCACGCTCTTGCCCATCGCCAGATTGTTGTGCCCGGTCGCCACGATCAGGTTTGCCCACTTGATCGCGCCTTGCTCATCAACTTTGTAGTGATGGATCAGCGTTCCCCGCGGCGCCTCGATCACGCCCACGCCCTCAAGCGCATTCACGCCAGCCTTGGCGCGCACATGCTCATCCAGCGTCACCGGATCACCGAGCAGCATCTCGATCTTCTCTAGCGCGTAAACGATCTCGATGAGCCGCGCGTAGTGATACAGGAACGCGCTTTGCGCGGGTAGTGGGAACCGGTTCGCGAACTCTTTGCGCTCGACATCTGCCGCCGGCGTGCCGTAGTTATCGATCACGTTCAGACGCGCCAGTGGTCCCTACGCGATAAACGCCATTGGGGTATCCGATCGGCTTGAAGAATGGCGCCTTCAGATACGAATCGCGCAGACTCGCTTCCCCAATCCACTGCGAGTACTCGTCAACGGGAATCTGATCTTCGATCATCTCTCCTGTGCTGCCGCGGAATCGCAGTGCGCCGTCATAAAGTTGGAGATTACCCTTTCGATCCACTAGACCCGCGTGCATCGTTGGTGCGGTGCCGAAGTTCGCGATCTCGTCTTTATAGTCGTCGAGCACAGCTTTAAAGAAGCGGAACGTCCGCTGCGTGATTGCCTTCGCCTCTGGCAAATCCGCGAGGATGCGATCGCGCACCGGTGCCGTCATCGGGGCATTCACTCCACCCGGCACGATCCACGATGCATGCACGCGCTCCTTCGCCACGCCTTCAATGATCTGGAGCCCGAACTTCCGCAGTTCGATTCCGTCCCGCGCCACATCCGGGTGTTTCCGAATGATCCCCAGAATGTTTCGATTCATCGGATCCGAATCCATCCCTAGCAGAAAATCCGGTGCCGACAAGTAGAAGAAGCTTAGAGCATGTGACTGTACATATTGTGCGTAATGAATCAGTTCGCGTAGATTTCTCGCCGCCGGTGGAATCCGCACAGCCATGATCGCTTCACACGCCTTCGCCGACGCCAGCGCATGGCTTACCGGGCAAATGCCGCAGATGCGCGACGTGATTCCCGGCATCTCGTAAAATGGACGACCCTCGGTGAACTTCTCGAACCCGCGCACCTGCGTGACCTGAAATTCGGTGTTGGCGACTTTTCCGTCGTCGGCCAGCTGGATCGTGATCTTCGCGTGACCTTCGATGCGGCTGACCGGCTCTATCGTGATGCGCTTCATCGAATGCTCCTTAACCGAATTTCACTTTCCCGGCTAGATCAGGCTTCTTCCCGTCCAGCAGGTCAGTCAGCACTCCAGCAATCAGCTTTGAACTCGGCGGACATCCAGGCAGACACATATCGACCTTCACAAATTCATGTACAGGCCTCGCCTGGTTCAGCAGGGGCGGCAACCGGTCGACAGGGATTTCCTTCTTTCCCTGGGTGCCCTCGGCGTAAATCCTCTGCAGCAACTGGCCGACCGGAATCGCATTCCGCATCGCCGGCACATTGCTCGTCACCGCGCAGTCCCCCAGTGCGATAAGCGTCTTCGTGCGTTGCCGTATCTTCTGTACCCGCCACGCATCTTCTTGCGAGCTGACCGCGCCTTCGACCAGCGTCACATCCACGTCTTCCGGAAACTCCTGCTCGTCGACCAGCGGGCCGTACACAATGTCGATCCGCCGTGCCAGCGCAATGATCGTCGCATCCATATCGAGCAGCGACATGTGGCATCCCGAGCAGCCATCCAGCCAGACCGTGGCAACTTTTACTCGCTTCATGCCTCTGTTCCTTTCCGGTGCGCCAGCAGGCTGATGTTGTCGTTGCGCTTTACCATCTCCTCCACCGCCCAGCCCTTCTCCGCCAGCGCGCCCGTCGGACACGCCTGCACGCACTTACCGCAATTCGTGCAGCCGCGCGATTCTCCCCACTTCTGGTTCAGATCGCTCTGCACCCGCGCATGAATGCCGCGCGCGGTGATCTCCCAAACATGCGCGCCTTCCAGCTCCGCGCATACCCGCACGCATCGCGTGCACAAGATGCACCGGTTGTGATCGAGCACATAGCGCGGATGCGACTGGTCTACCGACAACTTGGGATAGTTGTATGAGAACCGCACGTTGGTGATTCCCATCTGCGACGCCATCGTTTGCAATTCGCAGTGCCCGTTCGACACGCACACCGCGCAGATGTGATTCCGCTCTACGAACAGCAGCTCCAGCGTGATTTTCCGGTAGCGCGTCAGCTTCGCCGAAGTCGTCGCCACCGACATCCCTTCCTGGATCGGTGTCGTGCACGCTGGCACCAGCCGGTCGATTCCAGATACCTCCACCATGCACAGCCTGCATCCCCCCACCGGGCTCAACCCCTCGAGGTAGCAGAGCGTCGGAATATACTTACTGCTCTTTCGTGCCGCCTGGAGGATCGTCTCACCCTCCATCGCGCTCACCAGCTCACCGTCGATTCGAAGCTGAAGTTTCTTGGGCACTCTCGTTCGCTCCTCTCTCAGGCTTCCACCTTCACGTCGCACCGCAAGCAGCGGCACGCCTCATCAACGGCCTCAGAGCCACTCAATCCGGTCACAACCTCTTCTTCGGATTTCACTCGCGCCGCAGCCATCAGTTCATGCCCGCCATGTCTCCGGCTTTCGCTCGGATTTTCCGGAACCCGAGCCTCGTATTCGATCTTCGGGAGCAACTTCTCCCATCGCCGAACTTCCATCAGCTGCAGATCGATGTTCTGTGCTGCCTGCTTCCCATACGCCATGGCGTTCGACACATTCGACGCGCCAGTGATGACGTCGCCCCCGGCGTAGAAGCGAGGGCGAGTGGTTTCCAGCGAGAAGCGATTTACCTCGATGGTTCCCGCCTCCTTCATACCCAGACCTGAAGCGCGCGCAAAATCAAGATCAAATGTCTCGCCGACGGCCAATATGACCGCGTCGCAATCGAACCGCTGGATCTCGTCAGTGGGCACCGGCTTTCTGCGACCTGAACCGTCGTACTCGCCCAGACGGGTCTTCACGATCTCGATCGCCCTTACGTTGCCCTTGGCATCCCCGACGATCCGATGCGGAGCGGCCAGGAATGCGAACTTCACGCCTTCGGCTTGCGCCGCTGCAGTTTCTTCTTCAATCGCCGGCATGTCCTTGCGCTCGCGCCGATAGATCACCGTTACATCCGACCCTCGGCGTAGAGCGGTGCGCGCTGAATCAATCGCCGCGTTTCCGCCGCCGATCACGACCACCTTTTTGCCCAGGCGAATCTGCTCCTGCTTCGCCACCGACTCCAGGAACAACAGCGCCGGATAGACACCCTTCAACTCCGTGCCGGGCAGGTAGACCCACGACTCTTTCCACGTTCCGATCGACAGGAAAACCGCGTCGAAGCGGTCATCCAACTCGTTCAGCGAAATGTCGAAGCCGATGCGCGTATTGAACGTGAACTTCACGCCCAATCGCTCAATGAGCTCAATCTCTTTTCGCAGAACAGCCTTCGGAAGCCGATACTCCGGCAGTGCAAACCTGAGCATGCCGCCTGCTTCTGCCTTTTCATCGAATACCGTGACATCGTGCCCCAACATCGCCAGGTAGAACGCTGCCGTCAGCCCAGCTGGTCCAGCACCTGCAATCGCTATCTTGCGCCCCGTCAGCTCCAGCTTTCGACTAGCTAACTGCTTTGCAACCTCCTCGAAGCGATCCGAGAGCAGAATCGAGTCCGCGATGAAGCGATGCACCTCACGCATATTCACCGGCTCATCCATCGTCTGGCGCCGGCAACGCCGGTCGCACGGATGCTGGCACACACGCCCTGTCGACGCCGGCAACGGGTTATCCATGATCACCGAGAGGAAAGCGTCGTCCAGCCGCTCTTCTCGTTGCAGTTCGAGGAAGCGCGGAATATTCATGTGCAGCGGGCAGCTGTTCTCGCAAGGCGAGAGCGCCAGGTCTTCGCAAACGCCTGCCGCGCACCGCCGCCCCAAAATGTGATCTTCAAACTCATGCCGGAAGTGGCGCATGGTCGTCAGCACCGGATTCGGCGCCGTCTGTCCCAATCCGCACAGCGAACAGTCGCGTACGTAGCGCGCTAACTCGTCCAGTACATCCAGATGGTTCATCGTGCCGGAACCCTGCGTAATGCTATTCAACATGCGCAGTGACTTATTCAGCCCCACTCGGCAGGGCACGCACTTGCCGCACGACTCCGAATGTGTGAACTCGATGAAGTACCGCGCCACATCCACCATGCAGTTGTCTTCATCCATAACCACCATTCCGCCCGAGCCCATGATCGACCCGAGTTGCGCCAGGCTCTCGTAATCGACGGCAGTGTCAAACATCTCCTGCGGAATGCATCCGCCTGACGGTCCTCCGGTCTGCACCGACTTGATGGGCGATGCGCTCGCGCTTCCCTCCCCGATGTCATAGATGAATGTCTTCAGCGGCGTCCCCAGCGGCATCTCCACCAGGCCCGTGCTGCGGACTTTTCCCACCAGCGAAAACACCTTTGTTCCTGCGCTCTTCGGACTGCCCGTCTCCGAGAACCACGCCGGACCCTTGGTCACGATCGGCGCTATGTTGTACCAGGTCTCGACGTTGTTGATGTTGGTCGGCTTCCCCCACAGTCCCTTTTGTGCCGGAAATGGAGGCCTCGGCCGCGGTCGGCCTGCAAAGCCCTCGAGTGATGCGATCAGTGCCGTCTCTTCTCCGCAAACGAACGCACCCGCTCCCTCGACTAAATCAATGTTGAACTTGAAGCCTCGTCCCAGGATGTTTTCACCGAGCAGCCCGTATTCTTTCGCCTGCTCGATCGCCCGCGACAGCCTGTGCACCGCCAGCGGATATTCCGCGCGCACATAGACAATTCCCTCGGTCGCGCCGGTCACGTATCCGCCGATCACCATCCCTTCCAGCAGCGAGTGCGGATCGCTCTCGATCTCGTTGCGATTCATGTACGCGCCCGGATCGCCTTCATCTGCGTTGCAGATGATGTACTTCGTATCCGACTTCGCCTTCGCCAGGAACTCCCATTTATTGCCCGTCGGAAAACCGGCGCCGCCGCGCCCACGCAGCTTCGACGCCTTTACCTGCTCAATGACTTTCTCCGGACGCCCCTCGATCAGCACGCTGTAGAGTGCCTGATATCCGCCAATGCCGATGTACTCCTCAATGTCATCCGGATTGACGAATCCGCAATTGCGCAGAACGATCTTCTTCTGCCCCTTGAAGAACGGCACTTCATTCCAGCGCGGAATTTCGGGATATCCGTGCCCATACTTCAAATAGCCGGTTATGTGATCCCATTCTTCGATCTTGCAATAGATCAGGTCCGGCGTAATCTTTCCCGTCACCACATCGTGCAAAATGCGCCCTGCATCGTTGGCTTGCGCGCGATGCAACACCACCAGCGGCTGTCCCGGCAGACGTACGGTCACCAGTGGTTCCTGGAAGCACGAGCCGAAGCAGCCCACACCTGCGAGCACAATTTCGTCGCCGGAACGTTCGATTAGTTCGGCAAACGCGTGAAACACGCCTTCCGCGCCATTACCGCGGCCGCATGTTCCCATTCCCACCGTGATTCGAGGAACCGCCGGCATCAGCTTCGCAAGTCCAGCTTCGCGAACAGCGTTGAATGCGCCAATATCCAGGATTCGGGGCATCATTCACTCTCCCGCTCAAGATTGCGAATTTCGCGCTGTAGTGTGCGCTCGTTCACATGCCCGCAGATGCGGTGATTGATCTCCACCACCGGCGCCAGCGCACACTGTCCAAAGCACGCCACCGTACGGAGCGTGAACTTGTTGTCCGTCGTGGTCAGCGAAAGCTTGTCGGCTTCGCTGGCGTTCTCGGCGTCATCGTTCCCTAGCCCCATATCCAGCCGCAGCGTTTGCAGCAGGTTGCGCGAGCCGCGCGTATGGCACGCCGTTCCACGGCATATGCATATGGTGTTATCGCCCTGCGGACGCAGGTTGAAGAAGGAATAAAACGTCGCCACGCTGTAGATCTGCGAGAGGGGCACGTCGGCCTTGGCCGCTACATAACGCAGCGACTCCATCGGCAGATAGTTGTGAGGATTATGGTTTTGCACCGCCTCCAGAATGCTCAGCAGTGCTCCCGGTCGGCCCGTGCGCGCACTGATCACCTGATCGATGAACGCCTGCTCCCCGGCTTCCAGTCTTTCGTCCAATGCCGCGTGCATGCCGCGCTCCTTTCGACAGACACACCAGCCCTACTTGCGCACATGCTATGTCGATATGGCACAAGCCAACAATGTTCCGCGGCACATCGCTACGTGACCGCAGCACATCACCACGTGATAAGAAAACGCCTAGTCGAAGGTTGCTGTTCGAAAATGGGCCCCACGCCAACCACACTGGAGCGGAAAAGGAACATCCTCGTCTGCGCAGTCAACGAGATCTTCGCAGTTACGAGTCCTCGCAGTTACCGATTGGGCGAACTCGCCAGACATGTAGAATTGAACGGCTGGCGGCAGGTTATACTTGGCAAAAGTGAGTAGTACGCGTGGGGCCTGTAGCTCAACGGTTAGAGCAGCAGACTCATAATCTGTTGGTTGTAGGTTCAAATCCTACCGGGCCCACCATCTAACCCACTTTTGATCAGCGACTTAGCTAAAAAAAGTCAAGCTAGCAGGACGTGGAAGCAATCAACGTCGACGTTATCCCCACCGCGGCTGGTCATCCAAGCTAATCCCCAACGCTGTCTTTGCGACCACCTCGTGCGTCAGAAACGAGTTCGCCGGATGGATTCGGCCTAGCCGCGCGTCCCGGAGTATGCGCTCGTAACCAACCGATCGAAAGATCCCGTATCCGCCCATTACCTCCAGACCACGATCCACAACGCGCCAAGCCCCTTCTACAGCGTGGTATTTCGCGGCGAAGATCTTCGACGGCCACTCCGGCCCGTGGTCCACTCCGTTCGACCAGTCCTCCGCGATTCGTTCAAGATGCGGCTCAATCGACTCGAGCTCAATGATCATTTCCGCAATCGCATGCTGAACCTCCGGATGGCACGCCATCGATCGCGACAACGCCACCGAGTTCTTTGTTTTTGCCGCGCCAATACACCTGTCCAGTGCACGTTTCGCGAGCCCGTAGTAGACATTTGCAAACCCCATCAGCCCCCACGCGAAAATCGACAACACAAACGCATCAATGCCGGAACCTCCCGCTGGAACCACCCGCGCGATATACCGGTCGGGAACGAACGCATTCTCCAGAATCGTCTCGTCGCTCCGCGTCGCCCGCATACCCAATACATCCCATGTTTCCTTGATGATGTATCCCGAGCTGTCCCGCGGCATAAAGGCGTGGACGATCTTCGGCTGCTGCGGATCACTCGTGTCCATCGCGTGCAAGCCAAGTCGCGTCCATACCGGCGTGAGACTCCCAAACTGTTTCCGACCAGTAAACCGGTAACCACCGTCGACGCGGTCTGCCTTCGAGGTTGAGAGCAGAATCGGCACATCATTGCCTGTCTCGGCGTGCCCGGCCGCAAACACTTCACCAGCCGCGGCTTCTCGGAGTATCCATTCCAGCGACCTATCGCCCCGCCGCCACAGATCGGCCGCCACGCCAACCCAATAGATATGCATGTTAACGCCCAGCGCCGTCGCAGGCGCGTAATATGCCAGCCTGCGCTGCTCGCGGCACATCTCCTCCAGCGTGAATCCCGCTCCTCCAAACTCTTTCGGAACCGGCAGCAGCAGATACTTTGTCGCGCGCAGTTCTTCAAAGTCCGGCTCGAAGAAACGGTTTTCGCGATCGTATGTCGCCGCGCGTGACTCAAACCTCGTCAACATCTCTTCCGTCAGTGGGCTTCCATTGGACGACCTGATCGGGACTGCACTGCTGGAGCTCATTGCGATCGAAGCTGATTCCATTTCTTCCCTCCCTGCCCAACCTGAAAAGGTGGCGACGATTGTATCCCGTAAGGCAACCCTGGGGTGCGGCTGACAGCAGCTTTCCTGCTGCTCAGCCGCCATTCCCATTAGTCAAGGCCTTGCCTCATAGACGATGTTGAACGGAGTCTCTGTCGCGCGGCGGAACCGAGTGAATCCTGCCGAGCTGACCACATCCCGGATGCGTTTCTCACCCGCTTGCGCGCCCAGGCACGCTGCTACCTCCTGAGATCGGGAGCACGGCGTGCACAAGAGCGTAGAGAAGGAATAATAGATCCGCCCCACCGGGTTGAGATTGTCCTTTAGTTGATCGTTCGCGTAAGGTTCCACGATCATCCAAGTGCCATCCTTTGCCAACGATTTCCGGACGTGTGCTGCCGCCCCCACGGGATCGCCCATGTCGTGCAGGCAATCGAATACGGCAACGAAGTCGTAGTCCTTGCCCGGAAACTCCTTTGCCTTGGCCACCTCAAAGCTCACACGATCCGCCAAACTCTCACGTCGCGCCGATTCCCGTGCCGCCTCGACTGACTTATCGTGGTAGTCGAACCCGAAGAACTGGGATTTCGGAAAAGCCTTCGCCATGAGGAGTGTCGACGCTCCCTTGCCGCAGCCAACGTCAGCAACTCGCGCTCCCGCCTCGAGTTTCTGTCTTACATCGTCTAGCGAGGGGATCCACGAGCTCACCAGATTGGCTGCATAGCCAGGCCGGAAGAACTTCTCACATCCGTGGAAGACGCGGTCATCATGTTCATGCCACCCCATACCGGCGCCCGTCCGGAACGACTCTGCAATCCTCGGCACTGCCGCCAGCGACCCGAGCGCAAGCTCAAAGGCTCCCGGAAGATACGCCGGACTATCCTCGTTTGCCATCGTGAACGCCTGTTCCTCGCTTAAGCTGAACTTGTTTGTCGCCGGATCATAAGTGATGTATCCTCCGGCCGCCTGCGAAGCCAGCCATTCGCGTAGATACCGTTCATCCGTGTTGGTTCTGGCGGCCAGTTCCGTCGAATTCATCGGCCCTGTCGCCAAGGATTTGTAAAGTCCGAGCTTTTCGCCGATCACCACCATTCCCGCGTGCGCGGATGCGCCAAGATCGCTCACGAACTGCCCGATAAAGGCGTTCAGTTTATCCATGTTGATTGTGGGTGCCTGTGCTGTACTCATTGGTTGCTCTCCTTGATGCACTAGCATCGATCGATTGCTGGTTTTGCTGCGGTTTCCTATTGCCACCTGCTTTGCTAGAATCCGCTCCACGTAGCCGGTTTCTCGACTGGCAAGGTCAAAGTAGCAATCGTGGGGGAGCGGCGTAACGAAACAACGCCGAAGAAATACCGAAATAACAAGCAAGAATGAAGCTGTCAATTTGCCGGAGATCAGTAGACCTTGGAACCGACCCCTCTCGCGTATCAATTCGGCGACTTCACCCTCGACGTCCTAAGAGGGACGGTGTTCAAGGGGCAGGAGGAGATCAAACTTCGCCCCAAGGTCTATGAAACGCTCAAGTACCTGGTCGAGAATCCCGGCCGTTTGATCGGCAAACAGGAACTGATCCAGGCAGTTTGGCCGGACAGCTTTGTTACCGACGACTCTCTTGTGCAGGTCACGCTGGAACTGCGCCGCGCGTTGCAAGATCGTTCGCAGCTGTTGCTAAGAACTGTTCCTCGGCGCGGATACCTCTTCGCTGCCGATGTCGCCCAAGTTTCAGTCAGGCCAGACGCTGACTCCGAGGCTTCTGTGTCTCTCTCGACCTCAGACGAAGGCGGCTATCTTCGATCTCCGAGCATTCCAAGAAAGCGTTTCGATCTTCCTCGCCCGCGTACTTCTCTCATCGGACGTGAGCAGGAACTTGCCGCCGCCGCCGCCCTTCTGCTTCGACCGGATGTCCGCCTCTTGACTGTTACCGGCCCGGGGGGAGCAGGGAAAACCCGGCTTGCCGTTGCTGTGGCCACCCAGGTGGCTGACGCGTTCGCCGCAGGAGTTCAATTTGTCGGTTTGGCCTCCATCATCCACCCTGACCTCGTATCCCCTGCCCTCGGCAAGATTCTGGATGTCCAGCAAATGGCGAACCGCAACCTCCCAGAGTTGATCGTTGACCAACTCCAGGAGTGGGGGCCTTTTCTGCTCCTCCTCGACAACTTCGAGCAGGTTCTACCGGCTGCAAGCGTCGTCGGAGAAATCCTCGCCGGCTGTCCTTCTCTGAAAATTCTCGTCACCAGCCGCGCGTGTCTTCGCCTGTACGGCGAACAGGAATTCCCGGTAGCACCACTGTTGCAAAGCTCAGCCATTGAGTTGTTCGTTCAACGCGCAGCAGCCGTCCGTCCGAACTTCGTCGTTACGCCTGAGAACGAGACTGCGATTCGGGACATCTGCATACGGGTGGACGGTCTTCCTCTGGCCATTGAACTCGCAGCTGCTAGAACCAGGGTTCTCTCTCCCACTGCCATCCTCGATCGCCTCCAGAGTCGCCTGCAGTTGTTGACAGGAGGTGCGCTCGACCTTCCCGAGCGCCAACAGACTCTGCGCAACACCATCGATTGGAGTCACGACCTCCTCAATGAAGCCGAGCAGAAACTCTTTCGGAGATTTTCTGTTTTCATCGGTGGTTCCACACTCGAGGGAGCAGAAGCAGTCTGCAATACCAGTCTCGATCTCGGCATCGACCTGCTCGAAGGATTATCTTCGCTCGTCGATAAGAATCTGGTACAGCGCGCCGAACAATCACACGATGAACCCCGCTTCACGATGTTGCAGACCATTCGGGAATACGCACACGAGCGTCTGGCCGCGAGTGGAGAAGAATCCGCGACACGACGAGCCCATGCCGCCTATTGTCTGGTGCTCGCGGAGGAAGGCAATCCTGAACTAGCCGCCGAAGCGAGAGATCTCTGGCTCACCCGCTGCGAACTGGAAATCGACAACTTTCGTTCCGCCCTCGATTGGCTGTTTGAGACCCGCGATCTGGAGTGGGGACTTCGTCTCTGCATGGCGCTATTTCGTTTCTGGGACATGCGCGAGCACCTGACGGAGGGTCGCACACGGCTCGAAGCTGTTTTAACTCTCGCCGGAGACGAATATTCGAAACAACGTGCGAAGTTGTACATCTTCCTCGGTGCATTGTCCACCGCTCAAGGCGATTTTCCCGCCGCAGGTCGCTTTCTCGACCAGAGTCTTCGCCTTTACGAGCAACTCGAAGATCTTTCCGGGATTGCGGCGTCTCTAAATGCACTTGGCGTCTCGGCCCGCGATCGCGGCAATTACGAGTCCGCACAGGTCAACTTCGAGCGCAGTCTCGCTTGCTGGCGCGCACTCTCCGATGACCTCTCGACCGCCCGCTGTCTCCATAATCTTGCCAACGTTGCCAAAATTCGCGGCGACTACGGCCGTGGACAATCGGCCCTGCGGGAAGCAAGCCACATCTTTGAGAAAGTCGGCGACAGTAGCGGCGCTGCCTGGTCCCTGAATCAGCAGGGTGACATCTCGCGAGAACAGGGGGACATTAGCGCCGCGCTTAAGTTTTATCAGCACGCCCTGGAGATCTTCCGGCAAGCAGGCGACCGCTGGGGGGCAGCGCGCTCCGAAGCTGACCTCGGCAATTTGTATTGCGCACAACGTAACTTCGAAGCTGCTCACGCCGCATTTCGAGAGGCATTGCAGTTGTTCGCCGGTCTGGGCCACAGACGCGGTATCGCAAGGGCTTTAGAAGGTATCGGCTGTCTTGCAGCAGGCCGCGGACATTCCGCACGCGCCTTGAAGTTAGCGGCGGCGGCGGCCTATCTCCGCCGTCAGATTGGTGCGTCACTTACCCCCGCAGAACAGTCGAAACTCGATGAAAGTCTCTCGCCGGCGTGGCACTCTCTCCCTAGACCGAAAGGCAAACAGGCCTGGGCGGAAGGCTCCGCCATGAGTGTCGAAAGAGCGATTCAGTATTCGTTGGAAGTCCCGGAGGCGACTACTTCAGCTTCGCCGGATCGATGAGGCGGCGCACCGCGGAAACGCGGTCAGCGGGGATACCCACTCTTCGCGCGTGCTCCCGAATGATGTTCTCGTCCGGTGCGAGATACACGCAGTACACCTTGTCCTCGGTGACGTAACTATGCAGCCACTGTATCTGAGGTCCCAGTTCGTTCAACACTTCGAGGGAGCGCATGGAGAGAGCCCGGAGTTCCGACTCGGACAGTGAGCCAGCCCCAGGCACTTCGCGCTCAATGACAAACTGCTGCATGGGACCGGTATTTTACCACGTTCCAGTTTACGAAGCCTCTCCTACGAAACTCCTTGATCTGCAAGACTCTCCCCCCATTAGTGTGTCGTCGCTTCTCTAAACGTATGCCGTGTCACATCTGCAACACGAGTCTTATCAACCTTGATTTCCGGCAAGCTTCGTCGTTCTCTCATCGCGGTTTCGTTACTTCCCGGCGTGCGGGTCGTAAATTCACTTGAATTGCCGGAGCTCTACGGCCAAAAGGAGTAACAATGTTGAACTTGAGAAGAGAGACACTCGGTCAGACGACCATCCTACACTGCTCGGGACGGATAGTTTTTCCCGATGCTGATGCCTTGCACACGGCCGTTCTGCAGCTTCCTCGCAGTCGAAAGCTAGTGCTTGACTTAGCGAACGTCATCATGATCGATGCAGCCGGACTGGGCATCTTCATGTCGCTGTACCATTGGGCTAAGAGGACCAGAACCGAGTTGAAGTTGATGAATCTAGGTGCAAAACTGCAAACGTTGCTCGAAGTAACAAAGCTAAACATCGCGCTACAGTTTTGTTCCGCGCAAGAGATGCTTGAACTTTTGTTCTGTTCGAGCGATGACGTCGAAGAATCATCGAGTCTCAATCGGTGTTCCACTCCTGACCCGTCCAGTGCCGAAGCCGGGGAGTGTTCACGCATCGCCGGATGATGCAACTGTCTGCGATTACTTCAGCCACAATTTGGGAACACCGTTTACGCTATTTCCCAATTGGGGGGGGACTGCAAAAGTGTCTTTCGTGTCGCGTGGGGTTCTTAACTCCATCTGCTCTGTGCCTCACACAAGCGAGCCAGCCAGATGCAGTGCACTTGAGCTACAGCAGATGAACGGCAATGTAACAACTTCTTGCCAATTGCATTTCATCTTTTGGGAAGAAGTCCTGGGCTAAACACCACAGCCTCTGCTACCTCGACCGGCCTCTGTAACTACCGTCACTGACGTGGCCGTGGGAACCGTGCACAATTTATTGGAAAGGCTCTCTTCATGGACACGAACGATTTCAAAATCAATACAAAGCTGATCCACGCTGGACAAAACCCCGACAGTACCGGTGCGGTCACAGTTCCTATCTACCAGACCTCAACCTTCGCATTCAGGAATGCTCGACACGGAGCCGCTTTGTTCGCTGGCGAAGACGACGGCTATATCTATACTCGAATGGGCAATCCGACAGTACATGCTCTCGAAGAAAACCTCGCGCAACTCGAACATGGCTACGGGGGCATCGCTACGAGTTCCGGTATGGCTGCCGTATGCACCGTCTACATGGCACTGCTTGAGGCCGGAGCTCACATCGTGAGTACAGCATCGGTATACGGTCCTACGCGCGGATTAATGGAAAATGATTTCGCGCGCTTTGGTGTCCAATCAACCTACGTCGACACATCTGATTTGGCTCAAATACGAGGTGCACTTCGCCCGAACACGAGGCTTTTGTACATTGAGTCGCCTTCGAACCCGACGATGCAGGTGACAGATATCGAAGCTGCTTGCACGATCGCGCATGAACACAACTGCATGGTCGTGGTCGACAATACTTTCTCGAGCCCATACTTACAGAATCCTCTTTGTCTTGGCGCGGACGTTGTACTCCATTCCATTACGAAATTCATTAACGGTCATGCTGATGTTATCGGCGGAATCATCGTCACCAAAGATCCCGCTCTATACAAGAAACTGCGAAAGACTATGGTAAACACCGGGTGCAGCATGGACCCACATCAGGCATTCCTTGTCCTTCGTGGGGTGAAAACACTTGGCCTGAGGATGGAACGCGCCCAAGAAAACGCAATGCAAATCGCAGGTTGGCTCGTTAATCAGCCTGAGGTCGCATCGGTCAGCTATATCGGTCTGGAATCCCATCCGCAGCACGACCTCGCAAAACGACAAATGAGGGGTTTCGGATCGATGATCAGTTTCGAACTGAAGGGTGGACTTGAGGCGGGCCGTACATTGATGGATCACCTCCGAGTGGCTACTCTTGCAGTATCGCTCGGTGGAGTGGAAACCCTGGTCGAACATCCGGCCTCGATGACGCACGCGAGTATGTCACCCGAAGCGCGAAGAGCGGCTGGGTTCACCGACGGCCTGGTTCGATATTCGGTTGGCATCGAAGACGTAGGCGACTTGATCGTTGATCTCAGGCAGGCTCTTGACGCTGTAAGGGTGGATTTGGTCGAGACGAGCGCGGCAAATGGATGAGGTGTCTACACGAGTAGGTTCGTAACATAACTTCAATTCGCGCTCTTGTCTTTCTGCTGTCATACGATGACTGTTAGATACACCTCTGCTCTGACGTCTCCACACATCTCGGTCGGCCTGAGACGATTGCCATAATTCAACAAAGTCTTGACTCTTGGTAACAGCTCCTGACGAATTTCGCATGTCTGGTACTCAATTCGGTCAGTGAAGCGCCCCGCTATGCGGACTGCTGCTTGGCCTTTTCTGCCTCGCAAGGATTAACGGACACGCTTCTGCTGTCCTCGAACCGAGCCACGTCTTCAAGCACTTCCTGCAACACTCCGTCGATAACCTCTACTGCATCGCGAACTGGTTCGGTTGACTCAGGGTGAGAAAGGTATGTGACACATTCAATTGTCTGTAGTGCGTTACGCACCCGATCATTCATTCGTGCAATCGTCGCAAATCGCAGTAACATACGCAGCTGGCGATCTCGGACCGCTATCTGCCATCGAAATACAAAAGCGAACGTCAATATCGTCGCCAGGCTGGTTCCAATGATTCTTACCGGCCCCGTTCGATGTAGCCAGTCGTAGTAGACGAACCACTGAATCAAAAGAGACGACGCCAATACCGAGAAGGAAGCGGTAAAAGACAAAACAACAATCTTCAGATTTGAGGGTACCGGAAAATCTCTCACATGCTTCCCAGGTTGCCCCTTGATACCGGAATGCATTTTGTCGTTCCTCCGCGAGCGTAAAGATCTAGCCCAACCAGCCGGTTGGTACCCGGAGCCTACCCAAGGGACTTCGGTTATCTGCAAACCCGCTGTGCGCTGTCAAGTTTCGCAATCACTCGATTCGCCAAACAACGTCGCGAACCGCGACTCCGGATCCCGGTCAAATTATTGCGGATCACTTGACGAATGCTTTGCGTTTTGGAGCGAACCGACGGATCGTTCCCGAAGTCTTGTCCGGTTAAGTTATTTATTTCTTGTGAGCACGTATTTTCAAATCCTGCCGGGCCCACCTCGTACCTTCATGCTATGGTGTAAACAGTAGGAGACGAAACCGATGGCACGAAAAACGAACACCTCAAAACCAAAACGCCGGGCTAAGTCCGGTAAGCGTACCGATTTTGTCGCATCTACCATGGCGAAGCTAAAAGAGCTGGCCAAGGCCTAAGCGCTTTGTCCGGCTCCTCGAGCGTGCGATAGCTCGTTCGTGGAGCCCGAGACGAAGAACCGCATCAAGTTCTACCTTTGGATAGTTGCTTTCATAGCGGGGCTCTACCTGCTGAAGTATCTTGAATTTCATTAGACGGGCTCCCCTCCACCTGCAAAACACTTTGCCACCGCTCGCCCTTCTAAGAAGTCGACCAGTGTCGGTTCGTCTAACGAGCTCCGTCTATCTACGGCTTTTGTGCCGTTTTGGGATAGCTGGTGGTAAGCCGATTTCCCAACACCTATTTAATCATTGGCCGTAACGTGAAAGCAGTCCCACCGCTGATGTGATCATTGCGAGCGCAAGTACGAGGACGCCGACAGGGGGCGGCGATAAACTTATAAGTGAAGGGGATGTTTACACCCCACACACAATAGCTTTTCCCATGAAGCTTCTTCAAAAAGGAACCACTTCATAAACTCACCATATGCCCAATATTAGGCATTTTCCCAGATAACTGTCTGTAACGGAGATTATCACTCACGATCCGCTGTGATTGGTGGTATGCCGATATCACGTTATCGTGCTCAAATCGTGGCCACCATCGTCTTCACCAAGGCCGCCCATAGAGGTGGCAGTAGAAAAACAAAATGGCAAACAGGTAATAGATCGTTACAACCCACCAAAACTCGCGCGGTTCTTCGTCCCGACGGATCACACCACGAGCGCCCCGTGCCAACGTCTTCCCGGTACACGTCGATAGCACAGCGCCGAAAAGAAAGATAATCCCAAGTGTGAAGAAACTTATTTCCGAGTTCCGCCAGTTAGGCACGAATAGTGTTCCAGTCGACTGTGAGTCTGTTTGACCGCAAGCACTTTACCTGTATTCTCAGCCAGGTTCCACGATTGTCAACGATATCGGAGATTACCGCTCACATCTCAGAATTGAAGACGCCGCACTGTCAGGTAAGGTGGGGTAAACTGGCGGGCGAGTAGTCCTCTTTGCCCTTCCGGCTTTTGGCACCCCCAGGGTGCCAACCTCTTGTTAACGCGCTAGCACCGAATTCTTTAGTATCATTGCTACTGCCGGGTGATCCACTCTCCTGAGCGTTTCAATGCTGGAGCTACTCCTTAATCTCGTCTGGGTACTTGTGGTCGCCGCTAGTCTGTTTCTGTGGCGGCGGCTGTTGTCCGCGAACGAGAGCTGCTCCCATCGACCTGTGACCGCGTTGCTTGCATTGGTCTGCATCCTGGTGCTCCTGTTTCCGGTGATTTCGGCGACCGATGATCTGCACGTAGCCGAATTCGCCATCGAGGATTCCGGGCGAAAGGTTCTCAGGCAGTCATTAGCCGACTCCTCGTCACCGGTCCACGGATCGCACGCCGCCTTCGCTCCTCCGGCTCCCGTATTCTGTTTGGCCAGACCTGCGGTACTGACCGTTGCTCCGATTGGTCTCCGCCGGCAGCTCCTTTCGCTCGCTGTATTTCAAGCTTCAGTTCCTGACCGAGCTCCTCCCGTCCTCGCCTAGCTTTCGTTCATCTCATATTCACTTCACACCACTACACCTAATTGGATTTGAGTGAGGTCAGGGTGCTGATCCTCATTATTTATTGAAAGCAAGTTCTTATGAGACGAGTGAGTTTCCGTGTGCCATCCTTGGCACGTCAGACCTTTTCGGTCAGCTGTGTGCGCGCCGGCTTCGGACTCTTTGCAGCACTCACCCTAGGCGCCCTGGTTCTGGGGCTGACCGCCTGTGGTGATAAATCCGGCGCCGAAGCAGCTTCGCAGCCGGCCCAGACTCAAACGCCGGTCGTTCAAACCCAGGCTGTCCAGCAGCAGCTTGTGCCGGACACTCTCGAACTCGCGGGTAAAGTTCAACCCGATCCCGCCAGCGTCGTCCGCGTCTTCCCGCCAGCCGGTGGACGAGTGGTCCAGGTGATGGTCCGCCCGGGTGACAATGTACGCGCCGGCCAGCTCATTGCCGAACTGCAAAGCAGCGACGTTGCCCAGGCCCGCACCGACTATCAGAAGGCTCTTTCCGAATTCGATCGCGCCTCTCGCATTCTCAATCGCTCGCAAGACCTCTACGAACACAAGGCCATTGCCGAGAAGGATCTTCAGGACGCCCAAATCAACGCGCAGGAAGCCAGCGCCGATCTGGAACGCGCCAAGGAACATTTACACGTTCTCGGTGTTCCGCTCGATGGCTCTTTTGACACGTTGCGAGTGGTTGCCCCGCGCAGTGGTGTCGTTCTCGACCTCGGTGCCGCTCCCGGCGAATTCTCCAAAGCCCTCGACGCTCCCGCTCCGGTGGCTACGATCGCCGACCTCAGCACGGTCTGGGTCGTGGGGGACGTCTACGAAAAGGACCTCGCCACAGTCCACCTGGGTTCCCCCGTCGACGTTTCCGTTGCCGCCTATCCTGGCCAGACGTTTCGTGGCAAGTTGAACGCGCTCTCCGGGAACATCGATCCCAACACTCGCACGCTCAAGGTTCGTGTCGACATCGCCAATCCCAAGCAGCTTCTTAAGCCGGAGATGTTCGCAACGATCCGTGTAACGCGCGCCGATCAACCGGTCATCGTTCTGCCCAATACCGCAGTCATCCGCGAAGGCGATCAGTCGTCCGTCTATGTCGAGCAGTCGCCAGGAAAGTTTGAGAAGCGATCGGTCCAGCTCGCCCGCACTTCCGGCACTCAGGTTGAAATCGCCTCCGGCCTTAAGCCCGGGGAGCATGTTGCCGTTCAGGGAGCAGCCCTCTTGCGTGGCGGCGGAGAAACGGACTGATGAACAACCTCGTTTCTACTCTCCTGAAGTACCGGCCGTTGATGCTGGTCGCGCTTGGTGCCTGGCTGGTCGCGGGCATCTTCTTTCTAAAGAAACTCGACATCGAAGCCTATCCCGATCCCTCGCCCCCGCTCGTCGAAATCATCACCCAGAATCCCTCTTGGTCCGCGGAGGAGATGGAGCAGCAGGTTACGGTTCCCGTCGAGACCGCTCTCAACGGCGTCCCTCATCTTCAATACATTCGCTCCATCAGCATCTTCGGCCTGAGCGACGTGAAGATGTACTTCGATTTCGACTCCGACTACTTCACCGATCGCCAGGAAGTCCTCAACCGCCTTCAACTCGTCACGCTCCCTGCGGGACTTCAACCACAACTCTCGCCATGGTCTCCGATTGGCGAAATCTATCGCTTCCGCGTCGACGGTCCGAAGTCGCTCAACGAACTCAAAGCCATTGCCGACTGGCTTGTCCGCCGCGAAGTTAAACAGGTTCCCGGCGTCATCGATCTAACCGTCTTCGGCGGCACTACGCGCCAGTATCAGGCTGAGGTCGATCCCAACAAGCTTCTGCAATACAACCTCACTCTCCCTCAGGTTGTCACCGCGGTCCAGAACGCCAACGCTAACGTGGGTGGCGGCTACATTTCCCTTGGCAGCCAGGCCGTCAATGTCCGCGGAATCGGCCTGCTTCGCTCCGTCGATGAAATGGGTAATGTCGTTGTTGCGGAACGCAACGGCGCCCCCGTTTATCTCAAAGACATTGCAACGGTGCACGAGGGTTATCAGCAGCGCCTGGGCAAAGTAGGGATGAACCACGAGAACGACATCGTGTTGGGAATCGTGTTGCTGCAGAAGGGCGAGCAATCGATGCCCGCTCTCGATGGACTTCATCAGAAGATTCACGAACTGAACAACGGCCTACTCCCCGCCGGTGTGAAGATCAAGACGATCTACGATCGGACCGACCTGATCCACATCACCACCGACACCGTTCGCCACCTTATCTTCACCGGCATCGCGCTCGTCCTGTTATTGCTTCTCGTATTTCTTGGGGACCTCCGCACCGCCATCATCGCCGCACTCACCATTCCCATTTGCCATCCTCTTTGCATTCGGGATGATGGTGCTCACCGGCCACTCCGCCAACCTCATCTCGATTGGCGCCATTGACTTCGGCATCATCGTCGACGCCGCAGTGGTCGTCGTCGAACACATCTACCGCGGTCTGCAGGATCGCCAACCCGAAGTCTCCAGCTTCGACGTGATCGCCCATGCCACCGCAGAATCCGCCCGTCCTGTCCTCTTCTCGACGCTCGTCATCCTCGTCGCCTTCCTCCCTCTCTTCACGATGGAAGGCGTGCCCGGCAAGATTTTCGAGCCTATGTCCGTCACCTACGGATTCGCGCTCACAGGCGCTCTCATCTTCGCCCTGCTTTTTGCTCCCGTCCTCACCACCTGGGGAGCCGATCGCATCGCCCTCAAGCAAGGTGGTGAAATCCGCTTCGTTCGCGTCTTGCGTTCGCTCTACCGCAAGTCGCTCAATGCTGTCCTGAATCATCGGCGCCTCACTCTTCTCTTCGCCTTCGGCCTTCTGATTCTCGCCATGGCACTTTCCCCGCTCATTGGCGGCGAATTTATGCCCAAGCTCGAAGAGGGCAATCTTTGGGTTCGCGCTACTCTTCCCACGGATGTTTCTTTCGAGTTTTCATCCGACTTCGCCGACGACGTCCGCGGCATCTTCAAGAGTTTCCCGGAAGTCACCAACGTCGTCTCACAAGTTGGCCGTCCCGATGACGGTACCGATGTCGTCACCTTCAACAATGCCGAGTTCCTCGTTCAATTGAAACCACAGAACCAATGGCCGAGCGGCGTCTCCAAGGACGATCTCATCCAGCAGATGTCGAAGAAGCTTTCCAAATACCCCGGCGTTGACTTCGGCTTCTCGCAGAACATTCAGGACAACGTCGAAGAAGCCATGTCAGGTGTGAAAGGTGAAAACTCGCTCAAGCTTTTCGGCGATGACTTCGATAAACTCACCGACACCGCCGGCAAAATCAAGGACATCATGCAGCAGGTCCCCGGGATCGCCGATCTCGGCGTCTTCCGAGTGACCGGCCAGCCCAACCTGCTTATCTCCATCAATCGCACCGCTGCCGCGCGTTACGGACTGGCCGCCGCCGACATCAATTCAGCTGTGCAAGCGGCCATCGGCGGAATAACGTCGACCGAAATTCTCGACGGCGACCGTCGCTTCGATTTCGTCGTCCGCTACAAGCCGGAATTTCGCCAGGATCCCGACACCATTCGCAATATCTTGATTGCCACTCCCGATGGTAGTCGTATCCCGCTTAGCCAGGTCGCAGACATTAACTTTCACGACGGCGCCTTCATGATCTATCGCGAGAACAATCGCCGTTACATCCCTATCAAGTTCAGTGTCCGCGGCCGCGATCTCGCCTCCACCATGGAAGATGCGCAGAACCGAATCTCTCATCAACTTCAGTTGCCCGAAGGTTTCCATTACGAGTGGGCTGGCGAATACGACAGCCTGAAGAAAGAACAGCGCCGCCTGCTGATCGTCATTCCCATCTCACTCGCCATCAGCCTCGTGCTGCTCTACGTCGCCTTCGATGCCATGCGCGACGCCCTCATCGTGCTCGGCATTCTTCCCTTCGGTGCCATCGGAGGCCTGCTTGTCCTCCTCATCACGGGCACACCCTTCAGCGTCAGCGCTGCCGTCGGATTTGCCTCGGCTCTCGGTGTCGGCACTCTCGGAGCTCTCGTCTTTCTCAGTGCGATCCGTCGTTTACAACGCAGCGGACATCCGGTTACCGAAGCGATTCGCAACGGAGCCATGCTCGAGATGCGTCCCGTCATGATGGCCTGTCTCGCCGCCGGACTCGGACTGCTTCCCGCCGCTGTCTCTCACGGCATCGGCGCACAGGCACAGCAACCTCTTGCACGTGTCGTCGTCGGCGCCATGATCACGACGCTCGGGTGCGATCTTGTTCGTCATTCCAGTCTGGCAAGCTACTTCCCGGGACCAGATCGAATCGCAAGATCTCTCCGCCGCCGAAGCTGAACAGGAACCCGTGTACGAAGGTAGCGACTAAACAAACGACGGAGTCGATGCGGCGCGCGCATCAGGAATGAGTCGCGGCGAGGGCCGAATAAGCTACTGCTCCCTCCACCCTCCTCACCACTCGTATTCCTTCGTCGGTCAAATTCAGGGTGAAATCACGGGCGCACTCCTGGCACAGCCAGAACGCCTCCACTTTGGCATTTCCGTCTCTTTTTCGAACTCGCGGAAACTGGAAAAGCTTTCCTGAACGAAAGTAAAGAAACGGTTCACCGCACGCGCTGTTGGCACATTTCGCGACCACGCTGTTGGGAAATAGCAAGATGGTCGCCGGATTCCATTAGAAGAGCTTAAGAGAAAATTGTTGCCTATTGTGTGAAATTCCCCATCCCTCCGCCCATATCGGCCTGCGAGATTCACCTCTCTGCGAATCCCGTTGGGGAAACCTTCAGTCCCAATTCGGGCCCGCAGCACGTGAATGCCTCTCTCTTTTCCCTCAGTTACTTACCGCTTCCCCTGCTAACTCTTTCTTCAACAAATGCTTGCACTGTCGTTATGTACTTCCGCAAGAGAGCCACCGATGGCCACACGTTTGCAACTATTACATCGGCTTTCATCTTTCTCCTTTGCGGCGGTATACATGATCGACCTCAACCCCGTCCTCCCCTCTCTGAAGCAACGCATGCAGCGACTGCTAGGAAAACATGTCGAGTTGCTTTGGATCTCCGGCGCGAAGCTGGATCCAGTCCACGGAAACCCGGCTAACCTGGAGCACGCTTTGCTCGAACTGGCACTGCGCGCTCGATTAAGCCTTCCGTTTGGGGGAAGGGTTATGGTTGAAACTGCGAACGTCGAGTTCGACGAACGCCTTGCCTCTGAGGCCTCCCTCTCTCCCGGTCGCTATGTTCTCCTGGAGATGACCTGCGTACGTTCGAACCCCGACGAGGCTGTCTCTTTCGGACCAACCTCGTTCACCTCGCTGTCCTTCACTGACACGACGATGGTAGCCCGTGAGATTCTCGTCAATTCCGGCGGAGGACTGCAGGAGTATTCTGAACCGGGTAAGGCCTTGACGTTTCGCGCTTACCTCTCGACGGCTAACGCACCCGAGACGACTTCCATGCCGGTCATCGATCCTGAAACTCGCCCCACCATCTTGCTCGTCGAAGACGAAGCGTTCGTTCGCGATGTTGCCTGCGAAATTCTCCAGTCCCTCGGGTACCACGTTATTCCCGCCTGCAATGCTGATGAAGCCCTGCGCCTCTTCAGCCAACGTCAACCCATCCATTTGCTCCTGACCGACGTCGTGATGCCCGGCATGAACGGCAGCGATCTCGCGGAACAGCTCAAGTTAATGGATCCATCGCTCAAGACGATCTACATGTCCGGGTACACCAGCAATCCGGTCATGCGCAAAGGGTTCAGCGATCCCCGTATTGCGTACCTGCAAAAGCCATTTACGCTCGAGGCCCTGGGCCAGAAAGTAAAACAGGTCCTGAGCGAATCAGAACCCACCGCCTGAGTTCCAGCGCCACTAGGTATGGTTTACGGGTGCCCCATCCTAGCCCTCTTTTGGCTAGGGTGGGCGTCTTGAATCTTCGATCGTCACCACGAAGCGGACGCCGAATCGGCCGTCAATACCGCTACCAGCTACTAGCTACCCCAAATCCCGATCGCCGTCTTTTCCAGAATCTGCGCCTTCGCCACATCGCTGATGGGTAGCGCCCGAAATTCATCGAGGTTCTTCTTGATGTCTGGCACTCCCGGCCCCGGCCAATCTGTCCCAAACAATGTCTTCGAGGAGATTTCTTCAATTCGAGGAAAATACTTCAGCAGCGCCTGTGGCGGAATGCCGCTGATATCGAGGTACACATTCGGATGCCTGCGAACCAGGAAGAAAGCCGTGTTCATCCACAGTGGACGGCCACCATGCGCCATCAGGATCTTCATCTTCGGAAAATCGATTGCCACGTCGTCCAGATACATCGGATCGCCATATTTGTTCCGCGCTCCCGGAAAGATCGACGTCCCCGTGTGAAACATCACCGGGATTCCATTTCCCTCGGCCGCCCGATAGATGATCTCCAACTCCTTGTGCGCACCCAGGTATTCATTTGGAAATAGCAGCTGATGCGGCGGATGAATCTTGATCATCCGAATTCCCAGCCGCACGATGTTCTCCACATCCGCCATCACATTCGTCGTGTGCCGCGGATGCAAACTTCCACACGGAATCAGCCTTTTCGGATCCGCCTTGCAATAGTTGGCGACCCACTCATTGACTTCGGATGTGAAGCCGATCACCTTCGGCGCGACATAGTTGATCAGCACTGCCCGATCGATTCCGCAGCGATCCATGTACGCAAGGAACGCTTTCGGCGATCGGCAGAACTCGACGATCGTCTCCCAGTTCGACCGCTTCTTCTTCATTAGTTCGAGCGCGGTGTCGTTGAACATCTCCACCGGCGCAATATGAACATGGCAGTCAGTGATCATGATCTTAGGCAAGACGTCGTCCCGCGTGCCATTTCGAATCCCGCCTCCGGATGGACTCGTGGAGTGGAGAACAAGCATATCGAATCAAAGCGCCAGCGGCGACTCACAATTGCTTGAATCCAGGAACTACATTGACAGGATTCTCGATTCAAGCGCAAAAGGATCAACTAAGTCATTGATTGTCAATCGGTTGCCTAAGCCATAAGCGCGCCGACTGTGCTGGACCTTGGCGTCTCCGCCGAAGGCAGCATTTTGATCACTCGCCGAGTAGCGTCTCAAGCCAGGCGTCTAAGGAATTGGCTCGCCGAGGACTTGCTTTTTACGATTTGGCCCTTCGTAACCTGCTTGGTTACGGGAGCGTTGTAATTTCTGGTTTTTCGACTCTAATCTAGGATACCAATGTGATGCGTCAATGAAGCGGCGGATTGGGCGGCTGAAGAGAGAGCTCCTTGCTGAATGGTAAAAAAGTCTTCGTTGTGATGCCCGCGTTCAACGCGGCCAAAACACTGATGCGTACATTCGAGGAATTGCCCTCTGAAGTGGTTGACCAGGTGATTCTCGTCGATGATGGCAGTACCGACTCCACCGTCAACCTGGCACGCGAACTTGGAATTGTAAGCTTCTTGCATCGCGAGAACTTCGGCTACGGACGCAATCAGAAAACCTGCTATCGCGAAGCTCTGCGTCTGGGCGCAGATATCGTCATCATGGTTCACCCGGATTATCAATACTCGCCGCGACTGGTTGTATCGATGGCCGGCATGCTCGCATACGGAGAGTTTGATGTCGCTTTGGGTTCTCGCATTCTGGGGACGGGAGCATTGGCGGGCGGTATGCCGCTGTATAAGTACATCGCGAACCGCATCCTCACAGCTTTTGAAAATATTCTGCTGAACTACAAGCTCTCCGAGTATCACACCGGATATCGCGCCTTCACCCGTGATGTTCTGGAGAAGCTCCCCCTCGAAGAGAACACCGACGACTTTGCTTTCGATAATGAGATACTGGCGCAGATTATCCATTTCGGCTATCGAATCGGAGAACTTTCCTGCCCGACCCGTTACTTCAGCGAAGCCTCGTCAATCAATTTCTGGAGCAGCCTTCGTTATGGCTTTGCCGTCGTCGAGACTTCTTTGAAATTTCGCCTGCAACAATGGCACCTTGCAAGTTTTGCGATTTTTAGTCCTCGGGGGCGGCGCTTGCTGCTCGACTATTACGCTCCCGTCAATCAGGCTGACTACGTTTCCGCCTCCCATCAACGCCCCTGATGCCTGGTACGGAGTTCCGCTTGCCCGCTAGCGCGCCTCAGACCCCAAGCCTCGAGCACGAACTTTCGAGCAAACCTGGTGCTCTTCAGTTGCGCCGAATCGTACTAGCCAGTGTTCTGGCTGTAATGACCCTGGTCCTTTACCAACCCGTCATCCACCACGAGTTCCTGAACTACGACGACAACGAATACGTCACCAGCAACAGCCACGTGCAGATGGGTCTAACCTTGCGCAACGTGCGTTGGGCTTTCACCTCGCTCGACGCGTCGAACTGGCACCCGCTCACCTGGATCTCCCACATGGCGGACTACCAGTTATTCGGCCTGCATGCCGGCGGACACCACTACTCCAACCTATTGCTGCATGTCGTCAATGTCGTCCTCTTGTTTCTATTGCTGCAACTCGCAACTGGAGCACTCTGGCGCAGTTTCTTTGTCGCCGCGCTCTTTGCGATTCATCCTCTGAATATCGAAACGGTGGCTTGGATATCGGAAAGGAAGAGCCTTCTAAGCACATTTTTCTCATTGCTAGCCATCGCCTCGTACGGATGGTATGTCAAACGTCGGAGCGTCCCGCGATATCTGCTCATCTGTGCTCTATTCGCATTGGCCCTGATGGCGAAACCGATGGCAGTGACGCTGCCTGTCATACTCCTGCTGCTGGATTATTGGCCGCTCAGAAGATTCTCTTTCGATGAATCATCCCACCCGGAGCACTCGGCGGCTGGAGGGACGTGGTCTAGGAACCTCCTTCTGCTCATCCTGGAAAAGATGCCGCTGCTTCTTCTGAGTGCTCTCAGCGCTTGCATTACGCTAATCGCTCAGAAGCGTGGGGGATCTGTTGCCATATCTGAGGCACTGCCCTTAGCGGTTCGTCTGAAAAACGCGGTAGTGTCCTATGTCGCATATATTCAAAAAACCTTCTGGCCGTCTCGGCTCACAGTGTTTTACCCGCATCCGGGAAACTCGCTGGGTTGGACGAAAGTTGCGTTCGCGCTCTTCGTTCTGGCCGCCATCACTCTCGCGATCATAAAGTTCCATCAAAAGCGCTATCTTCTTACTGGTTGGCTTCTGTTTCTCATCACTCTGCTTCCGGTGATCGGAATTGTGCAGGTCGGACGCCAGGCAATGGCAGATCGCTACGCCTACCTTCCATTGATCGGCTTATTCATCATTATGGTCTGGGGCGTTGCTGACTTGACCGCACCTCTGGCAGTCGCTCGGTCGCTGAAAGCAGCCGCCGCGGTTTGTGTTCTGCTCGCTCTCGCGGCCGTGACCAGGACCGTACTGCCAAGTTGGCAAAATAGCTTGACGCTCTTCACTCGCGCCCGGCAATTGGCCTCTGCTCCCGACTACCAGATTGAAGGACTGCTGGGAGAAGCGCTGGACTCCGTTGGCCGTTATGACGAAGCCTGGCGGCATTTCGAGACAGCACGCGCTCTTAATGGTCACGATCCACTGGCTCATTACGACATCGGCACTTATCTGCTGCGGGAAGGCAAGCTGCCTGATGCCATCTCTGAGTTTCAGACCGCATTGCAGTACTCATCAGACCGCGCCGTCACCATGTCCATTATGAATAATCTGGGCCTCGCCAATCTCCTTGCCGGCAATTATCCGGAGGCCGAGCGAGATTACACGGCGGCAATAAATATCGATCCGCTTCACTACAGTTCCCTTCTGGGGAGAGGACAGGCTTTTTACAAGGAACGCAAATACTCCCAGGCCGCGGATGACTTCGCGCGAGCTTTGGCCATCAAACCTCAGCCTGCAGTTTACCTGTGGCGAGGAGAGGCGCTCGAAGCCGCTGGACAAACCGACCTCGCTCTCATCGTATACAACGAGGCATTACGACAGGATCCTGGCTTCGAAGAAGCGAAGAGTCACATCGCGTCTCTAAAAGCTAGAAATTGAAATGGGAATGTCGAGCGGACGTTGACCCGATAACTACTCCCTCACCGCCTCCATTACCGCCCGCTTCGCGAAAACTTTGATCATCTCCCGCCGATACTCCGGCGTGAGTGCCGACGTCGTCAGAGGCTTCGCCGTCTTCGCCGCCAGTTCGCCAACAACGGTTGCGATGTGCTCGTCGACGGCACGCCCGATCATCGCATGATCGGCGCCCACCACCAGCATCGGCGAAGGATTCACTGCCGTGATCGCGACTCGCGCATCTTGCACCGGAGCATGTCGCCCGCTGGTCTTGAGCACCACCGCAACTCCAGCCAGTGGATAGTCGATTGATCCGCGAATGCGCAGCTTCTGATATGCGCCGCGATAGCCCGCCATCGACTGCGGAATGAACACGCGCGTCAGCATCTCGTCTTTCGCAATCTTCAGACGGGTGTCGCCCAGTCCGGTATACAGATCGCCCAGCGAAATGCGTCGCGTGCCGCCCGGACCTGCAATCTCGATCTCCGCACCCAGGCACAGCAACGCCGGCGGAGTATCGCCCGAAAATGCAGCCCAGCATTTCGTGCCACCAGGCGCAACGTGGCACAGATCGCCATCTTTTTTGATGCAGAATCCGCACGACGTCCGCCACGCGTGCGACTGGTTGTACCAGAGGCATCGAGTATCGAGGCAGATGTTGCCGCCGATCGTGCCCATGTTTCGCAAAATCGGCGATGCCACCGTCATCGCCGCCTTGCGCAGCACCGGATAGCTTCGTCGTATGTATTCGGAATCTTCGATCTGCGAGAGCGTCACCAGCGCGCCGATCTCGAGTCCGCTGCTGAGCACGCGTATGCGTTTGATCTCGTCGATGCCCCGAATGTCGAGCACGTAATTCGGCGCAAACAGCTTCTGCCGCATCGATGGCAGCAGATCGGTTCCACCCGCAAGCACCTGTATGTCGCCCTTGTGCTGCGCCAGCAGCGCCACCGCAGACTGAATTGTTTTGGGACGCAGCAGCTGAAACTCGGGCAGAGCCATCAGTCCTGCCCTCCAGGAATTGGAGCACCGTGATCTGCACCTACGCGATCGTCGCGCACCGCCGGATCAAGCGGATGCCTCGCCGGACCTTTGCCCCGGAACCACAACGATCCACCATGTTCACGAAACGTTTCCGGCTGTTCCGGATCGACGCCTTCGGTCATGTTGATCTTCTTTTGCGACTTCTGCGCCCGCAACGCGGCCAGTACCCGCTCCGGCGTGAAGGGCGCTTCGCGCAATCGGATTCCAACCGCATCGTAAATCGCATTCGCAATCGCCGGAATCGTCGCCGCCAGCGAACCCTCGCCCGCTTCCTTCGCGCCAAACGGACCTTCCGGATCGATGCTCTCTACGATGAACGTCTCAATCTCCGGCGACTCCACCGACGACGGCGATCTGTACTCCAGCAGCCCGGGATTCATCAGCAGGCCATCTTTCCATATCATCTCTTCCTGCAACGCCTGCCCCAATCCCATCCACACCGAACCGATCACCTGTCCCTCAACGGCAACCGGATTCAGCGCCCGTCCGCAGTCATGCGCCGCCCAGATTTTGTGTACCGCGACCTGCCCGGTCTCTTCGTCCACGCTGACTTCCGCCACCTGCGCCGAGTACGAATATGCCGGTGAAGGACCCACGCCCGCGCCCTTGAACTTGCCTCCACGCGCATCTGCCGGCGGCGCATACGATCCCGTTCCCGTCAGCGCGCCACTGAAATCGATTGCCGCCACCACCGCTTCTTCGAAACTCAGATGATCGCGCGCTCCCTGCTCCTTGCGTTCCTGCAACACCGACCCGCGCAGAATCTGTCCGTCGATCCGCCCTTGGGCCGCCGTTGGCGGAACATCTTCAAATTCAGCGCCGCGCTTCCAGATCAGATCGCGCCGGAATACCAGTTCCTCCGCCGCGCAGTTCAGGTTCTTCGCCGCAGCCTGTTCAATCTTTTTGCGGACGTCCTGCGCCGCTCGCAGTGCCGCGTTGCCCGACATCATCGTCACGCGACTCGAGTACGATCCGAGATCAATCGGCGTCAGATCCGTATCAGCCGCAATTATCTTCACGCGTGCCATCGAACAGCCCAGCACCTCGGCAACGATCTGCGCGGTCATCGTGTCCGACCCTTGTCCGATTTCGGCAGCGCCCGTGTACACCACCACGCCGCCGTCGCGATCGATCTTGATGTTCACCGTCGAGTGCGGCATATCCGACTTGATGATCGAATTCGCCGCTCCACTTACGTAATGGCTGCACGCTATTCCCAATCCGCGCCCGCGCCCAAGCCTTCCTCGCCGAACCGGCCATTGCGATGCCCCCGCCACCTTCTCCACACACTCCGGCAATCCATAACTCAGCACACGCAGACCATTCACCGTGATGCACGGAGGCTTCAGCAGGTTCTTGCGCCGCACTTCCGCCGGATCAAGCTTCAGCCGCGCGCAGATCTCATCCATTTGCGATTCGAACGCAAACCGCACGTTCACCGTGCCGTGTCCGCGCATCGCTCCACATGCAGGCTTATTCGTCAGCACGCGATAGCCGTCATACTGCACGTTGGGAATGTCGTACAACGCGCCCAGCAGCGCGCCCGAATACAGAATCGTTACCGGACCATACGAGCAGTAACCGCCGCCGTCCTGCACCACGCGCGCCTTCACCGCCGTGATGCGTCCGTCGTTCTTCACGCCGGTCTTCAAATCGATAATCGTTCGCGGCCTTCCGCGATGCGCCCAGAAAACCTCTTCGCGCGTGTACGTGATCTTCACCGGCGCCTTCGCCGCGCGCGCCGCCACTGCCGCAGTGATCTCCAGCGGAATCACTTCGCTCTTCCCGCCGAATCCGCCGCCCACCAGCGGCTTGATCACCCTTATCTGCGACATCGGCATGTCGAGCACAAGCGAAAGTTTGTGCTGCAGGTAATACGGCACCTGTGTCGACGACCATACCGTCAGCCGTCCCTGCTTGCCTGTCTGCGGATCGAACTCGAACGACGCCAGCGTCGAATGCGGTTCCATCGCCGCATGCGTCACTTCATTCGCGATATACCGCGCTTCAGCCACATAGTCGGCATCGGTAAAGCCGTTATCGGGATCGCCGAAAACGTGGTGATATTCCTTCTCGATATTGTGCGGCTTGTTTTCGTGAATCAGGTCCGACTCGGCCTTCATCGACTCTTCCGGATCGAACCACGCTGGAAGGAGTTCGTACTCGACGTCGATCAACTCCAGCGCCTTCTCCGCCGCCGACTCGCTCACCGCTGCCACGCATGCAATGTTGTCGCCGACGTAACGAACTTTGTCGACGACCAGCGCATGCTCATCATGTCCAATAGGAAGTATGCCGTAGGAAGTCGGCGCGTCCTGACCGGTGACGATCGCCACCACGCCTTCAACCGCGAACGCGCGCCGCAAATTGATCTTGCGAATGCGCGCATGCGGATACGGCGAATGCAGGATCTTTCCCACCAGCATTCCCGGCAGGCTCAGATCGTCTGCATATTTTCCGCCGCCCGTCGTCTTCTGCGCCGCATCTACCAGCGCGACCGGCTTACCAATGATCGAGAACTCACTCATGGGGTCCTATTTCGCCGCCGCCAAACCCTTGCGCTCGGCATCCACCGCATCCTTCACCGCCTGATACATCTGCTCGTATCCGGTGCAACGGCAAAGGTTCCCGCTGAGCGCATGCCGAATCTCTTCTTCACTCGGATGGGGATTATTACCCAGCAGATATTTCACCGTCATGATGAAGCCAGGTGTGCAGAATCCACACTGCGCTCCACCCCATCGTCCATATGCCTGCTGAATCGCCGCCAGACCACCGTGCTCGGCCACACCTTCAACCGTCGTGATCTCCTGCCCCTGGCAACTCGCCGCCAGCAGCGCGCACGAAAGCATTGGCACGCCGTCGATCATCACCGTGCACGCGCCGCACGACGGACTCGTCGCAGCCACGCTTCGATCCTGTCAGCCCAAGATCCTGGCGCAGCACATCGAGCAGCAGTGCGTTCGGTTCCGCCGCCAGTTCGTGCGTCCGTCCGTTGATCCGCAGTTCGATGAGTTCTTTTTTCATGTTGTGCAGCAATCAGCTCTCAGCCTTAGCATTCAGTTCTCCCACGTATTAGGCCGATAGCTGACGCTGACTGCTGACAGCTAATAAATCGGCACCTTCGGATCGACCGTCCTCGACCACTGATCGATGCCGCCGCGCATCGATTGCACGTTCTCGAATCCCTGCTGCCGCAACCATGCCGTCACATTCGCAGACCGCACGCCGTGATGGCACACCACAACAATATGCTCGTCCGGATCGAGTTCATTATTCGCGCGCGCGGGAATCTCATCCATCGGCATCAACTTGCTGCCGTCGATGTGCGCGGTCTCGTACTCCCACTTCTCGCGACAGTCGAGCAGCGTGAACGTCTCGCCGGCGTCGAGTTTCTGTTTCACTTCCTCAGGTTTGATCTCAAAATCCATTCGTCTTCTCGGGAACCATTTAGCTGAACCAGCGGGCACTCATTCGATCCAGAAACTCTTTGCTGAGTACAAAGCCCGAGGCATCTCCGAGAACAGCGTCGATGCCGCATTTCGGACACATCGCCGTATCCCCATCATCTATCCATTCAACTATCGCCGAAGGAGGATAAGAAGCACCACAATAAAAGCACCCGCACAATTTGCTCTCCATGAGCTCTTTGCGGTTGCGGATTGAGTGCTTATGCGAAACACTCAATTCATCTTCCCCCGCCCCGCGGGTACGACCGAATATCTTCAACTGTGTGCTCCCGCTTTTCTTAGAACTTTTCCGACCTCATCGCGTGCAGCCGTTCCTGTGTGACCAGCATATCTGGACGTTCCATCACCACGCTGTCTGATCCACAGAACGGGCACACTGGAGTCGCGCCTTCGTCCCACCAGTCCGTAATCTCCTGAAACGTAAACAGCCGCTCGCAGCTGTAGCATCCGCAATGTTGCTCCGCAAATCCAGGCTCATCGGTATTCATTGATCTACCGCCCCGTCCATTTCGGCTTTCTCTTCTCCAGCCACGCCCTGATTCCTTCTTGCGCATCGTCCAGCGGCATCAGTTCTTCAATGTAAATCTGCTCGGCGCGCTGCAACCCTTTGTCGACGTGCGCTGAGTCCCAAGCGTATAGCGCCTTCTTGGTGACGGCAAGTGACGCCGGACTCAACTGCGACAACCGTTCCGCCGTCTCGTCCACCATCTCCGAAAGTTCGTCTTCGGGAAGCGCCTCATTCGCCAGGCCGATGCGCATCGCCTCTTCGCCCGTGATCTGCCGCCCGGTCAGGATCAGCTCCGCGGCATGTTTCTGACCCACCAACGCCGAGAGCATCGCGGCCGCAACCGGAGGAAAGCATCCCAATGAAATCTCCGGGAATCCCCACGTCGCGTTATCGGCGGTAAATACAATGTCGCACACCGCTGCGAGTTCAGCGCCCCCGCCCAGGCAATTCCCTCGCACCACGGCAACCGTCACCTTCTTGCTCGAAATCACGGCCCGAATCACCGAGTGAAACTTCGCCAGCATACCGCGGACGTTCTCAAGCGTATGTGCGCCGATGTCAACGCCTGCCGAAAACGCCTGATCACTCCCGGCGAAGATCACCGCAGACATATCTGGCCGAGCTTCAATGGACTCCATCGCCACCAGCAGTTCGTCCATCATCGGCATATCGATCACGTTCACTGGCGGATTCGCCAGGATCACGCGCGCGATCGGCGCCTGCATCGTGACCATTAACTTGGAATATCGGGGTTTTGTCTCGGCAGCCATGGTTCGTGCTCGGTGAGGCGTGTTCACTGGCGGACAGTGGTCGCCCGGCTTCGATGCTACACCGGGAGCGGATTTGTGCGAACGACCACCGCCCGCCTCATGGCGATTTACAGATTGATCGCCATCTTGCGCGGTTCGCCTATGGTCTCTAACGGATCTTTGGCGCCCGCTTTCGGAACAATCCACTTGGGATCGTTCTGAATAATCTCCATCAACAACTTCTTGTCCTCCGCCGAGGGCATCGCCTCTTTGAAATGTTCTTCGTACTCGCGATCGCTCAGCGGCTGTCCCGTTTTGCAGTGGAATTTCTGATTCGCATACTTGCCGATCATGCGATTGAACTTGATATCCGGCGCGTAGAGCGACTTCGTCGCCAGGCTTCAGGTACTTGTTGAAGCGCTCGATCAAACCCGAAACTTCGTTGCGATACAGATTGCGGTTGTAATCATTCAGATCATCCAGATCCGCGGTGGTCTCATTCTGCGGTTCGTCGTAGCGACCCTTTACGCCCCACACGTAAGACCAATGTGCCGACGAGGAATGATCGGTTCCGAACAGATCGTAGGAAGTCGAAATCCACTTATTCAGGTACTTCTGCACCAGCCACGGCGGAATTCTTCCAGCCTCGACTACTCTCCGTAGCCCATCATTTCCGGTGCCCATATGAAACGACTCCTCGCGCAGCATGTATGACATCGATTTTCCCAGCGGCGCAAACGCCGAATACTTCAGCATCTGCAGCTGAAACTTTCCGTCGCGATCGACAAAATCGGTGTACGTGAAAAAGTCCATCCAGTTGTCGACATCCACATTGAAGGCGCCCAGCAGCCGCTTGTTTTCGAAAGCGCGCCGCTCCAGCATCTTCTGCGCTTCTACTTTGCCCGAGTGCCCGAAGTGCTCCACTAGCAGCGCGCACATCTGCCAACCATGGCGCATTTCTTCAATCATCACTCGCGTCAGCGCTTTGCGATCCCAATCCGTTGGCGCAGTTTCAAAAAGCCAGCGCTGCTGCTCCACGCTCGCAAACTCCGTATCCCCCTGGTACACGATCAGGTTCAACAGCGCATCGCGGATCTGCTGAGTAGGAACCTGCCGCACGGTGTCCCACTTCTTGCGTCCCTTCCAATGACCAAACTGGATCTCGTCCGTCTCGATGGCCCCGAACAGCGTGTCGAACTTGAAGCCCGAGATCTCATCGCGATTCACTCCGATCTCTTTGCGCCATTCATCGAACAATCCGACCCAATCGCTGAAGCTCCCGATTTTTAGCAATGAAGCCATTCCGCAACTCCCAAATTTGCAGCTACCGCTGCGCAACTACGCGATGTTCAGCCAGACGCTCTTCAATTCCGTGTAATGCTCCACTGCATGCGCGCCCAGCTCGCGCCCGAAACCCGATTGCTTGTATCCGCCGAATGGTAGCGCTGCATCCATCAATCCATAGGTATTCACCCAGACCGTGCCCGCGCGCAAACGCTTCGTCATCAGGTGCGCACGTTTCACATCGCGCGTCCAAACCGCTGCCGCGAGGCCATACACATTCTTGTTAGCTGCCTCGATCACTTCTTCCAGATCGTCGAACTCGATCACCGCCAGCACCGGCCCGAAGATTTCTTCCTGGGCAATCTTCATGTCGTTCTTAACCTCGCCGAAGATTGTCGGCTCGACAAAATACCCGTCATTACCGTTCACGGGCACGCGGCGTCCCCCGGCCACCAGGTTCGCGCCTTCCTTCTTCCCAGCATCGATGTAGCCCAGCACCGTGTTCATCTGCTTCTCACTGACCAGCGCGCCGAGCCGCGTCTTTGGATCCAGCGGATCGCCCGGGCACATCTTCTTCGCACGCTCGACAAGCTTCGTCATGAACTCGTCATGAACCTTGCGATCGACAAACAGCCGGGAGCCCGCGTTGCAAACCTCGCCTTTGCCGTAGAAAATTCCGTTAATCGCGCCCTTCACCGCCTGGTCCAGATCTCCGTCCGCGAACACAATGTTCGGAGATTTCCCGCCCAGTTCCAGCGTGATTCGCTTCAACGAATCCGACGCTTCCCTCATGATTTGTTTGCCGACTGCAGTGGATCCCGTGAAGGCGATTTTGTCGACCAACGGATGCTTCACCAACGCCGCACCGACCTCCGGCCCGCCAGTGATGATGTTCAACACACCGGGCGGCAGTCCCGCCTCCATTGCGATCTCGCCGAATCGGACCGCCGTCAGCGACGTTTGCTCTGCGGGTTTGAACACTACGCTGTTTCCGCACGCGAGCGCCGGCGCCAGCTTCCAACTGGCCAGCAGCAATGGGAAGTTCCAGGGAATAATCGCACCCACCACGCCCACCGGCTCGCGCAGCGTGTACGTAAACGCGCTCTCGTTAATGTTGATCGTGTCGCCTTGTATCTTCGTCGCAATTCCCGCGTAGTAGCGGAAAACGTCCACCACCATCGGCATATCGACATGTCGTGACTCGAAAATCGGCTTGCCGTTGTCGACCGTCTCGAGTTCCGCGAGTTCGTCGATGTGGCGCTCAATCAGATCCGCGATGCGCCACAGGATTTTTCCGCGTTCACTCGCCGTCATGCGTCGCCATTTGCCATTTACGTCATCGAAGGCGGTGCGCGCCGCCTTCACCGCGCGGTCCACGTCATCGCGGCCGGCCTCGGCGACTCGTGTGAGTACCTCGCCCGTGGCAGGATTCACGCTCTCGAAACTTTTTCCATCTGCCGAGTCGGTCCACTCGCCGTTGATCAACAGCTTGCAAGGCGCGACTGTGATTTTTGTGGCCGTCAACATATGTTCCCTATACCCGTTACTTCGCTTTAAACTCCGCCGGACGCTTGTCTACGTAGGCCGCAAGTCCTTCTTTCGCGTCCTGCGAACTGAAGAGTGATGCCTGCAACTCGCGCTCCACCGCCAAGGCGCTTTCCATCGGAATCTCCCAGCCCGTCTGTACCGATCGCTTAATGTGACCAACAGCCTTCGCGGCCTTGTTTGGCGGACAGAACTGATGCGCGTAGTCCATTACGTCCTGCATAAAGTTCTCGCGCTCATATATGTCGTTGATGATCCCAAACTCCTTCGCCTCTTCAAACGAGAACGTATTGCCTGTCACCATCAACTCAATTGCCTTTGACTTTCCCACCAGCCGTCGAAAGCCGCTGCGTGCCTCCGGTGCCCGGCAGAACTCCAAGGTTCACTTCCGGGAGGCCGACTCTTTCCGCACCTGTCGCGCAATGCGCAGGTCGCACGCCATCGCGATTTCCAATCCTCCGCCGACGGTATGCCCATTCAGAGCGGCGATCACCAGCTTCGGCGTATGCTCCAACCGCAGCAGCGTCTCGTTCGCATGAAGACAGAAGTAATACTTGAACGTCGGATCTACCTGCGACAGCATGCGAATATTCGCGCCTGCCGAGAAAAACTTATCGCCGGATCCAGTCAGCAAGATGACGTACACATCGTTGTCCATGCGTGCCTTCAGGATGGCATCGTCCAACTGACGATTCATCTCGTAGGTATAGGTATTCGCCGGAGGATCATCCATTGTGATCACGGCAACTCCGGCATCCGTGCGGTATTGGATCAGCTGCTTGGTCGTTTCAACCGTCGTGGTCGCCATCAGGAAAACTCCTTCATTCTGAAGCTTTGGATGCATTCGCCTTAGACTTGCGTATATTGCCTTCGATGTCCGCGGATCGCTCGGCCGGCAACACGCCACGGAGAAAAATGTCCGCCATATGTCCGGCCAACTCACCCGCATCGGCATCGACGCGCGGATTGTGCCAGGTGTAAATCCAGTTCATCATGCCAAACAGGCTCAGCACTGCCAGCCGGCTGTTCAGGCGCGAGTCGAACTCCGGATGACTCTGCCGCAACTCCTCCACCAATCCGACACACAGCTTGTAATACTCGCGCTTGAGTTCCGCGACCTCTTTGCCGAATTCACCGGTTAGCGTCTCGTCCTCATGCGACATGACCGTCATCGCCTTGCGATTCTTGAGGAAATACTCGATGTGGTTGTGGATGAAGCTGCGCACCCGTTGTTCCGGATCGGAGGTGCTTGCGAGACGTTCGCGCGCCGATCGCAATACGGTGTCGAATGTGTGTTTCTGGATGAGGTAGAGCAGGCGCTCTTTGGATTCGAAGTAGTAATAAAGACCGGCCAGCGACATGCCGCTGGCGCGCGATAGATCGCGCATCGATGCGCCTTCATAGCCACGCTCGTAGAAAACCGAAGTCGCATGCTCCAGGATTTCGCCCAGCCGTTGCTCGAAGCGCTCTGTTTCCTCGGCGGCGCGACGAGTCGTTTTTGCGTTGCGAACCTGCGCCGCGGCCTATCGAGTGCGTAGCCATTCGGACCTTCTGCAGACCGCCAGCTGATTATTCGAACGTTCGTTAGAATTCTACTTGAAACTGAATTTCAATTGCAACTCAGAGTTTTCCACAACCTCCTCTTCCCACCGGACATCTGCTGCTGGCTCAATACGAATCTAAATCTCTGCTATTGCCCACTCAGCTTCGATTCTTCAGGGCATCCGCTCGGAGCAACTTCATGCCGCAATTCGTGGAAAACGTCGAAGAAATCCGTAAACGCGCCATTCAGAAAATTGACGAAGGTCCGGTCACCCAGACTTATGAATTGGACAAAGACCAAGCTATCGGTCTGTTGAATGACGCGCTCGCCACGGAAATCGTTTGTGTGCTGCGCTATATGCACCACTACCTGATGGCGACTGGTGTTCATGCTTTTTCGATTCGCGACGAGTTCAAAGAGCACGCCGACGACGAACGTCGAACATGCTGACCGAATCGCTGATCGCATACAGGAACTTGGCGGCGTACCCGACTTCAACCCCGGCACTTTGGTCCAGCGCTCCGCGACTCAATACGTTGAAGGCGAGAATCTCGCCGACATGATTCGCGAGGATCTGATCGCCGAACGCATCGTGATCGATGTTTATCGAGATTTTATCCGCTTCTTCGGCGACAAGGATCCCACCACTCGCGTCATGTTCGAGGAAATTCTCGCTGACGAAGAAGAACATGCAAATGATCTCACCGATTTGCTGTTTATCGCTAACCCAACCACCGGTAAGACCGAAGGCGAAGACCCTGGCACCGAGATCTACGGTAGGGTTAGTCAGGGTCGCGAGAATCGAGTTCGGCCTCAACCCACTCCCGTCCGAGAACAACCGAATCGTCAAGATCGCGCGGAGACCGTACCGGCGCATCAACCGGGAACGACAGGTCGCACGATGAGCCGCCGGGGCCGCAACGAAGCCGACACTGAAGATGAGCTTGCAGCAGGTGCGGGTCAGTCTGGCGGCAACCGCTCCGAAAAAATCACCAAGCCTAATCGGAAGAAACGAGTGGCGTAGTAGTTTTGAGAGGGGTCGCTCGGCTTACTGCTGAACGATCTCTCTCTGAATCAGCAGAATTCTGCTGATCTGGTTTCTATCGACTTTCTGGACTGTTCCAGCGATCCGTATTTCCATGGCGGTCGCAGAAAGACTCTCAACATCTCCAGTCAACACCGAGCCATCCCGGAGCTGTACTGTATCGTGCGTCATTCCGCCCAACTCCACGCTGATGCTGCCGCCGGGAACATCCTCCGGTTTAACCTCAAAGGGATAACTCCCCGGAGCATAACCCATCATTGTGAATGTCAGCAGGTGTTGGCCCGGCGTGATATCAATTCGCTTAGGCGTGGTTCCGATCTCGCTGCCGTCCAACTTGAACGTCGCTCCTTGCGGGACCGTGTTGACCGTGATCGAAATAGTTTTCGCGGGCACCGTGGGCATAAAAGACTGGAATTCGGGCGGAACCCGTCTTGGCTGTAAAACAAGGGAGGTGGGCATGCCCGCAGTCGAAACATTAAGCTGAAACTTCGCTCGTTGTCCTGCAGGAAGTTCAGAGACCTGCATGTAGCCCTCGCCGATCCTCACCTTATTTTTGTCGAAGAAGTAGACCGCGAAGTCAGCGAGCTTGATCGGCTTTGTCCACAGATTTGTAGCAACGACTTCACATTGCCATTGGTTTTCTCCGGAGTGCCACGAGAAGCGCTCAAACTTGCCCAGTTCGAAGCGTACGAGCTGCGGTCTCGACTCAGGCCAGACTAGAACTTGTTGTGGTGCATCTTTGGCTGCCAGCAGCGGAGTGCAGACAGCCACAAGAGAGAATAGAACTGAAACTCTATGAAGGAATGTCACGCCGCAGTTTGTAACATATCGTGCCACAGCTTGGCAGCTAAATCTTAGTTCCTGATATTTGACATCAACCTCTCCACTTCTTTCTTCTCTTCCCCGGTCAAAGGCAATAGCGGCAGCCTCGCCGGTCCTCCGTAGTAACCATTCAGATCCAGGGCGTATTTCAATCCCGGAACGCTCAATTGCCCCACCACTCGCTTCGCGGCTGCCGCAATGCGATCCTGTTTCTCACGTGCGATGTCGTGCGCGCGTTCTTTCCACGCCTGGTAGACCTCGAAGCACGCCGTCGGGGCCGGATCAGCGAATGCGAGGATCGCCCCCACGGCTCCCTTTTCCAGCGAATCCAGCAACTGATGCGCGGCTCCCACCATCACCTGGAATCCAACTTCCTTCTGTCGCGTCTTCAATGATCCAACCACCTGCACCGCTGACGACGATGGCTTCGCTGTTCCCGGATAGCGCTCCCACACTCACCAATTCGCCAACTGGCACCGCATTCTGCGCCTCTTTCAGCATGCGCCCGGTCACCGCCTCGAAGCTTTCCGTCACTTGCACGCTGCGCTTGATGTGGCGCGTGCCATCCGCCAGGACCTTCACTTTTTCTAAATTCCCCGCAGACTCTTTGATCGAAATAATGTTTCGATGCTCCGCCAGTTCCACCACCACGTCCGCCGGGATGTCATAACCGGTCGCTTGCGGAAAGTTATAGATGATTATCGGCAGCGGCGAACGGTCTGCGACCGTGCGATAGAACGCCAGCATAGCCGCCTTCGTCATCGCCATCTTGTAGTAATGCGGCGTGCGCACCATCGCCGCGTCGTAGCCAAGCTCCGCTGCATATTCTGCCAACTTGAGTGTCTCAATCGCGGACTCCACTCCCACGCCCGCGATCAGCACTTTGCTGGCCGCAGCCGCTCCACGGGCGACGCGCAGCACATCCCGCTTCTCCTGATCGGACAGCATGATGGCTTCGCCCGTGGATCCCTGCACCACGATCCCGGCAATGGGAGTGCGCGAATAGCGATCCACATTGTGTTCGAGCTTCTTGTAGTAAACCGACCCATCCGCATAGAACGGCGTCGTGATCGGCGGAAAGATTCCCTGTAAGAGCATTGACGTTCTTCCTGATAAGTCTGAACTCTCACGATTATACGTTTCGAAACGGGAGCGATAAATTTCGCTTATGTCGCACTTCGCTGAATCGCGGTTGAGATTCCAGAGTCTCCGGATATAATCCAGCCACTCGAGCCAAGAGATGTTGGGGTCTGGCTCTTTCCGCTGGTAGTTGGGGTTCCTTTTGAGGTTAAGAATGAAAGTCAGGCTATCTGTTGCTGTTCTGCTTCTTTGTTGTTCTTCCAGTCTCGTAGCTCAAACCTTCCGCGGCAGCATTCAGGGATCTGTAACCGACGCCACCGGCGCCGCCGTTCCCGAAGCACAAGTCACAGTCAGCAGTGCCGATATCGGCGTCAAGCGGACCGTTGACACCGACGCCGGAGGAAACTTTACCGTCACCGAACTCCCGCTTGGGAGATACATCGTGACCGCTACCAAGAGCGGATTTCGCACTGAGTTGATGCGCAACGTTGAGATCACCGTTGGTGCGGTGGCTCGCGCCAACCTCACGCTCTCTCCCGGTCAGGTGAAGGAAACGGTTGACGTCAGCGCCGACGTCCCTCTCGTTGACACATCGAATGTCACCACCGGCGACACGATTGAAGGCGAGCAGGCTGCCAGCCTTCCCGTGAATGGGCGTGACTTCACCAAGTTGCTCGTGCTCGTGCCCGGCGCAGCGGGTGACCCCAGCGGCGCTGCCGATTCGCCCGGCTCCTTCGGACTCTTCAGCATCAACGGCAATCGCGGCCGCTCGAACAACTACCTGCTTGACGGTACCGACATGAACGATGGCTACCGCAACCTGCCCGCCATCAACGAAGGCGGAGTGTTCGGAACCCCCGCCACCGTGTTGCCGATTGATGCGCTTGCGGAGATTCCCGTCATCTCGAATACCGAGCCCGAATATGGCCGCAACTCCGGAGCTATCGTCAATCTCGTCACTCGCTCTGGGACCAACAGCCTGCATGGCAGTCTTTACGAATACTTCCGCAATAGTGGACTCGACGCCCGCAATTACTTCAACTCCACCGACCAGCACAAGGATGTGTTTCACAACAATCAATTCGGAGGTTCGCTCGGCGGAGCCTTCATCAAGGATCGCCTCTTCTACTTCGCCTCCTACGAAGGCCAGCGTGAATCGGGAGGTATTCCTACCCCTCTCAACGTCCCGACGCAGGACGCGATCAATAGCTACATAACAGGCGGCGGAGTGATCAATCCCGTAATTCAAAACCTGCTGGCCACCAATCCCTGGGGACCATTGCCGCAAAGCAACGGCAGCATCGTCGAATCCAATCCCTTCACCAACAGGGTGGATAGCCTGATCGGAAAAATTGACTATCACGTCAACGCCAGCGACTTGGTTACGGGGCGCTACTATTTTGGCAATAGTCAGCAGAGCTTCCCGCTCGCGTTGGTCGGCGGAGGAGTAACTCCGGGTTACAACACCACCACTCCCACACGCGTTCAGATCGTTTCGCTCTCTTATACGAAGGTCCTGAGCAACAAACTGCTCGCCGAGTTTCGTGGAGG
Organism: Terriglobia bacterium; assembly: GCA_963826275.1. Taxonomy (GTDB): domain Bacteria; phylum Acidobacteriota; class Terriglobia; order Terriglobales; family Acidobacteriaceae; genus JAJPJE01. The sequence goes on along the minus strand of CAWGWI010000012.1, from coordinate 537,353 downwards.
CTGGAATCGTTTTGCGGAGCAATTCAACGCGCAGGACAACAGTCTGAACCCAGACACCCTGGGTCTGGTCTCGATGTCCCCCTCGGCTCTGCCTCGCGATAACGGATTACCACTGATCACCTTTGGCGACGGCACCTCCAGCATCGGTTCCAATGCTAGCGTGCCTCGTGGCCGCGTTGACACCAACACGCAGCTCTTCAACAACTGGTCCTACACCAGCGGCAAACACGCCTGGAAGTTCGGCTTCGAATTCCGCCGGACATCCGTGAATCAGTACTTCGACGCTGGGTATCGCAGCAAGATTTCTTTCGATTCTTTTGACGCGTTCCTTGCCGGCACACCTAGCTCAGGACGCTCCGCCACCGGCAACTCTCAGCGCGACACCTATGAGAACAACTACGCCTTCTACGCTCAGGACACGCTCCGCCTTACGCAACGCCTCACTTTGAACTATGGCCTGCGCTGGGACTACTTCGGCGTCATCGGAGCGAAGAACAACCAGTTCAGCATCCTTTCATCCGACGGAAGCCAGCTGCTCTACATCGGTAGCGGCGGCAATGCACCGAGCAAACTCTATCCGCGCGATCTGAATAACTTCGGTCCGCGTGCCAGTATTGCCTGGGACGTCACCGGAAAGGGCAATACCGTGGTTCGTGCCGGATGGGGCTTGTTCTACGACGCCTACTCGCAGGACTTCTTCGCCGGTCAATTGCCTTACAACACCTACAATCCCGGGCCGGCTTACAACAACATTCAGTTCTCGTATTCGCCGGCTGCGACCATTCAGGCTGGTGTTCCGGTCTTTGATCCCGCGTCGTATTCTGCCTCCGACGTTTTCACCGTTAGCCAGAAACTGCGCACACCCTACGTTCAGAGTTACAACCTCGGCATTGAGCAGTCTCTGAACAAAAACATCGCTCTGAACGTCAGCTATGTGGGCGCGCAAGGCCGCAAGCTCTTCCGCTTCATCGATCTGAATCAGGCTGATCCGACCACTGGTGCCAGAGCCTATCCGGCGCTGGGCTATGTCAATCAGATTCAGACAAGTTCCAGTTCCAGTTACAACTCGTTGCAGACCAGCCTGAAACTGCGCGGGTTCCATGGATTCACTTCCACCGCGAATTTCACCTGGGGACACTCCATCGACAACGCCAGCGATGGCCAGGACTTCGTTCCCAACGCTTCCCAACCTGACAACAGCTTCAATCCCGGCGCGGAGCGCGCGAACTCGAACTTTGACATTCGCAAGAGCTTCCGCTGGTATTGGTCGTACTCGTTCCCTAATACTGACGTTGCGCGGTGGCTCACCAACAACTGGTCGTTGAATGGCGTCGTCACCCTGAATGACGGCCAGCCATACAACGTGAGCTATTTGTTTGAGAACGACTTCAACGGTACAGGTGAGTATTTCGGTCGTCCCGATCTTGTGGGCAATCCCTTTGCGGGGACCAAGGCGCCCTTCCAATATCTGAACTTGGCCGCCTTTGCGGTTCCCTGCTCGGTTGACTCAAGTGGAAATTGCATTGCCGGCACGCAGCACATGGGCAATCTCGGACGTAACGCCTTCATCGGGCCTGCGTATCGTGTTTTCGACTTCTCCATCGCTCGCAGTTTCAAGCTAAGCGAAAGTAAGGAGTTGAAGCTGCAATCCGATTTCTTCAACTTGTTCAATCACCCGAACTTCACCAACCCGATGCTGCCGAACTACGGTATCGACTTCCTCGCGAACGGCATGTCTGCAACGGGCACCGGTCAGGGATATCTCCCTCTGACTGCTACTCCCGATGTAGGCATTGGCAATCCGTTCCTCGGGGGAGGTGGATCGCGCAACATTCAGCTCTCAGCCCGCTTCTCGTTCTAGGAAGCGATTCGAATCAGGAAGGAGTGCCTCTTCGGTGCTCCTTCCCTTCGTCCAATCGATTTGCGAACTCAGCCCATTCTGAATTACCCTGCCTTCCGTCGGATTCCCACTATTGAAACGATTTTTTATTCGGAGTCATGGATGCGAACCTTGCTTGGCCTCGTGCTTGCCCTGATCGCGCTTATGCCCCTTGCTTCAGCCCAAAGTGGTCCTAGCCTCAACCTTATGCCTTGGCCGGCAAACATCCAGACCAGCAGCGGACAATTCCTGGTCGCGAATCCTCTCAATGTCGCCATCACCGGCTACTCCGAGCCGCGTCTCCAGCGTGCCGTCAACCGCATGGTTAGCACGCTTTCTCGCCAGACGGGCATTCCACTGCAAAGCGACACGCTTGAGACTTCGAAAGCCAATTTCATAGTCCACGTTGATCACGCCAGCGCGGAGGTTCAAAAGCTCGGAGAAGATGAGTCGTACCAGCTTGAAGTCACGCCAACCGGCGTCAAGCTCAGCGCACCGAATCCTCTGGGCGTCATTCGCGGTCTCCAGACTTTCCTGCAACTCGTCCAGAACACTCCACAGGGCTTTGCCGCACCCGCCGTTCAGATCCAGGACAGTCCGCGTTTCCCCTGGCGTGGCCTGATGCTCGACGTCTGCCGCCACTGGCAGCCCATCGATGTCGTCTATCGAACGCTCGACGGAATGGAAGCCGTGAAGATGAACGTCTTCCACTGGCACCTATCGGAAAATCAGGGCTTCCGCATCGAAAGCAAGAAATTCCCCAAGCTGCAGGAGATGGGCTCCGACGGTAACTACTACACGCAAGCACAAGTAAAGGAAGTGATCGAATACGCGCGCGATCGCGGTATCCGTGTCGTGCCCGAATTCGATATTCCCGGTCACACCACTGCGTGGTTCGTAGGTTATCCGGACCTCGCCAGCGCGCCCGGTCCTTACACCATCGAGCGCGGCTGGGGCGTTTTCGATCCGGCCATGAATCCCGCCAGTGAGGCGACCTACAAATTCCTCGAAGGCTTCATCGGCGAGATGGCTGGCCTCTTCCCCGACGCCTTCTTCCACATCGGCGGCGACGAAGTAAACGGGAAGCAATGGAACGCCAACGAGAAAATTCAGGCGTTCATGAAGAGTCACAATCTCAAGTCAAACGAGGAACTGCAGGCTTACTTCAATAAACGCGTTCAGGCCATCGTCGATAAAAATCACAAAACTATGATTGGCTGGGACGAAATCCTCAATCCTGATTTGCCCAAGTCGATCGTGATTCAATCCTGGCGCGGACCCAAATCGCTCGCCGCAGCCGCCCAGCAGGGATATCGCGGATTGCTCTCCAGCGGCTACTACCTCGACCTGATGGATACCGCAGAGCAGCACTACAGCGTCGATCCTCTCTCCGGTCCTTCTGCCAATCTCTCGCCGGAAGAAACCAAGCGCATCCTTGGCGGCGAATCCTGCATGTGGACCGAATGGGTCAGCCCCGAGAACGTCGACAATCGGATTTGGCCGCGCAACGCCGCCATCGCTGAACGCCTGTGGTCGCCGGCGAGCGTTCGTGATGTGAACTCAATGTATGCGCGCATGTATGTGCTCAGCGACCGCATGGCCTGGCTTGGACTTGAGCACCAATCCAATCCGTGGAAGATGTTGCAACGTCTCTCCGCTGCGCAACAGGTTTCTTCGGTTAAAGTTCTCGCCGATGCCGTCGAGCCCGTGAAGGGTTACGAGCGCGAGCAGACGCAGAAGTACACGCAGTTCACGCCGCTCAATCGCATGGTCGATTCGACCTACCCGGAGAGTGCGGTCGGCCGCAATTTCGCAAGTCTCACGGACGCTCTCTTGTCCGGAAAAGCAAGCCCTGGCGACAAGGCTGCTCTGCGAAATATCCTTACTGCCTGGCGTGATAATGACGCTCGTCTGCAACCTGTTCTGCAGAATACTTCCCTGCTGAACGACGTGGCGCCCGTGTCGCACGATCTCTCCGCTCTGGGCGCAGCCGGTCTGCAGGCGTTGGATTATCTCGATTCCGGTTCTCCCTCTCCCGACGCGTGGCGTTCCGGCCAGCTAACTCTGCTCGATCAGGCAGCCAAGGCCCGAGGTGAGGTCGTCCTCGTCGGAGTTGCTCCCATTCGCAAGCTCGTGGAAGCAACCGCGCAAGCCAACACAGCTAGCAAGTCATCCTCTAAGTAATCAGCAGGGACCGTCCCCTCGACGGTCCCTTGTTCTTTCCGCTTTGCGATTTCCTCTTTCTGCAATTCTTCCCAACGTGGAAAGGTTGCTCATCCAGCGACTCCGTTTTTCGCGCGGAAGCCCGCTGGCGCAGTCCATACTTGCCTTGAATCGCGATTCGAGACAGCCTTTGGAGACGTCCCGACAATCCGCGCAACTCGCTGTCACTGTCCGCGGCGTGGACTCACACGGATTTCCCTTCATGCAGACAGCGCAGGCCGTCAGGTTTTCCCGTAGCTCAGTAGAGATTGCCGGAATCAACTGCCTCGCCGGTGCAGCTGACGTCGTCACGCTGGAATACGACCGTCGACGCTGCCGTTATCGAGTCTCATGGATCGGCTGCGACAAGGATGGACGTGGCGGCCACGCCGGCCTGGAATCGCTCGACCCCATCAGCTTCATTTTCGACGCAGAGAACGCCGAATTACCCACTCCCGCGGTCCCCGCAACTGCTGTCAATACCATCGCGCCGCTTCCAGCCAGCACAAAGCCCTCGGAGCCGCGATCCGAGCGGCGGCGTCATCAACGCTACGCTTGGGGCGCAAACGCACAAATCCGCAAGAAGGGGATCCCGGTCAATACACCCTGCAAAGTCTCTGACATCAGCCTCGGAGGCTGTTATGTCGAACTGATGATGCCCTTCCCGGAGGGAACGCCGCTCGAGTTGGACCTCTTCTGGAATAGCCGCAGAATTTCTCTCGACGCAAGGGTCGCCACTTCTCACCCTGCCATAGGCATGGGTGTTTCATTCCTTGGCTTTTCCGAGGATCAGTACCGTTTGCTCCAGCAACTGATCGAAGAACTCTCTGGAAAAAGAGAGCCTGCTCCTCTTCCAACAAAGCTTCCCGTCACCGTGAATCCTGCCGCGCTTACTCAGGATCTACTTGATTGGTTTGATCTGCACGATGCGCTTTCCCGAGAGCAATTCGAAAAGCTGGTCCAAAAACAAAAGCCGAAGACTGTCTCTTCGGCTTCGCCTGCTGTAAATACCGGAACTTACTAAAGGACTTGGGTGCCCCACCCTACCGCCTTCATTTGGCGGAGGGTGGGAAAGAAACATTACCGCATTGCCGTAGCGCTCCGCTCGGCATGCAGATGTTGAATCGCCCGCACCGTTACTTCACCGCGCTGCAGCGCAGCAATTCCCTCTGCAGCCGCTCTTGCCGCCGACAACGTCGTAATCGTCTGCACGTGATACGTAATCGCCGCGCGCCGGATTGCCTTCTCATCGAACCATGGCTCAGGCCCATGCGGAGTATTGATAATCAGCTGAATCCGGTCGCCCTTAATCAGATCGACCACATTCGGCCGTCCTTCTTTCACCTTGTAGACGATCTCCACTTTGAATCCGGCGTCTTCGAGAATCCGAGCTGTTCCTGTCGTCGCCACCAGCTTGAATCCCAACTCCACAAAAAGTCTTGCAACCTCCGCCACTTGCGGCTTATCGCGATCGTTCACGCTGATGAACACGTGTCCCGACGTCGGCAGCTTGTTCCCTGCCGCCATCTGCGCCTTGGCGAACGCCTCGCCGAAATTCTCAGCTACGCCCATCACTTCGCCCGTTGACTTCATCTCCGGACCGAGCACCGTATCCACTCCCGGGAACTTTGCCCACGGGAACACCGGTGACTTCACAAAATAGCAGTTACCGGTATCAAGATCCGTAGCCTTCGCGATGTTCTCCGGCAGGAATTCGCGCAGCTTGCGTCCGGTCATCAATCGCGCAGCGATCTTAGCCAGCGGAATCCCCGTGGCTTTCGAAACGTATGGCACCGTTCGCGAAGCGCGTGGATTTACTTCCAGCACAAAGATCTTGTTGTTCTGAATCGCGAACTGAATATTCATCAACCCGATGACCTTCAGCGCTCGCGCCAGCTTCAGCGTGTACTCGCGCATCTTCCGCAGTGATTGCTCGGGAATGTCAACTGCAGGCAGCACGCACGACGAATCACCCGAGTGTATTCCGGCTTCTTCGATATGCTGCATGATCCCGGCGACCACAACATCCTCGCCGTCCGAGATCGCGTCCACATCCACCTCCGTCGCGCTCTCCAGGAAGTGATCGATCAGCACCGGACGCTCCTGCGAGTACTCGACGGCTTCCTTCATGTACTTGATCACCGACTCGTCGTCGTACGTGATCTGCATCGCGCGCCCACCCAGCACATATGAAGGCCGCAGCAGTACCGGATAGCCAATCTTGTTTGCCGCTGCCAGCGCCTCTTCTACCGACGTCGCCATCGCTCCGGGTGGCTGCGGGATTTCCAGCTCTTCCAGAAGTTTCCCGAATCGCTTGCGATCTTCTGCCAGGTCAATCGACTCCGGCGATGTTCCGATAATCGGCACGCCCGCCGCTTTCAACGGCAACGCCAGGTTCAGCGGCGTCTGTCCGCCAAACTGTACGATCATCCCGATCGGTGCGCCTGAGCTAGCCTCGTGCTCGTAGACTTCCAGGACGTCTTCCAGCGTCAACGGCTCGAAGTACAAGCGATCGCTAGTGTCGTAGTCCGTCGAAACCGTCTCCGGATTGCAGTTCACCATCACCGTCTCGAACCCATCATCGCGCAGCGCGAACGCCGCATGGCAGCAGCAGTAATCAAACTCAATTCCCTGGCCGATGCGATTCGGTCCACTGCCCAGGATGATTACTTTCTTGTTCTTGGTGGGAGCCGCTTCGTCTTCTTCTTCGTACGTCGAATAGAGGTATGGCGTATAGCTTTCGAACTCCGCCGCGCACGTGTCCACGTGTTTGTAGACCGGCCTCACTCCGCGCTTCTTTACGAAGCTGACGAACTTTCGTGCCACCCTCGCGCCCGTCAATTCCCCAAATTCCTGCCAGTCGCTCGTCCGACAGTCCCGCGCGCTTAGCCTCGCGAAGTTTCTCTTCGGGCGCATCAATCGGATACTGCGCCACGTCGTTCCAAATGTCGTTGATCTCTTTCAGCTGATACAGGAACCAGGGATCGATCGACGTCATCTTCGCCAGTTCCTTCACCGTCATGCCTTCGCGCAGCGCGTAACGTATGTACGCCAACCGCTCCGGATGCGGCGTCACCAGCCTCTGCACCAGGATCTTCGGCTCCAGCTTTTCCGAGCTCAACCGCTTGCCAGTCTCCAGCGAGCGCACGGCCTTCAGCAGCGCCTCTTTGAACGTGCGCCCAATCGCCATCGCCTCGCCCACCGACTTCATTTGCGGGCCCAGGCCTTCATCCGCGCCAGGAAACTTCTCGAACTGCCATTTCGGAATCTTTCACGACCACGTAATCGAGCGTCGGCTCAAAGCACGCCGGCGTCTTGCGCGTGATCTCATTGGTGAGTTCATCGAGCGTGTATCCCACCGCCAGCTTCGCCGCAATCTTCGCAATCGGGAATCCTGTGGCTTTCGACGCCAGTGCCGACGAGCGCGACACGCGCGGGTTCATCTCGATCACCACCATGCGACCGTTCACCGGATTCACACCGTATTGAATGTTCGATCCGCCGGTTTCCACTCCGATCTCGCGAATCACCTTGATCGACGCATCGCGCATCACCTGGTACTCGCGATCCGTCAGCGTCTGCGCCGGAGCCACCGTGATCGAATCCCCGGTATGCACGCCCATCGGATCGAAATTCTCGATCGAGCAGATGATGATGACGTTGTCGTTCATGTCACGCACCACCTCGAGCTCGTACTCCTTCCACCCGAGCACCGACTCTTCCAACAACACTTCGTGCACCGGCGAAAGATCCAGTCCACGCGCCAACAATTCCATCAACTCTTCACGGTTGTAAGCAATGCCGCCGCCCGTTCCGCCGAGCGTGAATGACGGCCGCAGAATCACCGGGAACCCGATCTTCGCGCTGAATTCCAGTCCGTCCTTCAGGTTGTTGATCAACGCCGACTTCGGCACGTCGAGCCCAATGCGCGTCATCGCGTCTTTGAACAGCAGCCGGTCTTCTGCCTTCTTGATCGCGTCGAGCTGCGCGCCGATCAAATGGACGTTGTACTTCTCCAGCACGCCGCCATCGGCCAACTCCACGGCCATGTTCAGCGCGGTCTGTCCGCCGACCGTAGGAAGCAGAGCAAAGCCGCGTCCGTCCGACATCTCCGACTCAATGCGGATGATCTCTTCCATGTACGTGCGCGTGATCGGCTCAATGTACGTGCGATCAGCAAACTCCGGATCGGTCATGATGGTGGCCGGGTTGGAATTCACCAGCACCACTTCATAGCCTTCCGCCTTCAGCGCCTTGCAGGCCTGCGTTCCGGAGTAATCAAATTCCGCCGACTGCCCGATCACAATAGGACCGGAGCCGATGATGAGGATCTTCGAAATATCAGTTCGTTTTGGCATCTAGTATTCGTGTTTCCTGCTTTGAAGGGGCGCGCCGTTGAGCGCTACTGTTGTTACAGTTTTAAGCGTCGCGGCTTCAGCCATGCCGTAACCAGCTTCTAGATGGAGCGGCTTTAGCCGCTAGAGGAACTTCGTCCAACTCACAAGCCCAGATGCGCGGACGACCATTGGTATTCCGATGCTCTCGCGCACAACCCTGGCCTCACCGGATTCTCATGAACGTAACGAACATGTACTTGATAAGACCCAGCATCTCTTATCCGATGATCCTGAAATCCCTTCTGACAGACTTCCACATTGGATTCGAACTCTTTCTTCCTCGCGACGGGAACCTGCCTGTGATATGGCATCGCCGTTCCAGGAAATCAGCTCAGGCTGATCGGACATGAAAAGATCCGGCATTACGACGAACTCATGAAGCAGATACCCTGTCCCTCGATATTGGCCTGGAGTACCTTGCTCGAACATTTCAGCCCACCGGTCGATCTGAAACAACTTCGCGCTTTCCCAGTCTCCGACTCACCATGTACGTCGGTGATTATGAGTTGCGTCTTCGCGTTGCGGTCCCATTTCCCTCAGCGGCTAAATCTGCCTCGATGCTCCCATCCCGTTGTTCCGCGCGTTCAAGACTGAAGCCGCGCCCTTTCAAAGCTCTCCGCTCCGACACACAGCCTCTTGCTAACGACTACCGACCAACGACTAACGACCGCCACCCTTCCACTCCTCCATCATCTTCACGAAATCTTTGAACAGATAATACGAGTCGTGCGGACCCGGCGCCGCTTCCGGGTGATACTGCACGCTGAACAGCGGCAGGTTGCGATGGCGCATGCCTTCAAGCGTCTGATCGTTCAGATCGAAGTGCGTGCACTCCACATCGTTCGACGGCAGCGAATCCGGATCGACGGCAAAATTATGATTGTGCGCCGTGATCTCCACCTTGCCGCTCTTCATCTGCTTCACCGGATGATTTCCGCCATGGTGTCCAAACTTCAGCTTGTAGGTTTTTCCGCCCAGCGCAATTCCCGTCAGCTGATGTCCCAGGCAGATGCCGAACACCGGCACGCGCCCCATCAACCCGCGAATGTTGTTCACGGCATAGGTACACGGCTCCGGATCGCCCGGCCCATTCGACAGAAACACGCCATCCGGCTTCATCTCGAGAACATCTTCCGCCGGAGTCTGCGCCGGAACCACTGTCACGCGGCAACGCTCCGCGACGAGTTTGCGCAAAATGTTTTGCTTGATCCCGAAGTCATACGCGACCACATGATGCACCGGTGGCGCGTCCTTCACGCCGACAACTTCCGTCGGCTCATGCGACCGCTCGCCCACTTCCCATATATAGCGCTGCTTCGTCGAAACGACTTTCGCCAGATCGGTGCCGTCCATCTTCGGAATCGAGCGCGCCTTTTCGACCAACTTCTCCACGTCGGTCTCGATGGTCGACACCACGCCGCGCATCACACCGCGATCGCGCAGATGCCGCACCAGAGCACGCGTATCGATATCCGCCAGCACCGGAATATTGAAGCGCTCCAGATATTCCTCGGCGACCTGTTGCGAGCGCCAGTTGGAGCTTACCCGCGAAAACTCGCGCACGATCAGCCCTTCAATGTAGGGTCGATTGGCTTCATTGTCCTCGGGATTTGTTCCGTAATTGCCGATCTGCGGATTGGTAAGAACTACGATTTGCCCAGCGTAGGAAGGATCGGTAAAGATTTCCTGGTAGCCGGTGATGGAAGTATTAAAAACGACTTCGCCGTAGCATTCGCCTTTGGCGCCGTAACCTTTGCCGCGGAAGATTCTGCCGTCTTCCAGCGCAAGGATAGCTTGCATCGTTACTCCGAAGGGTGGATTTTATAGATTCTATCAGGCGAAAGCGCGATGGACCAGAGGTTTGCCCATCCTTTTCTGCTCAATTCGAGGTTTCAGACCTCGTTTTCAACAGCTCACCATAAGAGTTGCGGGTGCCCCACTCGTGCGAAGCAACGAGTGGGAGATCACACTACTTCTTCTCCGGATCCGCTTCCCCGCCATCCGCCGCTACTTTCCAGCTTCCATCCTTCTCTTTGCGCCAGACAGTCAGGTAAGTCCCGCTCCGATGCACGATCTCGCCTTTCGCATTCTTGAACACGCCTTGATACCGCCCCACCGTGTACCCCATATTTCCTGACGGAAAGACTTCCGCCTTCGTCGGTTCCCAGTCCAGCCGGAACTCCGGATCGTCAAACAATTTTTTATAAGATGCTCGAATCGAATCCGCGCCAAGCACTGGATTCTCCGAGAACAGCACGCTTTTCTCCGTAAACACGCTCATCCATCCGTCTAGACGATGCGCGGCAGTTTGCTTCGCGAACTCGCGATCCGCCTGCATCAGCGCGTCTTCCGGGCGCTGTGCCACCGCCGCTCCCATTAGAAGGAACAGTACACACGTCAACCTCATCCATCTCATGAGGATCACTCCATTTAGTCAGACAGAGAAACTTCGGGAAGGAACTTACCTTAATTTACCCACTTTATCCATGGGCCAGTAGCCGAACACCGCTTTGCCGTAGATGAAGCGCTCATCGACGGGGCCGAAATCACGGCTGTCGCTCGAGCTGCTTCGGTGATCGCCCAACAAGAAGAAGAAGTGCGGCGGAACCGTCATCTCCGGGTAATAGCTCTGGTCAGCATACCGGGCGGGAACGTACGTTTCGTTCAGCAGCCGTTCATTTACATATACGTGTCCCGACGCGATTCGCACGGAATCGCCAGGCAGTGCAATCACGCGCTTGATATAGCTCTTCGAGGGATCGCGCGGATAGTGAAACACCACAATGTCGCCGCGCTCGATGTCGCCCAGTCGGTAAACGAACTTGTTGATGAAGATTCGCTCCTGGTCGTTGAGCTCCGGCTCCATGCTGGTGCCTTCCACTTTCACCGGCTGATAAAGAAACACGATGAAGAAAGCAGCGAACAGCAGAGCAGATTACCAGGTCGCGCGCCCATACCGCGACACCCGGAGTGGCCGTCACTTGGGGAGAAACCACTTCGGTGACCTTTGGCGATTCCTGCATTCAGCTTCAATTCTAAACCAATCTGGGTCGCCCCACGACGAACGCGCGTACGCTTTCTGTGAGAGGCGCTCATTCCTTTTTCAGAGTAGAATAAGTGCTGGTTGAGGACTCTGCGGGATGAAGCCTTTCTTTGGAGCATTATTTGCTCTTGCGCTCGCAATAACGTTGTTCGCCGAATCGGATGCGCCTCAGATTCCGGCTTACCACCAGGCCGCGCCGTCCGCCTCGGAGAAGTTGCCGCCGATTCTGTCCAAGGATCAACTCTGGGGGCCTTCCTTCCAGAACGCTTATCAGGTGCATGCCTACGAACTCGCTCCCAAAGTATCGAAGATCATTTATCAGCTGCCCTGTTACTGCTATTGCGATCACGTCGGACACAAGAGTCTGCGGACCTGCTATGAGAGCACGCACGCGGCGCACTGTGCGGTTTGCTTGAAAGAGCTCTATTACGCGTACAGCGAGAATAAAAAGGGCAAGACGCTGGCGCAGATCAGATCCGGCATCATCAGCGGCGAGTGGCAAAAGGTCGATCTCGAATCCGCTGCCGGAATGAATTAGGTTTTGCACCCTCTGGGTGCTTTGCAATAAGACTTGGGGACAAAACTAGCTGGCGTAGTTCGCGTCGCCAGACCTGTATCGTGCAAGTGGCCGATAGCGATGGCATAGGCATCTGCTTCGCATTTGGCTGGCTTGTTCTGCCCCCAGTTGACGCTCATCTCGAACGCGTGTAACGTGCTCGCAATTCAGTTTTCCACAGGGCTGATCGCGTGCGTCGTTAAATGCGGTTGGTTTGGGCATCAACTACATGAAACGCAAACTGCTAGCAAAACCTAAACAATTATTAGCTAAACCTAAGAAAATAAAGATGGCTAAGCCTGGTTCTGGAAAAACGCTACAAATGACAAAAGCAGCACCGAAAAGCAATCCTACTGCCCAAAACCCCCAATACTCTCAGGCTGTGCAGAACTACGAATCTGGATTACGTGCCCTCCAGGAACGGAAGTTCGACAAAGCCAAGGCTCTGTTCCAGAAAGTCATCGAGAGCGGGATTCGCGAGCTTGGCGATCGTGCCTCGGTGCACTTGAACGCCTGCAATCAGCATCTTGCGCGCACCGCCGTCGCCTTTAAGACTCCCGAGGAGCACTACGACTACGCCATCTCGCTGATGAACGTCGGCGACTACGTCACCGCGCGTGAGCACCTGGAAAAGCTGGTCAAGACAAACGGTCAGGCCGACTACATCTGGTACGGTCTCGCCGTGCTTGACTGCCTGACCGGCCATTCGGAGGACGCGCTTAAGCGGTTGGCGGAAGCTATTCGCCTGAACCCGGCCAATCGTTTCCAGGCGCGCAGCGACAGCGACTTTAATCCTATGGCAGATGATCCGCGCTTTACCGAGCTGCTTTATCCGGAGCCCGGGGCACCGGAAGCATCCACCTACGGAAAGCCGGGCGGCTTCTAAACGCAAAATGAGTACGAAGTCAGCGGGTCAGTCACCTGCCCCGCGTCCAATTCGCGTGGTTGCCATTGGTGGAGGCACCGGTCTCTCTACTCTTCTTAAGGGACTCAAGCGCTATGTGCGCACCGTAACTCACGAACCGGAAACGCATCCCGCGGGCGTAGCAATTTCCGAGCTCACTGCCATCGTCACCGTGACCGACGACGGTGGCTCCAGCGGCAAGCTCCGCAAGGAATTCGGCATTCTGCCTCCGGGCGACATTCGCAACTGCATCGTCGCGCTTTCCGAGGACGAGCTGCTGATGTCGCACCTGTTCCGCTATCGCTTTCCTGAAACATCCGCCCTCGAAGGTCACAGCTTCGGCAATCTCTTCCTCACGGCTCTGACTGCACTGACCAGCGACTTCGCCGAGGCCGTCCGCCTCTCTTCGGAAATTCTCACCACACGCGGTCGCATCTATCCCTCGACCACTGCCAACGTCGAACTGGAAGCCCATATGGACGACGGCTCCTCCGTCCGTGGCGAAACCAAAATCACTGCCAGCAAACATCGCATCATGCAGTTGGAGATGATTCCGCCCGATGTTCATCCTTTGCCTCAGACTCTGGATGCCATCGCTCACGCCGACCTCATCACCATCGGCCCCGGATCGCTCTTCACCAGCCTGATCCCCAACGTTCTCGTGCACGCGATCCCCGAAGCTATCGCCTCTTCGTCGGCAATGAAGGTCTACGTCTGCAACTTGATGACTCAGGCTAACGAGAGCTTGGGCCTTTCCGCGGCCGACCACATCAAAGCCATTTACGAACATGCCGGAATCGAGATCTTCGACGCTGCCCTGCTGAACGAAACGCCCGCCTCAGCCGAGATGAAGGCGAAATATGCGCTCGAAGGCGCCTCACAGATTGTGGTGAATACCGAGACCATCGAAGAGATGGGCGTTCGCCCCATCCTCGGCGACTACCTCATCGAAGATCGCGGCGTCGCCCGCCACAACACCGACCGGGTCGCCCAGGAACTCCTCAGCCTCGTCGCAAATCGCACCGCCAGCGCAATTCACCAGTAATCTTCCTGATGGGAAGTGGCGCGGGCGCCCTCGCCCGCGTGCCTTGCTAGTGTGGAACAGTCGATCACTTCTCTGCGTCCCAAGTGAGGAGCGGCGCATGCCGGCTCAGCAATCATCTTTCAATCCGAGCCGAAGGCGAGGATCTGTCATCCCGAGCGTGGCGAGGGAACCCTGCCGCCCCCACGAATCCCGCCTTGACAATCACCCAATGCCTTCCCTTGTTCTCTCCCTTTTATCTCACTCCCCGCGCCCTGTAATATCTGTCCAATGCCTACTCGCACTTCTAAACCGACTACGCAACCGCGGATCGCCATCGCCATCATGGCGGCCGGAAAAGGCACGCGCCTCAAATCCAAGCACCCCAAGGTGCTCCACGAAATCGGCGGCAAACCGCTCTTGCGCTGGGTCATCGAGACCGCCGCCAAAATCGTTCCCGTCGCGGACGTCTACGCCATCATCGGATTTGAAGCCGACCGCGTTCGCGCCGCAACTGCCGACACCGGCTGCAGCTTCATCCTCCAAGAACAGCAACGCGGCACCGGACACGCCATCATGGCCGGCGAGAGCGCGCTCTCCAAATACGATCACGTTCTCGTCCTCTCTGGAGACACGCCGCTCATTCGACCTGAAGTCATCGAGCGTCTCCGCGACTTCCATCTAGCGCAGAAATCTGCAATGACGCTGCTTACGGCCGAGCCCGAAAATCCCTATGGCTACGGCCGCATCCTTCGCCGCAAGAAGAACGGCAAGAGCACCAATGAAGTTCTCGCCATCGTCGAACAGAAGTCTCTTGAAGCCCGGTCAGGAGAAGATCCCCGAAATCAACGTTGGTATCTATGGCTTTGCCACGAAGCCGCTGTTTGCAAATATCCATAAGCTCAGCACCGCAAACGCACACGGCGAGTACTACCTTACCGACATGGCAGAGCTCCTCGTGAAGTCCAAGCAGCGTGTGCTCGCGTTGAAAGAAGGAGCAATCGCCGAGACCCTCGGCATCAACACGCGCGCTGAACTCGCTCGTCTCGACTGCTCGCGTTCGCGCCGCCAAGGCCGCCGAGCTCATGGAAGCCGGTGTCACCATCTATCATCCCGAAACCTGCATCATCGATTCCGAGGTCAACATCGAGCCTGATACCATCATCGATCCCTTCGTTCAGATTCTCGGCCGCTCGCGCATTGGCGCTGATTGCCGCATTCAGTCCGGCACTGTCATCATTAGCTGCGAAATCGGCGATGGCACCGTCGTCCAGCCCTATTGCGTTCTCGAACACTCCCGCATCGACGAGAAAGTTAGCCTCGGCCCCTTCTCGCATCTTCGTCCCGGCAATGAAGTCTCCGCCGGAGCCCACATCGGCAACTTCGTCGAGCTGAAGAAGACGAAGCTGGGCCGCGGCTCCAAAGCCAACCACCTCACGTATCTCGGCGACTCCGTAATCGGCGAGAAAGTGAACATCGGCGCTGGTACCATCACCTGCAACTACGACGGCGTTCACAAGCACCAGACGGTGATCGAGGATGGCGTCTTCGTCGGCAGCGATTCCACTCTCGTCGCCCCGGTGAAACTCGGCAAAGGCTCTTACGTGGGCGCTGCGTCGTGCATCACCGGCGATGTTCCCGAGGACGCTCTCGCCATTGGACGTGGACGCCAGATCAACAAACTCGAGTGGGCCCGAATCAAACGCGAGGCGATGGCGACAGCCAAACAAGCAGCAAAGAAGTAAATCGGCGATCAACCTTCGAAATGATCATCATTGTTGAATCCGGTCTGTGGTTGATTGGAATCTTTCTTCTGGCTGGAGTCGCCTTCATCGTCGGCTTTGTCGCCATTCAATCGCGTGGCGAACGCAAGGATCTCGCGAAGCCAGAAGAAGAGTGGTCTCGGTTCCGCGGCCAGATCCTCTCCCGAGGTGATTTTGCGTTCTACCGCTTCGTGCCTACTGCTTCGTGGACGACCGCCGAGTTCCTCTTCGAAGATGAACAGAGCAACCGCCTCGGATCCTACCTGTCGCAGTCGCGTGTCCGTGCCGATCTCGAACTGCGCGGCAAAACGTACCAGATGTTCATTCAACGCTACGGCGCCTTCGCATCCGAGTGGGCAGGCAAAGTCGGCGGCACCACCGATTCCACCATCGTCATTCGCACCGCCGACCAGCTCATCACCGAACTCTCTGTGCTTTGCAAGTTCCCTGCCTGGTCGTATGCGTTTGAGGCTGATGGGCGTCGTTATACCGTTTCAAGAGGCGGCCTGCTCCCGACAAAGCCCGTGATCGTTTCCGCCGGGACAGAACAAGTCGGTACCTACCTCCGCCCCAGCATTGCCTCTCGTAAGGTCCTTCTCGCGTTGCACCGCGATCTTCCCGACTCCGCCCTGCTTGCGATCATGGTTGCCGCCCTGCTCCAGTAAGGCCTCAGGTTGCCTGAGTTCTTGTCCTCACTAATGCCTGCCTGAACTCTGCCCGTCGCATCTAAATCTGTATGCATAAGCTCTTCATGCACCAGACACCCAATGTTCCAGGCACGAATCCTGTAACCGACAATCCGAACCCCGGCGGAAGACAAGGTGCCGATCCCGAAGCTCCGGGCACAGATCCAACTCCCGGCCCTGAACCTGATCCGGATCCCGACGCGGTCCCCGGCACTGCTACCACCACCCCGCACACGCGCGATTATGGTGGCGTGCACCCCACCGGCGGCACGGCGGCCAATAAGGGGAAAATGAATCCGAAATCGCCTGCGGATGGAACATCAAACCCTAAGCCAGAGAACGGCCGATAGAGTTCCAAATCCCGATCAAAGAAAAAGGCGGCCTGCTGCAGCCGCCTTCCTTCACTTCGCACAGATTCACTGTGGCATGATGATCCCGCGCAGCAGCATGATCGGCAACGGCCCCTCATCCAGCGCTTTGTTGTGGAACTCCTCCAGGTTGAACTTCGTTCCCATCTTCGCCTGGTAGTCCTTCCGCAGCTGGAACCAGTCATTGATCCCGACGAAATACGTTGGCAATTGCACCGAACTCAACTTCGCGCGCCGCAACTTGCCTTCCGCCTCAGCCTGCGTCTGGAAAGCCTGCTTGGTCATCAGTTCCATCGCCTGCTCGTCGGTCATATTCATCGTCTGCATGCGGACATCGAGAATAGTGTTCGATAGAACGCGCAGCCGTATCTTCCGCATCACCAGCCTGAACTTGGGATCGCCGCCCATGTATCCCTCGTCCATCATGACCTGTGCAATGTACTCGGCCCAACCCTCAACGTACGCCCCATTCCCGAAAAGCGCACGCAGCAGACGCCGTGTCTCTGGTTGCACGTTGTTCGCATGCTCAAATTGGACATAGTGTCCCGGCAGTGCCTCGTGGATGGTCAGCCACTTTAGCGTGTAGTTGTTGTACTCGCGCAGTTTCGATTCCGCCATCTTGTCCGAAACGCTCTTATCGATCGGCGTCACCCAGTACTGTGCTTCCGCCGTGGGCTCCAAGGGTGGCGGACTGTGGAACCCCGCCACAGAATAGATTCCCCGCAGAAACAGCGGCGTCGCGATCACCTTCAGGTTGTCGCGGTCGCTGAGTCCAACAATGTTCTTCTCGCGAATAAACGCGGTGATCCCCGCCAGATCTCCCTTGATGTGATCCATCAGCTGGTCGCGCTGAACGCGATCGTCCGAAATTTTCGCCAGCACTTCGCTGATGATCAGGTTCTGTCTGTCCTGCGCCGATAAGTCAGTGTGCTCCGTGTGATCTGGATACATCTGCTTATGCATCGGCTCCGCTAGCGTCAGCATTTCCGCGCGCACCGCCGTCATCTGCTGTTCGGCCTTTTGCAGGATCTCTTCCGGCGTCACCGGAGTTTCCATCACCAGCTTGAACTTCGCATCGTAAAATTCTTTGCCCAGCCTCCACGTCCGCGATGTCGGGCGCTTTGCCAGATCGTTCTGCATCCAGGCAGAAAACTCCTTCAGCGACTGTATCGCCGCCGGAGCCACTTGCGCGTACTGCTTTTCCAACGCCGAGCCTGCGGGAATTTGCTCCTTCACCGTGTGTTCGATAAGGTCGATATTTCCTTCGTTCTCCTCCAGTGCCGTGCTCGTGAAAATGGGATCGGTATCCACCAGAACTTGCTTCGCTTGCTGCATCGCGCGCGGAATTTCGCCGATCCTTGCCAGCACGTGTCCCATTCTCACGTCTGCCACGGCATAGTTCTGGCTTAAAGGCAGGAACAGCGCGTTCCCGACAAATTCCACATACATCGTGGGATTGTGCTTGTAGCTCTGAATACGATCCAGTTCCAGAAGGTTATACGCGATCTGATCGTCGATCAGCTGCCAGTCCGCATTGTCCTCTTTGTTCAGCGCTGCACGATCGAATTGGCGGAAACGCTGCTGCCATTCGTTGTAGAACTTCTTTTGTGCGGCGATACCTTCCGGCCCTACGTCATCCAGCAGAGCATCCAGTTCAACCGTCTTCCCCGTCTTCGGGTCGGTGTACTTATGAAATCCCGCCTGGGACGCGTTCACCGGAGACAGCACCAGCGACTCTTTCATGAACTGGTCAGCCGCTTTTTCGAAGTCCCTGCCACTCTCTTGCTTCGCCACGTTCTTTGCCTCTATTGCCATCGCAAAAAAGAATAGACATATACAGATAAAAACAGATTGCGCCTTCATCAACTTGCCTCCGGACAGCAGAGTATACGCGTGCCCTGAAAGCGAGTCACGATTTCGCACCGCCATTTTGGTCAAAAAAAAAGGCCCCTCGTTTGAGGGGCCATTCAGGAGAGAGGAGTAAAGCTAAACTTTTGTCTTCGCAATCGCTTGCCTGATTGCGATCCGCGCCTGGTGCAATCCAAATACCGACTCTTCCGAGCTGATGCCAAGAGTCTGCGCGATCCGTTCGTGCGAATAACCTTCCACATCATGCAACAGGAATACCAATCGTTCCGTCATCGGCAGGGTTACCACGGCGCGTTCCAACGCCACTCTCTTCACGTTCTCCCGGGCCGCAGTTCGCTCCGAAAAAACCTGCTGGTTATCGAGGGTCAAGTTGCCAATCGGACTTGTTTCCCGTAATACCGTCACCAATTCCGCATCGATCGTTTCCGCAGTTGCTTCCCTGTTACCAGTAAATGCCCGGCAGAAAACTCGTCCGCAAATTTCCTCCGCCGTCATTTCATTGTCAGTGGCATAGAACGCCAGGTTGTAAACGCGGTAACGGTGAGTTTCGTAGACGGATCGAAAATCTCTACGTTGTGTTCTTACGATGGCTGGTACTTCAGTGATGAACCCAGTAAATTTTCCATCCAGAATATTGATCGCCATTAAACCCTCAGCATTTCCATGCTCAAACTGAAGTAGCGTCGCTTCCGACCTTGTCTGAAGCATTTGCCCGGCCATTTGTAAGTTCCGTCTGATGAAAACCCCGCGGGCCATTCTTCGATTTGGAATGTGCCTGGGAGAGCGAACCGCACGGCAACGCGAGTTCGCCTGAAACAGCAGGCTTTGCAGGGCTTGCAATCCCTTCCGGAAGGAATCGCATCCCACAATTCGGAATGGCGCCTCTGTCTTTATTAGGGATTTACTGCAGATACTCGGGCCCGACCGCACAGCCCTTGCTGTTCCATCTGTGCCCTTCGATGGGGTATAGGGTCCTCAATGTTGGCATCGAAGTACCAACAATTTCCCCAAACCTACCACTTAGCCGCGCATTCTAGGGGACCACGACAACCGGGCTGGTCTTCTGCATCGCGCTTCTGGCGATCGCAATCAGGTCAGAAACTTCAAATGGCTTGGTAATTGTTGCCACCCCGTTCTCTTCCACGAACGAGCGGACTTCCGCGTCGGTCATGTCCGAGAGCGTCAGAACGACGCGCTTCTCAAGCCCGGGCTGATTGTTCGCAACCCATCGGTAGATATCCACTCCGCTGCACCCACCGGGAATCCAGCTGTCCACCAGGATCACGTCAAACTTGTTTTTTTGCAGCAGGCCAATCGCGTCCTCACCCCGGGTAGCGGTTGTGACCTCCGCTCCGGCGCCGGCAAGGACATCGCGCTCAAACTCCAGCACTGCCTCTTCGTCGTCGACGATCAGAACACGTCCTTGCAAGGGAATCACCCTCTGCCCGCCGGCATCGCGCGAGGGCACATCCTCCTCTGCCGCAGCAATCGGCAAGAGAACCCGAATCACCGCTCCGCCCTGCAGATGATTGTGCGCCCGGATATCTCCACCGTGTTCCTTCACGATTCCGTAGCAAATACTCAGTCCCAGGCCCGTGCCCTTCCCGAGGCTCTTGGTCGTATAGAACGGATCGAAGATCCGGTTCAGCTCACGAATGCCCGGTCCCGTATCGTGGAATTCGGCTGAAACATACCCGCCTTCTGTCCAGATTCGTACGTGCAACATCCCGCTCTTGGCGGTCTCCAGCATTGCGTCAACGGCGTTATTGATCACATTCAGGAACACCTGCTCAATTTGGTGCGGATCCGCCACTACCGGCGGCAGATGCTCTGGAAAATCCTTCTCGACACGGATATCGTGCAACGACATGTCATAGTCGCGCAGTGCCAGTGTATCCTCTACCACCCGTCGCAGGTCGCACGGCATCTTCGCTGCCTTGCGCTGGCGTGCGAACGACAGCAGGTTCTGCACCACGCGATGAGTTCGCTGGGCCTGCTTGAACAACTTGCCAACATAATCGCGGGCCCGGTCGCTGAGTTGATCCGACTCCAGCAACTGGGCGTAACCGAGTATCGCCGTCAGCGGATTATTCAGCTCATGCGCAACCCCGGAAATCAACTGGCCCACCGCGGACATCTTCTCGCTCTGCAGCAACTGCTCCTGCGTTCTACGCACGTTATCGTAGGCCTTCATGGTCTCGTCGTAGAGCCGAACCTTTTCCAGACTATTGGCGAGCTGCCGGCCAATTGTGATCATTAGCTTCTGGTCCAGCGCGCTGAAGTGCCCCTCCGTCCGGCTGCTCACGCCCATAATTCCGATTAGCTTTTCGTTGGTCCACATCAGCGACCAGATCCACTCTTTCACTCCCTCCGCCAGCAAACGATCCATCACCTGGGGCGGAAACAATGCCATGTGATCCCGCGTGACCAGTTCGATCTTCTGTTCTTCCATTATTGCCAGGATCTCATCGGGAAGCGGGAATTCGCGTGCATCCAGCATGCTTCCGCGTTGCCCAAAGTTGGCCACCCGTTTCAGCAGCTTCGCCTCTTTGTCGAACAGGTAGACGGCCGCCGTGTCCGCCCGGAACAGATCCACAATCTGGCGCATCGCCATATTGGTGATCTCGTCCATGTCGAACGACTGGTTCGCTAGCACCGTGATCGTGTTCAGCGCCTCCAGTTCGCGATTTCGCCGGCGAATCTCGTCTTCGATCTTCTTCTTCTCGCTGATGTCCAGAAGCACGCCGTTGAATCGCTCGATCGCTCCGTTCTTGTCCCGATGCCCATAACTGTTTTCCAGCACCGTCACCACCGAACCATCACGGCGTCTCATCTCGAACTCGAAATTCTTCACAAACCCATTGGTTTCCATTTCCCGAAGAAACAGGTGTCGATCGAGTGGGTTGTGATAGAACTGCTGCGCGCGTGCGTGTTCCAGCACCTCCTCGCGGCTCTCGAATCCGAGGATGCGAACAAATGCGTCATTGCACTCGAGTATGCGTCCCTGTGGAGTGGAGACGAACACGCCTTCGCGCACCTGTTCAAACAGCGTGCGGTAGCGCTCTTCCGCCGCTCTCCGCTCCGCCATGTCGCGGACGATGTGAATCGTCGAAGCACTCTCATCGCCCTCTTCGACATAGGAAGACGTGGAAACAATCGAGTACCCATCGATGAGAGGATCCGGGGCCTCAATCCCCGGCTTGTGACTTTCGCAATAAGGGCACTTTGTCCACTGCGCGCCGCCCCGGCGTAAAACTTCGCACGATTGTCCCACCAGCCTCTCCGGTTCGCGCCGTTCCCCCAGCCTCAACAGCATTGCGCGATTCACCTGGCGAATCCGAAACTCGCGATCATGCACGAGGATCGGCTCTGGCATCGCGTCGAACGTATCCGCCCAGCGTCTCTGCGAAGCAGTAATCTTCTGGATCAGCTGCAGATTTTCATTCGCAATGCCCAGTTCCTTTGCCGCAGCATTCAGAAACCGAACCTCCTCCGGTTGGTAGGTTCTGGCTCTTCGCATTCCCAGCGAAAGGGTTCCTATCACCGCAGCCTTTCCCCGCACCGGAATCAGCAGAATGTGATCCATTCCGTCCTGTACAAGGGTCTCGCGCACCATCGGTACCGAATTCGCACGGTCAAGTAGAATCGCGCTTCCCGCGCGAACGATCGTAGCTCCATGCCCAAAGCGCGTGTCTGAATCGCGATGCTCGCGAACAAAGTCCTCCGAAACCCCTACCGACTGCTGCAATCTGAGCACATCCCCTTCGAGTGACCGGAACCAAACCGCTCGTGCTCCCAGCAGGGCTTTCAGTTCCAGCATGACTGCCTTGATCATTGGCCCGCACTCTTCTGCGTTCGCAATCGCATCGGTGATTCGGTTCAGGACCTCCAGCCGGCGCGCCTTTGCTGTCGAATCCTCCAGCACGATGATCAGCAGGCTGAGTCCCAACAACGTCTCTATCACCACATCCGCGCTTTGCAGTGCGTGTCCCTGGGTGAGTGGCGTGTCCATATGGACCGCAAACATCATCAGCGCCATCAGCCACGAGCCCACTTCCTTCCGTCCCATGCTGTAGCGAAGCAACTGGACGCCCGCGGTAAAGCTGATAACCCGATACAGGATCTGTATCGCGAGCATCAGACCCGTGCTATGGGGCCAGAAAGAGAATTGCAGGATGATCAGTTCGATGATGATCCCGCAAAGTATCACCGCGGGAATCAATAGCCGGTACTCCCTCAAGTAAAGGAAGATGGCCCCGGCAAAGAGCATGACCGCAACCACAAAGGCACACTGCGAGATCCCCAGCCCCACTGTCGGACTACTCATCAGCCCGAGAGCGTCGCTGTTAACCCGATAGACTACGAAGCTTGCCCAGCCGAAGATCCACCACTGCAGATAGCGCTGGCGAAAGTGACGAAACACCAGCAGGCCGCCCCCCAGTAGAACGAGCGCACTCGCCAAATCGGCTAGCAGGTCCGCTTCAGGGACGTGCGTCCATCCGGGCATGGGGAGGACCAGCGTCATTGCTAAGGATAATGAGACATTGTTGTATACCATGAGAAATTACTTTGGTGTTACGTTTCACTACTCCTGAGAGTGCCTTTAGAGGAACTGCGATACAATGCGCAGCATGCAATCAGATCGGATCTTGATCGTCGATGACGAAGAGGCGATTCGCGAAATTGTCGCCTCTATGCTCACGATGGCTGGATATGACTGCAAACAGGCTGGTTCCGGCCTGGAGGCACTCGCGATTCTCGACTCCGGCGAGGAGTTTGAGCTCATGCTTTCCGACCTGATGATGGCCGAACTCGACGGCATCGGCTTGCTCGAAAAGACAAAAGAACGCTACCCCGAAATGCCGGTCGTCATGGTCACCGCCGTCCACGACATTTCCGTGGCCCTGGCGGCGATTCGCAACGGTGCCTACGACTATCTTCTTAAGCCGTTTGAACGCGAGCAGTTGCTGGCCACCGTTCGCCGTGCGCTCGAAAATCGCCGTCTG
Organism: Terriglobia bacterium; assembly: GCA_963826275.1. Lineage (GTDB taxonomy): Bacteria > Acidobacteriota > Terriglobia > Terriglobales > Acidobacteriaceae > JAJPJE01. Next base: position 513,659 of record CAWGWI010000012.1, on the reverse strand, counting down.
CGCATGGAGAATCGCGCCTATCAGACCAATCTCGAGTCCCTGGTCCAGAACCGCACGGAACAACTCCGCCAGGCGATGTCAGACCTTGAGCGCTCGTACGACATCACTCTCGAAGCTCTGGGCGATGCCCTTGACTTGAAAGATGCCGAAACCGAGGGCCACTCCAAGCGCGTTACCGCCTTCACCATCGCCATCGCGCGTGCCATGGGCCTTAGTTCCGATCGTATCCGTGTGATTGCTCGCGGCGCCTTCCTGCATGACATCGGCAAAATGGCCATTCCGGACGCAATCCTGCGCAAACCCGGTGCTCTGACTCCGGAAGAAGTCGCCATTATGCGCGAGCATTGCTGGCATGGGTACCAGATCCTGCGCAAGATTCCGTTTCTCACCGAGGCCGCCGAGATCGTCTATGCTCACCAGGAACGCTGGGACGGAACTGGCTACCCGCGCGCCCTCAAAGGCGACGAGATTCCCGTGGGCTCCCGCATGTTCTCCATTGCCGATACCATCGACGCCATCATGTCCGATCGCCCCTACCGTCCGGCGCAGCCTTTCTCGGCCGCACGCGACGAGATCTCTCGCTGGTCGGGACGTCAATTCGATCCAGATGTTGTGAAAGTCTTCTTGGCAATGCCCGAATCGATCTGGCAGGACTTGCGGAAGGAAATCAACGGGCAGATCTACCGCGTTACGGCCGACGCTTCACGCACCGGCAAACTCATCCCAGTCTAGATCGGACGCGGAGACCGCTACACTTGAGCAGGTGAAGCCGGTGTCAACTTTCCGATCACCCAATTACTAAATCACCCAATTTCTTTATTGGGCTGTTTCCAGCGAATCCGCCACCCGGTTCAAAGCTGCCTGAATCCGATCCAGTTCCCGCTGTGCAGCTTCATTCCACGCCAATAGCTGATCCGGTGTACGCGGCAATTGCTGTGCGGCCCAGCGCAGCCAACGACGCCCGTTTTCGCTCATCAGAAATACCGCTACTCCACCTACACCAATTAACGCAGCCGGAATGTACCATTTACCTCTCATGGCGCCTCGTTCCTCAGGATCCCCCGACAAACCCTCCTTGGCTCGAAGGGGTCCTCCCCCGCCTGTGCAACAACTTTGCGGGCTTTCTAGTGTTCTCATTCTTGCACGCCTGTCGTGAATTGGAACCTGCATGGGGCCCAGAAAGTTACTCATGAGTTCTAGAACGAAAGATTTTCTGATTCCAGACATATGTCCTGCTCACGTTCAGCGCCCGTCTTTGTCCAATCACATAGATTTCGAATCGAAGTCTGAGGTGTCATTATGATGGACCGCATGCGTTACAGCCTGATTACGGCTCTGATCATTGCAACCCTCCCCGTCTTTGCCTCGGATTTAGGCACTCGCGACAGCAACGCACCGGGACCAAACTGGATCCCCGAGGGCACTCACTTCGTCATCCGTCTGCAGGACAAGCTCGACACCAAGAAAATCGGCAACGACAAGAGCAAGCATTTCAAAGCCAGGCTCGCCGAAGATCTCACCGCTCCCAACGGGTCCATGATTCCTCGCGGTGCCGAGATCAAGGGCCATGTCAGCGAAGTCAGCCGCGGTTTCCACGGGCGCATCCTGCTTAGCTTCGACGAGATCAAGACCCCTCATGGTTGGATGCCGCTGGCAGCGACTGTGACCGATGTCCCCGGAGAACATGGCGTCAAGACCGACGACCGCGAAGGAGAAATCGAGCGCAAGGGCGTGAGCAAGCAGCGCGTAATTGAAGCTGCCGCCATTGGAGCCGGAACGGGAGCCGCCGCCGGTGCTGCGGCAGGAGGTGGTCATGGCGCTGGGATTGGCGCCGGAGCCGGTGCTGCCGTCGGAGCCGCCGCTGGCATCCTTAGCGATCGTGATCTCCGCCTCGACAAAGGCCAGCAACTCGAATTGAGCCTCGACCGCTCATTGGAAGTCCCCTTCCGCTGATCAGCGGGATGGAGCCCGCTCGCCCTCGAGCGGGCAAAGTAGGCAACACCACGAAAATTCTCGGTAAGCCCGGCTCAACGAGAGGAGCCGATGGTTCGGGCGCTCGTCGAAACACCGGCTCAATCTTCGCGATGACACGGGCGGACGGGAATGTGGTTCCCACGGAATTCTGCAACTCTTCCCCACTTTCCGTTCTAACATCACGACGTGAGTTCCCATCACGAAAGGCACGCATGATGAAACGTCTCGCCCTCGCTCTTCTCTTCTGCTCCGCAATCTTCGTCGCCGCCCAACAGCAGCCCATCCTCAACAGCGTTACCGCCGGCGCCGATGGCAAGTATGAAGCCGCACCCGACACCGCCGTGGTCCAGTTCAACATCGCCGCGCAGGAAAGCACCTCGCAGGCCGCTTATGACCGCGCCTCGCGTGCCGCGGAACAGATACGTCAACTCATGCGCAACAACAGCATCGATCCCGCATCGGCGCAAATTGGCACCTACTCCATTGCTCCCGTCTTTGACTACAAATCCCCCAAGCGCAAGCTTATCGGCTACACCGTCAGTACCGGCGTCACTCTCAAGCTGAAAGACTTTGCGAAGATCGGACCGATTGTCCAGCAACTCACCGATCTGGACGTCACCGACAGCCAGAGCATCAGCTACACCCTCGACAACATGGAAGCCGCCAAAGCCAAGGCCGTCGCGGACGCCTATCACAAAGCCCGCGCCACCGCCGAAGTCATCGCCAACGCCTCAAACCGTTCCCTCGGCGATCTCCTACAAGCCTCCGTTGATAGCTTCGAACCTGGCCCCGGCCATCTGATGACCTTCGCAAAGTTGGGCGCAGCGCCGAATGCAGCTCCTCCGCCCACCGAACAATTCACTCCCCAGACCATCACCGTCACCGCCCACGTCAACGCCATCTTCGCGCTGAAATAGTGATTGGTTGTGTGGCGCGGTCGATTGTGTGGCGCGGACACTCCTGTCCGCGCGAATTTCCAGTCCTCGCCGGGTGCCCCACCCTCGCCCTCTGTTGGCGTGGGTGGGATTCCGCGCAGTCTTCAATCCTCGCCTCGCGAGGATCTGTCATCACGAGCGCAGCGAGCAAACCCTACCCTTGCTAAAAACCCAAACAAAAAGGGCCCAGGACTCTCATCCTGGGCCGAGGCAAAGATCAATTCGCTACTACTCCGAACTCTTCTTCCACGGTATGCGGCACACCAGCAACACCGCGCCGATCACAATCAGAATCACCGGCCAGAAGCGGTCAAAATCCGGGCGCCATACCGACAGCGTCCTCAACAGGAACAATCCGCCCACGGCAATCAAGATCACCGCACCCGCCGGAAAAGTCCTCTGCGGATCCGCCACCACCGCACCCGCGCGCACATGCGCTTCACCAAACAAACTCGCCAGCCCAAACGGATCGGGCACTGGCAATCCGTACTGACGCGCCTCCGCCGTTTTGTAAGCATCGGCCACCATATAGAGGACCGAGAACGCAATCATCAGCCCACCGAACAGGCCATAGCCTTCGGCCGCCAGCCATATGAAGCTCGCGAACGCCAAAACGTGAATGAGCGCCTTCGTGAACTGACCGTTATAGAGTGCTCCCGCTCCGGGAATAAATCCCAGCAACGCCGCCACTGTCGGACTCGGCATTCTCGCCGGATACATCGGCATCCCCGGCCCCGCCGGAAGATTTGCCTGCGGAACTTGAGGATAAGATCCGTACTGTCCTTGGTTATTGAGTTCGCCTGTCATGTCGTTCACCTGCTCATACATACGTCAGCAGGGCCGACTCGGTTCCGTGAGATTGCTAAGTTGCAGAACGGGAAAGGTGGTTGCCCAAGCAGATCCGACCTGTGCGCAGGGCGCAAAAAGACGTTCCGGTGGCCCATTCAAGCCTTCTTTTGGCTTGAGTGGGGCCTTTCATCGATCACGTACAAATTGTTGCCGAGAATATTACCGCTGGGGCTCCGTGGAAGAGCGGCCCTTCGGGGCCGCGTTACCGCCAACTCCCTAAATCGCCTCCAGCACCGCTACCAGATACTTCCAGAATCCTTCCACCGACGAAATCTCCACCTTCTCTTGCGGGCTATGTGGGCCCACGATTGTCGGCCCGAACGAAACCATCTGCATCCCCGGATATTTTTCTCCGATCACGCCGCACTCCAGTCCCGCATGCATCGCGATCAGCTTTGCCGGTTCGCCAAAGACTTTTTCATGTACTTTCTGCAGTTTCTCCACGATCTCGCTGTGCGGCTCAGGCTTCCATCCCGGATACCCACCGCCCGATGTCGCCTCGAACCCCGCCAGTTCGCATGCTGTCCTGACCATCTTCGCCGCCGCCTGCTTACTCGATTCGATCGCGCTGCGCTGGCTGCTTCCAATCTCAATCGCGCCATCCTTCTTCGCGATCGTCGCCAGGTTTGTCGACGTTTGCACCAGCCCTTCGATATCGGGACTCATCGCCAGCACTCCGTGCGGCATTGTGGCCAGCAGGTCAGCCGTCTTCTTCGCATCTTCGCGATCCAGCACCTGCGCCGGCTTCTCCGCTTTCTCGACGCTGATCTTTATGCCGGGATCGAACTCGCCCAAGTCAGCTTTCCACTCCGCCTCAGCCTGTTGGACCAGTGACTTCAACTCACTCTCTTTCGCCGCATCCAGCGCAATCACCGCGAACGTCTCGCGTGGAATCGCATTGCGTGCGCTTCCGCCCGCCAGGTCCGCCACCTCCGCCGGCAGCTTCTCCAGAAGCGTCTGCAGAACCGTACCCAGAATTCGCAGCGCATTGCCCCGGCCGAGATGAATCTGAATCCCCGAGTGCCCGCCCTTCAGCCCCGAAACCTTGATTCGCCATCCCCCATTCTGTGTCGCCGGCTTAAGCGTCACCTTCCGTCTTGCGGTTGTATTCAATCCGCCCGAGCATCCGATGCACAGCGTGCCCTTGTCCTCGTTGTCCAGATTCAGAAAATATTTCGAACGCAGCAGTCCACCCGGAAATTCCGCCGCACCCGTTAGCCCGGTCTCCTCATCGATCGTAAACACAAATTCCAGGGGACCATGCTTGATGTCGTCGCTCTCCATCACCGCCAGCGCCGCCGCCACACCCACGCCGTTATCCGCACCGAGCGTCGTATCTTTCGCCTTCAGCCAATCGCCATCGCGCTGAACTTGAATCGGATCGGTGTCGAAGTTGTGCACGGTCCCTTCGTTCTTCTCACAGACCATGTCGAGATGCCCCTGCAGCAACGCCGGAGTCGCTTTTTCGCGTCCCGCATGCGCCGCCTTGCGCACCACGATATTCCCGACTTTGTCGCCCTCGACTTCCAACCCATGCTTCTTTGCAATGCCCAGCACGTACTCGCGCGCCGCTGCTTCCTTCGTCGATGGTCGAGGAATCTTCGTCAGTGCATCAAAATGCTTCCACAACCGTTTCGGTTCGATTTCCATCACTACCGACGCCATGAGAACGCCCTCCTATAAAAACGACTGACCATCATAGCTGCTGCCCCTGCTTCTTGCGACTGGTGGTGCGGTGGCGCGGGCGCCCTCGCCCGCGTTGCCGAACGCAGCAAGGAAGAAGAGAATGAGACGCCCTATCCCATCCGAGCGCAGCGAGGTATCCCTATCCTCTCCACCGCAGTCACAAGAATGCATTCGCCAAACGTGAGACGGTATTACCTAAGCGCGTTCCCCACTATCATCTGCGCTTCTCCGATGATCGCCTCCAAATGACTCTGGCTCTTGAAGCTCTCTGCGTAAATCTTGTAAATGTTTTCCGTGCCAGACGGCCTCGCCGCGAACCACCCATTCGTCGCCACAACTTTCAGTCCGCCAATCGCCGCATTGTTTCCCGGAGCTCTCGTCAGCTTCGCCGTAATCGGCTCGCCCGCCAGCGTCGACTCCTTCACATTCTCCGGAGATAGCTTCTGCAATTTCGCCTTTTGCTCCGGTGTGGCTGGCGCATCGATCCTCGTATAGAATGGCGCACCAAACTCCGCCGCCAACTCCTGATAATGTTCTCCCGGATCTTTTCCCGTTACCGCCGTGATCTCCGCCGCCAGAAGCGCCAGAATGATTCCATCTTTATCCGTCGTCCACACCGTGCCGTCGCGCCGCAGGAAGCTTGCGCCCGCACTCTCTTCGCCACCGAAACAGATTGACCCGTCGTACAGCCCCGGCGCGAACCACTTGAATCCCACTGGCACCTCCGACAACTTCCTCCCTACCTTCGCCACCACGCGATCGATCATGCTGCTGCTCACCAGTGTCTTCCCCACCAGCGAACTCGCGGGCCATTGCGGCCGATGCGTCAGCAGATACTGGATCGCCACCGCTAAATAATGATTCGGATTCATCAGCCCCACAGACGGAGTCACAATCCCGTGCCGATCCGAATCCGGATCGTTCGCAAACGCCACCTGGAATCTGTCCTTCAGCTTCACCAGCCCCGCCATCGCGTACGGACTCGAACAGTCCATCCGTATCTGCCCATCGTGATCCACCGTCATGAACCCAAACTGCGGATCGATCTTCGGATTCACTACCTCAATCGTCAGACGATACTTCGCGTTGATCGGCCCCCAATACGGCTGCGCCGCGCCGCCCAGCGGATCCACTCCCAGCTTCAATCCCGCTGCGCGAATCGCCTCCACATCGATCACATTTCCGAGGTCGTTCACATAAGGCGCAACGTAGTCGTACTCGCGAGTCGTCTCGGCCTTCATCGCCGCTTCATACGACACGCGCTTCACGTCGCGATTGTCATTACGCAAATATTCATTCGCGCGCGCTTCCATCCACTTCGTAACATCCGTATCTGCCGGACCGCCATTCGTCGGGTTGTACTTGAATCCTCCATCCTGCGGCGGATTATGCGACGGCGTCACCACCACCCCATCCGCCAGATGTTCCCGCCTTCCGCGGTTGTAGGTCAGGATCGCGTGCGAGATCACCGGCGTCGGCGTGAATCCATCCTCGCGCTGAATGACAGTCTCCACTCCATTCGCCGCCAACACCTCGAGTGCTGTCTTCTGCGCAGGACCCGACGCCGCATGCGTATCCTTCCCCATGAACAACGGACCATCTACTCCCTGCTCGCGCCGGTAATCGCAAATCGCCTGCGTGATCGCCAGGATGTGCGCCTCGGTGAACGTCCCCTTCAGCGGCGTTCCTCGATGCCCACTCGTCCCGAAACTGACCATCTGGTTCGGATCGCTCACATCTGGTTTGCGTTCGTAATATTGCCGCTCAAGATTACCGACATCGAGCAGCATGTCTTTCGTTGCCGGTTTGCCCGCCATCGGCGAGACCTGTACCTGCGTAGCTGCCTGCTGCACCATGATCCTTCCTCTCGCAAAGATCATAAATGACCCTTCTTTCGGCTGGGTGGGATTCCACCATTTACTTCATCTGTCATTTCGAGCGATAGCGCGGATACAAATCGCGCTCGAATCGACAGACCTTGCGTTCGCGGGTGCCCCATCCGAGCCTTCTTTTGGCGTGGATGGGATTCCACCGCCCCATCCCATCCGCGCGAAACCCCGATCACCAAATCCCCTTGACTCTCTCTCTCTCGCGAGTACCATAGCCCCACCTTCCGTTCGTTTCCTGGGGCAAGCAACTCGGGCCATTCACCAAGCAATTTGCGCTTTCGACAAAGGAGATCACTTCCATGCGAAGAATCTTGTTGTTGGTTATGTTGTTTGCGTTTGTGGGAACTCTGATCGCTCAAGACCAAGCGGCGCTGGCTCCGCCGAAGGTCTTGGTTGTCATTCGTGAAAACCTCAAGCCCGGCAAAGCCGGCACCCCGCACGAAAAATCCGAGAGCGCTTTCGTCAACGCCTTCAAGGCAGCGAAGTGGCCACAGCACTATCTCGCGGTTGATTCTCAATCCGGCGCGCCGCGTTCGCTCTTCCTCGTCGGCTATGACTCTTTTGCTGCTCTCGAAAAGGACGTCCAGGCCACGCAGAAGAACACCGTCCTCTCCGCCGCGCTCGATCGCGCCACCGCCGCCGACGGCGAACTGCTCTCGAGTTACGAGACCAGCACCTTCGCCTACCGCGAAGATCAGAGCTACCATGCCAATTTGAGCCTCGCGACCATGCGCTTGTTTGAGATCACGCGCTTCCACGTCCGTCCTGGCCACGATAAGGAGTGGCAGGACATCGTAAAGCTTTATCTCGACAACTTCCCGAAAGCAGTTCCCGATGCGCATTGGGCCGTTTTCCAGGAGATGTACGGGCAGGGCGGAAATGTCTATCTGGTTTTCAATCCGATGAAGTCGCTCGCTGAGGTCGATTCTGGCATGGGCGATGACAAGAAATTTGCCGCTGCCATCGGTGAGGACGGAATGAAGCGATTGGCCGAGCTAGAGGCGGCCGCCGTGGATGAAGTCCAGACCAACATATTCACCTTCAACCCGCGCATGAGCTACGCTCCTCCCGAGTGGATCAAGGCCGATCCGGCGTTCTGGAACCCCAAACCGTAACAACGGTGTCGTCGAACGCCAGGACTGATCTACGGGCTCTCCATCAGCCCTCTTTGGGCGTGGGTGGGATGTCGACTTGCCATGTTGATCTGCGGGTGCCCCACCCTCGCCTTCTGTTGGCTTGGGTGGGATGTCGACTCGCCATATTGATCTACGGGTGTCCCTCGCCCTCTGTTGGCGTGGGTGGGATGTCGACTTGCCATGTTGATCTACGGGTGCCCCACCCTCGCCCTCCGTTGGCTTGGGTGGGATGTTGACTTGCACGCCCCTCTGTTCCCCTCCCGTCGCCACCAAGCATCCTCACCACGAAGTGACGGTGAGGCTGACCCTCAGCGTGTCGAAGGGAAAGGAAAGGGAAGCGGAATCCATCTATATATTTGGCTTTTGATTTTCCATGAAGGACGGCCCAGACTTTGGCTGAGTGCCGTGCATTTGCCGAGCACTTGCGCGGTCTCGCTCTATGCCGCGATTTTGGCCAGCAGTTCAGCCGGAGGAATTGGTTTCTGCAGGATTTCGAAAACGTATCCGTTACGACGTGCCTCGTCCAGCAGATCGACCGTGGCCGCCTGGCCTGAGAAAAGGAGCACTCGGCAATCTGGATAGCGCTCGCGGATCAACACCGCCAGCTGCACGCCGTTCATTCCCGGCATTTCCACGTCGCTGATCACGACTGCAGGTCTTGTTGTTTCAAGTTGTGCGATCGCACTCTGAGGATCGTACAACGCAACCGCCTGGTAGCCGTTGCTGCAGAGAATCAGCGCAATAGTATCGGCAACAAGCTGCTCATCGTCGACCACGATCACTGATTTCGAATTGGCTTCCATGACTTGTTCCCAATTTTGAACTATTTTAAAGAACGTCGATTGCGGGTGTCTGTCTGTCATCAGACTTACAACAGCCGATAACGTTTGTATTCATCCCGCACTGTTCGATAGCACTGGCAGGCCGTTTTTTCCAGCCCGACACGGTCGCGGACGACAACAACACCCCGTGAATGGTCAATCAGCCCGGCGCGCTCGAGAATTCCCACCGCCAGAGTTACCGTGGTTCGCGGCGCGCCCAGCATCTGTCCCAGGAACGTTTGCGTCAGGCGAAGCTGATCGGAAGGCATACGATCGCGGCAGGTCAGCAGCCAGCGCGCTAGCCTCTCATCGATGTCATGCACCCGGTTGCAAGCCGCAGTTTGCGCCGTCTGCGCCATAAATGCTTGTATGTACTTCTGGAGATATTGCCTCAGTTCCCCGGGCTGCTCGAACTGCTCCCGCAAAATTTGTGGCTTGATACTGTAACCAGAGCCTTCAATCTGCATGAAGGTTCGGCTGATACCGTTTTCAACACCGAGCAATCCTGGGATGCCCACTACGCCGTCATTCCCGATGACGCCAACCTCGACCGTATCTCCTTCTTCGAGTGTGACCACGACCGAAGCTATTCCCTCTTCGAGGAAATAAGCCTCTGGCGCTTTGCCGTCGAGCAAAACTCTGTGTTGCGGCAAAGATACGGGTACCAGGTGAGGGGAAATCCGCTGGAGCTCTGCCGTTGGCAGTGATGCTAAAACCTTGTTGATAAACCGAGGCGCGCGCGGGTTCATCTTGCTCCTTCGTGTCGGCCAAAAATGGCCGCATCCGGATGCGCAGATGAACCTGCTTCAAGGCAGGAGGACTTGCGTATGGAGATGTCGACCCTGAGTATAAGCCCTTTCAGAGTAGCGCGTTAATCTCGCAGCAACTGTCCGATACCAGACAAAACGTGCTACAGTAAGACTGGTCGCCATTCGTGACTCCTACCTGCGATCCACTTTGAGGGGACGCAGCGTCCGCCCTGTTCCTCAATCACCTGCTACGGTGACTTGTTCTCGAACGATCAGGCCTGGTCACATCCAGTAAGGCCGACATATGCGGACAATTCTGGTGATCGATGATCATCTCGTTACCCTTGAGACCATTTGCCTGATCCTGAAAAAGCAAGGCTACAAGATCTTTGCCGCAAAAAACGCGCAGGAGGCGCAAGAACACTTCTTCGGAAATGAAGTGGATCTTGTAATCGTGGACCACGGCCTTCCCGGCGTTTCAGGAAGTGAACTCGCGAAGCGTCTCAAGGCAATTAAGAACGTAGCTGTGCTGATGCTTTCCGGGAATAGCGATTTGCTGGAAAAACCACAATCGGTGGATGCGCTGTTACCTAAGCCGGTCAGCGTTCCCATCTTGCTCGCCGAAATCAAAAGACTTATGTCGAAAACACCAGACGCCGCTGTCGCCCAGAATTAAGGTTGATTACCCGCCTTGTGCGCCCTTGATGGTCAGGATCGCTGCCTCATTCACCCGATCAGCCGCGACAAGAAACCCTTCTTCTTCGCCGCCGCCTTCACACCTATCCTCTCGAGAACTCTCTCCACCTCGGCATCCGCCAGCGGCTTCCGATCCTTATTAATGCGGATCATCTCCTGGTACGTCGTAAATCGATCGAGACAGTAGAAACAATCGCGCATGTGCTGCTCAGCCAGTTCGCGTTCGCGCCATGTAATCTGCCCATTCACCAGATTGTTGTAGGTCCGCAGCGACAGGCACTGATCCGTCTTCGTCTCCTCAGCAGCTTCCATCAGGGCGCGCGCCGATACCGTGAACGCCGCATTGGTTGCATCCGGCAGAACTTCGGCAAGCCGCTTGTCGGCGATTTCCTTCACCGCATTCGAGGTCGCTTCCGCATTCATCATCATGGGCGCGATCTCCGCGGCGCTGTATCCTTTCACGCACAGCCACAACAATTGCCGCTCGACTACGGGCAGGTCTTTCACGATCTCGCGAAACTGGTCCAGCGAGATCTCCGGTTTTGGCAGGCGTGCCGCCGAGCGCCCGTATGCGAAGACGAGTTCCCGGAACGCCATCGCGAACTCGCGCTCGTTCTGGAATTTGAGCTCACGGAACCACTCGCCATTGTTAGCGTAAGCTCGCGTAAATGGACCGGTAATATGCGCGTCCATCTCCGGAACTAGCGGCGGAAAGTAGTGCGTAAGTAGCGTCCGGCTCACCGGCCCGTAGTCGCGGACAAAGTCGGCCCATCCCGCGCGCTCACCTGCGGCGCATTCTTCGGCCATGCTGAAGATCGTATGAATTGCCATCGCAAACAGTGTCGCTTGCCGAAGGCCATTGTTTCAACCTGCACGGGCGCAATGGCGGTTTCCCTGCAGCGAATGGACGCGCGGCCTACTCGGCGTGACGAAGCAGCGAGATGATATCGTCAGCCGTAATCACACCGCTCAGCTTGCTCTCGTCGTCGAGTACCGGCAGTGTCAGCAGGTTGTATTTGTCGAACAACTCCACGAAATCGTTCTCGTTTGCCGTCTCATGCACCGAGACCAGTGGCTCAGAGCTCAGCTCGCTCAGCCTCTGCCCAGGTGTCGCCAGCACCAGCTTTTGCAGTGGAACCGCCCCGGCGAGTTTGCCTTCGGCGTCCACCAGGAACAGCGTGACCACGCTTTCGACGCCCCCCTCGAAGTTGCGCAAGGTTTCAACCGCATCCTCAACCGACGCGCTGACGGGCAGCGCCAGGAATTCGGTGGTCATGCGGCCCGCCGCGGTGTTCTCCTTGTGCTCGAGCAGCTCTTCCACTTCTTCGCGCTGCTCCGGTTCCATCTCCTCCAGAATCTCTTCCGACTTCTCCTCCGACAGATCACCCAGCAGGTCAGCGGCAGCATCCGGATCCATCTCCTCCACGATGTCGGCTGCGCGGTCGGAATCAAGTGAGTGAATGATCGATCTCTGCAGCTTCGGTTCCACTTCCTCCAGCGCGTCCGCCGCAACCTCTTCGTCCAGTGTCTCGAACACCGCCTCGCGCTCGTCCGGAGATAGTTCTTCGACGATGTCGGCGATGTCCGCCGGATGCAACTTGGACAATCCTTCATGCTCGATCTTCAGCTTCACGCGACGTGCCGGATCGGTCTCGATCAAATCGACGTAATCCCACGGAATCAGCCGTGGCGGAATGCGTCGCAACAGCGCTTGCAGCGCGCCGTAAGGAACAATTCCCTTCAGCAGCCGGCGAACCGCGCCCCGCGCCCCGATGTCCACTGCTTCCATCTTCAGCGCAATATGATGGTTGGTCGGCTCCTGTCTCAGGTCGACGTCATTTACCCGCACCACCTTGCGCCCATGCACGTCAATGATCTGCTGGTCCAGCAGATCGCGGCTGAGTAACAGGAAGCCCTCGGGATTGCTGAACGGCGCCCAGTGATGAGCTTTCCCTCGCACTCGCACTCCGCCCCGCAGCTCGTCCACTTCCTTCAGCGGGAGCAACCGCAGATCGCGGCCCGCTTTGATCACGAATGACGAGATCCAGAGCGGGTCCTCCTGCGGACACAAAGCGACCTCGCGAACGCGGCCGATCACCTGTCCGGCAGGATCAAGGACGGGAGCCCCGAGAATCTCGGTGAGTGCAATCTGCGACATCAGTTGGAGCATACCCAACGGCGCGTCCGGAAAGCTAGCTCAATTGGAAATATCCATAAGGCAAGGTTCGTAATTGAACAGAAGTAGCATCGTGGCACCTGAATGCGCATCGAAATGCTGATAGGTTTTCATCTCCTTCGGGCGGCCCATCCTGGCCTCCTTGGCCAGGGTGGGAATACGCGGAAAACCGCGGATCCGCTGCGACGGAGTCTAGTGACAAAGTCTAGGAGGCATCATGCGCGACAAAGCCCGCAGGAAAATCGAGTCGGAAGTCCCCGAAAACGAAGACGTGTTCGATTCCGAGTCGGCCGGACAGGCCGGAGATACCCAGGGTCTCTCCGACATCGAAGAAGCAGATTCCGAGAGCGTCGAAGAACTTGCCGAGGAGGGCCAGGCCGAAGAAGCGGAAGTCGTCGACGCCGTCGAAAACGCGCCTGACCCCGATGTTTCGGAAGTCCGCACTCGCGAAGTTCCCGAAGATGACGTTCCCGAGGAATACCTGGACGACAGCAGTAGCGACGTTGCCTGATTGCTTGACTGTCGTGGTCCAACCGGGTGCCTCAGGCCTGTCCTGAGCGAAGCCGAAGGGTTCGCCTTCTTTTGGCTAACCTGGGAGCAGAAACTGAAATGCCCTTCCGTATGACTCGAAACGGAAGGGCACCGTGGAAGCACAATCTTCGCGACCGAAATTACGGTCACTTACTGCTTGTCGTATAGGAACGTTGCCGACACCTTCTTACCTTCGGCATTGGTGCCGCTAGTGGTCAGCGTGCGCGACTTGCCGTCAGGCGCCAGCACCAGCGTCCCGCTCGCAACGACCTTACCTTCTTTCTTATTCGCGAACTTGTAATGATTCTCGCTGACTCTCGTGATTGACCGTGCATCCACATGCGGATCTCCGGTTACCGGATAATCCTTCCCATCAAACTTGCCGACCCATTCACTGTGAGTCGGGTTCCCTTTTCCGTCCACGCCGTCAAGGACAGCCTTCAGATTGTCGCCATCTGCCGTATAGGTCACAGTTGTGTTCTTGCTGACCCCGGCTGGGATTTTGGACTTTGCTTCATTCAATTTCCACGTGCCGACGTTTGGATTGGCAGCAAAACTCGCCGCGGCCGCGCATAGGCAAAACGCTAACGCCAGAAATACAGTTCTAGTTTTCATGTTGGTTGTCTTTCTGTGAAGGAGTGAGATAGGAGCCCACAAGCTGCAGCGCATCCTAGTGGAAAGCCCTGCGTTCAGCAATAGCCAGATATGCCGCCACTGCCTGTCATTTCGAGTAGGGCGCGCAATACGGAAACGCACCGAGTCGAGGGACTCTGTGTTTAACTGACCTTCCTACTTCTTCGGCCGCACCAGCTCGAACCGATCCCGTGTCCTGCAATACCAATCCGGCGCCGCCATCCGCCCGATCATGAACAGATTCTCGCTGCGCACGCGTCTCTTCTCTTCATCGAAGAACTCATCCCGCAGGTGAACGCGCTTGATTGTCCCAATCACCACCCGGTTCTGACCAACCATTAAAACTTGAGCGTCACTGCACTCCAGGCTCACCGGCGCCTCCGATATCCGAGGCGTCTTCACCACCGACGAGTTCTCCGTGTGCAGGCAGGCCCGCGCCAACTCACTCGCACCATACGGCAGCGGAGCCGCGCATTCATTCATGGCCTCGGCAATGGCTTCGTCCACCAGGTTCACCACGAATTCGTGGGTCAGGCTGATATTGACCGCCGTGTCCTTCGGAGTTCCATCCGAGCGGTCTCCCGGCGCGATCGCCACGATCGGCGGATCCGCTCCCATCAGATTGAAGAAGCTGAACGGCGCTGCATTCACATGGCCCTCGGGACTGACCGTCGTCACCAGCGCAATCGGACGCGGCACCACCAGGCTAGCCAGTATCGTGTAAGCACGATCCGCATACTGATTTTCCAGATCTAATTCCATCTAATTACGTTAGCATTTTGCGCCTTGGTCGTGCTGCACGGTCATCGAGCCCCTGTCGGCCCGATAGACTTGAGTTGGAAGTGTGCCAAAGAGATCCCAGTTTCCACCTCGACACCGTAGAATAACGAGCGGGGAAATGACTGCCCCGCTCCGTTTTGCGGTGCTCCTGAATCTAGTGCCTCTCGTCGCCGTCCGGCGCCTCAATACGTTCCGCCTCGGCCGTCGTCGCAATTCCTGGATCGATCACCATATCGCGGATCGTGTTTCCAGATTGTGAAACGATGAGGAGCAGGTGTACCGGTGGGTTGTCTCCGTTAGACACGGTCATGGTTCCCGTGCAGTCCCGGTTTAGCGAATAGGTGCCCGTATTAGGGTGCCAGCTCGGGTCGAGATTACCGTTATCGGCAACCGCGTCAAGCTGTGTTACGTTGCCGTTCCCATCAAAGGTCGTTCTGGCCAGACCATCGATAACTATCGGAGGCGCTCCTCCCGGGAGCAAGATCTGTCCGTGAATCGTAAAGGCATAGGAACCACGAATAGTGGAGTTGCTGCAACCTCTGGCATGGGCCGTCAACGGTGACGATGCAGCCAGAGCAACTGTTAGAAGAAACAGCAAAATACGGATTTTCATCTTGATCTCCAGATTTTTCTATTGAGGTGAACATTGGACCAGAGATTCTCACCCCGTCGCGCCGCACCATCGCATTGCGCATACGACCGCGCAATATCCGGTGGGTGAATTCTGTGGTGAACTGCTTAACTTTGTGGACCCAGGCATTTACCGCCCGAGGTGAACTGTGAAGCTAACCATCCTCAGCAGAGTTGCGCTACACTGCCAACACTTGGTTGGGGTGCCACTTGGCTACCGACAGTTCATTTCGTCCGGGCGCACGATTTGCCTGGTTTCAAATCGACTTGAGCAGTGGCGAATTGCTTCGCTCCGGCGTCCGCGTGCCCATTCAAGACCAACCATTCCAAGTGCTCCGTCTGCTGTTGGAAGCGGAAGGCAAAGTCGTCACCCGAGAGCAGTTGCGAGCCGCCCTCTGGCCCGAAGACACATTTGTCGATTTCGAGCATGGTGTTAACACCGCCGTTAAGAAAGTGCGCCAAGCGCTCGAAGACTCCGTCGACCGACCCAAGTTCATTGAGACACTTCCCAAGTACGGCTATCGCTTCATCATGCCTGTAGTATGGGAAACCAATTCAGCAGATAACAACGCGCCGCCAGCATTCGCTGAACCGGCGCCAGTTCCTCACCCGAATCCGCCGAAGCGCTACCGGACTCTGAAGTCCGCGGTTGCGGTCATAGCGCTCACGGTGATAGCTGCTGCTGCGTTTCTCTTCAGAGAGGACAGTCGCCTTTCGCTAACACATTTGGGAGTATGGATACGGCATCTGGTCGTCGCTCGCTCCCCAGAACCGCGAATCGGCATCAGCCAGCGGAGGTTGACGGCGAATCCCACCGACACGCCACTCACGGGCGGCGTCATTTCGCCGGATGGGAAATACCTCGCCTACACCGACACCAGTGGCTTTTACGTCCGGCACGTAGACAGC
The DNA here is from genome assembly GCA_963826275.1 of Terriglobia bacterium. Lineage (GTDB taxonomy): Bacteria > Acidobacteriota > Terriglobia > Terriglobales > Acidobacteriaceae > JAJPJE01. The sequence continues at coordinate 497,265 of CAWGWI010000012.1, read as the reverse complement.
GGAGAAACCTTCCCTGTACCTCTGCCGAAAGGGTTTGCCCCTCTTCCCGAGTGTTGGCTCCCGGATAGCGTTCACCTTATTGTGTCCTGGTTTGACGATCCAAACCCAGGCCCGCCTAGCCTTTGGAAAATCTCTTTCCTGGGCGGTACGCCACGTAAGCTCGTCAACGAAGGCTCATCCGCAAGAATCTCACCGGACGCATCGAAAATCGCGTTCCTGGCAGGCCCCTGGGATAACGAGCAGATCTGGCTCGTCGGCGCAGACGGCGCCAACGCCACGAAAATTATCGACGGTGGCCGGGAAAGTTTTGGTGCCGTGGCTTGGGCGCCTGACGCGAAGCGATTTGCCTATGTCCGAGCCACGAGCCAGACCGGTGCCGAACGCCCGGGTAAACAAATCGAAATCTACGATTTGTTAAGCGGGCACCGCGAAGTGGTCTTCTCGGATCCTGGACTCGGGGACGCCATCGCATGGACGAATACCGGGCGCCTCATCTATTCGTTGAACGAGCTCGAGCCAAACCAGGGCGACTCTAATCTGTGGTCGATACAACTTCGCCCGGGTAGTCGCCCTGCATACGCGGCGCCCACGCGGATTACGAATGATCGAGCCTATGTATCGGCAATCAGCTTGGCCGCTGACGGAAAGCGGATGTCCGTACTCCGCAGCTCCTATCAGGGAGACGTATATCTTGCCGACGTTTCGGCGCAAGGTAGACGCCTGAGTAAGCCTCGCCGCCTCACTCTGGACGAAAGAAACGATTGGCCGAGTTCGTGGACGATTGACAATAAGGCAGTCCTGTTCATCTCCGACCGCGATGGACTTCCACACCTTTTCAGGCAGCGCATCGACGAAACTCAGCCCGAACTCCTGGTTGGCGGAAACAATATCGTAAGCGCTCCTCGATTGACTCCTGACGGCCTGAGCGCGATTTATTCAGTCAGTGCCAAGCGCGGCGAGCCGACCGAAAATGCCAAGCTTATGCGAGTTCCGATCGCCGGAGGGCCCGCGCAGTTTGTTCTCGAAGCACCGGGTATCAGGATTTATCAGTGTGCGACTCTGCCTTCCACCCTGTGCATCCACGACCAGATTGAACCCAACTCCGAGTACGTCAGATTCTTCGCCTTTGATCCTGCTGGAGGAAACAGAAAGGAGCTTTTGGCAGGCAAGAAGAAGCGAGGAGAGGGTCCAGTGAACAATTGGGGTCTCTCTCCCGATGGCAAGTATCTGGCGACAATGCAGTCAGCAAGTCCGTATGATGAGCGCGTGTTGCGGATTTTCAATCTCACAGATGGCACCGAAAAACAGGTCCCGCTGCCGAAGATTGGACTCACCATGGGCATGGATTGGGCCGCGGACAGCAAGAGCATTTGGGTAGGAGGCTTCATGGGTCGGGGCGCTTGGGGTACGCGCTCTGGAATCTTGACCGTCGCCTTGGACGGCAAGGTAGGCGTTGCACTCGAAGGCTTCACCCCGGAGGTCTTGTGGGCCATACCTTCGCCTGACGGTCGCCGCCTCGCGCTTCTGGGAAATACCCAAACCTCCAACGCCTGGTTGCTGGAAAACTTCTGACCCCTCGGATCTCCTGATTTGGGAAAACCAGGGAAAACGGCTATCCGCGGCTGCGCGCGTATTCCATCGGGCTTGGCAGCCCCTCGAGTTTGCGCCCAGAAAAAATTCCCTCGAACAGGTCGAGGAACTGCTGATGCACCAGGCCATTCGACGCCAGCGTTTCTTCGCTCGAGAGCTTCCAGGGAGAATTGTCGAAGCGCGTGACCATTCCGCCTGCTTCTTGAACCAGCAGAACGCCAGCTGCCGTGTCCCACGGATTCAGATTAAACTCCCAAAAAGCGTCGAGACGCCCCGCTGCAACGGACGCGAGATCGAGTGCCGCCGATCCTGCGCGCCGCACGCCATGCGTCTTCAGCGTGACCACGTGGTAGAAGTAAATGTTGGGATTCTTGTGCCGCTTGTGGCTGGGGAAACCAGTCGCGCTCAACGCTTCACCGAGGTTGTCGACCTTGGAAACGTTCATGCGCGTGCCGTTCAGATACGCGCCGCTTCCCTTTTCCGCGGCGAACAGCTCGTCGCGTGTCGGATCGTACAGCACGCCCGCGATGCGCTCGCCCTTGTGCTCCAGCGCCATCGAGACGCAGAACACGGGAAAGCCGTGCGCGAAATTCGTGGTCCCATCGAGTGGATCGATATACCAGCGGTACTCGCTGCCCTTATTGGTGCGCGTGCCTTCTTCGCCGAACAGATCGTGTCCGGGCCAGCGCTCACCGATGCGCTGCATGATCAGCTTCTCGGAAGAGCGATCAGCCTCGGTGACCAGATCGACGTCGCCTTTGTACTCGAAGCCGATGCGGCGACGGAAGCGGTCCATGAGCAGGTCGCCAGCTTCGCGCGCAATTTCTTCCATGGCTGGAACAAATTCGAATTGCCCTAGCGCCGGCGTGCCTGGCCTTCTTCCGCGATGTACATGATCTCGTGCTTGAAGATAAACAGATTGGGCGCGCCTTCGCGCGTCAGGCGGATCATGTTCTTGTCGTAATACTCAACCCAGCCGCGCACGGTTTCGCCGTCCATCAGTTTGACGGTGACCGGCTTCTGCTTCTCGCCCAGAGCCTTGAGGAAACCTACTTCTTCGAAAGTGTCCTCTGGCGGTGGTGATTTCGGTTTCTTTCCGTGTTGATTGGCAGGCGCTCGGAAGCTCATGTTTGTCATTCTACACGGTGTGAATGCCGGAGCAATTAGCTTTTCGCCCTCAGCTCTCGGCTAACAGCTCAGAGCCGAAAGCTGATAGCCGACAGCCGATAGCCGTCTTAGTTATTCTTCCTTCGACGTGTAATAACCCGTGCGATGGCGTGCTTGCAGCGGCCCAGCCGAGTTGTCCTGCTTCACGTCGACATCGAGCCGTCGGAAGTCAGACGAAGCGAAGCGCTTCACCGGATAGTAACCGAGCAAATACTGCGTGCGCAGCTCCTCGGAAACTTTGTGGAACGCCTCATCGAGCTGCGCAATTCCGCTGGCGTAAAAATACTTCCCGCCCGTGTCGTTGGAGATCTGGATCAGCGCGTGTTCGCCGCCGATATCGCGTCCGGCGCTCGATTCAATCGGCACAATAATAATGCTGTAGACCATCGTCTCCGCTTGCTGCGCCGCGCGCAGAGCCGTCTGGTAATCTTCCTGGCTCATAGTGTCGCCGCCATCGGTGACAACCACCATCACCTTGCGTCCGTCACGCCCGGAAAGCGCATGCGAGCCAAGGAAGATTGCGTCGTAGAGTGCGGTCGCCGCGCCCGTATGAACGCGCGCAATGCCTGCGTCGATGACTTGCAGGTTCGAAGTGAAGCCGGTCAACTGATCGACGCGCTCGGAAAACTGGAAGACCGAAAGCCTGTCGTTCGGACGCACAATGTCGTGCGCAAACTTGCGCGCCGATGACAACTCAAGAGGCATATCCTTCTTCGTGCTGAGGCTGGCGTCGATCGAAAGCAGAATCGATAGCGGCAGCTCCGACTCACGCCCGAAGACCGCGATGTTCTGCGGAACGCCATCCTCGGTCAGTTTGAAGTTGTCCTTGGTCAGCCGGCAACCGGCGATCCGTGCTGATCCTGCACGGTGACGTAGACATTCACCAGCTTGACGTCGACTTTGTAAGTGGGTTGCTTCTCGTCTTTCTCTGCAGGATCGTTCGCCGCAGCCGATTGCGTGCTCGCCTGGCTTGTCGGCGCCGGCGCGGAACCTTTGACCGGCGGCCGCGGATACTTCACGGGCGCATCCTGCGCGACAGCCAGAATCGCCAGGAAGATCGATAGGACTGTGAGTTGAAGAGCCTGTTTCAATCTACTCCATCTTCCCGGAACCCGGTTTCGCCGGCGCGTTGGCGCGTATCTCGTCTGGAAAAGGCTCGCCATCGGCCCAAACAGCGCCGTCTTCAAAATACTCTTTCTTCCAGATCGGCACCGTCTTCTTCAGTGTGTCGATAGCCCAGCGACACGCGTCGAAAGCGGCTCCTCGATGCGCCGAGCAAACGACGATCGCTACGCTGGTCTCGCCAATCTCCAGCCGTCCCAGGCGATGCGCGATCTGCACCTCGCGGACCGCAAACTTCTCGCAAGCGTGATCGGCCAGCTTTTGCAATTCTTGCGATGCCATCTCTTCATAGGCTTCGTAGTCGAGATAAAGCGTTCGCCGGCCACGAGTGTTATTGCGAACCACGCCTTCGAAGACCACGACGGCGCCATCTTCGGGCTTTTGCAGAGCGCGCGCGAGTTCGTCCGCATGTATCCGCTCGCGGGTTAAGAACCCTCGCTTGCGAAGAATCTCTCTCTCCGGAGCAGAATTCCCGCCACTCACCGGGGGCAAAAGAGCGACTTCGTCCTGATCGTGCAGCACTGAATCCGCCTGCGCATATTGCTGATTCAGAGAAAGCGCCAACGACGGCAGAAACTGCTTCAGCTTCGGGATCTTCTGTTCGTAGTGCGAGACCAGATCGGCGAGAGTAGACCCCTCGGGCAAAGAGAGTGAGTCAGTCGCATGACCGCTTAAATCTCGAAGCGCCCCGAAAAAGAGAACCCGCACCTGCATAGACTAAGGATAACAAGAGCTGCGGGGAAAGGTTCTTGGTGGCCCATTCAGCCTTCTTTTGGCTTTAGTGGGGCGTTTACGTTCGGGTGCCCGGTCCTTTCCTGCTTTTGAAAGGGCCGGCGGCCTGCCCTCGAAACTTCCGTTTGTGCTCTTCGTTTTTCTAGACAGTTCGAGCACCAGCGAGAGCTGTCATCCCGAGCGCAGCGAGGGAACCCTATCATTCCCACGAAGTTCGGGTACCCCATCCTTCGGCCCCAGTTTTTCCCAAATCAGGAGATCCGGAGACCCCCTACCCCACCCCTCTCCCGCATTCTAAAGGACTTACGGGCATGGGATAAAGTTAGTCCCCACAAAACAAAGCACTTAGTCCGGTTGGTCCCGGCAAACAAAGGACTTACAGCTCTCGGCGACCGTATATCAGTCTTTCAGTCGGTCCGTCTGTCACTAAAGAGGACGAAACGTGAGTACCTATTGTCTTATCTAAATGACAATAAAAATATAGAACACATTTGCAAATAGATAACAATAAAACGTGGGAGAAGTGCGAGTTGGATGCAGGAATGGGAATCGTGGGTGTAAGTCGTTCAGGAGCGGGGAAAGTGGAACTGGATCGGTGAGCGAGATTCCCAGGTCATCGCCGAACAGCACGGCGCGAACCTGGGGCACAGGGCTGTTTAGCGGCTTTTTGGCGCTCGATCGCGAAGTTGATTTCGGCGCGTCTCGTCATTTCGGCCCAGTAACGGTCCAGCGTATTGAACCGTTCATCTAGCAGGAGCTGCCGCTGTACGTCGAACACTCTTAAGTTATCAGACGGCTCTGCATCAGAAGAGAAGATTTCTGTCCGTTCCGTTTCCTGTTCAAGCCACGTCTGAAGGTCCGAGATTCGATTCTCTGTCAGGCTAATCGCCTCTGAACCCCATATCGTTGGCCTAATCGTGCCGCCCATGTTCAAGTAAGTAATGAAGTCGCAATGGGCATTTCGATAGCCGAGCCACTTTGTTTGGGCGTCGTTTAGCGAATCAAGCCACGTCGAGTTATCAGTTCCACATAATTCGTCACTTCTTTTGATTCCGGCGCGGATCTTCGTTAATACTTCTGTCAATTCCTGCTCTTTGGCCTGAAGCCGTTTGTGGACGTCCTCGTTCATTGCGCTCTGAGTAAGGGGTACCTGCCCATATTTCTTAGTCGTCAGTACCTCTTCTACCGCTTTTGCAAAGCGGTATGCATCCCCTAGAAAGGTGTCGACTTCTGACCTTTCATACACGCGAGAAGAAGGCATTTCATGGCAGATGATGTGTCGTAATTCGAAGAGCCGACTTAATCTACGTGCCAAAGCCTCAAAGTCTGGGATTATAGGCTCCGGTAATTTTAGGATCTCAGAACGCGATCTGTCAGTTGCGGACGTAAGTAGAGGTGCTAACCGCTCGCCCAGAACCGTCTCAAAATGGCTGATGATCTGACCGAAGGAATTGATCGAGACACTATGTGATATCAGGTCACCTAGAGTAATCACGCGCCCCTGCACTGCATTCTTCGAGGTATTCGCGCTAGGCTGCGGTGTTCTGAAGCACCACAATCGCTTCTAAGCACCAGAAACTTCGCTTGTCATCACGAGCGAGAGCAGCGAGCGAGGGATCTGCATTTGCTTTTGTCAGCACAACGCAAGAAGCGGAGGGACCTGCATTTGAGAAAAGAACACAAGTACTGGGTCTACATCATGGCCAGTCGGTCAAAGACTCTTTACGTCGGCATCACCGATGATATGTACCGTCGTGCGCTGGAGCACAAGAGTGGAACGATCGAAGGATTCACGAAGCGTTACCACATTATTTCGAAGTGCTTAAGTACGTGAACAATGCAATTCGGCGTGAGAAGCAGATCAAAGGCTGGGATCGCGCCAAGAGGCTCGCGCTGATTGAGTTGATGAACCCTACGTGGGTGGACTTGGCGGAAGGCTGGGGTGAGCCGATTAAGGCGTTAAATGCGGATCCCTCGCTTCGCTCGTGATGACAAAAGCGAATGCAGATCCCTCGCTCCGCTCGTGATGACAAAAGCGAATGCGGATCCCTCGCTCCGCTCGTGATGACAAAGGCTAAATGCAGATCCCTCGCGGACTGACGTCCGCTCGTGATGACAAAAGAAAAACCCCACTCAAGCCAAAGCAGGCTCGAATGGGGCTTAAAGTTCGTCGAAACGCGAAGCGCGAAACCTTACGCTCCGGTGAGCACGTGCTCGCGCTCCTCGGCATCCCTCTTTGCTTCGGCGGGTGTCGAAGGCAGAGCGATCTCGAGCACTTCCTCGATGGTCGAGACATAGTGAATGTTCACACCCTCGATCTGCTCGGGCATCAGGTCCTCTTCCACGTTGGTCTTGTTTTCCGCCGGGAAGATCACGTCGTGCACGCCTGCGCGCTTCGCGGCGAGGAATTTCTCCTTCACGCCGCCGATCGGCAGAACGTTGCCGCTCAACGTGATTTCACCCGTCATCGCCAGCAGCGGTCGCAACTGCTTGCCCGTGAGCAACGAGACCAGCGCCGTCGCGATGGTCACCCCAGCCGACGGTCCGTCCTTCGGGATCGCTCCCGCAGGCACGTGGATGTGGATGTCGTGATTCGCGAAGAAATCCTCGTCGATTCCAAGCCGCGGTGCGTTCGAACGCACCCAGCTCAGAGCCGCCTGCATGGATTCCCGCATCACGTCCTGAATCTGTCCGGTGATACTCAGCGCGCCTTTGCCCTTCATCTTGGTGGCTTCGACGAACAGAATATCGCCACCCGATGGAGTCCAGGCCAGACCGACCACTACCCCGGGCCGCTTCGTCCGTTCAGCAATTTCGCTGTCGGTGCGGATCTTGATTCCGCCCAGGAAGTCGCGCCGCTGGATGACCTCCGGAGTCACAATGAGTTTCTCCGTGTTGCCTTCCGCGATGCGGCGTACCTGTTTGCGGCATACCGTTCCGATCAGACGTTCGAGGTTGCGAACGCCTGCTTCGCGTGTGTAGTGCCGGATGATGAAGCGAATCGCTTCCTCCGGAAATTCGATCTGGTCTGCCGTAACGCCGTTCTCGTCAATCTGACGCGGGACCAGATATCGTTCTGCGATGTGGACCTTGTCGTCCTCGGTGTAACCCTGCAGTTCGATGATCTCCATGCGATCACGCAGCGGTTCGCTGATCGTGTCCAGCATGTTGGCCGTGGTGATGAACAGCACCTTCGACAAATCGAACGGCACATCGAGGTAGTTGTCGCGGAACGTGGCGTTCTGCTCCGGATCGAGCGTTTCAAGTAGCGCCGATCCCGGATCGCCGCGCCAGTCGCGGCCAACCTTGTCGATTTCGTCCAGCATGAAGACCGGGTCGTTGGTCTCCGCGCGGCGAATGCCCTGGATAATCTGTCCAGGCAACGCGCCGATGTAGGTGCGACGATGTCCGCGGATTTCGGCTTCGTCGTGCATGCCGCCCAGCGAGATGCGCACGAACTTGCGTCCGAGCGATCGCGCGATCGACTTGCCTAACGAAGTTTTGCCGACACCCGGAGGTCCGACGAAGCAAAGTATGGGACCCTTCATGTTCGGCTTCAGACGGCGCACGCTCAGGTAATCGAGAATGCGGTCTTTCACCTTTTGCAGATCCCAGTGATCTTCATCGAGGATCACTTTCGCCTTCGGAATGTCGACTTCCCCACCCGAAGATTTTGCCCACGGCAGTACCGCAAGCCACTCCACGTAGTTGCGCGTCACGCCATAGTCGGCGGCCATCGGCGACATGCGCTGGAGGCGAGTGAGTTCTTTCATCGCCTCTTTCTTTACTTCCTCAGGCATGCCCGCCTGTTCGACCTTCTGCTTCAGGTCGTCGACGTCGCGCTGACCTTCGTCCTGCTCGCCGAGTTCCTTCTGAATTGCTTTCATCTGCTCGCGCAGATAAAACTCGCGCTGCGTCTGCTGAACCTTGTCCTGCACTTCGGACTGAATCTTGTTACGCAGCTGTTGAACTTCCAGCTCCTTCGCCAGGTGCTGGTTAATTTTTTCCAAGCGGATACGAACGTCCGCTGTTTCCAGTACTTCCTGCTTATCCTTGGTCGACAGCGTCGGCAACGAGGACGCGATGAAGTCCACCAGCCGTCCCGACTCTTCGATGTTCATGGCCACGGTGGCCAGTTCATCGGAGAGCGTCGGCGACCCGGAAACGATCTGCTGGAATAACGTCAGTACGTTCCGCTGCAGCGCTTCCTCTTCCGCCGTTTTGGGCGGAGTAATTTCGCCGATGGTCGAGACCTTCGCCGTCATATACGGCGCCAGTTGCGTGTACTCCTGTACGTGGACTCGGTCCAGGCCTTCCGCAAATACGAAAAGGCTCTGGTTCGGCATCTTCACGACTTTGTGAACGACCGCCAGAGTGCCAATCGTGAACAGGTCCAGGGGCTGGGGTGAATCCACCCGTGCCTCACGCTGGGCTACCACCACGATGGTCTTGTCTTCGCCTAAGGAATTAATCAGTTGGACCGAACTTTCGCGGCCAACGGTCAAGGGCAGGACGGCATGCGGGAACAGTACCGTATCCCTAACCGGAAGTACCGGATAGCTCCGGTCTTCTCTTTCTTCCGGCTCCTTGCGCTCGGTATTGCGCGTTGTATTAGCCATTATTTCTCCCTTGAGTGTATCAGACTCAAGCATATTGATGATGTTCGCCACTAAAGGATGCAGTTGAGACCTGAGAATCTGATCTAACCCGTTACTTTCCTATGATTTCGCCCGGCGAACCAACGCGGCGAAACGACCACTTCGAGTGCCCCTGATAGAACGTCAGAAAAGCCCCATCTTGCAGGAGTCGGCATTGTACCCCCGGTGAGAAACCCACGGCAACGCCGAAAGGTGCGCAAGTGGATACGCCACCCCTGCTGGGTCGGACTTTGGACTGTCTGCCAGTCAATCCAGCCGCAAGGTTATACATCGGCAATTTGTCATCGCCGAAGAGGAAAAGCCTACGCTTCCTGATTCGCGGAGAATCGGACCTGAGGTCTATCCCGCCCTGCCGATGTCTATCTCAGGCGGATAGAGATTCGGATAGAAGGCCATGCGTTGCGCGAAAGGGCTGTGGAAAATCAACTGGCAGCCGGATAGATGCCAAGCACCTTCACGAACTCCGATATTTCGGCAAGATGGCGCAAAGCAAGACGAGCCGGTTCGTCCTCGCCGCAGAGAACGTCTACATAGAAGACGTATTCCCACGGACGTCCGCGGCGCGGGCGCGATTCAATCTTCGAGAGATTGAGATCACGCAACGCGAAAACGCTGAGCGCTTTGAAGAGCGCACCCGGCGAGTTGCGCAGCGAAAATGCTACGGACGTCTTATTAGCACCGTCTAGAACGCGGCGACGGCGTTGAATCAGAAAGAAACGCGTGAAGTTGTTCTTGTCGTCTTCCAAACCTTTTTGCAGGATCTTCGCGCCATATTCTTGCGCTGCCTGTTTGCTGGCGATGGCGGCCGTATCGCGCAACTGCTGCGACATGACATGTTTCACGCTGCCGGCGGTGTCATAGAACGGGACGCTGGTGATCGTGGAATGCTTGCGGAAAAAATCGCGGCACTGATCGAGAGCTACTGGATGGGAGAGCACGCGTTTGATCTCACCCAGCTTTACTCCCGGCGCGGCAATCAGGTTATGACGGATACGCAGGCGGAATTCGCGAACGATAAACACATCACGCGAGAGCAGCAAATCGTAGTGCTCAGCTACGGACCCCGCGAGCGAGTTCTCGATCGGGATCATGGCAGCATTCACTTTGCCTGAGTGAATGGCGTCGAATACCTCGGCAGAAACGCTACACGGGACAACCCGGCAATCGGGAACGAAAGTACGAGCGGCTTCATCACTGAAAGAACCGGCTTCGCCCTGAATCGCTATTCTCATTTGTTACCTGTCAATCAAAGTGACTGCGCAGCAATATGCGATTGTGCCGCCGCTCTCGAAAGTTAGCAACTTTCTCATGGAATGACGCACCTCACTAGGTAAGCCAAAAGCTATACAACTTAGGAATCACCAAGGGGTGGGCGATGCTCTGGACGCTCTTCATCGTCCTGCTGGTCCTGTGGCTGGTGGGTGTGGTGAGCAGCTATACGCTCGGCGGTTTTATTCACATACTGCTGGTTTTAGCGGTGCTGGCGCTGATATTTCAACTGGTGACTACGGGGAAACACGCCTGAGTTGCCGATGCAACTCCTGGCACGATTCGTGCTTCGGACAGGAAGTGGTTTCTTAATTGGAGGATTCGCATGGATAAGGACGAGATTAAGGGAAAGGCGAAAGATGTGGCAGGGCGCGTGGAACGCCAGGTAGGTGAGTGGACTGGTGACAAAGATGCCCAGGCTGAAGGCACAGCGAAGCAGGCGGAAGGCAAAGTCCAAAATGCCTGGGGCAAAACCAAAGACGCAGCTCGTGATGCAGCTGACAAACTGAAAAAGGATAGTACCGAGTCCGAGCGGGAAGATCGCGAAGACAAAGAGGACGTCGCCTAACTAATCTGGCCCAATCACGACCGGGCGCTCCGTTTCGGGGCGCCCTTTCTATTGGAGTTCATTTCGACGATCAAGTTGCGCTCGGGTGTAGAGGTGAACTTCGCACCTCTTGGGATCAGTGTCGTCGCGCTGTACTCGGTGATAACGGCCGGCCCTCTGTGCCAAAGATTGATAGGCAGAGAGTCGCGTTCGTAGATCGGAGTCGTCACAACTTTGTTGTCGAACCAGATCTTCGCGTTCTGGGGCCTGCCGGGAAGTACTTCACTTCGGGAACGTGTGGCCGGCGCCTTCGATTGGACTACTGCACGCAATCGCAGGGTGACGATCTCAAGATCACGCGATTGTTCCGCATAACCGTATCTACGCATGTGTTCCGCGGCGAAGAGCGCAGGAAGATTCTGCTTCCAGGGGACATTGAGTTCGAATCCCTGGCCGTGATAGCGAACGTCCGCGCTTGGCGTAAGTTGTAGTTTTCCTGACCAGCCTTCAGAAGCAAAATCGGTCTGCGCCTGTTTTCTCATCGTCGCGAACTCAGCGTCGAGCGAGGTGCCGAGCACCTTTGGCAATTGACCTGACCGTGATCCGTTCTGCGCAGACACTGTTTTCAGAACCGTGCGTGAGTAGTCCTTGATAACGTCGCTTACGAGAATGCCGAAGGCAGAGAGCGCGCCGGGATAAGAAGGAACGATTACGCGCGGAATGCCGAGGGCTGCTGCGAGTTCGCAGGCATGCAGTCCTCCGGCCCCACCAAAGGCAACGAGCGTGAAGTCGCGCGGATCATAACCACGCTCCACGGAAACGACCCGTATCGCTTTTTCCATGGTAGCGTTCACCACCCGCAACATGCCGGTGGCGAACTCTTCGACAGACAAGTTCGATTTCTGCGCGCGCAACCAGTCGGCCACAAACGACCGCGTCCGATCGATATCCAACTGAAACACGCCGCCGAGGAAGGCCGCGGGCCGGAGCCGTCCTAGTAAGAGGTTGGCATCGGTAACCGTGGGCTGTGTGCCTCTGCCATAACAGATGGGCCCGGGATCAGCTCCCGCCGACTCAGGCCCAACTCGCAAAGCTCCGCCGGCATCGAAACGTGCGATCGATCCACCGCCGGCTCCGACCGTATGAATGTCGAGCATGGGAACGCGCACGGGCAGTCCGGCGACCTCGGCCTCATTCGTGGCACGAAGATCGGCATCGATGAGCGCAACGTCCGTCGAGGTTCCGCCCATGTCGAAGGAAATGATCCGATGGTATCCGCTGCGCCGAGCCATCGCGGCAGCGCCGACCACTCCTCCTGCGGGCCCGGAGAGGATCGTACGCACCGGTTCCCTCGCCGCCGATTCCAGCGCGGTAATTCCGCCGGAAGACTGCATGACAAAAATGCGCGCGGTTTCATGGAAACCTTGTGCATTGGCTTGAAGCGCGTGCAGATACTTCCCCATCAGCGGTTGTAGATATGCGTTCACCGTAATCGTGCTGGCGCGCTCATATTCGCGAAACTCAGGCAGGATTTTGTGGGCGACAGAGAGTGGCACGCCTAGACTCGTTAGCACCTGCTCGACATGGTGCTCATTTGAGCTATTCGCGAAAGAAAACAGAAGCGAAAGGGCGATGGCTTCCGGCTTTGCGGCAGAGATGCGCTCGGCTAAGCGCGCCAGTTCGCCTGAATTCGTAGCGATCAGGATTTCGCCATCGGGTCCAACGCGCTCGCGCACTCCGAAGCGCAGCTCCGCGGGGACGAGAGGCATAATCTTGTCGAAGAAGAGGTCGTAGAGTTTCGAACGCGCCTGCCGGCCGATCTCGATCGTATCTTCGAAACCCGCAGTGGTTACAAACGCGATGCGCGCACCCTTGCGCTGCAGCAGAGCATTCGTCCCCACGGTAGTCCCGTGAAGTAATCGCAACGGAGATGCAGGTTTCGTGATCTGCCGCAGTCCCTCTGCGATAGCTCGCGAAGGATCGTCCGGCGTTGAGAAAACTTTCAACATGCGCGTGCGGCCGCCATCAATCCAGATGAAATCAGTAAAAGTTCCGCCGGTATCGACGGCAACCACGAACTCTCGAGTGCTTTGAGGTCTCGGACTTTTTCTTTTGGAATTGCGGCTGGCGCGCATGCCCCTCAAGGATGCGTTAAGAGATCGCAATCAGTCCAGAAATAACGAATTATCTCGCCAACGACGACGCTAGGTTCCTTCTGTTTTGCGTTGCTTGCGTCGCCCGTTTTGGTCAAGTTTCTTTCCCATCAACAATGCATCAAGCTCGCCCATGTAGTAGCCGGAGAGAGTCCTTAAGGTCTGGTACCCGAGACGCTCGTAGAAGGCGATCGCAGGCAGATTATCGACTGCGGTCTCAAGAAATATGGAGTGGCATCCCTCCGATCGCAGCCTGCTTTCGGCCTCTCCCATCAATAAGGAGCCCACGCCTTCACGCCGGAAGCGCGGACTCACGTCGATGGTGACCACATGTCCGAGACCGCGCTTATGACGCTGCCCCACCAGGAAGCCCGCAATCCCTCGCTCATCGGCTTCGGCGACGACCGTGAATGTGCCTGGAGCTTCCATGTAGTGCTTCAGTTCGCGTTGGGAATAGGCAATTCCGCGCGGAAAACATTCCTGATCCAAACGCCAGAGAGACTCGAATTCACCGTCGCGAAACTCGCGGAGCTTGATAGGCACACCTTCATTTGAATGCAGGAAGGAATCGGCTGCAAGCTCTCTTGACGCGACGAGTACTGACTGTGGTTTTCAGCTAGGCGGCTCGTGACTGTTCTTTCGGGCCCGTCAGTTCGTCAAACATAATGATCATTTCGCGATTGAACGCCGGCAGATCGGCCGGTTCTCGGCTGCTTACCCAGTTATCGTCGCGCACTACTTCCTGGTCGATCCATCGTCCGCCGGCATTTCGTACATCGTCTTCGATGGTGTAATAGCTGGTCAGAGTTCGGCCTTCTACCAAGCCTGCGGAGATGAGCAGCCAGGGCGCGTGACAAATCACAGCGATGGGCTTGCCCACGATGTCGAATGCTCGTGCGAACTCTTGCGCACGTTCGTCAGCCCGCAGAAAGTCCGCATTGAAGACTCCACCCGGCAGCAGCACGGCGTCGAATTCGTCCGGAGTCACCTGGTCTAGGGTGAAGTCCACGTTGAAGGTATCTGCCTTTTCATCGTTCTTCATGGCCCTGATGGTGCCAGGCTGAACAGAAACGATCCGGGTCGTGGCGCCCGCTTCCTCGAGCGCTTTTCTGGGCTCGGTCAGCTCCGATTGTTCGAAACAACTGCTGACAAGAATCGCCACCCGCACTCCGTCCAGTTTGTTCTCGGCCATATTGACCTCCGCTATGCACGAGTCCCATTGCGGAAGACTCGCAAGACTCTTGTGGGATGCGTGCGGTCCAAAGCGAGTTGAATCGCAAACAGTTCGGAGAAGCAGGCGATTGTTACAATGACACCAGCACACAAGAGGACAAATCGATGTCAGAACCAAGCTACGAAGAACTGAAAGCGAAACTTGAAGAACTGGAGAAGAAAGGTGGACGGCGTGGCGGCAGCCTGGAATTCCGCGTTGGTGAAAAAGGCGGCGTCAGTGTCTATGGGCTGGGCCGATTTCCCGTCACGCTTTATTACGAGCAGTGGATTCGCTTGTTAGATCAGGCGGAGAACCTGCGCAGCTTCCTGGAAGAGAACAAGAGCAAGTTGAAGCTGAAGGAATAAATCGTCATTCAGCAATTGTGACCAGCTCCTGGGTCCGCTTCAGTTGTCCACAAGCGGCATAGATATCGCGTCCCCGCGGACGACGAACGAATGCAGGTACCCCGCCCTCGATCAGCACTCGCTGAAATGCCGCGACCGCGGCGTCAGAAGGAGTGCCATAAGGGAGATCGGGCCCAGGGTTCAGCGCGATCAGATTGACCTTGGCAGCAAGTCCTCGCAACAACTGCACGACTTCCCTCGCATTTGCCGTAGAGTCGTTCACTCCGTTCAACAAGACGTACTCAAAGGTCACCCGCTCGCGCGGGCGAAGTGGAAAGGCGCGCGCCGCATCCAGCAATTTCTTCAAATCCCACTTGCGATTGATGGGCATGACTTCTTCGCGCCCGGTGTCATTGGAAGCATTAAGCGAGATCGCAAGTTTGGGACGCACTGATTCTCTCCCAAATTCCTCAATTCGAGGAACAATGCCTGCGGTTGAAACCGTCATTCGCGATTCCGGAATTCCCACTTCTTTCACCAGGAGACGTGACGCCTTCATGAAGTTCTCGTAGTTGAGGAACGGTTCACCCATTCCCATGAAGACCAGGTTGATGCGGCGCTGCTCGACTTCGACCTTTTGATCTGTGAGAACTGCGAGCACCTGGCCAACGATCTCCCCAGCCGTAAGATTTCTCCTGACTCCAAGCTTCGCTGTCAGGCAGAACTGGCAATTCACCGCACATCCCACCTGGCTGGAGACGCAAATGGTCGCGCGGCTCCACTTGGTGCCACCCGGGACTTCTTCGTCGCCAGCTTCGGTTCCGTCGCCGGCTTCGCCACCATCCCCTTCGGGCATCCAGACCGTCTCCACGCTCTCGCCGTCGTCGAGGCCGATCAGGTATCGGACAGTTCCATCTACCGACTGAAAGCGCTTCTCAAGCCTTGGCAGTCCGACCGAGCATCCTTCGTTTTCCAGCCCTGTTCTGAAGGCAACGGGAAGCGTTGATATCTGCTCGATCTGGTTTACTCGCGTTCGATAAATCGCTTCGGAAAGCTGCTTTCCTCGATAGGAGGGCTGCCCCTTTTCGAGTGCAATCGCCGTAAGCTCTTCTAAACTAAGGCCTAATAGTTCGAATTTTCGGTTAACTGTCATGCATCAAACAGGCAGATCAGTGAAGTCCCGGGAAGCCCAGATGCGAGCCGACCCGGGATCGCAAAATCGTCGACACAGAACTTATTTAGCTCTCCGCTGAAAAACTGCCTCCAGTATGCAACAATTTAGGACAGATACGACCGATTCCGACCGCCTGTCGCATAATACGGCGGTTTCTCTCTCTGAAGGGACACCCATCATCGCAGCTGGCGAGCAGCTTATGGAAGGCCTGCGCAACATACGCCGACAGGTTCTACCCAACGGTTTGACGATTCTGACCGAAGAAATGGCGCACATTCGCTCGGTTTCCCTTGGCATCTGGATCAAGACCGGTTCGCGGCATGAAACCGCCGAGTTGAACGGCATCTCGCATTTTGTCGAGCACATGCTGTTCAAAGGGACCCAGTCCCGTTCAGCCGAGCAGATCGCGCGCGAGGTCGATTCCATTGGCGGCAATATGGACGCCTTTACGGCCAAGGAATGTATCTGCTTCGACGTTAAAGTTCTGGATGAACATCTTCCTGTAGCTTGGGACATTTTGAGCGACCTGGTGCTGCACCCGACCTTCGATCAGAAGGAAGTCACTCGCGAGCGCGGCGTGATTCTCGAAGAGATCAAGATGGACGAAGATAATCCCGACTATCTCGTCCACGAGATCTTCACGCAGAATTTCTGGAAGGATCATCCGCTGGGCAAGCCAATCCTGGGGACCAAGGAGACGGTACGCCGTTTCGAACAGGCATTGTTATTCGATTACTACCGGCGATTTTTCATTCCGAACAATATGATCCTGGCGGTGGCCGGGAACCTGAAACACGAGCGTGTCGTAGAGCTCGCAGCGCAACATTTCGTGACTCTCCCTACCGGGCCAAACGGGTTTTATCAGACGGCACCTAAGACGCAGTCGCGAATCATCATGCGCAACAAGAAGGCGCTCGAGCAGGTTCAGCTTTGCATCGGCGTGCCCTCCCTTTCTATTGGACATGAGAAGCGGTTCGCGTCTTACATCCTGAATACTCTGCTAGGCGGGGGCATGAGCTCGCGCCTATTCCAGAGCGTTCGCGAACGACAGGGACTGGCATACGCCATCTACAGCGAGCTGAATCCCTTCCGCGATACCGGATGCCTGTCCGTATACGCGGGAACCTCACGCGAGTCCGCGACCAAGGTGGTTCAGTCCGTCGTCGCCGAGTTCCGGAAGCTTAAAGAGGAACTGATTTCGGCGGACGAACTGCGTCGCAGCAAGGATCAGCTCAAAGGCAACCTGATGCTGAGCCTGGAGTCCTCCACTGCCCGGATGTCGAACCTGGCGCGCCAGGAAATGTACTTTGACCGCTTCTACTCGATGGACGAGATTATCGAGCGTGTCGAGGCGGTTACGGACGACGACGTCATGCAATTGGCGCAGTCCTGCTTCCAGACAGGTTCGATCGCAGTCACCGTTCTGGGAAACTTGAATGGACTAAAGATGAACCGGGAATCGTTGAACTGCTAGGTCTCCATCCTTCCTGTCCCTATCAAAAACCTCTGGTCACTGCTGCAATCCGGCGTATTGCGCACGTTCTTAATGCGTGGCCCGGTCAGTTCGGCAAAGAATGACAAAAAATGTCACAATGGTGCGGTTCGCTCAGCTGACAAATTTGGGTTTGTGTGGATGACACAAAACGTCAAATTGATGGTGTAGAAATCGCATTTCTGTCCGTGACTACGCAAAGGGCGGAACTCCGTAAGTCGTGCAAGTTACGGAACGGAAAACACTTATTTCGCGGGATTGACAGAAATGTGACAATCCATCTGCTTTGGTCAGCCGAATGCACTTATCCGGGCCGTGGCTAAGGCCAAGAAACACTCCAGAGGAGCACATGCGTAAACAAAAAGGTTTCTCGTTAATCGAACTTCTGATCGTTGTGGCGATCATCCTGATCATCGCGGCGATTGCAATTCCCAACTTGCTGCGCTCGCGTATGGCCGCTAACGAAGCGTCCGCCGTGGGCTCCGTGCGTACCATCAACACCGCTCAGGTGACTTTTGCGACGAGCTATCCTGCCGACGGATTTACGACTCTGTCCGCCCTGGGCGGAACAGGCACCACTGCTAGCAATACCGCTGCCCTCCTGATTGACAACGTTTTGGCTGGCGGCACCAAGAGTGGCTACAAATTTACATCTGTACCAGGAACCGCGGCACCGAATACTTCTTATTCGACCACGGGCGTACCGGTCACGGTTGGTACGACCGGTCAGCGCAGCTTCTTCTCCGACCAGAGTGGCGTCATCCGCTACAACCTGTCCGGATCAACACCTGTGAACAGCGATCCCCCGCTCCAGTAGATAGCGCTTGATCGATTGATTTGGCGAAGTACCTGGGGGAGGGTACAAAGCCGAAGGGGAGCATCGGGCAACCGTTGCTCCCTTTTCTATTTTGGTGTCCCCGTCCCCAGAGCAGAAGACTCCCGCCTCACGGTGACTGACATTTTCTGTCAAGAACTGCCGCACTTTCTGTCATCCTCTACCCCCTTTGGACCCTTATTTGCAACCGCACCTGACTGCTCGAAACGCTTTTCTGTTTATCTACAACTAGTTACTGTAGGTACGCCACCTTTGCAATTCTTAGCCAGTTTGGCAATGTGCGTGCCACTTATTCACTCGAAGGGCTTGGTTGAAATCGAAAGGATGGCGAATGCGTAAACAAAAGGGTTTCTCGTTAATTGAACTTCTGATCGTCGTGGCGATCATCCTGATCATCGCGGCAATTGCAATTCCCAACTTGCTGCGCTCGCGTATGGCCGCTAATGAAGCGTCCGCCGTGGGCTCCGTGCGTACCATCAACACCGCTCAAGTAACTTTCGCGACCAGTTATCCGGCCGACGGATTTACGACTCTGGCCGCCTTGGGCGGAACGGGCACCACTGCTAGCAACACAGGCGCCCTCCTGATTGACAACGTGCTGGCACTCGGCACCAAGAGTGGCTACGTGTTTACGTCTACGCCAGGAACCGCAGCGCCGAATACTTCTTATGCGACCACGGGCGTACCGGTTACGGTTGGTACGACCGGTCAGCGCAGCTTCTTCTCCGACCAGAGTGGCGTCATCCGCTACAACCTGTCCGGAGGAACGCCGGCGAACAGCGACCCGCCACTGCAGTAGATAACATTTGATCGATTGATTTGGCGAAGTACCTGGGGGAGGGTACAAAGCCGAAGGGGAGCATCGGGCAACCGTTGCTCCCTTTTCTATTCTGGTTATCTCGTATTCAGAAAAGCAGAATTCTCCTCTCACGCTGGGTACTTGAAGCGACGCCGCAGTTTCGCACCGAAGGACAGGGTGCCAGTACTGCTAATAGAGAGAGCCTCCTGTTTCCGTGTATTCTTGGAAAAAGGCCGCCTTGTGAAACCTAAGACTGCGATCATTATTGGTGCGGGTCCGGCAGGACTGACCGCAGCCTACGAACTCCTTACGCGCACGGACATTCGTCCGATCGTGCTTGAAAAAAGCACATACATGGGAGGGATCTCCCGTACCGTGGACTACAAGGGCAACCGAATGGATATCGGGGGCCACCGCTTCTTTTCCAAGAGCGACCGTGTGATGAATTGGTGGTTCCAGCACATGCCGCTTGCCGCCGAAACGCAAGGAGAAGTCCGCCTTACTTATCAACAGCAGACAAGGGCGTTGCCGTTGGCGAAGTCGGGATCGGGTGGCACGGCATCGGTTGCCGTCGAAGAGCCGCAGGTGGGTACCGAGTCCATTCTGGATGAAAAGCACCGGGTCATGCTGGTGCGCCCGCGAAAGTCCCGAATCTACTTCCTCCGGCAGTTTTTCAACTACCCGATTCAACTCACTTCAGACACGTTGAAGAAGCTGGGTCTAGCGCGAACTTTCAGAATTGGCATGAGCTACCTGCGGAGCGCTCTGTTTCCAATTCGCAAAGTGCAGAATCTGGAACAGTTCTTCATTAATCGCTTCGGCCGGCAGCTTTATGGCACCTTCTTCAAGTCTTACACGGAAAAAGTCTGGGGCGTTCCCTGCGATCAGATCAGCGCGGAATGGGGCGAACAGCGCATTAAGGGATTATCCATTCGCAAGACCATCTCGCATTTCTTGCGACAAGCATTCCGGAAATCGCGCGATGTCTCGCAGAAGGACACGGAAACCTCGCTCATCGAACAATTCCTGTATCCGAAATTCGGCCCCGGACAAATGTGGGACGAAGTCGCTCGCAAGGTTCGAGAAATGGGCGGCGAGATCATCACGGAATTTGATGTTCACGGCCTCGAAGTCAAGGACGGGAAGATAGCCGCACTTGTCGGGTCGGATCGCAATGGAACAAGCTGCACCTTTAGCGGTGACTGGTTCTTCTCAACCATGCCGATTAAGGACCTGGTTCGCGGACTGCGCACTGACGTTCCATCGGCAGTCAGGGAGGTCAGCAACAACCTTCAATACCGTGACTTCATTACAGTCGGCCTGCTGCTCGACAAGCTGAAAGTGAAGGATGAAGAACAGCGGGCAAAGCTGATCACTGACAATTGGATCTACATCCAGGAGCCGGAGGTACTGGCGGGCCGCCTGCAGATTTTCAATAACTGGAGTCCGCATATGGTTGCTGACCCCGGCAAAGTCTGGATCGGGGTGGAGTACTTCTGCTACGAGGATGACGATTTGTGGAGAAAGCCGGACGACGAAATGGCGCGCTTCGCCATCGCGGAGCTTGCTCAGATCGATATTCTTGAAACACCAGATGTGTCCGACTGGACTGTTGTACGCGTGCCGAAAACCTATCCAGCGTATTTCGGCGCGTACGAACGCTTCGATACGGTTCGCGAATACCTCGATGCCTTCCAAAATCTGTTCTTGGTCGGACGCAATGGAATGCACAAATACAACAATCAGGACCACTCGATGTTGACGGCGATGACGGCCGTGGACAATATCATCGCTGGGCGAACAGACAAGACGAATCTCTGGGCCGTCAACACCGAAACGGAGTATCACGAAGAGAAGAAGGGGTAACGACAGAGGCCTTCGCCATGGTAGTTGACTCTCCCACGCATGCAGTCGATAGCTCTCCTGAGGTTCAGGAATCACGCAATCGGAGCGGTTCGAATCAGGCTTTCTTCCCGTGGATCCTGCAAACCATCGGCAGAATCACGGCTAAGCTGAACGCGCGCTTCCCCTTCACCCTCAGCCTGAAGGTACTGGCGTTCGTGCTGGCGTTGTCCTGGTACGCCCTGTTGCCGGTACGCCTCACGTCGGTTCTGGATCCCGACCTCGGATGGCACATGCGTTCGGGTGAATGGATCATGCAGCACCACCAACTTCCGCATACTGACCCCTTTTCAGCAACAGGAGTTGGCAAGCTGTGGATTGCCTACAGTTGGCCTTTTGGCGTCTTCATCTATGAGGTTGCAAAGAACTTCGACTTATTGGGAGTGGCGGCCTACACGTTGCTGGCCTGGATGGCGACTGTGGCCGCGGTTTTCGTACTCGTACGTGGACAGGGAGCGAGTTTCTGGCGCGCCATCGGACTGACCGTGGCTGTAGGCATCATTGCGCAAATCGTCATCTCCCCACGGCCAGGAACTATAACGATTCTGTTGTTCATTATGCTTTTGCACCTTCTGCTTCGTGAGCGGCAGAAGGGATATACGAAAATGATATGGTTCGCCCCGGCCATCATCTGGGCGTGGTCGAACGTTCACGTCCAGTTTGTTTATGGCCTGTTTCTCATCGGGGTGTTCTGCATCGAACCCCTTCTCGATCGCATGTTCCTGAGCCGTGAACGCAGGCACAGATTCTCTGCTCGACTCTGGGCCGTGCTCGCGGTCAGCGCAGCTGTCACCGTTCTCAACCCCTACGGATTTGGCCCATATCAGGTGATTCTCGACTTCCTTCACCAGCCCCTCTTGGCGAGCCTTGTGGTCGAAACGATGGCGATGCCCTTCACCACCTACTTGGATTTCTGTGTGCTGTTCATCAGCTTGGGCGCCGCATTTGTCTTGGGCAGGCGAAAAATAGTCAGCCCAATGTGGATCATCCTGTTAGTTTGGGCCGCTACGTCGGCATTCCGCATGCAGCGGGATGTATGGCTAGTTGGGGTTTTGGCTGCCGCTATTATTGCCGAGAGACCGAACGAGGAGCCAGCCCCCCCCAAAGAGTCGTCCAGGCTGTGGTTATACGGAACCGTGGGCGTGCTCATCGTGATATTCGCAATGCTGGAACGGGTCCCATCGAACAAATACCTGCTTTCTCTCATCGCACGAGCTATGCCCGTTGGGGCGGTGGCTTACATCCACGAGCATCATCTGCCGGGTCCGATTTTCAATGATTACGATTGGGGCGGTTTTCTGATCTATGCACTTCCTGATTATCCGGTTGCGATAGACGGACGGACGAACATCCATGGTCAGGATGAAGTCATCCAGTCTCACGATACGTGGTATCTCCTTCCAGGCTGGGACCAAAACCCCCTTCTGACTAAGGCAAACTTGGTTGTCGGTTCGCCCGGCAAGCCACTCACCAATTATCTCCGCAAAGATCCGCACTTCAAGGTTCTCTACGATGACGGCACGTGTGTACTCTTTCAAAGAGTCTCGCCCGGGCCTGGCTAGTGCCGTAGTAATTCAAGGATTGACAAAAAACGTCAATGTTGGGTGCCGAGTTCTGGCCCCACCGAGGAGTGCCTCCTCGTAAGTTGTTGAAAACAGGTCAGAGTTTTGGTTCCGATATTGGCATCAATTGTGCATTAATAAACCCCGAAAGTGACGGGGCGTGATGCGCAAACAGGGCGGATTCTCGTTAATCGAACTGCTGATCGTGGTGGCAATTATCTTGATCATCGCCGCCATTGCCTTGCCGAACCTACTTCGCTCGCGAGTTTCGGCTCAGGAAGCTGCCGCCGCCAATCACCTGAAGACGATCAATACGGCCGAGACCACCTATACAACGACTTACCCTGGTTGCGGTTTTGTTCAAATGCCGGCACTCGGGGGCAACGGAAGTGGGCCAACTGCCTCCGGCATCATCGACGACGTTTTCCCCGACCGGCAGGGGTATCACTTTACCGTAAATCTTACTGGTCCTCCGGGAACCTGTGGCGTCACTTCCGGAACGAACTACAGCATTCAGGCCGATCCCACTACGGGGATTCCCTACCAGCGACACTTTTTCAGCGACGCTACCGGCGTGATCCGCTACAACTCTTCTGGTCCCGCTTCCGCAACGGATCCGATCATTCAGTGACAAGATCGTCACCACTAGGGTTCCGTGCATAAATCGCAATAGCAGTGGGTAACAGCCCTTATTTTATAATCCCTTAGAAACTTGAATAGGACCAACCTATCGCCTTGATCGTGATACAAACGTCTGCACTCGAGAAGACGTATTCCACCGGGTTCTGGCGAAAGCGCCCAAAGCGTGCTCTTCTTCCATTGACCCTCACCGTTGAACAAGGTGAGATCTTCGGATATCTCGGTCCGAATGGTGCCGGGAAAACTACGACTCTTCGTTTACTGATGGGCCTGGTGAAGCCGACCTCTGGCTCTGCCGCGATTCTCGGCGGCGTCATTCAGGATCCCGCAATCCGCGCACAGATTGGATTCCTTCCTGAACAGCCTTACTTTTACGACTACCTCACCGCTGCGGAGTTATTGAATTACTACGCGCAACTCTCCGGGGTACCCGCCGGAGAGCGCGCCCAGCGAATTACGGCTGCCCTCAATCGGGTGGGGCTCGCAGACGATGCGGTCAACACGCAGTTACGGAAATTTTCGAAAGGCATGCTGCAGCGCGTCGGAATTGCGCAAGCCATCCTTCATGATCCCAAGCTCGTTTTTCTCGATGAGCCCATGTCTGGACTCGATCCCATCGGAAGACGAGAGGTTCGGGATTTGATTGCCAGCCTGAAAGAAGAAGGCAAGACTGTTTTCTTTTCGACGCACATTCTGTCCGATGCGGAAGCGCTGTGTGACCGAGTTGCCATCGTTGCCAAGGGCGAGTTGCGCGGAGTCGGCGTCGTGGCCGATCTGACTTCGAGTGTGCGGGGAAAGGTGGAGATCGTCTGGGAAGGCAAGCAGGCTATTCCAGCCGTTCAGGCGCTCGGCAGTGAAACTCACGTCGCGGGCGAAGTCATTCGCACCGTCATCGATGACTCGAAACTCGAGCAGGTTATCGACACACTTCGCGTGAATAAAGCTCGCATTATCTCGATCACGCCGGTACGAACAACTCTGGAGGATTACTTCCTGAGCAAGCTTGCGCAAACGTCGGGGGGCAGCTAGATGCGGATCGCTTACATCGCCGCGAACACATTTCGCGAAGCTGTTCGGGATCGTGTGCTATACAACCTGATCATCTTCGCGCTGCTGATGATCGGTGCTTCCCTTCTGCTTGGTCAGATCACGATTGGCGTAGAGCGCGAGCTGTTGGTAAACTTGGGACTCACCGCCATTTCTATATTTGGTGTCTTAATCGCGATCTTTATTGGAATTGGCCTGGTCTCGAAGGAAATCGATAAGCGTACCGTTTACACCGTACTAACGCGGCCGGTGCAACGCTGGCAATTCATTCTTGGCAAATATTTCGGGCTGGTCAGCACGTTGGCGGTCAACACCATTTTCATGGCCGCCGGGCTCTTCGCCGCATTGCTCTTCGTGATGCATCGGTTTAAACACGCCGATGTTTACGTACTCGTTGCAATATTTTTTATCTTGTTGCAGTTCATCATGGTGACGTCGTTCACCATGCTGTTCTCTTCGTTTTCTACGCCGATTGAGTCCGCCGTGATGGCGTTCTGCTTTTTTGTGATTGGAAACTTCAGCGAGGATCTTCGCGCGCTGGCGGCCAGTTCCGCGGGAGCGTTAAAGGTATTCGCGACAGCCGCCGCTTATCTGGTTCCGAACTTCTCAGCATTGAACATTTCATCGTCCGTTGCACACGGAGAGGCTGTCGCAGGAAAGATCATTCTCCTGAATACCGGTTATGCGGTTTTGTACTCCGCCGCTATGGTGGCCGCCGCGGCACTGATCTTCCAGCGCAGAGATATGAAATGACGTCGTTCAGCGACAGGAAGGCAACCATTGCACTCACGATAACGATCGTGTTTTGCTTTGCCTGCTCTGTGTTGCTGCTGCGCAAGATTGATGTTGCCAGGGGACCGGGCCTCATCCGTGAAAGCTTGTACATCAGTTCGCCCTCGGCGTTGAAACGCATGAGCCTTGGCTACACTGGATTGCTCGCCGATATTTATTGGACGCGAGCCGTGCAGTACTTCGGCAGCCATCACCGGCGCAGCGCGGAAGAGTACAACCTTCTGTATCCTCTGCTGGATATCACCACGACGCTCGATCCGAAGCTGACCGTCGCTTATCGCTTCGGAGCTACATTCCTCACCGAGCCACCGCCTCAGGGAGCTGGCCAGCCACAAAAAGCAGTGGAACTTGTGAAGCGTGGAATCGAACGCAATCCAAATGACTGGCATTTGTACTATGACCTCGGATTCCTGCAGGCATGGGACCTGCATGATTATCTTGCCGCGTCGAGGACGTTCGAGAAAGGATCCCAGCTGCCGGACAGCAATCCTGCTCTCAAGGTGCTGGCAGCTGCCTACGCCAGCCGTGGAGGCGACCTTGAAACCTCTCGCCTGCTCTGGCGCTCCACCTACGAGACTGCCGCAAATGAGACGATTCGTCACAACGCATTGCAGCATTTGCAGTCGATGAAAGCTGATGACGACGTGTCCGCTCTCGAAAAGGCAGTCGAGCAATACCGCATGAAAACCGGCTCCCTTCCTTCCAGCTTCTCTGACCTGATTTCCGCCGGCCTGCTGCGCGGAACTCCAATCGACCCAACTGGGCGACCCTACAAGCTCATGCCGGATGGAAAAATCCAGGTGCAAGATCCCGACGCCATGCCGTTCATAACCAAGGGAGCGCCGCCGAACTGGAAACCCAAGATCACGATACCCAAGACCTGATCGATCCGCGACCGGATCAAAAAGTGGCAGAAGTGGCAGAATAGGGACTGGATGAAAACGAAGATTCTCGCTCTCGTACTCCTATTCCTGATTTCCGGTGGACTCGCCGTCTCTTATGGCCAACAAAACGTCCGTCAGGTAGCGGACGCTGTCGATCGCCACTACAACGACCTGCAGTCCCTGCAAACCCAGTTCACTGAGACGTATCGAGGAGCGGGCATGCAGCGCCAGGAATCGGGCACCTTATGGCTGAAGAAGCCGGGGAAGATGCGCTGGGAATACACCTCCCCGCGAGAAAAGCTCTTCATCAGTGACGGCAAAGTAGCGTGGTTCTATGTGCCCGGAGAGGCGCGAGTTCAGAAGGCTCCCGTCAGCAAGATCGACGATCTTCGTTCTCCTCTGCGGCTGTTGCTGGGCAAAACCAAGTTGGATAAAGAGCTCAACGCGCTGAGCATTGCTCCTGATGTATCCGCTAGCGTGCCGGGAAATGTGGTACTCCGGGGAGTGCCGCGCCAGATGCAGGATCGGATTTCTCAGGTGCTGCTTGAGATTTCTCCCGAGCACCGCATTGCGCGAATCACGATCGATGAGACTGATGGCTCAACAACAGAGTTCCAGTTTCGCGATCAGCATGAAAACGTAAGTGTCACGGAGCAACGTTTCCGGTTTGCTCCACCCCCCGGAGTCGAGGTCGTAGACGCTCAGGAATTAGGCGATTAAGTGGCATGTTACGAATGGGTTACAAATAAACCCAAGGCGCCGGATGAGGTACATTGCAGTGATACACTGAACGTGCTGCAAACGAATTGAATGGCAGAGTTCACCATCAAAATGGCAGACGAGCGGGGCCGCGTCCTCGAACAGGTGGAGTCCGGTTTCTCCGCCTCTGATGTTCGAGACCGCTTCTCCCAGCAGGGATTTCTCGTCTATTCCATCAAGCCGCGGGGCTTGGTCAGCAGTGGCTTGCGTCTGCCACAGCGGCGCTCGGTCAAGCTCGATACGTTTGTCATCTTCAACTCACAATTCCTGACACTGATTCGCGCCGGACTTCCGATCGTGAACGCCCTGGACTTGCTGATCAAGCGTCAGAGAAACGCCTACTTCCAGAGTTTGCTGGAAAATGTTCGCGACCGCGTAAAAGGCGGCGAGTTGCTTTCCGATGCATTTGCAGCACAAGGCGTATTCCCAAAAATCTATCCGGTAACGCTGCTGGCTGGCGAAAAGAGCGGAAACCTCGAAGAGGTTCTCAGCCGCTACATCGGCTTCCAGCGCATGGCGATGACGTTTCGCAAGAAGCTTCAAGCTTCGCTGGTGTATCCGGCTCTGTTGTCCGTGCTGGTTACCGGGATGCTGATCTTTCTGATGACGTACGTTGTCCCTAAGTTCGGCGAGCTCTATACGCAGATCAGCTCTGAAAAACAGTTGCCCGCGCTGACCATGTTCATGCTTGCCGTAGGGCAGAACATGCAGAGATATGCGCCGATTGTGGCAATCGTGGTGGCGGTCGTCATCGTTCTTTTCTGGCGTTGGAAGAACTCAGAGAACGGTTCGCGTACTCTTGATCGTGCCCGCATGCGAGTCCCCGTGCTGGGCAGCATCTGGCAGAAATATCAAGTCGCGGTCTTCTGTCGGATGTTGGGAACCCTGCTTTCCGGAGGGTTGCCGCTGGTTCCATCGTTGGAGACGGCCGGTTCCTCCATGCAAAGCCGTTCATTGGCCGATTCGATTCTCGCAGCGTCACACAAAGTGCGTGAAGGCCGCCCGTTATCGCGGAGCCTGGAAGAAACGGGGCGGGTCCCTGAACTCGCGGTTGAAATGATTGAAGTCGGCGAATCAACGGGAGCGCTTCCGGCCATGCTGAACTCGGTGGCAGAGTTCTACGAAGAAGATGTACAGACGGCGCTCACGGCAGCCATGTCGCTGATTGAACCAGCGATCCTGATCGTGATGGGTGTGATTGTCGCCTTCGTGCTGCTATCACTCTATCTGCCGATCTTCACCTTGGGTGCGTCGGGAATACAGTAGTTTTGGACTTGATCAAGCTCCGGGCCAGGATTGGCCGGAAAGAAATTTGAAGTAAATGGCATCAACAAATAACAAGCCGCTTTTTGTAAATGGAAACGGGGTCACTCTTCCCGCCGAGGTCTTTTCGTCCGGAGTCGCAACACGGGATGAAGAACCACGCGCTCGCGAGTTAGCTAGCCGCTACCGTTGTGAATTCGTAGATCTGCGCGAAGCCCATCTCCAGCCGGAATTGTTTCGCAAGATCCCGGTCGACCTGATGTTCCGGTACAACTTCATTCCGCTGGAAGAGCGTGAAGGCCGTCTCGCGATTGCCATCTCCGATCCCAGCCAGCTGATGAGTATCGACGAAATCAGCATTCTTCTCGGAAAACGCATTCACACATGTGTCGCTACGCTGTCGCAGATCAGCGACATTCTGAAGAAGACGGAACAATCGCAGCGCGTTCTCGAGGAAGCCACGCAGGCGTTTACGCTGGACCTGGTTCGCGATGGCGACGAGAACGGCGACGAAACCATCTCCATTGAACGGCTCACCGCCGAGAGCGACATCAGCCCGATCATACGTCTCGTCGATACGACCATCTTTCACCGCCCTGCAACGGCGCGCCAGCGATATTCACATCGAGACCCGTGACGATTCTGTGGTCATCAAGTACCGTATCGATGGTGTGTTGCAACCTGCCATGTCGCCCATCGCCAAAGAGCACCACTCGACGATCATCTCCCGTGTAAAAGTCATGTCGGAACTCGATATCGCCGAGCGCCGCGTTCCACAGGACGGACGGTTTCGGGTCCGCTATAACGGACGCTCCATCGATTTCCGTGTCTCGATCATGCCGTCGATCAACGGAGAAGACGCTGTGCTTCGCGTCCTCGACAAAGAGTCGATGAGCGAAAAGTTTCACAAGCTGACCCTCGATGTGGTCGGCTTCAGCGACGACGATATCCGCAAGTTCCGGCGTTATATCGCGGAGCCTTACGGCATGGTGCTGGTGACCGGACCTACCGGCAGCGGCAAAACGACGACCTTGTACGCCGCCTTGAATGAGATCAAGACAGACGAAGACAAGATCATCACCATCGAAGATCCAGTCGAATATCAGATTCGCGGCGTCACCCAGATTCCTGTGAATGAGAAAAAGGGACTGACGTTCGCTCGCGGTCTTCGTTCGATTCTGCGTCACGATCCCGACAAGATCATGGTCGGCGAAATTCGCGACACCGAGACTGCGCAAATCGCAATTCAATCGGCGCTCACCGGCCACCTGGTATTCACCACGGTGCACGCGAACAACGTCGTGGACGTTATTGGCCGCTTCCTCAATATGGGAGTGGAACCTTACAACTTTGTCTCCGCCTTGAACTGCATTCTTGCGCAGCGTCTCGTACGTATCATCTGCGAACAGTGCAAGAAGCAGGTGCGCTATCCGACAGAAGTTCTGGAAGCCAGCGGACTCGATCCACGCGAGTGGGGATCGTTCCTTTTCTCCGAAGGCGAGGGTTGCATCGAGTGCTCTGGAACAGGCTTCCGTGGGCGAACGGCGATCCACGAAGTCCTTGATTTGAGCGATCGCGTGCGCGAGATGATCCTGGCGAAGAAACCCAGTTCGGAGATTCGACGCGCTGCCAAAGAGGAAGGCATGCACTTCCTGCGCGAATCCGCGCTGCAAAAGGTGAAATCGGGAACCACGACTCTGAAGGAGATTAACAAAGTCACCTTCATCGAAACGACCAGATAACGGGTTCTGGAAGAAACGTACTGACGAATGGTAAAAACAACCAACTTGGGACCGCGCATTGCCTGCGAATTGACGCCGCAACGAGTGATTGCAGCGCGCGCGGCCGATACCAGCGGCGCAATCGAGACCTCGACGGTTCGTTCTCTTGCAAGTGGTGTGCTGGCGCCGAGCCTCACCGAGCCGAACCTGAAAGATGGCGCCTCCGTGCAACAGGGGATCACCGACGCCATTAACATCGTCGGCGGGCGCGGGCGGGACGTCGTTGCCATCCTCCCCGATAGCGCTGTTCGTGTAACCCTGCTCGACTTCGAATCGTTGCCTGAGAAGAAGACCGAGGCCGACGCGGTGGTCCGGTTTCGGCTTAAGAAGGCGGTGCCCTTCGACGTGGATCGTGCCGCGATTTCCTATGAAGTTCGCCGTACAAACAACGGCGGCGTACGCGTGATCGCTGCAGCCGCCCTGGACAGTGTTCTGTCTGAGTACGAACAGGTATTTCGCGACTGCGGGCTTGCTCCGGGCGTGGTACTACCGTCGATGCTGGCCTGCTTGGGCAATGTGACCTCTCCCGAGCCAACACTGGTCATCAAGATTGATGCCCTGACGAACACATTTGCTATTGTCGCGGAAAACGATTTGCTCCTGGTGCGCACGCTGGAGAACACGAACGGCGTGATTCCAACTCCGGCCCAGTTGGTAGAAGATGTCTTCCCTTCGCTGGTATTCTTTCAGGATACCTACAACATGCGAGTGGAAAGCATTTTGATTGGCGGAGCTATGGACGCGGAGGAAGCGGGAGAATCCCTGCAATCACAGACCGGTGTTCCGGTCCGGAATCTTGTTTCCGCTACGCTTGGATCGGCTGCTACGCCTGGTTCCATGATGGCGGGAGTTGTAGGAGCGCTCGCCGGATAACGGCCCAGCAGACTATGCGACTTAATATCAATCTCGCGACCCAGCCGTACGAAGATGCGCGGCAGTTCTATACACGCTGGGGAATCGTGTTCGGCGGTCTCGCCCTGCTGGCGATCATTCTTTCCTATACGACATTCGTCTCGTGGAATCGATATCGTTCCGTCAGTAAAGATATCGGACGGGAAAAAGAGACGCTGCAAAGACTGGACAAGCAGCAATCTGACGATTTAGCAATACTGGCGCAACCGCAGAATAGCGACGTCCGCCAGCGTTCCATGTTCCTCAACGAGTTGATCGAGCGCAAGTCGGTCTCCTGGACGCACATCTTCTCCGATCTTGAAAAGATTATGCCGCCGCAGCTGCACGTGGTAGCCATTCAACCCAAGGTCGAAGATGGAGACATCCTGATGGAGATGGCGGTCGTCGGCCAATCCCGCGACCGAGCGCTGGAATTGGTACGCAAGATGGAGCAGTCTCACTCGTTCCGTGATGCACAGATTATCAGTGAGGACTTGCAGCAGAACAATGGGCCAGAGACGTTGAAGTTTGTCGTGAGCGCACAGTATGTTCCGCAAAACTCTGAGCCAGGTTCCGCGCTGGAAGCGAATGCTGGAGGCGGGCAACGATGAGCAGCGTGCGCGAGAACCGTCGCCGTTTCCAGGTAGCAGTCAGCATCATCGTCGCCATTTGTGTGGTTGCGGCGGCAGCAACGTTATATTTCAACTCCCAGGCGGGGCAGGTACAGCAGCAGGATTTCGACTCGACGCGCTCGCAAGTGCAGAGCCGCATGAAAGTGGTGATTCCCCCATCTGCCGTGCAGGGTCGCGTGGATCAGGCCCGCGGACAGATTGACGATTTCTACAAGAACCGTCTGGCCAGCGAACCCTCGGCTGTTTACGCGGAATTAGGCAAACTCGCATCGGCAAACCGGGTTCGCATTGGTCAGGCGAAATACGAATTAGCGGAAACTGAATTGCCGAACGTGCAGACGATGAACATCGACGCGACTTTGAATGGCAGCTATGTAGATACCATCAAGTTCATCAATGCGCTCGAACGCAGCAAAATGTTCTTCATCGTGGACGGCATCGGGCTCGATCAGCAGCAGAGCGGCGGAGTACATCTCTCCGTGAAACTAGAGGCATTCGTGCGGGGGCAAGCGTAAGTGAAGCTGGGCAGCAACAATCGTAAGGTAGTGATTGGCGTGTCTGTGCTGTTCGCATTCGCCTTGATACTTTTCGTCCGCATGGTTTGGACGAGCACCAGTTCGAAGGCTGCGGCGCCACCAGTGGCTGGCGTTCCCGGTACGACTTCCGGCAAGGCAACCGCGCCGGCGCAACGTCATGGTCACATCAAGCCGTCCGACAAGAAAAACGCGAAGGCTGCCGGACCCGCCACACCGAATCTTGATCCGCGATTGAAACTGGGCCTTCTGGAAATGGCGGAGAATACCGATTACGCCGGTACCGGCAGAAATATCTTTCAGGATCAGGCAGAGCCGGAGATTCCAAAACCGATCGCTCCGGCAATGCCGAAGCCGCAACCGGCAGCAACGCAGCCCTACACTCCACCACCTCCACCACCGATCAACCTGCGCTATTTCGGATTTGCCAATAACAGCGGCAGCCCCGTGCGCAAGGCGTTCCTGTCAAATGGAGACGACGTCTTCGTCGCTGCCGAAGGCGACATCGTAAATCGTCGCTACAAGATCCTGCGTATCAATCCAACTTCGATCGAAATTCAGGACGTGCTCAGCAACAACACGCAGTCCATTCCGCTGTCCCAGGGATAGTCATGCTCTTCGGTTCCTTTCGTTATCGCCGCAAAGCATCATCCGAAGCGGGCTATCTCTACCTCGTTCTGCTCCTGATGGTTGTCTTCATGGTGATCGGAGCTCTCGCGCTCGCGCCGGCAATTACCGGCCAGCTCAAGCGTGATCGCGAGAACGAGATGATCCACCGCGGTGTGCAATATTCACGCGCGGTGAAGAAGTATTACAAAAAGTTTGGTGCCTATCCGACGACCGTCGACCAGCTCCTCAACACCAACAACATGCGCTTTTTGCGGCAGAAGTACAAAGATCCCATGACCGCCAACGGCGAGTGGCGCCTGCTTCACTACGGGGATGTGCAACTGGGAGCGAATCAGCTCGGCACGCCCGGCGCCGGGGGCACTACTGGCGGAGTTGCTGGTACTTCCAGTTCCAGCTTCGGACAGTCTTCCTTCGGACAATCTTCCGGCTTCGGTCAGTCATCATTTGGACAGTCATCGGGATTTGGGCAATCGTCGTCCGGCTCTGGACAATCCTCGTTTGGACAGTCAGGCTCCAACTCGAGCACCACGCCTCCTCCCGGAGAAACTGCGAACACCGCGGGAAATGCCCCTAACGCTGGAGCGACGAGCGGGAACTCCGGTTCAGGCACTTCTGGGGCTTCCGGGTCAACGACCAGCGGCAATGTCCAGACCACCGGATCGTCTTCGTCGAGCAGCGGTTCGTCCAGTTTCGGATCGTTTGGCACGTCTACAACCGGTGCGGGGAGCACATTTGGCGGAGGCGGAATTCTTGGCGTCGCCAGCTTGAGCCCGAAGCAATCCATTCATCGCTTCGACGACAAGGATCACTACAAGGACTGGCGCTTCATCTACGATCCCACACAGGATCGTGGCGGGCTGATTACCGGCCCTTACAGCACCAAACCTCCGCTAGGATTTGCCGGACAAGGGCAGGTCGCTCAGCAAG
The DNA here is from genome assembly GCA_963826275.1 of Terriglobia bacterium. Classification (GTDB taxonomy): domain Bacteria; phylum Acidobacteriota; class Terriglobia; order Terriglobales; family Acidobacteriaceae; genus JAJPJE01. The sequence goes on along the minus strand of CAWGWI010000012.1, from coordinate 463,928 downwards.
GAACCCAGCAACCTGGATCTTCGTTCGGCGGCTCCAGCTTCGGAGGGAGCTCCAGCTTTGGAAGTGGCTCGAGCTTCGGCAACTCCGGAGGAATGCAGCAGCAAGCTCCGAGTGGCGGAACGCAGAACCAGATGACCCCCTCGATGCCACCCGATACCACACCGCACTAAAAGCAAAAGCCCCGTCGCAACGGGGCTCTGCCAAACGAATCTCTCGAAATTCCGGTTAGACGCTGAACGAAGATCCGCAGCCGCAGGTGCTCTTCACGTTCGGGTTCTCGAACTTGAACCCGGCGCCTTCGAGGCTCTCGACGTAGTCGACGAGGCAGCCCTGCAGGTACATGATCGAAGTCGCGTCCACGTAGATCTTAAGTCCTTCGATATCAAAAACTTTGTCCATCATGCCGGCGCCATTCTCGAAGGCCATGGAATATGAGAATCCAGAGCAGCCGCCGCCCACCACGCCTACGCGCAGTCCGGCGGGCACAGGATTCTGCTGCGCCATAATCTCCTTCACCTTCGCTACAGCCGTCGGCGTCAGTTGGACCGGATATTTCTTGGTGCCGGTCGTTTCAACATTCGGGACTGTCGTAGTTGCCATTCTCATCTCCTCAGGGATCTTATCGCGAATTATAACAAATCAGGGCTTCGGCCCGGGAAGTGACCCACGTGCATTACTCGAGTCCCATCCAAGTATTGGGATGAGATTCAAGGGCTTAGGGCTTCAATTATTTGCCCAGTGACCACCGGGGCGGAAATCCCCCCGGAAACCGCCCTAATTCGGATGCGTATTTGGTTCCCCTTGCGAGAGCGGAGTGAATTCGACCACTACCACCCCATCAAAGTTCCCCAGGACGAGAGCTGAGTGTGTCTTTAGCGTATGATCCCTGATCCAGTCCAGGTTGGGATAAGAAGGCCAGAACGCCATGGCAAGGAACCGTTTATGTCGTCCTTGCCCCTCCAGAAAAGCTGATGCCACACGAATCGTCTCCGCGTTAAGTGCCCGCGGCAACGGAACAACTGGAACGCTTAGCGGATAGTAAGACAGCGGTGCGAAGAATCCGCTGTCCTTGGCCGAGTCTACCGGCATTGGAGCATAGCTCGACTCTGGATAATCGCTTGAGATTACGACCGGCGCATTATCCGACACGGCGTTCTGTTCCGCCGCTTCCAGGGCGTATTTCCAGGTGAACCCATGGTTCCTTGAAATTGGATTGGTGAGGTCATGGCCAACCGCCATGAGAACGAGCGCGAGACAGAGCGCCACTCGCAGCAGGGGCGAACCGATACGACTGATGATCAATCCCCACGCCAGCGCGATGCCTGCAATTGTTACAGTCCGATATCGAACAACAAAGATGTGAATCGGAGTGGCAGCACTCACTCCGTACAGAATCCCAAGTGGAATCGCCGCCAGAGCTACGCAACAGAGAACCCACGCGAATGGCTTCCTGTTTTCGGCCGAACGGTCTCGATGGAGCACAGCAAGAACCAGAGCGAGGGCATATAACCATTTTTGCCATGCCGGAGCAACGGTTCTGACCACTTCGATGAATGCACGGAGTCTCCTCGAATACGTGCGTTCCACGCGTGTGGAACATCGCCAGGTATCCGGGAACAAGTGGCCAAAAAGCTAATCCGAACGCCAGTAGGCTGATGCCGAGTTGTCGCCACAGCGTCTTGCGATCAGAAGCTTTCAGGATAATGAAACCGGCCAAAAGCGCAGGCAGAAAGACCGCGAATAAAAAATGGAACCACAGCACCGCAGCCGCCATGAGTCCCAGCAAAGCAGGCAACCAGTTCGAATCGTTATTGCGGAGACGAACTAGCAGGAAGATGCACGCGCTCATCGCAAGCGTCGCGAACGCGTATGCGCGCACATCTACCGCGGCGAAAATGATGATGGGATTCGAACAGAAGACGATACAGACGATGAAGGCGAATTCCCGTCCGAACAATTCCCTGGCAGCTCGATACAGGAAGTAAACTGCCCCCAGCATCGCCACAATGGAAGGTATCCTGAGAGCCATCTCACTGGTACCTAATAGCTTAGAGGCGCACCAGAGAGCGTATGGGTACGCTACAAATAACACTCCCCCGCGCGAAGGGATGTGCCAGAAACCGGCTTTGATTTGCCAGAACGAAAATGTCTCATCGAGCCAGAGCGGAGCACGAATAGCTACGAACCAGAGCGCAGTTGAAGCAGCTAAGGCCATCGCATAAAGCGCTTCTGGGATCCGATCTCGCGTGGGACGCGGGTTTTCGACAAGCGGGTGCTTCACCTCACCATCTTCGATGCGCGTGCTGTTTTCAATACCTGTCAAAAATCTCCCTTATCAGCTGACCGGATGTGGCCTGCTACCACGAGAACGGCAACTATCGTAAACCGCTTTTATCGGAGAATAGAAGCCACACCACAGCCAAGGAAGCGCAGAAGTCACTACTGCCGGCACCAGAAATCGCCTGCTCTGGTGTTCTTGCGTATCCAAACCTTGCGCTGCTTGTTTAGCAACATCCTCAACGAGGCATCTCTTTCTCTTGTCGGAACGAGAAATTCTTGTGTCCCAGAAAACTGTAGACCGCTGTTAAACCAATGAGGAGGGCACCTGCAAGGTAGGGAGCCGCGCGGGTTAATCCAGAGGTTCGCCGAATAAAGAAGACAAGAACGGGAAGCAGAGCCGTGTTGGCGACGATAGCGCCGCTATAGACCGTCACTGCACGAAGCCATTCTCGCAGATAGTTGCCCTTCGTCTTAAAGACGCACCACTTATATCCGAGGTAAGAGAACGTAATACTGATGAGGCTGGCGAGCAGATTCGCTACGATATACCCGTGCTGAAAACGGCTCTGCAGCGCGGCTGTCAGCAGCGCATACAATCCAAAACCAAAAACAGTGTTGAATCCTCCGACTACGAGGTACGAGAAGAACTGTCCCGGCGGAATGTGACTGGTCAGCGCAGCATGCCAGGGAGTTTGAGTAGATTCAGCGTTCGGCGGCAACCGGAATTCCTGATTCGCAAGATTCATCTCTACTCACTAGCCCGCTGTCAAAATTGATTCTCTCTCTTTCGACTACGGGCGGACGCCGCAAAACTTGTGTATGAATCGACCCTATGTACTCCCCTAGTAGTCCGATGAAGAACAATTGCACGGCCGCGAAAAAGAAAATTCCAACCACTACCGGTGCAGTCCCCAGTTGGAAACTATTCCAGAACAGAAGCTTGTAGACCAGATATGTGAAGGCCAGCAGAAAACTCAAGGTCCCGAGACAAAAACCAAAGAATGTTGCCAGGCGCAACGGAACTTTGGAATGGTTCGTAATCCCCAACATCGCAATGTCGTAGAGGGTATACAGATTGTTTTTTGTCAGTCCGCGTTTACGCGTGGGCTGCTCGAATGGAACCAGACAGCGGCTGTAACCCAATTCGCAGATGAGGCCGCGAAGATATGGATACGGGTCGCCAATCTCGCGGATCTTCTCCAGTACCACACGATCATAAAGTCCAAAACCAGTCGCGTTCTTCACCAGTTCTACTTCCGACAAGCTCGTCACGAGATGGTAGTAAACACTCCGCACCAGCCAGAATAGGTGTGACTCCTGGCTGTTCGTCTTCTGAGCAAGAACGATTTTGTAACCCGCTTCCCATTTCTCGACGAACTCAGGAATCATCTCTGGCGGATCCTGCAAGTCTGAAGCCATATAGATCACTGCGTCACCCTGGGCATTGAGCAGGGCGTGATAGGGCGATCGGATGTGCCCGAAGTTGCGAGTATTGACGATAACCTTGACGCGTTTGTCGTTGGAACAGATCTTCCGGAGAACCTCGACGGAAGCATCTGTCGATGCATTGTCAATTACCAGGATCTCGTAGGAATGATTTGGCAAACTCTGTTTCATCACGCGAGTGACGCGCTCGTAAACTTCGGGCAGGTTCTCCTGCTCGTTGTAACAACCCATCACGATGCTGATGAAACTCATGCAGTACTCCCGCTGGGCACTATCTCATATATCTATATCCCTTTACTTCATACCGTCGGGAATCGGAAGTGCCTGGACTAGTAATAAACTAGTGACCCCCGAATCGCCTAGCGGACGGTGGGAAATCTCCGAATTCCTCGGAGTCCGGCTAAGGCTGGTTTTCGCTTCCGGAACTTGCAATTGGGACTATAATGCCGGGCAAGGCCCCCTACCGGGATCCGCCTCCAGTTGTGGGGGAAGGCGGCTCACGCGTTCGGGACCGGTCCGAACAGAACTAGCGAGGTGGCGCATGTCGTCAACCCTGACGCTGCTGCTTATCGTGTGGGCCGGCCTGACAACTCTTCTCGTTGTCCTCCTGATCTACCGCAGCACTCTCAGCATGCACGAAGACGATCAACTCTTCCTGAACGATTCCGAGTCGCACATGCAGGCAGAACAGACTGACGTTCTCCGGCGATTGAATCGCGTGACGCCGGCTGTGCGCCTGCTCGGAGCCGCTTCTGGACTGCTGATCGTCGTGATCGCAGGCATGTGGATTTGGGAAGGCTTGAGCCGGGTGCAGTAAGCGCGGCAGACAAACTATTGTGCAATGCTGCAACACTCCTTTGTTCCCGGATGCCTGCTATTCGTGTTTCTTCCGTGAGGGCTGAATGATTCGTGCCTCAATCGAGAAACTCAGCAACTTTGTCCGGCGCCTGCTGCGCCGCAAACCGGAACCACTGGATCCGTACGCGTATATCCATGCGCCTCTCCGTCGAGGCCCAGGCGGACGGGGCGCCGCTGTAGCGCTCGAAGAGCCGGACGAACCCGGAATGCTTGGGATGTTCGGCAAGAAAGCCGATTAACCATGGCGCAGATAGTCATAATCGCTCTGATGGTTTTGTGTTTCGTAATAGGGGCGCTACGCAGCCGTTATCGACTCGGATCGCGACAGGAAGTGCTTCGCGCGTTCGACTCTTTTTCGAGTAATTCCCATCGTCAATGCTTCGACCACAAGCTGCGATTTACCTTCCCACCGGCAAAATAGGTACCCACACATCCTGCTCTCCAAACGTGTGGGAATGGTGACGCCTCGACATCCCGCAAAGCGGAGTAATCCCACGTGCCTCAACTGTTTCCCCACGCCACGAAGTCATGGTGAGCGCAGCGAATCCATCTATGTATTTCCGAGATCGGGGCCAGGCGCCGGGTGCCCCACCCTCGACCTTCCTTTGGGTCGTGGGTGGGATAGAGCTAGCACATGCAGGTGCCTCACACGTCCTTCTTCTGGGTGCATAGGCTGCGGTACAATCCGCTTCAATGTCCGAGAAAAACCGGCTCTATTACGGCGACAACCTCGACGTGTTGCGCCGTTACGTCAAGGACGAATCCGTCGATCTGATCTATCTCGATCCCCCGTTCAATAGCCGCCAGGATTACAACGTCCTCTTCGCCGAGAAAGACGGCGCACGCTCCAGTTCGCAGATCATGGCGTTTGAGGACACATGGGAGTGGAATCTCGACGCCGAAAAGGCTTATCAGGAGATCGTAGAAGCTGGAGGTCGCGTCTCCGACGCCATGCGCGCCTTCCGCACTTTCCTCGGCCACAGCGACATGATCGCGTATCTCGCCATGATGGCCCCGCGCCTCATCGAGCTGCGCCGCGTACTGAAGATTACGGGATCGATTTACCTGCACTGTGACCCGACGGCGAGCCATTACCTGAAGATGCTGATGGACGCGGTTTTTGGACCAGCCAATTTTCGCAACGAGATTATTTGGAAACGCAAAGCAGGCGCCGGCCACACCAACGTCGCACACGTTCGCGACCTGCGTGGTGTTATCGATCGCGAGAAAGCCGAAATCGGTGTCCTCATTACCATGGAAGAGCCTTCGAAGCCCATGCTGAAAGAAGCCGCGGAAGGCGGCTTCTACAAATCGCCCGTTCACAAAGATTTTCCGCGACTGCAGATTCTTACCATCGAGCAGTTGCTGGCGGGCGCAGCCGTCGAATTTCCACGCCTGCTCGACGCCACCTACAAACAAGCTCCAAAGGCCCGCGCAGCTGCCGCGAAGAATATGTCTCTACCACTGGGCGAAGCGGAGTAGTCCCATGTGCCTCAACTGTGTCCCACACCACGAAGTCATGGTGAACGCAGCGAATCCATCTATGTATTCCCGAGATCCGGACCGCGGGTGCCCCACCCTCGACCCGTTCTTTGGGTCGTGGGTGGGAAATAGCCCGCGCAAATGTTGTCAAGAGCCTCTGAGCCTCGTTTCCCCGCCAAGTACATCATTCCACGATAGAAATAAATTTCCCGAAAGTGTCCGGTAGGTCCCCTCGAATTTGTCACAATAGAGATAGCATGCGAGTTCAGGACGTCTTTGACTTTGCTTTTGTCTGACAACTGACTACTGACCACTGACTACTGCAGTTAAGTGCTTTGTTTAGCGGGACGATGGGACTAAGTCCTTTGTTTGCCGGGATGAGCCTTATCCCATGCCTCTAAGTCCTTTAGCATGCGGGACACGGGGAGAGGGGGTACCCCGGACTTCCCGATATGGATCAAAAACGAGGGATGCGCCAGCCGTTCTCGCGGAAGCCATGTTAAGACGCGGCAGCTGCCAGCCGCTTTACGTTGGCGCCCTTGACCAGCAGCCAAAGCATGAACGCCAACTCTCCGAAGAAAGCGGGCTGGAACAAGCTAAACAGTCTTCCCTGGTATTGCGGTGCCAGTATGCTCGTAACGCACAGGATCACGTAGGCGAAGCCGCCGAGCGCGAGCCAGACGCCCAGGAACCGCGGAAGGAATCGTGACTTGTATACGAGCCACGCAAGAGGCAAGAGCCAGAGACCCCAGAACATTTCGTTGATCACATTTCCCTGTCCATGCAGGCGAACGAAGAGCATTGCGAGGGCATCGCGCTGCGGTTTGTCGAGAATCCCGAGGAAGTCGGCGCCGCGAAAAAGCATCAGGGCAGCAATGTTATTCAGGACATTTACAAATGCTACGGCAGAGGACACGAGCACAAAGGCCACCATGAGCGAAGCTTGCGTCTTGTTCACGCCGGCGAGCAAACGGTAGAGAGCCACCGCGAGGCAGATAAATATGACAGCGCCGATCAGGTCAGCGACGATGGCAACACGGAAAAGCATTTCGTGAGCCATGATGTTGTTGCCGGTCGCGGTTGCGTTCCCGGCAACAATCAGCTTGTTGGGAACGTAGATAAGGGTAAAGGGGCCGGTGAGTACGAGTGACAGATATACAGCTCCTGCAACACGCGCTGCCTTGTCCGTTGGGTGCATGGTTCCCCCTCACTTTTTTGACGAACAGCCGATCAAATTATTTCACTCGCGGACACAAGTAAAGGTCCATCATTGCCCCGTGCCCTCGCTCGTAGCCGGCCCGGCGCCAAAGGTTTCCCGTATTCCTTGCCGGAATCGCTCTCGCTCTTCGGGGGTCATGCGGCCGTGGCGCTCAGCCATGCGGCTCCGGAAATTAGAATGCCCGCGACCGTGGAGCCCAAGTCCGCCGAAGAGGATGCGGCAGAGCGCCAGCAATCCGACGGCTTGCCAGAACGTAATCAGACGCCAGCCGAACAGCGACGGTAACAACCAATTCCACAGTAACCGCACGACCTCGCCACCGACAAAGACGAATAACACCATCGCGAGAATAGCCAGCGGAATAAACAGCAGTTTCTTCTTCCTCATTTTTTGTTCCTCATGCCTTCGTAAATTCGTCGTAAATGCTTTGCAATCGCTTGCGCAGATGCAGCACCGCGTAACGTTTGCGCGAGAGCAGCGTATTCACGCTCACGCCGGTCTCGGCTGAAATCTCTTTGAAGCTGCGCCCTTCCAACTCGTGCGCCACAAACACGTCGTGCTGCTCCTCCGGTAACTCGTCGAGCGCCAGCTCGAGCTCATCCAGAAGCACGCTGCGGACGTAAAGCGCGTCAGGTCCGTCGTCCGGCGAAGGCAGCAGATCTTCCAGTTGCAGCAGTTCGTCGTCTTCGTCCATGACAGTCGTATCACTGAAGCTCTCCGGCCGCTTCTTGCGGAACAGATCAGTGATGCGATTTCGCGCCACGCGAAACAGCCAGCCCGTGATGTGCTCGATCGGCATCAGCAGCCGATTCGCCTCCACCAGTTCGTAGAAGACGTCCTGCAGTATGTCTTCCGCGTCTCTCGGATCAGGCACACGCCGGCGAATGAAGTTGCGCAGCCGGGATTGCTCCCGCTTGACCACTTCCGTGATCCGCTGGTCTTGTTCCAGTGCCATCGGCTCCAGACTCGCTGTGCCTTTCATCTATCGTTGTAGACGAATGAGAGGCACAGATATTGCAATGCTGCTAAGTTGCTGAGGATGATAGCCCGCGATGTTGAGGGCTGCGCGCATCTATTTCAAGGGCAATATCGGACAATAGACAGGATGACTCAGAGCACAACCTCTACTAAGCCGCGCAGCGGGATGAGTTGGAATCTGCTGGTGCGCGCTCTGCGGCACCGTAATTACCGGCTGTTCTTCGGTGGCCAGGGAATCTCGCTGATCGGCACGTGGATGACGCGCGTGGCCACTGGTTGGCTCGTCTACCGGCTCACCGGATCGGCGTTTCTGCTCGGTCTGGTAAGTTTCTCCAGCCAGATTCCGATCCTCTTGCTCGGCCCCTTTGCTGGCGTCTGGGTTGACCGGCTGAATCGGCATCGCGTGCTCGTGGTGACGCAGGCGCTCTCTATGGTGCAATCGTTTGCACTCGCAGCTCTGGCATTGGCACACATCATCACGGTTCACGAAGTCATTCTGCTGAACCTGTTTCAGGGCGCGATCAATGCATTCGACATGCCCGCGCGACAGGCATTCCTGATCGAAATGGTGGAAGATCGCGAAGACCTCGGCAACGCCATCGCGCTGAACTCGTCGCTCGTAAATGCGGCGCGATTGATTGGTCCTTCGGTAGCCGGTCTGCTGATTGCCGCCGTGGGCGAAGGTTACTGCTTCCTGATCGACGGATTCAGCTACATGGCCGTGATCGCTTCCCTGCTGGCGATGACCGTCACTCCGCGTGTGATCGAACACGCGCGCGCGAGCGTGCTCTCTGAATTGCGCGAAGGCTGGGAATACGTGCGCGGCTTTCGTCCGATCTGGTCGATCTTGCTGCTGCTCGCGGTGATCAGCCTTGTAGGAATGCCTTACACCACGCTCATGCCAATCTTTGCAGGCAAGATTCTGCACGGCGGCGCGCACACTCTCGGCTTCATGATGGGAGCAGTGGGAGTTGGCGCACTCACCGGTGCTGTGCGCCTGGCTGCGAGACGAAGCGTGCTTGGACTTGGACGCCTGATCGCAATGACCTCAGCCGGATTCGGCGCCGGTCTGGTCGCCTTCTCCCTCTCGCGCGAGCTTTGGCTATCGCTGCTGCTGCTAGTGTTGACCGGCTTCTGCTTCATGCAGCAGATGGCATCGAGCAATACCATTCTGCAGACCATCACGGAGGATTCGAAGCGCGGGCGCGTGATGAGCTTCTACTCGATCGCGTTCCAGGGAGTGGCTCCGTTCGGCAGCCTGACGGCAGGTGCTATCGCGAGCCGCATCGGAGCGCCGCATACGTTAATGATTGGAGGGCTGATTTGTGTTTGCGGAGCCGGATGGTTCGCAATGCAATTACCGGCGATCAGGAAGTTGGTGCGGCCCGTTTATCAGCAGATTGGAATTATCCCCGAGGTCGCGACAGGAATTCAGGTTGCGACCAGTTTGCAGGAAAGTTCAGAGGGCAAGTGTCTGTAGACACAAAAAGCGCGGGCGAGGGTGCCCGCGCCACCGAATCAAACCCTATCTAATCAATTTCAGGCCGACTTCTTTTCCGCCATGGCCGCGAACGCTTCTTTCGCGCGCTTATCCATGTCGGCGGGAGAAACGTCCTCCACGTGAGTTGCAATTCCCCAGGCGAAGCCAAATGGGTCAATAAACGTACCATAACGATCGCCCCAGAACATGTCCGCAACGGGCATTGTGGTTTTCGCACCGGCGGTGACGGCGCGTTCGAATGTGGTATCGACGTCAGGCACATAGAGATTCAGAACGCTGGTACAACCACCAAGCGTCTGCGGAGACTTCGACATCCCCATCCCCGGCATTTCGTCGGAGAGGAAGATGATGGAATCGCCGATCTTCAACTCCGCATGGCCGATCTTACCGTCAGGCATCGCCATGCGAGAGATTTCCTGAGCACCTAACGCTTTCTTGTAGAACTCAATGGCCTGAGCAGCATTTCGCACAGTGAGGCTGGGAGTTACCGTATGAAACCCTTGAGGAACTGGTTTCGTAGAGGCTGGCATAGAAGAACCTCCTTCACTGGCCGATTTGGCCGAGTCGCCATTCTAGTGTGATGGTGGGCTGAGGAAAGATGAAAGTTTGTAAAATGTGACGTGGCGCGCCCGGCAGGACTCGAACCTGCAGCCCCGAGTTCCGAAGACTCGTGCTCCATCCAGTTGAGCTACGGGCGCGTACTAAGACATTCTAATCCGATGGGACATTTCCCACACATCCAAATGCAGGAAGTGTAGGGCACCCGAGTTCGTAACCCGAGTTGTTCATAGGAATTGCTCGTCGATTGGAACCTGATATCCGGCAGAAAGGCGATTGGTCTCGTTCGCCATACCAACCACCGCCATCAACTCGTGGAACATCGCGTCGGTCATGCCTTTGTTCCGTGCGGATGTCGTGTGCGATGCGATGCAGTACTGACACTGATTGGTCACACTGACTGCAACGTAAATCAGTTCTTTCGTCAGCGGATCGAGGGCGCCGGGAGCCATGATCTGCTTGATGTCCTCCCAAGTGCGCTTGAGGGTAACGGGATCGTTGGCCAGCGCCTTCCAGAAATTATTGATCCAGTCGGTCTTGCGGGTGGCCATGATGTCGTCATAAACGGCGCGGACTTCTGCCGAGGCGTTTTCGTATTCGATGAGAGCTGTTGGCATTGTTCTTCTCCGAAAACATAGGAGTGTACAAGACCGCGGGGGTCACAGATGTTTGCAAATTGAAGTGAAGGTTACGTCTGCTAGAGCAGCTTCTTGCCGAAGCCTAACAATGCCAATCCCGCTCCAACCATCAGCAGTGTCCCCGGTTCGGGCACATGAGTAGGAGGCGCAGGCGGAACTACGGGAGGGATCGGAGTATCTCCGCCTCCGCCGCCTGTGGGCGGCACGGGAGGAGGCGTACCGGTTTGCGTGGAACCAGAACAGCACCAGGCCACCGGCGGCACAAGCGGCGGCCAGAACGCTGGAGGTGTGCCACCACCCGGAGTACCGGGCAGAGCCGGAAGCGCCGGCGCGTTCTTCTCGGCCATCAGGGCCTGACCAGAGGGAGGTAGACTCATAACCGGCGGAAAGCCCGTTTCGAAAACTGTGGAAGGTGGTTCCAGCGGATCGAGAGTGGTCGGAATCCCCTTCGGGCGAAGGTACGCCGGCACAATCTGATTGCCGCAGCGACCGCGGATCATACGATTTCCATCGGTGAGCACCAGTTCGCCCTTCTTAATCCGCACCAGGTGGTGCGTCCAGTAAATCTGGTTGCCGACCCGATAGGAGACATAGCCTTCGGTGTCGCTGGTAAGGCGAAGCGCGAACATCGCAGCGGGACGAATGTCGCGATAGTGCTCGGCGAGTACGGGATCGTGGGCAATGGATTGGCTGAGTTCGTAGGAATCGCGAACGCCGCCAGGAATCAGCGAGTAGGGATAAATGGCGCGGCCAGCCCGAGTATCGGGCGCAGGAATCACCGATTGCAAACTGGGACTTAGCTTTTCGAGCCTCAGAACCCTGAGCCCTATTCCAATGCTGATTCCGGCAACGAGAATCGCCGAAAACAGCAGGACACTACGCCACTTCATTCGGTCTCCTCGGCGAGGGTCCTGGGGGACAAAGCCGCTCGCAAAAAGTCACGACTCCACTGCAACCGACGGACCGTTGCACAAGATACTTTTCAACTAAAAAGGTAAGTTCATGATAACGGAAGTAACAAGAATTTCATCCGCCGTTTACATTGTTTGTTGAGGAAATCTTGAAAAAATTTCCGATTTGATGCAGGAACTCACCGCAGTAACCGCGAATTTGCGCTCAGAAGTCCCAGGCGTAACTAGCCGGCGAGGTGACTTAAGGCAGAACCCGGTTCCGGCGCCTCCGGGCGACCGAGTGGCGTTCGGCAGCGACAGGCCGCTCATGGTGCGATATCTTTAAAGTATTCAGCTTGAAATCAGCGAAAGAAAGGGTTAGGGCGGCGTTTTGCCAGAAGACTGTCAGGGATGAAGGATCAAGGACAGGTAAGTGAAGCGGTGCAGGAACGGATCGCCTCCTGCAAGCGCATCGTCATAAAAGTGGGCACGAACGTCATCATGCGTGACGACGGCTCCGCGGCGATTGGGCTGGTGTACGGACTGGCCGAGTCGGCTGTGAACATCCGCAACGCGGGCCGCGAGGTATTGTTCGTGTCGTCGGGGGCAATCGGCTTGGGTGCAAATCGTCTCCAGCTGAATGGGTCGCCGTCGGAGTTGGCGATGAAGCAGGCGTGCGCCGCCGTGGGCCAGAGCCGCCTGATGTCGCTCTACGAAGACGCTTTCGGGAAGCTCGAAGCGCGCACCGCGCAGGTGCTGCTGACAGAAGACGACTTCGTCGATCCGGTACGCTATGCGAATCTGAAGAACACGCTGACCAAGTTGCTCGAGTTGGGCGTGGTGCCGATCATCAATGAGAACGATACGGTGTCGACGATCGAGTTGGACCGACCGGGGCAAGTCGCGAGCAAGCGAGTGTTTGGCGACAACGACAAACTCTCGGCCTTGGTGATGACCAAGGTAGACGCCGACCTGCTGATTCTGCTCTCGGACGTGGACGGCTTGTATAACCGGCCTCCGACGGAAGATGGAGCCGAGTTTGTGCATGAGGTCCGCGAAGTCACCGATCAGGTGGCCAGTTATGCCGGGAACGGCAATGAGCGCGGCCGCGGCGGGATGCTGACCAAGATCGAAGCGGCGCGAATGGCCATCACCGCAGGACGGATTGCAGTGATTGCCAACGGACGCGTGCCGGGAATCCTGGAGCGCATTTGCGCCGGAGAACGAATCGGAACCGTGTTTCTCCCTGAAGATCGGGGATAGGGATCGGAATAGAGATGAGTGCGCCGGTAACAACCGAGCGGAAAGCGAACGTCGAGGAGCTGGCGAAGGCGGCGAAGTCTGCCAGTCGCAAGCTGGCGACGCTGAGCTCTGAGCAGAAGAACGCTGCGCTCGAGGCGGTCGCGAAAGCGCTGGAACAACGCGCGCCCGAGATTCTTGCCGCAAATGCTGAAGACGTGCGCGAGGCCGAGGCGCTGGTACGAAGTGGCGACCTATCGCAGGCGTTGCTGAAGCGCTTGCACCTGGACGCCGCGAAACTGGCGGAGATGGTGCGCGGAGTGCGTGCCGTGGCGGAACTGCCCGACCCTAGCGGTCAAGTTCTTGAGCGGCGACAACTGGATACGGGCCTCGAGCTACACAAGGTGAGCTGTCCGTTAGGCGTGCTGGCCGTGATCTTCGAGGCGCGTCCGGATGCGGTGACGCAAATCAGCGCGCTGTCGGTGAAGTCTGGCAATGCGGTAATCCTGAAGGGCGGCCGCGAAGTCGAACGGACGACGGAAGTCCTGGTCAGCACGATGCAGACGGCGTTGGCGAACGCGGGTGTTCCCGCAGATGCAGTTTGCGCCGTCTACGGCCGCGAAGCCGTCGCTTCCCTGCTCGCCATGGACGACCTGATCGACCTGGTGATTCCCCGCGGGTCCAACTCCCTGGTCCAGCACATACAACAAAATACGCGGATCCCCGTCCTCGGGCATGCCGATGGCGTCTGCCACGCGTATGTGGATTCGGCAGCGGCTGAAGAGATGGCGCTCTCGATCGTGGTGGACAGCAAGGTGCAATATCCGGCGGTATGCAACGCGCTCGAGACGGTGCTGATTCATCAGAAGATTGCGGCAGGATTTCTTCCCGAGCTGATGAAGCGATTCGGGCAGAAAGATGTTCGTGTCCGCGGCTGTGCGCGTTCGCGCGCGATTGCCGCGGAGATCGAGCCCATCACTGATGGCGAGTGGCATACCGAGTATTCGGACATGGTTGCCGCCGTGCGGATCGTGGACAGCATTGATGCAGCGATCGATCACATCAACCGCTACGGCTCGCATCACACGGATGCGATCCTAACGACGGATGCAGCGGCAGCGCAGAAGTTCCTTGACGAAGTCGACTCGGCCAACGTCTTTCACAATGCTTCGACACGCTTCTCTGACGGATACCGCTATGGCTTCGGATCCGAGGTTGGAATCAGCACTAGCAAACTGCACGCACGCGGTCCCGTAGGACTGGAAGGCCTAGTCACGTACAAGTACAAGCTGTACGGATCAGGTCAGACCGTGGCGGAGTATGCCGGACCGAACCGGAAGAAGTTTCTGCACGAGAAGTGAGCCGGCCTCTAGCTGGATCTCAGCGACAAGAATTCACTCACGTTTTCCTTCAGCAGCTGCGGAAAGCTCTTGTCGAGATATGAGCGAATTGAAACGTAGCACTCGTCGCACGTGTTCGTCTTCGTGAACTCTTCCACCATGCGCGCGTGCTCTTCCAGCTTGTATTTCTGGAACACCATCGAGCAGGGCTGAAGCATGCCGTTACTGGTCACGACCAGGAAGCGGTGACCGGCTTTGCAGCCGGGCATCTTTCCGTCCTTGAAGAACTGCCGAGTCGCCTGCAGGGTCGTGGGAGCATTCACGATCCAATTGCTGTCGTCGCGGCGGGATTCAATGCGATCGAGTTCGCTGTTCAGCAGCGCGAGTTGCTCGGGAGTGTTGAGCGAGTAGTCGCGGCATCCGGTGCGCCGCGCAGAATAAGAGCTGTAGCAGAGATTGACTCCCCACTCTTTCGCTTTATCGGCGATCCGATTGATTTCGGGAAGATTCTCGCTGGTGATGCAAGTATTCAGGACGATGTCGTCGTGGCCAAGCGCGGCCAGTTGCGGCACCAGGTCGCGAAGATGAGCGTACAGGCCCGGATATCCGCGGAAGTAGTCGTGGCGGTCGTCTGGAAAATCGAGGCTGACGGAAAACTGGTCGATGCCGGCCTCGCGCAGTTCGAGGTATTTCTCCTTCGTCATGTGCGACCAGTTCGAAACCAGGATCAGGTACGGCAAGCCCGAACTCGACTTTACGTTACGCACAATCTCCACCACATCGTTGCGCAGCAAAGGCTCTCCGCCGGATATCTGCACAACGCAGGGTCGCAGCACTTCCATGTAACGGCGATAATCGGCGGGTTTCAGATTGGCGGATTCGTCGCGCGGTCCGCCATGGTCGCAATGTTTGCAGTAGCAGGTACAGGCGTCGGTAACTTCGAAGGAGACGACGATCGGCCGTCCTGCTGGCCAATTGAGAGAGCCTCGAGCGATGATACGGAGCGATTCGGCGAAAGGGACCTTGCGCATAGTAGTGGTACTTAACGTTACAACCCGAGGCGGACGAAGCCATGTGATGGGCATCACGAGTCGATGGCAGTCCGGTTCGGCCTGGAGCGCTAAAACACTGTCAAGGAACAGCTGGTATTTCTGCTAGTCGTGCAATTGGACCATTCCGTCTAGGCTGCACTTGCTGTCATCGACGACGCTGGAGGAATTGCATGTCCAGAAAACTTCTTGTGAGTTTCTTGCTAACGGCAGCAACTCTGTTGCCCGTGGATTCCCTGTTGGCCCAGGTTGCCTCTCCCACGACAACCAATGAGTCCCAGGCCACGGCGCCTACGATTTCAGACCAGGACATCCAGTTGCTGAGGCAAGACCTGCGTGACCAAAAGAAGCAAATTGTCGCCGCCAACATGACGTTGACCCCCGCCGAAGCGGAAAAGTTCTGGCCGGTATACGAGCAATACACGGCCGAAACTTCTAAATTGGGTAACGAACGCTACGCCACCGTTAAGGAATACGCGCAAGCTTATCCAAATCTGTCCAACACGCAAGCAAACAGCCTGATGAGGCAATTGATTGCTTCGGACGAGAGCGCAGCCCAGCTGAGACAGAAGTATGTCCCAATTTTCGAAAAAGTGATTTCGCCCACGAAGACAGCTCTGTTCTTTCAGATCGACCGGCGTATTGCCATGATGGTCGACTTGCAGCTGGCGTCGCAGATACCGCTTGTGCCCGCGAAGTGAGCATGTCGCATTCGCAAAAAGGCAGCCCGAAAGGGGCTGCCTCGCGCGAAATTCATGTTCTGCTTTAGAAGCCGAATCTCACACCGACTGAATAGCGCAAGTCGTTCTGCCTTCCGCTGCTGTTCCAGACGCCGAGTCCGGGCGCGACGATGGCAGGAAAATTCGTCATGTAGTATCCCACCTCCGCAGGCCGGAACCAGATCTTGGGCGAGATTCGTAACTCGGTTCCGCCACCCACGAACATCGAGAAATTGTATTGATTGTTCGCAATCTGCGTGATGGGAATCGTGCCAGGGATGGAAATGTTCGACTGCGATCGGCTGTAGCCGAACAGTCCTTCAGCAAAAACAATCTGCTTCCCTGCGCGCACCGGAAAGGCGTAACGCGGGCCAGCCATGTAACTGTAGAGTGCCTGGTCGATCTTCTGATGGTTGATGTTGCTCTTGGTCGAACCGTTGAATTCGGCGAGCACTGAGAAACGGCTTCCAAAGTGCCACTGGAGCTGGACGACGCCTCCATTGGAATTGAAAGACGGCGTTAAATTGGACGAGCCGACGCGCGTCAAACCATAGCCTAAGTAAACGTCCCACTTGGGAGGAGGTTGCTGAGGTTTCTGAACCTGCGCCTCTGCGGCCAAGCCGCTCATTGCCAGTAAAAATAGAATGACGATCTGTCTCATTTAACCGAATTCTCCGTCGTAACGCCCGAATCCAGAATAGGCGCAACCCGAGGTTAGTGTCCACAACCGGGGCTCAAGTCAGTCTATAAGGGCATTCACCCGTGGGCGGACGTGGAGTTTCGCAGATCTGCGGCCGCTGGAAAGCCGGATCAGTCGCCAACCGCCTCGGAGGCAGCGAAATTGTCGCAGTCGTGCTTCAGATCGTCCAGAAAGCGCCGCAGTGTTTGGTCGATGGCTGTGTCGATGGCGAAACCGAAAAGGATGGCAGTGATCCCAACCGCCTCCAGACTGGCTTCGATCCTCGTCCCTCCGGCCAGCGCGGCCGAGAACATCAGGTTCGTGTGGAGCGTGATGCCACTCGCATGGGTGATCAGACCAACTCGACTGTTGCGCTCGAAGGTGCTCACTAGCTGACGAACTTTGAGGAAACCGGGGAACCGCAGATCAAATTCGAGACGGCTACCCACTCGCCAGGGTTCTCCCTCTACCCACTGGATGTTGCCGTAGATTCCGCGATTTTGCCAACGGGAGATATCGCAATAGATTGCAAACGCCTCTGGCAGTTCGCACGCGGTTTGTACTTCGTAGGAGTGTTTGTGCGGCATCGAAGCGCGCCCCATGCGCCAGGAAGCAGAACTGAACACAGATGTGCTTCTGAGTAGACGCTGATTCGGGGTGAGAGGAAGCAAACAATCTTTCGCGTCCACCGTTGTTACCCGAGCGCGGCAACAGATCCGAGCCTCCCGGTAACCTCCCTAGCTTCTTCTGCCACGGGCATGAATCGGCATACTATGCGGGACATGGCTGCTCTGCACCGCGTACCGTTGCAGTTCTTTCTATTGCTTGTTCTTCTCGCTGGAACATCCACCTTCGCACAGAAATCCAATCCGACTTCTCCGTTAAAAACTGACGCGTCGATCGAACGCGACCATCCCGGTCCGTCTGGCGACTGGACAGAGCAGAACCGCGCGGAAATGGCAGCGCGCGTACGAGCCGAGTTTCAACGCTCCTGGGATGCATACAAGAGATACGCATGGGGACACGACGAGCTTCGCCCACTCAGTAAAACCCCGCGCGATTGGTACAACGTCTCGCTACTTATGACGCCGATTGACGCGCTCGACACAATGACCTTGATGGGGATGAATGAGGAGGCCGGTAAAACTCGCGACTACATCGCTACTCACCTGTCATTCGATCAGGACATTTACGTGAAGAATTTTGAGATCACAATCCGCTTGCTTGGCGGATTGCTGAGCAACTACCAGCTCAGCGGAGATAAGCGCCTGCTGGTTTTGGCGCAGGATCTCGGCAATCGCCTGCTGCCGGCGTTTCATTCGCCTACGGGAATGCCGTACGTCTTCGTGAACCTGAAAACCCATGACACTCGCGGGAACGTTAGCAATCCGGCAGAGATTGGCACGTTGTTGCTCGAGTTCGGAACGTTGAGCAAACTCACCGGTAATCCCATTTACTACGACACGGCAAAACGTGCGCTGGTAGGGGTGTATCAAAAGCGGTCGCCGATCGGCCTGGTGGGGACTACGATCAACGTGGATACTGGCGAGTGGGTCGACACGACCAGCCACATCAGCGGCATGATCGATTCTTATTACGAGTACCTTCTCAAGGCGTCGATCCTCTTTGGTGACAAAGACTGCGAGCGGATGTGGAAGGAAAGCATTTCTGCCGTGAACAAATACCTGGCCGACGAAGTACGCGGCGAGCTCTGGTACGGGCACATCGACATGAACACCGGCAAGCGGGTCGCGCCTTTGTATGGCGCCTTGGACGCATTCTTCCCTGCAGTGCTGGCCCTCTCAGGAGATATGGATCGAGCAGCGAGGTTGCAGCAGTCGAGCCATAGGATGTGGGAAGCAGCGGGCGTTGAACCGGAGGAGATCAATTACGACACGATGAAGATCACCGATCCGCCCTATCCGCTTCGCCCCGAAATCATTGAGTCAGCTTACTACCTTTATTTTTTCACTTCCGATCCGAAATATCTCGACATGGGCAAGGTCTACTTCGACTCCTTGCAGCGTTATTGCCGAACCGACGTGGCTTATGCCGCGTTGAAAAATGTAGAGACGAAAGAAAAAACCGACGCGATGGAAAGCTTCTTCTTCGCGGAAACTCTGAAGTATCTCTACCTCTTATATGCGCCCCGGAGCACGATGGACTTAAACAAGTCGGTGTTCAACACGGAGGCGCATCCGCTACAGCACGTGAAATGAACAGGCGGAGAGAATAGAGGAGCTAGAGACGTCTGTCGCCAAGGGATAAAGAGCCAGCCCGGTCTCCTGCCTTTTCTTCCAGCTCGGCCCAGCGCGCGTAGAGAGCATCCAAATCCTTTTGCGCTGCTTCGAGATCACGACTGGCCTCCAGCAATCTGGGACCGTCACTAGCGATTGCTGGATCTTCCAACTCGGCACGCTTGCGTAGCAACAACTGCTCGGCGTCGGCAATGCGTTGCTCAATTCCCGCATACTCCCGGGCTTCCATATATGAGAGCTTTTTCTTCGAAACCGAGGAAGGTGCCGAGGCTGGCGCCGGCGGCGTCGAGCGGCGAGGCTTCGCCGCCTTGCGTTCTGATTGCCACGACTCCCATTGCGCATAGTCGGCGAAGCTTTCAGCGCTGCCCTGGCCATCAAGGCCCAGCACGGTATTCGATACGCGATCGAGCATATAGCGGTCGTGAGTCACCAGGACCAGCGAGCCGCGAAATTCAAGCAGACTCTCCTCCAGTATTTCCAGCGTAGGGATATCGAGATCGTTGGTGGGTTCGTCAAGCAGCAATACGTCGGCTGGTTGCAGCATGAGCTGAGCGATCAGCACACGGGCGCGTTCTCCTCCGGAAAGCCGCTCGACTGGCTGGTCGAGTTGTTCCCCGGTGAACAGGAATCGTGCGGCCCACGATGCGACGTGAACCACGCGATCCTGGTAGATGACCGAGTCGCCGTCCGGAGCCAGCGCGCGACGCAGCGTCATGTTCGCATCGAGCTTTCGGCCCTGATCAAAGTACACGATGCGCAACCGGTCGGCGCGACGGATTTCTCCCTGCGCGGGGTTCCATTCTCCAAGCAACAGGCGCAGAAGGCTGGTCTTTCCGCTTCCATTCGGGCCCACGAGACCAACCCGCATTCCAGCGGTGATGATGAAATTCAGGCCTTCGAAAAGGGTTCGATCTGCAACGGTGCAGGTGAGGTTCTGTAATTCAATCAGGCGTTTGGTTTTTCGATCGGTTGCCGCAAAATCGATTTGAGCAGTCGCGCTTCGGGTTCTTGCGTTGAGGTCGGCGAGTTCGGAGATCAGTTCCCCGGCATTATCGATCCGCGCCTTGGACTTCCGGGTGCGTGCTTTCGCACCTCGACGCAGCCACTCGATCTCGGAGTGAACCCGATTCTCCAGGGCTTCCTGGCGCTTCGCCTGCGCGTGCAGGAAGTCTTCTTTCTTCTCGAGAAAAGCACTGTAGTTCCCATGTACGCGCAATAGGCCATCGGGATATACACGGCTGAGTTCCGCCATCTCCGTGGCCACGTTTTCCAGGAAGTAGCGATCGTGGCTGACCACAACACAAGCAAATCCCGCTTCCTCGAGCAGCGCCTCGAGCCAGTTGATACCCGCAAGATCGAGATGGTTGGTCGGCTCATCCAGTAGGAGGATATCTGGCGCCTGCACCAGCGCTTCAACGATAGCCAGGCGCTTTTGCCAGCCGCCGGATAAGGCTGTCGCTTGCGCTTCGATATCTTCGAATCCCGCGCGTCCGAGGATCTCGGCAAAATGCGTGGTGTGCTCTGAGTCTGCTGCTGTCGAATGGCGCACTGCCTTCTCGACCACAGATCGCACGGTGTCACCTGGCTCGAACCGGGAATCCTGTTCAACGTAACTGAGGCGCACGCGTTTGCGAATCGCCACTTCCCCTGTGTCCGGTTCTTCGGTGCCGGCCAGAATTCGCAGCAACGTGGATTTTCCCGAGCCATTTGGTCCGATCAGGCCGATCCGGTCTCCTTCCGAGATGGTGAAGGAGACATCCTGAAAGAGAGGCTTGGCCCCAAACGCTTTGGAGATGCTTTGTGCGTTAATGATCGGCGGCAATGGCTGCGAACTCCCGAATATCCTGTTCTTGAGATTATCAGGAAATGGGGGCTGTGCTCTCCGCAGGCTGCTCTGGGGATCGCGCCGGAGAGTAGGTGGGTCTGTGCCCCAAAGCACTAAGGTTGGCGCGAGCGATTCACTCGATGCGCAACTAGGGTTGAGATTCGATACCAACAAATCAGCACTGTCTTATAAGATTGCAAAATATGACTCGCCGTGAGTTTCTTGCCATCGTCGCCGCAGCGACCGCAGGAGCCGGTGTGTCCGGGGCACAGGAGATGGGTGGCATGGCCTCCCGTGGGGTCAGGCCGCAACCGCGCGGCAAACCATCCGGTCTGCCGTTTCATGCGCGCTTCACTGATGTTGCTGCCCGGGCCGGCCTGCGTGCACCGGTTATCTTCGGTCCCGAAGACCGCATGGATTACATCCTGGAATCGATGGGCTGCGGGGTGGCGTTCCTCGATTATGACAACGACGGTTGGCTGGACATCTTTCTACTATCGGGAACACGCCGGGAAGGACCGGTGAAGGGGGCGACCAACCGGATTTACAAGAACAACCGTGACGGCACTTTTACCGACGTGACCGAAAAGGCGGGGCTGACGCGCGAGGGTTGGTACTTCGGGATTACCGTCGGCGACTACAACAACGACGGCTTCGATGATCTCTTTATCACCGGCTGGCCTCAGAACATTCTGTACCGAAACAACGGCGATGGCACTTTTACGGACGTGACCGAGAAGGCCGGACTGGCGCATCCCGGTAAACGTTGGGGCACCGGCTGTACTTGGGTGGACTACGACCGCGACGGCCGCCTGGATCTGTTCGTCTCCAACTACCTGGTATTCGACTTCGACAAAATCCCGCCCACGGGTAAGGACCCCAACTGTAACTTCAAAGGCGTCCCGGTGAATTGCGGCCCGCGTGGACTGACTCCCGAGCGCCCGATGCTTTACCACAACAACGGAGACGGGACCTTCACCGACGTCACTGCCCGTTCCGGCATCGGCGCTGTGCCGCCCGGGTTCGGTCTGACCGTGGTAGCTGCCGACCTGGACGGCGATGGCTGGCAGGAGATCTACGTAGCGTGCGATTCGACTCCCAGCCTGCTATTTCACAATCGCGGAGACGGCACTTTCGAGGAGCAAGGACTGCCATGGGGGCTCGCAGTGAACGAGGACGGAAACGAACAGGCGGGCATGGGCATCGCAATCGGCGATTTCAATACCGACGGCTCGCTGGACGTGCTGAAGACGCACTTCACCGAAGACACTGCGGCCCTGTATAGCAATAAGGGCCGCCTCGGGTTCGAGGACGTCACATTGAGCTCTGGGTTGGGTGTGGAGACCCGGTACGTCAGTTGGGGTGACGGCATCGTAGACCTGGACAATGACGGCCTGCCAGACCTGTTCTGGGTAACTGGATGCACCTTCCCGGAAGTAGAGCGCAAGCACCCGGAATTCCCGCACAAAACCCCGCGGGTGTTGTTCCGCAATCTCGGGAACGGCAGATTCGAGGAGCTTCTCGATGCGGCCGGACCGGCAATCGCCCAAGCTCATTGCAGTCGTGGTGTGGCATTTGGCGACTTCGACAATGATGGCGACCTCGATATTCTGATCATGAACATCAACGAACCTCCGTCACTGCTGCGCAACGATGTCAGCGGGGATGGGCACTGGCTGAAAGTGAAGCTCGTGGGAACGCGCTCGAACGCCAGCGCCATCGGCGCAGTGGTCACCGCGATTTATGGCCCACGCAGACAGGCGCAGGCGGTGATGGCGTCGTCCGGATATCTCTCAGCGGGAGACCGGCGCCTGCACTTCGGGCTGGGCGCGGCTGTGACTGCGGACCTGGAAATCGCCTGGCCCAATGGCACACGCGAAACCGTAAAGGGCGTCCGTGCCGATCAACTCCTTACGGTAAAAGAGGGCTCTGGCGTTGTTGCGCAGGAAAGATTTGGCCGATGAAACGGATCCTGGCGATTCTATCGTTGTTGACAGTGATGGCTGGAGTGTCCCCGGCGCAAGCTCAAAAGGCTCCCAAGACCGAGGCTGATCCCCACCTCAGTAAGGGAGCACAGCTCATGCAGGAGCAGCTTTTCGAGGCGGCCGCCGATCAATTTCAACAAGCGCTTGCGGTCGATCCGAAAAACGCGCGAGCTCGCTTCGAATTTGCGGTGTGCCTCCTACAGTTGGGCCGCAATGACGAGGCCCGCCACCAGTTCGAACAGCTTCAAAAGCAGACCGGCGAATCCCGATATATCACCTATTACCTCGGCAGGCTCGACCTGCTGTCTGACGATTACAAGCCGGCGATCCAGCGTCTCGGCTCTGTGGCCGAAGAACCGCCCTTTCCGGACACGGCGTTCTACCTGGGAACGGCGTACATTTCCGCGGGCGATGTGACGTCTGGAATCACCTGGCTGGAGCGCGCGGCCAAGCTCTTGCCGCACGACTATCGCGTGCACTACCGGTTAGCCCGCGCGTACTCGAGTGCTGGGCGCGAGCAGGACGCGAACCACGAATACAGCCTCTACGCGCAGTACAAGGACGAACACAAGCACACGGAAAAGGACGCGCGCGACTGCAGTACCGCCCTGCACTCGCAGCCACTGGAGGCTGCGCGTGAGGTCTGCCACCGCATGTTCGATCCCAGCGACCCGGAGAAGCTAACTCTGCTTGGTCAGCTCTTTGGCGATGCGGGCGCATTTGCGGAAGCAGTCGATCCGTTGCAGCGCGCGGTACAGCTCGATCCGGGCTCGTTTGAGGCTTGGCACAACCTGGGACTCACTTACTTCCGCTTGCAGAAATATGCAGAAGCGCGTGCTCCGCTGGAAAAGGCGGTGGCGTTGCGCCCCGACTTTTACGGCTCGGTGGTGCTCCTGGGCGCGACGCTCTACATGGTTGGTGACAACGATGCCGCGTTGCCGGTACTGGAGCACGCTGTCCGACTGAATCCTGCAGACGCTCAGACTGCCGCTATTCTGCAAAAGCTCCGCGCCGAGCGGCAGAAACCATAACCCAACGCTTCCGCTCTTGGCGCACTACGTTCCTGACAGATGACTGGCCCGACCTGGCACACTCGTCGCGCGTGCCCGGAGCGATGACGCCCGTACGTATCCGTACATTCGGGGACCGCATTGCAAGGAACGAATCAAGCTGACGCTGAGGGCGGGAGCGACATCGTATCGGATCGAGATCCCCGCACCAGAGGACATGAAGAACACGGCGGGAGAGCAATAAAAAAGGGCGGCCCGGGACGCCGCCCTTTCCTACTTCATACTGTTCGAATTACTACCAGGTGAATTTGACCGCCATCTGCATAATGCGATGTCCAGTCTTGTAGCTTGCAACTCCGAATGTTTTGCCGCCGTTTTGCAGCAGTTGTCCATTCGAATTGAAGCTAAGGTTCAAGGCCGGATCGTTTGCGACGAAGGTCGGATTCGCATGGTTCAGGAAGTTGTACCCCGAGAAGCGGAATTGCAACTTCTTGCTTTCGGAGGCTCCCCATGTGAAGTTCTTGAACAGCGACAGGTCGGTATTAAAGAAGCCTGGGCCGGTCAAAGTTGGGAAAATGTAGTTACCCTGCTCACCAGGAGTGGCAAAACCCGCGAAGCAGTTACCGTTGATGTACTGGCTCGGACCGAGATTGGATCTGGGGTTACAGATGACCTTCGGCATGAGCGTGATATCCGGCGTACCAAGTACGTTCTGGTTCGATGCCTGCACTGGAGCAGCAAGCGTCGTGCCCATGAACGTTGTGCCCGCCGGAATAAAGACGGAGTAGTTGAAATTGGCGTTTACGGCAGCTTGCAAGTCCGCACCACTTTGATACTGACCGATGCCGGAAACCTGCCAGTTGTTCAACACGCCTTTCGCCAATTTGTTGTCAGTGGTGAGATTGGGGAACTGGTAAACGTAAGCGAGATTGAAGATATGCTTACGGTTATTGGGGAGAGTGCCGTAGTTGTTAGCTAGATTGGTTGGATCGCCGGTGGCCGAACCATTCTCGCCGCGAATGCCCAGTGCCTTCGAGAATGTGTAGTTGGCCATATAGTTAAAGCGGCCCGCCTGCTTGTTCCACGACACCTGCATGCTGTTGTAATTCGAGTACATCTCGTGATTGAGAATCTTCAATGACCCGTAAGCCTGCAACGGCCTCGCATCCTGCACCTGCGTGCTGCTGTAACTTTGACCGTTCCAGCCATTTGCCGCCGTAAACAGAGCACCAATTCCGAGATCATTAATCTGCGAGAAGTTGTTGTTGTAGTTGCTGAGATAATCGGCCTTGTTGCCAACGTAAGCAACTTCCAGCACGCTGTTCCAAGGCATCCTCTCGGCCACAGTTAAGCTGTAACTCTGTACCCTTGGCTGCTCAGAATCAGTCGGGTCCAGCGCATACACCTGGCTGGGCGCGGTAAGACCGGTCGAGCCGAGTGAGTTGAGATTAACACCCGACAGGGTCGGAGACGAGAACGACCCGCGCACAACGCCATATGCGGGATTCTGTACGTTCTGTTCGTCGTGGTAACGATACATACCGTACCCGCCACGAAGGACGGTTCGTCCGCTTCCGAATACATCCCAGGCAAAGCCGACACGTGGATTGTAGAAGAGAGCCCTGCTCGGAGTGCCAGACAGTGGAGTTGCAGCGTTCTGACTGTTCCATTCGATACCCGGGAACGTCACTCCATTTACGGATGCGCCGGTACCGGCACTGTACTGGCTTGGATACCAGGCGGCAAAGCCATACCCGGTGCTGTCTGTCCATGGACCCAGATGGGAGAAGCGCATTCCGTATTCCAAGGTCAGGCGATGCGAAACCTTCCAGGAATCCTGACCGTAGAACTCAGTGGCTAAGTAGCGGAACGCAGGAACAACGTCGTAATTCAATTCCGAATACTGGGTTGCCTGCCCGATGAGCATGTCCGCATAGGCATTGCCGCTCGTGCCGCCGCCCCAGTTGCTGAATACAGCCGAACCGTTGACGCTACCATTTCCGGGTTGCGAGTTCCAAGCGCGCTCCCAATAGAAGCCAAACTTGGTGGTGTGAGTTCCCCACACCTTGAAGAGATTGTCCGATACCGATGGCAGGGTCTTCTTGGCAAAGACTGTTCCGTTGAGTTCAAATCCCGTGTTCAGCATGTTGGAGATACCGTCGCCCCAACCGGTAAGCTGTGGGAAGATGAGTTTGTCCTGGTTGTCGTGGCTGAAGAGCATGTTGTAGTTCAGGCCGAGAGATCCGCGTTGCACCTTGGTCGGATCCTGGAAGCTATTCGGCAGGTTGAGCCATGTGTAGCTGAACACCAACTCGTTAGTCAGTGTGGGATTAATCACCTTCGTCAAGTTCGCAGTCACGACCTCGGAATGACTCTTTTCGATGATCGGGGTTGGATAAGGAGTCGTCGGCGAAGCCCAGCTCTGTGCATTTCCTGTCCAGAGCGTGTCAAGGCTCTCCTCGGCTGAGTCAGTCTGGCGATTGTAGGAGACATACAACTTCGTCGAGTCGTTGAAGTTGTAATCTACACGGCCTCGAATCTGGAACATGTTCGAATAACGCGTTTGGCTGTTGATGTAGTTCACACCGCCATTTGCGAAGGGATCCACGTTCGGCAACGGATACGTATTCATCAACGCAAGCCCGTTCGGGTTGATGAGGTTGCTGGGAAGAATTCCATTTACGTAACCCGCATTGTTCGGCACGCCGGTGATGGAAGAACCATTTAGATGGCCGAGATACGCGGCATCGCTGAAATCGCCGTTCCGCATCGCCTGCGTCGGAACTACGGCACGGTAGATACCGTTATCCACGTTCTGCCGGTAGGCCTGCGTGGCGAAGAAGAAGAACATCTTGTGGTGTTCCCGGTTGAATTTCGTCCATGGGAGGACCACAGGGCCACCGATTTGCGCGCCAGGATACCAGTAACTTGTTTCCGGGCGAGGCGCCACCGGTTGGCCGGCGGTGCTGCCGGAGGGAATGACGCCGGCATTGTTGTTGAGCCAGTCGTTGGCATTGAAGGTGGAATAGCGGTTATAGAGGTAAATTTCGCCGTGGTACTGATCGCCACCCGATTTGCCAATCGCGTTGATGACAACCGGTCCTTTTGACGAGTCTGCGCCAAAGTTCGACGTCAACACTTTCACTTCCGACGTCATGTCGGCGTTGGTGTTCATGGCCTGGCCGCAATTGCATCCCGGATCAACAATGTGGGCACCATCCGAGGTGATGTCCATGGCAGCAACACGCAAACCGTTCGGAGAGAAATTCTGTACAGGCCCGTTGCCGGTACGCTCGTCCGATGCGGTGTAAGAGGCTTGGTTGATTGCGCCAGCCGTCATCGCCATGCCTGGCATGATCTTGACGAACTCTGCGGCGTTCTGGCCGACGATGGCGACGTTCTGAAGAATCTTTTGGGTAATAAGGTCCGACTTTTCACCCGAGTCAATCGGGGTAATCTGAGCCGCCGTGGCCTCAACTGTAATGGTTTCCTTCGCGGCGCCAGGCGTCAGCTTGATACCGGAAACGTTTCGCTTGTCACTCGCGTTGAGGACGACAGAGGTTGTTTCCCAGGCAGAAAAGCCTGCCATTTCCACTCTGATTGTGTAACTTCCGGGCGGAATCGCGGCGAAGGTAAAGTAACCGTCTCCATTTGCGACGGTACTTCTCATGTCGCCGCTCGCTTCGTTCTTCAGGCTTACCGTCGCCTTGGGAACAACCGCCCCTGAGGAATCAAAAACCGTTCCGGTAAGGGTCGCGCTGGTGGTCTGGGCGTTCCCCACCAGACTCATGATAGCCAGCATGGCAAGTACTAGAACCAAAAACCTCGCTAGACAACTTCTGTCAATCTGCATTGATCTCAGCCTCTCTTGGCACTGTCGATTTTTACTTCCACCGATCAGGCTTGCCCCTTTTTGCCGCATCCTAGCAAACGTTTACTTGGTAAAGCCTTTTTTCAACGAACACAGAACCACCGACGGCAATACAATAAAGAACTAGTACAAATCAACAAGGTGTTTCACAACGGTTTCACGGTGAAAAATGCATTTTCCCGCGGAGGCGCACAGCGGAAAAATACAACACGCTTGTGTTCTCGTTTTCTGTATTGTGATTTCGTGAGATTTCGATGAAATTTTGTAGGCACACAATCTGACAGATGAGGATCAGCTTTACGGCCAGTTCGGCTGCGCCACTCTCAGGCGATCATATTCGGTACGCTCGCGACGCATCTCTTCCAACTTACCAAGGGTCCGGTAAGCGTTTACCAGATACAGCCGTATTTTGGGACTGACGGGATCGAGTCTTTCCGCTTCCTGGAAAGCGGCCAGCGCACCCTCGTCATCTCCCCGTGCCCGAAGCGTGTCCGCCAATGCCAGTTGCGCTCCCACGGACTCAGGACTGAGAGCCACCGCCTCACGAGCCAACTTTAGCGCTTCATCTAGTTTCGTTTCAACGATATAACGCAGGGCCAACTGAACGCGGGCGGGGACACTATCGGGCGTGATGCGCAGCTCTTTCTGGAATTCGGGCGCGCACCGTTCGGGATGGCGGGCGGCCAGATAGGTGCCATAGAAGTAGTGGACATTGGGGAAATTCGGATACTTCGAGACCAGAGCCTCGAAATCAGCTTCCGCTTCGGCGGGCGTCTGAGTGGCTAGATCCCAGAAGGCTTTACCCGCCATAGTGACCACTTCACGCTGGCTAGCAGGGACGTCAGAGGGCAGGATCGGCATACGAAGAGATGTCAGGCCGGTTCCAAACATCATCTCCGGGTTGTTCTGGACCTTGAGAGCGACGCGCACCAGCACCTCCTGTGCGACTTCGAAAGCGCCTTGGCGCGTCAGCAGCAATCCCAAGTGATAGTCGGCCATATCGAGCAAGGGGCCACTGGCCTGCCTCACGGGGACCAACATGTGGGCTTTCTTTAAATGTTGAAACGAGGCGTCGTATTGTTTGGTGCGAAACTCGCAAAGTCCGAGGAGAGCCCAACCGGGTGCGGCCGAGGTATCCAGTTGCACCATTCGTGTCAGTGCATCGCGGCACTCGGGATAATGGTCCCGTTCATATTGGATCATTCCGAGCGCCCACCAGCCTTCGGCCCAATCCGGCCGCAACTTGACGGCGTGTGCGTAAAGTTGCACAGCCTCATCGGGGCGGTTCGCCTCGTACGCTTTGCGAGCCATCGTAGAGAGCTCGTCAAACGTCTGAGGAGTTGTCTGTGCGATCGCCGTGGCGAGCAAGATCAGGACGCAGATTGCTTGCTTCACTTAAGACTCCGCCCCCGCTGCTGATCCTGTGCCTGCATTGCCGCGTCCAGTTCTTCCGCGGTCTTTCTCTGTTCGCGACCTTCCGCTACACGTCCTAGACGAAAGTAGATCGTGGAGAGGCTGCGATGCGCCTCAGTGTACCCGGGCGCATCCTTGATCAGCGCTTCTAAGATCGCCGCAGCACGCTTGTCATCTCCTTCAGCTGAGTACTGGAGGGCGAACTGATATCGTGCCCGGATCTCTTTTGGCTGAAGCTGAAGAGCACGTTCCAGAAGGGGGTGTGATTCCTTCAGTCGACCTTGCTCGCGCAGCAACGTTCCTAAAAAGAAGAGTGCATCAAACGAATTCGGATCGAGCGCCAAAGCTTTGCGAAACGAAGCTTCAGCACTCGGCAGATCGGAATCGATAAACTGCAATCTTCCGCGCAGGCTATATGCCTCCGGCAGGTTCGGCTTGAGCGCGAGAGCGCGGTCGATCTCTTCCATAACCGCTTTGTGATCGTTCGCCTTCATGTGCGTGAATGCCATCAGCATGTGTGCTTCGGCACTGTCGCCGTTCTGAAGTATGCGTTGGATCATGAGCCCGCCGCGCTCTTCCTGACCTTGACGTAGCAACGCGGTACCGAGCAGATAAGCCACCGAGAGATCGTTCGGGTCCGTGTCTGCGAGCGGGTCGAGCAGCGCCACCACTCGCTCGTCTTCGCCCTCACGCAGATAGCACTCCGACAGTAACAGCGTTAGCCGGTGCCTCTCAGGATCCT
The DNA here is from genome assembly GCA_963826275.1 of Terriglobia bacterium. Classification (GTDB taxonomy): domain Bacteria; phylum Acidobacteriota; class Terriglobia; order Terriglobales; family Acidobacteriaceae; genus JAJPJE01. Next base: position 433,948 of record CAWGWI010000012.1, on the reverse strand, counting down.
TGGTTGGAAGAACCGCATAGACGGCCTCAAAATCCTTGACCGCCTCATCGATCTCTCCCATTTTGTAGTAGGCCAGCGCCAGGTTGAAACGAATCCCGTAATTCAATGGCTGGGCTGTTAGTGCCAGTTTGTATTCACGGATCGCTTCGGAATAGCGGCCTTCGTGAGCCAGCGCGGCCCCTAAATTCGAGCGAACCGCGGCCGCTTCCGGATGAGCCTTCAGATAGATTTGATACTTTGCGATCGCTTCGGGGTAATGACCGGCCTGGTGCAACTCGACTGCATCGCTGAGCACTTTCTGCGAGGATTGAACCTGTGCCGTTGCAAGGCCAGCCCACAGAAGGCCCAATAGGATCCACCAACACGACACCTTAATAGCTCCGACGCAGGACGATCCCATGGGCTTCATTCGACGACTCGCTACTCTACCTGAAATGCCACGTTCTCTTCCACTTTGGAGCTGCCTTGGGTTACGCCGATTTTTATCTCATAGGCACCCGGCGTGAATTTGTCAGCCGGCAAACTCGCGATGTAAGGAATTCGTCCGTCTTGCTGCTCCGGCAGAGGCGTCTCAGCCGCCCCCAGGTACTGCCCTTCCTTATAGAACGACATGGTTAGCTTCACGGGATCTTTCGTCGCGCGCTCCGGATAGACCGCAAAGTAGAAAGGCAGAACATTTCCAGGACCGCCCTTCAGCGTGTCGTTGAGGGTGGGCACGATCTTGCCTCCTGGAAAATAGAATGCATCCAGGATCTGGTTGTCTTTCAACGTGTCGGTGCGGCGCACGACGACCACGTCACTCATGGAGAGCTTGTTGGAAGGCGCCGGTACCGAAACTACACTCTTTCGCACTCCGATCTTATTCCCATTGCGGTCCATTACCACCGCTTGCAAACTATACGTTCCGGGGGCTAGTTCGGTTCGAAACGTTTGCACAAGATTTCCGGCCTTATAGGCATCGAGCTTGTCCAGCGCGACTTGCACAGCAAAATCTTTGCTGAATTTAGCAACAATGTCTCCGTGCGAATCCTTCAGAACCGCCAGCAGTGCCGCATCCACGGCAGCATTTTTATTATCTGCCTGCGGGGTGAAAGTAATCCCGGCCATCGGAGTCTCCAGGGTCACCATGTACTCGATTTTCGGGCCGTGATCATTGAATCTCTCTGCCGCGACGTGGAAGCTTATCTCTGCAGGCGCGGGCGCGACATTAAGCGCGTTCAACAACGGCATCTCGTAGGCGTATAACTGTTGCCCACCTTTGATTTGCGGCAATGCGAAATACCCGCTGCGCGTGTGAACGAGAACACCGGGCCTGTCTACGCGGACCGTAATCTTGCGGAACTTGCCGTCGTATATCGAGATATGGGGGACATAAGTAGCTTCGTAGTAGGTGCGTACTTCGTCCATCGCAACTCTGAGGGGCGCCCGATAGTCGTTCGTTTCGCCAATCGTGGCGCCACCAGTCTGCTGTGCCAGGTCTTGTAGCCACAACAATGGATTCGAACGCAATGCGTTTTCGGCATTTTCGGAGGCGCGCGCCTGTTGCGTGGACACTTCGGCGTTAGCCCCTACACCGGTCATCTGCTGAGTACGAACGTCGCCCATAACACCGGACAATTCGTCGCGGCCCGCGCTGCCTTGGCTCCACGTTACCAGCCCCTTCGTATCAACCGTGTAGAAGCTGACGTTGGCACGATTCGCCATGCTGATCATGCTTTGATACTGTTCTTTGACGGCGTCCGATATGTTCATCCAGGGGTTGAAATACAAGACAACTTTGCGACCCGGCAACTGCGACTGTGCCCGAACCAGCGCGGACAAGGCGTCAATTGACGCGCGGATGTCGTATTCCCGGTCGGCGCTATCAGCCTCCTGAAGCATGTCATACTGCATCTTCGCCATTTTGAAACTGATACTGCCTTGAATCTGGGCCTGGCTAGGACCACCGGTTGCGCTGCCTTGCAGCGGTGTATCGCCGCCGGACATACTTTGTTTCAACTCCGCCTTCACCTGTGCTGATTGGTTCGTGAGTTGGATGAAAGACCACATCGAGGACCTATCCAAACTCTTCAGCAATGCCGCGTGATCAGCGGTAAACGGCTGGATGATTTGCAACTTATGGTCAACGGTGAGGATCGAGAAATACAGGTTCGGCTCCGTCGACATGTCGAGAACATCTTTTACCGCCTGGCGGAAGAACCTCTTCCCGTCAACATCCAGTCCCTCGAACACGAGTGTGACCAACCTGACCTCTCGCATCGGATCCAATGGAACCGAGGCCGCCGCTGCATCCGAGGACGCTCCTCCTTGCAGGGAGCGAGCATTCTTTCCTTCCACTAACCGGAGTGACGTCAGGCTCTGATCGACACCATCCTCCGAAACGTGGATTTCTTCGGGCCGGACGTCGCGGATGGCTCTGCCTTTCTTGTCACGAAACACCATATCGAGTACCACCTCTTGCGAGGTAGAGGTGATGGTGGAAGGCGCATTCTGATCCGACGAGCCTTGCTGAGATTGCCCTCGGACCGCCAGGCTGAATACGCATAACAAGAATCCTGCTAGAGGAATGAGCACCCGCTTCACGGTAGGGCCTCCTTGAATGATGAAAGGACTTCGAGTGGAGGAACTGTCTTCAATAACACAGCCCACCCGAGTTTTTGAGGGATTTCACGGTGTATACACCGTGTGGTTCGCCGGTTTTTTTGACGGGCATCGATCATGCCTGGCGCCAACGCCGCCCGGCACCTATTGTTTTCTGGAAGTGCCATTCGATTCGTCAATTACCTCAATCGCCCTTACCTCCGCGTAGTTGATTCTTGGCGAAAAGGACAGGAAAAGCTTACCTTGACCATTGGGGCGCTGATTGCGAAACGTCCGAACTACGGGGCGGAACGCACCACCTGCGGCTTGAAAGATATCGAAATCGTGAAGTAGCATCACGCCGTTACAGGTGACGTCGAAAACTCTACAACTGGACCCGCGACACAGTCCGTTGGGAACGGTCGGACCAAAAAAAGTCTCCATGAAATGGAGTTTGACGGTGTAACTGCCCGGAGCAACTGGGATCGAATAGCTGAAATTGCCAAACCGCTCAACCGTATAGAGATCTGGGATCTTGGGCCCCGGTCCCGAATTGTCATAAGTTGATGTATGGCCATTGACAAAGTAGTTATCGCCACCCCATCGCGCGCCATCGCCATCGACAAACTCGGATGCATGAGCCGAGATTCGGATTGGCTTGAACTTTCCCGGAATCCCCGGGGTCAGCTCAATCGCGCTGACAAATGGCCGTTCCGCGGCCGGGTAAAACTCCAAATGCACCTTGCCGTCCGGACCGGGCGAAACATCTTTGAACGCCCGAATATCAACCGGAGCCGGACCGCCATCAGCAATCGCATCGAAACTCGTTAACAGGGGGTGCCCGTTCAGGTTTACCTGAAAGTGCCGAAGGTTCTGAGTATCTTCCCCGGAGGATGGCGAATAACGAACCGGATCCGCGAAGTAAAGCCTAAGTTCATAGACACCCGGATGGACGGGAATTTCGTACCGAAACTCGCTTTGTGCTTGCGGGGTAACCGATTCCGTTGTCGCTCCTTCGCGGATTGCCTTGAAGGGGTTTGGATCGGCCACGGGCGGAAATAAGCCTTGGGGACCGGGCCGCGAGACGCCTCCACGATAAAACTCATCGGCCTCCCAACGTCGGCCCCAAATATCTGTATAGGGTGGTCCCGTATGTCCCGCCGCGATGCGGACCTCCCCGTCGACCGGCACCGCTGCAACCCCGCTGGTATTCGCTGGCGTAGAAATCTCGGGCTGGCTATCGCGTACGGCGGCGTTTGCAGATTGAACCGAAGAAGACTCCTTGGACCGAAGCGCTGTGCCGGCAATCCAGAGAATGGCGAGCCCGAGCAGTACGCTCAGCGCCACGAGAAACACGTTTGGAGAGCTGCCACGAAACTTGGCAGGAAGATCGACAGGCGCATCCGACCTCAGCACACCGGATGGGTCGGGTCGTTTTTCAAAAACGGGAAGATACCGCCCCTTTGGGATCGTAATGACTACCGGCTCATGACTACCTTCATTGGCAAAATGGTGCTCGAGTTTAAGTCTGAGCAGGCGAGCCTGCGAACGAACAATATTGTCCTCGTTGGGGTTATACCCGGGCGAGCGACGAAAAACATGGATCCCGATCTGCTGTTCTGTTGCCGCGGACGGCTCATTCAACAGGGCACAACGGCAGACATAAAGAAGAAACGCTCGGAGCTTTGGTGATTTCTCAAACGTGCAGCTCGAAGCCACTCGGTGAACCAGATCCTGCCGCGTATCGGCCACTCCGGCAGTACACTCTTCCGGAGGCGACACGAGGTTGCCCTCTCCATTTATGCGGATTTCTACACCAGAAGCCAAAGCGCCATCTCCGAAGTCAGAATTGTCGGATGAAACGCATCCTTGAACACCACGTCCGTATCGAGAATTCTTCCGGGGGGGAAACTCGACGCGGCACGGTCAGCTATGAGCAATGCTTATACGATGAACTTGAGAGAAACGCAACATAGAATTAAATCGCCAGATGAACTGAATCGATTCAGATAAGGGTTTAGCAGAGGGGTTTGACGCCTTCGGCGCTGTCGATATTCCTGATCCTAATCACTCTGATAACCACCTCAGGGCTCACCAGTGGTAGCCTTAAGCCGTTCTCAAAATGGAATTCCAAACAAGAACGGAGGTCAACGCTCCGCGGATGAAGCCCTGCAATCATAGAATCGGCATCCTCATTCTGGCACTGTGCGGGACTACATTCTTCGGTGCCAAGGAAATCCAAGGGGCGGTCGCTAACGGCATCGCTAGTGACAACCAGGGGCAGCGGAGTGCCAGTCCCGAGTCGTTCGAGCAGGTGGCTGCACGCGCGCAGGCAGCCATGGAGGCGGACCGCGTTCCCGAAGCAATCCGGTTATATGGTCGTGCCACGACTCTCCGGCCAAACTGGTCTGAGGGTTGGTGGCATCTAGGAACGCTTCTTTTCGATTCAGGGCGTTTCCCGGAAGCACGCGATGCCTTCTCGAATTTCGTGGTCGTCGAAAAGAGGCAAGCAGGCCCCGGATTTGCCATGCTCGGCCTGAGCGAGTTTCAGCTAAAGCAATACCCTAAGGCTCTCGCCACGCTGGAACACGGAAGGCAACTCGGGTTGGGAACGAATCCGGATTTCGTCCGCGCCGTGCTCTATCACGAAGGCATTCTGAACTCTCTCTTCGGGCGATTCGAAATCGCGCTCCAGCGTTTGACCTTAATGGCCAATAAGATCGCAGCTGCTCACCCGGACGCTCCCAGGGATGCGGTATTCGCGGACCGTGAATTGCTCGACGCTTTTGGGATCGCGGGACTACGGATCCCGAAGCTGCCTTCCAATATCCCATCTGCGCAAGCTTCGTTGGTCCGCAGCGCAGGCCACGCCCAAGCCCTGGTCGCACTGCAGGACCGCGTGGCGGCAGACGCAGAGTTCAAAGAACTCACGGCCGCCTACCCCTCTCAACCCGGCGTGCACTACATGTATGGAGTGTTTCTGCTGAAGGAACATCCTCCACTCGCGGTCGACGAATTCCGCCGCGAGTTAGAAGTTTCCCCCGGCAGTGACGCAGCACGGATTCAACTGGCCTTTCAATTCCTCAACGCCGCGGACTACGAACAGGGATTGAAGTATGCCAAAGAAGCGGTCGTATTGGTGCCGGGGAATTTCGTAGCACATATCGTCTGCGGGCGGCTCTTGCTGGCACTTGGTAAAACCGGTGAAGCCCTGAAAGAACTGCAGACTGCTGCCAAACTCGCACCGGGCAGTCCGGATGCTCATTTTGCGCTCTCGCGGGCGTTCACCGAAGCAGGCCGGAAGAGCGATGCTGCGCGTGAACGAGCGGAGTTTGAACGGCTAAAGACCTTAGCTGAAGCCGCAGATCGTTAGCTCTCGACAGAAATATATTGTGCTACACTGACGCGCAATGTTTCGGTTATCCCTCGTAGTTGTCGCGATCCTAACGATAGCGGTCATGTTTGAGCAGTCACTGGATGAAGTGACTGCCGGTAGCAGCAGCATCCGCTTTGAAGATGTCACCAGCCGCTCGGGCATACAGTTTGTTGCCGACAGTAGTCCCACACCGAACAAAAACCAGCCGGAGACCATGCTCTCGGGCGTTGGACTCATCGACTACGATAACGATGGGTACCTCGACATTTTCCTGATCAACGGTGCGGCTCTTCCGTCTCTTAAGAAAGACTCTCCCAAGTACTACAACCGCCTCTATCACAACAATCATGATGGCACGTTTACGGATGTCACCGAGAAGGCAGGACTGGCGGGTGACGGCTACGACATGGGAGTCGCGGTCGGTGATTATGACAACGATGGGTGGGAGGATATCTACGTCGCCAGCGTCACCAAAAATCATCTCTATCACAACAATGGAGATGGGACGTTCACCGATGTCACCGACAAGGCCGGCGTAGGCACACCGACTTACAAAGGCGAGAAGATGTGGAGCGCCGCCGCCGGCTGGGTGGACTACAACAACGACGGCAAACTCGACCTGTTCGTTTCGAATTACTGTCGCTGGCACGTCAACGGCGACCCCGTATGCCTGAGCGGGGGACGCTTGCGCGCCTACTGTCATCCAAAATTCTACGAGCCGCTGCCCTCCACGTTGTACCGCAATAATGGGGATGGGACCTTCACGGATGTTTCCGAGGAGACTGGCATCGCCAAGCGGTTAGGCAAAGGGATGGGTGTCGCTTTCAATGACTATGACGGCGACGGTTTCGTCGACATCTTCGTCGCCAACGACAACATGCCCAATTCCCTCTTCCACAACATCAAGGGCAAAACTTTTGAAGAGGTGGGGCTCGACGCCGGCGTGGCTTACTCCGAGAATGGCAAAGCCGTTTCGGGGATGGGAGCGGAGTTTCGCGATCTGGACAACGATGGCTTGCCAGACATCTGGCACACCGCCACCGAACTGGAAACCTTCCCTCTGTTTCACAACGTTGGCAACGGCATTTTCATCGACGTCACCGGCCGGAGTGGTCTGGCTCGGCCCACCCTGCAAATGTCGGGCTGGTCCAACGGAGTCGCCGACTTTGACAACGATGGCTTGAAGGACCTGTTCGTCGCGCGTTCCAACGTGCTCGATAACATCGCGGAGTTCGCCAGCCGTACCTACGGCGAACCAAACACCATTTTCCGCAACCTGGGCAAGATGAAGTTTGAAGACGTGACCGCGCAGGCAGGTCCGGATGTCCAGGCTCCTGCTGCCTATCGCGGCGCCGCCATTGGCGATCTGGATAATGATGGACGCCTCGACATCGTGGTTACGGTACTGAACGGCAAAGCAAAAATCCTGCGCAACGTATCGATCAATACCAATAACTGGGTGGCGTTCAAGCTTGTGGGCACTCGCAGCAACCGCATGGGAATCGGGGCCCAGCTCAAGATCACCACCGACGATGGTGAATCGCAATACGATATAATCTCGACGAGCGCAGGATACGGCGCCTCACGAGATCCACGAGCGCATTTCGGGCTCGGAGCCTTCAAGACGGTGAAGCAGCTCGAAATCCGCTGGCCCAGCGGCGTGCACCAGGTGTTGAAGGACCTGCCGGCTAATCAAATCCATCGCATCGAGGAGCCATAAAGCAGCCGCAGGGCGACTCGATACTCTGCATCTCAGATCGAGATAGCCAGTGGTAACCCGGTCTATCCACAGTAATCTGTGCAAGAGCCTGAACAGAGTGCATTCTGCTTACCGATCCGTGCAGCTCGCATAGGATGACGGTAGATATGAACAGATTGTCCAAGATAGGTGTGGTTCTCGGGGGCTACGCCGGCGCGCTGTTTGTGACCTGGGGTGCTTTCTACGTTTATGTTCTGATGCGGAAAGACGCGGGATCGGGTTCTGGAGGGATGCAGGCATTTGGAGATTCTCTCTTCTTTATAGGCGTGTTTTGCCTCTTGGCGCTCATCCCGACTGCTGTGGCTCTCTATTTCTTGCGTCCATTCAAGAAATTCTGGACGGTTTTTTCCATTGCATCACTGGCACTCGCGGCAACGGGGCCGGTCTTCGCAGTGCTGATGGGAAGGCTTCATCAGTCCCATGCGGCCGCCGTGGTGGTTGGCTTCTTCGGGCTTCTAAAGGTTCTAGGATCGCCTCTGCTCAGCCTTGGGTTCGTGATCTGCGCGATCATCGCCCCGGGAGGACGCTCGCGCTGGCGCCTGGTTGGAGCGGCAGCGATCGAGTTCACGGTGTGTGCCTATGCTTTCTTCTGTCTTCTTGTCGTGGGCCATTGGCTCTTGTGAAACCAACTCCGAAAACGGGACGAGCACGAACTCCTGAAGTTCCGAGGACGACTCAATAACGTGAAAGATACCGGCGGCCTTCGATCCCAATCCGTACCGGTCCGACAGTCTCGGTTATTTCCCGTCATTCGCAACTTTGACAATCGAGAAGAAGTCGGGGACAAATGCCGAGTCGCCATCGTATCTATATGCCACAAGGGTGTTCCTGAATGCGCACCGAACCACGCGATGCTGCTCCTTCGACCGACCGAGTACGAGGCATACCCCGGCCTGACCGGATACGGTAGATGGGAGCACATTTAGCAACTCTAACCCATCCCGCGATGCGATTCTCCTTGCATCACTCTCAAATTGATCGCGGTTTTGCTGGAACTCCAGCACCTTCTGGTCTTGTCCTTGGCCTGCTTCGAGCGGCAGAACGCTTATCATGCCGCGAGGTCGATTGAGTAATGGGTTCCCCAAGCTTAAGCGCCACATCCGGAGATCGCGTGCTCGGGTGACGACGAAGAACCCTTTTGGCACGGGAACCGCCACTCCGCGGAAATTAACGGCGTTCCCCTTCAGTAAGTGCCAGGCGGCCCCCAACTGCGGAATGAGGACCAGTACCAATAGTCCGGTGAGCAAAACGGCGGCAGCGATTCTTGCAACCGATCGTACAACGCTCCGCATTCGTTTCCTCCTCACAGATTCGTTTTATCTTCCAATCGTCTAGCAGCCCTTCTTGCTAAGTGCACACGGCGGTGGTGGAGGAGGTGGCGCGGGCGTGAACGGTAATGATAAAGCTGAGTTGCCCAGGTACGGGGTGACAAGCTGTGTTTGTTCTGTTTTTGGAAATCCACTCTGATTGGAGGATCCGCGAAGGGCTTCCGAACTCCGAGTTTGGTGCGCCCACAGACGGTGATTTGAAGCTGTTATCCAACGGCCGCCACAAATGCGGTAAAGTTCCATTCAGGGAAATTGTAAGTTTATTGAAAAGAATGGCTCCTCAGGTAGGACTCGAACCTACAACCCTCCGGTTAACAGCCGGATGCTCTGCCATTGAGCTACTGAGGAGTGTCTATACGCAGGGTGCGGCGTACGCGCTAAGGTTGTCGGGCTTTGCGGAAAAGCCTACTTATTTATAGCGGATTCTGGCGTTGCGGTCAAAGCTTCCTGCACCCGCCATCCACTACTCAAACCAGCCCAGAACGCGGATCGCAGCCCTCGGCGCTGAATTCCCAGCTTCGCCCGTTCCGAGCCGCTCCTTCTTTTCTTCTCTTTTCTTCTGTTACTCTTTTTTCTGTTTAGGATTTCGAAATTCAGCTACGCACCGCGGAGTCGCCATGCGAGGTAGTCTCGCTTCCATGACCAGCTTAGTTCTCTTCCTGCTCGCCTTCTCTTCCCTATTCCTTTTCGCCGCCAATTCATCGAACGATGCTGCGCCCAGTACTTCTCTGCCGAAATCGGCAGTTCCCCCCAAGGCCCGCGTCGACGACACGGTCGACGAGGTACACGGGGTAAAAGTCGCCGATCCCTACCGATGGCTGGAAGACGCGCACAGTCCGGCAACACAGCAATTCGTCTCCGAGGAGTTGACCTATACGCGAAGCGTGCTCGATCCGCTGCCGGGTCGCGACAAGATCCATGCCCGGCTGCAGCAATTGCTGGAAATCGGCAACGTGAATGCCCCCAAGTCTGGAGGAGATCGTTTCTTCTACACGCGGCGCGAGGGTACGCAAAACCAGCCGGTTCTCTACGTACGCGAGGGAGTAAACGGAAAAGATCGCGTGCTGGTAGACGTGAATCAGCAGGCCGCCGATGGAACCGTTGCGCTCGACTGGTTTTTCCCCAGCCACGATGGCCGGCACGTTGCTTACGGCACTTCCCCCAGCGGATCGGAAATAAGCACTCTGCACGTGATCGAGACCTCAAGTGGACGCCTGTTGCGCGACACGATTGATCGCACGCGGGCGGCGAGCGTGCAGTGGAAACCCGATGGCAGCGGCTTCTATTACACGCGCTATCCAAAACCGGGCGAGGTCACCGCCGGACAGGAGATGTATAACCGGCACGCCTTCTATCACGCGCTGGGAACCGACCCGGCGAAAGATCATCTTATTTTCGGGCAAGGACGCGATGCGCAGGACTGGCCCAATCTCGAGCTCTCCGAGGATGGACGCTGGCTTGCCATTACAGTCGAACAAGGCTGGGCGAAGAGTGAAATCTATTTAAAGGACACAAAGAGCGATGCGCCTCCAGTGGCGGTGGCCGTTGGCCAGCCCCATCTGTATTACGCCGTGCCCTTCCGGGACAAGCTTTACATTTTGACGAACGACGGCGCGCCCATGTTTCGCCTGTTCGTCACCGATGCCACGCAGCCTGACCGAAAGAACTGGCACGAGATCATTTCGGAAGGCAATGCCGTTCTGAAGGACTTCCACATTATCGGCGGCCAGATCGTCGCGGAATACGAGCAGGACGCGATCTCCCACGTAAGGGTGTTCGCGCTCGATGGCAAACCGCTCGATGACATCAAGCTGCCGACGTTGGGAAAAGTCGCGGGTATCCAGGGCGAAGCCACTGCGAAAAATGCTTTCATCGCCTTTCAGTCATATACAGTACCTCCGACCATTCTCCGCTACGAAGTCGCCAGCAAACGCACCACCGGATGGGCCAAGGTAGATGCTCCAATCGATTCCAGCCAATATGAAGTGAAGCAAGTCTGGTTCAACTCGAAGGACGGCACACGCGTGCCCATGTTCATCGTCGCCAAGAAAGGGCTTGTGCTCGACGGCAAGAATCCCACGCTGCTGACCGGCTACGGCGGATTCAACATCAGCCGCACTCCTACTTTCGAGCGTGCCGTTTTCGTCTGGCTGGAGCATGGAGGTGTTTATGCCGACGCAAATCTGCGCGGTGGCAGTGAGTTCGGGGAGAAGTGGCACGCAGCCGGCATGCTGGGCAACAAGCAAAACGTGTTTGACGATTTCGCCTCAGCCGCCGAGTACCTCATCGCGCAAAAATATACTGACACCGATCACCTTGGCATTCGCGGACGCAGCAACGGCGGCCTTCTGGTAGGAGCTGCACTAACGCAGCATCCGGAGCTCTACAAGGCGGTGGTCTGCCAGGTGCCGCTACTCGACATGCTGCGCTATCAGAACTTCCAGATTGCGAAACTATGGATCCCGGAATACGGGTCAGCCGACAATCCCGACCAGTTCAAATGGCTCTACGCCTATTCGCCGTATCACCATGTGGTGCCGGGAACGAAATATCCGGCGACGCTGCTCATGACGGCGGACACGGATACGCGCGTCGATCCCATGCATGCGAAGAAGATGGCGGCGCGACTGCAAGCGGCGAATTCAGGACAGAATCCAATTCTGCTTGAAGTCGACACCAAGGCCGGGCACGGACTCGATAAGCCCATCGGCAAGCAAGTAGAAGAATGGACGGATATCTGGTCGTTTCTGTTCTGGCAGTTGGGACTAGCTGCCAACTAGTGGCTGGTGGCCTGCTCCTGCGCGCCTTCCACGTTCAGGATGATGTTCAGCGGTTGCACATAAGTCGGCTTTAAGTATCGGTTCACGAGAAAACGACGGCCATCGCGGGCCACGTCATAGGTAAACAGATCCGAAGAGGAAATAGGCGCTCTGCCGTGCATCTCAAAAAGCGGCTGCAGCGTGGAGAACAGAAGCGTGCCATTCCCTTCCGTCACAGATACCGCCGTGAGCATGCTTCCCGGGGCGAGATAGAAGATTTCTTTCCCGTCGCCGCGCCAGCGCGGTTCGGTACCACCCCCGCGTGAGACTTGCAGTTTCCCGCTCGGCGTCGGAAATGTCGTGGCGTAAATCTCCCAGTCGCCAGATTCGTTGGAAGCATAGACCACCCACTTCCCATCGGGAGATATCTGGCCATTCGACTCGCTTGCCCCGCTGGCAAGGAACGGCGTTTTCGTGCCGTCCGTCGAAACCAGCATCAGATCAGATCCCCCGCGAACCGATTGCCAGGTCACCAGGATCTGCTTGCCGTCGGGCGTCCATGAGTTCGGAAGCGTATCTCCGGGACTAGGGCCCTTGATGAGAACTTTCTCAGGTTCCAGCCCGCCGGACTTCTTGATGGAGAGCACATGTTCACCGGCGCTGCGCCAGGCGATGGTGCTGCCGTCACGTGACCATGCGCCGATCGTCTCTTCCGCCGGATCGAAGGTGAAACGCGAAAGAGAGTTATGCGTGAGCCCCTCGATCCACACGTCAATATTCTTCGACCGGATGTCCGCCACATCCACCGCGACGTTGTTCTGGTCGGGTGAGATCATCGGATTCGCGAGGATACCCGGCTCGCCAACTGTGCCCAGCTCTTTGCCCGTGCGGTCATACCAGGTAAGCTGCGACCGGGAAGCGCTGGCCTGGGTTCCATAAACCACCAGGCCGTTGGCCGAGGAAGAGAACGTGCTCCAATACGTGGATGGGTAGTGACCCACGACACCAGTCACGACATGCGGCTCGCCCAACACCTTGCCATTGCTCGGATTGAACGGCGTGGCCAGCAATTGGTTTTGATCGTTGAGATATAGAAGCTCGCCGTCGACATATCCGATGTTGCTACGCTCGTTGACCAGCAGCTTCTTCTCGTCGGCAGCAAGAGAACTGAAATAGATTCCCGTAGTCTTGTTGTCCCGCCGCTCGTCGAAACTTCCAGACCAGAAGAGGAAGTGCTCACCGTCAGGAAGAAACTGTGGAAAGCGGTGGGAAGAATCGTCTGTGGCGAAGAGCTTCTCTGTAACCGGCGCAACGCCGGTTCCGTCCGGATTCACGCGCCACAAATAACCACCCGACGAGGGCGCATAGAGGATTACATCCTTCGAACTCCAACTCCCCCCGCGCGCGTCTGTTACCTGCGCGAGATTTTGCGGAACTCCACCGGTTATCGGTACCTTCTTTAATTTCCCGCCGGCGAAGAACGCGAGATATTTGTGATCGGGGGAGAAGAACGGATACATCGCATCGCCACCGCCGTCGATTCGCGTGGCGGTAGTGCTACCAATCTGTTGCACATAGAGCACGCCCGCTCCGGTGTTTTCGTCCGGAGAAACGTAGGCCAGCATCTGCCCGTCGGGAGATAGCGCCAGGTAACTGATCTCTCCCTGCACCGGGATGGCAAACTCCATTCTCCGGGCAGGAGCGCTCGGCCGAAACGTGACCAAGGCCAACGCAGCAATCGCCAGCAGCGCGATACCACCCAATGCCCAGCCAATCCAGCGCGGACGCGAACTCATCTGCACGGCACGGTTTGCCGTCGAGGAATCCGTCCCTGAAAGCGCTTCGAGCGCGAAACTCAGATCCCGCGCAGTCTGAAAGCGATCGTTGGGACTCTTTTCCAGACAATGGCGCACAATGCGCTCCAGTCCGGGAGAGACTTTCAGCTCAGACTCAAATTGCGGAGGCTCCGACTTCAGAATGGCTGTCATTACCTCGACGGAAGTGTCACCGCTGAAGGCGCGCTTGCCGTCGAGCATCTCATAGAGAACAGCGCCAAAGCTGAAGATGTCAGTGCGGTGATCGACCGCTTCGCCACGCACTTGCTCGGGCGACATGTAGCCCACGGTTCCCATCACCATGCCAGGGGACGTCTCTGAACCGAGCGTCTTATCCGTCGCCGAGGCTGCCGCAGCGCGGACGCGTGCCAGACCAAAGTCGAGCAGTTTCGCATGTCCGTCGCGCGTGAGAAAGACGTTCTCCGGCTTCAGATCGCGATGGATAATGCCGCGGTCATGCGCTCCCGCCAGGCCACGAGCGATCTGCAATCCATAGTCGACGGCTTTGTTGACCGACAGCGATCCTTCCTGCAGGCGTTCGCGAAGCGTCTTGCCTTCCAGAAATTCTGTTACCAGGAAACGCACTCCGTCCTGCGCTCCTACGTCATAGATGGCAACGATATTCGGATGGCTGAGAGCCGCAACGCTGCGCGATTCCTGCTCGAAACGGCGCACACGTTCGGGATCAACCGCAAATTCTTCCGGTAGGATCTTGATGGCTACGATGCGATCGAGACGTGTATCGCGCGCGCGATACACCTCACCCATGCCACCCGCTCCAAGGGGAGCGACGATTTCGTAGGGACCCAGTTTCGTGCCGGGAGTAAGAGGCATTGGTGGCAGTGATTATAGCGTGCGACGTTTTGCCGCGTACGGCCTATTCGAACTGCTTACGGAACTCCGCAAGTTGCGCTTTCATCTCGGCAAGCTCCGCCTGTAGCGACTCGACCGCGCCTTCGAGTCGCGCAATGCGGCCACTCGCATCGCTTGTGACATTCTGATCCGTCGCGCCCGGCTCCTGTTGAGGAGCAGTATCTCCGCAAAGCAGATGCATATAGCGCGCTTCTTTCGTTCCCGGCTGGCGAGGTAGAACTCGCACCAGCGCCGGTTCCCGCTGCATCAATCGCTGCAGCGTCGACGACACGTCCGCTAGTTCGGCGAACTGGAACAATCGCTCGGTGTGCCCGCGCAACTCGCCCGGTGTTTGCGGTCCACGCAGGAACAGTGCGCAGATTACTGCGGCCTCGCCGCGAGTGAAGTTGAATACCTCCTGCATGCGGTGCTCGTACTTAGTGACGCGGCTATCCGCGCTGCTCGAAGTTCCCGCCAGGTTCTTTGCATTGAGCGAATCCAGAGCATCGCGCACTCCGTCTTCATCAAGGTTCATCACCGGATCGCGATTCGATTTCTGGTTACACGCATTTACCAGCGCATTCAGCGAGAGAGGATAGTAGTCGGGCGTGGTGCTCTCTTTTTCGGCGAGAGAACCAAGCACGCGCGCTTCGACGTCGGTCAGTTGAAAGTCCACGTGATGATTGTAGCCAAGCTTCTCTCCGGCGCAACTCCGCGCGTGCTCAGGATTCCACGAGTCGTGCGGCAATCATCGCCTGGCCGAGGCTCAGTCCACCGTCGCCTGCCGGCACTTCCGCATGAGTAAAGACCTCGAAGCCGTCTTTTCGAAGCAATGATTGGAGCGCGGTGAAGAAATAGACGTTCTGGAATGTTCCGCCGCTCAAGCACACGCGCTTGAGACCGGTGCGTTCACGCACGCGGCGAGCGACTTCGGCAAGTGCATTGGCCATACCGTTGTGAAAGCGGCGGCTGATCGTTCCTGTCGGAATATCATCTGCCAGATCTTTGAGGATGGATTCGAACATCGAATGTGTCCCAAGCAAAATCCCTCCCGCGCTCTCCTTGAGTTCAATCGCATACGATGAATCGTCTCCCGCTGGATCGATTGCCATCTCCAACTCAATCGCAGCCTGGCCCTCGTAGTTGACGGCGGATCGCACACCGCAAAGGGCAGACACGGCGTCGAACAGGCGCCCAGCGCTCGATGTGAGCGGCGAGTTAATCTTCTTTGCCAGCGCCTGGCAGATAAGTTCGATCGAACGCGGATCGCGATCACGCAAGAACGTCAGATCCTTTGAGATAAAGTCGCGGCCAAAGTGATGCCACAGGTAGCTGATCGCCATGCGCCACGGCTCGCGGATCGCGGCTTCCCCGCCCGCCATCGCGACATATTCAAAATGTGCGGCGCGCTCAAAGCCGGCATAGTCGGCGACAAGCACTTCGCCGCCCCATATCTTCCCATCCGTGCCGTAGCCCGTGCCGTCCAGCGCGAATCCAATTACCTTCCCGTCAAGGTGGTTCTCCGCCATGCAACTGGCGATGTGCGCGTGATGATGCTGCACACCGACCAGCCTGACTCCAGTCTGCTTTTGCGCCCATTGCGTTGAAAAATAGCCAGGGTGCAGATCGTACGCGATGACGCTGGGTTCGATCTCCAGGATTTGTCCAAGGTGTTCGACCGTTTCGCCGAAGAAGCCGTAGCTCTCCACATTTTCCAGATCGCCGACATGCTGGCTTAGAAACGCTGTATTCGCCCGCGTGTAACAAATGGTGTTCTTCAACTCGCCGCCCACCGCAAGGATCGGCGGAAGCTCACGATCCACAAACACCGGCATCGGCACGAATCCACGCGAGCGGCGCATCTGACGCGCCCGTCCATCCACCACGCGCAGCACCGAATCGTCGCTGCGGATCAGAATCTCGCGATTGTGCAGTAGGAAGCAGTCAGCAATGCCCTCCAACCGCCGAATGGCTTCGTCGTTATCGATGCAGATAGGCTCCTCGCTCAGATTCGCACTGGTCATCACCAGTGCGCTGAAGTGGCCTTCCGCGAACATAAGGTGATGCAGCGGCGTGTATGGCAGGAAAATGCCCAGATCGCGATTCCCCGGAGCGACCTCTTCCGCAATTTCAGTTCCCTCGCGTTTTCTAACAAGCACAATTGGCTTTTGCGGGCTCAGCAACAGACGGGTTGAAACTTCGTCGATCTCACAGCAGAGCTCGGCCGTAGTGATGTCTGGCACCATCACCGCGAATGGCTTCTCAACACGATGCTTGCGCGCACGCAACCGCTCCACGGCTTCTGCTTTTGTGGCATCGATTGCCAGGTGAAATCCGCCAAGACCTTTGACGGCGGCTATCTGACCAGCACCAAGTCGCTGGACGATTGCAGAGATAGGATCCTCGATTTCGCCCTCCGCCTCCGCTCGAAACTCCAGCTTCGGCCCGCACTTCCAGCACGCGTTCGGCTGCGCATGAAACCGGCGATTCGCCGGATCGTGATACTCGCGCTCGCACTCGGGGCACATCGGAAAAACCGACATCGTCGTCAGCGGCCGGTCGTAAGGAATATCGCGCACGATCGTGAAGCGCGGTCCGCAATTCGTGCAATTAATGAAAGGGTAACGGTAGCGGCGATCCTCGGGATCAAGCAGTTCACGCAGGCAATCGTTGCAAGTCGCGATATCAGGCGAGATCAGCACACGCTGTTCCGCGCCTGCCTGGCTCTCCAGGATGCGAAATCCGTTTGGTCGGGGATCAATCGCCAGATCGGCGACGGCAAAACCAACGATACGCGACAGCGCGGGAGCTTCACTGCGAATTCGCTGCCCGAAAACCTCTACCAGAGGTTGCAGACCCTGGACTTCGATCAGCACCCCGCTAGAATCGTTCAACACGTAACCAGCGAGGCGGCATTCGGTAGCAAGCCGATAGATAAATGGCCGGAAGCCTACGCCCTGCACCACACCGGTGATCTGAAACCGGCGGCGTATAGACGCGCCCCAGCTCTCCGCGTTTTGCTCTTGCGTTGGCACAGCAGATTAGCTCGCGGACTAGTTTACTAGGACTGCCTTGTGGCCCTTCAGTATCCCGTCCTTACGCTTACGCAGCCAGCTCATCCATTGATCGATCCCGGCATCTTTCGTTGCTGCAACTTCGACGATCTCCACCTCCGGATGTACTCGCAGGCAATTCTCGCGGGCCTTCGCCAGATCGAAGGGCACGTAGGGCAACAGGTCGAGCTTGGTAATCACCACCAGCTCGGACTTGAAGAAGATGGAAGGGTATTTCAGCGGTTTGTCTTCGCCCTCGGTCACGCTGAGCAGCACAACCTTTGCCGCCTCACCAAGATCGTAGCTCGACGGGCAAACCAGGTTGCCGACGTTCTCTATAAGAAGGATATCGATGTCTTCGAGAGGCCAGTCTTCCAAATGCTTCTGGATCATGCGCGCGTCGAGGTGGCAGGTGCCTCCAGTAGTGATCTGCTTCACCGGAAACCCGCTGCGCTTCAAACGATTCGCGTCGTTCTCCGTCTGGATGTCGCCGGTCAAGACGGCTACTCGAGTTTCGCGCGGCAACCGATCCAGCGTCTTTTCCAAAAGCGTTGTCTTGCCCGAGCCCGGCGAACTGATCAAGTTCAGGCAAAAGACACCATTCTCGCGAAAACGTTCGCGCAACTCATTTGCCAGAATCTGATTCTCGCTCAGGACTTTTTTCTCTACAGGCACTCGGGTACTCATCACTCCTCCACTTCCATAAAAGCAATATCCAACTCTTCACCGGCAATGCACGTCGTCGACATGTTTTTGCAACTCGGGCAATCGGTTTCGTAATCGCGAACTTCAAACTCCTGACCACACTGGCCACAACGATGCCGTCGCGGACAGAATTCAACCTCCAGCGCCGTTGTCTGGAATTCGGTATCCATCGTGATTGCCTGCCAGCTGAAAGTCAGGGCATCCGCATCGATCCCGGACAGTTCTCCGATGCGCAGGCCCACTTTGCAGAACCGAGCATCAGGGCGCTTCGCCGCCTGGGCTTCGACTGCGTCCAGAATCGACACCGCAATGGAGAGTTCGTGCATCGCGCCTCAGCAGATTCTCGGTAGTTGATCGCCCGGAAGCATATCCACAATCCGGGTTGTCCCAAACGCTGTACGCATCACGACGGTTCCGGGATTGGCTTCCGTTACCGCGCCAATGATTCGCGCTTCACGCCCTTGGGGATGCTTCCGCATCGCGACAAGAACAGCCTCCGCTGCACCCGGATCCACGATCGCAACGAGTTTTCCTTCATTCGCCACGTAGAGCGGATCCAATCCCAGCAATTCGCATGCACCGCGAACTTCTTCGTGCACCGGAACAGATGTTTCTTCCAATCTGATGCCAACTCTCGACTTCGAGGCTATTTCATTTGTCGTGCTGGAAAGTCCGCCTCGGGTCGGATCGCGCATGCAACGAATCGCGCCGAGTGGAGCCGCGTCGAGCATAGCGCGTACCAGCGTATGTAAAGGTGCGGAATCACTTTGTATGGTCGTCTCGAATTGCAGCCCTTCGCGCTGCGCAAGAATCGCGATTCCGTGGTCCCCGATCGGCCCGCTTAGAATCACGCAATCACCTGGTACCGCCTGATCCGCCGACAGGGTCAACCCACGCTGCACCGCTCCGATCCCTGTCGTGGTGATGAAAAGGCCATCTCCGTGTCCTTTCTCCACCACCTTCGTGTCGCCGGTAACAATCGTCACTCCAGCCTCAACCGCCGCTCGCCGCAACGACTCCACCACGCGACGCAGCGTCTCCATCTCCAAGCCTTCCTCGAGAATGAATGCGGCGCTCATGTAGAGGGGCTGCGCTCCGCCCATCGCCAGATCGTTGATCGTCCCATGAACGGCGAGCGAACCGATATCTCCGCCCGGAAAGAACAGCGGATTTACCACAAAGGAATCCGTAGTGATGGCCAGCTGTTTGCCAGTAAATTCAACGACCGCCTGATCGTTCAACTGGTTTAAAGCAGGATTGTTGAACGCCGGCAGAAAGATTTGCTCCACCAGTTCGGCCGAAAGCTTGCCTCCGCTGCCATGGCCGAGCAGGATCCGATCGTTCGCGCCGAAAGGCGTCGGACAAACTAGAGCTCCATCGAATTCAGGCCGCTTGGTCATACCTAAGGCTTCGCGCCGACTTCCACTCCGTGCCGCCTGTATCGATAATATGCCGCACAGGCCCCTTCGGATGAAACCATTGGCGCACCCAGTGGCGATTCCGGCTTACACATGGTCCCAAATGCCGGGCATTCCATCGGCTTCTTAATTCCCATCAGCACGTCCGCGGCGATGCACTCGGCCGGCTCTTCTGCGCCGTCGCCCTCAAGCCCGAACACGCGCTCAGCATCGAACTGCGCGAATTCCGAACGAATGCGCATGCCGCTTTGTGGAATCGAACCAATTCCGCGCCAGCGCCGATCGCATCTCTCGAAGACCTGCTCGACCGCGCGTTGCGCAGACGTATTGCCCGTACGCGAGACGGATCGCGCATACTGATTCACTACTTCTGCGCGTCCCTCTTCCAGTTGGATTACAAGCTCGCGTATGGCCTCCAGTAGATCCGTTGGTTCGAAACCGCCCACCACAATCGGTACGTGATATTTCAATGACAGCGCTTCATACTGCTGATATCCGACAACGGTGCAGACGTGACCGGGGGCGATGAACCCCTGCACCCGACTCTTCGGCGAATCGAGCAATGTTTCAATGGCAGGGGGAACCAGCACGTGGGAAGCCAACAGGTAAAAGTTCGACACTCCCAGTCGCTGCGCCTGAAGAATGGCCATCGCGTGCGCGGGCGCCGTGGTCTCAAATCCCACCCCGAAGAAAACGACTTTGCGCTCCGGATTCGACTGTGCGGTTTTCACTGCCTCGGCAGGCGAATACACAACCCTGACGTCACCACCAGCGGCTTTCACGTGGAAGAGATCAGTCTTCGAACCCGGAACGCGCAGCATGTCGCCATAGGAGACAAAGATCACCTCTTGCCGCGACGCCACTGCAATCGCTTTATCTACAATTTCGAGCGGTGTGACACACACCGGGCATCCAGGTCCATGCACGAGTTCAATTTGCTTCGGTAACAATTCATCGAATCCGTAGCGCACCAGGGTGTGCGTCTGGCCTCCGCAGATTTCCATCAACACCCAGGGCCGGGTGACGCGCCGGGTGATATCGTCGACCAACGATCGAGCGAGCCGCGGATCGCGGAATTCATCTACATATTTCATGGCGTCGTCGATCCGTCGACGTTGGCAGTTTCCTCCGGGCCGAGTTCATCCGCCAGTCGCGCCATGGTTTCCAGATCAGCGAGAGTTTGTCTCGCTTCTTCTTCGTCAATCCTGCTGATCGCGAATCCAACATGCACCAGGACGTAGTCTCCTACCTGCGCTTCAGGGACCAGTTCTAGCGACGCAGTTCGCGTGATTCCGCCGAACTGCACGCGAGCCTGGCGAAAGCCGCCTGCGTCATCGATCGTGAGAATTTTGCCCGGAACGGCGAGGCACATGCCTGACCCTCCTTAACCGGCCTGAACTTGAATCTAGCGGGGGCCATCACGGAATTCTGTGACGCGTAAACATGGCGGGGCCAGTCGCTGTAAGGGTGGCAAAACAAAAGGTGCAGGCTTCCCTGCACCTTCTTCAGGACGAGTTCAGAGAACATCAATTGGGTGAAGCGCTAGCGGCAGACCTCATCTCGGCCATATCAATGTTGTAGCGCTTCAGCTTGCGATACAAAGTCGCACGACTGATGCCAAGAAGACGGCCCGCCAGCACTTTGTCCCCTTTGGCCTGCTCGAACACCCGGCGTATCGTCTCACGTTCCATGTCTTCCAGGTTGCTGGAAACGGAACCACCCTCAGACCGCACGCTCGGC
Source organism: Terriglobia bacterium (assembly GCA_963826275.1). Taxonomy (GTDB): domain Bacteria; phylum Acidobacteriota; class Terriglobia; order Terriglobales; family Acidobacteriaceae; genus JAJPJE01. Next base: position 412,543 of record CAWGWI010000012.1, on the reverse strand, counting down.
GCGACCGCGCTGACGCGAATAGACGGAGGCAAATCCTGCACATCGATGACTTGGCCGTTCCCTAGGGCAATCGCCCGTTCGATGCAGTTCTCCAACTCACGCACGTTTCCCGGCCAATCGTATTGAAGAAGTGAATTCATGGTCGCCGTGGTGAGCGTAATTCTGCCATCGGGCGCGTACCGCGCGAGAAATGCCTGAATCAGCGCAGGAATATCAGACCGTCGTTCCCGCAACGGAGGCAGCGTAATCGTCACGACATTCAACCGGAAGTAGAGGTCTTTGCGGAAAGTTCCTGCGCGGTAAGACGCTTCCAGATCACGATTCGTCGCCGCGACTACGCGAACGTCGATCTTGTGCCGCTGATTGCTGCCTACCGGACGAATCTCCTTCTCCTGTAAAACCCGAAGCAATTTCGCCTGCATCTCGAGAGGAAGTTCGCCAATCTCGTCCAGAAATATCGTCCCACCATTCGCGGAGACAAATAGTCCATCTTTGGACTTCAATGCGCCGGTGAATGCTCCGCGTTCATATCCGAAAAGTTCGCTTTCGATTAGAGTCGGTACCAGCGATCCGCAATCCACGGCGACGAACGGGCGCTTGCGCAGCGAGCCGCGGAAATGAATTGCCCGAGCGACTAACTCTTTTCCGGTGCCGCTCTCTCCGACGATCAGAACCGGCGTCCGCGTATCCTTCAGCCGGGAGATCATCCGCAGCACGTCCTGTATCTTCGCCGACGTGCCGTCGATCACGTTCAACTCCATCTCGTTGCTTACCACCTGGCGCAGATACTCGTTTTCCGCCACCAGACGGACTTTGTCTTTCATCCGCTGCAAAAGCAGTTTGAGTTGACCGGCGCCAAACGGTTTCGTGATGTAGTCGTATGCCCCAAGTTTCATGGCCTCGACCGCCGACTCGATCGAGCCGTGACCCGTGATGATCGCGAATTCCGTCCGAGGCAGCAGTGACTTCGCCTGGCGCAGAAGCTCATCACCCGACATGTTGGGCAAACGCCGGTCCACCAGCACCAGGTCAGGTGATTCCGTCTCCAGCAGCGCCAGAGCCGCTTCCGCGCTTTCCGCTTCGGAGCACTCAAAGCCCAGGGAAGATCCGATGGTCATGCAGAGCTTGCGAATGCTCTGCTCATCGTCCACGATCAGAAATCGAACTCGAAAGTCATCACTCATTGCGGGGTTCCGACCACCTTACGAACAACGTCCAGTAACTGCGAAATCCGAAACGGTTTCTCCACGCAGGGTGCGCCGGTTCGGCGCAGCGTCGCGGCTGTCTCTTCGTTCACGATATCGCCGGTAATAAAGATCAACCTCGATACCAGTTCCGGGCGATGTGCTGCCAGCCAATCGTGCACATCCGATCCGTCGACCCCTCCCGGCGTGCGCATATCCGACACGATTCCGATGAACTTTCCTGCTTCGAGCAGCTTCAATGCATCGACACCGGTGTTTGCGGCCACCACCGGATAGCCGGTTCGCTCCAGCGCGGTCCTCACGAAGGAAAGCACGGATGGTTCGTCTTCGATCACCAGGATGGGTAGCTGCGCGCTGCCTACCAGGGCTGAGCTCACTTGACCGCTCCTAATGCGGGAGCCTGCACTCGTTCCGGCGCGAGCGGCAAACGCACGGTAAACACCGCTCCCTGGCCGTCCGGCTGATTGTGACAAAGAATTTCGCCTGCATGCTCGCGGACGATCCCGTAACAGATGCTCAGGCCAAGACCGGTTCCCTTCCCAACTTCCTTGGTGGTAAAGAAAGGATCGAAGATACGTTCCGGATACGTAATCCCAGGACCATTGTCACGAAAAATGATTTCGGCGAATCCGTTCGCACGCGCTGTTTCAATTTCAATCTTCCCCGGCCCGGGGTTTTCGTTCACCGCGTCGTACGCGTTGTTCAGGATGTTGAGGAAAACCTGCTGCACCTGATGACCGTCACCGATAATCTCCGGCAGATCAGTCTGGAACTTCTCCACGATCTGCACGCCCTGATTGGAAAAATCATAAGAGCGCAAAGCTAGCGTCTGGCGAAGGATTACATTCACCCGCAATGGCTTGCGTTGTGGCGGCATCTGCCGTGCGAAGCTCAGCAGGTTCTGCACAATCTGCTTGGTACGCTGCGCTTCTTCAAGAATCACGCGAAGATCAGCCTTGGCGAACTCCGGCACATCCGGATGATCGTTCAACAAATCGGCAAATCCCAGGATCGCCGTCAGCGGATTGTTCACCTCGTGTGCCACGCCCGATACAAGCTGTCCAACCGCTGCCATCTTCTCCGTATGCATCAGCTTGGCTTGCAGCATCGCCGCATCTGTAATGTCCGTCATCACCACCACGATGCTGGTGACGTTGCCGCTCTCGTCGCGCATGGGGCTCATGTTCACCGCAAACTGCGCAGCGCGTCCGCGTCCTAAAAGAATAGGAACTTCCAGATTGTCCACCTGATGCCCGTGCGTGGTGCTGTCGAGCGCCTCGGTAAAAACTTCTCTCTTCTGCGGCGGAACCAGATCCGCCAGTCGCGATCCGAGCAGTTGTTCCTGCTTATATCCACCGGCCTCGAAGCAGCGCCGGTTGGCATAGCTGATCAACCCTGCCGTATCCGCAACCAGGATCATGCTTTGGGTGGCATTCAGGATTTTGCTATTGAAGTCGCGTTGCCGCTGCAGTTCCGACTGGAAGACCTTCTGCTCAGTGATGTCAAGAATCAGGCCCCGATACTGGATCACTTTTCCGTGTGAGTCGCGCACCGCGAAAGCATTCTGCAGAGTATGGATCAGCGAACCATCCTTGCGGCGCAGCGTTTCTTCGAAATTGCGCAGTGTGCCATCTTTTTCAATCTCGCGTCGGAACTGCTCTCGCTGTGGCGGAGAAAGATAAAGTTGCGTCGATATGTCTACATGCAGCAGTTCTTCACGACTCTCGTATGCCAGCATTCGAACCAGCGCGTCGTTTACTTCAATGAACCGGCCCTCCGGCGTGGAGAAGAACAATCCTTCCTGGATCGTGTCGAACAATTCGCGATAGCGCCGCTCAGCTTCGCGACGGTCGGTGATGTCTTTCAGGACGTGGATGGTCTGGAAGCCTTCGTTCAGTGAACCGTGGATCCGCGACGTCGAAACAAGGTAGGTGCGCTCCAGCACCGGATGAATGTATTCGTCAGCGCCATCGAGCCCCACACGGCAAAACGGGCACGGCAGGGAGCTGCTATCGGCGGCCATGGCGACCAGCGCTCGCATGCTGATGCCGATCAATTCGGCAGGGCGCACGCCGATGAAATCCGCCAGGGTGCGGTTCACCCGCAATACATTGTTGGTTTCGTCATGAACGACGATGAAGTCAGTGATGGAATCGAAAATCTCCACCCAATGACGATTCGCCTGGTCCATCCGCGTGAACAGTCGTGAATTCTCCAGCGCTACGGAAGCATGAGCGGAGAGCGCATTCACCAGGTTCTGATCAACCGGCGAAAGCTTTTCGGGGCGATCCACCAGCCCCAGCATTCCAATCAGTTCGCCATCGCTGCCGCGCAAACGCGCCAGCGTCAATTCGCGCCACCCCAATGCCGACGCCAGGCCATCTCCAATCAATTGATCGGCCGCGCCCGTTGTAATCGCTTCACTCGATTTCGCTGCCAGGTCTGACAGCGCTACATTCAACCTTCGCAGCAGGGTTCGATCCACGCTGCCCGTCTCATCGTGCACTACTACCACTTCCACCGACGCGCGCTGCGCCAGAGCCAGCAATGAAACGCGCGCTCCCAGCATTTCAGCCGCACGTTTGGCGAAGCTGCGCACGAACTCTGGCAAACGTAGAGAGGAATTCAACTCCAGCGCCAGGTTCATCAAGTCTTCCGAGCGCTTCCGGTGCTGCTCGGAGATGTGCAGATTGTGGGCCGCGGCCAGCACTACCGATACTTCATTGGCCAGCGCCTTAGCTCTGCGAATGTCATCCGTGGTGATCGCCGCCCCAAGTCTGCGATCGAGTACAGCTAGAAGTCCGATCGGATGCCGTCCGGCATCGAGCAGCGGCACTGATAAGAACTGCTTGATTGCCAGCTGTGCGGCAGTTCTGGGATCCAGGTCTGGGAGATTTGCAATATCGTCGCAGTAAATCGGTTCCGCGCTCGCCAGCAGTTTCTTGGCAAATCTTTCCGGCAGCACCAGTTCTAGCGGGTTGGCACGGCCCTTTTCTGCCATCCAGCGAATGACGCATTGATTGCCATCCACCAATCCGATCGCCGCGCGTTGAAATGACAAAAACTCCGCCGCGCGAACCACGAACTTCCGGAAGAAGTCGTCCATATTGCCGGCGACGCTCAGTTGCGACGTGATCTCCAGCAACTGCTGCAGCTCCCGGGCGCGTTCAGTGGCGGTCGCGTAAAGATCGGCATTGGCGATCGCCAGTCCGGCAAAACCAACGATCACAGCGGTCAGGCTCTTTTCTCTTTCGCCAAAAACGCCTGATCCTGGCGAGTGGACCAGGAGCACGCCCCTCTGCTCCCGTACTCGCATCGGTACCACCAGCAATTCGCCCGACGGAAAAATGAAGTCCGAAGGAATCGCCAGGCCCGCAACGGAAACCACACTACTGGTTCCGCTCGAAATTGCCTGCTCGGAAAGATGTTCAAGAAGAGAAATCCGCCCCGTCTGGAAACTCCGAACGATTCTGGCTTCGCTCTCCTTACTGTTCGATCGAACCGCCGAGAGTTGGAAGCCACTTCCCGATTTCTGTAACAGAAGCACCGTCTCAGCGCCCAAGAGTTGTCCCACGCGCTCGGCGAGACATTGGATCAGGTCGTCTCCGCGGGATATCGCCTCCGACAGCTCTTGTAGGAGGCGCTGGAGGGAATGCTCGAGGGATACGGGGATAGACAATTCGGGTTTGTGGCCGACACTCATGGCGCGAACGTCCCAAACTGCGACTCAGGGGCGGAAATCGCAAAGTACTCTGCAATCTCAATTTGAGTCAAGGTATTTACCCTTGGGGTCGCCCAAGGGGTAACGCGAGAAAAAGTCTCAGCTTGAGATGAAATGTCAAAAGACGACGTTGGAATGAGACAAAACGGCAGCCTTTCCCAATTCTCCGAAGCCGACTCTCAAACGATCATGGACCTTTAAAGCCAGTACTTCCAGCAACTTACACTGTATATCTCATCCTCTTTCATTCTTGGCACAGGCTGGCACCTGCGTTGCACAACAAGGGTTGGCTCTCTTCGTGTGAGCTTAGGAGGAGCTGTGCTCTCTAAGGTGTTTCGACGGCTTCTTGCCATCGGACTCATGACGGTTGTGGTCGGCTTTGCGGTTGTGCCGAACCGTGCATGGTCGGAGGAAGACCGGAAGGTAAAGACCAAGATCGAACCGGTTTATCCAGACCTGGCCAAACGTATGAATGTGACTGGCACGGTGAAAGTAATGGTGGTAATCGGCACAAATGGCTCGGTGAAAAGCGCCAAGCCGCTTGGTGGTCATCCGCTCCTGATCGAACCTTCGGTGGAAGCGGTGAAAAAGTGGAAGTACGAACCGGCCTCGGAAGAGACCACAACGACAGTGCAATTTACGTTTACCGGCGCTCAGTAATACCCGTGGCAAGGCCACCGGCCGCGCGATAACCCTCGCAGGGCGGACTGGCGGAGGCGAGAGGCAATGACGATCAGCAAACGGCTTTACATCAATTTTGGAATCATCCTGGCGGGCATCGTAGTTCTCTGCCTGGTCAGCATTCTCGCGGTTGAGCGAGAGCATTCCGCGCGCAACTCGACAGCGAGCGCGTGGGAATTGGCGCAATCGAATGAGAACATTCGCAACCAGGTCATGAAGAACCGTCAGTATCTCAGCAATTACCTGCTGAGTGGCGACTCGCGCGAAGTCACCAGCATGAATGACGGAATCCGTAAAATGCAGGATCTCATTCGCGAAACCACCGCGAAGGCTCCTACCGAACAACAGCGTTCGGTTCTCGCCAAATTGACCGACAGCGAAGCGCAGTGGGAAAACGGATTTGCTCGCCCGCTGCTGGAAAAGCGCAAACAGGTTGATAGCGGCAACGCCACCGTCGCCGATCTGCAAATCCAGTATCTCCAGCTTGATCCCGCGTCGTTCACTCGGAATTCTGAGCAGTTGATCGATCAGCTCGAAGATCTGAACAAGAAGGCGCTCGATGACGAGGCCTCCAGCGACAAGATTGCCGGAATGATCACGCTCGTGATCACCATACTTGGAACCATCGCCGCCATCGGTCTTGGTGGCTTCGTGGCCGTGAAGACAGCCAAATCGATTACCGATCCATTGGAGCACCTGATCAGTGTGGCTCGCGAAATCGGCGACTCCGGCGACCTCGAACACCAGATTGATCTGCAACGCCAGGACGAAATCGGACAGCTCGGACGCAGCTTCGCCAACATGGTCGGCTATCTGCGCGAGATGGCATCGGTCTCCGAAGCTATCGCCCGTGGCGATTTAACGGTTCAGGTTCGCCCCCGTTCCGGACGCGACACCCTGGCTCTTGCCTTCATGCGCATGGTCGAGGGGTTGCGTGTTCTGGTCAGCAATACCCGTGACAGTGCCTCGCAAGTTTCCGGCGGCGCCAGCCAGGTAGCATCGGCTTCGGAAGAATCCGCCAAGCTGAGCGTCCAGGCTTCTTCGTCCATCGACGAAGTTACCAGCACCATGCACGAGATGAGTGTCAACGTGCAGAACATGGTGAAGAACACGCAGATGCAGGCTTCCAGCGTCAGCGAAACGTCATCGTCGATCGACGAAATGGTCGCCTCGATTCAGCGTGTCGCCGACACCGCAAAAGTTCTGCTCGACATTTCTCAGCGCTCGCGCGAAGAAGTGCAGAGTGGTATCGGCACCATGCAGAAGACCACCGACGGTCTGAACCGGATCAACAACTCCATTCAGTCCTCGGCGGAAATCATTGACGTGCTGGGCCATCGCGCCGACGACATCGGCAAGATCATCGAGGTCATCGACGATCTCGCCGAACAGACCAACCTGCTCGCCCTGAACGCCGCCATCGAAGCTGCTCGCGCCGGTGAACACGGCCTTGGATTCGCCGTGGTTGCCGACGAAGTTCGCAAGTTGGCGGAAAAATCAGCCCAGTCGACGAAAGAAATTTCCGAACTGATTCAGAGCATGCAGAAGGAAGCTCGCCGCGCAGTCGAGAACATGGACAAGAGCACCAACATCGTGAATGAAGGTCTCTCCCTCGGCACCGACCTCAACAACGCTCTAAAGAAGATCTCCAACGTCGTAACCGAAGTCTTCAAGTTCGCACAGGAAATCGGTGCGGCTACCAACGAACAATCACACGGTTCTTCGCAGATCGCGAAGGCAACCACTCGGCTGAATGAGATCACCCACGAAATCAACTCCGCCGTGGAGGAGCAGGCATCGGGCGCCCAGGCAGTCGTGATGGCGATGGAACGCATGCGCGAACTGGTTCAGCAGTTCACCTCCGGCTCTACGGAGTTGGCTGCTTCCGCGGAACAGATGACCAAGATGTCGCGGATGCTGATGGAGAGCATGGATCGCTTTGCCCTTGAGGCTTCGGCAAGCCAGGCACGCCGCGGAAACGGCGGCACGTTTGACTACGCCCCTGCTCTGGGCAATGGAGACGGTTACAGCAACGGCAATGGCAACAACAATAAGGAACAGTCGAGCGCGTTTGCCATGGCGCGTGTGTAAAGGAGGTTTCCATGAATAACGACCTCCATATCGTTGGCTTCAAGATCGGGAACGAGACGTACGGCGTCCCTATCTCTCTGGTGCACGAGATCGTTCGAGTACCTGATATCACGCAGGTTCCCGAGACACCGGACTTTGTCGAAGGTGTCATCAACCTGCGGGGCAAGATCATCTCCGTCGTCGATCTGCGCAAGCGCTTTGGCGAATCGGAAATCAAGCCCCACAAGAAGAATCGCGTGATCGTCGTCGAAAACACGGGCAGGCTGGTGGGCCTGATTGTCGATGCCGCTTCGGAAGTCATGAAGCTGCCAGTCTCGCAGGTCGAGCCACCTCCCAACGTATTCGCGGAAAACGAAATCACCTACGTCACCGGTGTCGGCAAGTTGAAGAACCGCCTCATCATTCTCGTCGACCTGCAAAAGGTGCTCACCCGCGGCGAGTTGCGGAAGATCGGCGACGCTTTGGAAGCGCAGGAAGTTGCGAATTGAAATCTGTTCCACCGGTTAGTGGTGGGACCAAGTTGTGCGGGGCGGCACAAAAGAGCCACTCCCCCGCGAGCGAACTTAATTTGATTTTCTAGGATTGCGAGAAGGCATGGCGACATCGTCCGTCCAGCTCACTGAGCCAGAACTGAAATTGCTGCAGACCCTGGTTTACCAGGAATGCGGCATGTATTTCGACGAACGGCGAGCTCATTTCCTCCAGGACCGGCTGCAACGTCGCTTAAAAGCGTGCCGCCTGGATTCTTTCTACAGCTACTATCGTCTACTAACCAGCCGGGAAGGCCGTGCAGAACTCTCCGCTCTGCTCGAGATCCTCACCGTAAACGAGACCAGCTTCTTCCGGAACAAGCCGCAACTCGAGCTTTTCCAGAAAACGATCCTCGAGGAGATGCTGCATAGAAAGCAGGACCGCCGCGATTGGACCATTCGCGTCTGGAGCGCCGGCTGCTCAACTGGGCAGGAACCGTACACGCTCGCGATGCAGATTTGCGACGCACTGGCTTACTACTATCTGCGCAACCCGCTGCCGTTCGATATGCCCACGCCCAAGCCGCTGATTCCTCCGCCCTGGCGCGTGGAGATCGTTGCCTCCGATATCAGCTACTCCGCGCTGCGCACCGCTCAGGAGGGCAGCTACACCGAGCAGCAGATGGAGCCGATCGACTACATGTACCGCCTGCGCTACTTCGACAAGATCGGCGAGACTTACAAGATCAAGAAGAACGTTCGCGAGATCGTGCAGTTCGACTTCCACAACCTGAAAACCGAGTTTCTGCCGCAGCGCAACGACTTCATCTTCTGTCGCAACGTGATGATCTATTTTGACGAAGCTGAGCAGAAGCGGCTTATCGACAAGTTCTATCGCTGCTTGAACCCCGACGGATATCTCTTCGTCGGTCATGCCGAAAGTCTGTTCGGCCTGAGCGATCGCTTCAAGATGATCCATCTGAACAATGGCACGGCCTACCAGCGAATCGAGGTGGAGCTGTGAGCTTTTTCTCGGATGAACGCGCCGCGGAACTTCGCCAGCTCTTCTTTGAGAGCGCGCAGGAACTGCTGCAGGCGTTGAATGACCAGGGGCTGCAACTTGAGCAGCACCCCGGCGACGCCGAACTTGTGCGCGGAATCCGAAGGACAGTTCACACCCTGAAGGGCGATTCTGCTGCTTGCGGCTATCGCGAGCTGAGCGAACTTTCCCACACGCTCGAAGACGTACTCACGCCGGAAATGGCTGCCTCCAAGGGCGGATCTCTGGCGGAAATAGTTCTGAGCGCGGCCGATATGTTCGACGCCATGCTCGCCGCCTACCGTGGCAATCTGCAGCCGCCTGATGGCGATCCGTTGCGCAAGATGGTCGCGCAGTTGCTCGCCTCTCCGGCCAAGAACAGTGATAGTGAGTTCCATCCAAAGTTCGAGTGGTCCGAGTATGACCGCGCGCGGATGAACGATGCCATCAACCGTGGACGTCCGGTTTACAGCGTCGGAATTGCAGTGGACCCGCAGTGCCCCATGCGCGGAGCCGCTCTGCAACTGATCCAGAACGTTCTCCAGCAGGCTGGAACTACACTCGCGCAGCACCCGGAAGATGCGGCGCCGAATGCTATGCCGGATGTGCTGGAGTTCGCGGTAGCCACCTCCCTGCCCCCGCAGACACTGGAACAGAAACTACGCATCCCTGCCGTTGTTTCGCGCGTCGTGTTGGCTCTCTGGGAGCCCGTCGCGGCAATCTTAGAGAACGAAGATAACGAAGAATCGGAAGTCGAGCAGGATGTACTAGGCATTACCGATGCAGAGCTCGCGCCATTGCAAACGGGCACTAGCACTGATGCCAAGCCTGCCGCTGCGAAGCGTCCGGCCGCATCCGGTAACGGCTCCGACACTCTGCGCGTCGACGCCGAGCGCATTGACGCGGTCATGAACCTGGTCGGCGAACTCATTATCGGAAAGTCGATGCTTTATCAGAGTATCGGCGAATTCGGCCGCCGCTTTCCAAAGGATGCCCTCCGCAACCAGCTGCTGGACACCATGGCGCAGCAATCGCAGGTCTTGAATGCCCTGCAACGCTCGGTCATGAAGATCCGCATGGTGCCCGTGGATCAGTTGTTCCGGCGCTTCCCTCGCCTCGTGCGCGACACGGCCAAGGCCTGCGGCAAAGATATCGTCATGACGGTCAGCGGCGCTGAGACCGATCTCGACAAGGGAATCCTCGACGCTCTCGCGGAGCCGCTGGCCCACCTGGTGCGCAATGCTGCCGACCACGGAATCGAAACTCCGCAGGAGCGTGTCGCCGCGGGAAAACCTGCGCAAGGTGTCATTCGGCTGAATGCCTATCATCAGGCGAATCATGTGGTCCTGGAAGTCACCGACGATGGCCGCGGCCTGAATATTGAAAAGATCCTCGCCAAGGCAATCGAGCGCGCTGTCATATCACCTGAGCAAGCCGCTCGTATGACTGACCAGGAAAAGCTCGATTTGGTCTTTGAGTCAGGCGTGACCACCGCCGAGCGCGTCACTGAAATCTCCGGACGCGGCGTCGGCATGGACGTGGTCCGCAGCACTCTCACCCGCCTGAAAGGAACCGTTGCCATCGACAGCGCTCCCGGCGTCGGCACCACTTTCCGCATGACGCTGCCCCTGACGCTGGCCATCATCAAGGCTTTGCTTTTCCGTGTTGGCGCACGCGTCTTCGCCATCCCGCTCAGTTCCGTCGTCGAGATCACCCGCGCGACCGAGCAGGATGTGCACGTCGTCGATAACTCTGAGGTTTTCCGCCTGCGCGAGCAGTTGATAACCCTCGTGCGCGTCAGCGAGTTGGTCCCTGGCGGTCAAGAGACGGCCAACAAATTCTTTGTCGTGGTCGTCGGTCTGGGCGACCGCAAATTCGGTTTGATCGTAAATCGCCTTGTCGGCGAAGAAGAGCTCGTGATTAAGGCAATCCAGGACAACCTCGTTGCCACCGAACTGGTCAGCGGGGCCTCCATCCTGGGCGACGGAACAGTCGTTCTGATCCTGAATCTTACGGCAGTGGTCGAGCGCCTCGGACGAATGCGTCTCTATCCTGCCTCTGCGCCAACGAACGCAAAACTCGACGGTATAGGGGCATCGGCATGAGAAACAGTACAGTTCGCGTGCTGGTGGTAGATGATTCTGCGCTGATGCGGAAACTGATTCCGCAGATCCTCGAACGTGACTCCTCCATACAGGTGGTCGGCACCGCCATGGACGGAACCTTTGCCATGGAAAAGATCGCCGATCTCAAGCCGGATGTCGTCACGCTCGATCTCGACATGCCGCGCATGGACGGCATGGAAACCCTGCGCAAGATCATGCGCCAGTACAAGCTGCCGGTGATCGTCGTGAGCTCTCTTACCACCGATGGAGCATCGGCTACCCTGAAGGCTCTCGGGCTCGGTGCATTCGACTTCGTCGCCAAACCGCAGGACACCACCAACAACATGAGCGCGGTGGCCGAAGAACTGATTGAGAAGATTAAGGTCGCCGCCCGTTGCGAGGTCGTGAACGTTCCAGAGCCCAAGGCCTCGGCAGGTAAAAGTCGTAAAGTTCGCCGGCCGTCAGCTCCAAACAAAGTCGTTGCGATCGGAATTTCCACCGGTGGTCCGCAGGCTTTGCAATTCATGCTCTCGCACGTACCGGGGGATTTTCCAGGAACCATTCTGGTTGTCCAACACATGCCGGAAGGCTTCACCGAGATGTTCGCCCGCCGACTCGATGAAACCTGTGCGCTCGAAGTGAAGGAAGCTCGTTCGGGTGATCTTTTGCTCGCTGGACGCGTTCTTGTCAGCCCCGGCAATCGTCACATGAAAGTGAAGCGCATGCCGCTTGGCAATGTCGTAGTGCTGGCTGACGGCGAGCGTGTGAATGGTCACCGTCCATCGGTCGACGTGCTCTTCCATTCGGTCGCGCGCGAGTTTGGCACCGACGCCGTGGGCATGCTCATGACGGGCATGGGTGAAGATGGCGCAGAGGGTTTAGGCGCGATCAAAGCGGCTGGCGGAATGACGATTGCGCAGTCAGAAGAGTCTTGTGTGGTATTCGGCATGCCGCGCGTTGCGATTGAACGCGGGTATGCAACCAGAGTTGTGCCTTTGGATGCACTGGCTAATTCGCTTCTCGCCCAGTGCCAGGTGCCTTCGCGTCCTCGTCCAGTAATGGCCGTGGCGGAGGCTGAATAGAATTTTGCGTTTCGCGAAGTCCGGGCTCGCGTCCGGACCGAGCTGGAGGTGAGGTTTTTATGGAGCAGTTTGCCCCACTGGTTCGAAGCAAGGATCAGCGGCCGATTCGTTACCTGGTAGTCGATGACTCGATCTTCGCGCGTAAAAATCTCGCGAAGATGATCGAGTCCTTTGGTGGCCAGGTCGCGGGTGAGGCTGGCGATGGCTGCACGGCGATTGCGGAATACAGCCGCACGCAGCCCGACATCGTGCTGATGGACATCACCATGCCACAGATGGAAGGCATCGAGGCTGCTGAGCGCATCGTGCGTCAGAGTCCCGACGCCCGCATCGTCATGGTCTCCTCTGTCGGTTACCAGGAGAACATCATCGCCGCCCTGCAGAAGGGCGCGCGTCATTTCGTGCAGAAGCCGGTCAAGCCGGAAGTGCTGTACGAAGTGGTGAAGTATGTCCTGGGAGACACTGCCACGGCCTCTACGGCCGAGGCTGCCGCCGGGGTGACGCCGTGAAAATGGAATTGATCCAGCCCTTCATTAATGCCGCTGACGCCGTGCTCGCGCAGGCTCTAGAGGAGCCTACCACTATCGGCGCCGTCAGCATGGAAGAAGAAGCCTATCGCCGCAAAGGGGTCGCGGCCATGGTCCTGGTCAACGGTGACATCGAAGGCCGGGTGATCTTCGATCTCGAGCCCAAGGCCGCCCGCGTGATTACCTCGAAGCTTATGGGCACCAACGATCCGGACTCCGATGAACTGGTTCCAGAAGCCATCTGCGAGCTCGCCAATCAGGTCATCGGCAACGCCGTTACCGCGCTCAACGATCAGGGATTCAATTTCAAAGTGCATCCGCCCGAAGTCCACACTGCACCCCGTGGAATCGGCAACAGCGAAGACACAGAAGCTGTGGTCATGTGTTTTGAAACCGCCACTGGCGCTGTGTTCATGAACATCGCCATGCGCTACAACCGTCGTCGTAAGAACGACGGCGACTAAAGTTTGGAAGCCTAACCGGCTGCCGCCTCCTGAAACGCAAATTGCGGGACTGACAACCATCAGTCCCGCTTTTTTTGATTAGAACTAGCTCCGTGAATCGCCCTCTCATGGGCACACGTTCATGAGCTGCACCTTCACGAGCTGCGGAAAAACTCAAGAATGCTATCCGTTTTGAAGGGGCGTGGCTTCAGCCACGCCGTTCCGGCTGCTTTAGTTTCGCGGCTTCAGCCGCTGAGGAAATCTTCAAAAACGTGGCGAACGCTATTTGTGAAACAAGCTTTCCTTGTCTATTGAGTGACCGCGACGAAGCTTGGGCTGGGGCTCGGAGTTGCGAGCGTCACCGGAACCGTGTCGGTCGCCGTGGCAATGATGCTGATATTGCCGGAGCCCTGGTTGGGCGTATAGACCTTGGTCGCATCGGGCGACGAATCGATCCATACCGGATTCGTGCCGACTGGAATGGTCGTGATCGGAGCAAAACTGCGAGCATTGAATACCGATACCGTATTGTCCGCCGAATTCGCCGCGTAAAACTTGCTCCCATCACTCAGTCCGGTTACCCCGATTGGCGCTGCCCCGGTTGTGACAGTGGTAATCAGGACCGGAGTATTGCTGTTGGCACTGAAGACGCTAACGGAATTGGAGCCCGTATTCGCAACGTAAAGCCGGGCGAGGTTGGCGTCGTAGGAGATACCGTTCGGCGATGTTCCTACAGGCAGAGTCGCAATCACCGCCTTCGCATTCGTATCGATCACCGAGATCGTACCGTCAGCCTGGTTCACGACGTAATAGAAGGCCCCGTCCGACCGCAACACTCCGCGCACTGGGTTGTTGCCAACCTTGATCGTCGTCGTTACGGCATTGTTTAGCGTCGAAATTACCGACACTGTGCCATCGCCCTGGTTAATGCACAGCACCTCTGTATTGTCAGGTCTGATCGCAACCGCTATGGGATGCAGTCCAACATTCACAAAGGCCGTCGCCGCATTCAGCGCGCTTGAAACCACCGCGACCTGGTTCAATCCGTAATCCGCGACGTAAGCATTCGTCGAATTCTGTGCCGAAAATACAGGCGCCGACCCTGCCGGTAGAGTAATGGTCGCCGTGGTATAGGCCGGTATATTTGGGGCAAATACAGTCAGCGAATCGCTGTCTCGGTTGGTAACGATCGCCCGGCTGATCGAAAAAATCGATACGTGCGTCGGATTCACGCCGGTTACGGAGTTGCCGAGGTTGGTGTCGCCCGAAACATCAACCGTAGCCGTGGAACCATTCGCCGTGCCATTCGCTCCGACCACAACCGCATAGAACGTCTGCTGCGGATTGCCGCCCGGAGGAATGATGGGATTTGCCACCGGACGATAGACATCGCCACAGGACGAAAGCCCCATCGTGATGAGCAGGAGAACTGCTGCCAGTGCAAAACGAGATAACCGATGACGGACCAAGCTAGATTGTGTCGGCACTTCGCCGCTGAACTCCATCACACAAAGTGAGTTGAAGAACCATTGTAGTGGCCAAGGGGGATTCCCGCAAAATCGCCACTGCAACGACCAGCCAGACTCACCCATGACATACGTGAAAGTTCAACCCCGTGGTTGAGAAAAAGTTGAGAAAAGTTGTGCTCGACCCGCCATTGATACAGAACACCCCGTTCCTGGTGCCTACGCCGCTCGCTGGCGCGCAGGCCGTTTTCCATGATGTGCGCGTGAAGGCGCCGCCGCTCGCCCTGCCCGCTGCGGTGGCTTCTTCATCTGCGCCAGACTTTCTTTCAGAGCGCTCATCAGATCCTTTACTGGCGCAGGTTTAGGCTTCGAAATAGGTGCCACTTCCCTGCCTTCCAGGTGAGCCTTAATCAGCTCTTTCAGATTCTCTTCGAACGTATCGTGATATTTGCTGGGCTCGAACTTCCCCGATAGCGCCTCTATCAGTTGGTGCGCGACCTTCACCTCCGACTCGCGCACTTCCACGTCCGTCTTCCCGAACTGCTCTACTTTCCGGATTTCGTCCTCGTAGTACATGGTGTGCAGCATCAACCCGCCCTCGTGCGGACGAAGGAAAACTGTATATTCCCGGTTGTGCATGGTTAGCTTGGCAATAGCTACGTACTTCGTTTCTTCGAGCGCCTGTACCAGCAACGCATAGGGTCGTTTCCCTGGCTCTTCCGGCATCACGTAGTACGACGACTCGAAATAGATCGGATCAACCTCATTTGCCTTTACGAATTCCAGGATCTCCATGGCCTTTGCGGTTTTCGGTTCGATCTTTTTGATCTCCGCCGGTTCGATCACGACGTACTCACCTTTTCGGTACTCGTATCCCTTCACGATCTCATCGCGTCCGACGACCTTTTCCTCTTCCGGACAAATCAATTGCTGCTTCACGCGAACCTGATCCGGCCGGTGCAACATGTGAAAAGAAATGCGCGTGCTGCGTGCGCCCGAGTACAACCGAACTGGCATCGAGATCAAACCGAAAGTCAGATACCCCGTCCAAACCGATGCTGCCATGGATCCTCCAGAGTCGCCGTCCCCCGCCATGTACCGTGCGGACCACCTGTTACGATGCGCAACACTGGACAGATGTTGATGACTGCTCTCGCATTTCCGGACGTGTGGTTGCTCGATCATAGGCTGCCCCTCAATCGCCTCGGCATAGCTTTACTGGTCACCAGTCTGTTCGGGATTGGCGGATACGTGAGCCGCGGTGTCACCCGCTCCGGGGCGCTCGCCGGCGCCATCCTGGCCTTCGTCCTCTGTGTCTCGGCCGGCCCTCCGGCATTCATCACCCTGCTCGGCGTGTTCGTCCTCACGTGGCTGACGACCCGCATCGGCTACGCGCACAAGGCCGGATTGGGTCTGGCGGAAAGCAGGAAGGGCCGGCGCGCCAGTCAGGTGCTCGCGAACGTCGGAGCCGCTGCCGGATTCGCGCTGCTCGGTGTATTCCTGCCCGCGCTCCAGGTTGCAGCGGCGGCAGCATTGGCAGAAGCGGCGGCTGACACCGCCTCCTCCGAATGCGGCCAGGCATTCACTCAACGCTCTTTCCTCATTACGACTTTGCGCCGCGTCGAGGTTGGTACCGATGGTGGCATCAGTGTTCCAGGAACGCTCGCTGCCTCCTTCGCCGCATGCATCATCGCAGCACTCGCCGCGTATACAACATGGATCCCCGGCCGCGACGCTCTGTTCGTTGCCTCTGCCGGATTCCTTGGCACCATCGTCGACAGCATCCTCGGTGCAACCCTCGAACGCCGTGGGCTCTTGGACAATAACGGCGTGAACTTCAGCAGCACCGTCGCTGCCGGCCTTCTTGTGCTGCTCCTCCTGCGGCTCCGATAAGCGCAATGGAGCTAACCATCCCGTTGTGCGCGATATCACAAGCCGCTCGAGCATCTCGAAGATGTCAATAGCTCCATTTCCGCAAATTCCTCCTAAACCGCTGAGTGCGCGAGACAAATAGTTTCCGCGCATGTGTCCAGTAGGTGGCATGAAATCTGTCAGAATTGAATTAGAAGTTCAAAGTCAAATCAAAGAACGAACAGCAGATTTCGGATTGGCTGATTTTGGGTTTGCTGACTTTGGACTTCGTACTTTTTACTTCTGACTTGAGCTAAGTCCTTTGTTTTGCGGGACGATGGGACTAAGTCGAGGCGTTCAGCGGGCGTCCGAGCCCGCTGCCGAGATCCTGAGCACAGCCGAAGGATCCCGTAACTCCTTTGTTTTATCGGACGACTCGGACTAAGTGCTCTGTTTTGTAGGGACTAACCTATCCCATACCTCTAAGTCCTTTAGAATGCGGGACGAGGGTGGGGGAGGGGGGTATCCGGATGGACCTTAGGACTTGAAAACAGACTTGATCAGGCTCTCTACCCCGTTCCAGGTGATTTGCACGCCGATCGAGAGGAGTACGAACGCAATCACTCGCAGTACTCCGTGCGCCGTCTGTGGTGAGACGCGCTGGCTGAGTTTTGGCGCGTACGCATAGCAGACGAACACGCCCACACTCAGTATCACCACGGCCAGAAAAACACCCAGGTGTGCGAAGAAGTTACTGAACACGTCTTTGGTCGACGCGTGCGCGGTAAGCGTGAGCATCACGACTATGCAGCCCGGGCCAGCCGTAACGGGAAACGTCAGAGGATAAAAGATTCTCTGGCTGAGCGTCCCCGTACTAGCTTGTGCCGCCTCGGTCTTGGTTTGATCCCGAGCATCCGGTTTGTTCAGCAGGCTCCAGCCCATGGACGCCAGCACGAGCCCTCCGGAAACCTGTACCACCGGAAGCGAAATGCCGAAGAAGGCCAGCAACGCCGTTCCAACCAATTCCACTACCAGCAGGAATACAACGGTGTTGACGGCAATCCGGCGCGCCAGGTCTTTATAGACCGATATCGGCTGGTCGCCGACTAGCCCAAGAAAAATCAGGGCAGATCCGAATGGATTGATCAGCGGTAGCAGGGCGCTGAACGCCAGTGCGAAAAACTTCGCGAGGATGCCAACCGTCGCCATCAGAGCGAATCAGGATAGCATTGCGTCTACCGTAGCCTGGAACAATTCATCGCCGGTTTTTCATTGGCCGAAAATATCCACCGCGACCCGAACGGTATTGGCATGCGCCTCAGCCGTTAACTCAATCGGCTTCGCGTAGCCGCCGCCCAGAGTGACCACAAACGGCACGCCCGCTGCGCGAACCGCTGCCATCACCAACTGGTCGCGCTGTTTCAGCCCTCCATGAGTCAGCTTCAACTTCCCGAGCGCATCCGCATACAGGCCATCAACCCCTGACTGATAGAAGACAACCTCGGGCGCGAATTCGAACACGCGTGGAAGCACCGCCTGCAATCGCGCCAGGTATTCTTCATCGGCAGTCCCTTCGGCGAGAGAAACATCGATCTTGCTCTGCTGTTTACGAAACGGAAAATTCGTCTCGCAGTGCATGGAGAATGTCAGCACATCCGGATCATCGGCAAAAATCTGCGCCGTCCCATCTCCCTGATGAACATCCAGGTCGATCACTGCAACACGATTCGCACGTCCTGATCGCCGCAGCGACTGGATTGCAACCGCGATATCGTTGAACACGCAGAATCCCGAGCCTTCGCCTCGAAACGCATGGTGCGTCCCTCCCGCCAAGGTTCCGCCCCAACCCGAGATGAGCGCTTCCTCAGTCGCACTCAACGTTCCGCCCACCGATGCCAGGGTCCGCCGAACCAGTTGCTCCGACCACGGAAAGCCGATGCGTCTGATCTCTTGTGCCGAGAGCGTGCCGGCAAGAAACCGCTGCACGTAGTTGGGATCATGCGCCAGTTCTACCGTTTCGGCGGTCGCAAGTGGCGCGGCCACCAGCTCGAACTCGCCATTGCCGGCAAGCAGATCGCGAACCATGCGGTACTTCGCCATCGGGAACCGATGTCCCGCAGGAAGATCGATTGCATGTTGGTCGGTATAGAAGAGTCGGAACGGCATGCTGCCTATGTGATGTGCAGCTTCCAGAGAGCGTAGCTGACGCTCTCCCGCAGCAGCCCTTCCACGCCTCCCCAGGTCGAGCGCGGACGCGACTCCGGACGCGGTGAGCCATAAACCTGGAATCCTTCTGCCGCCATCAATTGCTTCACGCGGAAGATGTGATAGGCATCGCTCACGGCAATCACTGTGTGCAGATTGTTCGTCCGGAGAATCCCCGCAACCCGGTTGGCGGATTGCGCAGTATCGCTTCCCTGCGTCTCAGCGATGAGGTTCACCTCGGGGATTCCACGACGATGAAGATAGTCGTGCCCAACTCCACCCTCGCTGAATTCAGGATCGCTGCCGAAGCCGCCCGTGGTAATGACGATCGGCGCCAGGCCTTGTTGAAACAGGTCGTAACCGTGATCCAGTCGCTTGCGCAGCACCGGGGAAGGCCGTCCGGAATACTCAGCCGCGCCGAAAACCACGATGGCATCGGCCGGGTGCAGCGTGTCGCCGGTGGCCTGGCCAAGGATGCGAAGACTGGTCCAGACAAAATAGAAAATAAATAGGAGAAGAACTACCGTTAGAACCAGCCAGACACGCCGCCTGGCTGGCCGTTTTCGGTTGGAGACGTTGCTCAACTCGCGCCGAGTGCCTCGCTCAAGGCTTTTTGCACTTCCTGGGATGGGATGGCTCCCTCGCGTTGAATGCTCCAGATCCCCTGATCGCCGCTCAGATCGATGATCGTCGATGCAACCTCGCGCGGCGAACGCCCGCCATCAATGATGATGTTCAGCCGTCCGCGTAGCTGGTCGTGAACCTCTTCCGCCGTTGTGCATTCGGTGGCGCCACTCAAGTTGGCCGAAGTTGCGGTAATCGGCAATCCGGAAGCATGAATCACCGCCACCGGAATCGGAGCCGCCGGCACGCGCAACGCAACGTTACCAGTATTGGCGGTGACCTTCAGCGGCAGGCGCGAAGACGCGCGGACGATCATGGTCAGAGGGCCGGGCCAGAACTTGCGGGCCAATACATAGAATTCGTCGGGGAGAGGCCGCGACAACTCCTCCGCCTGCTCAACGCTTTCAATCAGCAGCGAAAGCGGCTTGTGACGCGAACGCGACTTGATGTCGTAAATTCGGTCAACCGCGCGAAGATTCAAAGGATCGGCCGCCAGACCGTAAAACGTATCGGTCGGCATGCCAAGCACTTCGCCACGACGAATCTTGTCCGCAGCATACGCAATCAGGGAAGCCTCAGGATCCGCGCTGCTGATTTTTATGATTTCGGCGTGCAATTAATCCCCTCTCATGGGAGCACCAACTAGCCTGGCAGGCTGTTTGCCGCGACGGAATCACAACCGGAAACCGGCGAAAAGTAACATACCATCGCAACCGTCCGCAAGTAAGCGCAATTGCGGCAGCAGCCGCCGAAATTCCCATCCCGACGCGGACGCGGCCAAGGCTGGTGACGAATGAGTTGTCTTTGGAAGCGTATCATGTAACGCGGGGTAAATGGAAAGTTGAGGCGATTGCGGGGCGTGAGCGCAGCGGGAGCCCCGCGCCGAAATCCCGAGCGAAGCGTAGCGAAGTCGAGGGATCTCTGGTTCATGACAAATAAAGTTCCTCTCATCAATAGCGGCCAGACTCGGCCTGCACTGGTCCTGAATCCAGCGGTAGACAATGCGATTCGCGGACGGCTACGAAGAGTCACGAGCAAGCAGAATTCGCTCGTCAAGGAACTGCGTCAGGCCTTTCAGCGCAGCGAATTAACCGCCGATGGCTACTGCGCTGTCGAAGGCCAGCATCTGACGGAAGAGGCCATCCGTAGCGGCCTTCGTATCAAGGCCGTTTTCTTTAGCGACGAAGCCGGCAGCCGTATCGAAAAGTTACTCCCGCAGATCTCAAACCAGGCAGAAGCATTGATTCTGCCGGATGAGGTCTTTCGCAGCGCCGTGAACACCGAGACACCCCAAGGCGTGGCCGCGCTGGTGAAATGGCCCGACCACAAGCCCGAGCAGATCCTGGCGCGGAAAAACCCACTTCTGCTTGGCGCTGTCGGAGTCCAGGACCCGGGAAACCTGGGAACCATCATTCGTTCCGCCGAGGCGTTTGGTGTTACCGCCGTCCTGCTCGGCGAGAAGACGGTCAGTGAGTTCAACTCCAAGGTCGTGCGCGCCTCCGCCGGATCCGTGTTTCGGGTGCCTCTAATCCATATCGACCTCGCACGCATAGAAGAATTGCGCGGTCGTGGAGTGCGCTTTCTGGCAACTTCCTCGCACAAAGGAACGCCGATCGATGAAGCCGACCTCACCGGAGGCGTAGCCCTGATGATCGGCAGCGAGGGCGCTGGACTTCCCCGTGACTACATGGCGCGTGTCGATGAAACCGTACGCATCCCGCAATCGGAGCGCGTCGAGTCGCTGAACGCGGGGATCGCAGCGTCAATCCTGCTGTATGAGGCAGCACGGCAGCGGCGATCCGCTGGCGATGCTTCGCCGGAAACCCGAACATGAGCCTGTTTGCGCCATTGCCAAGCGGTTCTGAACCGGCGGACATGAAGCGTCCGCTCGCCGACCGCATGCGTCCGCGCACCCTCGACGAGTTCGTTGGCCAGGAACATCTGCTCGCACCCGGCAAACCGCTACGCCTCCAAATTGAGCGTGACGACCCCGGGTCAATCATCTTTTGGGGACCACCAGGCGTCGGTAAAACGACGCTCGCGCACATCATTGCCAGGATGACGCGTGCCGAGTTTATCGAGTTTTCCGCCGTGCTTGCCGGGATCAAAGAGATCAAGCAGGTGATGGCCGACGCCGAAAAGGCCCGTCAATTCGGCACCCGCACTATCGTCTTCATCGACGAGATTCATCGCTTCAATAAAGCGCAGCAGGACGCGTTCCTTCCCTATGTAGAGAAAGGATCGATCCGCCTGATTGGCGCGACCACTGAGAATCCGTCTTTCGAGATCATCTCAGCGCTGCTCTCGCGCACTCGCGTCTACGTATTGAATTCCCTCGCTGAAGAACAGATTGTCGAACTGCTGCGCAGGGCGCTGGAGGATCCAGAGCGCGGTCTGGGACAACTGAATGTACGCGCCTCCAACGAAGCACTCGCACTGATCGCGGCCTATTCCAGCGGCGATGCCCGGTCCGCGTACAACGTGCTTGAGGTTGCCACCACCCTTGCGCAGGAAACTCCCGAGCGTGAAATTACCGACGCCATGGTCCAGGACGCGGTGCAGAAGCGCATTCTGCTCTACGACAAGTCCGGCGAAGAGCATTACAACCTGATCTCCGCGTTGCACAAGTCGGTCCGCAACAGCGATCCCGATGCATCCCTTTACTGGCTGGGGCGAATGCTCGAGGCCGGAGAAGATCCTCTTTACGTCGCCCGGCGCGTGGTTCGCATGTCGGTCGAAGACATCGGTCTCGCCGATCCCAATGCGCTTTCCCTATGCATGGCCGCGCGCGATGCCGTCGACTTCATCGGCATGCCCGAAGGGAATCTCGCACTCGCTCAGGCTGTCGTCTATCTCGCCTTGGCGCCGAAGTCCAATGCACTCTACACGGCTTACGGCTCCGTCCAGCACGACGTCGAAGAAACCGCACAAGAAGCTGTGCCCTTGCACTTGCGCAATGCACCCACCTCCCTGATGAAGCAGCTCGGCTACTCTTCCGGCTACCAGTACGCGCACGACGTCGAAGGCAAAGTGGCTGACATGCAATGCCTTCCCGACAAGCTGAAG
The DNA here is from genome assembly GCA_963826275.1 of Terriglobia bacterium. GTDB lineage: Bacteria > Acidobacteriota > Terriglobia > Terriglobales > Acidobacteriaceae > JAJPJE01. The sequence goes on along the minus strand of CAWGWI010000012.1, from coordinate 389,967 downwards.
AATCGGCGGTACTACCATCCGACGAATGAAGGTGTGGAGAAGCGAATCCGCGACCGAATGGAAGAGATACGGCGCAAGCGGAAGCACGCGGATGACAAACAGGAAGGGTGACTGGCGCTCTTCGCTCCGGCCTCACCGAAACCGCGCACGATGCTCCACAAGAATGCAGCTGTCCATGATCACAAAGAGTCCGGCCTTACGCGCCTTCTCCGCAGCCCCTTCGTTGACCACTCCTTCCTGCATCCAGATGGCGCTGGCTTTGCACTGAATCGCCTGATCCACAATCTCAGGAACAAACTCGGAGCGGCGAAAGATATCCACGATGTCGATGGGATCCGGAACCTCCAGCAACGAAGCGTAGGCTTTCTCGCCCAGAACTTCGTCTGCTTCCGGATTGACAGGAATGATGCGATATCCCTGCGATTGCATGTACGCGGAAACGCCATGGCTTGGACGTAGCGGATTGGCGGAGAGCCCAACCACCGCAATGTTATGAGACGAACGAAGCAGATCGGCGACAGGATCAGACTCAGGCACGCGTTTCTCCCGGAAGAACTTGCAGAATTTTACTGAGAGGCAGGTTTTCTGGCTAGGGTCAGTAAATTGCTATTCGGACTTCTTGTTTTGTGTCTTTTCGTGATGCATCTTGTGGGCAAGTTTGCGAAGCGTGTCGGAGACGTTCTTATTCATCGATACGCTCTTCAGATCGGCGGGGAGAAGGTTTTTCATCAGTGGAAGCGAAACGTCGAGCGGACAACGCGGATTGTTAACCAGAGCGCGCATCACCGCATACAGCTTCATGAACTTTCGCTTGCCGGCAATCCCGCGCAGCACGCTTTCCTGCACGTTCTTCATTGCCGCGAACATCTCCACTTCCTGGTCGGTCAGCTTCGGGGATTCCAGTACGGCGGCCGAGACAAGTTTGGAGCCATCGCGAATCAGCACAAAACGTTCTTCGCGGCTGCCCTTCATTCCGAGCTGAATGCGTTCGCCGACCGCGAGCCGCGCAATCTTCTGCAATGTAGATACGCGTTCGGGCTTCTGCGGCGCTGCCTTCGCGGCCGCAGCTTGCGGAGTCGCAACAGCTGTCTCCACCGTCTTCAAATGGGTGCGCTCCTCTTCGCTCGCGTCAGCCAGTTCGAACGGCGTACCTTCGGCAGCCGCAATGGCCGCTGCATGTTCTGCCTGGTATCGTGCAAGTTCGGCTTCCACTTCCGGCGAGATCGGCTCTTCCACTGCGACATCGCTTGCACCGACAACAGTTTGGTTCGGCGTTAGCGACGCGACCTCCGCTGGAGTCAGATGAGGATTACGCGCCAACTCTTCACGCACACGGGCAATGGACTGGGCCCGAGCACTCACCAGCAGCTCAATCACAACTTCGCGCGATCCAGACTTCGCCAGTTCCACAACGTCCTTCTCAGGAACTCCTGGGTTTTCGAGAAGAACCGGAAGCAGCGCCGGACGAAGATTCGCAGGAGCGATTAGATAATCAAGCACCGCCGCAGGCGTTTTGGGATCACTTGCTACCGGCTGCAACTTTTCTTCCTTCAAACCGGCCAGCGTAAGACGCGCCTGTTCGCCGAAGAGCTGATGCTGCGACAAATGCACGAGAATCTCGACGATCTCCTCCGTCGGCAACGAGAGTGCTCCATTCGATGCAGAGCGCATCACCGATACTGGAACGGCCGACTCGCGAATTAGGTCGAGCATCTTCGGCATACTTATTTCTTTCTTGTAGCAACAAGCGATTCCAGTTTCGTGACTTCCCTGTCCAGTTCGTCTACTAGCCGCTGGTTCCCTCGCGCGTGGCTTGTCAGGCCATTACGCAGCATTGCCTCGCGAAACGCGTCGACCATCGCGCGGTAGTACCACAGCGTGCCATCCTTGCGTCCTTTGAAACGCTCGAACACGGGTTCGCCGATCTCGCGGAAATCCGCAAGAATCGCACGTACATTGTGCAACTTGTCGGCCACGGAAACCAAGGTTACTTCCGAGTCTGCGTGCTCGCGGACGTGACCAACGTAAGCCTTTTTACGCTCCAGCCATGGAGGTTTGGGTTCGATTTCCGAATCGGTACAGCCTTCAACAATATGCGCGACACGCTCGCCATAGTCGGCACGAATGCGCTCCAGCGTCGGGCGTCCACCCTGGTCTTCGACGGCATCATGCAGCAGTGCCGCGATCGCCATATCTTCATCGCCGCCCGCTTCAATCACCAGCGAAGTCACGCCGAGCAGGTGCGAGATATATGGAATATTGTGACCGCCCTTCTTCACCTGACCAGCATGCAATTCCGCGGCAAACACCATGGCACGATGAAAACGTTCGCCAAGTACTGACTGCGTACCGTCGTTCACGCGCGCTCCTCTTTACCGTGATCACAGCAGGCGTCGTGCTCACAGTTGTCAATGGCAAGCGGTGACTCGCAGCATGTTTCACCCCGCAGTCCTTCGATTCCCTCGCGCACGATGATCGGTATCATGATCAAACCGGCCACCGGATCCGCCCACCACCAGCCAAAGAGCGCATTCACGATCAGTCCGCCGAGCAGTATGGCAGAGAGATAGGCGCACAGATCCGTCTGGCGGGAGTCCGCCTTCATAGCGCCGCTGTTCAATGCGGAAGCCACCCGGCGCTTCGCGCGTGCAAGCATTGGCATCACGATGAGCGAGGCAATCGCTAGCAGGATTCCAGGGATGCTCTTCTCGGGTGCCTCATGGCGAATCAGCGTATGGATAGCGTCGTAAGCAATATAGATCGCGAGCAGCAGAAAACTCGCGCCCACCAATCGCACGGCCAACTGTTCGCGCCGCTCACGGTGCGCGTCATCGTGATCCGAACGGAGTCGCCAGATCAGCGCTGCGCCCGAGGCGCATTCAATCACCGAGTCGAAGCCGAAACCGACCAGCGCGATGCTTCCGGCAAATAGTCCGGAGACGATCGCTACCAGTCCTTCCAGCGAATTCCATGCGAGGGTAAAGTATTCAAGGCGCAGACCTCGCCGGATGATATTCGGCCGTGTACCGAGTGCGAGGTCTGGCGAGTTCATGTGAGATTTGGGTGCCCCATCCTAGCCATATTTTGGCTTGGGTGGGAGTTCGCTTGTTACTGTTCATCGCGGCGCATCAGCAGATACGCGCGAATCAATGGTTGCAGATCACCGTCGAGCACGCGGTCCACGTCACCGATTTCCATCTTCGTGCGATGGTCTTTCACCATGCGATAAGGGGCAAGCACGTACGAGCGGATCTGCGATCCGAAGCCGATATCCAACTTTGAATCCTCGATCTTCTTCGAAACTGCCCGCTTCTTTTCCAACTCATGCTCGTACAGTTTCGAGCGCAACATGCTCATCGCGCGCTCGCGATTCTTATGCTGCGAACGTTCGTTCTGGCAACTCACCACAATGCCGGTTGGAATGTGTGTGATGCGCACCGCGGAATCGGTCGTATTCACGTGCTGGCCGCCCTTGCCGCCGGAACGATACGTATCCGTGCGGATGTCTTCGGGCTTGATGTCGACCTGTATGCTCTCGTCGATTTCCGGAGAGACGAACACGCTGCTGAAGGACGTATGCCGCCGCTTCGCCTGATCGAACGGGGAGATGCGTACCAACCGGTGCACGCCGATCTCGCTGGTGAGCATGCCGTATGCGTAGCTGCCGGTGACAGTGAATGTCGCCGACTTCAGTCCCGCTTCTTCGCCCGGCTGATAATCATTCACCACGGCGCTGAAGCCCTCGCGCTCGGCCCATCGCAAATACATGCGCAGCAGCATGTCGGCCCAATCCTGCGATTCGGTTCCGCCCGCTCCCGGATGAATGGTGACAATCGCGTTCAGCAGATCATTCGAACCTGAAAGCAGCGTTTCCGTTTCCAGCTTATCGACCTGCACCTGCAACGCGTCGATTTCGCGCTTCAGTTCGGGCTCCACCTGCTCGCCCTCACGGGCCAGTTCGAAGTAGGCGTCGATGTCGCCTACGCGACGTGCCAGATCAGCCTCAGTGTTTAAGGCAGACTCCAGGCGTTTGCGTTCGCGCATGAGCGTCTGTGAGCGTTCAGGATTCGACCAGATGGATGGATCTGCGGTTAGCTTTTCGATGGCGTCGAGTTCGGTGCGGGATTTGGAGGGGTCAAAGATACTCCCGCAGGTCGCGAACTTTATCGCGTAAACCGCTGTATGCCTGTTCCAGTTCTTCGACCATTATGCTCGTAGTGTCCTGTTCTTGGAGATCAGCGCAATGAACACGCCTAGCGCGATTATCGCACAGGCCCACGCGAACCAATCGCCATGACGCGTGTAGAAAGTGGTTCCCGTCACTACGCCGTATGGCAAATCAAGCGCAACCCGAGTGTTGCGAGGAAGCTGCGCGACCACTCGTCCAAAGGGATCGATGGAGGCTGAGATGCCGGTGTTAGTCGACCGAAGAACCCAGCGGCCATTTTCGATCGCTCGCATACGGGCCATATTCAAATGTTGCTCGGGAGCTCCGCTATTGCCGAACCAACCATCATTCGAGATGTTCACCAGAACCTGCGCACCCTTCGCGGCAAACTCGCGCACCTCATTCGGAAACACGGATTCGTAGCAGATGAAGATTCCCAGTTTGTAGCTATGCACGGGAAGCGCCATGCGCTCCTCTCCGGGAGCGAAGTCGCTCACTTCGCGCGTGAGTTTATGCGCAAAGCCGAACAAATCTTTGAACGGCACGTACTCGCCGAATGGAACCAGGTGTACTTTGTCGTAACGCGCCAGAGCATCGCCTTGTGGCGTGACGACCACGGCAGAGTTGTAGATCCGCCGATCGTCCCCGGTTGGTGGCAGACCCACTTCCCCGGCGATCACATAGGCATGACTATCAGTGGCGATCCTGCTGATGGTCTCCCGAAAGCGCGCATCATTCTCGAAAAACGGGGCTGGCGACTCTGGCCAGATCACCAGGTCTGGCAGCGGATCACCCGGCATGAGCTCGCCCGGTTGCGCAACGCTCAGCGTACTCAACTCGGTCAGTGTTTTCTCGTAGAACTCGGGAGTCCAGCTGACGTCAAGCGAAAGATTCGGTTGCACCAGTCGCGCCGTGCCGTTCGCTGGCTGAGCAGGAGCACTGAAGAAGCTTCCCGTCTGCAAAATCCCGACCAGCAGAATGCAACCGGCCAGTACCAGGGTACGGCGCTCGCGGCGTCCCACAAACACCGAAGCGAAGGCGGCGTTTATTAACAGTATTTCGAAAGAGAGCCCATAGACGCCGGTGATGGTCGCAATCCGCGAGAGCGGGATGTTGTCGACCAGCGCCGTACCCACCAAGTCCCACGGAAAGGCAATCACGCGCGCGCGGAATAGCTCGAGCGCTACCCAAAGAAACGGCGCGAGAACAAGAGCTCGCGGCCCTAGTTTCAGGCGCCCGGCTGCCAGCGCAAACAATCCACCGAACGCAGCGTGAACCAGTCCCAGATATAAACAGAAGAGAACGAGAATTCCAGCAGCGACCGGAGCGTTCAATCCGCCATAGGAATTCATGACGTGATAGATCCAGTAACACGAACCTAAATAGACGACCACGCCACTGACATACCCGAGAATGAGCCCTTGCCGAACGGAAGCCACCGAACTAGGAACGCGTCCCATGCGGCGCGCATGAAGTATGGCCACAAGCAGTGGCGCGAGCGCGATCCAGCAGAGCCAATTCAGGTTGGGGATGGGAAACGCGAGAACCTGCAGCACGCCGGACACAATCGCCAGCAACCATGCCTGCCAGGGAATCGTGTACGAAGACGAGCGTCGCTCCAGCACACGCCGGGGCGATTTGGATACGTCAGGAATTTGGCGAGTTCCAGCCATCAGGACCAGAGTCAATTGTAAATGCTACTTAGCTACGGGCGGACGAGGCGATATCGATTGAACTCGTGATCGCCGATGCGGCGGGAACTGATCCACTTCCAGCGCGAAGCGTTTTCCTTCATAAAGCCGGGAGCAAAGAAAACTGTCGGACGCGTCGTAGTGAACTTCGGATTTGCAAGCTCCTCCGGCGTACGCGGCTGCTCATCGGGAACGAATTGTCCAACCTCAATTGGAGCAATCGTCAGGAATTTCTCGTCGATCAGTCCTGCTCGCGACATGCGCCCGTAGAGCGTGGGACCGCCTTCGCAGAGTAGATAGTGGATTCCAAAATCGCGATGCAGCAGCTCGACCATCCGCGGCAGGTCGACCGCACTTCCCTCGCCCGCGACAACTATTTGCACGCCAGAATTGCGGCTGCTTTGTTCAAGGCGCGATGCTCCGGCCTTCGTGGTTACGACGATCGCGTCCACATGCTCGCCGTCGAAGCAGCGGTATTCGGACAGATCGATGTTGCCCGAGCCGGTGACAAAGATGTTCTGCTCGCGCGCACGCCCCAGCTTGCGGCGCAACTCTCGCATCTCGGGATCCATGATGCGGAACACGGGACCGCGCTTCTCTTTGCCGCGCAGATTCGTTTCCTCGATCAGCGTATTCACACCGACCAACACCGCATCCGCGTGAGCGCGCAAAAGATCCATGAGCCAGCGATCATCCGCTGACTGCGAGATATCGGCGCCCGAGGCGTGATATCCGCGGAACGATACGATCCCATCGAGCGACTGCACGAAATTGGAGTAGATCCAGGGACGATCCGCGGGCGGCATGGGAAATCCGAGTTTTCCATACGGCGCATACGCAGAATCTTCGATCGGAGATGGTTCACCTTGATCGAACAGGATGTCGAAGCTGCGCATGCGCCTCCGGTGAAATCGGGTTATCGTGCGGCTGCGGTCTTAGTGGGCGTCTTCAATGTGCGAATGTACCGTACAAGCTGCCAGAGCTTGTCTTGCGACATCGAGCCAAACGCGGGCATTCCTTTGCTCACGTTGCCATTCGCGATCTTCCACTCCAGCGCGCCGTCGCTCTGTGCCTGAACGGCCGCGGACTTTAGGTTCGAGGCCCCGGCAAGCCCTGCGTCGCCGGCTTCGCCATGGCACGGTGAGCAGGAACGCGAAAACGTGGACTGTCCCGCCTGAGCTGCGTTGGCATCTTTAGCCAAAGGATTCTTCTTCGCCGCCGCGGAAGCAGGAGCCTTCCAGCTCGCGTCGTGTCCAGACTGCTGTGCGGCAAGACCCAGTTCTAACCCTGACAAGCAAACGACCAGTAACACAAACTTCAACTTTGCATAGCGCATGAAACGATGTGCTCCGTAAGCGAGAGTGAACGGCGACAGTTCCTTAAATATATCAAGCCGGAAACACTGAGTTTGAGCTGTTATCGCGAGACAGTAGAAACAAGCCGCTGGCGCACAAATTCAACCAGCTCCGGGCTGACGTATTTCGGCGGTTCAATGGGAAACAACGGCTTGCCGGCGATGAGCTTGAGGGAAACATCGTCCCATGCGGGCGCTGCTTCCGGACCCTGCGCATGAACGATAACCGCCGTGGCACGATCGAGGAACTCGCGCGCCGAAGGCTTGAAGTCGCGTGTCTCGTAGTCGAGAACGCTGAGGTAAACATCAGGCCGGACAAACTTCATCATGCTGTTCGATTCCAGAATCACATTTCCTGATTCCGCCAGTATCTGCCTTAGCCTCGGCATGGCTTCAGCGAGAAATCCTTGTCGTGTACGCGCCCAATAAACCTTTTCGGCGCCGGCAACCAGGAACCGCGAAGTGTCACTATCGCCGGCGCGGCTGCGCTCGAGATTCACAGCCCAGCTGTGATCGTCAGTCGCACAGCCACAAGGCTCTCCGTCAGCCGAGCAGATGCCATGCCCGTACTGCGTCACCTTGATCGCTGTCCAGTGCATCTCCGGCAGCGCGGCAATCAGGCCAGCTACCACGCTGGTCTTGCCTACGCTGCGAGAATGACCACCAACAATAACTACTGCCATAAGAACATTTCGCGTTTCATGAAAAACAAAACGCTTGGGTGCCCCACCCTGCCCTCTTTTGGCTGGGTGGGATTCCACTACTTCTTTGCTAGACGCGCCAGCACCGCTAATTGCTTCAGATATTCGCGTACCGGCCGCGCCGGAGTTCCCCAGAACAGGATTCCCTTCCCGCGCAGATTCTTGTGAGGAAGTACCCCACTTTGGCCGCCGAGAATGACTCCCTCGCCGATTCGGATGTGATCCCCCAGTCCAACCTGCCCTGCCATCACCACATTGTCTTCGATGACGCAGCTGCCCGAAATGCCGGTCTGAGCGGCAATTACCACATTCTTCCCGATGCGGCAGTTATGGCCAATGTGCACCAGGTTGTCGAGCTTCACCCCATCGCTAATCACGGTTACATCGAGTGCCCCACGATCGACGGTGCTATTCGCTCCAATCTCTACATCGTTGCCGATCTCGAGTCGCCCAATCTGCGGAAACTTTTCGTAGCGTCCGGTTTCGCGCTCGCGTACATATCCGAAACCATCGCTGCCCAGGACCACGCCGGAATGGAAAACGCAGCGATTACCGACGGTAGTTCCAGCATAGATGGTGACATTAGGCTTGAGCTCGCAATACGCGCCGAGCCGAACGCCTCTGCCGACGTAAGATCCAGCGCCAATGCGGCTGCCTTCGCCAATCACGGCTTCGTCTTCGATCACTGCATGCGGACCAATCTCCGCGCTTGCGTCAATCCGCGCGCGTGCACTCACTACCGCGCTCGGATGAACAGATCCTGCAGTCGGCACCAGAGGTTTAACTAACGCGGCAACTAGCGAAAACGTCAACTTCGGTTGCCCGCTGATGAGTATCGGCTTGCCTGCCGCTGATCGCGCGAACTCTCCGCTCACGATCGCGGCGGCTCGCGACCGCAATGCCGCCGGCAGAGCCTTCTCGTCCTCTACGAATACCAATGTTTTGTCTGAAGCTGACTCGATGCTGGAAACTGCGGTGATTTCTACCTCGCCGTCGCCCACCAGTTGCAGCTCGAGTTTCTGCGCAATGAATTTCAGTTTCATAGAAGAAGGTCAGTATAGTGGCGGCTGGCCTTCAGGACGAGTCTTCCAGCGTTTATGCACCCAGAGCCACTGCTCGGGATACTGGCGGACATAATCCTCAATCACCTTGGTGAACAGGGCGGTATTTTCGATCACGTCTCTCTCTGGATCGCCGGTGCGAACCAGTGCAAGGGCCGGATCGAAGCGCACGCGATACTTGCGCAGCACAGAATCCCATATCGTAAACGCCGGGATCACGGCGGCATCCGTATGCAGTGCGACTCGTGCCAGTCCGCTGGCGGTACAGGCCGGAACGCCGAAGAAATTCACGAAGACGCCCTGCGGCGGCGTCATGTTCTGGTCCATCAACAGTCCGACGGTCTCGCCTTTTTTCATCGCCGCCAACAGGCCGCGGGCAAAATCCTGCTTCTCAAAGGTTCGATTGCCGTGCAGTGTCCGATACTCATCCACGAAGTGATCGAGATACGGATTGTCGAGCGCGCGTACCACCACCTGCAACGGATGACCGTATATCGAATGCGCAAACGAACCAATTTCCCAACCGCCGAGATGCGCAGTAAGAAAAAGCACGCCTTTCCCTCGGGCGTTGGCGTCGTCGTAGGCCTCATAGCCTTCGTAGACAGCAAGCGTGGAAATATTTTTTGGTGTGTACGACGGAAACTGGCAAAAGTCCGCGAGCTGACGTCCGAGAGTGGTAAAGACGCCATGGATTACGCGTCGGCGCTGGCGGTCAGATATCTGCGGAAACGCCATCCGCAGGTTGCGAAAGCCAACCCGGCGCAGCCTTCCGTGCAGAAAATAAACGAGCTGCCCAATCAGGATGCCGCAGGCCCGCGCCAACGGCCGCGGCAGTAGCCCAAACACTTTGACCACGACCCAGACTGGCAGATATTCGATTCTGTGGCGCATTCTCCGGGATCCGGGGCCCGGCGAGCTTGCTTTCGCCGGGATAAGAGGACACGCGGACGGTAACATCTTGTGAAATTTCGTGTCAATGAACCTTGTTGAACGTTCGCACCGCCGTATCAATCTGGCATCTAAACCGTAGTAGCGTTGTCGACAACCAGGTTAATTCCGACTGAGCACATCAGAGAGATCGAAGATTGAAAGCCGCAAGAATCCACCGATTCGGACCACCCAATGTCATCGTCATCGAGAACATTCCCCGGCCAGAGCCGAGCCCGGGCGAGATACTTATCCGCGTTGAGGCTGCCGGAGTTGGACCGTGGGATGCCCTGATTCGTGAAGGCAAGAGCGAAGTCAGCCCTCAACCTCCACTGATTCTTGGCTCCGATCTCTCGGGCGTCGTTGAGGCAGTCGGGCGTGGCGTGACTGACTTCAACCGTGGAGATGAAGTGTACGGCGTCACGAACCCGCAGTTTTGTGGAGCGTACGCAGAGTACGCGTTGGCCGCGAGTGGCATGGTCGCTCGCAAGCCGGCTCGCTTAAGCCACGTGGAAGCGGCATCTGTGCCCGTGGTCGCGGTCACAGCATGGCAAATGTTGTTTGAGTACGCGCATCTTCAGTCCGGTGCAACGGCGCTCGTTCTCGGAGCGGCCGGAAACGTGGGCGCCTACGCAGTCCAATTTGCGGCTCGATCGGGAATACACGTCATCGCCACCGTTGGATCTGGCGATCTGGAATACGTGCGGAAGCTAGGCGCCGAAACCGTCGTCGATTATCGGGCCGATAAGCTCGACTACGCCGCCTGGTCGGTCGACTCAGTGTTGGATCTCGTCGGGGGAAACACGCGCGAAGAAGCAGCCCGGGCGTTGAAGCCAGGAGGAATTCTCGTATCCGTCGTCTCCCCCGATCCACTGCCGCAACGTTCCGATGTGCGCTCGGCCTTCTTCTACGTAGATGTGACGACGGCGCGGCTCAACACCATCTCTGAGATGTTGGAGACGGGAAAGCTGTCGACTGACGTCGGCACCGTGCTTCCGCTGGAGCAAGCACGCACCGCGCACGAGATGCTGGCGGGCGCTCCGCACGCGCGGGGTAAGATCGTTTTGCGAGTCGCCGAATGATCCCGCCGAATGGCCTAGCTAAGTTGCTTCGGCATTGCGGAAATAGCGCCCGGCCCCTGGCCGAAATAGAATCCAGGCAATCAGAACCAGAAATACAACATGGATGGCAAGCTCCCGCAATGGATGAAAAATGCTGATGCCAACATGCAAGGTGATCCACGCCACCGCCAGCCAGCGCGCCCAGTTCTGTCCGCGGAGCATGAAGGCTCCACAGAGGATCGCAGCAAACTCAGTCAGTTCGATCCAAATGGCATCCGTTGGAAAGGGCCTGGCCGTCACAGCCTCATACCCGTGACCGACGAAACCCGCGATTCCAATCGCCAAATAGAGAATGGCGATGATTGTTACCGAAAGTGGACGCTTAGCATTCATCGTGTGCTCCGGTGAGAACTGCAAGTCTCCGCACGAGTCGGCGTGGCGAACAAAGTAATACCCCGGAGCGGGTAGAGTCCAATAGATTCGATGGTACTTCCATATCGTCATTTTGAAAGATAGGGAGACATCAATCCCGTTACTGGCAGATGTCGTACGTAGAAGGAGTAATGCACGTGTTGGGAGTACAGTTATTTCGATGAAAAGCACACAGCAAGTGAGTTTTCTTGCCTCTGGTGTTGTGTTGTTTGCAACTATTCTCCTATTCAGTTCTGAAACGACTTTCGCTCAGGGAGTGGCAATAGTAGAGATTGGAAACATCCAATTCTCCAAATCTCTCAGTGGAGTAGTTCTGGCACCTGACGACTCGCGTCTTAAGGACGTCGAGGTCTTCGAAGTTTCATCGGATTGGCACACAACCATTCGTGTCGCAAGGACGGACAGCGAGGGACGGTGGTCGCTTCCAGCCAATCCGAATCAACGTGTATATTTCTTGCGCTTTGTCACAAAGCAGTGTTGCTTCAACGAGGTTCGGTGCAGGGTCAGCCTGAGCCTGAGCAAGGGCAAGGAACTTAGTATTAAGCTGCCGCCCTCAACATAGTTAGCACGAAATAGATGCTAGAAATCCGCATACCACTCACAATCTTGATTTGAAATAGTTAGTGTTAGACGTCGTTTATCGCTAAAACACGAAAGGCACCCTGATTCGCAAATCGCTCAGGACGCCTTTGAGTGGTGCCGCCTGCAATTCACGCGGCACAAACTGACGATACTCAAATCCAGTACTAGTCGTTCTCCTGCAATGTTTTGATGTGTTCTTCGAGGGCGCGCGCATACTCGCGCTCGGCTTCCAGCTCGGAATGCAGTTTCTTCACTAGATTTTCCAGACGCATTACTTCGATGCGCAGTTTCCCGACGTCGCCATTGGCAGAGATGGCACTTCGCACCGGAGGCGCCGGCACTCGTGCCGCCTGTGGCGCGGGTGCTGCGACCGCAACCGCGGCGGGGGCTAGCGACACTGCCACCGGTTGTGCGTATTCGGGGGCAGCCGCTGGTGCTCGAGGCGGAACTGGTCCAGAAAAGATGTTGCTGAGGGCAGCCGCTGGGTTTGCCTGCCCATTCCCATTCGCTCGCACAGCAGGTGCAGCCGCTGGAACTGAAACCGCTGCTACGGACAGCGGAGCCACCGGCGCCGCGGTCGGTGCACTCTTCTTGTTCTGCAAAAGCTGTTTGACTCGAGCGATCAGATCCTGCGGCTGGAATGGCTTGCGGATCAGTTCGTCAGCTTTTACCGCAAAGGCCTTCTCGGCCACATTGCGATTCACCACGCCGGACATCAGCACCACGGGTGTATCGCCGAAGCCAGGTGTCTGCTTGATCTGCTGGCAGACCTCATATCCATCCTTGCCAGGCATGATCACATCGCTGATGACCACGTCAGGCCGCTGCTGCTGCATCTGAGTGATCGCGGCATCGCCGTCGTGGCAGGCCACTACCTCAATGTTCTCGCGGCGAAACGCAATCTTGATGACCTCGCGCATGGTCGCGCTATCGTCGATAAAAAAAACAGTCGGGGCGCTCATGGCAGCACTCCTTCATCGCTAGGTTGCTGCTCCTGCTCCTCATCGATCTCGCGAAGTGCCTGCAGCATCAGTTCGGTAGCCGAATGCAGCACGGTACGCGTACCGGGCGCGTATCCGTGAATGAACTTATAAACGCCGCTCTCCACCCGGTTGCAGTACTTAACGATCTGGATCACGGCGTCGTCGCCTACTAGATCGCCTGCCTCGGCGTGCGTAAGCTGTCCACCGTCGAAGATAAGAATGCCGTCTGTCTGACCGGCATTAATGTGCAACGAACCAGTTTGGCGCGAGTGCTGCAGCATCTGGATTACCCCCGGCAGGTCGAGGTGCGAGAGATTGCCCTCCAAGTGAAGTCTGCGAACTCTCCAGCATCTGCGTCGGCTGAAAGCCTTCTTCGCGACTGCGAAGGAATGTACGTATGTGGGCCGCAATTCCCTCCGGCGCCAGTTTGCGGCTCACGCAATCGTCACAACCAGCGCGGAAGGCGGCCATCAAGCTATTCTCACTATCCTCGCCCAACGCGATGACCGGGATATGCGTCGTCTTCTGATCCGCGTGGAGGATGGGCACAATCTCGAACGCACCCATCTCGCGCAAATTGGTGGCACACAAAATCGCATCTGGCATATCCCACTCGAGCATGGTGAGCGCATACGCCGCATCCAGCGAATGGGTGACTTCGAACCCTTGGTCGCGCAGCGCACCCGAGAGGCGCTTCGCAAACAAAACGTTACTGTCGATTACCAGGAGTTTGCCGATACCTGAAGTCGAGGTCGTCATGACGACACCCCTTCCGCCAGCATCTCCAGGTTGATCACTTCCACCACTTCATTCTCCAGAGTCAATAAGCCTTCGACATAGGGCGCCGTTCTGCTTGCTGGCGCTATCATTTCTTTATTCAATAGCTCACAGTCGCCGCTCACCGGAATTGCGGTGCTCTCTTCCGCGGAACCGAATCGACGCCGCGCGATCAGATAAAACTTCCGCGCCGGAGCATCCGGTCCCACCAGCGAAGGAGCAATGTCCCACACGGGAATCACTTCGCCTCGCCGAACCAGCACGCCGGTCAAAAACGGGGTGGTGTGCGGAATCGTCTGCGGCTCGTCGACGTGAGCGAGCTCAGTAACACGATCTGCTGGGAGCGCGAAATGCTTCTCCCCCATCGGAAACAGGACGAAAGAACTGGTGGTACTCATGAGACCACCGCCGCAAAAATGTTTTCTTCGCTTCGCGCCAATAACGTTTCGAGCGTTGTAATTTCCAATCGGCTCAACAGCGCGTCGGTATTCAACACCGGGACTACTCGGTTTTCGACGATCGCAAGATTCGTGTACCAGCGCCGCTCTTCCCCGTGGAACGCCAGCGGTAGTGGAACCGTTTGCGTGACCATCGTCATCCGTTCGATGCCGTCGACTTTCAGGGCGATCGGCTGTCCCCGAAACACCAGCACACGCGAGCTATTGGTCGCCGGAAGGCCGAAGAAGAAATTGGCATCGATGACGAAGTGCAACCGGTTGCCGCGGTGAAGCGTATGGCGAACTTTTTTCCCAAGCGCACCGATCCCAGGCGCGGGAGCGTTGTACAGTGAACGAACGGGAGTCAACTCTGAGGCGATGAGGCGCAGATCCTGCAATCCCTGGATCTCGCGAATCATGTCGGCGGGCACAGCAAAGGTGAACTCGCCAACGGTGAACAGAATGGCAGCCTGTCCGCCGGGCGAGGCGAGATGTTTTCCGCGTTGTGCACGCGCTAATCTCACATCGCACCTACTCTGGCAGCGCCCATCAGGTACAAGACACGTTTCTCGACCGCCGGAACAATGGCGTCGATGCCGAGCACCTGGTCTACAGCTCCGGTTTTTATCGCCTCTGCGGGCATTCCGAAAATTACCGAAGTAACTTCATCCTGTGCGATGACGTGGCCGCCCGCGGATTTCACTGACTGTGAGCCCTTTGCACCGTCAGATCCCATTCCGGTAAGGATTACTCCGGTGGTCATGGGACCCGTATAAGCAGCCGCAGTCTCGAGTGTGACGTCCGCACAGGGGCGATATCCGTTGATGCGCTCGCCCTCATCGAGTGCAATCCTTCCCTGCGGCGTGATGCGGAGATGATGCGATCCAGGGCAAACATAGAAGACGCCCGCCTGCACGGTTTCTCCGTGCTGCGCTTCCTTGACACGGATGTTCGCGACTTCGGCCAGTTGATGCGCAAACTGGCTGGTGAACGTTCCCGGCATGTGCTGGACAAGAATCACCGCGCCCAGGAAATCACGTGGAAACATCGGGACAAAATTCATCAATGTCTGCGGTCCGCCAGTAGATGCGGCAACAACAACGATGGGAAAGCGCCCATTCGCCGCCTCGGAAGCAGCATGCATGGAAGCAACCGGGGCGCTCACGCTCGCAACTGGTTTCGCCGCGGACGGCGGTGCTGCGCCATTTCCTCCGTTATTACCGTTATTTCGGATGGTGCGAACGACACGAACGCGTGACGCTACTTTCAGCTTCCGGCACAGTTCGTCACGAACAGAATTCATGTCGAGGTCGATCGCATTCGTGGGCTTCGGCACAAAATCGATGGCTCCGAGTTCGAGAGCACGCAGTGTTGCTTCCGCTCCATCGCGTGCTTCCGAGCTCACAATCACGATAGGCCGGGGATTGCGCGCCATGATCTGCTCGGTCGCCTGCAGACCGTCCACGTGCGGCATGTTGATATCCATGCTGATCACATCGGGGTTGAGCGATTCATTCAGCGACACAGCCTCGCGACCGTCGCGTGCCTCGCCCGCGACCTCCATCTGCGGATCGGCTGCAATGATGCTTTGCAGCACTTTACGCATGAACGCCGAATCATCGACGATCAGCACCCGCGTTCTTTGACCAACACTCATCTTTCTGTCCCTAAACCTGTACCTGCTCGCCAGCCGCGGCGGCATTGGCCGCCAGATGTGGCAGCGCGTGTCCAATCAGTCGTGCAACCGAAGCGATCAATTGATCTTCCTGCACTGGCTTGACCATGAAGGCCGATGCACCTTCGCTCATCGCACGATCGCGGTGCTTCTCGCCTGCGCGTGACGTGACCACCATCACCGGAATACGTTTGGTATCCGGATTCTGCCGCAGGTGCATCATGAGCTCGTAGCCATTGGTGCGTGGCATCTCCAGATCCGTGATCACCAGGTCACATCCGCCTTGCAGCACGATCTCCAGTCCTTCCAGACCATCTGCGGCGAGCTTCACTCGATATCCAGCCTTCTCCAGCATGCGTCCGACAAACTTGCGGACGCTGATGGAATCGTCGGCCAGGACAATAACTTTTTCGTCCGGTACCGGCGCGATCGCCTCGCGCGGGATACTGCCATGAGCGACAGCAGTAGCTCCGGGCGCAAACACGCGAGCTGCTGCAGCGGAGAGCATCAGCGGTTTATGTTCGATCGATTCGCCGACTACGAGCCGGTTCAGATCGACCAGCAGAATCAAGCTGCCATCCGGGGCAATGGTTGCGCCTGGGAACAGCTTCACATTCCGCATGTACTCGCCCATGTTCTTGATAACGATTTCGTCCTTGCGCAGGACCTCTTCGACGACGACGCCAACCTGTCGGCCACCGATATTGACGATCACCAGACGATAGAAGCCGTTCACTGGCTCGATTGGAGGCAATCCGAGTTCGCGATCAAGACGGACGATCTCAGTGACTTCGTCGCGAACTTTGGTCAGCAGCTTTTCGCCGACTTCCTCAATATCGCTCTCGCGCAAACGCCGAATCTCTTCGACAAAGGCCAGCGGGAAGGCGAACTGCGCTTGTCCGCAGCGCACGAACAACGCCTGCGAGATGATCAGCGTAAGAGGCACTTTCAACGTAAATCGAGTGCCTACGCCTTTTTGCGTGTCGATGTCGATTTCGCCATTCAGAGTGCTGAGATTCGCTCGTACCACGTCGAGTCCCACGCCGCGCCCCGCGAGTTCCGTTTTGCGCGGCGCAGTCGAGAATCCCGGATGGAAGAGCAGTTCAAGAAGATCTCGATCGGGCACCTGTGCAGCCTGCTCGGCCGATAGCATCCCGAGGTCGATGCCCGTCTGGCGAACTTTCTCGTAGTCGATACCGCGGCCATCGTCTTCAACTTCGATATAGATATGGTTGCCGCGGTGATAGGCGCGAACCGCCACATTGCCGTGGTCTGACTTGCCCGCCTCGTAACGCTCGTCGGCCCGTTCGATTCCGTGAGCCACCGAGTTGCGAACCAGGTGCAGTAGCGGATCAGCGATCTGCTGAATAATGTTGTTATCGAGTTCGGTCTCGTCACCCTCGAGCTTCAGGTCGATCAGCTTGTTCGAGGCCTTCGCAGCGTCGCGCGCGGTGCGAGCAATGCGCGTGTATAGATTGCCGATCGGCACCATGCGGGCCTGCGTAATTTCATCCTGCAGGCGGTGCGCAAGCTTGGTAAATTCGTCGATGTCGCCATCCACGCGCCGCACAAATCCGTCGAGCTGACTGAGAACCTCGGTAATGTCCGCTGAGATTTCGGTCAACGAGCGCGAAAGAATATTGAACTCGTCATAGCGATCCATTTCCAACTCGCTGAACTCGGCGAGTGACGAATCGAACGAATGCGAATAACTCGAATAGCCACCGCGAAACGGATACGCCTCGCTTACTGGCCAGCCCGAATCCGGCGGTGCAAAGCCGCTCATCGAGGCGAGCGGCGGATAGTTCTGCGGGCGCGACTGCGGTTGCGAACTGCTGCTGCCGAGAATGTTGTTGAACTCGTGCTTCTCCTGGAACTCGGTGACCTTGTCGATCAGCCGTGCCTTGGAGAAATTCAGCACGTCGGCAAGGCGTTCAAGCTCTGCCACGCGTCCCAGCATGCGGGTGCGGTTGATCACCAGTTCGCCCACCGCGTTCATCATGCGGTCAAGGCGTTCCAGACCGATACGGACTGACTTCGACGGTGGCGTACCTCCGGAAGCTTTGCGCGAACCGACGATGATCTCTTCCGCTTCCGGCGAATGATCCGGCATCGTGGATGCTGCTTCCTTGTGCTCCGGTTGCCGCGGAGGTGCTGCCATCGGGGGCGACAAAACCGAAGCAGCTGGCGCGATTGCCGGAACCGGTTGCTGCACAGGTGCTTGTGGCGCCTCAGGCACAACCGACTCGGTGCGCTGCTCAGCGATCCCCAGGAAGTCTTCCATTGAGGAAGGCGCAGAAGTCGGCTCTTCAGCGACTGTCGCCTGAGTACCCTCTTCCTGTTCTTCAGGTGCGAGATTCGCTATCCGCGTCAGCAGGGATTTCACGCTTGTCTGCAGCGTCGTTTCATCGGGCCATTGCTTATAGAGGAACTTCTTCAGGGCATCGACGGATTCAAGGCAGATGTCGACGATTGACGCGCTGGGTCGAAGCTCACCGTCACGCAGACGTCCAATCAGGTCTTCGGCTCGGTGTGCGACCCGCGAGATGCGATGCAGCCCGACCTGCGCGGCCGATCCTTTGATCGTGTGTATCGCGCGGAACAAACGATGGATGTCTTCTGGATTCGGATTTGCCTCAAGCGACAGCAGACAATCCGTCACCGTCTGGATGTGCTCTTCAACTTCAGGGACGAAGAACTCCAGTACTTCTGCTGGGACTTCATCGTCCGGCGCCAGATCCGGAATCTGAATCTTCGGCGGCTCGGGCCTTCGGACCGGTGCAACTCGCGCCGGCGCGGGTGTAACCACAGGCGTAGGTGCAGGCGCAGGCTCCGCAGCTAGCTGAGGCACAATTACCTGCGGTTGTTCTTCAATGACCGGCGGCGGCTCGTCGAATGTCGGCAGCGCAGCCTGAACCGGTTCCTGTGTTTCATGAACAAGCGGCTCCGGCTCCCAACTTGCAGGCGGCATCGGATGACGCTCAGGATCAGGTGCCTCAACCGGCTCCGCCTCTTTTGCCGATTCCTCGGTGCTCTGGAACGCGTACGGATACTTTTCTTTGAAGCCCAGGAACTCGTCTTCCGATTCCGCGCCGTTGGTGCTGATCATCAGCAGATCGGATTCGAGAACGGCAATGCCTTCATAGATGAACTCAACCAGCGGTCCTGAAGCTTCCTGGCTGATTCCCGCGTTAATCGCGTACTGGAAGATGTGCGCGAGCTTACTGGAGACTTCTGCGAACAGCTTGAACTGGTAGAGACCAGAGGAACCGACCAGCGTGTGAGCAGCAACGTATAAACGATCCAGGTCCTGTGCTGCAGGATAGGGATCCTGAAGCACACTGGAGTACTCCCGCAGGAACTGCAAATGTTCCGAGGCTTCCTGCAGAAAGACTTCCAGCATTTCCTGGTTCGGCGTACTCACTCACTCGCCTCCCCGTTGGACACGGGCCAACGCGCGATGTTGTTTCCTGGCTTCTGGTAGAGCCGCACATCGCGGTGCACGATAGTTTCAAACTTCACATTCGGGTTATTCATCGACTCCGCATGGCCAAGGAACAGGTAACCTCCGGGCTCCAGGGCATCGTGCAGACGCTGAATCACCGCGGCGCGCCGTTCGTCGGAAAAGTAGATCAGCACGTTCATGCAGAAGATCACGTCGAAGCGGCCCATATAAGTACCTTCGACCAGGTTCATAGGAACGAACGAAACCAGATTGCGGACGCGCGGCTTCACCATGAACTGATCGCCAACCTTAGCGAACGACGTCTCAATTTGTTTCGGAGTCAGCTGTCCAAGCGAGCGCCGGGTATAGACTCCGCGTTCGGCATGCTGCAGGGCGCGACGGCTGATATCGGTTGCCAGTATGTGCAGCTTCCAGCTGTCGGCGAACTCCAGTGCCTCAGACAACGTGATCGCCGCCGAGTACGGCTCTTCGCCGGTGGAACATCCGGCACACCATATGCGCAGCGCACGCGGATTCTCCCAGAACTTCTTCACGTGCATCTCGGGAAGAATCTTGCGCTCCAGCACTTCGAAGATGTGTGGATAGCGGAAGAACGAGGTCTCCTGCGTCAACAGCCGTTCGAGCAGGCTCTCGTACTCCACATTCGAGTTCTTGATGACGCGCAGCAAGTCGAGCCCGCGAACGAGCTTCTTGTGCGCCATGTGTTCCTGGATACGCAGAGAGAAGAAGCGCTGGCGAGTTTCGTCGAAAAGAATGCCAGTGCGCTGCTCAATAAGCGCGGCGAGTTCACCGAGTTCGTGCTCGGTAACGATGGTCGCGAGCTGGGTGTGTGCGGTCATCAATCGTCAGGGCCTGTAAGTTTCGTGGTTACGCACTCAAGTTTGAGCGGCGGACTCGTTGGTTAACGAGTGCCGCCACCATTGCGACCGGTTGTGGCCACCAGTTCCGGGCGTCCACTTGCCGACAGAGTCGGAGTTGGAGGAGCCGCGGAAATCTTGAATTGCGAAAGCGCTTCGTTCAGCTGCTCGGAGAGCTTCACCATCTGCTCTACCGTGCGGGCCGTCTGGCGAGTTCCTTGCGAGGTCTGGCGCGTAATGCTGGAAATGATCTGCATCGCGTTCGCCACGCCCTCCGTACCGCGTACCTGCTGTTTCGAAGCGAGTGAAATTTCCTGTACGAGTTCGGCGGACTGGCGCACCACGCTGGAGATCGCTTCCAGCGCTTTGCCGGCCTGATCAGCCAGCCTGGCGCCGACTTCCACTTCCTTCGTACCTTCTTCCATGACGACTACTGCTTCATTCGTTTCCGCCTGGATTGCTTTGATCAGTGCGGCGATATCCTTCGTGGCCGTGCGTGAGTGCTCAGCCAGTTTGCGGACTTCATCGGCGACCACAGCGAAACCACGTCC
The DNA here is from genome assembly GCA_963826275.1 of Terriglobia bacterium. GTDB lineage: Bacteria > Acidobacteriota > Terriglobia > Terriglobales > Acidobacteriaceae > JAJPJE01. The sequence continues at coordinate 369,244 of CAWGWI010000012.1, read as the reverse complement.
CGCTTCTCCGGCGCGCGCGGCTTCGATCGCGGCATTCAGAGCCAACAGGTTTGTCTGCTCCGTAATATCGTTGATCACGTTGACGATTTCAGAAATTTCGAGCGATCGGTCGCCCAGCGACTTGATCTTCTTTGCGGTTGCCTGCACTGAAGAACGAATGCGCTGCATGCCGTCGAGCGTATCGCGTACCGAGCGGTTGCCCTGTTCGGCAGCGTCGAGTGCACGGCGAGCGGCTTCGGCGCTGGCTTCGGCATTGTTCGACACCTGCTTCATCGAGACCGTCAGCTCTTCCACGGCGGACGACGTATTCGTGATTTCCTGGTCCTGCTGGCTGGCGCCGCCGGCCATCTCTTCCGAAGAAATCAGAATCTCGTTGGCGCTGCTGGAGACGTCGACAGCGGCGTTGCGGACGCGCTCAATCACTCGGCCGAAGTTGTCGAGCATGTAGTTGACGGAATCGACTACGTTGCCCAGCGCGTCATTGGTCACCTTGCCACGCAGCGTCAGGTCACCGCGTGCGATCTGGCTGACGATGGTAAGGAACTCAGTGACGCTCTTCTGTAGAGTGTCCTGCGCTTGCTGGTCACGGCCTGTGCGCGAGAGCTTCTCGGCCAGGCGATTCCAGTTCTCCGCGATCAAGGCGAAGTCGTTCTGCGAAGCGATCTCCAGGCGAACGTTGTTGTCGCCGCCTGCGATTTTCTCGGAGAACTCCGTGATCTCCTGCACTGGCTTCACGACCTTGCTGCCCAACATCATGAGCGTGAAGAGAGCAGCCGCGCCGCCGATCACAACTGCGAACAGCAGTTGCGGCCCAGAGCTTCCGCCCAGGGCACCGGCATCGCGAAGCCCGAGCCCACCAGAGTGGGATCCCGCTTCGTAGGCAAGCCACAGCACGAGTAGCACCGCTACTACGTTCACCGTGACAATCATCCAGATGGTCGAACTCAGACGACCTTTCATTGTTACCTCCGCCGAAAGCTCTCAGCTTTTTGTCCGATAGCTCCGGCTCGTCTCAATAAACTTCTGTACAGCACTCCCCGGAAAAGGGAGCTCAAATCGCCGGCACCGGGAAACTCTCCAGCACCTTGTTCAAATCCAATGCGAGCGCCAGGCGCTCGTCGATACGCAACATCCCGCAGCAATGCGGAACGTCTTTGGGCGCTTCATCCACCAGCAGTGGATCGCTGGTCGAATGAGTCCCAATCACTTCGTCGGACGCAATTCCCAGCCGCAACTCGCCGACTTCGCCCTTCGCCTGCAGCAGTGCGACTACGACGTGCTTGGGCGGAAGATCGCCGCGATGTCCTTCGGTAAATGCAATGTCGATGATGGGGATGATGTTTCCCCGTAAATTGAAAATGCCTTGGAGGAATGTCGGCGCACGCGGCACAGGTGTAACGGTCGGCCACTCCACCACTTCCTCGATATCGAGCACCGGCAGGCAGAAGCGCTCGCGTCCGGCACGAAACAGGCAGTATTGGATCTCCGGCGCATTCGGTTCGCTCAATAGCTGCAGCTGCTCAGGTGAAGCACCCGCCTGATTCCCTGCATTCTCGACTTGTGACTGCTCTGGCATCTCAATCCGCTAAAGAAACTTCTGGATCACTCCCAACAATTCTTGCGCCGTAAACGGCTTCACCACATACCCGTCCGCGCCCTGCTGTTGTCCCCAAAACTTGTCGCTGTCCAGGTTCTTCGAAGTCACCAGCAAAACTGGAATCTGGCTGTAAGACGCGTGGCTCTTCAACTCCCGGCATGCCTGAAAGCCATTGCGTTGCGGCATCACCACGTCGAGCAGAATCAGCCCCGGATGTTCCGCATCGATCATTTGCTCGATGCGCGTGGGATCGTTCAGCGGGACGGGCCAATAGCCAGCCTGCTCCAGGACGTTCTGCATCAACTTCATCTCAGCCATCGAGTCATCGACGATGAGCACTTTTTTCAACACACGGATCTCCGCGTTACTAAAAGAGCAATTGCTGAACCACACTTCGGGTTCAGTCTCAATTTCGTGTTACTTCGGTACGAGCTTTTCTTTTCAGCTACTTACGCTCGGCTCGCGATGGGCTACGCACCCCGCGCTCCGTTTCCTGCAACAACCTCCATCTCAGAGTGAGACTTCTTCTCCGCGAACGTCATCTCTGACTCGAGACTGGAAAAACGCTGGATAATCTCGTGCATACGCATCGACATGCTGTGAATCGTTGATATCTGATCGCGCACCTCGGCTGAAAGCGAACCAGGTTCGAGCAACAACAGTTCTGAGTTTCCGAGAATCGATGTAAGCGCGTTGTTCAAGCTATGGCGCATATCCAACATGTACCGCCCGAGCACCGCATGGCGTTCTGCGGCGACCGTGGATTGTTCGGCTTGCCGGGCGCGATGCACCGCTCCTACCCGTCGCAGTGCTTCGGCGGCTAAGAGAACCGCGGCATTCACCCATCCTTCGTAGTCATTCAGCACCAGCACCCGTGGATGAGCGCTGCGCACTGCGTGGGCTTGCGCCGCTCGATGAGCCACATACAACACGGGACGGGTGTCGTAATCGATCTTTTTCAATACATCCAGCGGATTGTCATGATTCAGCGGTCCAACCACCGCCAGGTCGTATTCCGGCTGGCCTTGTCGATCCCAACTCTGGGCATCGCATTCCAGAAAAGACGGTACCGCGCGCTCAGTTTGCCAGCGGCCGATCAGGTTAGGCGCGAACTCCGGATCGTCTGAGAAAATCAGGACGGTTAACTGGCTCACTTTGAGATCTCCACTCCGATATCTTTGCGTCGTTGCTTCGGACGTCTCGTGCCCGCGAGGTACGGCACCGGGCGCTCAGCAGGTAAGTGCACGGCAGGAGCCAAAGAGCGGACCTGCACCGATAGCTCTAAGTCATTCATTCTTCAGGCGGCGGTGATGTCGTTCGATGCTCTTGGAGACAATAGCCGTCTCAAGCTGAAATGGGGTCTCAATTTCGCAGATTGAACACGAGATGCGACGAGGAGGTCCGAGACACCGGATTCGTGATTCCGGCGCGTCTCAGTTGGAAACAGCTAAAGAAGTTGGGGGAGGGACAAATCCAAAACTAGTAGCACAACAGGAAGCCGCTCTCGTTCCACTTGGTGACGGCGCGGCTCCATACTACGCGGGCGATCACCTCGCCCCATGGATAGATCACTCGGAATTCGCGGCCGCTGGGGAGCGGCGGATGCACGTGCTTCACGCGGAAGCCGTGGATGCTGATGTCCAGCAACTCCGCCTCTACCTGCTGTCCATCCTTGGAGATCAGCTTCACGGTGCCGCTGATCGCCAGGCGGGTCTCTCGGCCGGACCCTTTTTTCGTCGAAATGAATGGGACGGTTTGCTCGGCCATCACCAGCTCCAGTACGGAGCTTACGTTGCCCGTTTGGGCCATGCAATGTACCGAGCGCCCTTGTACTTTGGTACCTGTACCTCCGGTGCCGAATTGCCGCGCACGCGCCACTAATACAAACAGACTACGTACAGATGCCACGATTGTAGCTACGATAAGTCACTCGTGGGGGCCACTTGAAGAAACTGAAAATCAATTGGAATCGAGTCGGCGAAATCGCCTGGAAAGTCGACGGCTGTACTGGCCTGCATCTGGCTCGCTGGCGTCATCTTCTTTAACTACGCCATGCACCAGACGCCCGAGCGCTTCGGACGCATCATGTCCAGAACGCCCGTCAGTCGCCTTCATCACGCTGCCATTTGAAACCTTGTGGACGCGTGCACGCGCAGGCACCGTCCAGCCCGGCGACTTCGCTCCCGACTTCACGCTACCGACGCTTGATAAGTCCGCTCACGTGCAGCTCAGTTCGTTCCGCGGCAAACAGCCGGTCGTGCTCGTCTTTGGCAGCTACACCTGACCGCCCTTCCGGCGGGAGGTTCCTGCCCTCAACAAGCTCTACGATCAGTACAAAGATAAGGTCGCCTTCTACGCCGTCTACATCCTCGAGGCGCATCCCAGCGACGTTTGGCAGATGCAAAGCAACGTGAAAGACAAGGTCGTCTTCGCCAGTCCGAAAAATGAGGAAGAGCGGTCAGCAGTGGCCGGAAGTTGTGTTCGCAATCTTGGAATCAAGTTTCCCGCCTTGCTCGACGGCTTTGATAACACGACGGAGCAGTTGTACACGGGGTGGCCGGATCGCCTTTATCTGATCGATACTTCGGGGAAGGTGGTTTACAAGAGCCGCCCCGGTCCTTTCGGATTTAAGCCCGACGACCTGAAGACTGCACTGAGCAAGCTTTCAAACTAACTATCTTGCAAATGAAAAAAAGGAGTCACGTTTGTGACTCCCTTTGGTATTCCTATGGCTGCCCTTTTCAAGCAACTGGGCTGCGGCCCTGGATCACACGAATCAGGACCACAACAATGGCGAGCACCAGCAGGATGTGTATAAAGCCACCCAGCGTGTACGAGCTGACCATTCCCAAAGCCCACAGGATCAAAAGCAAAACGGCAATCGTCCAAAGCATTGAGATCTCCTTTTGCAACGCGGCGATCAGCGCGTAACGAATCGCCGAAAACTGAAGTACGAAGCAGCGCAATCGAACTTGCCGAGCCGGCAGCATCTGCCAAACTCACTGTGGGCTTAGAGATTTCCTGCAGCTTGGGAGTTGCCTGTCACAAAACGTGGCGGCGAGATAATCCGAATCAGAGCTTGTTCAAGCCGTCGAGCGCGGCAACCTTATAGGCCTCTGCCAGAGTGGGATAGTTGAACACCGTATCGCGGAAATATTCCATCGTGCCGCCCATCGTCAGCACTACCTGTCCAATATGCACAATCTCGGCTGCTCGGTCGCCGATCACGTGCACACCCAGCAGCTTTAGTGTCTCCGGATGGAACAACAGTTTCAGCATGCCCTGTTCGTCGCCGAGCATCTGTCCCTTGGCAAGTTCGGCGTAACGAGCGCGTCCCACTTCGTAAGGAATCTTGTCGCGGGTCAGTTGCTCTTCGGTCTGTCCGACCATGGAGACTTCAGGAATGGTGTAAATACCATAAGGAATGAGGTTAGGAATCATCTGGCTCGGCTGGCCGAACATGTGACAACTCGCCAGGCGTCCCTGCTCCATCGAAGTGCTGGCCAGCGCAGGAAATCCGATCACATCACCCGCGGCGTAAATGTTGGGCACTGACGTCTGGAAGTGCTCATTGACAATCAACTTGCCGCGGCCATCGGGCGTCACTCCCGTCGCGACGATATTGATCTGATCGCTATTCGCCTGGCGCCCCACCGCATAGAGCAGCCCTTGTCCATGCACAACCTTGCCGCTCTCCAGTCGAGCGCAAACGCGATCGCGCTCCGCTTCGTACGCAACCGAAACCACCTTCTCACCCAACCGGAACACTGTTCCCAATTGCCGCAGTTGGAAGCACAGGCTCTCGACAATTTCGCGATCGGCAAAATCGATCAGGATTGGACGCTGATCGATGATCGTCACCTTTACGCCGATCGCCGCGAAGATCGACGCATACTCCAGTCCAATAATTCCCGCGCCCACCACTACCAGTTCCCGCGGAATCTCCTGCAGATCGCAAATCTGGTCGGAGTCGAAAATCCGCTTCCCGTCGATTGGAATTCCTGCATCGTGCGCCGGACGCGTGCCGCATGCGACCAGGATCTTATCCGCGCGCATCTCAAACGTCGCTTCCTCGCTGACAATCTCGATCGTGTTCGCGTCGACGAAGCGCGCGTTTCCCTCTAGCGTGGTGATATTGTTGCGCCGCAGTTGCGCTTTGATCACATCGATCTCGCGCGTCATCACGCTATTCGCGCGGAAGATCAGGTCCTGCATGTCTACGCGATCTTTAAGGACGTAGCTCTGCCCGTAAAACGTACGCTGCCGGAATCCGCTGAGGTAGAGCACCGCTTCGCGCAGCGTCTTGCTCGGAATCGTCCCGGTGTGAACGCACACGCCGCCGATCGTTCGCTTGCGATCGATGATGGCGACTTTCCTCCGCAGCTTTGCGGCGCAGATGGCGCCTTTCTGCCCAGCGGGACCGCTGCCAATGACGATCAGGTCATATTCGTGGGAATTCATACGGTCTGGTCAAAGTAACATCAAGTCGCCGCTTGCGGGAAGCGTCCCAGCCCGCAGTCGCGAAACAAATCTGCTACTGGTTTGTCATCTGCCGTTAACACATAATCCCTATGCATCCAAACGGCAGAACCAATGGCAACGATTCTCTATGGCGTGAATGGCGAGGGCTCTGGCCACTCCACTCGCGCGAAGGAAGTCATCCTTCACCTTCAGGAGCAAGGCCACACGGTGCACGTGGCGTCCTCAGATCGTGGACTGCGCAACCTGTCCGAGTTCTTCGACGTCACCGAAATATACGGACTCCGCTTCGCTTACGTGAACAATCGTGTTCGCTACGAGCGCACTGTGGCGAAGAATCTCATTTCAGCGCCTCGCGCCGCGCGTAGCGTGCGCAAACTCGGCGGTCTGGCAAAGCAGTGGGACATCGACCTGGTCTGCACCGACTTCGAGCCGCTGACCTGTCATGTCGGACATCAACTCCATCTGCCAATTATCTCCATCGATAACCAGCATTGCCTGACCAACGCTTCTGTCTCGTATCCGAGGGAATTTCGCCGCGATGCTGCCGCCGCGAAACTAGTCACGCGCCTGATGACTCCGCGTGCCAACGCTTATCTGGCAATTTCGTTCTTCCCAGCAAAGGTAAAGAAGAAGAACACTTACCTGCTGCCACCGATCCTGCGGAGGGAGATCCTGGACACGAAGCCCTCCGTGGAAGATCACGTCCTTGTCTACGTCACTTCTCCTTCGCCGGATCTTGCCGCGCTGTTGCGACAGGTTCGCTGTGCAGTTCCGCTGCTACGGTTTCGGGCGCGAAGGACGCGATGCCAACATCACCTACAAGAAGCCTTCAGCTGCGGAGTTCCTGAAAGATCTCGCCAGCTGCAAAGGCGTGATCGCGAACACCGGTTTCTCGCTGGTTAGCGAGGCTCTGCACTTGGGCAAGCCTTATCTCGGTGTACCCGTGAAGCATCAGTTCGAGCAGATTTTTAATGCTTACTATCTCGAACAATCAGGCTATGGGCCGTTCTGGCAGGATCTGAACAAAGAACGAATCGAATCCTTCCTCTTCAATCTCGATTCCTATCGGGATCAACTGGCCACCTACTCTCGACAGGACAACTCCCTGCTGTTCGCGAAACTTGACCAACTGATAGCCCAATACACACCGCGAGGGACGAAGGTGAAGAGCGCGCGTGTCTAATCTCGAACCGAATCCCGGCGGTCAGCTCCCCGAACTAGAGCGTGCGCCCAAGCCCATCCGGCTGATCGAGACCGTCCTCCCGCTCAGCTTGATCGGCGCGATTCTCTTCCTCTTCTTATTTTCATGGCTCGCGCATGAGGTCTTCGAAGGCGCCACCGTCCGCTTCGATTCTGCGATTCGCGGATGGGTTCATCAATTCGCATCGCCAGACGCTAACGCGAGCGATGTTCGCAATTTCGTGGATGGGATGCCCGTGGCCTGCTGCTCCTCTTTCTACTTTCCATTGCTGCATTTCTTTGCTTTCGAGTGGCGCCGCGCAGCGCTCTGGCTCTTCTTGAGTGTCGCCGGAGCGGATGTGCTCATCCTTACTTTGAAGTACGGCTTTCACCGGCCGCGTCCCGCCGCCTTCTTCGGTGTCGACCCAACCTCCTACAGCTTTCCCAGCGGACACTCGCTCGCTTCATTCTGCTTCTACCTGGTGCTCGCGGGTCTGCTCAGTTCGCGAGTTCGGTCGACGGGTCTTCGCATCGCCATCTGGATCGCAGCCAGCCTGCTCGTCGCAGCCATCGGACTCTCGCGAATCTATCTCGGTGTGCACTATCCCAGCGACGTCATCGGCGGCTATCTCGCGGCGGCCGTCTGGGTCACCACGCTTCTCGCTGCCGACCACATGCGCGGACGTCGCCGAACCGGGACTGCCGCAGAAAAAGCGTGATCCAGGTTGGACCGCACCCATTGGTTATCCGTCACAGCCTTGCGGTCACCCGACCCCTATCATCAGCATACGCATGAATCGCTACGCCATTCTGACCAACCGGAAACGCGCAATCATCGCGCTCGTCCATTCGATCTTTTTTTTGCTGGTCGCGCTGATGAGTTTCCTTGGACAGCCAAAGGCGGGTCTGTTCTTCTCACGGACAAAGTCCGCAGGTGATTGGGCCATGCTCGGCATCTATCTCGTGGTGAGCACGATTCTGCTGATCCTGGTACGCGTCTCCACTTGTGTCCGCGAGCGCCTGTACTTCGCGTTTTGTGCCACCAGCGCCAGTTTCGGACTACTCCGCATTATCCTTGGCGATCCGCACATCTTTATATTGCGCAGTATGTTCGTGTGGGGATGCTGGCATGTGCAGCGCTAACCGGCTACATCATTCTCAGGCGCCATACGGAAGCATCACTCGGCGAGACTACATCCGCAATCAGCTACTCAGAATAGTCCTCAGCTCACGAATTACTTCGATCCCTTCGTCGGATTGGGCTGCTGCGCTGGTTTACCGCAGTGGTCGGGCACCTTCAGATCCGCAAGTTGGGACGCATCGTACGTTACTCCGCATATCACTACTGTGGCCGGAACACTTGGCTGACTCTCATTGTTCGCTTGATTAGGTTCGCTGGCGCCTGCGGCCGTATCGCTATCTGGCTTCGCTTCTTTTGCAGGCTCGCTTCCCGTCGTCGTGTCCGAAGCGTCCTTTTCTGCCGCAGCCAAATCAGCACGCTGTGGTTCATCTTTCGCACCGGTATTCGGTTGACGATCCACCTCGAACGGAACGTCCGCAGAAGGCTTCTCAAGCCGGCTGGGTTGAGCTGGTTGAACTGGCGGCGCTATTTGCGCCGCAGGCTGCGGTGGCGCAACCGTTTGCATAGCTGGCTGAGCCGCTGGTTGCACGGCAGCCACCGGTTCAGGAGCCGGTTCGCTCAGCACGATTCGCTGCAGCATCGCCGGATTTCCCGCCGGGCTTACGAGAATAAAGTTGTAGTGCGAACTCGCCAGAAGCGCTCCCACCACGGCACGCGGTGTATCAGGACCAAACTCACCCGAAATGCGCTCAGCCGCGCCGGGCTGCACGCCTTCGATCTTTGCTTTCGTTAGATTGCGAATCTCGGCCAGCGTCTCCGCCAAACCGTTGTTGTTCGCCACCACGCTGAGTTGTCCGCCCGCATACGTCACTTGTGCCGGATGGCTTGCCGCTTTCGCAGCAGCTGCTTCACTTTTCCTCTGGGCGGGAGGCTTGGTCTGGGCTGCGACGGCTGTAACCAGCACAGCCGCAACCGCGATTCGAAGAATGGGGCCGGTAAACGGCAAAGCGGACCTCCGGGGATGCGGGTCCATCATAGCGCGACACCGTTTCGGTTGAGCAATCCTGCAATTGCCTTAGGAACTCAGAATTCGTTTTAAAATCCGAACAGATTGGTTCGAATCGGACGATAGCCCTGCCCCTGCGCCCACATGCTCAGCGAAATCGTCGCTAAATCGTCAACCGCAGGAACGGCATGCCCATCCTTCGTTAGATCGATGCACTTCACATACGTCTGGCAGTTGTCGCACATATGGAGGCGCGCACCGGAAAACTCCTCGGTCTGGTAGACAGGCAGCTTGGTGTTGTCGAGTTCTTCGCAGTTGGGGCATGCCACGCGTATGTGCGGCCACTCGGTTCCGCACAGCAAGCACATTAACGCCAGCTTGGCGCCTTCCCCTTCGGGCCGCAGCACACCCAGTTGCGGCTTCGAACTGCATACCGGACATCGCGCGGCAGAGCCTTCCACTCGCAGATTCGCGCGAGCGGCTACCGTCTCCGCATAGGGTTGAAGCAAGGTTCGCAGGAAAAAATCCGCTGGACCGCTATCGGCTTTATCAGGCGAGTTCCAATACTCCGTGAGCATCGCCTGCCAGTTCACGTTCGCAGAATTTTCCAGGAACTCGCGCAGCGTCTGGCTCCCATACTCCTGCACAAGTTGGAAGAGGACAGGCAAGTCCTTCATCAGATCGCGAATCTCCACCGTAGGAGAATTGACCAGACGTTCAAGCACCCGCGCCTGGAAGCGCGCAATCATCCAGTAGAAGGAAAGAATATTTTCCGCCGCAGGATATTTCTGCTTCAGCTCGTTGGCTCGATCGATCCGTTGTTCCCAGGAGAATCCCGTCATTTCACCGTGCGTCCATTCGCCACCTTTTTATACCAGAGTGGCGCATGGAGCATAGCCCATCCTCGGGAAACGTAGCCGACCGTCATCGCCTTCACACTGCCCGGCACCACGAACACGCCCATGTATACATGGATGATCAGGCTGCCAATGGTAATCAGCGCCGCCGCTTCATGGATGATCACCACTACTGGGAGCACCCAATGCCAGCTGCGCGAAATGCCCTCGGGGAACCACATCACGATCCCGCTCAGCAGCAATACAATTGCTCCATAGAACATCACCCAGTAGAAGATCTTCTGTCCTGCATCGAAGCGTCCCTGCGGCGGAAGCAGATCGTCTTCGTTGGTGATGTAGTACTTCACCTTATCCATCCAGACGCGATCTTCCGGGATCGTACGTAGATCTTGCTGCCACTGATGGTGCAAGTAGAAGTTGGCGATGACAAACCCGATACCCACAATCGGATGCCAGAAACGCGCCGTCGCTCCGCCACCCACGATCGCAACCAGCCAGTAGAGATACGGCGTGAAAAATCCCAGGCCAGTGATCATGCAATAGACATACGTTCCCGCAGTGACCCAGTGCGCAATCCGCTCGGCGGGAGTGTAGCGCTCGATCTCGTGCGCGTAAGGACCGTGTCGCAACACCGCATGTCTACTGGTTCCCATGGTTGTTGTCCTCCTTCATCTCCGCTTCCTTCGGTCCGTATCGCAGATAGTGGATGGCCACGCCTACCACACCGAATGCCATTGCCAGCCCGCCCAGCCATTTTGCCGGCCCCTTCCAGAGCTGAACCATGATCGGAATTCTTGGATTCGAAGGCAGGCCACCGTATTTCTCCGGATTCTTCGCGTCGTGCAGCACATAGATGACGTGCGTTCCATTGACCCCGTCCGGATCGTAGACGCCCGCATCCTTGTAACTGCTGTGCTCGCGAAGTTGCGTCGCGCGCTTTTCTGCCAGATCCTTCATGTCCTCTTTGCTGCCGAAGTGGAGACATCCCGTCGGACATGATTTAACGCACGCCGGCTCCAGCCCCGCGTTGACGCGATCCGAGCACAGCGTGCACTTGAAGACCTTCTTCGTCTCCGGATTGAATCGGGGAATGTCGAATGGGCAGCCGGTCACGCAGTACTGACACCCGATGCAATGCTCCTGCTGGAAATCAACGATGCCGTTCGAGTACTGAACAATCGCACCATCAGCCGGGCACGCCTTCAGACAGCCCGGATCTTCGCAGTGCATGCACTGGTCTTTGCGCATCAGCCACTGGAACGTACCGTCTTCATTCTCCTGTTCATTGAAGCGGATCAGGTTCCAGTAGTTCCACTCCGTGTTGGGCATCGTCTGGTAGGTGTTGTCGAACGTCGTCTGGCGGAACGGATATCCGTTCCACTCCACGCATGCAACCTCACACGCCTTGCAGCCGATACAGGTGGTGGTATCGATCAGTTTGCAGACGCCGTAGTCGCGCGAGGTATTCGCACCGGCAACCGGCCCTGCATGTCCAGAAATTGCTTTGATCTGAAGTGTTCCGCCAGCCATCGCCGATCTCCTACGCTTTCTCCAGCTTCACCAGGAAGCCCTTGAACTCCGGTGTGAACGCATTCGGATCGATCACAGCGGCCGATAGTTGGTTTGCGAGGGTCTTTGCGGTCCTGCCTTCGTCGGATGGAATGCCGCGATAACCCCAGTGAATCGGGATGCCGATCTGATACGTTTTCTTCCCGTCGATCAGCATCGGCTTGATGCGACGTGTGACCATGGCCTTTGCAATATAGAAACTTCGCGCGCTGGTCACTTTCACTTTCTCCCCACCCCTGATACCCATCTCATCGGCTAACTCGGCAGGGATTTCCACGAACGGCTCCGGCATAAGTTGCACGTTCATGGGATTGTTCTTCGTCCAGTAGTGATACATCTCTGTCAGCCGATAAGTGGTGCAGACCAGGTTGTAACCCTCAGCCACTGTCCCCAGTTTGTCAGCCGAGGACTTCATTTGGATGGCTATCGGATTATGGTTCTGCTGCGGATGCAACAAGTTCTGCGTCGGACTTTCGAACACTTCGTAGTGTTCGGGGAAAGGACCATCAGCCACCATTCCGAGCGGCACGAATATCCGGCCTACACCCTCCGGGTTCATGATGAATGGACCCATGTGGTCGGACGGCGCCGAGTCGGGCTTGAAATCGGGCACATCGTTCCCTACCCACTTTTTCGTCGACTCATTCCACCAGACCTGCGCTCGCGTCGGATCCCAGGGTTTGCCGTTCAAATCGCAAGACGCGCGGTTGTAAAGCACGCGGCGATTTGCCGGCCACGACCACGCCCAGTTCGGATAAATCCCCAGCCCTGACGGGTCCTCGGTTCCTCGCCGCTGCATCATCGCACCGGCTTCAGTCCACGATCCCGAAAACAGCCAGTTTCCGCACATCGTCGATCCATCGTCGCGTAGGAACGCAAAGCCTGGCAGCTGCTGACCAGCCTTGATCACGGTCTGCGTCGCCGGATCAGTCACGTCGGCGATCGCCTTACCGTTGAGTTCTTTCGCGACCTCGGCCAGCGATGGGTTATACGGATTCGTGTAATTCCAACTGGCGTTAAGGATCGGGTCCGGGAACTTGCCGCCCTCTTGCTTATAGAGGTCGCGAATCTTGAGGAAAATACGTGCCAGGATTTCCTGGTCGACTTTGCAATCTCCGGGAGGTGGAACTGCCGCGTATTTCCACTGCAGCCAGCGCGCCGAATTGACGAACGTCCCATCCTTCTCCGCGAATCCTGCGCCCGGCAGCCGGTAGACCGTCGTATTGATCTGTTTCATCTCCTCGGGCGTAATCCCCGGAGCGCGCCAGAACTCGCTGGTCTCGTCCGGATAGATCTCGCATACAACTAGGAAATCAGCCTTCTTTAGCGCACTGATGTTCTTCTCGGAATTCGGACCGATGGCAACACCGTTCATGCCGAAAGCGAACAACCCCTGAACCTTGCCCTCGAACATGTCATTCCAGATTTCGGTCCACGAGTAATTGCGATCGACCTTCGGCAGATAATCGAATGCAAAGTCGTTGTCCTTCGTCGCCGCGTTCCCATACATCGCCTTCAGGAACGAAACCGCAAATCTCGGCGTATTCGACCAGTAGTTGAACGACTCCCACTCGCCCGGCTTCGCCGGCTTTGGAGTGATGCGCGCAAGATAACTCTTGAAGTCAGTATCCTTTGGAGTCGGAACCTTCAAGTAGCCGGGCAGGATATCGAAGATGCCCGCCATATCCGTCGCACCCTGAATGTTGGAGTGCCCGCGCAACGCGTTCACACCGCCGCCGGCTCTTCCCACATTGCCCAGCAGCAATTGCAGCATGCAGGCGCCACGAATCGTTTGCGTGCCCGAACTGTGTTGCGTCCAACCGACGGCGTAGATAACGGTTCCCACCTGTTTGGTCGCGCCGTCTTTACGAATCGACGTGAACAGATCAGCTGCCTTGATGATCTGGTCTTTCGGAATTCCCGTGATGCGCTCCACGATCTCAGGCGTATAGCGCGAGTACTGTTGCTTTAGCAGTTGATAGACGCAGCGCGGATGTTGCAGCGTCGGATCGTACGCGACCTTTTCCGGCAGCGCAGGAGGAGGGGCGCCGGCTGCAGCGTAACCATGTGCTGCCGCTTCCGGATGAGACGCGGGAGTTTCGGTCTTGGTAAGGCCGCCACTCTCGTAGTTCCAGGTGCTCTTATCGTATGTGTGCTTCTCGCCGTCCCACCCCGAATAAAGCCCGTCGTCCGGAAGCTTGAACCCCTCTTTAATGATGAACGAAGCATTCGTGTAGTTGACGAGATATTCGTGGTTAACGCGATCATTCTGCAGGGTGTAGTTGATGAAGGCGCCGAGAAGCGCGATATCCGATCCGGCCCTAATCTGCAGGAATAAATCACTCACCGCAGCAGTCCGCGTGAAGCGCGGATCGACCACGATCATCTTCGCGTTGCGGTTACGTTTGGCTTCGATAGCCCACTTGAAGCCACAAGGATGGTTCTCGGCGGGATTCCCGCCCATGATCAACATCATGTCCGTGTTCTTGATGTCGACCCAGCCATTCGTCATTGCCCCGCGCCCGAACGTTGGTCCCAAACTTGAGACCGTGGGCGCGTGTCAAACCCTGGCCTGATTTTCTAGATGGGTAACTCCCAGGCTGCGCATCGACTTCACCACGAGGTAATTGAATTCGTTCGTGTCGGTGCACCCGCCAGTGAAGGCGATATTCTCGCAACGATTCACCGTGGCGCCATTAGCGTCCTTTTCGATGAATGCCGCGTCGCGCGCCTTCTTTGTACGTTGGGCAATCTCTGTGATCGCCTGTTCCCAATCGATATCTTCCCAGTGGTCCGACCCCGGACGCCGCACTTGCGGCTTCAGCAATCGCCGCTCATTGAGGATGTCCTGGTAGAGTGCCGCGCCCTTGGGACACAGCGTCCCACGATTTATCGGATGGTCGGGGTCGCCTTCGACGTGGACCACCTGTGCGGTGACGTTTTTTGCTTTGTCGCCCAGCGTATGAATAATCACGCCGCAGCTCACTGAGCAATATGGGCAAGTGGATCGCGTCTCGGTTGTCCTGGCAATCTTGAGTTCGCGCGCTTGCGCTTGCGCGGCGGTTACATCAAAGCCAAGAACGGTGGTTGCAACTCCACCGATCGATGTAATTTTCAGGAAATCGCGCCGAGTGGTTGTCACATCGCCTCCTGGGAAAAGCGATTTATTTCACCGAAAAAGCGGCGGCTATTCTGCTCGCGGGCAGCCGCCTCGTCAAGCAAAGATTCGAGCTTCCAAAAGAAGGATTCAATTTCCCCGTAGGCAATCTCTAAAGTTCCACGACCGCGAGATCTAGCCGACCACCGTTCACCCCGCACCTGGGCACGTCCGCTACGGATCAGCAACTCAGCAGCAACCCTCCCTCAGCGTTTTACCGGGCTGGGCTTCTTCTTGCGTGGCGCGGACCTCTTCTTGACGCTAGGCGTCAACTTTGGAGTATGCCCGATTTTTCTTGAGGTCTGGCCGGCGGCATCCCGCCTTTTGGCAACTCTTCTGGAGCGTTTGCCTTGGATGGGATTAACGATTACTAGCACCGCCCGCGGGCAGGAGCTGGTAACCGGAGTAAAGCGGATCTCAACCTCTCCTTTGAGACTCGCTACACTTAATGCTCTGCTCTGGATCGTTACCGAATGCTGTTCTAGCAAAACGGCTTTGACTTTCTGAGCTATGACATTCCGCCAGTCGGCCGCCAGCGGCAGATCTTGTACGTGACATCCGACGGCATGCCTCGATTCCAGTGCAAAAAAACTCTCTGCCGCAGAGTTCCACAATGCGATCTTCGAGTCTTCGTTGACCAACACAACCGGAGACGGCATGTGCTCGAGAGTCTCAGCGTACCGCCGATTCGTTTCGTCCAGCTCCCGGGTGCGCACCTCAAGCTCATCGTTGGCGGCTTCCAGTTCCTCGTTCAGCGAATGTAATTCCTCGTTGGTAGTCTCCAACTCTTCATTCATGGACTGGAGTGCTGAGTTTGTGTTCTCGAGCTCCTCATTCGTAGCCTGCAGTTCTTCATTCGTGATTTTCAGTGCTTCCTTTGAGGAATGCAGCTCTTCGCCGGTAGATTCCAAATCGCGAACGGCGGTTCGGAGTTCTTCCCGGTGGGAGACGTCTTCGGCATACATCAAGGTGCCCACTCTCGTTCTCTGGGCGTCCAGCAAGCCTTGCAATCTCACGAGCACCCTGCGCTCTTTCCCGCTCGTCCGAGAGCGTAGTTCCAGCTCCAGTGGCTCCTCTCCGGAACGATGGCTCTGCTGAAAGTACTTGCGCAATTCTCGCGATTGTTCGGTCAAGATGGTGGAGGTAATATGTCTCCCTTCGAGGGACCCGGAAAGCTGCCAGAGTCGACGAGACGCCTCATTCACTATGGCGATCGTGTCACTCGCGTCCAGGAAAAGGACCGCTTGGGGTAGGGCGCTCACGATACTGCGGAGGACGCACCGGAGTGGGTCCAACTCGGGATCGGGTCTTTCTATACTCGTCGTTGTCTGTCCACCCGTCTCGGCTCGAACTTCCCCTAGACGGCTTTGGTAAATGCGCCATTTTGTGTTGAGTGGTTGAAAGTGTTGGTAGGCGGGAGGCGGGGACTCCGCACTTCCAAGGAAAAGTACTCCTCTGTTTGCCAGTGCATCACTGAACTGACCGATTACCTTTTTCTGAAGTTCCCGATCGAAGTAGATCAGCACGTTTCTGCAAATCAACAGGTGCACAGGTACGCTGGGAGCATCGATGGCTAGATTGCTCCTGCGGAAGGTCACCATACGGCGAATCTCGCTCTTCACGCGCAGAGTGCTCGTACCCATAAAATCAAAATACTGGTCTTGCAGCCGGGGACTAACCGCATTGAAACGGTCTTCGGGATACTCTGCCTTCCGCGCAACGTTCAAGGCTTCCTCGTCAATATCCGTTGCGTGAATGGTTACATTCAAACGCTTCAGTTCGGGACCAAGATATTCAGCTAAGAGGATAGCGAGGGAGAAGGCCTCCTCGCCGGTTGCGCACCCGGCGCACCAGGCGTGAAAGGTGTCACCCGGACGAAGTGGATCAAGCAGCCGCGGTAAGGCTTGCCTCGCCAAAGCTTCCCAGGCTAGCGGATCCCTGAAAAAAGTAGTTACGTTGATGAGCAAGGTCTGCTGCAGATGATTGACTTCAGACCGGTTGTGAGCAAAGAAATCAGCATACCCGCGCAGCGAATCAAGCTTAAGGTCGTTCATCCTCTTTCTTAGGCTCCGTTCCAACGAGTTCCGCTTGTACCCACGGAAATCTGGTCCGCCAGCGATCGCCATGTCTTCGATCAACGTTTCGAGGGTGATATCTGCCATTGCCGGTGTTCGCTCCCCGAGTATCTGCTGAGATCAGCCGCTGTACCGTCGTTCTTAATGCTCCTGCCGAACGCTTTCGAGTCGATCAGGGCCTAGCTGTTACGAACCAATGCCGTTCGCGACCTGATCGATAGTCCTGGCAATAAACGACGCGCACAAAAAGTGACGCTCCGTGAGCGCCGTATACCACACTGCGGTGATGGAATGTCACTGTTAGAAGTACTAAATCTGAAACAAATCTCTAACCGATGCGTCGTATCCTCGCAATCAGACCGAAATCGTTCCTGCCAATTCCGGAAAGATTTCACTTTTCTTGGAGAGCTACTCACGTATCGGATTAGAATCTGCTGTTAGTGAGCCGCACAGTCTTGGTGCCGTGTTCGCAAACGTGACTTTTTTTGAAAAACTGAGACACCAATTTTCTTTCGAGCCGCATCATAGGGCTCCTAAGGTGATGTCAGAACGATGACACAACTCCTCAATTCGTGGAAGGAAATCGCGGCTTATCTCGGTCGCGGAGTTAGAACTGCGCAACGCTGGGAACGCGACCTCAGTCTCCCGGTGCGGCGTCCACGTGGAAAGGATAGAAGCGCAGTAATTGCGTTCACTGACGAATTGGATCAGTGGATGAAGCGAACCAGTAACAACTCGCGGACCAACACGCGACTGTCAGACGTGATTGCTGAAAGTAAGCAGCTGCGAGTAAATGCAAAAGTATTGGAGCAGAACATGCAACTTCTGCACCAGAATATTGTTCGAATGGTAAGAATCAGCCGCACGCGTTCCTCCCGCGTAAGCTGAGTCAAGCGACGATCGTTTTTTAGCCTTAACCTCCCGCGACAATGTCACAAACCTGACACGCAGTCATTCTTGCGCGCCAAGAAGCGTCACTAATTCTGCGCGTCACCATCGGTGATAGTCTTTTTTAGGCTCTTGATTTCAGTCAAGGAGATTGACAATGTCCCGAGAGATGAACCTCGCAAATGGCGGAAACGTAATTGACACGCTCAACGGGATCCGACTGTATCGTGGACTCTACAGCCGTGTAGCTCGCAACCTTGGTGTTGATCCTTCCTACGTCAGCCGCGTCGCTCGAGGCGAGCGTCGCTCCAAGAGCATCGAAGCCGCGCTGGGCGCGGAGATTCGACGGCTGGAGAAACGCATTCGCCCCCATTCCAACATCAGGTACCATTCGTAACTCAGAAATTGCTTCCCAATGAAAAACGCCGCCCGTGAGGACGGCGCTTCTCATTCTTGACTGCAGTGGGTCCGCTATTGCGGGAGTGTGCCCGTGTAATAAAACAGCACATAGCCTTTGATCGTGCCATCGGCTTGCGGAATGCCGAACGCTTTCACCATCGTGCCATTCACCAATGCTTGCGACACGGCATTCAGCCCAGCAGAACTGGTGAGGTCCTGCGGAGTGATGGTAATGATCCCGTTCGACATATCTACCTGGTAAACGAGAGTCGCGGATCCGCTCACGGAACTAAGCGTGACATTGACCGCCGTCGCGCCGCCAGGGACCGACAATCCGAAGCTGCCCCCGCTGCTGCTCGCCACCCAGGGAGTGGACACAGTTCCAATCGGAGCCGATGCCGGTTCGAGAATCACCCAAGGCGCTGACCAGCCGTTCTGATTGGCAGGATCGCCCCATCTCGCCCAGGTAGTGCCGCTAACCTTCAGAGCACCGACCTTCCCGCCAAAGCTGACGGAACCGTTCGTTGCCGAGACAAAGTCAGCGACCGCATTTGTGCCAGTGTCCGCGAGAGTGGGATAAGCAAAGTTCCACCACTCAAAGCCGGTGACCGCGTTGCCGTTCCCATCCTTACCGTTCGGACTGCTGCTCGAAATGTATGGAAGGGTGATGGTGTAGTCGTCCGTCGTCCGCAGGAAGTTGTGCGCGTAGGTGAAGTTCGTTGTGGTTGGCGATGAAATCACGCCGTCGTAGCGCGCGATTTCGATATCTACGGTCTGCGCCACCCACGTCGACGCCAACGGATCATCCACGCTGATGTGTACCTTGAATCCGCGTACTAGGTTTCCGCTCGTCAGGAATGAGATACCAGTTCCAATCGGAGTTGCGTCGGCGAGCGCACTCGACGGTGTGCGATAGAAGAACTGCGTGTTAGCGTCGATCGTCACTTGCGCCGGCGTGCCGTCCTCATTCTGCACCGTGATAATGTCATTCGTCGTATCCACGTGCAGCACGTGGCCCTCAGGACTTAACCAAACGCTGTTGAACGACGTGCTTGCCCATACCCGAACCGCAACCAGCGTTCCGTCCTGCTGATACCGTGCCGCGATACGAACATATTTATTGGGAAGCGTGCTCGCGACCGTAGAGAAGTCCTTGATCACGTTGCGCGTCTTCGCATCCACGTCGTAGAAGATCGTTCCGTTCGTCGCATCGGCAAGAATTGTCAAACTCTGGTTCGAAGCGATCGCCGTCTCCGGAGTGGTCGGCGGCCGAACCGCGAAATCGCGCGTGATAGTGATGCTGTTATCGGTAAGACCGTTCGTACTGTTGACTGAAGTTACAGTGCCATACGTGTGCCGCAATACCAGAGCCGTGATGTCGGCGATCGGATGATGCCGCAAACAGCCTTTGAAGTTCACTGCCCAAAACGCCGCGCCACTGGGCGGAACGTGGTCGACGATGAACGCCGGATGCGCCAGGTTGAACTCGAGGTCCAACGCATTGTTCTGACCCGCGGTCACAACCAGGGGCGACTGGAGGTTAACAGTCACCGGTACTGCCAGACTGCCTGCACTTCCCTTCGCGCCCATGATCTGAATTTGTCCGCTGGGAATCGTCGCTCCTGCCGTTCCCGCGAAGCCGGACTCGGGGTTGGCGCCAACCACCAGTGAGACATCTCCAGGATTACCGCTGATGGTAATGACAGCGCTCGTGTATGTCCCCGCGGGCACTGACACGTTCCCCAGGATTTCGCCCAGTTGATCAAGCTGCACAAGATTTACCGACGGAGCCGGACTAGGCGCCGTGTACACCGTCACTGGAGTGCCTCCGCCTTGCGGAACCAGCGCGATGCTCAAGACTTTTACATCGACCGCAGCCCAATCTTCCGCCGGATCATCGCTCACCAGCATGCTTACTGTTCCGTTCTGCGTGCTCGATGATGTTGTCGTCGTTGTCAGGCTCGAACTCGAACTTGAACCGCCGCCGCACGCCACCAGAGTCAGCAAACAAGCTGCCAGTACTGCACACCAAATCAAACCAACACTCTTCCCTCTCATATCCCCTCACTCACGATAACTGTCATATTGCTGGGAACCGCTGGCTATAAAACCAGCGACTTTCGGAAAGTTGTGAGTTGCTGGATTGATTTTTTGTCACATGCGGGAACCGCAGTAACACGTTGGCTGATTACTTACCTTGAGACATGGGGAGATGTCCGTATGCACGACGCATTACACAGCCGAACAGAAGCATCTTTATCCCTGTTCATCCTGAGCGTAGCGAAGGAACTATGTATTTGATGTTCGGCGCGCAAAAGAAAAAGGCAACGCTCTACGCATGCCTTCTCCTCATTTCCGTAATCTTTTACAGTCTGCAGATCAACAATTCGCGCTCGTAGATCATCTCCGGCGGCAAATGATCATGAAGCTCGATGAAGAGTTCCTCATGATCCATCACTTCATCCTTCCACGCGCTCCGATCTACTTTCTGTAACTCGTCGAATTTGTCACGCGGGAAGTCGAGCCCCTTCCACTGGATGTCGTCGTATTTCGGCGTCCACCCAATCGGCGTCTCGTTGGCTCTTGCGTGACCGTGAACTCGGTCCACGATCCACTTCAGTACGCGCATATTCTCGCTATACCCAGGCCACAAGAACTTGCCGTCCGCATCCTTGCGAAACCAGTTCACGTGGAAGATACGCGGTGTGATCGTGAGCGAGCGCTGCATCTTGATCCAATGGCGGAAGTAGTCTCCCATGTGATAGCCGCAGAACGGCAGCATCGCCATGGGATCGCGTCGAACTTTGCCTACCGTTCCCGCCGCGGCTGCCGTCATCTCCGATCCCATGGTCGCGCCGATATACACACCGCCGCTCCAGTTGAACGCCTGGTAGACCAGCGGCATCGTGCGAGCGCGGCGGCCGCCAAAAATAATTGCGCTGATCGGCACACCATTCGGATTCTCCCAGTCCGGATCGATCACTGGGCACTGCGACGCAGGCGCCGTGAAGCGCGCATTCGGATGCGCAGCCTTCGCGCCCGTCTCCTTCGCGATTTGCGGTGTCCACTTGTGGCCGCGCCAGTCCGTGCATTCGGCGGGCGGCTCTTCTGTCATGCCTTCCCACCACACCCCGCCTTCGGGAGTTAGTGCAACGTTGGTAAAGATGGAATTGCTTGCCAGTGTCGCCATTGCGTTGGGATTCGTGTTCGCCGAGGTGCCCGGCGCAACGCCGAAGAAGCCAGCCTCCGGATTGATTGCGCGCAACTGGCCGTTCGCATCTGGTTTGATCCACGCAATATCGTCGCCGACGCAGGTGACCTTCCAGCCCTCGAATCCCTTGGGTGGAATCATCATCGCGAAGTTCGTCTTGCCGCACGCGCTGGGAAACGCCGCCGCCACGTACGTCTTCTGACCCTTGGGATTCTCCACGCCCAGGATCAGCATGTGCTCCGCCATCCAGCCTTCGTCGCGCGCGATGCTCGACGCGATTCGTAACGCGAAACACTTCTTCCCTAACAGCGCATTCCCGCCATATCCGGAACCGAACGACCAGATTTCGCGCGTCTCCGGAAAATGAACGATGTACTTCTCCTTATTACAGGGCCACGTTACGTCCTTCTGGCCCGTGGAGAGCGGCGCGCCCACGCTATGCATGCACGGAACGACGCGCTTAATGTCCTCATCAATGATCTTGAACACGTCGATGCCGATGCGCGCCATGATCCGCATGTTCACCACGACGTATGCGGAATCGGTAAGTTCCACTCCGATTTGCGACATTGGCGAATCAATCGGACCCATGCTGAAGGGCAGCACGTACATCGTCCGTCCGCGCATGCAGCCGTTGAACAATCCCTTCAGCCGCCGCCGCATCACATACGGATCTTCCCAGTTGTTCGTCGGACCGGCGCTGTCCTTCGACAGCGAACATATGAATGTACGGTCCTCGACCCTCGCAACATCGCTCTCATCCGAGCGCGCGTAATAGCAGTTCGGCCACAGCTTCTCGTTCAGCCGGATAAACGTGCCCTTATTCACCAACTCCTGGCAGAGTGCCTCGTTCTCCTCCTCCGACCCATCGACCCAGTGAATGTGATCTGGCTGGGTAAGCTCCGCCATCTTCTCCACCCACCGAAGCAGGTGCTTATTTTTGCTGAGAGGAGTGGTATTAGTGCTGGTGCTGGCAAGGGTGGCTGACATGTTCCTCCTTCGTCACGACGGCAAAAGCGAGAAGATGCCCAAAGGGATCTGAACGGTGGTCTTCGCAGAACCGGGCGCAAATTTTGGCTGCCCCCCAGGGATTCGAACCCCGATAACCTGCTCCAGAGGCAGGTGTCCTACCATTGAACGAGGGGGCAGCACGCGAGAACCGAAGTTAGAAGCAACTACCTGTTTTGATTGTATGTGCTGTCGAAACACGGGTCAACTTTCGCAAACGTCTCGCCGTGATCAAAATCACAACGCGTGAACTCATGCCGGTTCGAACGTAAAATGATCATGCTCAAGGAATCCCCATGCAAGTATCCGTGAACCACATCGAAACTTCCGGCACGCACTCCGACATCGCGCGCCGCCCGTTGCTGGCTGATCAATGTGCTCTGCTGATCATCGACATCCAGGAAAAGCTGCTCCCACCCATCTTTAATAAGGAGACGCTGGTCCGCAACGCCCGACTGCTCGCTCGATTGGCCGCGATCCTGAAATTGCCCGTACTGGTCTCGACCCAATACAGCAAAGGGTTGGGACAAACGATTCCAGAAATCGCCTCACTGCTGTCGCATGTCCACACAGTCGACAAGCTCGAATTCAGCTGCTTTTCGAACGACCAATTTTGTGGCTCCATGAAGTCGCTTCCCGGCAATCGCAACACGCTCCTCCTCTGCGGAATGGAAACGCACATCTGCGTAATGCAGACGGCTCTTGGCGCGCTCAATCGTGGATTTCTCGTACACGTCGCTTCTGACGCCGTGGGATCGCGCACCGAAGCGAATTGGAATGTCGGAATGAAACGGATGGAAGCTGCCGGCGCGCTGATCTCATCAACTGAGACCATCATCTATGAACTGCTGCGCGCTTCCGGTACGCCTGCATTCAAAGAGATGCTGCCTTACCTGAAGGGCTGACCGCGCAAACAGAAAAGAGGCCCGACGGGCTCGGGCCTCTCTTATGCGATTCGCAACGACCGGGAGGTTACGGAATCGCATGCAGCAGAACTGCCATGGTCGTGTACTTGGGAGCAGCAGAGCTCGCTTGCATTTCCTTCTCGGCCGCACTCTCGGCCAGGATTAGTCCCTTCGACTCAGTCCAAACTTCAGCAAGGAAATACTGATTTCCGTACTTGTGGAACACGATTCTTGCCTTCCCGGTGGCATCCGCTGTTGCAGGAAGCCCAACGATGCCAGCCTGATCCCCACTGCAGGTGATTCTCGCGACTCCGGGCGAGACGATTACTGCGCAGTCGCCGGCAGGGATTGCGGTTCTGCCAACCGCGAAATTGAATGGAACGTCGGCGCGCAGGTTAGTATTGGTCTGAGCATTTGCCGTTGCGATGCCGAAAGTCACGGCCAAAGCAAGGGCGGCGGTCAGTTTCATCATTGTCCGTTTCATACATCCTCCTTTGGGCAACTTCGATTTGCCATCGCAAGGGCGGCTTACTTGTGTACCGCTCTTCGGCTTTCTCTCTTGCCCTACTCGCCAGGACATAATGCAATGTGTGCGCCAAACTCCCGGCGCACGACGAAGCCGCAATCGCCGCGATGAAGCTGTTGCAAAGGAATGGTTTGCAAGATCACAAGCGGAAACCACACTGTCCGCGATCTCGCGATAACGATCAGATTCCCTATCCAATCGGCTAGTCCTCTATCCGATCGGATAGTGCTCACCGCCTGCGTGATCTTTCGTCTGATTGCTTTGCTCTGGGTGTACATTTACGTGCGGAACATGTCGTATGGAGCTGACTGCCAGACTGAACGGAATCTCAGGCTCGGCCTGGGGCAAGGTCGTCGAACTCGCGGACGGACCCATCACCATCGGGCGCGATCCGGGCAACTCCGTCGTTCTTCAGGAACAGAACGTTTCCCGCTCTCATTGCCGCATCGAACGCAGGGACGAGGTCTTCGTTCTCACCGATCTTGGCAGTCACAATCGGACGTCTGTCAACGGCTCTCCCGTTTCTGAGAAGACGCTGGAACATGGCGATCAAATCTTCGTCGGCTCTTGCGTCTTTCAGTTCGTTATCACGGACTCGACCGGAGTCGGGAGTGAGACGACCATCCTTCCGTCATCAGAAGTGCAGCTAGACGAACTGCCGGAGTTGCGAATTCGTGCCGATGCCAAGGTTCAGTCCCGACTGAATCGAACGGAACGCGATCTTTCCACCCTGATCGCGATCGCCACGCACATCAGTGCGATCCATAGTCTTGATTCTCTCCAGTGGCAGTTGCTTGGCATGATCTTCGACGTGCTACCGGCCGATCGAGGCGCCTTCCTGCTTTGTTCGAAGCCGGGCGATGAGTTCGCCTCGGTCGCATGGAACCGTTCTGAGGGTCCACTAGAACCGGTCGTGATTAGCCGGACCATTACCGCCCAGGTAATCCGGACACATAAGGCGGTCATTGCCGGCAATGTTGCCCTCGATGAAAAGCTTCGCGACGTAACCAGCTTGAACAGCATGAAGGTCGTCTCCGTTCTCGCCGTTCCGCTGCTTGTCGGTGACGCCGTCCTCGGGTTGATCTATCTCGACACAGTTCGCCCGGCTGTCACGTTCGATGACAACCATCTCGAGTTGCTCACTGCTATCGCCGGTATCTGTACTCTGGCGCTGCAAAAGGTTCGTCAGATCGAGAATCTGGAAGGCGAGAATCGCCGCCTGCGTGATGAGTTGAACATCACTCACAACCTCATGGGCGAGAGCCCGCGCATGGCTCAGGTCTACAAAGCCATCGCTAAGGTTGCGCCAACCGAATCCACGGTTCTTCTGCAGGGAGAGAGTGGAACCGGAAAAGAGTTGGCCGCTCGCGCCATCCATGACAACAGCCCACGTGCGGGACGCGCATTCGTCGCCATTAACTGCGCTGCCGTTACCGAGACTTTGCTGGAGAGTGAACTATTCGGGCACGAGAAGGGTTCTTTCACCGGAGCGCTCGCCCAGAAGAAAGGATTACTGGAGACCGCCAACGGCGGAACGGCATTTCTCGACGAAGTTTCTGAACTCGCGTTGCCGCTGCAGGCAAAACTGTTGCGCGTACTACAGGAACGCGAACTGATGCGCGTGGGCGGCAACACTCCGGTCAAGATCGACGTTCGCATCGTGGCCGCCACCAATCGCGATCTTGCAGAATTCGCAAAGACCGGGCGCTTTCGCCAGGATCTCTTCTACCGCCTCAACGTCGTCGCCATCAACATGCCTCCGCTCCGAGAACGCAACGGCGATGCCGCCCTGCTCGCCCAACACTTTTGTCATGTCTTCAGCGAAAAGTGCAAGCGCCATGTGCGCGGCTTGTCGAATGAAGCTCGCGAATATATCGAATCCTATGCCTGGCCGGGCAATGTTCGCGAACTCCAAAACGCCATCGAACGCGCCATTGTGCTGGGTTCCACTGAATGGATTCTTCCGGAAGATCTTCCTGAGGCAATCCTGGAAGCCCAGCCCTCCTCGCCTTCTCTCGGGCTTGGCTCCCTGAACTATCACGACGGCGTAGCTCGCTTAAAAAAGGAGCTGATTTTAACTGCTGTGGAGAAGGCGGACGGGAGTGTCACTGAGGCGGCCAGGCTACTCGGAGTTCATCCCAACTATTTGCACCGTCTCATCCGTAACCTCGACCTGCGCTCCTTGGTAACCAAGGAATAGCTCTGCGGGTCAGACACTAAAGAAACTCCGATTTTTCAATTGGTTGGCGCTGCCGCGCTAGAATGGCTACTGCTTAGGGGTGCCGAAATGGGTACCGCAACTGCTTCTTAGGACTAGGGTTTCTAAGCAGTGTAGTAAAGATTAGCCTCGACCAAAGATCTGGACGCCCGCGTTGGGTGCAGCAGGCAAGCGAGGTTAGTCTCGGGAGGGGTCCATGGGTACTTTCAGGCGTTTAGGTTTCACGATCATCATCGCCATCTTCACGTTTTTGGCGACCTCTGCTGTTTTTGCGCAAGACGAAAACTCGCCGGCGCCGCCGTCAGGGGCCAACGCTCCGCCGTCAAGCGCCGAAACCGATCCACCGGGACGTGCCGCACGGCTCGATTACATGAGCGGCGAAGTCTCCATCCAGCCCGGTGGCGTCAATGACTGGGTCGCGGCCACATTGAACCGGCCGATGACCACTGTCCGACCGCATCTGGACGGACAAAGATTCGCGTGCTGAGGTACAGGTCGGATCCGGCACCTTCCGTATGGACGCCGAAACCAGCGTCACGCTGAGCAACGTCAGCGACAATACCGTCCAAATCGAACTCGATCAGGGCACATTATTCCTCCACGTGCGCCAACTCTTCCCCGGCGAGATCTATGAGATCGATACTCCGAACACCGCCTTCACCGTCACCAAGGGCGGCGACTATCGCCTGAACGTCAACTCCAACAACGACGTGTCCCTGGTTACCGTGTGGAAGGGCGAAGGCATGGCGACAGGCGACGGACCATCCGTAAAGATCAAGTCTGGTGAGCAAGGCAGCTTCTCTGGTGGAAAGTCCATGGCTCACACCGTCTACCCTGCTCCCGGACGCACCGGCTTCGACGACTGGTGTGCAGTTCGCGATAAGCGTCAGGACAGCTCGCTCTCTGCGCGTTACGTTGCGCCTGGCGTAGTCGGCGCTCCTGATCTCGATGGCTACGGCACTTGGCGCACTTATCCGAACTACGGTGCGGTTTGGGTTCCCACGGTAGTTGCTCCCGGATGGGCACCCTATCGCTTTGGCCACTGGGTTTGGATTGCCCCTTGGGGATGGACGTGGGTCGATGACGCACCTTGGGGTTATGCTCCCTTCCACTATGGCCGCTGGGCTTTCATTAGCGGATCTTGGGGATGGTGCCCGGGACCGATCTATGCGCGTCCGGTGTACGCCCCTGCTCTCGTGGCATGGGTCGGCGGACCTGGATTTGGAGTCTCCTTCGGAATCGGCGGCGGCGTTGGCTGGTTCCCGCTGGGATTCGGTGAGCCGTTCGTTCCCTGGTATCACGCAGGACCTCGTTACTGGCGCAATGTCAACGTCAGCAATACGCGGATCACGAACGTGACCGTGATCAACAACTATTACAACAATCGTGGATCCATCAACAACATTCACTACGCGAACCGGTCGTTTCCGAATGCTGTGACGGCTGTTCCGCAACGCGCCTTTGTGAATTCGCAGGCGGCGAACCGGAACATGGTTCCAGTCTCTGGCGAGAACTTGCGGAATGCTCACATAGTTGGCGGAGCTGGTTTTGAACCGAGCCGTAACAGCGTGTTGGGAGCAAATGCCGGACACGCAGCGGCTGTTCCTCCTCAGCGGGCATTCAACCGGCAGCCGGTCCGGAACATGACCCCGCCGGCCACGTCTACATTTAACAATGGCCGAGACTTCAACAACGGCAGAAACAATGCGGCAAACGGCGCTCCTGAAGGATCGCGTTCTCCGCAGCGCAATGAAAACATGGGTGGACCGGAAAACGGTCACCCGAACGTCGCGGAAACCACGAATGGACGTTCGGTTCCGCGTCCGCCGACGGTCTTCGATCACAACAACGGCGCTAACGCTTCGCCGAACAACGGTGGAGGTTCAGCTCCACATCCTTCAACCGTTTTCAACAATAACGGCAACCGTAATAACAGTGACATGCCTGCGCGCACGCCAAGCACCGACGTGGTACGAACCCCAAATAGCGGCCAGCCGAATGGCAACCAGAACGTAGCGCGCCCGTATCCACATCCACCATCAGGCGGCGAACGCGAGGCGATGGGCAATAATCCGGGCAGCACACAGAATCAACCGGCCCACACCTATACACCGCCTGCTTCTCAAAACCAGGCAGGACCGGCGCACACAAACACGGCCGCTCCGGCAAATCAGCCGCAGCGAAGCTACTCGCCCCCGGCAAACCAGCCGGCGCATACGTACTCGCAGCCTGAAGGAAGAACTCCGGCGCAGCAGCCTGCGGCGCAGCCGCACTCGAATCCGCGGCCACCGGCTAACCAGAAGAACGAGAAACCGGAGAAGGAGCGCAACACCAGCTCCGTCTACGGTGGAAGCAACTCCGGATACGTGGCGAACAACTACAACTATCCGCGCCCCTCACCGGGCGCGGTGCGGTCTGCACCCAACCAACTACTCGTCCGGGAATTCTTACTCCGGATCTTCTGCCCGAAGTTATTCGTCGCCGTCGAACGGATATTCGCAGCGCTCTTACTCAGCACCTTCACGCGGCAGCTACGGATACAGCGCTCCGTCGAGAACCTCCACGTATAGCGCACCAACGCGTGCCTACAACGCTTCTCCTGCTTACAGCAGCGGACGTTCCTACTCTGCGCCGTCAAACGGTGGCGGGCGCTCTTATTCCGCTCCGTCGTATCACTCTGCTCCCTCAGGTGGTGGCAGATCCGGTGGCTCAGTCGCCCACAGCAGCGGCGGCGGGACACTCCGGAGGCGGTTCCACTCACGGACACTAATCACGCTTGCAATGAAAAAGGCCGGCTGCGTGCCGGCCTTTTCTTTTGCTCAAAACATTCTCAGTAGAACTCGGGTAACTCCGGAGTCTCTCCACCTTCCACCGCCTGCTCGTGCTTCTTTACACGAACCACGGTGACCTTCGAGAACCCTTCCTCAAACTCCGGTGGACGCAGCTTCTGTGCCATCCGCTGCATTACATCGTCCGGCACTACGCGGCCTCTTCTCTTGTTGCGATCGATGCAAACTTCCAGCGGCACATTAAAGAAGACCGCATGCACGTCGTATCCAAACTCCTGCGCCATGCGGATCCATCCCCGCCGTTCGCGCGGCGACAGATTCGTCGCATCGACGTAATTCCACGGCATCCGCGCGATCATGCGCGCACGCAACAGGTAGCGCAGCGTGGAGAACACCAGATCCTGATAGCGCTGTTCCGTCATATCGTCGAACAGCAGCATGCGCAGCAGATCGCTCGAGAGCGGTGTAATTCCGCGCCGCCGGAACCAACTCGTCTTTCCCGATCCTGGCAGTCCGATCGCGAGCACGACCACGCCTTTCGGCGTCCGCTTTCCCGGCGCTGCATAAGCTGGCGTACTTGATGCTGCTGCCGGTTCCCCTACCTCGGCGCCCACGTCCTCAACTTGTGTTTCCGTCGCGGCTTCTTCGGGAACTACTGGCGGCTGCACCTGCTGTTTCGGCGGTCGCTGCTCCCCTCTTCCACGGCGTCCGCGACGCCGGCGATTTCGCTGTTCCTGCGGAGCGCGATTCGCTTCGTTGACCGGCGCTGGTCCCTGCTCTTCTACTTCAGTGGTTTCATTCGCGAGCTCGCTCACCATGTCAACATTGCCGTTCACTTCTTCCGCGTCTTCCCGTTCCATATCCGGGTAAGCCGGTTGCAGAGGAGCTTGCGCCGGTGCAGTCGCCGGGCCACGTCCTTTTCTTCTTCGTCTTCTCTTCGGTCGATCCATCCCTGCGATTGGAACACAACCCTATGCAAATCGGCAACGGATGTACGCAGGCGCTGTTAGCAACTTGGGATTCACCGCATCAGCCCTGACTTCGGAGATGGGGGTCTCTCGATCACCAGTTTTGGGTTTCAATTACCAATTACCTATTACCCGATTACCTATCGGTGTTCGAGCCCTCATCCTAAAGAAACTCTCGACTCCTGCCGATCTCCCCACCAGCGGCTCTGTTTCGTGCACGGAGTGTTACAACGTGAAGTGGCGCGCGTCACAACTCGATGTTCACTGATGCTTTGCGGCGCGTGTGCGCGAATGTTACGATAAAAGGCTTTATATTCCCGGATTCAAACATCTATGCGGAGGCGAAATGGCTGTCAAGGTAGCAATTAACGGGTTCGGACGTATCGGGCGCAACGTTTTGCGCGCGTCGTTGAACGACCCTAATATCGACATCGTAGCTTGCAACGATCTTACTGATCCCAAGACTCTTGCCCACCTTCTGAAATACGATTCCATCCTCGGCAACCTCAAGCAGAATATTTCCGCTACCGCCGACGGAATCCAGGTCGAAGGTAAGACCGTAAAGGTCTTCGCTGAAAAAGATCCTGCCAAGATTCCATGGGAATCCGTTGGCGCGCAGGTCGTCATCGAGTCTACCGGCCGCTTTACCAACGCCGAAGACGCCAAGAAACACATGCGCGGCGCGGTGAAGAAGGTCATCATTTCCGCGCCTGCCAAGGGTGAAGACATCACCATCGTCCTGGGCGTGAACGAAGACAAGTACGATCCGTCCAAGCACAACATCATCTCGAACGCATCGTGCACCACCAACTGCCTCGCTCCGGTAGCGAAGGTCGTCAACGACAACTTCGGCATCATCAGCGGCACTATGACCACCATTCACTCCTACACGAATGACCAGGTCATCCTCGACTTCCCGCACAAGGATCTCCGCCGCGCCCGCGCTGCAGCTCTTTCCATGATTCCGACGTCGACCGGCGCTGCCAAGGCTCTGAAACTCGTCATTCCTGAACTGGGCGGCAAACTGGACGGATTCTCGATGCGCGTTCCGACTCCGAACGTTTCCGTAGTTGACCTGGTCGTTTTCACTGACAAGAAGACGAGCGTTGAAGAAGTGAACGCTGCTCTGAAGAAGGCTTCTGAGTCCGGACCGCTCGCCAAGTACCTTGGATACGAGACCGCGGAACTGGTTTCGTCCGACTTCAAGGGCGATCCGCGCTCTTCGATCGTTGATGCGCCCATGACTCGCGTGGTCAATGGCAACTGCGTGAAAGTAATTGCGTGGTACGACAATGAGTGGGGTTATTCGAGCCGCGTTCGCGACCTGATCAATTACATGTCCGCGAAGGGTCTGTAATCCTGAAAGTTTGTGGGGAGCCCTTGGGCTCCCCACAAAAAGTCCCCGGCTACATGGTCTGCTGGTTCGTTAGCTGCGCCGCTATCGGGTGTCCCACCCTCTAGCCCTATTTTGGCGTAAGGGTGGGAATCGTAATACCGGCTCGCAGCAGGCAACTGCATTCATTCGACTCGCGTCAGTCTGCGCGCTGGAGGCTGTCTCATGTCTAAGCTCTCAATCAAAGATCTTCCTCTTCATGATCATCGCATCTTCATGCGGGTCGACTTCAACGTCCCGCTCGACGAACACGGCCGGGTAACCGACGACACACGCATTCGCGAAACCCTGCCCACCATCGAATACGCTCTCCGCCACGGCGCGCGTCTCATTCTCGCGTCGCACCTCGGACGTCCCAAGGGCAAGGTCAATCCCAAGTACAGTCTCCGCCCTGTCGCTGAGCGGCTCCGCATCCTGCTCGATCAGACCATGGCTCGCGGCGAGAATGTCGGCTTTGCCACTGATTGCGTCGGCGTCCAGGCCGAAGAGATGGCAGGCAAACTGGAACGCGGCCAGACCCTCTTGCTTGAGAATCTTCGCTTCCACGCCGAGGAAGAGGCCAACGACGAAGCTTTTTCCAAAGCTCTCGCAAAACTTGCCGACTTTTACGTCAACGACGCCTTCGGCACGGCACATCGCGCCCACGCTTCGACCGTCGGCATCACCAAGTTCGTCGAGAAATCCGCCGCCGGTCTGCTCATGGAAAAGGAACTCGAATACATGGGCAAGGCCATGACGAATCCTGCCCGCCCCTTCGTTGCGATTCTCGGAGGAGCCAAAGTCAGCGATAAAATCGAAGTCATCCGAAACCTCATGCAGAAGGTCGATGCCCTACTCATCGGTGGCGGCATGGCTTACACCTTCTTGAAGGCTCAGGGTAAAGAGATCGGCAAATCGCTTCTGGAAGAAGACAAGGTCGAACTCGCCAAGCAATTGCTCGCCGAAGCGCAACAGCGGAAGATCAAGTTCCTGTTACCCATCGATCACGTTGTCGCATCGCAGGTCGCACCCGACGCAATCACGCGCAAGATCGGCGAAGGCGAAGCAATTCCCGCCGACCAGCTTGCTCTCGACATCGGACCGAAGACTGTCGAACTCTTCTCCGACGAAATCGGTCGCGCGAAGACTATCGTCTGGAACGGCCCCATGGGCGTCTTCGAGATGCCGCCCTTCGCAGCCGGAACCAACGCCATCGCGCATGCCGTTGCCGACAATGCTGACGCGATCTCCATCGTCGGTGGTGGCGACTCCGTTGCCGCGGTGAAAAAAGCCGGCGTGCAGGACCGCATCACTCACATCTCCACCGGTGGCGGCGCCTCCCTCGAATTCCTGGAAGGCAAGAAGCTGCCCGGCGTAGAAGCTTTAACTGATAAGAAGTAATAAATCAGTCGGTGGTCGTTTGTCGTTCGTTGATGGCTTGTTTCGGCTTCGGCCAACGACTAATGACCACCGACTAACGACTTCATAAGGACCTTATGCCCCGCAAGAAGCTCATCGCTGCAAATTGGAAGATGTACAAAACTCCCGACCAGACTTCCGAATTTTTCCGCAATTTTCTTCCCCTGGTCTGGGAACAAACTCGTGACGAAATCGCTATCTGCCCGCCCTATATCGACATCGCCGCCGCAGTCGATGCCGCCAAAGACTCCAACGTCGGCATCGGCGCCCAAAACATGTTTTGGGAAAAAGAAGGCGCCTACACCGGCGAAATTTCTACCGGCATGATCCTCGCCGCCCGCTGCAAGTACGTCATCATCGGACACTCCGAGCGCCGCCAGTACTTCGGCGAAACCGACGACACGGTCAACAAGAAGCTCAAAGTCGCACTCGATGCGGGCCTCATTCCCATCGTCTGCGTCGGCGAAGTTCTGGAAGAACGCGATGCCGGGCTTACCGGCGACGTCCTTCGCCGCCAGTGCACCAACGCATTCCGCGGCATTTCCGGAGAACGCGCCGCAAAAATGGTCGTTGCCTACGAGCCCGTATGGGCGATCGGAACCGGCAAGACCGCCACTCCGGAAATGGCAGCTGACGCTCACGCTCTCATCCGTGCGGAAGCCGCTAAGGCCTTCGGCGACGACTACTCCAAAGGCCTGCGCATCCTCTACGGCGGCAGCGTGAAGCCGGAAAATGCGAAAGCCCTGATGTCGCAGGAAGAGATCGATGGCGCACTCGTCGGCGGTGCCAGCCTCGATCCGAAATCGTTCGCAGCGATCGTGAAGTACTAGAGGGCCATCGGCTTTCTGCTATCAGCTATCGGCCAGCGACTAGTTGGGCTAAGGGCTGTTTCCGTGATGCGGCCGCCGGTTTCTTCAGTACACGCTGATGGCTGATAGCCGAGAACCGAGAGCGTCTTCGTGCTAACTGCTCTGCTATAATCGATTGGCGTCGGAATCCCGCAATTTTCGGGCACCCCGCCGATTTGCCTGTGCGGAAGTGGTGGAACTGGCAGACACACCATCTTGAGGGGGTGGCGCCGAAAGGCGTGGGGGTTCAAATCCCCCCTTCCGCACCAAGATCTCTCGACATCAAGGAAGGATGAGGGCTCACCACCCTCCAGTTTTCAGCAATGATCATCGCCCTAATCACAGTCATTCACATCATCGTTTGTGCATTCCTGATCATCGTGGTCCTGCTTCAGAGCGGCCAGGGTGGCGACATCGCCGCCGCTTTCGGCGGCATGGGCAGCCAGACTGCCTTCGGCCCGCGCGGCTCCGCTACCATTCTCAGCAAAGCCACCACCTGGTCCGCCGTGATCTTCATGATCACCTCCATCACCCTTTCGATCTTCGCCGCCCGTCGTGGCAATACTAGCTCTGTCCTGAGTGGCGTAAAGCCCTCGACACAAAAGTCCCAGCCGGTACAGACGCCCAGCAATCCGGTGAACCCGACGCCGCAGCAGAAGTAGTCTTTCATCGTCGCTGGTCGCTAGTCATTAGTCCTTAGCAAGCCTTCGCGCGAGCGAAGGCTTTCGCTTTGGTAAACACGTCGTCATTCAACGTTCGCGAAGGTGTTAAGCTACCGACTAACGACCATCGACCAACGACCAGCTATGCTCCACGAAATCTTCCCCGTCGGTCCGCTCCAGTGCAACTGCTCCGTCGTCGCTGACGAGACTACACACGAAGCCATGGTCATCGATCCCGGCGACAATATCGACCGGGTCCTCGCAATCCTGCAGAAACATCAACTCACGTTGAAGCAGATCGTCATCACTCACGGCCACATCGATCACGTTGGCGGAGCCATGAAGCTGAAGGCCGCGACCGGCGCTCCGATCCTGATCAACAAGAACGATGCTCCGCAACTCGCAATGCTCGACATTCAGGCAAGCTGGGTGGGGATGCAGTCACCGGGAGCAGTCACCATCGATGACAGCCTGGAAGACGCACAGCAACTGAAAACCGGCAGCATCATCGCCACCGTGATGCACACGCCCGGACACACGGAAGGTTCAACCTGTCTCTTGTTTCCTGCGGAAAAGAAGTTGATCGCCGGAGATACGATCTTTGCCGGAAGCATCGGCCGTACCGACCTCCCAGGCGGCAACTTCGAGAAGATCATGCGTTCCCTGCATGATCGCGTATTGGCCCTGCCCGATGAAACCGTAGTAGTTCCTGGCCACGGCTCCCTCACCACCATCGGCGAGGAACGGGAGTCGAACCCGTTCCTGACCAGATAACCAAACACGTGGCGCGGGCGCCCTCGCCCGCGGTTTTAAGTCCGTCGACACTCGCGTGGCGCAGCCGGCCGCTCACCATTCGCTAGAACCGGATCTGCGGGCCAAACGTAATACGCAGATTGTTTTGCGCTCCGTCATTGAAGTACATGAGGTCGCCGACCTCGAAGCGGATTCCGATGAAGGCCGCAAAGAACTCTATTCCCACCGCCGGGTAAAACAATCCGTTCGTCCCGCTGTTCAGGAAATTCTGCACTTGGGTATTTACGGTCCCAAAGGTCACCGGCGCGTTGCTCGAACCAAAATTGATGGCGCCCCCTTTCAAGGTTCCGTATAGTTTGATCGGACCACCCCACTCGAATTTGGGGCCAACCATCCCATAAGCCAAGCGCAAGTCCGAGCGTTGGATGTTGAGATTCGTGTTCACAACGCCGTTGAACGCGGACTGAAATACGAAGCTTTGTGAGAAGTCGTAAGCTCCCTCGGCTTCGAGCTGCACCCGTTTATGTACGTTGAACGCTGCGCGGCCACCCAGGCCCCAGAAGTTGGTGTTATTCGCATTGCCAAGGCGCACATAATCCCCGAAGGCACCCACTTCGATATGATTTCCTTGCGCAAACGTAAACGGCGCCATCAATAGCGCCGCCAGAACTACCAGCCAAATGCGTTTCATCTTGCTTGAATTCCCCCGGTATGGATCTGCCCTCAGCGATCAAAAGCCGCTCGCTTCTTTGAGAAGCGCCGGCTCTTTACTCTGTGACAACTGCTTTGGATGTGTGCACTGCGCGCCGGGTGGGCTTCCGGAGAGTCACAGTGACTGAACCAGGGATGAATACTTTGTTGGCAGCACGGGCCTGCCGGCACTTGTTACGGAAGGTTACAGCGGCATGGTCACTCAGTGATCTGCTGCAGCACGTTGAAGAACTCTGGATAGGAGATACGCGCCGCATCGGCGCCAAAAATGCGGGTCTCGCCCTCTGCTCTTAGCGCTGTCACCGCAAATGCCATCGCGATCCGATGATCCTCTTTGGAGTCGATGTCCGCGCCGCGCAACTGCTGCCGGCCCGGGACCCGCAATCCGTCCTCAAACTCTTCGACCTGAGCGCCCATGCGCCGCAGGTTTTCCGCGACCGAAGCAATGCGATCCGATTCCTTCACTCGCAGCTCTTTCGCATCGCGGATCTCAATCCCGTCACGCGTGTGCGGGGCAATCGCCGCCAGCACCGGCAGTTCATCGATCAGCGCCGCCGTTTGCGCTCCGCTGATCCTCGCACCTCGCAGCTCTCCCGGTTGGACATTGATCGTGCCAACCAGTTCCCCGTGCCGCTCTTCGATACTGATGACAGGAATCTTCGCACCCATGCCGATCAGCACATCCAGCAGCACCGCCCGTGTCGGATTCAGCAGGAGTCCGTCGATCACCAGGTTCGACTCCGGAAATAGCGCCGCCGCGCACAGAAAGAACGCCGCCGAAGATATATCTCCGGGAACCGCCGCCTCGATTGCTTTCAGCTTCTGTCCACCACGAATGCCAGCGCGATTTTTCTCCCGCGCTATCTCCACTCCGAAGGCTTTCAATGCAACTTCTGTGTGATCGCGGGTCTTCACCGGCTCTTCTACCCACGTTTCGCCAGGCGCATATAGCCCTGCGAACAGCACCGCCGACTTCACCTGCGCGCTCGGCACGCTCATTTTGTATTCCAGCGGCACGAGCTCTCCGCCGCTGATCCGCAGTGGAGCGCATCCGTCGTGCGACTCGATCTTCGCTCCCATCTTCGTCAGCGGTTCAATCACCCGTCGCATCGGACGCCGCGACAACGACGCATCGCCGATCATCTCGCTCGTAAACGGCTGCCCTGCCAATATTCCCGACATCATGCGCATCGTCGACCCAGAGTTGCCGCAATCGAGGGCATCCACAGGCGCAACGAACCTTCCGGCTCTGCCTTCGATCTCGACATCGCCGTCATTTCGCGTGACCTTGCACCCCAACGCAGCCATACACCCCAGCGTGCTCGCGCAATCCGCTCCCGTCGAAAAGTTCGAGAGCTTAGTGACGCCTTCTGCCAATCCGGCAAGCATCGCATAACGATGGGAAACCGACTTGTCCCCGGGGATTCTTATGCTTCCCAGAACATTCTTCGCAGGATGAATCGTGACGCAACTCTTCTCAGTCATGATCGATGATGATTTCACTTTAAAAATAGATTGATGCTGTCTGTCGATTGTAGATCATGCGGGTGCCCCACACGTCCGTCCTTTGGAACGTGTGGGCGGGAGAAGTCTCATCACCTGATTGCCTGCAGAAACTCCCGCAATAGCCCATGCACTTCCTCACTCCGCTCCAACGGCACATAATGACCGGCTCCCGGCACCACGGCCAATCGGCTTCCCCGAATTCCACGCGCGATGATCTCCGCTTCCGCTCGCGGCGTCGCTACATCTTCCTCCCCAACAATCACCAGCGTCGGAACATCAATCGTCGCAAGCGTCGGAGTCGAATCCGGCCTCTCCGCCATTCCCCGCTGGACTGCGGCAATTCCCGCCACGGTCATCTTGCGCATCATGTTTCTTGCGCGCTCAACCATATCCAGCCGATTTCTTCGCGTGCTCTCGCCCAGCACCTTCGGCAGCATTCCTTCAATGAACAGCTCCGGCCCTTCCCGTTCCACCGCGTCTGCCGCTTTCAGACGATTGCTACGCGCCTCCGCGTTATCGGCTCCTGCCTTCGTTCCGCACAGAACCATCCCGCGGATCCGCTCGCGCTGTCGTCGCCACAACTCGAACATCGCGTATCCGCCAATCGAGTTCCCACAGAACACTGCGCGCTCCACGCCAATATCCTCGCAGACTCTCAACACGTCGCCCGCGTGCTTCGCCATCGTCGCCGGACCTTCGCCAGTCTCCGAATCGCCATGACCGCGCAGATCCGGCCGAATCACGCGATAGTAATTCGCCAGTCTCTCGGCTATCGGATCCCAAATGTGATGATTGACAGGAAAAGGGTGCAGCAGAACGAGGTCCGGACCTTTGCCCAGGACCTCGTAGAAGATGTTCGCATCGCCACTGGGGACTTGCATTCTGCAAGCATAGCAGCGACCGCCTTCGTGCCCATATCTGCCAGCTTTTAGCAGATGTGGGTTCAAGCATAGCAGGCATCGCCGCTAGTTCTGGGCCGCTACCGCCCCATTCGCCGGCAGAGCGACTGGCTCTTCCGGCATGATGATCCAGGCAATCACATAGGCAATCTCTCCCAGCGGGAACAAAAAGATTCCGGCTAGGACCCAGATCAACCGCCACAAGGTGACGTCTGAGCGCGTGTAGTTCGCAAATCCTGCCGCGACTCCGGCAACTTTCCTGTTGTAGCGCGAGCGCATCAAGCGCGGTGGAGGTGTCGGGATACCCACCAACCTTCCGCAATAGGCGCACACCCGCGCGTCTTCCTGGATGTTCTTTCCACAGTAATTGCAGAACATGGCTATCCTCCAGTCGATTCCCTTATGTACGGGCAGACCCTATAGTTAGTTCCCAGATTTTATTGCACTCGATAAGGATCTTTCAGGTACTTTTTGGCGATCTCTGCCCGCGGAGAATCCGAGTCCGCCGCGATCACTTCCTGGTAGCGCTTTACTGCCTCCGGACGCTTATTCATCGCGTCATACATCTCGCCCGCGCCCAGCGTCGTGCGAATCCTCAAATCCGGATCCGTGCGTTGGGACTGCAACACATGATCGTACGCATCCGCCGCGCCCTGGAAATCATGTTGCCCGCGTAGCGATTCGGCCAGTCCGTACCATGCCATTTCGACATGAGCATCGGGAAAACTCCCCGCCTGTGTCCCCGCAATGATCTTCCGATAGCTCGCAATCGCCTGCTGCGCCTGTCCCGACGCGTTGTAAAGATTCGCCAGTTCCAGCGCCATCAGGAAATTCTTCGGATACGCATCGGCCATGCTGCTCACTACTTTGATCGCCTCGGCATACCTCTGCTCTCGCCTAAGGAATATCGCCAGCGCAATCTTCGCATCGATACTGTTTTCTCCGCCACCGTTCGCGGCGTCGTAGAGGTATTCAATTCCCTTCGTTCTGCTCCCGCTTAGCCCGACCATTGACGCCCCAACCTTCGCTGGCCAGCTCAGGCTTCCGACCACGTAGTTGTGCATGCCCACAATCATCTTCGCGTCAGTATTATTCGGCTGAAGCTCGAGCACGCGCTCATGGTCGTGTCGGGCGCCCACCGCGCTGCGCAATCCGCTGAACCACGCTTTCTCGATCAGCGCCAGGTACGTCGCATGCAGACCACGCGTCACGCCCCGCGCGTATAGCGCATCAGCATCATCGGGATTCGTCTTCAACCGGGCTTCTTCCAGCGAGAGTGCGCGCTGGGTCAGTTCATCGATTCGCGCCTTCACCTTCGGATCCATCGGAAACTGTTTGCTCGCCAGGAATTGTTCCTTCGCGTAGAGCTCCGAGTCCAATGCGCCGATCCGGTACATCTCCTTGAACATCACCCCGGAGAGCAAATGGTTCACTGCGAACGGGTCGTCCGGATGCGCCTGCAGGGAAAGCTCAAACTGGTGGATCGCTTTGTCATATTCCTGGTTATAAAACTCATCAAAGCCGGTCCGGGTATAGCTGTCATCCGGATGAAAATGAACGATTTGCTGCGGTCGATGCGGTTGTTCGCCGGCCATCAGGCCTGGACCAAGCAAAGTAGCTGAGAGGAGGACCATAACCCTGAGAGTTACGAGGGTCATACTGCGGTAGGGTCTCATAAAGGTAGGTACATCGGAAGTTTACCTGATTCTCCAGCCTCGCCGAAACAGGTACAAACCTTTCTACGAGGTAAATGCTTACCGTGAATAGCGCCGCTGAACAGGATTTCTTCACTGAGCAGGAAGCAGCCCACCTGCTCGGAATTACGCTCGAACGCTTGCACTTTCTGCTCGACGAAAACATTTTCAACGACGGGTCCAAGCGTCCGAAAGACCTGGAACTTCACCGCAGCGATATCACCCTGCTTCAGTTCTGGGATCGCTCTACTGAAAACCCGAAAGTCGTTCGTATGCCACGCCGGGCCTGAGGATCGAAACCTGAGTCGTCCGAAAATCCTCCCCTAAATCTTGCGGGAATCGCGTAAATCTTGCCCTGCCTGAAACCCGCCGAAACCAAGAGCTGATCAGATAAGTTACTGATACTACGTAACTTATCTGTTTGTCGCATTTGGTGTTGCACGTGCCATACCGTAATTAAGGGATGGGAGGAAAAAAGCTATGGCTCACGCAGCTGATAGCATGCAACCCGAGTTTTGGCGTCCACCAGCCGCTTCTGCGCGCCCGCTGCCGGTTTCGGCAGGAGCTCGCGCTCAGCTGGACACTTGCCAGACCTGCGGAACTGAATTCGTATTGGGCGCGCGCTTCTGCCATGTTTGCGGAGCGGGACGCGACGCCGAGGTTGAAACTCCGAAAGAAAGAGCTTGGATGAAAGCGATCGACCTGACAAAAATCAAAGAGACGTTGCACCTCCCCACCGCCTCCCTGGTTTCCATGTTTGTTGGGATCGTTTGCATCATCGCCGCACTCGTCACCGGCTTTCTCTACACGGCGAATACGCTGACGGATTGGCAGGCTATTCAGACATGGCGCATCGAGTGGCTGCTCGCAGCTGCCGTCGCGTTTATCCTTGGGATTTTGCTGAAGCCCACGGAAGCTTAAAGGATTCCCCGAGCCGTTCGCGCCTCTGGAGGCCACAAAGACTCAGGTCATGCATTCATGCATCGCCTGAGTCTTTTTCATTTCCTTTTCCGTCGACGTCACCAGCTACCAGCGATCCGCCAGCACGTCGTACCCGTCACTTCGCCGTCCTCGCTCGCGTAACGTTCACGCTGTTCGCTCGATAGCCTTTTCCGTCAAACATGGCTTTCACTACCACATCCGACCCGATCATCAGATTCGCCGGCAGTAACGGACGCGCAATGTTGATGTCATACGTCTGGCTGTTGTTCTGATTGGCTATCGACAGCTGTCCTTCCGACAGATCCAGGTTCGTCACGCGGCCTGCGAATGTATAGACTGCGCCCGGAGCGGCCAGCAGGCGGATCTCGCGAGCAACACCCCGACTTGACTTATCCGGCGAAAACTGCACGGAAACCAGAGCTCCCTGGGTCACCTCGGAAATAGCAACCGGTCTGCCGTCGTGAAAGATTCGTGTGTTGTTATCCACCGACAGTGCCACTGCCTGTCCGGTGAGTTCGTCGCGAATGGATAGCTCTCCACCCGAGCTTGCGAGCACCTGTCCGCGTGCATCCGCAGCGCCAGCCTGGCTCACCACGCGAATATTGCGTGCCAGGACCTCGCTGCCGTCGAGCATGGTGTCGACGTAAACGCGATCTCCCTTATGGATTCCCAGCTGCGTCGTCTCCACGCCATCCCGATAAACATGCGTGCGCTCATCGAAATGCACCACCATCTTGTTGCCGCCGAACGGCCTGATGGTCACACGATCACGCACGTGGTCCACATTCTCGACAGTCGCTCCGACCAGAGTAGTGGTACCCTTCGGCATCGACGGCACAGGCAGAATCGGCTCGCTTGTGTTCGCGGTGACTTCTGCGCTGTCGTACCTTTGGGTTACCGGAGGTGGCAGATCCGCTGGTGCCGCAGCCGCCGACGGTGCTGCGGGGGAAGCTGGCTGGTTAGACTGCGACGGTGCCTGTGAGTCCTTGGCCTGCTCTGTCTTTGCGTTCTGCGCCAGAGCAAAACTGCCGCTCACAACCACCGCCACCAACACACAATACGGGTAAAAACGTTTCATCCTTTTCTTCGATGGTCGCGCCTGCGATGTGAGTTGGATGCCGTGTATACACTCGTTCCCATTTTGCGTAACCGGGGAAGCAGATGCGGTGGGCAAATCCTGGGACGTTGTTATGGGACCCGCCCCTTTTTCAGCGCAACTGATCTAATAACTCTGGGTTATGCTGACGAGCAGCCGCTCGTTCAAGGGAGCCGAACATGTCCCTAAAGCATGCCGTTGGACTCATCTGCGCCTTGCTGCTCACCCTCTCCGCTCTCGCTTCCGATATCCCCAAAGGCACCAAAATCACAGTTCGTCTCGACCAAATGCTCAGTAGTGACACAGTCATGATTGGTCAGCCTTTCATGGCTCATCTTGACCACGATCTTCGCTTCGGCGCGGATCGCGTCATGATCCACAAAGGAGCGCTTGTGAACGGCTTTGTGAAGTATGCCCGTTCGACGATGAACTACAGCCAGGCTGGCGAGATTGAGTTGCAGATCACTTCGATCGCTTCTGACGGCGTCAACTACGGCGTCATCTCAGACACCTTCATGCGCGAGGGACGAGAACGCCCCGTGAACCCGACGACCGGACGCGAGGACGACACCGGTGCACGACGCGCCGACGTGACTCGCGCAGGCATCGACGTGCTGACTGGTGGAGGCGGCAATGCTCCCGGCGCGACCATTCCCGGTACACCCGTAACTGTGGGCGGAGTAAACACACAATCCGGCATGCAAGTGATCTTGCCGACGGCGATGAAAATCACCTTCACGATCGTTGAAGCTAGCGCCAGCAAAAGATAGCCCAGCGCGAAAAGGGAGGAACCTCTCGACGCTAGTGGACCACACGCCCTAGCGAACCACGCCTTCCAGCGGCGAGCTGGCAGTGGCATAGAGCTTGCGCGGCATGCGTCCGGCTATGTATGCCTGGCGGCCTGCGAGTACCGCATGCTTCATCGCTTCAGCCATGAGAACTGGATCCCCAGCATGGGCGATTCCCGTATTCATCAGAACTGCGTCGGCGCCGAGTTCCATTGCGATGGCGGCATCGGACGCTGTTCCAACGCCTGCATCGATCACCAGTGGGACCTCGGTAATCATCTCGCGCAGGATGCGGATATTTGCAGTGTTCTGGATGCCGAGCCCCGATCCGATGGGAGCACCAAGCGGCATTACGGCCGACGCGCCCGCATCAATTAACTTCTTTGCAACTACAATGTCATCAGTCGTATAGGGAAGAACAGTGAAGCCTTCCTTCACCAGAACGCGGGTCGCTTCGAGAGTCGCCTGTGTGTCGGGATAGAGAGTGGCCTGATCGCCAATCACTTCGATCTTCACCCAGTCAGAGAGACCGACCTCTCTTCCAAGACGCGCCGTGCGAATGGCCTCGTCAGCGGTGTAACAACCAGCCGTGTTCGGAAGCAGGAAGTAAGTCTTCGGATCGATGAAGTCCAGCAACGATTCTTTGCTGCGATCGAGATTCACTCGGCGAACAGCGACCGTGACCATTTCAGCGCCGCTGGATTCGATAGCACGCGCCGTCTCTTCTCCTGATTTGTACTTGCCCGTTCCTACAATCAGTCGAGATCGAAATTGCCTGCCGGCGATAGTAAGAGTTTCGCTCATGCAACCTATTCTAATGAACCAGCGCGGGATAATACACGGATTGTAGGGGGATTCTCGAAGGAAGTGGTGGCGCGGGCGCCCTCGCCCGCGCGAAATCAGCGAAAAACTGAAGGACTGATCTGCCGAAGAACTTACTTCGCTGCAGCCATCTCTACATTCTGAACGTGCACCGATCCGTTGCTGACCGTTCCAGTCACATTCACGTGATGACCGAGGTGATCCTTCAACGTGTCCGGATTATCGACCTTCAGGATCTGCTTATCCTTGTCGGTCACAAACACAATGGGCGAACCGGCCTCGACGCACTTCTTTGCGCAAGCTTCTTTGCCCGGACCCGCGTGGGCAGAGCACTTTTCGTCGGATACCCATCCTGTCATCGATGAGTCGGCCGCAAACGCAATCGAAACCATTAAGCAGCAGGCGAATGCCAGTGCCAGAATCTTCTTCATTTGGAATCTCCTTTATGTTTCTTGCCGGTTGCCTGCCGCGGGTTATGGCAGCCAGGAGCACTCCCCACGAGCGCTCTGTGTAACTTGAATCCAGCCTATGCTGGTTTTTTGTAATTCTGATCCCGCTTGTCGCGATTTGCAATCACTTAAGTTTGGCCGAGGTATTCGCAGGGGCCGCCTGTTGTGCTCGCGGCAACAGGTAGATCACCTCACCCGGCCGCGCATATCCGAATTCCTCGCGCGCCGCCTTTTCGATCGCCCGCGAATCGGTCCGCAGCGCTTCGACGTCTTTATTCAGCCGATCGTTTTCTTTCTGCAACGACTCGACGTCGATCTGTCTCTGGTGGTACTCAGCTTTCTTGCTCTGGTACACCACCATCCCGTTTGCCCCAAAGATCACATGGAAGGCCATCCACGCGGCGACGACCGCCACCGCAGCCGTAGCCAACTTCCGGCGCCAGCGGTAGGCAAAATCATACGCACGGTGAACGTTTTCGTTCGCCTCGATTTGTTCAACAAATCGTTCCAGGTTTTCCTGCATCTGCCCTCAACTGCAAGCTCACTGGTTGGTGAGGCGGATCCAGCCACACGAACAGCGTGGCGGCACAGAGCCAATTTGTAGTGAACGTCTCTTCATTGTTTAGGTCAAGCGGAAGTTCAGTATTCACGCTTACAGGAACCAACTTTGGCA
Organism: Terriglobia bacterium; assembly: GCA_963826275.1. Taxonomy (GTDB): domain Bacteria; phylum Acidobacteriota; class Terriglobia; order Terriglobales; family Acidobacteriaceae; genus JAJPJE01. The sequence goes on along the minus strand of CAWGWI010000012.1, from coordinate 324,695 downwards.
AAACAATCCTGACTTTGTACGCAACTTTCACCAGGCGCGGTGCACTTCCGGAACTCTCATCAGTGAGATGCTGAAAGAACGAAGCGCGCGATCTATTCGCAAACTTCCGCAAAAAACGACACAATGTGGACTATGACGGACTGCCGCATCGTTCTCACCACTGCCGGATCAGCCGACGAAGCCGAGGGTATCGCCTCCGCACTCGTCGAAGCTCAACTCGCTGCGTGCGTGAACATCGTCTCGCCCGTCACGTCTGTCTATCGATGGAAAGGATCCGTGCAGAAAGAGCAGGAGTGGTTGCTGTTGATCAAAACGACTGCGTCCGCCTTTGAGAAGCTCTCGCAGAAGATCCGGGAACTGCATTCTTACGATCTTCCGGAATGCATTCAGGTTCCCATCGAAGCGGGGAGTACGGAGTATCTGAAGTGGATCAAGGAGAACGTAAATGGATGATTCATTTGCTAGCAAAGACCAGCGCGAATCCACTGATTGCGGAAATCACAACCGAACCCGCTGCACAAAACTCTGGAGCTCTGTAATACCTATCGCTTCCAAACAGTTTCCGATACTCGACCAGTACCTTCTGTCCGGCCGTAAACACACTTCTACTGACCTTGATGTGGTGACGTGCGTAAATACGATATGCGAGATAGTCGAGCGCAAGGCCCCTGAGATTCATGATAATGAACGACAACAACAGGCCCAAACTCGGGAAGGGGTGCTGACTCGCGAACTGTCGAAATTGGAACGCTATCACAGGTTGAGCCTTCGATATCCAAAAGAGGCCGGCCGTCCAAAGGCAGACGGTGAGGAGCACATTCGAAGCTCGACGCCGCTTGCTAATTGAGGCGCCATCGCTCCTGGCACTCCTCATAAACCAAGGCCAAAACTCCTCACTGGCACCATGCTTGGACACTACGCTTTCTTCCCTCGCAGATTAATTCTCACATAGTCCAACTTGAACTCAGGATCGGTGACCGCCTGTTCCACAAGCTCCTCGACAAACTTTGCTTTCAACTCCGGATTGTCGATCCGCGCCAGGAACGGCCGTAGGATCACCTCTCGCAGAAAATCGCGATACTGATCTCTTCCCTGTAACCGGATCGCGGCCGGCTCGAGCCACGCCTCGGCATCGACAAAGCCCGCCTGCAACATTCGACGAGTCGTGGTCTCTGGCGAAGGAAACTCCCACGGACCAGTCCAGGATTTGAAAAACGGCGAGAATTCCGGACGCTCCATGAGGTCTTGCACACGGTTGTGAATGTCTTCGAGATTGCCGCGTCCACCGGCCTGCGCTTCAATCCATCCACCTGGTTTTAACGCTCTCGCCAGGCCGCGAAACATGGCATCGTGATCCTTCACCCAGTGAAAGGCCGCAGTACTGAAGATTCCGTCGCACTCCGCGTCAAACGGGAGATCAGCAAGATCGGCTTTCACACACCGTACGCGGCCATCGAACCGTGGCTTGAGAAACTCCTCCGCCTTTTGCAGCATGTTTCGCGAGACGTCCACCGCGAGCACGCCTCCACCCGGCAACCGCTCCAGCAATTCAGCCGTAAGCCGTCCAGTCCCGCAGCCCGCGTCCATCACCGTCTCGTCGCCCTTGAGGCGCAGACGATCGAGAACCTTCTTGCCCCACTCAAACTGCGGATTGGAGACGCGATGATAGACCTCTGAATTCCATTCGCGATTCGTATTCTCTGCCATCGGTCCTAGATCGCGTTCAATGCCTGGTCGAGATCCGCCATGATGTCTTCGACGTCCTCGATCCCCACCGAGATTCTCACCATGCCGTCGGTGATGCCGATCTCTTTGCGCCCCTTCTCACCCAGTGCGGCATGTGTCATCGTTGCCGGATGTGAGATCAACGTCTCCACTCCGCCCAGCGACTCAGCCAGCGTGCACACCCTTCCTACTCGCTTTAGCAGCTTCTTGGCGTTACCCAGTGAGCCCGTCTCGAAGGTGATCATCGAACCGAAGCCGCCCATCTGGCGCTTGGCCAGCTGGTACTGCGGATGATCCGGCAGTCCCGGATAAAACACTCGCTTTACCTTGCGATGCTCCTCAAGGAATTGCGCTACCTTCATTCCGTTGCGATTGTGCTGTTCCATCCTCACCGCAAGTGTCTTCACACCGCGAAGGATCAACCAGCTTTCGAACGGCGAGAGAATCGCCCCTGCTGATTTCTGTATGAACGCCAGTTGGTCGGCCTGCTCTTTCGTCGAGCAGACGATCACACCGCCGAGCCCATCGCTGTGCCCATTCAGAAACTTCGTTGTCGAGTGCAGCACCATGTGCGCGCCTAACTCCAGCGGACGCTGGAAATAGGGCGACATAAACGTGTTGTCGACGATCAGTTCCACGCCTTTGCGACGGCAGATCTTCGCAATCGCCTCCAGGTCGCTGATCGTCATCAACGGATTCGTCGGCGTCTCCACGTAAACGTAGCGCGTGTTCTTGCGAATTGCGCGTTCCACCAGCGACGCGTTCGACGTGTCGACGTAGCTGAACTCTAGCCCGTAATTCGCCAGCACCTGGTTGAACAAGCGCGGCACGCCGCCATAAACATTGTTCGTGCATACCAGGTGATCGCCCTGCTTCATCATCGTGCAGAGCGCGGTCACGGCAGCCATTCCGCTGGCGAATACGCGCGCTGCAATACCGCCTTCTAGTGCCGCCAGGCACTCCTGCAAGCGGTCACGGGTCGGATTGGTTACGCGCGCATATTCATATCCCTGCCGCGGCTTACCCAGTTCATCCTGCGCGTACGTTGACGTCGCGTAGATCGCCGGTCCTACAGCCCCGTTTAACGGATCGGGCTCCGATCCGACGTGAATCGCTGCCGTCGCGAAACCAATATCCTGCTGTTTCTGCTTCGCCATGATTTCCTTCCTCTGATCTTGATTGAGCGAGCTTCCGCAATGGTGGGTTCAACAGGTACATGCCCCGTCAGAAGGGCTCGAAGATTCCTTTGGAGAGATATCGCTCCGCTGAGTCCGGAATCAAGGTCGCGACTCGTTTTCCCGGACCAAGTTTCTTCGCGATCTGGAGCGCTACAAAGACGTTTGCACCGCCGCTCGATCCCGACAGCACGCCTTCAATCCGCGCCAGCTCGCTAACTGTGCGGAAGGCATCATGATCGCTCACTGCGATGATCTGATCCGCCACGCTCGCGTCGAATGTCTTCGGGATGAAACTGGATCCGATCCCTTCCACGCGATGATCGCCCGGCTTTCCGCCGCCCAGGACCGACCCTTGCGTTTCGACGGCGATCCCCAGCGTTTTCGGGTTCTTCTCTTTCATGTATCGCGCCACACCCGTGAACGTTCCACCAGTTCCCGAACCAACCACTACCGCGTCAACCTCGCCGCCCATCTGCTCATAGAGTTCGCGGCCTGTCGTCTCGTAGTGGTAATCGGGGTTAGCTTGATTTTCGAACTGTAGCGGCAGGAACGAATCGGGAGTTTTCGCCGCCAGATCGCGCGCGCGGCGGATGGCGCCTTCCATACCCTCGTCGTCCGGAGTGCGGATCACCTCGGCGCCCAGCGCCTGCATGAGCATGACTTTCTCTTTGGAGAATTTCTGCGGAACACAAACGATGACGCGGTATCCCTTATTCACGCCAATGAGCGCAAGTCCTATGCCGGTGTTCCCCGCGGTCGCTTCGATGATCGTGGACCCGCGGTGAAGCAGCCCTTCTTTCTCCGCGCGGCGGATCATGCCAATGGCTGCCCGGTCTTTAATGCTTCCTCCGGGATTCAGATACTCCAGCTTGGCGAACACATCGGCTGATCCTTCCGGCGCCAGCCGTCGCAAGTGCAACAGAGGAGTTTCGCCGACCAGTTCCGTGATGCTTTCCGCAACCCGCAGAGCAGTGGTTTCCGCAGCAGTTTTCATGGGCACAGATTAAGGGTAAGGGAGCAACTGGCGAGCGTCAATGATCCGCAACACAAACAAAAATGCCAGCCGCATTTCGGGCTGGCATTGCTATCTGATATCGAGTTCCCGGCTACTTCATCGCCTGTTCCTGCCCCGGGTAGTATCCGCTTCGCGTGCGCACCAGCAATTTGCCGTGATGCGGAGCTTTCGCCTCAACCTTCACGGTGCGATATCCGCCTTCACTTTGCGGCGTAGTCGGCTTGTACCCGATGGTGTACTGGTTACGGATATCGTGCGCGACCTCGCTCGAAATCGCATCAACTTCCTTCAGGTCCTTTGGAAAGAAAGCCACTCCGCCGGTATCTTCCGACATCGTCTGCAGGGCACGGTGAGCGCGCTTTGAATGCTCGTCGCCCAACAGCCCGATGGTGTAAACGACTGGACCATTCTCCGCCTGCAGGAAGCGGACGGCACGCTCGAGGCTGCTGCGGCTGGCATTATCTTCGCCGTCGGTGACCACCAGTAGCACCTTCTTGTCGAGCTTGGAGTTTTTCTTCAGGTGATCGGCCGAGGCCATCACTGCGTCGTATAGCGCAGTTCCGCCCCGCGACTCGATCTTCTCCAGCCCATCCCGCAACTTCGTGATGTTCGCCGTGAAGTCCTGATCGAGATAATACTCATCGTTGAAATTCACGATGAAAACCTGGTCCTCTGGATTGCTCGCTTTCACAAGGTTGATTGCCGCCTGATTTACCGCAGGACGCTTATCACGCATTGATCCTGAATTGTCGATGATGATCCCGAGCGACACCGGCACATCTTCCCGGCGGAACGAGTTGATGGTTTGCGGCTTGCCGTCTTCAAAAACGGTGAAATCGCCCTTCTGCAGGTCGGTCACGAAGCGATGCTTATCATCCACAACGGTGGCGTGCAACTGCACTTCCTGCACGGTCGTAGTGAAGACATACTGGTTATTGTCTTCGCGGTCCGGCGCTCTGCCCTGATCGGCAGGCTGCTGCGCTGCGCCTGACTGGTTCGGCGTTCCAGAAGACTGCGGCTGGTTCGACGGCGTTTGAGCAGACGACCCACTCTGCTGTGCTGGAGGCGGGCTCTGACCCGTGCTGGTAGGAGCCTGTGCTTGCGTTTGGCCCGCTGGAGTAGCAATTACCTGAGCCCCAACAAAGCCGGCGAGCAGAGAGAAGACAAGAACAATGGACAGCCCGTGCGCGATCACCTGCTGCACAACAGGGAGCCCCGGTTTCGCTTCATTGCGCAGGTGCATAATAGCCCGTTTTTGCATAGACACGCAGTGGAGGCAGGCCCTTGGGTGGAACCAGCTTCACTTTGATTTTCCGCCATTTCCCATCGCGCGCTACTTTGCTTGGACGGTATCCAAGTACATATTGGTTGCGCAGCTCTATTCCAATTTTCGTCGCGACATCCGCCAGTTCATTCGGATTATCGACTGTAAAAGTCCGGCCGCCGGTGACGTCGGTGATTTCGGATAGCATCATCGGCCCATTTCTTTCTTCTTCGCTGCGCGGGGTCGAGTCAAATAATCCGATTCCGTAGATCTGAACGTCCGCTTCCTTCACAATCGATTTTATCTCGCTCTCGGTGTAGCGGCTGTGGTTGTCGCCTCCATCGGAGATGATCAGCAAAGCCTTCTTCGGATTGTGCGCCTTCTTCATGCGATGCAGGCCCATGTAAATGGCATCGAGCAGCGCCGTCCGCCCTTTCGGCGCAACCAACGGAAGCTTCGCCTGGATGTCTTCCACGGACGATGTGAAATCCTGCAACAGTTCCGGCTTCTCGTTGAAGGTGATCATGAAAAACTCGTCTTGCGGATTCGCCGTGCGGAAGAACTCCACCACCGCTTCGCGTGACTTGTCGATCTTGTTGCTCATGCTGCCGCTCATATCGAAGATCACGCCCAGCGAGATAGGTGCATCCTCGCTGGAGAAATGCATCACCTCCTGCTTGTTATTGCCCTCGTAAAGCTCGAAGTTGTCCTTCTCCAGGCCAGTCACTAACCGGTTCATCGGATCGGTTACGGTCACGGGCACCAGCACCAGGTCGACGTCCACTTTCATCGGGCGCGTATGCGTCTTCAGCGCGGGATCGATCAAGTCGGCAGGAGGCTTCGGATCCGGCTCTTTTCGCGGCTGAATGTGAACCTGATCTGCCGTGTCGACGTTCGCCTGAGTAGTCGCCTGATCTGGCGAGTTAGCCGCTTTCTCCTGCGAACGAGCCGAGAAGCCAGGTGCGAGACAAACGGCTAGTAAGAATAGTCCGAGGAAGATGTTGCGCGAAGGTGAACCCAAAGTTGACCGCAAGTGGTTTCTCCACTGTTTTAACAGCGTTTGCGGGAGAAGCTGAAAGCGGGATGACCCGCCATTTTTGGTGGCCGTGCGGGCCATAAATTCCTCTATTGATGGTGAATGGTATCACAGCTTTGACGGCTCGAAGACGTTAGTCGCCGAACCATCCCGGGAACTGTGAATACTAACCTCCTAGATGAATGTGCTTTGTATATAGGTTTTCTTTTCGCGAACGAAATGAGGTTGCTACAATCCTGTTTTGCCCAAAAACTTATGGCCGATATAGCCCCCTTCCGCGGCTTTCGATACGATCCCCGGCGCGTTTCGTTAGACAAAGTAGTTACTCAACCTTACGACAAGATAACCCCTGCTATGCAGGAGGATTACTACTCCGCCAGCCCCTACAGCCTGGTTCGCGTGATTCTGGGCAAGGCAGAGGCTGCCGACTCGGAAGCCTCGAATACCTATACTCGCGCGGCGACGAACTTCTGCAGTTGGAAGAAAGATGGCGTGCTGACTCAGGACCCCGAGCCCTCTATCTACCGCTACACGCAGACGTTCCGTGTTCCCGCATCGGCAGTCGGCCGGGCAGGAAAGGAGTCAGTCGAACTGGAACGGGTGGGATTTATCGGCGCCGGACGGATTCACGACTACTCAGATCAAGTGGTCTTTCGCCACGAACAGACGCTCGCTAAACCTAAGAGTGACCGCCTCAATCTTTTGCGCGCGACCAAGGCCCATTTCGGGCAGATCTTCATGCTTTACAGTGATCCCGGCTCCGCAGTGGATTCGATCTTGTCCGCTGCGGCCAACACCTCAGCGCCGGACGTCTGCGTCACCGATGAATACGGCGTGGTTCACCGCCTGTGGCGGATCTCTAATCCAGAAGCAGTCCACACTGCCCGGCAGAAAATGTGCGACAAGAAGCTCATCATCGCCGACGGACACCACCGCTACGAGACTGCCCTGAACTATCGCAACGAGCGACGCGCCGCAGCAGGCTCTTCTGATCCGAATGCTCCTTACGAGCGCGTTATGATGACATTCGTCAACATGGACGCTCCCGGCCTGGTGATCTTGCCAACTCATCGCGTAGTGTTCGGGTTGCCGAATTTTGACGAATCCTCTTTCTTAAGCGCTGCCCAGACGTACTTCGAAGCCGTGCCGCTGGAATCGTCGGCACCTCTTGAAAGCTCACTGGCCCAGGCTTCGCGAGGTGGGGCGAAGCAGTCCATCGGTGCTGGCCGTCACAAAAGACTCAAGTTCTATTTTGCAGGCAAAACCCGGGGCGACCGATTCTCTCTTGCGGCAGTACACCGCGGCGCAGAGCCAGCTGGATGTCGTCCAACTTCATAAGGTTCTGCTTGAAAACGTGTTAAGCCTCTCCGAGGAATCGATCCGCAACCAGGAGAACCTGAACTACATTCGGGAAGCGCAGGAGGCCGTCACTCGCGTCCGCAATGGTGAGGCGCAGCTGGCGTTCATCATGAATCCCTGTCGCATGGAGCAGGTGCGCGATATCGCCTTTGCTGGAGGCGTTCTGCCTCAGAAGTCCACCGACTTCTACCCAAAGTTGCTGAGTGGCTTGACCATCTACGCGCTGGAGTAGCCGGTTTTCAGATTCCGGGAAAATGAGTCCGCCTCACCTCAAAAGGAATATTCCCGCTGCTCCCGTCGCGGCATAATGAATTGTTGAATATCGCTGTCCAACTCAGACGAGAGATGAAGTTTCTTCTTCTCGCTTCCCTGCTGTTTATCGGGGCCTCAGTCGCGCAGGACAAGAAGCTGACCATCTACTCGAGCCAGGGATCAGCCTCGTTCCCCGTAGTCGATCGAAATGGCGCCGAATACGTCGTCCTCGCCGATATCCTCAATCAGTACGGCAAGACGACCGCAAAGCAATCGGGAACCAAGGTGCGACTTAAGTTTGTTCCACGGTCAGGTCCGGCCATTGAATCCGAGTTCAACCAGAGCAGCGCCGCGGCGAAGATCGGAGGCCGCAAAGTCGAGCTGAGTTCGCCGTTCCTGATTTCGTCGGATCGCGGCATGGTTCCGACATCTTCGTTGCCGCAATTGATGTCATCTTTTCTGGAACTGCCAGTCAGCTTTCATCAGACGGCGCGACGCCTGTTCATCGGCGCGGTCTCGAACAACTTCACCTACGATCTACAGAAGACCGCCCCGGAGCGCCTGGTTCTGCATTTTTCTGCTCCCGTAAATCCCTCAGTCGCAACCGAGCCCGGACGTATTCGCCTCACTTTCGCGAAAGAGCCAGTGGTCGCGAATACGCCGACCCCCGCGCTTGGGGACAACGTTTTCTCCGCCTTGACCTACAGCGAATCCAATGGAGCCGCAGAGATCGCTGTTGCCGCAACGGCCCCGCTGCAAGCAAGTTTCAGTGATGGCGGCAAAACCGTCACCATTACTTCGCAGCCGAATCCACAGGCGACTTCCGCACAGAATCAGTCCACACTAGCAAACTCTCCAAACTTTTCGAATGTACCTGTGCCGATGCCCACTCAGCCGCGATTTCTGGTTGTCATCGACGCGGCCCATGGAGGCGACGATCGCGGCGCAGCCATCACGCCAACGCTCAATGAGAAAGATGTAGTCCTCGCCTTCGCGCGTCGACTGCGAACCGCTCTCGATAACCAGGGCATCGCCTCTGTGCTGCTGCGCGATTCCGATACAACGCTCTCTTCCGATCAGCGAGTGACTTCCGCCAATACTTATCGTGCTTCTCTGATCGTATCGATTCACGCTACTTCAAGCGGCTCAGCAGTTCATCTGTACACGGCCTTGCTGTCCCCGGTTCCGCGAACGCCGTTCCTTCCTTGGGATACAGCGCAAGCCGCCTTCCTCGATCAGAGCCTCGCAGCCGCCGATGCCATTTCAAAACAATTGAGCACGCGAAAAATATCCAACACATCACTGGCGGCGTCACTGCGTCCGCTAAGCAGCTTTGCGCGTCCAGCCATTGCCATTGAACTCGCCCCTCTGGATAACAAAGCCGATTCGCTGATCCTCCTCTCCTATCAGCAGCCCGTCGTATCCGCGGTCGCAGCCGGCATTGGTGAGTTACGCTCAACCCTGGAGCCTTCGCGATGATTTCCCGCGCGCTGTTTATCACCATGATCGTGCTGCTGATCGCCGTGGTCGCGCTGGGGATTTATGGATTGCGCTTGAAACATCAGGCTGAAGTTACGCAGGCCGTTCCCGATGCAAAGCCGGTTAGCGCACCGGTCAGCGGCACCACGGCCATCATCGCGCTCTTCATCCCCGATGATGGAGAGGGCCTTCTGATACGCAGAGATGTCAGCGTTGCTGTCCCGGCAGACCCGACCGGACGAACTCGCGAGATTCTTCGTGCGCTGGTAACCGCCTGCCAGGCGAAAGACTCTTCTCATCCTTTGCCGCCGGACGCCGACATCAAGGAAGTGTTTCTCCCCTCGCCTGGGCTCGCCGTCATCAATGCGAATGCGGCTTTGGGGGATGGCCACCGATCGGGCATTCTGGTGGAAGAATTGACCATCGCCGCGATAGCTCGCACTCTCGCGGTGAATTCTCCGGACATCAAGCAATTCAAGCTTCTCATCGACGGAAAAGAACGCGAAACTCTGGCGGGCCACGTCGACCTTCTTGAGATTTATTCCACAGACCAGCAAACGTGGTCACAGCTGTTGCCGCAGTAAGTCGTTGGTCGTTAGTCCGTGGTCGATAGTCGGTCGCGACTCTGCGACTCTCACTGGTCCATTCGGACATGAAGTACTGAAATACTGAAATACTACCAACTGATACGACTAACCGACTACGACTAACGACTGACGGACTAATGACCAACTGTTCTATCGCTCCGACAATCGCGCCCCTGACCAGATGCGTCCGGTGAAAATCACGCCGAACTTCATCTCCACCGCTGAAGGATCTGCCCTCATCGAAGTTGGCAACACTCGGGTGATCTGCACCGCAACCATCGATGAAGCCGTTCCCGCATGGATGCGCAATTCCGGTAAAGGCTGGATCACCAGCGAATACGGCATGCTGCCGCGCTCGACCCTAACCCGCACCTCGCGCGAAGCCAGCAAAGGCAAACCGAGCGGCCGCACGCAGGAAATTCAGCGTCTGATTGGCCGATCCTTGCGCGCTGTTGTCGACCTGAAGCAACTTGGCGAGCGGACCATCTGGATCGACTGCGATGTGATTCAAGCCGACGGCGGCACGCGTACTGCCTCTATCACTGGCGCTTTCGTAGCGCTCGGAATCGCCTTATCTAGATTGGTTGAAGCGGGAACACTGAAGTCAGTTCCGCTTCGCGACTTCGTTGCCGCCACCAGCGTGGGCATCGTCGACGGAGAAATTCTTCTTGATCTCGCTTATGACGAAGATTCGCGCGCCGAAGTCGACATGAATTTTGTCATGACCGCCTCAGGCAAGATGATTGAAGTCCAGGCCACTGCCGAGCAGGTTCCCTTTGACGATGCGCAGCTTCAGCGGATGATGGAACTGGCGCGCAAGGGGGTCTTGGACCTGATCGCCCAGCAGCACGCCCTGCTGCCCACACTGAAAACCCACGTCTAATCGAGGAACGCAGCTGACTGTCATTTCGAGCGAGGGCGCGCGTAATAAACGCGCCCGAGTCGAGAGACCTTGTGTTAGCCGTAAAACAAAGCCACGGACTCCAGACCAGCCCTCTCGTCAATCCGTGAAATCCGTGGCTTGCTTTTCTTTCGGCTTCGATCTAAGCCAATACGCCTTTCTCCGCCTTGGCGTACTTCTTTGCCATCTCGGAGATCGCGACTGGCTTGTAATCACTTGCGTGACCGGCCTGTCCGAACTGCGTCATACGCAGCGCGACGACCTTCTTCATCGCTTCACGCGCCGGTTTCAGGTAGTCGCGTGGATCGAACTTCTCCGGCGTTTCCACGAACACCTTGCGGATCGCGCCGGTGATCGCCAGCCGGTTGTCGGTATCGACGTTGATCTTGCGCACGCCGTTGCGAATCCCGAGCTGGATTTCTTCTACCGGAACTCCCCAAGTCGGCTTCAGGCTGCCGCCGAACTTGTTAATGACATCCTGCAGGTCTTTCGGCACGCTCGACGACCCGTGCATAACCAGGTGAGTGTTCGGCAAACGCTTGTGAATCTGGATGAGGATGTCCATCTTCAACACAGATCCGTCCGGCTTCTTGTTGAACTTGTATGCGCCGTGGCTGGTGCCAATCGCAATCGCCAGTGCATCGACTCCGGTCTTCTCGACGAATTCAACAGCCTGCTCGGGATCGGTCACATGCTCCAGGCCAGTTCCGCCCGCGCCGTGTCCGTCTTCGATTCCACCCAGCACGCCGATTTCGCCTTCCACGGTCACGCCCTTCGCGTGTGCCATCTCAACAACTTGCCGCGTCGCGTCGACGTTGTATTCGAAGCTCGAGGGCGTCTTGCCGTCGGGCATCAACGAACCGTCCATCATCACGCTCGTAAATCCCAGATCGATCGCCGACTTGCAGGTCTCCACGCTGTTGCCGTGATCGAGGTGCATGACCAGCGGAATCTCGGGATAGAGTTCGGCTGCGGCCAGCATCAGGTGATACAGAAACTTGTCTTGTGAGTAGCTTCGCGCACCGCGGCTCGCCTGGATGATCACTGGCGACCGGGTTTCACGCGCTGCTTCCATGATGGCTTGGATCTGCTCCATGTTATTGACGTTGAACGCGCCTACTCCGTAGCCGCCTTTCGCCGCCTCATCCAGTAACTGCCGCATCGACACTAAGGGCATGACGTATGTTCTCCTTTATGAAGTCCGAGGCTATAATCTCTAAAGCTAAAAATGTTACCCGAGTGGGGTTGGGATTGTTTGTGACGCACGATACAGATGTTTTCGAGTGCTGACGATCCGATCAGCCGTGCCGATCCAGTGTGGCTCCACTTCTTCGTTCTGCAACACGGTCTAAAACCTGCATTTTGTTTGGAGTAGCTTCCAATTGCAGTTAGCAGTCCGGGCTGTACTGGTTCCGATCAAAAGATAAAACTAGAAGGAGCATTTCATGAAGCTTACCCCTGGAAAACTGGCTGGCCTGAAGGCGGTTTCAAACGCGCGGGGTGTTATTGCCGCCGCCGCCATGGATCAGCGCGGCTCGCTGCAGAAGGCGCTCGGCGCTCACGCCGGCGACAAAGAGCTGGAAACATTCAAGATCTGCGTCACAGAAGTTCTGACCAAACATGCGAGCGCCATTCTTCTCGACCCCGAGTGGGGATTGCCGGCTGCCCGCCGTCGCGCGAAAGGTTCCGGCCTGCTGCTCGCCTATGAAAAGACTGGTTACGACAAGACCGGTCCCGGCCGCCTCGGCGATCTGCTCGACCATTGGTCCGTACAGCGCCTGAAGGAAGCTGGAGCGGACTGTATCAAGATCCTGCTCTACTACACGCCTTTTGATCCCGAGAAGACGAACGACATTAAGCATGCCTGGGTTGAGCGCCTTGGCGACGAGTGCCGCGCCAACGACATTCCCTTCTTCCTCGAGTTCGTCGGCTACGAAGAAGGCGCCGACGAAAAAGGCCTGGAGTACGCGAAGAAGAAGCCCGAGATCGTGAAGGCGTCCATGGCCGAGTTCTCCAAGGACAAGTACGGCGTCGACGTGCTCAAGGTCGAAGTGCCCATCAACATGAAGTTCGTCGAAGGCACCAAGTCGTACAAAGGTCAGAAGGCGTACTCGAAGAAGGAAGCCGAGCAGCTCTTCCTCGACGCCGCCACCGCCACCAGCAAGCCTTTCATTTATCTGTCGGCTGGTGTGAGCAACGAAGAGTTCACCGAGTCCTTGGAGCTGGCTGCTGAATCCGGCGTGAAGTTCAACGGAGTGCTCTGCGGACGCGCCACCTGGAAAGATGGCATTGCAATCTTCGCCGAAAAGGGCGAGCAGGCTTTCCGCGACTGGCTCAATACCGAGGGCGTTAAGAACATCGAGAACGTAAACAAGCGCCTGGAAGCGGCAACCTCCTGGCACCAGATTTACGGCGTGCAGGAAGCAGTCGGCGCGCGGTAAGAAACCCGGGCCACGGATCACGCGGATTTCCACGGGTTTTTGAATTCATATCTATCCGTGCTGATCCGTGAAATCCGTGGCCTGTTTTGCTTTAATTTCCGAAGTGAAAGTGAACATCCTGCTGCGATGGGATCGGCACCCCATCCTGCGTAGCCGGTTTGAACCGCCAGCCCAACACCGTCGCGATTACCTTCTGATCGAGATCATTGCGGATACCCTTCAGCACCGCCGTCTTCACTACATTTCCCTGCTCGTCGATAGTGATCTCGACGATCACGTCGCCATTGTTCCCCATGGGCAGGTCAGACGACGAGATCGGCGGCTGCGGCCCTATCACCGGAAGAGCGATTCGTGTTTCGTGGCTACTGCCAGGTCCTTGCAGTAGTGATCCGTTATATGAGCCTGCGCGAAGGGGTACCGGTGCTGGCGCAGTCAGCTTGGCATCCTCTGATTCTGTTCCTTCGACTGCCTTAGCGATTTCAGGTTTTGGCTTTTGCTTTCGCGCAACTACCAGAGGCTGTTTCTTCGCAGGAGTCGAAGCAGCACTCTTGCGGGAGTGGCTCTCTCCTTCGATCTCGCTCAACGCCGCTGCTGAAGGTAGATAGATCGATCCAAGATATTTTCCACTCTCGCCAAAACGTATCGAAGTTGGCTGGATGAAAATCGCACGCGGATGACGCGATGCCACCCACAGCACCGCAAGATGAATCACGAGCGAGCCGCAAAGCGACGCTCGCCAGAGCCGTCGTCCGGATTGTGGCAATGCGGCAAACATCCAGTCTGGTTAGACGTCAGAAAAGCAATGGTGGAAGCAAAAAATGCCCCAAGCCAGTGGAATCGCTCATCTGGGTGGAAGCACCGGCCTTCTGGTGGAAGCACCGGCCTTCAGGCCGGTGAATTGAAACGGTTTTCCGGAAGGGGCTTTAGCCCCAGCGACATCAATACGCCACGTACGGCGCCTTGCGTACCCACGTCAGATCACTGAGTTGCTTCAGCATGAACTCAGCAAGATCGGCCCGGGAGAGTGTCATCCCTTTCGGTGGAAGCCCATCCAACTCCACTCGATACTTTCCAACCGCCGCACCATTCGTCAGCCGCGGCGGAAGCACAACTGTATAGTCCAGCCCGCTGGCCTCCACCTGCTGTTGCTGAATCGTGGAATTAATGAAGGGATACTTTAAGAGTGTTCGCTTAAGCAGGCGCAGGAAGAACCGTCGAAACGGCGTCGCGTACTTTCCCGCATCCCGGTAGGCGCCCGCAGCTCCGAGCACGATCAATCGCCTGACACCATGCCGCTTCATCCCAGCAATGATGTTTGCGCTTGATTTCGGCAGCAGATCGTTCGGCCCAAGCGTCCTCGCGCCCAACGCAGTGAAGACCGCATCCTGTCCATGAATCGCGGCAGCGACCTGCTCCGGATCGAAGACGTCGCCCTGAATCACCTGTAAGCCGGGCGTCGCAGGAAAGCTCACGGGATCGCGCACGAAAGCAGAAACCTGGTGCCCTGCCGCCAGGCCCTGCCGAACCAGCTCGCGACCAGTGGCGCCACTCGCGCCAAACACCAGGATCTTCATGTGACTTACTCTCGGCTGCGCAATTTTGTAAGCAGCCGCAAAATCTCGAAGTACAACCAGATCAGCGTAACCATCAGCCCGAACGCGCCGTACCACTCCATGTATTTTGGAGCGCCCATGCGCGCGCCGGTCTCGATGAAGTCGAAGTCGAGTACCAGGTTCAGAGATGCGACGATTACCACGATGACGCTGAAACCGATCCCGATCACACCCGAGCCGTACGCCGAACGAAACAGCTGCACGTGGAAGAAGCTGAGAATGAAACTGGCGAAGTAAAAGAGCGCAATCGCGCCGGTCGCTGCCACCACTCCCATGCGGAATTTATCCGTCACGCGAATGAGGCCCGATCGATACGCCAGCAGCAGGACCACCAGCACCCCAAAAGTCAGGCTCACGGCTTCGATCGCAATTCCCGGGAACCGCACCTCCAGAATCGCCGACACACTGCCCAACACCAGGCCTTCGGCAGCGCATAGATCGGCGCCGTCACCATCGCCCATTCCTTCTTGAAGATGGTTACGATCGCCACGATGAGTCCGCCAATCGCGCCGATCGCCGCCATCGGCATCACCGATGCAGGATCACGCGTAGTCAGAAACGTATTCCATGTCCAGGCCGCGGTCGCAACGGTACAGATCAGCAGAATGCCTGTCTTGTTCACCGTGCCCGACACGGTCATGGCCTCGCCGGTTGCGGCGTAACCCTGCCCCCGGAACGCGTCATTGCTCAACGCCGGATTCGAAGTGCGAAACATTTGCGCCATAAACTTGCTACCTCACTCCCACTCAATTGTACCCGGCGGCTTGGAGGTCACGTCGTACACCACGCGATTGATCCCGCGCACCTCGTTCACCATGCGATTCGAAATCGTCTTCAGCACCTCATGCGGCAACGGCACCCAATCGGCGGTCATGCCATCTTCCGAGTGCACCGCGCGGATGGCGCAGGTGTAAGCGTACGTTCGCTGATCGCCCATCACGCCCACCGACATTACCGGCAGCAGCACAGCGAAACTCTGCCAGATCTGGTTGTACAAACCGGCCTTCTTGATCTCGGTGACCACGATGTCGTCGGCTTCCTGCAGAATCGAAATGCGTTCCGGCGTGACTTCGCCGAGAATGCGCACCGCCAGCCCCGGACCGGGGAATGGCTGCCGCTGCAGAATCTCTTCCGGCATTCCGAGATCCCGACCAATCCGCCGGACCTCATCTTTGAACAGATCCTTCAGCGGCTCGATCAGCTTCAACTTCATCTTCGCGGGAAGACCGCCGACATTGTGGTGCGACTTGATGGTCTGCGATGGCCCACGCACCGATACCGATTCGATCACGTCCGGATAAAGCGTCCCCTGCACCAGCCAGTCCACCGCACCTTGCTCGCGCTCGATCGTGTGCGCCTCGTCGTCGAATACCTCGATGAACTCGTTGCCGATGATCTTCCGTTTCTTCTCCGGCTCGATTACGCCTTTCAGCTTGCTGAGAAATCGGTCCGTCGCATCTACCGCGCGCAAATTCAGCCCCAGCTTGTCGCGCAACGTCTGCTGAACTTTTGCGAACTCGTTCTTGCGCAGTACGCCGTTGTCGACGAAAACGCAGGTGAGTCGATTGCCCATCGCGCGATCGACGAGAGTCGCCGCGACGCTCGAATCCACGCCGCCGGAAAGCGCGCAGATCGCTCTTCCCTGCTCGCCCACTTGCTTGCGAATATTCTCGACCGTTTCGAGGATGAACTGCGCCGGAGTCCAATTCGGCAGGGCGCCGCAGATATCGAAAACAAAGTTCTTCAGGATCTGCTTGCCCATCGGCGTGTGGTGCACTTCGGGATGAAACTGCACCGCCCACATGCGCCGCTCGGCGTTCTCCATCGCTGCGAGCGCGTTACTGCTGCGCGCCACTTCCTTGAATCCAGCAGGCAACTGCTCCGCTTCGTCACCGTGCGACATCCACACGGAAATGTCGGGCGGAAGTTCCTTGAACAGTTTCGAGTTCTCGGCGACGTGAACCTGCGGCATGCCCGTACTCGCGTTTTGATGCCGGACGCACTTTTCCGCCGAGCTTGTAGGTCATCACCTGCAGCCCATAACACACGCCCAGCACCGGCTTCGCGGCGACCGCCAAAACGCGCTCGTCCATCGCCGGAGCATCGGCGTCGTAGACGGAACTCGGCCCACCCGACAGGATGATCCCCACCGGCGAGTAGCTCATCACTTCTTCCAGCTTGGCGGTGCACGGAAGTACGACGGAAAAGACGTTGAACTCGCGGATTCGGCGCGCAATCAGCTGCGTATACTGCGAGCCGAAATCCAGGACAACGATGGATTGTGGTGCTTGCACGCTTTAGATTAGCAAAGCCGCCCAGCTTCCCGCTATCTGCTTTCTATCCACATAGCCGCTCTCTCACTCCCGCCTGCGGCATCCAACCCCGTAGGGCCATGTACGGGAAAACACCGCTCGGCAGCAGCGGCAAACGTTGGGTAGCGGCTATCCTCACCTGTGTTGCCGGATTCGTCGACGTCGTCGGCTACATCACGCTCTTCCAGGTCTTCACCGCCAACATGAGCGGCAACAGCATCCACATCGGCCAGTTCTTGGTCGATCGCAATTTTCACGACCTGTTCGCGCCGGCAATCGCAGTCTTCTCCTATGTGACCGCTCTCATCGCGGCACGCGTCATCATCGAAATCGGTGCACGCCGGCATCTCGCCAGTATTGCCACTTGGACATTACTTCTGGAATTCATACTCTTGATCACTGCTGTGCTCGCGGGAAGGCCTTTTGTTCATGATGGCCGAATCCCCTCCTCGAGTTCCATCCGGCTCCTGGTAACAGCGCTGTTGGCGTTTGCAATGGGATCTCAGACCGCCACGCTAACAAAAATTGGTCCATTGACCGTGTATACGACCTTTGTCACTGGCACTCTCACAAAGTTTGCACAGCGCCTGTCGATTTGGACTTTTCGCGCCTACGACCAGGGTCGAATCTCCTTCGCGTCCCTGATCACCGATCAGGATTTTCGTGACTCACTCTTCCTTCTCTCAATCTGGTTTTGCTACGTCGTCGGTGCAGCCATCGGGGCCATCTTCAGGAAGCATTTCGAGCTAGAGGCGCTATTGATCCCCACGATGGTGATCTTTGCGCTGATCCTTCTCGATCAAATTCGGCCGATGTCTCTGGAAGAAGAAAAGGAATGACTATAGCGATGCTTCAGGCGCGGGATTTTCCGGCAATTCCGGAGCCGAAACATCCGGTCCACGTACCTCCGGCGCAATCACCGGCATAGTGGTGACGGGGGCTTCCGGCTCGTATTCCGCCAGTGAAACGTACGCGGCAATTCGCCAGATCTGCACTACGTCCATCAATGCCCAACAAACGAGCGCAACCGTAATGCTGACCACGACAATGCCCCGCGCGGGAAAATCCCCGATCATCCCGAGCGGAACGAACGATAAGAGGCTGACCCCAACCAGCAACAGCAGTCTCACCAGGCCCAACGCGACGGCCGCGCCCATATAAGCTCCCGAGCGCTCACGAAACAGGTCGAGCGAAGCGCCAAACGCCGAAAACGCACCCGCGTCATCCCGCATCACGAAGATCGGTGCCAAGCTCAGAAACCAATTCAGCAGCGACCAAACGCTCAGGATAAGCAGGTTGATGCCCAGGCTCAGCAACACCGCTGCGCCAAGTAACTCAGGTGTTCCGCGGAAAAAGCGCCCTACCAGGATCGACGATCCTACGAACGCCAGCACCGCCGCGAACAAAACCACGACGCGCAGCAGATTCACGCCTGCCAGCGCCGACCAGCGAACCTTCCCGGCGCGATCTCCGAGCAGTGCTTTCAATGTCGCGGCACGACCCACGGTGGCGGCTACAATCCACAGGACTAGCAAAGCCGGCAAGGCATAGCCCACGACCCGCAAAACCACAGGTACGATCGCGTCCAGGACTCTCAGCAAGACGTAGGAACTAGCGTAGGGATCGAACGCGCGGATCAGCTTGATCTCGGTATCCGAGATTCGAACCTGCCCCAACGAGCTCAACGCGATGTACGCGAGTACTGCCCACAGCGCAATCCCAAACGTCCAACGCCATGCGATCTCTGCCAGCACGAGCGAGGGGGTTTGCCTGATCGCTCGCCATCCGGCACGAGTTGGGCTTAAGCGCGCCACTCGTCGAGGATACAGAGCGCGTTTGCCACGAGCAAGTTGCCGCTGCTATCGAAGGTTGTCCGTCTGCGGTTCGGGATGAATGAGCACGCGAAACAATTCGGGGTCTACCTGCTTGAAGCGTATCTCTACTGCCGTCATTACTTCATGAACCTGGGAAAGCGGCAGGATATCGGACATAGTGCAGTGGCACGAGACATACAGTTTCCCTCCTACGCGCTTGAACTCGAAATCATGTAGGTCGATCACTTCGGGAAACTCGCCCGCCACCCTGCGTAGTTTTTCTTCGAGTGCCGGTTCTTCCACGATTTGATGCGCTGTTTCGATGGTCGCCGGTTCGCTTTCGATGTGCGTCAGGATCGTGGAGATCTCAGGTATCTTCTCCCGGATCTCCGATTCCAGCACCGTGACAAAATCGTGCGCTTCCTTCAGCGACAATTGCTCGTTCAGTTCCAGGTGTTGCTCTACGTGCAAACGGCCATCCAGATCCTGAATGCTGATGTCGTGCACTCCTAAATTGTTCGATGAGGCCACCGCGCGGATACGATCGAACATGTTCTCGCCTCGCAGCGGAATCGCCGTGGAATGCACCACCACATCCGCGTCAGGAAGAATCCGTATCACCGTCTGAACCACATCCGCCGACAGTTGTTCCGAACGCTGGAACGTCAGATTCCTGCCGAATCCCACGCTAAGATCCGCGAAGTAGTGATTCCCTGCACGCCGTATCCGCACGCGATCCACTTCAATCACGCCGGGTACCCGTTGCACTGCGCTGATCACCTGGTTGCGAATTCCGGTGGGAGCGGCATCGAGCAGTGCATCCATCGTTTGCCGCGCTAGTCGCCAGCTCACATTGACCACGACTCCCGCCACTGCAAGCGCAGCCAGGGGGTCGGCGACCCGCAGCCAGCCAATGTTGAACCTCTCGCCAATCGCCACGAGCGCCAGCCCCAGGATCACCACACTGCTTGACCAGATGTCTGTTCGGAAGTGAAGTGCATCCGCGTGCAGAGCCTGGCTGTCGTACTTGTCGGCGATATGTTGCAGCTTGTGAGAGCGCCAGTAATCCACGCAAATCGAGAAGAACATCACGGCGAACGCCCAGATACTGGGCTCGATTTCCACGCTGTGGAAGAAGAGGCGCTTGATGGCCTCCCACACAATCCACACGCAGGTGAGCAGTAGCAGGCTGGTTTCGAGGAAGGCTGAAAAATTCTCAAACTTCGCGTGACCGTACTGATGATCCGCGTCGGCGGGCTTGTCGGATACGCGCACCGAGAACAGCGTGATCAGCGCGGCCACCAGGTCCAGCCCGGAATGCAGTGCTTCTGAAAGTATTCCCAGGCTTCCGGTGCTGAGCCCCACCACGACCTTCAAAATGGTAATGCCGATAGCAGCCCAAACGGAGTTCTGCGCCACCGCGCGCTTCTCAGCACGCATCGATGTGGGGTTCAGTGTGGGAGCCTCAACCATCTCTCTCTCTGATTATCCTCTGCCCGTTCGGACTCTGCCAATAAACTCCACATCCCCGAACCAGCCTCATAAGAAAATACCCGTGCTAACTATGCTACGATTCTTGAGCTGATTTGCGTGCATTTCACCCGCTCTCGGAGACAGTAATGTATCGGTCGATCTTCTCTGTTCTTTTGCTCTCATCCTTTGCGTTCAGCCAGGCAGCGAAGCCTGGATCCGCTGGCACGCCGCAAACTGCGAATCCTGCGGCTGAGCCTCACGCGGCCCAACCCTCGAACACGCTACAGGTGATCCCTCAAGATGTTCCAGAATCGGGAGCTGTCATCACTTTGCAGGGATTATGCCCGGGGACTTCGGGCCCCTCCACTGGCGCAGACTGTAAAACGATCATCACCAGGGCAGATTTCGAGAAGTTGATCAATACGCTGAATCCCGACATGCCCCAGAACAGCCGCCAGATGCTCGCGCAACAGTATGCAAGGGCGCTGGTCCTCCAGAATATGGCGGAACGCCAGCATATCCAGGACACGCAGCATTTCAAGGACATGATGGAGTTCATGCGCACGCAGGTCCTTGCCCAGGAACTTGTCAAAGAGGCGCAGGATAAGGCGAAGCCCACGGCCGCTGAGATCGACGAATATTACAAGCAGCATCAGCCGGACTACGAACAGGCCGCCCTCAAGCGCTTGTTTATCCCCAAATCGAGACCTTCGCTGAAGGCCGCGGAAAAGCAGCCGAGCGACGCCGAACTCAAACTCGAGGCCGACAAATTTCGCGCCCGTGCTGCCGCCGGAGAGGACTTCGACAAACTAGAAAAGGAGATCTACGAAGCTTCCGGCATGAAGACACCGCCCCCGCCAACTTCGATTCCAAATTGGCGGCGCAGCATGGTTCCCCCAGCCCAAGCTTCCATCTTCGATCTGAAGCCCGGTGAAATTAGCCAGCCCCTGATCCAACCTGAGGGCACTTATATCTACAAAATGGAGTCCAGGAAGACCGTACCTCTAAATGATGTGCGGGCCGAAATTGAGCAAACACTCCAACGGGAGAAGCTCACTGCGAGCATGGATTCCATCATGAACAATGTAAAACCCGAACTAAACCAGAACTACTTCGGCGCACGAAGCGCTGCAGCGCCGGCTGCGTCTGTTACGCCGGCGCCACAAACCAAGAAGTGAGCAACGGTCTTTCCAAACCGACGGTCATCGTAACCGGGATCTCAGGAAATCTCGGCCAGCGGTTGCTTCCTCACTTGCAGGATTTTCGTGTTATCGGCGTGGACATGCATCCGACCGCGTCCGGACAGTTGGAGCGGTTTGAACGCATGGACCTGGGTCGCGAAGACGCCTGCGACAGCCTGGTCCAGTTGCTCAAAAAGACTGAAGCACGAGCAGTAGTCCATCTGGCATTCATCATCGATCCTGTTCGCAACGGCGTGCTCGACGTCGATCGCATGTGGCAGATCAATGTAGCTGGCACCGCGCGCGTGATGGAAGCGATTACCGAAGTCAATCGCCACGGTGGACTCATCGATACCTTCATCTTCCCTTCGTCCGTGTCAGCGTACGGCTCGGAGACGCAAGGTCCGGTTCGTGAGGAGAACCCTCTCGGCGCGCACACTCTGCCATACGCCATTCACAAGCAGGAAGCGGACGACGTAGTGCGCTTCCGCGCCGCGAACCTGGGCGCCTGCAGTACCTATCTGTTGCGCCCGCATATCTTCGCTGGCGCTTCCATGCAGAATTACATGGTGAATGCGTTGCGCGGCACGGCCTACGGCGAGGGCCGCTGGGGACGAAAACTGCAGATCGAAGGCAAGCGTCTCCCCATGCTGCTTCCAGTCGGGGAAAAGTATCTCCATAAGCGCTTCCAGTTCGTTCATGTGGACGACATGGCTCGGCTCATCGCCCACCTGCTACAGCGACCCGTCGCAAAGAATAATCTTGTGATTCTCAACGTTGCCGGACGCGGTGATGCAGTCCCGTATCAGGTATGCGCTCGTATCGCCAATCAGAAAATCGTTCGTCTGCCGGGACAATGGTTGTGCCGGCTCGCGCTTTCACTGCTTTGGAAGATGAAGATTTCAACGATCCCGCCGCAAGCCCTGCCTTACATGATCGGTTCGTACGTCATGAACACAAAAAAGCTGCAAAGTTTCCTGGGAACGCATTATGAAGAGGTTATTCAGTTCACCAATGAAGAAGCGCTGAAGGATTGCTTTGTGGAAGAACACAGTGCCGCGGCTGCGCTCGCCCGCGTGTAGAACAGGCAATCTTGCCGGTGCTGGTAACTACTTTTCTACTTCCTTCCCCGATACAGCCCCGCAATCCCAAACGAGTACGGCGTCCATGAAACTTCTTGGAATCCCGCCATCCGCATCCGCTCCAACATCTGTTCGGGAGCAGGAAATCGTGCCACCGACGCCGGCAAATACTTGTACGGTCCTTCGATCCCGGAGATCACCGTGCCTACCGCCGGCAGCACGTACCGGAAATACAGTCGGTAGAACCAACCCACAATCCCCTTCGGCTCGCCAAAATCAAGAATGCCGATCTCGCCATCCGGCTTCAGTACCCGATAGATCTCGCGCAGTCCCGCATCGTAATCGGCAAGATTGCGAAACCCGAACGCCGACGTTACCAGATCGAACTTCTCTCCGGGCAGCGGCAGATTCAGCGCATCGGCCTCCAGCCATCGCAACGGTTTGCCCAGTCCCTTGATCGTCGCGCGCTGCAACATGGCGTGTGAAAAATCAGCGCCAACAATTTTCGGCGTCGCCCCACTTTTCTGTGCCCGCGCCAGCAACGCCGCTGTCATGTCTCCCGTTCCACAGCACAGGTCCAGCACCATTGCATCGCTGCGCTGCAGGATGTGCCGGAACGTCCGCGATGCTCGCCACCACCACCATCGATCCACTTGCATCGACAACACGTGGTTGAGCACGTCGTAACGCGGCGCGATCGCCGTAAACATTTCGCGGACCTTTGCCGCGGCCTGTTCGCGATCGGCAGCGCCTTCAGGGGCGGCGCCAATTACCGGTGCACTCGTCTTCGAATTTTCAGCAGGAGTCGACATTACGCGGATTGCGAAAGATAGCGTAGCTCTTCCACGGCTTGTACTACGGCGCGCTCCGGCACATCGGAGATCACTTCCACTCGCCCAAGTTCTGTCGGCAGGATGAAATGCACTACTCCATCGATCGTCTTTTTGTCGCTAATTAAGCGCCGGGCAATTCGCTTCCCCCTGGTCTCAACCTTGGGAAGAGGCGCATACGCCAGCACAGAAGATATGATGCGGCGCGCCGTCTCTGAATCCGTTTTTTGCAGAGCCGCTGCAATCATCGCGGCCGCCACCATTCCCCACGCCACGGCCTCTCCATGAAGGAATTGTTTGTATCCGGTTTCCGCTTCCAGCGCGTGCCCAATCGTGTGACCAAAATTCAGGATCCGTCGCAGATCGCCCTCGCGCTCATCGGCCGCCACCACATCCGCCTTCACCTGCACCGCTGCTCGAATCACCCACTCCAGCGGTTCCTTTTCGCGCTGCAGAATGCGATCGCGATTGGCTTCCATGTAGTCGAAGATTTCCTTGTTGCGGATGAATCCGCACTTCAACGCTTCATAGAGACCAGCGCGATATTCGCGATCGGGCAACGTCGAGAGCACTTCGGGATCGATAATCACCGCCCGCGGATGATGAAACGTGCCCAGCAGGTTCTTCCCCTCGCGCATATCGACGCCGGTTTTGCCGCCGATCGAAGCGTCCACCTGTGCCAGCAATGTCGTGGGAATCTGAACAACGTCCACACCGCGCATGTAGATCGACGCGAGGAATCCCGACACGTCGCCGGTGACACCGCCACCCAGCGCAAGAACAACGCTTTTTCGGTCAGCGCCCGCCTTGATCATCTTTGCGGCAAGTGCTTCCACAGTGTCGAGCCTCTTGTTCTTCTCTCCATCCGGCATCTCCACCCAGATGTGCTGCAGATTGGCTCGAGTCAGCGACGCAGCGAGCGCCTCTCCCCAGTGCTTGCGGACCGGCGGCACCGTGACCACCACAAACCGCGTCTTGCCGGGAACGATCTCGCGCAGCACTTCGCCCGCCCGCTGCAGCAAGCCACATTCAATCAGCGCCGGATAAGAGCGTTCCGGAATCTTGATTTCGATTCGATTCACCGCTTCCATCATAGCGCACGAAGAATCAAATCCCCTGCGAGTGGTAACATCGTGCCGTCATGAAGCCTGATAAGAAACGCGCGGTGGCGGAAACCGACTTCGTCGTGATCGGCGCCGGTGTTGCCGGACTGCGCGCTGCTATCGAACTCGCCTCATCCGGACGCGTACTTGTCCTTGCCAAACTGGAAGTGAAAGAGTCCGCCACACAATACGCTCAGGGAGGTATCGCCGCGGCCCTGAGCGACGAAGACGAAATCAGCCTCCACCTGCAAGACACACTCGTCGCTGGCGATGGTCTTTGCAACGACAAGGCGGCGCGTGTTCTGGTGGAGGAAGGGCCGGAGCGAATCGAGGAGCTGATCGCCTGGGGGACACAATTTGATCGCAATGGAACCAAGCTCGCCTTCACTCGCGAAGGTGCTCACAGCCGCGATCGCATCCTGCACGCACACGGCGACTCAACCGGCCAGGAAATCGGCCGTGCTCTTTATTTCAAAGCGAAATCGATCAAGAACATCACTATTGTTGAGTTTGAATTCGCCGCCGATCTGGTTGTCGAAAACGGCCGAGTGTTTGGCGTGAAGCTCCTGGGTGAAAGCGGTGAGCTGCACACGGTTCGCGCATCCGCCGTGCTCCTGGCTACCGGTGGGTTGGGCCACGTATACAAAGAAACTACCAATCCCGCGGTTGCTACCGGCGATGGCGTCGCCATGGCTTACCGCGCGGGCGCCGAGATCAGCGACATGGAATTCGTTCAATTTCATCCAACCGCTCTTTATGTGAAAGGTGCGCCCAGATTCCTGCTCTCGGAAGCGCTTCGGGGCGAAGGCGCCATCCTTCGCAACGAACAACTCGCGCGCTTCATGCCGAAGTATCATCCGCTGGCCGAATTGGCGCCACGCGACGTGGTCGCGCGCGCCATCGCTCACGAACTTGAACTCAGTCGCAGCAAAGATCCCGTGGTGTATCTCGACCTAACCCACAAAGATCCAGACGTAATTCGCAGGCGCTTCCCACGCATCTATGAGACATGCCTGAAGTACAACGTCGACATCACCACCGACATGATCCCCGTCCGTCCCGCCGCTCACTACGCAATGGGTGGCGTCAAGACTGATCTTGACGGCCAGACCAGCATTCCCGGTCTTTACGCTGCTGGCGAAGTCGCCTGTACCGGCGTGCACGGCGCGAACCGGCTTGCCAGTAATTCTCTTCTCGAAGGCCTCGTATTCGGCGAACGTGCCGCTCGCGTCATGCGAACTGAACTCGGCCAGCAACATTCGAGTGCTCCGAGTGCGACTCCATCAAGCTCCGCACCGCCCGATACCCCGGCCGCCACCAAGAACGACGACGACCTCATCCGCGACGTTCAGAACATTCTGTGGCGCGACGTCGGCATTGTCCGCACGGCTCACGGTATGAAGAACGCGATCCACGAACTCGAAGCGCTGAAACCTGCGCTTCCCGCCAGTCATTGCCGTCGTTGTATGGAAGCCCGTAACGTCTGGCAAACGGGACTACTGATCGCAAAGTCGGCACTGGCCCGCGAAGAAAGCCGCGGCGCTCATTACCGCACCGACTTTCCTACCCACGATGACAAGAAGTTCCTGAAGCACTCGGTGGTTGCCGGAGACAAGATCAGGTTCGAGTAGTCAGTAAGTCAGTAGTCAGTAAGTCAGTAGTCAGTTAGGTGACGCCGGTCACTGGTCCCGCAACGATCCGGTCGGATAATCAGTTTGAAAGCATCGGTGCGCGTCGTGAACGGATACAAAGATCTGATCGCTTGGCAACATGGCATGAAGTTGGTGCTCAGCATTTACCGGATAACAAGAACATTTCCCAGGGAAGAGACGTATGGTCTTACGAGTCAGATTCGCCGGTCTGCGGTATCTATTCCCAGCAACATCGCTGAAGGGCAGGGGAGACTTTCAAAGGGAGAAATGAAACAGTTCCTCGGACAGGCGCGAGGCTCGCTATTGGAATTAGAAACTCAGATTCAGATCGCGAGCGAGTTGGGCTACATATCGGAAGTTGACTTCAATATGTTGCTCACATCCACGAGCGAGCTGGGTCGAATCCTTAACGGCCTGATCGACTATTCACGAACCAGCGCAAAGTCCGAACAACCCAGTCACTAGGCGCACTCGAACTACTGACTACTGACTACTGACTACTGCTCTACTGTCTACTCTTTTCGGAAACACCAGCGACGCTACCACCGACAGCGCCAGGATTCCTCCAACCGTCCCCAGCGCAATGCCAATCGGCATGTGATAGAAGTGCGACAACATCATCTTCGCGCCGATAAATAAAAGAATCACTGCAAGCCCGTATTGAAGGTAGTGGAACGCCGTCATCATTCCTGAGAGCGCAAAATACAAAGATCGCAATCCCAGGATCGCGAAAACGTTCGACGTGTACACGATGAATGGATCGCGCGAAATCGCCAGCACTGCCGGGATTGAATCGGCAGCGAATACAACGTCCGTTGTTTCAATCATCAACAAAACTAGAAACAGCGGCGTCGCATACAGCCTCGGATCGCGCACGAAGAATTTCCCATTGACATAGTCTTTTGTGACCGGAATCCAGCGCCGCACCTGCTTCAACACCGGATTATTCTCCGGATGCACTTCCTTCTCGCCGCCACGCAGGAAGCTGATGCCGCTCCAGATCAGCACTGCACCGAAGATGTAAACGATCCATTCGAAGCGGTTCATCAGCGAGACGCCAACCAGGATGAAGATCCCGCGCATCACCAGTGCGCCGATGATTCCCCAGAAGAGCACCTTGTGCTGATAGCGATCCGGTACCTTGAAGTAATTGAAGATCAGCAGGAATACAAAAAGATTATCGACGCTGAGCGACTCCTCGATCACATATCCGGTTACGAACTCCAGCGCCTTCGTCTTGCCATACCAGAAGTGCACGCCAACGGCGAACGCAGCCGCCAGTGCAATCCAGAAGGCGGTCCACGCCAGCGCTTCGCGGAACCCAATCTTGTGAGCCTTGCGGTGAAAGACCACCAGGTCCAGCACCAGCATGATGACTACGAACAGATTGAAGACAACCCAAAAAACCAGTCTCGACAAGCCCAGCCTTTCGACTCACTGTTTTGCGCGTCCGCGCTCACCATTCTCCCATGCCGGCCACATTCCAAAAATCTTAAGCTGATCTCCCAGACCTGACTGCTTCAACAAGTGTTCGATTTCGGCACGATTCTGTCGCGGTGCAATCCGCTCCGACGCATCTGCAATTGCGAAGGTTACCTCGGCAGCCATCGCGACATGCTTCTTCAGCTGAGGAAAATCAACTTTGTCATAGGTATCGGAAACCGCGTGATAGTTCTCCAGGTAATTCGCTGTCTCCTGATTCGCAACCAATGTTGGCACGCCCTCCAGCAGAAAATCGACGTTGTCCGTTCCCCACGGCGCATCCATCGTTAGTTCTGTGGCATTCCATTGCGCCAGAGGTGCAATCAATTGCTTCATCGCCGCCTCCTCGTCCGCCCGTGCTCCGAGCGAGAATCCAGTGACGCGTCCGGTGCCCGCATCGAAGATCACCGCCCCTGCCATCTTGTCCAGGTCTGCGCGATGCGCCCGCGCATAGGCCCACGAACCCAGCAGCCCCTCTTCTTCTCCTGAGAAGAGCACGAATCGAATGGACCGTCGCGGTGTCAACCCAGTCGCCTTGATCGCCCGCAGCGCATCGATCACCAGCGCCGCGTTGCAGCCATTGTCCAGAGCTCCAGTTCCCAGCTCCCACGAATCGAGATGGGCTCCCAGAATGACGAACTCGTCTGGCTTCTCACTGCCACGCAACTCCGCGATCACATTCGAAGTCGTAAAGGGGCCGCCAATCCGGTTCGGAATCGAAATCTCCGCCTGGATCTTCTTCCCAGACGCAATCAGTCTCGCCACCCGCTCGCCATCTTCGCGCGACACCACCAGCATTGGCAGTTTGTCGATCTGCCCATCGGAGCTATTCGTATGCCGGTACAGAATGTCGTGCCACCGCGTCGCCATGAACGCGATCGCCAGCGCCCTGCCCTTCACGGCTTGATCGATGATAGGAGGAGCCTTCAGATACTCGGCGAACAGGTCGTCCCATGTTTTCAAAACATCGGTATGCACCAGCAGGATCGCCCCTCCGATATCCCCGGCCGCCGCAAAATCCTTCAGCGTACCCTCGCCTACATCGATCACACGCGCGTGGGTCGCCTTCAGCGCCGGAGCCCATGCAACCGAAACTGCGCGCACTCGAAACCGGTTCGGAGTAGTGATCTCAAACTCCGTAGCCCCTTCGGCCCACGATTGCGCGATTTTGAATTGCTCGGTATGCACCGAATCTGCTCCCGCGGTCTTGAAGGCAGCTTCCGCCCAGGCAACTGCCTGATCGAACGCCGGGGTTCCGGGCACTCGTCCGCCAACCTGGTCCGTTAACTGTTGCAGGTTCGTTTCGAGCGGCGAAGGCTTCAGTGCTTCCTCAATGATCTTGTCGGAGGAACTCTGGGCGGCAGCTGCTCCGCACGCGACAGCGAACATCAATAGAGGCAAAAGGTAAGTTCTCATGGGAGCTGACATTTAAAACGAAAATGGTCCGCTAGAAAAGGCTATTGCGAAATCACAGTCGCGAGCCATCCTCAACTCGCTTCCGACACTCACACTGCAAGGGGCGTAAGTACATCCCATCACCGCTTTTCGGAGCAGGCGCCATGAGATCCCGAGCACAGATCAGCTCTCATCCCATTCATCCGATCTTGGTGACTTTCCCGATCGGACTCTTCATCACCAGCCTTGTTTTCGACGCGATCGGCGCGAGCCGGGAGTTACCCTCGCTCTGGGCCGCTGCCTGGTATTGCATCCTGGCCGGAAACATCATGGCCGTGGCCGCTGCCATTGCCGGCGCCGTTGACTTGTTTTCCGTCGTGCCTCCCGCATCCAGCGCCCGCAGCCGAGGTTACAAGCACGCCTTCCTCAATGTGCTGGTCCTCCTGCTATTTATTTCGAATGCTGCTTATCGCGGGGGACCATCCGCCAGACCCGACCAAACTTCGTTCATACTTTCTGGGATCGCGGTATTTTGCCTCCTCATCTCCGGATGGATGGGCGGAACTCTGGTGTACCGAAACCAGATCGGCGTCGATCGCCGTTACGCCAATGCCACCTCGTGGAAAACCGTCACTCTCCACGACTGGAACCAGCCCGTCTGCAAAGATGAAGACGTCGCTCCGGGTCAGCTCATGCTTGCCGTTGTTCAGGGAGCTCGCGTCGCGATCGGGCGTTGCCCGAATGGACTCATTGCCTTCGACGACCATTGCACGCACAAAGGTGGACCGCTCTCCGACGGGGCTCTCGTCGGTTGCACTGTCCAGTGCCCCTGGCACGGATCTCAATTCGACGTTCATACGGGAATCGTCGTGGCTGGACCGGCAACCGACGCCATCAAAACCTACGACGTCGAGTTGCGCGGCGGCGAGATCTTCGTTTTCCCGAAGCGAGTCCAGACTGGCAAAGCTGCCTAGTCTATTTCAGGGAATGTGTTCGGTTCGGCCCTGATCATGGCTGCTTCGCTGGCATAGAAGCAGGTTGCAGCCGAAGTTCTTTGTTGATCTTCGGCCAGTATTGCTTGGCAAGATTGCCGGCAGCTTTCCACAGCAGGTCGTAACCGTAGCGTTGTAAGACGTCGCCAGCGTCGCGATCTCCCTGCGGAAAGTATGTATTCGCGAGAACTTCAGCGCCAAGCGGCGCGACTAATCCCGACCAGTTAACTTGTTGCCCTCCGTCGTCCCCGCGAGTCAGGAAGACTCGGTTGATTGAATACTTCACCGAACCGCCAAACGTCACGTCGTTCTTTACGAAGAAACGCGGATCCTGATGCAACGCTGATGCGAGCAAAAACGTTCCGAATATCTGGTTCGAAGCCGACCTCGCCATCGCTGACCCAAAACGCTTCCCGTAACCCGACATGCCTTGCCCATACCCTTCAGGTTCGTTGAAACCCTGGTTCCACCCGGAACTCACTGCTGCCGCCGCGATGGTGCTTAAAGAGACGCTATTATTCGCGGCGAGCTTGAATTTTTGGCTTGTAGATAGGCTGGCCGTGTTCACCGCCAAATCTGGAAACACCACCGACGTCCGTTGCAGCAACTGAACAAAATCCGCCCCAACTTTTACCGGGCCCGAAGGCCGCGACGTGGGCTGCGGTGCGGGAGCATCGGGCTTTTGTACTCCTTCTTGTGTGAACGCAACTCCGCAAAGAGATAGCGATGCCAGCAACAGCACGCACCAGGTTCCTGTCCCAAAAACCCTCACCTTCAACAGTCCTTCCCTCCAGTACGGTTTGGTCATCGGCGCGCATCCAGCAGACGCACCGCTTCCACCACGGTTGTTCCGGCTACTTCCAGGCTCTTGGGACTGAGTTTATCCACTGTGTCCTGAGGAGTATGCCAAAAAACGTTGTTGTATCCGTAGTCGAGATCGATCAGATCTGCCACGGGAACCCCAATTTTCGCGAAAGGAATGTGATCGTCGAAGTCAGGTATCTGTCGGCCAAAGAAATATGACTGATACCCGAAGCGGCTCGCCGCCTGGTACACCAGATCCTCCAGCCATGGCGTCGAGTTGAGATCGCGATCGATGTTCAAGTCGGCGTCGCCAATCATGTCCAGCAGAAGCAATCCTTTGATCTTCTTCGCCGTCCCATCTTGTTGCCACTTTTCTGCCAGGTGGCGGCTGCCGTAGGTGCTGTCTGTGTCTGACCACTCTTTTACCGCCTCCTCGGCATCAAACCACACCAGCCACACCGAGTAACCATCCCGAGGTTTTTTTTCGGCTGCAAACCGATTCGCCAGTTCAAGAAGCAATCCGGCGCTCGCGCCGCCATCGTTCGCTCCCACAAAGCTCTTCAGCATCTTCGTCTCGTAATGGCCGGCAATCACGATGATGCCGTCCTTTGTCCCAGGAAACTTCGCAATGAAATTGCGCGCTGGAAACTTCCCTTTCGGCGTGTCGGCGGTGAAGGCATCTTCCTCAAGGTTGTCGTTCTTCAGATGCTGTCGCAGGTAATTCTCAAGTTTCGAGTGCGCGGGACTACCAATCGGACGTGGACCCATCGCCACCATCTCGCGCGTGTATTGCAATGCTCTTTCGCCGTTTACATGGACATCAGGCGTGTCAGGCGGGGACGGCACCACCGTGGGAAGAGGCACCGCTGCTTGCGCTTGCGGAGCGGGTTCCGGAGCCTTGGCCGTCACGGTGTTGCCACGAGAGCAGGCAAGAAGAGTCAGCAATAAGAACGTCAGGACAGAGGTTCGCACGAGAGGCAGTCTATCAGGATCACCTGCAGATCCCCCTTCCGGATCTTTGCCAGTCACAGTCCCCGCCGTAGGCTAATCCGCTTCCGCTTTCGCTTTACGTCGCTTCGGATGGACCAGCCATGCAATGAATATGCTCACGATATACAGCAGCACCATCGGCGCCGCGAAAATGCACATGTTCATGATGTCGGTCGTGGGAGTGATAATCGCCGCGATGATGAAAATCACGAGAATCGAATAGCGCAGATTCTTCCAGAGAAACCCCGCACTAATTACGCCCATCAGCGCCAGAAAGAACGCAAGGATCGGCATCTCGAAAACAATTCCGAGCCCAACGATGATCGTCAGAAACAGATCGGTATACTCGCCGATCGTGATCATCGGCTGGAACTGGGATCCGTATCC
Organism: Terriglobia bacterium; assembly: GCA_963826275.1. Classification (GTDB taxonomy): domain Bacteria; phylum Acidobacteriota; class Terriglobia; order Terriglobales; family Acidobacteriaceae; genus JAJPJE01. The sequence continues at coordinate 292,348 of CAWGWI010000012.1, read as the reverse complement.
GATCAGAAAATCCAATGCCGCCGGATACACCATCTTGTAGCCGAACAGTCCGCCCGCGATAAACAGTCCCACAGACGAAACCATGAACGGAACTACATACCGGCGCTCGTTCCGGTACAGGCCCGGCGAAATGAACAACCACAGCTGGTACAGCACGAAGGGCGATGCCAGGAACAGCCCGCCAATGAATCCGACCTTCAAGTACATATTGAAGGGTTCCGTCGGACTCAGGTACACCAGCTTCTCCGCCATATTGTGACGGCGCAGAGCTTCCATGATCGGCTTCTGCATCCAGCCGTAGATCCGCTCCGCCTTCCACCAGCAGACCATGAAGCCGGCCGCGACGAAGAGAAAAGACCAGATAATGCGGCGGCGAAGCTCCTCGAGATGCTCGAGGAAACTCATACTCCCCATGTGATCGCTAAGGACTTGTTTGGCGGCGGCGTACGCGGGACTAGGCATCGGCAGGTTGCGAGGAAGGCGCACTTTCAGAAGCAGGAGGTTGATTGCCGTTGGCCGGCAATGACTGCGCTTCGGTATTCAGAATCGTGCCTACGGGAGCCTGCAATACGGGGGCGGGCGCGGCTGTGGTTTTCGTTTCTTTTTCGCGTTCCGCTTCGAGTTCCAACTGGCGCATTTCCGCTTCCAACTGCCACTTGAACTCGTTGCTGGCACGCTTGAACTCGCCTAGCGCTTTCCCGATCTGGCGTCCGATCTCCGGCAACTTCTTGGGCCCGAAGATGATAAGGGCCAACAAGAAGATGAAGATCATCTCCGGCATGCCAAGATTCATGTCGTCATCATACTGCCTTGTCTTCAAAAGCCGCAAACAAGCTCACGATACCCAAGTAGTGGTTAGCTCTTAGCACCTGAACTTGGTGACTAAGTGTTACATGTTAGGTGCCGATTGCCCTCAAGGACAGGTAGCCCGATGGCCAATAGATACGAGGGGTTGGCTCATTTCATCGTGCTATACTGCTTTTACTTTGAGGGTGTGGGTCTCCGCCCCACCAAGGAACTTACAGATGGTCCGTAGTACTCGTCGTGCTCTCTTCCTGGTAGTTTTCGTCATCATTGCTTGCGGTTTTTTAGGAGCTGTTTTTGGTCAGCGCGTTAGCGGCAGCACTCCGTCTGGCGACGGAGAGATCCGCGACAGCCTCCGCACGTTTTCGCAAGTGTATGACCTCGTAGAGCAGAACTACGCCGAACCGGTCAGCGCCGACAAGGCCATCTACAACGGCGCCATCCCTGGCATGCTGCGCGTGCTTGATCCGCACTCCAACTTCTTCGACCCGAAAGCCTACTCGCTTCTTCGCGAAGAACAGCGCGGTAAGTACTACGGCGTGGGGATGCAGGTTGGTCCGCGTAACAATAAGGTCATCGTGATCGCCCCATTCGTCGGAACGCCGGCATACCGCGCAGGCATTCATCCTGGCGACATCATCATCGCCGTTGATGGAAAGCCCACCGACAATCTCAGCACCTCCGATGTCGCCGATATGCTCAAGGGCCCCAAGGGTACCAACGTCAAAATCACGATCATGCGTGAAGGTACCCCGAAGCCTCTCGAATTTAACGTTACCCGTGATGAGATTCCCCGCTACAGCGTGGACCTTCACTTCCTGATCCGCCCGGGCGTCGGCTATATGCACATCTCCGGCTTCCAGGAAACGACCGAGCACGAAGTTCAGCAGGCGCTCGAAGAGATGGGTGACCTGAAGGGTCTGGTTCTCGATCTCCGCCAGAATCCCGGCGGTCTGCTCAGCGAGGGCGTTGGGGTCGCCGATAAGTTTCTGAAGCGCGGTCAGGTGATCGTTTCGCATCACGGCCGCTCCTCACCGGAAAAGGTTTATCGCGCCAGCCACGGCAATGGCGGTAAGGAATATCCCATCGTTGTTCTGGTCAATCGCGGTACTGCTTCGGCGGCAGAAATTCTGGCAGGCGCCATTCAGGACCACGACCGCGGCCTGATTGTTGGCGAGAACACCTTCGGCAAGGGCCTGGTTCAGACCGTGTTCCCGCTGTCTGAAAACACCGGTCTGGCGCTCACCACTGCGAAGTACTACACGCCCAGCGGACGCCTGATCCAGCGCGATTACACTGGCGTGTCGCTCTACGACTATTACTACAACCATGACGACAACGGAACCGCGAACGCTGCCAATCGTGAGGTGAAGATGACCGACAGCGGGCGTCCCGTCTACGGTGGCGGAGGTATCACTCCTGACGTCCGGTTCGAGACTCCCAAGCAGAATCACTTCCAGGATGAACTGCTGCAGCACTACGCTTTCTTCAACTTCGCCAAGCACTACACTATCAACCATCAGGTGGCGAAGAACTTCGCGGTCGACGATGCCGTGATGCAGGAGTTCCGCAAGTTTCTCGACGATCAGAAGGTCGCTTACACGGAATCTGATCTGGCCGGAGCGAATGACTGGATCCGCAACAACATCAAGAGCGAGATCTTCATCGACTCCTTCGGTCAGGAAGAGGGTCTGAAAGTTCGCGCCGATGGCGATCCGCTCGTTGTCAAAGCTCTGGACCTGATGGGCCAGGCGAAGACACTGGCCGATAATGCCAAGAAGATCGTGGCGGAACGCAATAGCGCTCGCGCCTCAGCGATGGCCAGCCAGAACCGCTAGTTCGGGTGAATTACTAACCAGGCCCGCCGCCAAGGCGGGCCTTTTGCTTTCTGGCACTTAGATGGTCTGTTGAAACTTTTGATCGCAAGGTGCGTCTGATCAGAGGTGGGGGGAAATCAAGCCGCCAATAACGCTTCGTTCAATGACGAGGTCATCCTGAGCGCGGCGAAAGAACTGTTCATTCATGGCGCCACCCGAGGCGAGTTATTGAAATGTTATTGAAAAACAAAAGCGACATTCCCTCTTCCGAGATCACGCCGAAAGGCACCTACATCAATCGCCGGAAGTTCATGCTGGGCGCGGCAGTTACGGGCGCCGCGGTTCTCGGCGCACACTACCTCGGCGAGATGGCGTCTCCCAATGTATCCGTCAGCGCCGCCGGCAAACTGAACATCGCGTCTAAGAGTCCCTTCAGCACCAGCGAGAAAGAAACGCCTTTCAACGACATCACCAACTACAACAACTTCTACGAATTCAGCACCGACAAATACGAACCTGCGAAACTCGCGCAATCATTGGAGACGTCTCCTTGGACCGTAAAAGTCGACGGCCTGGTCAAGAAACCAAAAACCTACGACATCGACTACTTCCTCAAGACATACCCGATCGAAGAACGTATCTATCGACACCGCTGCGTGGAAGGCTGGTCGATGGTCATTCCGTGGAATGGCTTCGCACTCAGCAATTTCTTGAAGGAAGTCGAACCGCAGAGCAAAGCCAAGTTCGTTCACTTCACGACTAAGTACGACCCCAGGCAGATGCCCGGCCAGAAATATGGCACGCTTGACTGGCCATACGTCGAAGGCCTGCGACTGGACGAAGCCATGAACCCGCTCGCTATCCTGGCGGTTGGACTCTACGGCGACGAACTGCCCAAGCAGGATGGCGCGCCCATTCGCCTCGTGGTTCCCTGGAAGTACGGCTTCAAGAGCATTAAGTCGATCGTGAAGATTACGCTGGTGGAAAAGCAGCCTCCGACCACGTGGAACCTGGCATCCCCAAATGAATATGGTTTCTATTCCAACGTGAATCCGAACGTCGATCACCCGCGCTGGAGCCAGGCGAAAGAACGCCGCATCGGCGAATTTTTCAAGCGCGATACGCTGATGTTCAACGGCTATGGCGACCAGGTCGCCAGCCTCTACACCGGCATGGACCTGAAAAAGTATTTCTAACAGAAAGCAAGGTTAGGTTCGGGCTTCAGCCCGAACTCGCGGAGCGACGAGCAGATACGAATTGAAGAACCTCTACATCACGCGCCTGAAAATTTTCGTCTTCGCGCTCTGTCTCGCGCCGTTGTTCATGCTTCTGTGGAAGGGACTTCACTCCGCTCTCGGTGCCAATCCCATCGAGGTCATCACTCATTCCACCGGCAAATGGACGCTGATCTTCCTGCTGATCACGCTTTCTGTCACGCCACTCCGCAAGATTTCCGCTCAGCCCTGGCTCATTCGGTTCCGCCGCATGCTGGGCCTCTACGCGTTTTTCTACGGCTGCCTGCACCTGATGACCTGGGTCTGGCTCGACAAGTTTTTCGATCTGCACGACATGTGGGCCGACATCCTTAAGCGGCGATTCATCACCGCCGGCATGGCGGCGCTGCTGCTCATGTTGCCGCTCGCGATTACCTCTACGAAGGGCTGGATCGGACGTCTCGGTGGCAAGCACTGGTCTGCCCTGCACAAGCTCATCTACGTGAGCGCATCGCTGGGTGTGATTCACTTCCTCTGGCTGGTAAAAGCCGACAAACGCGAACCGGAACGTTACGGGATCATCCTTGGATTTCTTCTGCTCTGGCGGGTAGGTGCGTGGCTGCTGCCGAAACTGCGGAAGGTTACAGCGACGCCGGGCGTTGATGGCAAGACCGTGGAAGCACCGGCCTTCAGACCGGTGGAAACAAGCCCTAGTGAGAAGGCGCTTTACCCCCCCGGTTAGTTCACCGCCTGCATGTCCTGATTCACTGACATCTGCGCCGGTAAACCGGGATCCGCCTCGGCATCTCGCGTCGCGGTCACTACGAAATTTTCTCCATTCACATCCACGCTGTAGGTATAGGGTCCGCGTCTGCGCGCATCGGTGATGTACTGGCCGGAAATCAGATCGTCAAACGATGCATACTTGCCTTCTGCTGCCCAATATCTCTTCTCGGCCTGGGCAATGTTGTTCAAGTCCAAGCGCACGCCAGTCAAATTCACTGTCGCTTTAGGATTATTCGCAGGTGTCGCCGAGATCGCCTTCACCTGTCGCGAATAGATGTACATCCCGCCTGCCAGCACCAGGATTAACGCCACAAAACTGAATACGCGGCCCATATTTCCTCCCCGCGTAGCTCATTCCAGCGTGAAAGCCCGGACTGCGCAAGTTACCAGAGATGCGACCCTCGGGTGCCCCACCCTCGACCCTCTTTTGGTCGTGGGTGGGATTAGGAAAGCCCGAATCCGCGCGAAGAGAGGATTCTGTCATCCCGAGTGCAGCGAGGGATCTCTACCATCACCACAACTTCGTTGAGACTAGATGCCAAAGAACACCCCAAACTTCTCCAGCACCGCACCACCCAACCCTGCTCCCTTCAGATCATGTCCCGCTCCCTCGCGTATCAATAACTCCGTCCGCACCGGGATCAGCTTCAACGCCTCCTGCATCTCCTTTGGCGATCCAAACGGATCCCGGCTGCCATGCACAAACAGCGACGATTTCTGCAGTTTCGGAAAATGCGCGTCGCGCTTCTGCTCCGGTTTCCTTGGCGGGTGCAGCGGATACGACAGCAAAAGTAGTCCAGAAGCCATGTCCGGCTCCTCGGCCGCCAGCATCGTTGCCTGCCGCCCGCCATACGAATGCCCGCCAACGAAGATTCGTCCCCGGAAGTCCCTGCGCAGGAACTCCGCCGCTCCGCGAATCCCTAACCGATCCTTGACCGCCATCGCCGGGAACGGCGGCCCATGCGGACGTGTTTGCCGGAACGGCAAATCGATCCGCAGGACGGTGTAGCCCGCGTCCGCGAACGCCGCAGCAACTTCAACCAGCACCGGCGACTGCGCATTTGACCCCGCTCCATGCGCCAATACCAGTGCATCACCATTTGGCACATCAGGCCGATGCAGGTATCCACGAATCGCCGGCTCGGCCGACGTATCTAAAACCCGCTCGACCAGCGCACTCATTGCGCCTGCCTCAACCGCGACACCACTTCCCGCTGGTTCACGAGAACGCTCGCCTTCATCTCGGCCAGATCCACGACCACCGCCTTTCCTTCCCACGAGCCCCGGGGCTCTCCATTGGCCTCCGCCCGGAACACGGAAATCCTGGTTGGATACAGCTGGTCATCGCGGTACTCGAACCACTTTTCGACCCTATCAACCGTCATGCCCGTCTCTTCCTGTATCTCGCGTCGCAGCGCTAACTCCGGCGACTCCCACGGGTGCACCAATCCTCCCGGAAAGCAGAGTCCAAGGCCATCAGCCCTCTCGATCATGACGTATCGATCGCCATATGGCACTACTGCGATAGCCCCGCGCAAGGCCCCAAAAATGGGGATGACCCGATAAACCGCGATGCATGTGCGCGATAGAACGCGAAACGCTCGAGCACGCCAGTCCATTTGGATTCAGTTCTCCCAGGGGCGATTGTAGCTGCCCGTGCCTGCACCCGCCCTCAGCTCTGCACCAATCTCCCCATCTTTGTTCCTCCCGCAGGCAAACACGTATCAACTTTACCCATCCAACTACCAGAGAAGCAGGTGCTCTCTTGCTCACCGGCTTGCTCCCGACCAGGTGGAGATCGTCTTCATGTTGAAGTTTCGCACTGCACTGACCGGAGTTCTTCTGCTCGGCGCTTCCCTTTCGTATGCCGGAGATATTCGCATCAATCTGCCCAAGAAGAGCAAACCGACTCCAGTCCAGCAGCTCAATCGCGACGGCGTGAAGGCCGTCGAACACCACGATTACGTACGTGCTAAGAAGCTCTTTTACAAGGCCTACCTTCTCGATCCGAACGATCCCTTTACGTTGAACAACCTGGGCTACATGTCTGAGCTTGACGGCGACGTCGACCGTGCTGCCCGCTACTACGATCTTGCGGCGCAACAACGCTCCGCAGCTGTTATCGATCAATCGAACAATCCCAATGTTGAAGGCAAGCCTGTCGATCAGATTGCCGGCAACGCTGCCGACACTGGTATGCAGGTCAATCGCTACAACGTGCAGGCGATCTTGCTGCTTAACAAGGACCGCGCTGCCGAGGCCGACGTAATCCTGCAAAAGGCTCTGAAGCTGGACCCAAAGAATCCGTTCACCTTGAACAATCTGGGCTTCGCGCGCGAGCAGGAAGGCGAATACGACTCTGCCTTGCAGTACTACACTGCCGCTGCCAACCTTGGTTCCACGGAGAACGTCCAGGTCTCGTTCAACAAGGAATGGCGCGGGCGTCCGATCAGCGAAATCGCTTCACGCAACGCGCGAGAACTGCAAAAACTCATGCAGCGCGAAGAGACTCCTGAAGCGCGGGTGGCGCGATTGAATCTGCGTGGCGTCTCTGCCATGAATCGCAACGAAATGCGCACGGCGCGCGGATACTTCAATCAGGCTTTCAAACTCGCCCCTGATGACGCTTTCACCCTGAACAATATGGGATACCTCTCCGAACTCGACGGCGACTCGGAGACTGCGCAGTACTACTACGAGAAGGCGCGCGCCGCAAATAGCAATGGCACTCATATTGCCCTCGCCACTCGCAAAGATGTTGAAGGCAAGAAGATCGGCGACGTCGCCAGCAACTTCGACGATCAGTTGCAACAGCGCATCGAAGCCGAGCGCGTAGCCCGCGAACGTCTCGGAGGTCCAATCCAGTTGAAGCGCCGTGACAATACGCCTGTGGTTGAACCCGAATCTCCGCCGCCGGCGTTGCAACCGCGGCCTCAGACCACCCACGTGGTGCCTCGCCCGCCGGTCAACCAGGGACAAAGCAATGGCGGCCTGCTGATGCCCTTACCCGATAACCAGCAGCCAGGAGCGACGCAGCAACCGAAGCAGAATGCTCCCGCGCAGTCCTCCCCTCAGCAGCAGAAACAAGGTCAGACGGACAACGGCATCATGATGCCGCTACCGGACAGCGAGCAACCACCAGCCGCACAAAATCCGCCGAAATAGTCGTAGGTTGATCTTCGGGCAGGGTCTCGCGATGAGAATCGCTATCTGTTAGGAAGGTCCAGCAGCACGATGTCCGAGCGCTCCTGCACGCGTTCCAGGACGACTTCGCGCCCGTCCGGCGAGAGGCTGAAGTCCTGAATATCGAAGTCGGCAGGGACATCGGTCAGCTGACGCTCTGCGCCGGTTTTCAGGTCCAAAAGCCAAAGATTTTTGTGTTGAATATCGCCGCGCAGGAAGACGACTTCCGAGCTTCCGGACAAAAACGCGAGATGCCGAGCGCCGCGAGTCAGGGTGAGGGCCGGCAGAGTATGCGGACTTCCATCCGCAGACGCGGCTTTGACGGAGAAGGTCGTGCCAATGTCGGGACCCGAATAGAGGACAAAGCTCCCGTCGGGCGCCCATGAGGGGTCCATCGAGTACTCGCGGGCGAACAGGGCAGGAGAGCTACCATCTATCGACACGCGGAAAAGATGTGGGACTCCGTGGTCATTCGCCGACGACGTAAGCGACCGACCGTCCGGCGCCCATGCAGGATTGCCTTGCAGGTCGAGGGAATGATTCACAACGCGCACGTTGGTGCCGTCGATCTGCACGGCGTTAAGCAGGGTCTTCCCGCGCTGGCGCACCGAGAATGCAATCGTCCGCCCATCGGGAGAGATAACCGGACCACCAAAGATCTGCGCTCCTTCACCGCGCCAAAGCTCCGTGCTGCTTCCCGCGGCGAACTTCCAGATGCTCTGGCTCGTGCCAGTTGAAGAGACATAAACCAAAAAACCAGGCCCGAGCCGCGGAGAAAAGCCTGTGCTGGTATTGATCGAGATCGGAACAGCCGCAGAGATCTGTGCGGGTGAATCGGAAAGCGGCAACCGCCAGAAGGTTTTCCTGGGAGTGGCTAGAGTGAGAGCCAGACGGTGTCCATCAGCGCTGGCAGCGAGCGATGTGTAGCGGTCCGGCCCACTTGTCAGCCGGTGGGGAATGCGCCGTTCTACATCAATGCTGTAAAGCGAGAGTCCCGAGGTATCAGAATCGCTCGCAAGATAGAGGAGTGTGCGCTGATCCAGGAAAACTGGATGACTGAGGTGCGCATTCTGCGACGTGATGCGTTCAGGAGTTCCGCCGGAAGGTCGGATGCGCCAGACGTCCAGTTTGTCGGGAAGTGAACCCTGAATAAAGTAGATGAATCTTCCATCGGGCGCCCAAAGCGGAAAGTGACTGTGGAGACCGGGCGGCGCGGTAAAAATGCGCTGGCCGTCGGAACGAAGGCCGTCGGACACAAACAATGGATCACCGGCGCCGGGCGTATGGTACGCAAGGCGGGAAGCGTCGCGTGACCAATCGTATTCCGCGGCGCCTTCAAGATAGGGCCTCGGCTGTCCTCCAAGCGTTGGCACAGACCAAACGCCGATGCCTCCCTTGCTCGAACTATCTTGGGTGCGAGTCCAGAACGTAACGAAGGCGCCATCGGGCGAGAATCCCAAGGTGCGTACTGACGGATTGACAAGCTCCCGCGCGCTTCCGCGCGTCAAGTTGTGGAACTCTCCCGAACCGACCTGCGTGACCCAGATGTCCATTTGTCCGTCCCGATCCGACAGAAACGTCACAAAGTGGCCATCGCGTGACACCGCAGCATCTTGTTCAACACCTCCGAAGTCGGTAACTGCCTGGAATCGCGCATCCGCGACGGGGCTTCTCCAGAAGTACTCCCTCTGAGACAGCCAGAAGCTTGCGCCGACCACCAGCAGGACGAATGCCGCTAGCGGGAAAAGGAATTTCGACCCCCAACTCCATGTTCTGGAAGAGACTGATTGAGGGCCGGTCGACGTCGTCGCCGAAACGGGCAAGGCCGCGTTGCTCTGCTCTGTTCGGAGATTCCGGCTCTGCGCCCACTGGTCTAGCTCGGCGCGAAATGCGTACACCGATCCCACCCGGTCATGGAGATGGCGGTGAACCGGCATTCCCTCCCGCTTCTCCCAGCGCTGGACAGTGGTGACGTCGCGGTTCAGATAGGCCGCGATTTCCTTCCACGAATCGAGCCGCTTTTCGGACGGCTTCTCCATGGACGGGATTTCAAACGACGACTCACCCATAGATTCTCCGAGACAATCCAACTCGTTGCAGCGGAAATGAGCCGATGGTCACCCTGCCGGTCACGGCAAAAGGCGGTATTTCACGGCAAGTCGCCATTCCGCGAGTTGCTGTTTGACCGAATTGGTCAGGGTGAACGATTGTAGCGCCAGTTCAGGCGCAAAGTCGCTGAAGTTCGGCTCACTTCCATCGATTCCCCAGAGAGCTCGGCCTTGGGCAGTTTCTGAACGGTTCGGTGACGCAGGCGCCAAATTCCAAAACTGGAGACTCGTTTATGAAAGCCAAAACCCTGCCTTCGGTGGTACGTGTGCTCTCACTGCTCTTACTGGTTTCAGCCACCTGTGCTTTTGCCCAGGACCGCAGGCCTGTGCACTTCAGCGGTTTGTTCAACGATTACGTGCCCCTGAATACGACCATCAAGGGCAGCCCATGGGAGATTCATGGTCAATGGTCAATGGACCTGCACCCGGAATGGGGGACCGCCGACTTCTCCGCGGATATGACCATGTCCGGCTTTGGCAGGACTCCTGCGCCAGTGAGCGCTGTAGATCCGACGCAGCCACTTGTGAACCCTCACACGCACCACATCAGACTGACAAACGTGCGGATCACCTGGGATATGACTGGCTGCCCCGCATACCAAGCCCCCGTCCCCACAATGGGCTTCCAATTGAACGGTACTGTTAGCCTCATGACGGGGAATGGGAACATTGCCCCCTTTGAGACCGATCCGCCTTCATCGACGCTGCAGGTCTGCGTCACCGGAGGGAACGATGTCAGATACTCGCTCCCGAATTCAAACATTACGCTGACGTTCGCAGGTCCTGCGACTACACATTTCGGGACCCAGGCCATTCACGGCGTCGTACGTATAGCATCAGTCGACTCGAGCGGGAGGGATAGATAAGTACGTCGATGGGCGTCCATTCTAGACCATTGCTGTCAGTCTGATTGGGTCAAATCGACGCCGCGAGTGCCAGATAGCCAATCGGTAATAGGTAATTGGAAATAGTTGTGAGTCGGCTTTTTGTGATTTTCAATTACCTATTACAAATTACCGATTACCTACCTTTGCTCCAGCCTCCACAAATGGTTCACCGGCCCGATTCCCTTTCCCATCGGATACGCCTTCGCAATCGCTTCCCTCACATACACCTTCGCTTCAATCACCGCCTGCCGCAACGGTCGTCCAATCGCAAGATAGCAAGCCAGCGCCGTTGCGAACGCACATCCCGTGCCGTGCGTTGATCGCGAATTGACCATCTGCGAGCGAAACTCTTCGATCGAGTTCACGTCGCCGTTCATGCTGAGCAAGTCGATCGCTTCCGAGAGATGTCCGCCCGTGATCACCACATTCTTCGCGCCCATCTCGTGGAGCCTCATGGCAGCGGATCGCATCTCCGCCGTCGTCGTTACCGTCATTGCGGTCAGCGTGGCCGCTTCGTCGATGTTAGGCGTGATCACGTCCGCTAGTTTCAGCAGCTTCTCGCGCATCTGCTGAGTTCCCTTCGCGTCCACCAGATCGGCGCCAGAGGTTGAACGCACAATGGGGTCCAGCACTACATTCTTCGGTTTCGTCGACTGCAGGAACTCCACCACGGCTCCCGCCACCGCGCCAGATCCGAGCATGCCGATGCGCACCGCCGCAAAATCAAAATCAGCTTGAAGATCCACCAGCGTGTGTTTCACCAACTCCGCCGACACGGGATGAACCTCGCGCACGCCCTGCGTCGATTGCACCGTGAGCGCCGTGATGCACGTGACCGCGAAACAGCCGTTCGCCGCCGCAGTTTTTACGTCAGCAGTAACACCAGCGCCCGAGGAAGGATCGTAACCCGCAATAGAAAGGATGACAGGGAGAGCCATATTCGCAATTTAGATGAAGTTGCGACGAAAACAAAGCTACGCTCCGCCTTAATATCGGCTGCGCGAACTCGTTCCTCCCAGGATGGACCCAAGAATTCCGCGCGCGATCTGCCGCCCCACCGAACTGCCCATGGCACGAACCGTGCTCTTCGCCATCGACTCCGCCAGGCTCTCGCCGCGACCGCTTTTTCCAGTCGGCGCCGTGAGAATCGCACCGCCTTCTTTCACCAGATCTCCGAACCAGCCGCCACCTGACTGTGCCGGAGCACCGGTCGGCTGCCCACTCGTCTGCGCCGTCGCAGGCTGCTGCGCGGTACGATCCAGGGCCGCGCCCGTCTTCTGCGTCAACTTCTCGTACGCCGACTCGCGATCGATCATCTTCTCGTAGTGGCCGAACAACACCGACTTCTGTATCACCTGCTGCCGCTCCTGCGGCGTGATCGGACCAACCCGGCTCTCCGGCGGATAAATCAGCGCGCGCTCCACCGGCGTCGGCGTCCCCGTCGCATCCAGCACCGAAACCAGTGCCTCGCCCACTCCAAGCTCGGTGATCACCGTCGACACGTCGACACCTTTATTTGCGCGAAACGTTTCCGCCGCCGCCTTCACCGCCTTCTGATCCCGTGGCGTGAAAGCCCTTAGCGCATGCTGTACCCGATTGCCCAGCTGACCCAACACCGTATCCGGCACATCCAGTGGATTCTGCGTAACGAAGTACACTCCCACGCCCTTGCTTCGCACCAGCCGGATTACCTGCTCGATCTTGTCCAGCAGCACCTTCGGCGCATCGTCAAATAGCAGGTGCGCCTCGTCGAAGAAGAACACCAGCACCGGCTTTTCCGGATCACCCACCTCCGGCATCACTTCAAACAGTTCCGACAGCAGCCATAGCAGAAACGTCGCATACAGCGTCGGTGACTGCATCAGCTTGTCCGCTGCAAGAATATTGATCACGCCGCGCCCGTCATCCCCGGTCTGCAGCAGGTCCTGCAGATTGAGCGCCGGCTCCCCAAAGAACTTATCTCCGCCCTGTTGCTCGATGGTCAGCAGCCCGCGTTGGATCGCCCCCACACTCGCCGCCGAAACGTTCCCGTAACGTGTCCGAATCTCATCCGCGTGATCTGACACAAACTGCAGCATCGCCCGCAGGTCTTTCAGGTCCAGCAGCAACAGCCCGTTGTCATCCGCCGCCTTGAAGACAATATTCAGCACTCCAGCCTGCGTGTCGTTCAGATTCAGCAAACGGCTTAGCAGCAATGGCCCCATCTCCGAAACCGTCGCCCGCACCGGATGTCCCTGCTCGCCCAGCAGATCCCAGAACACCACCGGATACGCCCGGTTCTGGTGGCCGCTGAGTCCCAACTGCTTCACCCGCGCCGCCACCTTGTCGTTCCCACCCCCAGCCTGGCTGATCCCCGCCAGGTCGCCTTTTACATCGGCCATGAACACCGGCACGCCTCGCTGGCTGAACTGCTCCGCCAGAGTCTGTAGGGTCACGGTTTTGCCGGTACCGGTGGCGCCGGCAACCAAGCCGTGGCGATTCGCCATCCCGGGTAGCAGGTCGATCTCATCTTTACCTTTGGCAAATGCAATTGGGGGGACAGGCACGGCGTACCTCCTATCGAGTCAAGTGAATAGATGCGCGAGTGCCCGACCCTGCGCGGGCGTGCCGAGAGCTGACGGCTGATAGCTGGCTGCTTGCGCAAAGGTTGCCTCGTCCATCCGGACAATTCACCTCCTGTCCTTAAAACAGTAAACGTACCGACCAACGCGGCTTCTCTGGCCGCCATCCAAATTAGAGCGCGCCGGAAAGTAGACATGACCCTCCCTTGGGAACGTCTCTCCGGCGTTTGCTTTTGGAAATCAGAGTCACCCGTATCTGAGGGTTTATTAACCTGCCGTTAACTCGGAAGCCACGGTTGACATGATTCTTCCAATTTCCATAGACTTACACGAACTTCGGCGTGAAGGGAGGGTCGACAAAACTGAAGGAAGGTGTTTGATGCGACAAGCTCTGGCCAACATTCTGGTGGCAGCTTTATCAGCTACCAGCCTGCTGGCGGCACAGCCGCCAAACATCCCCGGCAGTCAAGCCTCCAACCGGAATACCGGAAACGAGGTTCGACCCGAGAAAGGAAGACAACACAATTCGGTTGTGGCGAAGGCAGCTGTACGCCCTAGCCATGCGAAAGCCCCTAAGCCCTATCAGGTTGGAAATGCATCCTGGTATGGCAAGCAGTTCCACGGTAAGGAAACAGCGAGTGGCGAACCGTATGATATGTTCCAATTTACGGCCGCCCATCGCAGGTTACCCCTGGGAACCCTGGTCAAGGTCACGAACCTGCGCAATAACAGATCCGTGATCGTCCGAGTGAATGACCGCGGCCCCGTGCCCCATACGCGAATCATCGATTTGTCGTACGGTGCGGCCCGGATGCTGCAAATACCCGGACATGGTATCGAACAGGTAAGATTGGATATTATCCAAACCCCGTCGACGATGGCCATGAACCAGAAAGCGGAGCTACCGGGCAGATAAGTCGCCTGGTCGTTCCGGCTAGCCTCTTAGCGGGGCAGGAAGGAACCGTCAGGCATTCCACTCGGGGCCCCCGACGAGCCTGTTTTTGGCTCGATGGGGTAAGAATTGCGGCCCCATCCGTGTGGGAAGTCCGGCAGGCTGATAGAAAGATGTCGAATCGATCCGTAGCGCAGTACGACCCTAGCCCGACGCCGAATGGGCCCAATGCAGTAAAGGATCGGTTAATCGTCGCACTGGACGTTTCCAGTGCTGCTGAGGCTCAAACGTTAGTCTCAGCCATAGGCGAGTCAGCCCATATATATAAAGTCGGTAAGCAGTTGTTTACGGCCGAGGGGCCCCAAGTCGTTCGCGACCTGGTGGCTTCCGGCCGTAAAGTTTTTCTCGATCTCAAATTCCACGACATTCCGAACACCGTCGCCCACGCCGTCACCGAGGCCGCTAAGCTGAAGGTCAGTATGTTGACCGTCCACGCCTCCGGCGGGCTGAAGATGTTGAAGGCCGCCGCCGAAGCCGCCAACTCTTCCGCCTCAAAGCCGCTGATCCTGGCCGTTACGGTCCTCACCAGCTTGACCGACGAAGATCTCACCGAGATCGGATTCTCCGGCAGTGTCGCTCACGAGGCCCTTCGACTCGCTGGCCTGGCGCGTATGGCAGGATGCGGTGGCGTCGTCAGCTCAGCCCGTGAAGCCGTATCGCTCCGCCGTGAACTCGGCACCGGATTCGCCATCGTCACCCCTGGCATTCGTCCCATGGGCGCCGACGTAGGCGATCAGGCACGCATCGTGACCCCCGCCGATGCCATGCGCGCGGGAGTGAGTCACATCGTCGTCGGACGCCCGATCACTGGAGCCCCCAAACCAGCCGAAGCCGCGCAAGCCATCCTCGAAGAGCTCGCCTCGGCGATGGCGTAAGGCAGTTCTTCAGTCGGTCAGTCCTTCAGTCTTTCAGTCCTTCAGTCCAATTCCCTCGCCTGTCATTTCGAGCGAGAGGCGCGATACAGACGCGCCTCGAGTCGAGAGACCTCGCGTTAGGTTTTTTCGCTTTTCAATCACCCATTCACCAATTTGATACGGAACCAGCCCGCCTCTGCCTTCGTATATCTCCGCAGGAGAACACTTCCTTGCCAACGGCACAACGTTCACGAAGCGGACTCGCCATCGTTCCCGCCCTCATCTACTTCCTGATCGCTTATGTCCTCGTTACCGTCCTGGCATCGGGATTAAGCATCACGTACGCAACGATCAACCACTCGCCGGATCCGCAGCCAGGCCAGAGTATGCTCCAGGCACCTGCTTTTGTGGCCACCGTTCCCTACCACGTGCTGATCATGTTGCTCATCTGGCCGCTGTTTGCGTGGCTGTATTTCAGGAAGCGGCGCCCAGCCACTTCGCAGGAAGAATCGCAACAGACTCTGCGTCTGGCAATTCTCTGGCTGATCTCCGCCATGGTCGTCGACTTCGTTGGCTTCGTTCTCATCAAGAATGCGTGGTCTATGACTCCGCACGAACTCTATGTCGACTACCAGCCTTGGATCACTCTGATTTACCTGTCGATCTTCCTGAGCCCCTGGATTCGCTTATGGCTCTCGAGATGGCGCACAGCAGCCTCCGGCGGGCGGCTCACAACAACTGAGTAACGCCTCTCCGACGTACCGCGGAAGATTGAATCGCTCAACTCAAAGGAAGGTGTCCTTGAAAATCTATCTCGGAAATTGTCTGTCGATGTCGTGTCTGCTTGCGCTTTCCATTTGCGCGGTCGCCCAATCTTCCACTCAGCCCGCCACGCCCGGCAACAAGGTCTCGTCCTCAGACGAACTCTTCCAAACCATCTCGCAGCTCGATAAGCAGGTTTTCGATGCAATCGATCGTTGTGACATGAAGACCGAGGCCTCGTTCTGGGCCGACGACGCGGAGTTCTATCACGACAAGGCCGGCCTGATGACTGGCGGTCCGCAAATCGTTGAAGCCATCAAGAACAATCTTTGCGGAAAGGTGAAGCGGGAGTTGGTGCCCGGAACGCTCGAAGTTTATGAGTTGCAGGGCTACGGCGCAGTCGAGATCGGAGTCCACCGATTCCTTCACCCTTGGCAGCAGGATCATGGCGTTGTCGGCGAGGCGAAATTCATTCATATCTGGCGATACAAAGACGGCGCATGGAAAATCACGCGCGTAATCAGCATCGACCATCACGCCGCCAATTAGATCGGTCTGCGAGACCAACGGGTACGCACCCTCGACTGTCCCCTGTCATGTCGAGCGACACCAGAGGCCGCAAGCGCCGTGGTGGACGCGCTGCGCGCGGAACTCGAGGCCAAGGGCGTTCCGGTCAAGGAAGGTTCTTGGGGCTACCGGCTCTTAGTGGTCGATGATCCCGACGGCAATCAGCTCTTCTTCAACTATCCGAACGAGACTGCGTCTGACACGACTATTAAAGATGAAGCCTAGCCGTCGACTCGCGCCAGATTCGGAGTGAAAATCTCTCCTTTACCAACAATGTTGCGCAAACTCTATCGGATTGCTGCTTGTTTACGAAGGTTGAACACCATTCCGCCACCAGGTGCAGATAGATCCTCCACACCACGTCGTAAAGAGACAATGACTTGTCGCCCAGCGATCTTTTCCTGTGGCTGAAAGAGTGATTCGGCTCTGGAACTAAGATATTCCAGCACAAGTTCGTGTTCGTTAGTCCACTTGAGATTTACGCCATATGCACTTGCACTGCGCTCTGCACCGTAGAGACTGGCCACGATTGTCCCTCGGGAGCTGTTCTTCGCCCGGAGCTCTACTTCATAACCAAACGATGTGGTTGCGCCACCATTCGTCTCAAAGAGAATCGCGTCTATCTTCCCGTCCGGCGAAGTCTGCCTTGCGACCTCATCCCTAGATACGGTGTCGCATGCCAGCGCAAACATCAGCAGAAGAACGACAATGCGTGTCGAGAATTGCTTCTGCAAGAAACGGAACATAGATAACAAGAAACGTCACGAAATGAGTTTGCCTTGGATTCGTGGAAGCGTTCTAATCCCCCAAGGCGCATTCAGAGTAGCTCCTTAAAAAGCCGCGCTCAAGCCAAAAGAAGGAAGGCTTGAATGGGCCACCGTTCTTCCACCCACCCTTCTCTATGCCGTCTCCAATTTCTCGGCGTCCTTGGACGGTAACACCTGTGCCGGAGCGTGCTGTCTTTCGCCCGTGAATTTCTCCGGCAGCCAGACCGTGAACGCTGTTCCGTGATAGTCCGGTTCGGTACTGCTGTCGACGGTAACGGTTCCGCCGTGCTTATCGATGATGCCCTTGCTCACCCACAAACCGATTCCCGTCCCCTGCTCGCCCTTGGTGGTGAAGAACGGCAGAAATAGCTTCGACAGATTTTCCTCGGAGATGCCGCTGCCATTGTCGGCAATTACTACGGTCACGCCCGCGGGCGTGTCGCCCCGAGCCGCCGTCTTCGACGCACTGATCGAAATCGCTCCGCGCTGCCCAATGGCGTCGAGCGCATTCCCGACAAAATTGGAAAACACCTGGCGTAGCTCGGCGGGAAATCCTTCCAGCGTAATTCCCGACTGGAGCGACTTGGCGACACTGGCTTCCTTGCTGGAAATTTTTGTCTCGAACAACGAGAGCACGCTCTCCAGCACATCCTTCAGTGAAACGGGGACCGGCGTTTTCGATTCGCGATACAGCGACAACATACTCTTGGTGACCTGGCTCACGCGCTGCAATTCCTGCATGGCTAAATCGATGTGCTGCCGCATCTCTCCCTGCGAATCGCTGGCGATCAAGTAAAGAACGTTTCCAACGGTGTCCAAGGGATTGTGAATCTCATGCGCAATCGTGGCTGACAGCCGCCCTGCGAGAGCCAGTTTTTCCGTCGTGCGCAGCGTGCGTTCCATCTGGTAAGTACGGGTGATATCGCGGAATACCAGAACCACTCCCACCATCTCGCCATCGGCATTACGGATGGGAGCGCCGCTGTCGTCGATGTTGTATTCCTTACCGCTCTTGCTGATCAGTACCGTGTGATTGGCCAGGCCGACCACTTTATTCAGACGGCGCACCTTGGAAACTGGATTCTCCACCGTCTCTCGCGTCTCCTGATTGATGATCTTGAAAATATCCTGCAGGTCCTTACCCTTGGCCGCTTCCTCACTCCACCCGGTGAGTTCGCAGGCAACGGCATTCATCAGGCTGACTTTGCCATCGCCATCGGTCGCGATCACCGCGTCCCCGATGCTGCGCAACGTTGTGGAGAACCACTCGCGCTGCTCCTGTACCGCAGCTGTCTTGGCGCGACTGTCCTGTAACGCCTCCTCGTAGGTCTTCGAGAGACCGAGCAATTGGCGCCGAGTAAAGAGAACCAGCGTTGTCCCTAGAAGAATCGTGAGGCCAGCAAGGCTAGCAAAGAAGATTCTGTCGAGATCGGCCGAGCGGCGAACGCGCTCGTCCCGCAGCCGATACTCGGCGTCCATGAACTCGTCCATCTGCGCGCGAATGTCGTCCATCAACTGCTTGCCTTGGAGCTGCGGTTCAAGGCTCGGTGGCTGCGCTTCAAGATTCGTCGAAGACATGACGGGTGTCTGGCTCAGGATTACTTTCGAGTCGGCAAGCCAGCGGTCGTAGGTGTCGCGGAGCTGTTGAAGTCTCGACAACTGCTCGGGATTATCGGCGACTAACGGCGGCAGCTTCGCAAATTGTTTTTCCACTCGCGGAACCGCTGCGTTATAGGGCTGGAGAAAGTCATCCCGGCGGGTGAGCAGATATCCACGGATACCGGTCTCTTCGTCGACGATAGAGCGTAACGTCAGACGCGCTTCCGAGATGACCCTGTCAGTGTGGTCCACCCATCCCAGGGCGGTTCGAAGTTGCATGACTTCCCATGCCACGATTCCCGCCATGCTCAATATGAGCAACACAGGAATCAGCAGAGAAACCCGCAATATGCGGCCAAACTTTTTTGGCTCCATGATTTAGTCAACCCCACTGTTTTCGACAGAGATGAGTTGCCGTATGGAATCCAGCAACGCTTCCGGATGAATTCCCTTCGTGATGGAAGCATCTCACGTGCTGAAGTGCTTCCTCGGGCAGGCTGACATACGCCGACAGCATCACGATCCGCGCATGCGGGCGTATCTGACGCATGGCACGCGCGACTTCGGCACCGTTCATCGCTGGCATGTAATAGTCGAGCAACACCAGGTCGAACGGCCGTACCTTGAACAGATCGATCGCCGAGGGCCCGTTCGAGGCGGTTTCCACCGCGTACCCTTTGCGCTCGAGCAAGAGCTTGCGAACGGTCAGGCCTACCGGCTCATCGTCCACGCACAAGATCCTTACCTGCGATCGCTGTGAATTACCTAGGCTCACTCCCACCCCATCATCCCTGTCATCATTGTAACCAAGCAGCACAGGATAACGCATCCCCGGAAAGCCGCGGGATCACCCGAGAGGCACCCCAAATCCATTTACTGGCGCTGGGTTTCGTCAAACAGAGAAAAGGACCCTAAAATCCGCCGGGCCCTGCATTCGGGCTCGCCGGCGGCTGGAGTAGGGTGCATTATGGCGGCGAGAAGCTCCCCGCTTATCAGGTACAATCTAGTCCTCCGGCCATCGCTCTGAAAACTCTGGCCCAAGGGCAGGAAAGCTGACTTCTCTTACCGCCAATTTAGGTTTTGCGCTGTTCATCGAACAGCGCGGGTTCGGCCATTACCTGCGGACGCACATCCTGGACACCACCTTCAAGGGTTTGTACAAGGCCAACGCCTTCGACATGATGTTGCTGATCCCGTATTTCGTCGTGCTGATCCTGCTTGCGTTTTACGGATTGCACCGTTACCAACTGGTGTGGATGTACTACCACAACAAGAAGAACAAGCGGACCGATCCCAAAGAGAAATTCGCGGACCTCCCCACCGTTACCATTCAATTGCCGATCTTTAACGAACAGTTTGTCATCGATCGGCTTGTCGATGCGATCTGCCGCCTGGATTATCCGCGCGAGAAACTGGAGATCCAGGTGCTCGACGATTCCACCGACGAGACGACGGAAGTTGCGCAAGCCGTGGTGGAGCGCTATGCGGCGATGGGACATCCGGTGACGTTCATCCATCGGACCAATCGCGCCGGGTACAAGGCGGGTGCTTTGCACAACGGCATGCAGTTCTCCAAGGGCGAGTTCATCGCGATCTTCGACGCCGACTTCGTTCCGCCGGAAGACTGGCTGATGAAGGTGATCCACCACTTCACCGAGCCGCAGATCGGAATGGTGCAGACGCGCTGGACGCACCTGAATCGCGGCTATTCCTTCCTCTCCGAAGTGGAAGGCATTCTGCTCGACGGCCACTTCGTTCTGGAGCACGGCGGACGCTCACGGACAGGCGTGTTCTTCAACTTCAACGGCACCGCCGGAATGTGGCGGCGCCGGGCGATCGAGGAAGCCGGAGGCTGGCAGCACGATACGCTCACCGAAGACACGGATCTTTCCTATCGTGCGCAGCTCAAGGGATGGAAGTTCGCCTATCTGCAAGATGTGGAATGTCCGGCGGAATTGCCCATCGAGATGACTGCCTTCAAGACGCAGCAGGCGCGCTGGGCGAAGGGCCTGATTCAGTGCGCGATCAAAGACCTGCCGTTTGTCTTGAAGAGCAATGCTCCGCGACGCATCAAGATCGAAGCCTGGTATCACCTGACGGCGAACATCAGCTACCCGCTCATGATCGTGCTTTCCACCCTGCTGCTGCCCGCCATGATCATCCGCTTTTATCAGGGATGGTTCCAGATGCTCTACATCGATGTGCCATTGTTTCTGGCGTCGACCTTTTCGGTTTCGAGTTTCTACCTGGTGTCGCAGAAGGAACTTTACCCGCGCACCTGGCTCCGAACTTTTTTGTACCTGCCCTTTCTGATGGCGCTGGGAATTGGGCTCACCATGACCAACACCAAGGCGGTACTTGAGGCGCTGGTTGGAAAGCAGACGGCATTCGCGCGGACTCCGAAATACCGTGTGCAATCGAAGTCCGACAAGGTGATTGCCAGCAAGTACCGGCGACGGCTGGGCTGGATTCCTTATCTTGAACTCGCGGTCGGAAGCTACTTCGCACTCACCGTCTGGTACGCCGTCACTAACGAAAATTTCATCACTGTTCCTTTCCTCGGACTATTCGTCCTCGGCTACTGGTACACCGGATTGATGTCGCTGCTGCAGGGACGCTTCGAGCGTTTCTTCGGGCGCGATGCGCGCGAACCACAAACCGCAAAGCCTTATCCCGTCGGCGTCTAAAGCGAATCTGGCGTATGTGGCTTGCGCACTTGTGAAGCACCTCCCCTCAGGCCTACAATTCGCTCTTTTGGGCCATTTATTTTCCTGCCCGTATTTCCTTCTGAGAGGTGCTCTTCGTGTTTAACCTGCGACGTTCCTTTTGCGCAATCCTTTCTCTGATAGCAGTGCTCGGTTTGACCGCGTGCTCGAAGCACGACAGTGACGAGAAGTATTACCTCATCACTGTCAATACGCAGATCCCGTACTGGCAATCCGCCGCGGCCGGCTTTTACAAAGCAGCCGAGCAGATGAAAGTCAGAGCGGAAGTGGCTGGCCCGGACAACTACGATCCGCAGGCGCAGAAACTGGCGTTCGACAAAGCGGTTCAGAGCAAGCCTTCGGGGATTCTTGTGTCCGCGGGCGACGCCGAACTGTTGCGGCCTTCGATTGATGCGGCGATCGCCGCCGGCATTCCGGTGATCACGATCGACTCCGATTCGCCCATGAGCAAGCGCCTGTTTTTCGTGGGAACTAACAACTTCGACGCCGGCGTGCGTGGCGGAGAACTTGCCGCCAAGCAACTTCATGGCAAAGGAAATGTAGTCATCTTTACTATGCCGAGCCAGGCGAACCTGAACGCCCGCTTGCGCGGTTATCAAAAAGTATTTGAGAGCTATCCGCAGATCAAAATTTCCCGCATTGTGGACATGAACGGCGATCCCCGCGTGGTATTTGACCAAACCCAGAAGATCCTCGACCAGAAGGAACCAATCGATGGCTTCATTTGTCTCGAGGCTCAGGGTGGAAAGGAAGTGGCGGCCGTCCTGAATAACAATCACGTGACCGGCAAACTGGTGGTCGCCATGGATACCGACGACGACACGCTGGACTGGGTCCGCAAAGGCATGATCGAGGCCACGATCGCCCAAAAACCCTACACCATGGGCTATTTCGGCATGCAAATGCTGGACGACTTCCATCACAACCGCATGAGCGTAACCGACGCCAACGCAGCTGAAAATCCCAACGCCGCATTGCCGACTTTTGTGGACACTGGATCCACGCTCATCAACAAGAGCAACGTGGATGGCGTGATCGAAGCGCAACAGAACTCAAAACAGAAGAAGGGTTAGACCGGGAGAAAGAAACATTGGATGCCCATCTCTGGCCTCTTTTGGCAGAGGTAGGAATAGCAAACCGTCGTGCAGCGTATAATCTCGGGTTTCACCATCGTTGTTCCGAGGTTTTTCCTTGCGCAAATTCCTGGGCTTTCTGCTGTGCCTTATCTCCATTGCCGCTTGTGCCATCGAACGGCAACCCAGCTCCGACTATCACGCGCGCCGCGAAGCGCTCGCCAAGAAAGCGAACGCTGCTGTTCTCGTCTTCGCTGGAACCGAAGCCGCCGGACAGAATGATCTGTATGGCTTTCGCCAGGACAACAACTTTTTCTACCTGACCGGATGGACCGAGCCGGGCGCTGCGATCCTCGTCGCACCGGCGCGTCCCGCCTCCGAGGGACAACCGGCGCTTCCCTATACCGAGATCCTGTTCCTCCCAGCGCACAACTACACCCAGGAACGCTGGACCGGACCCAAACTCGGCGCGGAGAATCCGCAGGCTCCTCAGTTGACCGGCGTGGACCGCGTCGAGGTGCTCGATCGCCTCCGCGATGAACTGGTGCGCATTCTTCCCGCGCCCGCTGCCACCATCTACGTAAACTCCGGTGACCTATCAGCCTCTTCCATGGCCTGGCTCACCCGCACCAATGCGTTTCCAAACTACATCTCGACGCAAGACGCCGATCCTCTGATTGCGGAATTGCGCGTTCGCAAAGACGCAGGCGAAATCGATCTGATTCGCAAGGCAACGCAAGCAAGCATGGCTGCTCACGTTGCTGCCATGAAGGCCATGCATCCTGGCACCGGCGAGCGCCAGATTGCCGCGCTCATGCAGTATGAATTCAGCAAGCGCGGTTGCGAGCGGCCCGCCTATGCGCCAATTGTGGGTGCGGGCTACAACTCCACTGTGCTGCACTACTCTGACAACGACGGTCCGATTCGCGATGGCGACGTCGTAGTGATGGACGTTGCCGGCGAATACTCGATGTACGCCTCCGACATCACGCGTACGCTTCCCGCCAATGGCAAGTTCACGCCGCGCCAGCGCGAGATTTACGAGATCGTTCTCGGCGCGCAGCAAGCCGCGATGGATGCCTTCCGATCCGGCAAATCTACGATCTCACGCAATGGGCAGAACTCCATCTACAAAGTCGCGTACGACTACATCAACTCCCACGGCAAAGACCTGAAGGGGCAGCCGCTCGGCCAATACTTTATCCACGGTCTAGGGCACTACGTTGGGCTAGAGGTTCACGATGTGGGCGGCTACACACAGCCGCTTGGGCCTGGCATGGTGTTCACCATCGAGCCCGGCATCTACATTCCTGACGAGAAGATCGGCGTTCGTATCGAAGACATCTTCTACGTCGACAACAGTGGCAAGCTGATTCGCTTCACCGAAGGATTGCCACGCACGGTCGAGGAAGTAGAAGCTGCCATGAGCTCGCACTAAGCGGCAGCAGGTGGGGATTCGATAACGATTCTGGTATTCTAACTAACTGTGTTCATTCAGGTGCTTTACGCGATTCTTGTTCTCAGCACCTTGGCGGTGGTGTGGGCAGTCGTGTCGTCGTTCGTTCGCGTTCGGCGCCACATGAATAGTACTCATGCCGCTCCGGCGCCAGTTGCTGAAACGAGCGCCCCACCGGACACAAACGATTCTCCAAACTCCTGAGGATGGCAGATGGCAAAACAGTTGGCCCAGGCAGTCGAAGCACAGTGGTGGAAGAGCACCACATTGGTGAAGAGCGTCACTCTGATCGTCGGCGCGAGCCTGTTGATGGGAATTCTCGGACGATTCGCAGTGCCCCTTCCCTTCACTCCGGTTCCTTTGACTCTGGCGAACTTCGGCGTGCTGCTGATTGGACTCACCCTCGGAAGCCGTCGTGGATTTGCCGCGATGGTGCTATACCTCGCCGCAGGCGCGATGGGTGCGCCGGTATTCGCCCCTAGTCCGCTTTCTGGCGTTGCGCAATTGCTCGGACCAACCGGCGGCTATCTGATTGCGTATCCTTTCGTCGCATTCGTTGCGGGCTGGATCGCGGAGCGCGGCAACAAGAGCTTCGCACGTTTTGCTGTAGCTTCGATCGCCGGTGAGATTCTGCTTTTTGTAAGCGGCATCGCGTGGATTATGGTCCTGTTGCATGCCCCCCTGGCCAGGGCTGCAAACTTCGGACTTTTCCCCTTTGTCTTTGCCGAGGTAATCAAGGTAATGGCGGCAGCCGAGCTTGGCCGTCGCGCATGTAACTCGAGATTCGCGAATCTCCTGGCCTAGGTTTTTAAACATGGGGTAGTTGGTTCAGCTAAAAGCTACCGGCTACCCCAAACTACTTCGTCTGAGGTTGTTCCCGCCTCGTAGAAATGGAACGTTATGGTTAGCAGTCCTATTGCTGGTTTGCAGGAAATCACCGTCGCGCACAGTCCGGATTCCGATGATGCATTCATGTTTTATGGGCTGGCGACAAACAAAGTCCGTATCCCCGGCCTGAAATTCACCCACACCCTTTGCGATATCGAAACGCTGAATCGTAAAGCCATGGATGGCGTGTATCACCTCACCGCCATCTCATTCCACGCCTACCCTTACGTGCAGGACAAATACGGATTGCTGGGAAGTGGCGGCAGTGTGGGCGAAGGCTACGGGCCCATGATTATCTCGCCCAAGCCGCTTTCCATCCTCGACGTAAAGAACACCCGCATCGCCGTCCCCGGCACTATGACCACGGCATACCTTGCGCTAAAGCTGTTCGCGCCCGATGTCGAGACCGAAGTCGTGCCCTTCGACCAGATCATCCCGCAGGTGCTCGCCGGAAAGTACGAAGCAGGACTCATCATCCACGAAGGCCAGCTTACGTACGCAAAATCCGGATTGCAGCGCATCATCGATCTTGGCAAATGGTGGCGCGACATGACCGGACTTCCTCTGCCGCTGGGGGGAAATGCGATCCGCCGCGATCTGACGCCGCAGACCATCGCCGACGTTGCCACCGCTCTCAAGACCAGCATCCAGTACGCGCTCGATCATCGCGAAGAAGCGCTGGAATATGCCATGCAGTTCGCGCGCGATCTGGATCAGCAGTCCGCAGACAAATTCGTTGGCATGTATGTAAACGATCGCACTATCGAGTACGGACCCGATGGTCGCGAAGCGATCCGTCGCCTGCTCGACATGGGACACAAGGCTGGCGTGATCCCACACGAATCGAAAGTGGATTTCCTGGGATAGCATTATTTGATGGAGCCCGCTCGGTTGTAGTGGAGCCCGCTCGCCCTCGAGCGGGCAAACCTCGTTCCTTTAATCCGCTCACCTTTGATTTGATGGAGCCCGCTCGCCCCGAGCGGGCAAAGCCTCTTGTGACTCAACTCACCGCGACCGGAGCGCTCCGCCTGTATCTTCTGTCGATGCCCGTTCACAATCCTCGGCGTTACGAATACCGTCGCTATCTCCCACATCTCCAGAATGGCAGGAAGGCCATCTTTGTCTCCATGAGTGCAAAAGTCTTCCTTCCACCGAGGGCCCGTTCTATTGTTTTGGAACATATTGGAAGAGAGAACAGCAATCGTGCATGGATCCACTGCGCGGTAGTGATGCCGACTCATGTGCATATGCTGATGAGCCCCAGACTGAACGAAAACGATCAGCCCTACACGATTGCCGAGATTCTGTACGGGATCCGCGGTCCCTCGGCGCACAGGATTAATTCTCTGCTGCACCGACAAGGGCGACTATGGCAGGACGAGTATTTTGACCGATTGCTTAGAGACGGGGAGTTTCAGCAAGTATGTCGACTATATCTGCAAAAACCCTGAGAAAGCTGGGCTGCTACTTCGCGAAGAAGACTACGAGTGGCTCTGGCTGGATCCGGAGATTTAGTGATCCAACTAACCTTGCCCGCTCGGGGGCGAGCGGGCTCCATCGCCCTTAGTCTGGCGATGAGGTCGCGACCAGCTACTCCACCTTATCCTTGAAGGCGAACTTCGGATCCAAATCCACAGGAATATCCCGTGTCTTCGCCAGATCCTGACTCAACTGTGCTGGCATATCGCCATACTTCTTGAACCACGCTTCGCCGCGCGCGCGATCGCCCGTTGCTTCGATCTCCAACAACTCCTTCGCGAGAGCCGCCACCGCCGTCGGCATCTTCTCGAAGTCGAGCGCATATTTTCCCGACGGATCGCGCCGGACCGCCCCCTGCTCCACAAAGAAATTGAACTCCATCATCTCCCCGCGTCCATGGCCTTCGCCAACGCCAAAACGGACTGCACGGAAGAGATCGGCAATATGCGACGCATAGGCTTCCTCGAGGCGTTCTTTCGGAAGCTTGCCGTTATCGGTCATCCACTTCACCGAGTAGAGCCCCACGATGTCGGCCTTCGACTCTTCCAGTCCGCTATACAGAGGACCAATAGCCTCCCGCACATCCACTTGCTTCCCATCCTGACGCGCAAAAGCGGGTCCCAGGCCGTGAGAAATCTCGTGTGCAAGTGTCCCGAGGAAATAGCCTTCGGCCGTGGCTTTCGTCGCCTGACTTGGAGTCATCAGACGTTTTGCCAGCGGCAACACGATGTAACTCACGCGGGCATCCATGAAGTTCTTGAAGAAGATCTTCTTCGAACCCTTCACCTCATGCACCCGCGGATCGTTCGGAAGATTGTCGGCAACTGCCTGGTAGCCGTGCCGCAGGTCGCCGGCGCGATACGGTGAATCAACTACCTCCATCGGGGTTTGCAATCCCTTCTTTGAAGGCTTGTCTTCGGGCGCAAGCGGCAGCGCCTCCTGCAGATCGGGCACGTACTGCTGAAAGATGTCCAGCTTCTTGCTCTCGACTTCGTTACGGATCAGCACTGCCGGCCCATACGAGGTCTTCACGCCGAGCAAACCGTCCATGTAGGTTTCATACGGCGCGAAGATCACATCGATCTTCGGGTCTTTCAGGTCGAGCCATGCAAGATCGCTGGCATAGTAATCATCGGAGAGCAACGCATCCGCGCGCTTGCGTAGAAAGTTTGCAAAATCTTTGTCGTCACTGAGCGCCGCAGCTTCGCGTAGCGCCTTAGCGGCCGGTTCCAGGAACGATCGGTACGCGACCGAATAGCGGATCGCATGCAGCTGCTCCCCATTCTGCCGAACGACCGTGTAAGGGCTGAATATCTCGTTCTTCTGCTCTGGATGATCTTTTACATACCGCTCGATCTGCTCACGCGTGAGCCCGCGCGAGTAGAAGCCACGCCCAGGAGGCATCGGCTCATGCCCGACAAACGGCTTGAAGTCATCGAGCAAGTCGAACCGGCCTGCATTGATGAACAGAAATCGCCGCAGCTTCAGATCACGCGGCGTCTGGCTGCCCGCCAGTTCCTGGTAAAGCGTCAGTCCCTCAGGATCGCTCTGCCTCCAGTAAATGTCTTCGAGATAACGACAGGCTTCGACAAGCTTCTCCACCTCTTCGCGCTCACGCGTTGTCAGTCCCTGCGAATGAAACGGCATCTCCACGGGCTTCCACTTCGCCAGCCGCTCGGCAAGATCGGGAACAACATACATGTCGTCCTTCGAAGCGCGCCCAGTGTGGTACACGCCGGTCTTGGTGTGGTGCGCCTGGGTTTGCGACGAGGCGTTCGAGGTGGACATCAGCAAGAAAGCCAGCAACGCGCCGGCAACGGGTTTCACGGTCATCACTGCTGATTCTATCAAGAGCGCAACGGACCGCGGCGGCTATTGGCTATTCGCTGTTACGCTTGCCGACGGGTTCACCTGGATCGCCTTACGTTCGCCGTCCTCCAGTCGCATTCTGGTGCCTTCCCCCGCGAACTTGGTCATCGTGTCGACGTCGAAACGATCATCCATATCGAGGTCTTGGGCGGCAACAATGGAGTATTCGCCCGCCGCGAGGCCGCGCAGTTCGAAGTGGCCACGGTCGTCGGTCCGGCCGCCGTCATATAGATCCCAACGCTTGCGCCGGCCTTCGTCGGGAATCGCCATCACCCCAATGCCTGCCACCGGCTGATTGTTGCTATCCACCACGGTTCCCTCAACGGATGCTCCGCGCGCGCTGACCACTATTTCCAAGGTGCCACTTGTCCCTGCACCGATGCGAAGTCCGGCATCGGAAACGTCGCGCCCACCGAAGCGCACCGACTTTGTATACCAATCGCGAAAGGCAGTGCCGTTGGCCGTCAGGCCGACGATGTAGCTGCCCGGCGCGACCTCCGGCATTTCGAAGCTGCCATCCGGTTTGACTTGCGCCTCTGTGCTCGTACCAATCAGAGACGCACCCGCAAGCGCACCGCCGTCAGATGACTGAAGATTCACCATCAGCAACGACAGGTTTGTGTTCGGCGGCACGCCACCCTCGACCCGAAGCGTTCCCTTCATGCTCGACATGGTGCCCAGCACCAACGTGAGACCATCCACATCGGCGGCGCCAATCTCCACATCCTCTCGCGCCATCTTCTTTGGCGAGTTCGACTGCTCCGACGTGACGACCAGCACATACGAGCCCGGGATCACGCCCGCCATATCGAATTTTCCGTTCAGCACGGCAGCCATGTGCGGACCCTGCACAATCGCCAGGTCGCGCGGCACCAGCAGCGCCATCGAAGGAGGTCCGTTGGGAGCATCTGCTATTCCGCTCACCGAACCGCGCACGTGGTACGTTTTCTGCCTGCTGATGCTGATATCGATAGGAAGCTCGTCCGATGAACGGACCGTCACGATCGAAGCCTGTTTCAAGTCCGGCACGCCCGGGTAATACATCGGCACATACGTGAGCTCCTCGTTAGCAGCATCGCCGCCCACGCCCACAGGCATCGACATCCCACCGTTTGTCTGGCAGTTCACGATCACGTAATAGTCTCCCGGCACCAGATCGAAGATCCGATATTCACCTCGATCGTCGGTCTGACCTGCGGACATTCCCCTCGGCTGATTTCGTCTGCCATTCACTTGCAGCGCTTGCACGGCGCAGCGCACCATTGGGTCACCATCGGCGTTCAGCACTCGGCCGCGAATGATGCCCATTTGCTGGAGAGCGAAACTCAAATCGGAGACATGTTGCCCCGCCTTTACCGAAATTGCCGGGCCGGAAGAAGGCTGATTCGTGGAGCCGTAGACCTTCGGGATATAGCCACGTGCCTGTATGAAGACTCGATAATTTCCCGGCTCGAGGCCCGCGATGCTGAAATGGCCTTCGGCATTTGAAGTCGCCTCTTGTCGCGAAGCTCCGCCGGAAATCTGAGTGAATATGACTTGCGCCCCACGAATTGACTGCGAAGTCTTCGCGTCGGTTACCAGGCCTTCGACGCTCGCGATTGGGTTTTGCGCAACTTGTCCGGCGACTGCCGCCGCAAAAAGAAGTAGGACAGCGAAACAAGGTATGGACCGCATGGTTCCACTCCCGGATCGTGGGTAAGCGCAACGTCTCTCGTGTCACCACCAGGGCACGATATGATGATTGACAGAGAATGGTTTCGCAAGCGAACAGCAATTCCCAGACCCTGCTCATCGATGCCGACGATACGCTCTGGGAGAATAACATCTACTTTGAACGCGCCATCGCGCAGTTCATTTCATTCCTGAATCACGAAACGTATACCCGCGAGCAGGTCCGAGAGGTCCTCAACGAAGTAGAACGCGAGGCCATCGTGACCCATGGTTACGGCCTGCACAGCTTTGCGCACGCGCTGGCGCGCACCTTTGAAAAGCTCTCGGTTGAATCAGTCACGCCGGAACTTCACGAGCAAGTCCTTGGCTTCGCACATGAGATCGCCGGCCATCCGGTCGAAATCATCAGTGGCGTTCCCGAAACGCTACAGTACCTCGCGGACCGTCACCACCTCATCCTGATGACCAAGGGTCACATCCCCGAACAGACCGGCAAGATCGAACGCTCGGGACTGAAAGACTATTTCGCCGCCGTTGAGATCGTCGCCGAGAAGGACATGCCAACCTACCGCGCAATCGCCGAAAAATACGCGCTCTCGCTCGACCGCTAGCTGGATGATCGGCAACTCGCCAAAGTCAGACATCAATCCCGCGCTGGCTGCGGGTTTCAATGCCGTCTTCATTCCGCACGACAATACCTGGGTGCTCGAGCACGAAGAAGTTGCCGCCGTTGAGAACAGCCGTTTGCTGGTGCTCGAAAACTTCGCAGAGCTGCGCGGGCACTTCTAGCCCTCCGCGAAGCGTGCCGATTCCAGCAAGTTCCACGCTCCCTTTCACTTCCGCGTAACCACTGCATTGGTTACTTCAACAATTGTCCGCACCAAGTTCATAACCAGCTACATTGCATCGAAACCGGTGCGCTCGTGATAGTCTCAGCTTGCTCTGACGTGTTGTGCTCCCCGTGGTAGGTGAGCTCACGAAATAACAATTTTCGGCGATTGCTGCTGACCTTCGACGCGTTGGCGGACCTCGGTTCGTTGATGACAGCCGATCGCGAGTTCCCCGAGACGGCGAACTCCATCCTTTCCTCACTCATGGAATCGGTGGACGCCCGAGAGGGAGCCCTTTTCATTTTTCGCGACAAGCCCGCCATGCTCGGCTCCGTCACTGCGGCGGGATTCCTGCACTTCCCCGAACGCGCCGTCATTCCTCTTCTTCCGAAACATGTGCATGCGCTGAACAATCTGCGCGCACCGCTGTCCATGCCTTCCAAGAGTTATGACGGCTATCTCAGCGCGAACGGCAATATCGCTCCGGAACTGTTTCGCTGCATTGTGCCGCTACGTGTAGCTGGCAAACTCGTCGGCATGTTGGGACTCGGCCGCCGCGAGGGCGACGCCGCCTACACCGAAGATGAACTGGAAGCGCTTGGCATGCTTTGCCACTACGTGGCTCTCGCGGTACACAACTTCACGTTGACAGAAACACTCGCGAGTCGCGTCTCCGATCACCTGCGCCTCCTGGCTTCCGTACAAAGCTTCTACGATAACGCGCTCGAGACCTTCGCCAATGCCATCGACATCAAGCACGTGAACATTCGTGGCCACTCGCTGCGTGTCGGACGCTATGCAGCAGGAATCGGTGAAAGTCTTGGCTTCGATCTCGGAGACGTCGCCGCGCTTCGTGCGACGGGCTATCTCCACGACATCGGCAAGGTCGCCATCGACAAGCGTCTCTTTGGTAAACCGGCTGCGCTGAACGAGCAGGAGTTTCAGGAGATGGCAGATCACACCGTGATCGGTCATCAGATCGTTTCGGGCGTGCAGTTCCCATGGCCGAAAGTATCCGAGGTCGTGCGCTCGCATCACGAACGCGGCGACGGCAGCGGCTATCCCGATCATCTGCACATGGATGAAGTCGCGCAGCAAGTGCGCGTCATCGGCCTTTCCGACACCTTCGATGCCATGACTAGCGAGCGGCCGTATCGGCATTCGCTTTCCGTAGGCGAAGCGCTAAGCGAGATCATCCGCAACACGCCGACGAAATATGATCCTCAGGCCGTACAGGCGCTCCTGATTCAGGTTCGCCGCGACGCCGTCGGCAGCAACAAAAGCAAGTTCCTCGACGAGCATATCGTTTGCAATATCGCCCCTACCGATGTCGACGTCCTCGCCTCGATGCTCAACCACAAGATGACCAACGGCCGCATATACTCAGCCTAGTCAATGATTTAAGCCCCTCCCCGCCGTCCATCGCATCGCTACGCTAAACCTTGGTAACGCAACAAACCTGCTCTGGATGGGTTGATAATTGACGAATTCACGCTTGGGGTGGAATTCGAATGAGGCTGCCAACACGAAAGCGGACGGCTTGTGCATTGATGGCGCTACTCGCATTCGGCGCATCGCTAACCTACGCAGGCAATAAGAAGAAGCAGAAGCAGGCAGCCGCCGCACAGATGCAGTTGGACGACCGCAAGCGTGTCATTCACGCCTTGAACCGTCTCACCTTCGGTCCACGGCCGGGCGACGTCGATCGCGTCATGTCCATCGGCCTCGATAAATGGATCGATCAGCAACTCCATCCCGAGAAGATCGACGATTCCGCGCTCGATACCCGCCTCACCGGATTTCGCACGCTCGGCATGAATGCAAAGACGCTGGAGGAAAAATATCCGTCGCGGCAAATGGTCAAGGCCGTGATGAACGGCAAGGCTTCCATGCCATTCAACTCTACCGAGCGTGCGATCTACCAGGCGCAAATTGATCGCGTAGAACAAAAGCAGGCAAAGCAGCAGCAAGCGAAAGTGGAGCAGGCCAGCGATACAGTCCCCGCCGCGAATCAGGCCCAGGCTCCGCAGGTCGATCCGGCTCAGCAAGCCCCAGCCCACACAGTCTGACGACTCGCGCAAAGAAGCGCACATGTATGCGGAGCTGCAATATAACCAGCTGATGAATCAGCCGCCCGATCAGCGCATGCAGGCGATCCTCAAGATGCAGCCTCAGGATCGTGCAGACCTGGTTCGCGCGCTGAAGCCCGGCGAAAAAGAACAGCTGATGCAGTCGCTGACGCCTCGAGCAACGTGAAACGCTGCTGGCGCTTCAGAATCCGGAACGCGTCGTCGTAACCGAACTGCAGCAGGCGAAGATCTTGCGCGCCGCCTATAGCGAACGCCAACTCGAAGAAGTGATGACCGACTTCTGGATGAATCACTTCAACATTTTCATCAACAAGGGTGCCGATCGTTATCTCACCACCGAGTATGAGCGCGAAACCATCCGCCCGCATGCGCTCGGCAAGTTCAAGGACCTGCTGGTTGCCACGGCGAAGAGCCCAGCGATGATGTTCTATCTCGACAACTGGGACAGCATCGGCCCGGATTCAGAGTTTGCGAGATTTGGAAAACGCCGGCAGCCACAGATGCGACCTATGCGTCCTTATTATGGCGGTCCCTTCGGCATGCCGCGCATGCCGGGACCAAACCTCCCGCGAAATCCGAATGGGCAGAACGCAAAGCAGAAAGTCCCTAAGGGACTGAACGAGAACTACGCTCGCGAATTGATGGAGCTTCACACGCTTGGCGTCGACGGCGGCTACTCGCAACAGGACGTAACGCAAGTTGCGCGCGTCTTTACTGGCTGGACGATCAAGGAACCGAATCGCGAGGGCGACTTCGAGTTCGATGAATCAAAGCACGAACCCGGTAAGAAGATCGTTCTCGGCCATGTGATCAAAGAAGGCGGTCAGAAAGAAGGGATGGAGGTTCTCGACATCCTGGCGCACAATCCCGCGACCGCACGTTTCATTTGCACCAAGCTGGCCACGCGCTTCGTTTCCGACACCCCGCCGCAAGATCTCGTCGATCGCATGGCGCAAACATTTCAGAAATCCGATGGCGATATTCGCGAAGTGCTGAAGACCATGCTGAAGTCGCCAGAGTTCTGGTCGCCTGATCTGTATCGCGCGAAAGTAAAAACGCCACTGGAGTTTGTGGCCTCCGCGATTCGCGCCAGCGGCGCGGAAGTGCAGGACGCGATGCCGCTGGTGCAAACGCTCAACCGCATGGGCATGCCGCTTTACGAACAGCAGCCGCCCACTGGATATCCGATGAAAGCCGATGCGTGGGTGAATTCCTCGGCACTGCTGAATCGTATGAATTTTTCACTACAGCTCGGAACCGGGCGCTTGCGCGGTGTCGACTTCAATGCCCAGAACCTGCTTGGTCTGGGCGCAGCTCCGGAAACTAACGGGGACCAGGTCTTGGCTGCGCTCGAGAACTCCCTGATCCAGGGCGACATCTCGTCGCAGACGCACGACACGATTGTGAAGCAGATGAACGATCCGCAGGTCAGCGGACGAGTGCTCGACGACAAGCCGCGCGCGCCAAATACCGGCGTCATTGCGGGATTGATTATCGGATCACCCGAGTTTCAGAAGCGATAGGTGGCAATGCGCCGGCTTTATGTGCCGCGTTCTGAAGTAGTGATAGGTGCAAGAGCGCGGTTTTACGTGCCGCGTTCTGAAGTAGCGATAGGCGCGAGAGCGTGGCTTTACGTGCCGCGGTCTGAACTAGCGATAGGTGGAAGAGCGCGGCTTTACGTGACGCATTCTGCCTTAGCGAGAGTGGAAGAGCGCGGCTTTAGCCGCGCGTTGTGAGCAGGAAAAACGGGGCTTTAGCCCCTGAACCAACGACCACCGACCAACGACGAGGTTTTCTTATGACCATCACACGGCGCATATTCCTGAAGGGCGGTGCCATGGCCGTAGTGGGCACTGCCGCCATCCCGAGTTTTCTTTCGCGCGCGGCATTCGCTGCAGAAACCGCGAGCCAGGGACGCAAGCGCCTGGTCGTCATCTTCCAGCGCGGCGCTGCCGATGGCCTCAACATCGTCGTTCCCCACGCCGAGTCTTCTTACTACGCAATGCGCCCGACCATCGCGATTCCGCGCCAGAATGTAATCGACCTCGACGGATTCTTCGGACTCCATCCCTCGATGGCGTCGTTCAAGCCGCTGTGGGATCAGGGGCATCTCGCCATCGTGCATGCCGCAGGTTCGCCCGACATCACGCGCTCGCATTTCGACGCGCAGGACTACATGGAGTCAGGCACGCCTGGTGTAAAGTCCACCGAAGACGGCTGGCTCAATCGCACTTTGCGTGTCGACAAGCACTCCGATCCCGATTCGCCGTTTCGCGCCATTGCTCTCGGCAGCCGACTGCCACGCGCGCTCACCGGTTCGAGTCCTGCGGTAGCCATCGATAACGTCAACAACTTTGGCGTAGGTGGCAGGAATCCATCTGCGCAGCCGCTCTCGAATACCTTCGAAGCAATGTATGCGTCCTCCGTCGACAGCGTTTTGCACGGCACCGGAACCGAAACATTCGACGCGGTGAAGATGCTGAAGTCAGCCGATCCCAACAAGTACACTCCCGCTCCCGGTGCGAACTATCCTGGCGGTGGTCTCGGTCAGGCGCTGCGCCAGGTCGCGCAATTGATCAAGGCTGATCTCGGTGTGGAAGTCGCATTCACCGACGTGGGCGGCTGGGACCATCACGTCAACGAAGGCTCCGTGCAGGGTCAGATCGCAAACCGCCTGCAGGAATTGTCACAATCGATGTCAGCGTTCTGGACGGATTTGGGCGATCTCGCCGAGAGCACGGTCGTTGTCACCATGTCGGAATTCGGCCGCACCGCGCGCGAGAACGGCAATCGCGGAACCGACCATGGCCACGCCAATGTGATGTTCGTGATGGGAGGTCCGGTGAAAGGTGGCCGAGTCTATGGACGCTGGCCCGGATTGGCGCCCGAACAACTCAACGAAGGCCGCGATCTTGCGCTGACCACCGATTTTCGCCGCGTGCTCGGCGAAGCCGTCTATCGCCATCTCGGCGCAAAAGACCTGAACACCGTCTTCCCAGGATTCGACAACGATCCGCGCGCTTTCTGAAGTTGCTCGCCTAGAAAAGATAGTAGGAAACTGTGGGTGCCCCATCTCTGCCTCTTTTGGCAGAGGTGGGACAGTGATTCTAGGAAACTGTGGGTGCCCCATCTCTGCCTTCTTTTGGCAGGGTGGGATGCAGACAGCTGCGGGTGCCCCACCCTCTGCCTTCTTTCGGCGTGGGTGGGATAGAGATCACGCCTCAGCCCAACTCTATCAGAACATCCTCTCCCTCTACCTTCATCGGATACACCTTCACGCCCATGCTGGCATCCTGATCGGACGCGCCAGTCTTCGGATCGAAACTCCAGCCATGCCATGGGCAAACGACTCTGCCGTCCATCACCACTCCCTGCCCCAGAGGACCACCGCGATGGCAGCACATGTTGTCCATGGCGGCATAAGAGCCATCGACATTGGCCACACAAATTGCTATCCCATTCACTTCAAATTCTTTTGCTTCCCCATCAGCAGGCAGATCCGCTTTGCTGCCGATCTTGATGAACTCAGCCATTCCGTTCTCCACGCCCAACTATAGCAAGTTCACCACAGAGGCACAGAGACACAGAGGCTTTGGCGTTTGGAGAAACTACGAAAAAGCGCATTTGCTCGATACAGGGGAGCGCGCCCATAGTTCTTGTGGAAGAGCGGGCCTTCAGGCCCGCGTTACGGTCGAAAGAATTTGGGGCTTTAGCCCCCGAGAAAACTACCGTGTCACCACTGATTGCCCGGTTGCCACGTGCTTCTTGAACTCTTCCATCATGTGTTCCTGCAGCCGAACTTCGGTGGGCTTCTTCGCAATCGACATCGTGTCGATCTTGTCTTGCAGCTTCAGCAACGCATAAAAAAGATTTTCCGGACGCGGAGGGCAGCCCAGCGCGTACACGTCGACTGGAACAATCCGGTCCACACCTTGCAACACAGAATACGTGTCAAAAGGTCCGCCGACGGAAGCACAAGCGCCCATCGCGATCACCCACTTCGGGTCGGGCATCTGGTCGTAGATGCGTTTCACCACCGGCGCCATCTTCAGCGTGACCGTGCCGGAGACAATCATCAGATCGCTCTGCCGCGGGCTGGGGCGAAACACTTCCGAGCCGAAGCGCGCGATATCGAAACGCGCTGTCGAAGATGCGATCATCTCGATCGCACAGCACGCCAAGCCAAATGTCATTGGCCAGAGCGCCGATTTTCTGGCCCAATTAAAGACGTAGTCGACGGTGGTGACCAGAAAGCTCTTCTCAAACCTGTTCTCGAGCCAGGACATGAATCCCCCAATATTGCGCATGAAAATGGTCTACCAGAGGCGAACATCAGGTAAGTGACGGCCATCACAGGCCACTTGGCTAGACAGACTCCCGCCATCCACACTCCGGTTTGTCCTTTATGCTGCCGCCAGTTACGATAGAGGCACAGTTTCAACAAGCAGATCTCCCCCGGCCTTGTAAAACAAGACGATTAGGTTCCTTTTCCCTGCATGGCAAGTTCTGACACCAACATCCTCGTGACCTCGCCCGACAAGGCTAACCAGGAACACGCATACTGGCGGAAGCGACTGTTCTGGATCGTGCTGATCGCCTTCCTGCTGCGCGTGGCCGCCATCGGCATCACTCACACCTATCGTCCGCGCACCAGCGAAGCGAACTTCGGATTCGGCTGGGAGATGGGCCGCATTGCCAGTTCCTTAGCGTCGGGCCACGGATATTCCAGCCCCTTCGCCCACACCGGAACCGGTCCCACCGCCTGGGAGCCACCGATTTACCCATTCTTCACCGCAGGTGTGTTCAAACTCTTTCGGAACCTATACGCGCCTCTCGGCGTTCGTGCTGCTCACGGTGAACTCGCTGTTTTCGGCGCTCACCTGCATCCCAATTTTCATCCTGGCGCGACGCATGTTCGGCCTGCGCGTCGCCCGCTGGTCGACGTGGGCGTGGGCCTTGTTCCCCTATGCGATGTACTGGTGCGTGAAGTGGGTATGGGAGACGAGCATCACCGCTTTCGTACTCGCCTGCCTCGTCCTGCTCACCATGGATCTGGAAGATGCCGAAGGCTACACCAAGTGGCTGGGTTGGGGCCTGCTATGGGGATTCGCGGCGCTGTTAAATCCTTCGCTGCTTTCTTTCCTCCCGTGTGCCGGGCTGTGGTTGGCGTGGCGGCGCACAAAGAAACATAAGAACTGGATACTGCCGTCCATGGCAGCCGCGCTCTTCTTCTGCCTGACCATCGCTCCCTGGATTGCGCGCAACTATGCGGCATTTGGACAGTTTGTTTTCATCCGCGCCAACTTTGGCGCCGAATTCCGCATGGGCAACGGACCTGGCGCCCAAGGTTTGTGGATGATGTGGCTTCACCCTTCGCAAAACGTCATCCAGTTCGCTAAATATCGGGAGATGGGCGAACTAGCCTACGTGCATAGCCGCAAAGCTGAAGCGCTCGCGTGGATTCACGCGCACCCAGCCCAATTTGCGCGCGTCAGCGTGGCGCGATTCGTATATTACTGGGCAAACCTGCCCTGGCTCTCATGGCCGATGTTCGCGAAGAACGCTTCCTATCTCACATCCTCCATTCTCGCCATCTGGGGGATCGTGCGCGCCATTCGACAGAAACGCCGAGCCGCATGGCTGCTGGCCTGGCTTTTCATCAGCTTTCCCTTCGTCTATTACTTCGTCTTTCCCCATCCGCGTTATCGCGCGCCGATCGAACCGGAGATCACCATCCTGATCTGCTACATGATTTCGGAGACGAAGGAATTCCGCCGGAAAGAATTCAGCGCGTAGAACTCGTCGTTTTTCCCAGGACTGTTTCGGACTCGCTTTTCTCGAAACGTGACACGTCAGTAAATCACCCGTTCCGGCGACGTCGATTTCACATTCGGCTTGCGCGCGGTCAGCAGAAGCGCTCCAATGCGCTTAAAGTCGCGCAACTCCTCGGCGTTCTTAAACCATTTGCCGCTGTACTCCTCCGGAGTCGTAGTCTCATCAGGAATCCGGAACGACTGGACATCTTCGAACGCGTGGGCCTGCAGCAGTTGCACGTACTCAGCTTCCGACCGCACCTTCACCGGAACCTTCAGCGCATCCACCCAGCGCAACGAATAATGATTGTCGCTATAAAGATTGATCAGGATGAACATGCGTCCGCCCGGCGCCATCACTCGAAACAACTCGGCAAGGGCACGGTCCTGCTCGGGATAGTAGTAGAACGATTCCACCGACAGGACCTTATCGAAGAAATTCTCTTGCCATGGAATCTCGTGCGCGGGACCCACCACATACATCACGTTCTCGAAATCGCGCGAAGCAGCCCGCGCCTGGCGAATCATCTCGTCGGCGATATCAAGCCCGACCACCTGCCCAAGACTCTCCGGATCTTCTCCGGCCAATCGTGCCAGCAGCCGCGTCGCCCATCCTGTGCCGCATCCAAGATCGAGAATCCGTTCGCCACTGCGAATCTCCATGCGCTCGATGGTGCGCTCGGTGATCAGCAGATGATGACGCTCCATCTCGGTCCCGCGTCCATCTTCCGCCCATTGATTGAATTCTTGCCGGAGCTGCTCGTTCGGGTTCATGACAAAATTGTACGAGCGCTAGGCAATTCAGGCGCGTGATACATTGGCGAAATGCCGGACCCACCACAACCCGCGCCCCCTTCCAAGCCGCTGCTCTACTGCCCCACCTGCGCTTGTGAAGTCACCGATCCGCTCACCTGCGGAGATTGTTCAGCCGTGATCTGCCGGGTCTGCGGAACCCCGCTCGAATCCCCCGACGAACTTGGGTTTGGATAAGGAAATCAGGGCAGCCGCTCACCAGTGGACCAGCCGCCCCTCAGGTTCCGCAATCGAAACTTCAGCTCGCCATGCGCTGACCCATGCTTCGCTCCGCCCGGAAGCGCAGTAACGCGGCAATATTCCCATGCCGCTGTAGATCGGCGTTCTCGGGGACATACATCACATCGGCGCCGGCGCTCAGAGTGCGGCCGATGATCGCATCCGCGAGATCGTCGATCCGTCGCATCGCATGGTTGCACGACGCGCAAAACTTCGCATGCTCCATGTCGAGGTATCCACAATTCGTGCATTCGCCGCCGAGCGCGCGGAAGCTGCGTTCCAGCAATAACGTCTGGATTTCCCCCATTTGCAGCGCCCGCAGCACGCGACGCAATCCCAGGGCGCCGCGGTTATCCGCTTTGGCCTCGTCCACCACTTCACTGATCAACTCCCGCCTCATTTGCTGGCGATGCTGTTCGATCAAGCGATTCGCGTTCTGCCGCACCTCATCTGGAGTGATCCCAGCGGGCTCCGCCAGGAAGTGCCCTATTAGGCGTTGCCGTACGTACGGGTGGAGTTCCTTTTCGATATAGTTGCATGCCTCTTCGTGGCACCCCAGGATGAAGTATTCAGCTCCGCCGCTTCCATATCGTTCCATCAACCGTTCGCCCACGCGACGGTAATGAGCCGCGGTTTCATTGTCGACGCGCCGCTCCGCGTGGCCGGCATCGAATCCGAGAAAGCCATCGCTGCGTCCTCTGCGCGTGAGGTCATTGAAATAGTCCGCCACTTCCCGGACTTCATTCATCTGCAACTCGAACAAGCGCGCCTTGGTGCGATCGATCAGCACAATTGAGACTTTTCCCATGGTGTCATGCAGTCCAGCCAGCGGTGTCAGATGAAAACGCTGATTCACTACCAGGCCCGTAGATGGCAATGCCGACGGAAGATCGAACTCTTTCCAATAATTCTGTGATCCGCAAGCAAACACCGCTTTGGCTTTTCCCTGATTTCCGTGCAGGTGCTCCGAAAGTGCCAGGATGCGGTCCAGAGTCGTGCGAATGTTGCCGTTCTTACCTTCCTTTTCAGCTGAGATGATGGCGTTTCTTACCAGGTCTTTGACCAGTATCGCTTCCTGCCGGTGCGATTTGTCCTGCGGTACTGAGGGCTGAAAATAGAACGTGACTGCATCATGAGATGGAGATTGGAAAGCGGCAATTTCGCGAAGCGTTTCGCGGGTGATCATGGCACTTCTCCTAGCGGCCGGATGGCCTAAACAACCTTCGAGTGCTCGAGCAATTTGTCTTTGAGTCGACTGGCTACAGGCAGATGACGCTGCAGATATTCTCGCGTCGTCTGTATGGACTTTCTTACCGCGTCCGCGGGCCGGTTGCTGATAGTGCCGATCTCATCCACTGTGAATCCCTCGATCGTGAACAGCAGAAAGGCCTCACGATCCTGCGGCTTGGTTCCGTGGAGCCAGCGCTCGATGAGATCGATCACTTCACTCTGCGCGGCGGTATCTTCGGGACTGGAAATATTGCGGTTCGGAATAATGCTTTCGTGCAGCACCGATTCATCTGGCTGATGGAATTCCAGACGGGTCTCATCATGGTTCGTAGAAGATGTCTCAACCATACGCGCCCTCTGATCAAGGCTCACCGACGAAACATCTTCCCCGCTCCGATTGGATAAATCCTGCAGCGCGCGTAAAGCGAGCCGGTACAGCCAGGGCTCGATCGCCAGTTTGTCCGGCTTGTCCTGATGATCGAGCGCATTCGCGATCGCCTCATCGACGACCTCGTCCACGCTCAACTGATTCGCTCGCAGATCGCCGTTGTTCTCGCGATAAATGATCTCTCGTTCGATGAAGCGCCGCAGGCGAGTTAGGTTCGCGTTCAGATAAGAGCTGATGTCGTCATCGGAAGCTTTCGGCGGTTGCACCGCGGCCAGCGTTTCCTCGAATGGCGTTTGTTCGATCGTGACGGTTCGTCCCACCCGGCGGCGATTCGGCCACTTATGGCGCGCTTGAAGAAGGTCTTTGTGTTTGCCGAACCGCTCCAACAGGTCTTCGAAAGCTCCCTTGATGGCGCCCTCGGCTGTCGGTGCGACCTCACTCGCGGCAATGTCGCCCGAAGGCAAGCGAAGATCCAGTCGTACTTCGATTCCCGTGCGCGCCGGTTTCTCTTCTACGATCGCGTGAAGATGAACCAGGTCGGGACGAAAGACCTGAAGCCGTTTTTCAAGCTTCTGAATTTGGTGATTAACTTCTTGTTCGACATCCGGAGTCTTAGAAAGCTTGTAGCTGACGTGGACATTCATTCAAGCCTCGAAAGCAGGAGCTTGCCCCGCCCATCGCCCTTTGGTGGAAGAAGATTTTACACCTGATTAATAAGAAGCGAGTGGGCGCGATCTACGTTGCTTTGGATTGTCATTAAGATGGTGCGCAAAATGCTGGAATGATTGCACTTGGAAAATCAGCAGCGGCGCGCGATTCGCTGCCAGT
The DNA here is from genome assembly GCA_963826275.1 of Terriglobia bacterium. Taxonomy (GTDB): domain Bacteria; phylum Acidobacteriota; class Terriglobia; order Terriglobales; family Acidobacteriaceae; genus JAJPJE01. Next base: position 250,114 of record CAWGWI010000012.1, on the reverse strand, counting down.
GAAGCACGATTTCAAGATTGCGGCTAAACCGAGATGGTGAACGTAGTCTCGGTTCGTGTTACCGGCCGATAGAGAGTGTCACGCTCGAATGGTTCTCTGCCCGCTTCCTTGATCAGGCGGACGAGATCCTGCCTCCGTAGACCTTGCGGAGTATCCGCTCCCGCGTCGTGATAGATCTTCTCTTCGACAACCGTGCCGTCGATATCGTCAGCCCCGAAGCGTAAGGAAATCTGAGCGATCTTCGGTGTCATCATCTGCCAATACGACTTGATATGCGCGAAGTTGTCGAGCACCAGTCGTGAGACCGCGATCTGCTTGATATCGTCGAATCCCGTAGTCCAGGGCAGATGACTCAACGGAGTGTTGTCGGGATGAAACGCGAGTGGAATAAAAGTCTGGAAACCGCGCGTCTCGTCCTGCAGCGAGCGCAGCCTCATCAGGTGATCGACGCGGTCTTCATCATTTTCGATGTGACCGTACAACATCGTGGCATTCGATTTCAGTCCGAGTTCGTGCGCGATCCGTGCGGTCTCGAGCCACTGGCCGCCGTCGATCTTGTGATCGCAAATGATGTGCCGCACGCGCTCGGCAAAAATCTCCGCACCGCCGCCCGGCAGCGAATCCACTCCCGCTTGCTTCAGCTTCTCAAGAGTTTCGCGAATCGAGAGCTTGGCACGCTTCGCCAGGAACGCTACTTCCACCATGGTGAAAGCCTTCAGGTGCACCTGCGGAAAACGCTGTTTCAACCCTGAAACCAGGTCGAGGAAATATTCGAACGGCAGATCGGGATGAAGTCCGCCCACAATGTGAAACTCTGTCACCGCCTCCGAGTAGCCGGAAGCAGCCGATTGCCACGCCTCCTCCAGCGCCATGGTGTAAGCGCCGGGAGCATCCTTCTTCCGTCCAAAAGCACACAAACGGCAGTATGCAACGCACACGTTGGTCGGATTGATGTGGCGGTTTACGTTGAAGTAGGCACGATCGCCATGCATGCGCTCGCGTACGTAATTCGCCATCCAGCCCAGTGCGAGAATGTCCTTCGACCGATACAGAGCAAGCGCGTCCTCCGCGCTCAGGCGATCGCCACCCACAACCTGCTTGTAAATGGGATCCAGTCGTGCGTCTTCGGTTTGAAAGGCATGCAATTGGGCTTCTGCCATAACCAATGATGATACCGTAGGCCGGGTTAGACGTCACAACGCTTTGTACCTCGCACAGTTCCTGCTCGCTTCATTCCATTGGCCGTGAATCGTCATAGAATAGATGCATGGCGATGTCCCCGAGCGGCGGACATCAGGGTGGTGTTGCTCGATGTCATCCTCCGTTTTTTCGCTCGTTCTCGCACTATCGGCGTTTGCGCAGTTCGAAGTCCCGCAAGGCCTTCAGCCGAATCCGCAAAGTATTCAATCGAATCAAGCTCCCGCGCCCGTCCCGCCGCCGCAACCTGAAAAGACTGACTCCGGTGGCAAACGCAAACTGGACTCGAAAGTGAAGGTCTCGGGACAGCAACCCTGGACCGACACCGGGATAGACCTGGTCGCCGGCGATCATGTCACCGTTACCAGCACCGGGAAGCTGAATTACATGGAGAACTCAGCTGTCGGACCGCAGGGTATCGCTCGCAGTTGGAAGGACACGCTGCGCGCACTTCCCGTGAATGAGGCGGGGCGGGGCGCTCTAATTGCCCGCATCGGCAACGATCCAAACGTAGTGCCCTTTCTGATCGGAGACAGCAAGGACTTCGACGCAAATCGCTCAGGGCGACTCTACCTTGGGATTAACCAGGCAGCGAACGAATCGGGCACTGGCCAGTTCGAAGCCTCGGTCAAAATCGTGCCGTCCAAAACGACCGCAAGTTCGCAGGCCGCTACCCAGCCGCTCAACGTACCTACCGACGTCTTCGATAAAATCCCCCGCCGTGTGAACGACGAAGCCGGCAACAAGGGCGACATGGTCAATTTCCTGATCATCGGTCCGGAAGACAAACTGAAGAATGTCTTTGAGCAGGGTGGCTGGGTGCTGGTCGACAAAACCAAGCAGGACGCAATCCTTCACGCCGCGCTGTCTACCCTCTCGAACAAAACCTATACCGAGATGCCGATGAGCGAATTGAGCCTGTTCGGACGCTCACAGGATTTCGGATTCGCACGCGCCGAACCCGTGCAGGTGGTCCAAAGCCGAAACCATCTTCGCGTCTGGAAGGCGCCTTTCGATTTGAACGGCCAGACCGTTTGGGTCGGCGCCGCCACCCATGACATTGGCTTCGAGAAAGATCAGCGGAACGGAAACGTCACGCACAAGATCGATCCCAATGTCGACCTTGAAAGAGAGTTCGTCGGATCTACCCTTGGCAACACGGGATTGGTAGCCGCTACCACCTATGTGCTTCCAAAAGATCCAATACAGACGGCGATGACCGCCACCGGCGGCAGCTTCCATTCTGATGGAAGAGTGCTGGTGATGGAGCTGAAGCAATAGAAATCTGCGGGTGCGGGGTGATCCCATCTCTGCCTTACTTTGGCAGAAGTGGGATCGGAACAATCAGGCAAACTTTCGGGTGCCCCATCTCTGCCTTCCTTTGGCAGAGGTGGGATTGGAACAATCAGGCAAACTTTCGGGTGACCCATCTCTGCCTTACTTTGGCAGAAGTGGGATTGGAACAACCAGGCAAACTTTCGGGTGACCCATCTCTGCCTTACTTTGGCAGAAGTGGGATTGGAAAAATCAGGCAAACTTTCGGGTGACCCATCTCTGCCTTACTTTGGCAGAAGTGGGTTTGGAAAAATCAGGCAAACTTTCGGGTGCCCCATCTCTGCCTTCCTTTGGCAGAGGTGGGTTTGGAAAAATCAGGATGGGGAAAATCGTCCGAGCGAAGGAACTACGTAGTTCGGCGCAACAACAAATCTCCAGCGACAAACAAGAAGAACACCACCGAGATCACGCCATTCATCGTGAAGAACGCTGCATTCAACTTTCTCAAATCGTCGTGTGCCACCAGCGAGTGCTCGTAGCCGAGCAGAATAATCACGGCTCCAATTCCAACTCCAGCAAGGGTGCCCAGATGAAACGCGAATACCAGCCAGATCAGCAATCCAATCATCGCCAGGTGCAGCAAACGCGCAAACCACAGCGCATTGGAAATCCCCAGATATCGTGGAAGTGAATGCAATCCGTACTGGCAATCGAATTCATAATCCTGGCAGGCATACAGCACGTCGAATCCGCCTACCCAGAAAGTCACCGCGGCCGTCAGAATCAATATCCTTGGATCCAGTGAGCCTCGCACGGCAATCCACGCACCTGCCGGAGCAATCCCCAGTGCAAACCCAAGCACCAGGTGCGACCAGCGCGTGAACCTCTTCGTGTAGGAGTACGAGAGCAACACCGCCAGCGCGACCGGAGAGAGCAACAGTGTTAGATGGTTCAAGCGTGACGCAGCGAAGATGAACACCGTGCACGCGACCAGCGTGAACATTGCCACAAACGAGCGTGAGAGCGTACCCGCCGGCAGCGCGCGCATCTGGGTACGCGGGTTGGCCCCATCGATGGTCGCGTCCGCCAGTCGATTGAAGGCCATTGCGGCTGATCGTGCGGCAATCATAGCAACTACGATCCACAAAAGCTGCCGCCCGCTGGGAATTCCGCCAGCCGCGAGCATCGCTCCGCAGAGCGCGAACGGGAGCGCAAACACTGAGTGCTCCCACTTGATCATTTCCAGGGTGGTCGCGACGTTGCGAATCAGAGGCACAGCTTCATTCTAAAACAGAGCGCAGTTGGAGACCCGAAGGCGGTTCCTATTCCTCGGCTGCGTAGCCGTGACTCCCTACCAGCGGCACAAACCGGCACGCATCTAGTGCCCTGGTCTGAATGATCCCGTCTCGTTTGTGGAGCAGCATCAACTGTTGCACGTCCGCCGGACCGACCGGAACGATCATTCTTCCGCCCTCTTTCAGTTGATCGACAAGCGCTTCCGGAACTCGCGGCGCGGCTGCGGCAACAATGATCGCGTCGTAGGGAGCTGCCGGCAAATAACCCTCAGTGCCGTCACCGACCAGGACATGAATGTTCTGGTATCCGAGACGTTCGAAAGTGTTTTTCGCCGCATCGGCTAAACTCGGGAAGCGCTCGATCGTATACACGTCGGGCACGATACGGCTCATGACTGCTGCCTGATAGCCCGTACCGGTTCCAACTTCCAGTACCCGATCCTGCGGATTCAATCGCAACGCCTGTAGCATGTCCGCCACGATATAGGGTTGCGAAACGGTTTGTCCTTCGCCGATTGGGACCGGCGCATCCTTGTAAGCTTCGCGCTGAAGTTGCCAGGGTACGAATTCGTGCCGTGGTACGGTTTCCATCGCACGCAGCACGTTTTCGTCGCGGATCCCCCGCCTTCGGAGTTGCGCTTCCACCATCTCCGCGCGCTGCTGTGCGAGTTCGGTCTGGAAATCTGTGGGCATTCTCGTGCGTGCCGGCCTACTGCTTGCGTTGCCGGACCTTCACATCGAAGGATACGATGCCATAAAGGTCCCTGCCGCCTACCACCGATACATTGCGATTGATCTGGTACTCAACCTGGACCGCCTGTTGCGAGTACGTCGTCTGCGTCAGGCTGGTAATGTAAGTTACCGTAATTTTCTTCGATACCTGCTGCTCGATCGTAACCTGCGCAGTCGGGTTCGTGGTGGTCGTCGCGTAATCGGGAGAAATCTTGATCCGGCTCACTCCGAACAATCTCTGCACTCGATCGCCAACCGCCGAATTCAACGCTTCGCCCAGCAGCGCATTTGAAACCGTGCCATTCAGCGCAAGGCCATTGCTGCTCAGGTCCGTCTCCTCGCGCGTGCGTCCGAAGGCCAGCAGGCTGATCACGTCACCTTCGGGCAGCGGTGGATCCGAACGATAATTCGTGATCAGTCGATTGACGTCGCCATGGAAGCTCAGCGTGATGTCATAGTTTCGAATGCGAGTGCCGGCTTCGATGTTCAGCACCGGAACGATGCCAACCGGATTCGTAAACGTGATGTCGCCGCGTCTCAGTTCGTAGTTCGTTCCGTTGAATGCGATCTGTCCCTCGGTGATGTTGATACGCCCCAGCACCACGGGCTTCGCTGCCGTTCCGCGGACCCGCAGATCCACATCTCCAGCGAGTTTCCCTACCGTCGTTTGCACCTGTAATTCCGGCGTCGAAACCACATGCATGTCGAGATGCAGGTTATAAGCCGGCGAGTCCAGATTCGGCGCCTGGGGAGCCATTTTGCTGCGCGCCAGGTAGAGCGCCAGATCAAACTGCGGAGTAATCCCGAAGCGCGTCACTGTGATGTCGCCGGAAAGATTCGAATTCTTCAGATTCCCCGAGAGGCGCAGATCCACATCCGCGGTCGAACTGACGCCCTGCGGATATCGCAACCGGATATCCTTCCCCGCCGCTGTCAGGTTGAACGCAAGTTCATTCCGATAGGTGATGTACCCGCCGACATTAATATTGCCGCCGCCAGTGCGTGCCGTCATCGATTGCACGCTCAGCTGGTCCTGATCGAAGATGAGCGTCCCGTTGATATTGCTCAGCCCGTTTGGCAGGTCAATCAAAGCGATGGCGCCATCTGCGATGGTCACCTGCCCCAGCATCCGCGGACGCGTAATCGTTCCCGCAATATCAAGGTTCAGTTTTACTGATCCCGACGTCACCAGGTCGGGATCGAGCGTCTGGGCCAGGCGAAGATTCAAGTGGCCGCTTGCGGAAAGCTTCAAGGCCTTTCGCCCGCTGAGGCCGACCGTGCCGCTGGCCGTCAACTCCGTGTCATCGCCCACTAGTTTCAGCGTATCGACTCGCACTTGTTGCGCATTGACTCCGAATCGCACCGGACCACTGTTTCCCAGGCGTATGCCATCAACGTCCGCGGAAAGTTGGTCGACCTCAACCACCGCATTGAACAGGCTCGGATGGCGCATCGGACCGTTTGCTAATATCGTCCCCGCCATGCGCGTAGAAATGTTCGGGTGATTCGGAATGAAGGGAGCAAGATTGAATTCGGCAAATTGCGCCTTGAGTTCCGCCGGAAATTCGCCACGCAGATGAATCATTCCCGCCAGGTTCACTTGTGCGCGCTCGAAATCCGAACGCGCCGTCACTTCCAGCGTCTCGCCCCGGGTTATCGCGTTCACATGTAGGTCGCCAATGCTCTGCCCGTTCAGCACCAGCTTCGTCGCTTGCAGATTGCCGTTGATTACCGGCGCCTGCGTGGTTCCGGACCCCTCGGCTTTGAACGTCACCTTCCCGGCCCAACGTAACTTCGGCGTCTGCAGATGGTGAATCTTGGCCAGTTCGAGATTCTCGCCGGTCGCGGTAAATTGAAATTCCGAACTGTGGAAATCGTAATAGCCTGACGCGGTCGCGCGTGCTCCGTTCTGAACGATGTCGAGATGCGACGCCGTTATCCTCGTCGACGAAAACGAAACATCTCCCACCATCGCTTTCACCGGTTCGCCGTATACTTCCACATCGCTGAGCTGCACATGCCCTGAGCCCTCCGGGGACGCCTCAGTCCCGCTCAATTGCAGGCTCGCTGAAATCCGTCCCTCGATTGGATAGGAGTAGCCCATCACCTTCTGCAGTTCAGCGACGTTTTCGTCCTGAAGACTGACATGCCCCGAGATCTGTGAAGCCGGCGTAAGCTGTCCTTCCGCCAACTGCGCGGTAAAACCGAAATTCGCTTTCGACTGCTGATGCCGGGCCACTCCGTTACGGAGAATCAGATCGTGCGGCGAATAATCAATATCGGCACTCAACGAATCGAGCTGAATGCGATCGCTTCCTTCTTCTCCTGTTGCCACCGGCGCCAGTGTCGCCGGGCTTTGCTGGATCAGCGCAACCGGCACCCCGAATTCGTGCAACTCGAGATGGCCATTCACCACGGGAGCCGTCGCAAGGTTGCTTACGGTTCCGTGGAAACTTCCTTTCCCCGTAATTCCGTTCAGCGCAGGAACAGATTGGTTCAGCGCGATCAGGATCGGTTGTAACTTCGACAAGTCGTCAACCGCGACTTTGACGTTCAACTGCTCATTCCGCCGTCCCAACGATCCCGTCCCGCTGACGTGCACATCCGGTACGCTCGCCGTGAACTGCGTGAGGTTCAGCCGCTTCGTAGCCAGCTCGTAGCTGCCATGCACATCGGCGGCCAGTGGAGCCTGCCCGGCAACCGCACCCGGCGGCGGCGTGACAGTTGCATTGATCCCAAGCACCGCAGCCGCAATCGTGCCCTTCCAGCGAACATCTAACCCGCCGTTGATGACCCCCGCTGATCGCAGCCGGCTGAGTTGCAACGATGGCGTGGAAAATCCATCCAGCAGTTTCGCGGCGGAAACGTTATCCAGCCGGAACTGCGCGAAACCAGCCTGCTCCGCTGCTGGCGGCTTCGCGCTCTTTATTCTCGGCTGCGTCGCAGGCTCCGCGAGCCAGTTGTCGACCACGCCCTCACCGCGCACGATCCCCGCAAAGGATCGCGCAACGATATTACGCACCGCTATCCGTTTGGGATCAATAGTGTAATCGGCTGCGGCATCCATATTCCGAACCGAGAACTGCTTGTCGTGATACTGCAAACTTCGCACGGCGAGTTTGCCCGCTGAAGCGTAACTCCCCCTAAAATATCGAACGGAACCGCGCACCTCGGCGTTTCCATCTCGCAGCTCAGGATTTCTTGTGAGCGGCCCAAGTTCAGCCAGATTAAGAGCCGCGACGAAACTGCCCTCCACGGTTGGATTGGCAAATTTCGTCAGCTGCCCGCTTAGACTGACCGACGACTTGGCAGTGCTTATCCTCGCCGACTTCAGATCGAATTGATCCTGCCGCAAGCTGAATTCAATTTCCGCGCTCGCCTTCGTCGGAAGGAAATCGCGGTATCCGACAGTAAGGTCACCTAACTTCAATTTGCCCTGGTATTCATTCCCCCGCGCGGCATACGAGATCTCGGCGTCAACGTCACGCGCACTCAAATCAAGCGGCATTCGTCGCTCATTGATGATCACAGTTCCATTGCGAACATCGGCTCGGTCGAGTTCCAGGTGAAACAGTTGCTGAATGTCTGGCTTGACGGTAATGCTCGCCTTCGGCGGCACAGGCTGGTTGGTGTGCCCGTCCGGATAAACAATCAAATGAAAGACCGGCCGGTCCAGTTCGAGATAACGAATGCCCAGGTCCTGTTCCAGCAGCGAGAAGATCTTCAACTGCAACCGCATGTGGTCAACATGCGCGTACGGCTCCTGGTCGGGACCTTCCAGCCCGTGAATCGTCAGGTTTTCGGCATTCACCTCCAGGTGCGACAAGTTCCACGTGAGTTTGCCCAGTTCAACTCGTCCGCCCGTTATCTGTTCGAGCTGCGCAATCACCCGCGTGCGAACGTAATCGCGAAAAACATCGCTTGTCAGATATAGGACAGCTCCGATCGACGCCCCAAACAGCGCAAGCACCAGTCACCAGCGTCAACGTGAATCGCCGGCGCGACTTCTTGTCAGGAGCCGATTTGGGTGCCGATCCCATCACTGTGCCTGCGGAACTGCTTCCGCAGCCTTGTTCTCCATCTGCGTGGGGACACGGATTTCGCTCTGTTCACGTAACGACTTCAACCACTGTGTCAGCGACTCGTCCAGTTTCTGCTCGATCAGTATCTCGCGGATTCTCGCCGAAACTTCCGAGAGTGGAACTTCCCTTCCGCCATTCTTCTGCAATTCCGGTAACAGCTTCTCGCGATAGTAGGTTTCGACGGCCGCACCATCCACCTGGATCTGTGGCCGCAGACGCGCCTCGAGGAAGCGCATCGTTTGTATTTCATCCGCATAGTGCGCGCGCAAATCCGCTTCGCTGATTCCCGCCTCATCCAGAATCTTCTGCCATCCCGCATCACTCTCAGCCGGCTTCCCCAGGTTCTCGCGAAGCTGCTTCATGCGCCGCTCAACCGTTTGCGATGTCGGTGCAACGTCGCGCACGCTCCGCATCTGCTCGTGCACCAGTTGCCGATCGATCATGCGCTCCGCAATTCCCCGCAGGTCTTCTGGCTTGTATTCCGAAGGCCGCTGTCCCGCAAGAAACGCTTCGAGTCGCGCCTCCTGCTCCACGTCGCTCTGCAAGATGAGCTTGCCGTTGACCACGGCAACAATGCGATCGATCACCTCAGCTTCGGCAAGCGCGGATGCCAGCGCCAGCAGCAACAACCCCGTGATCCAGACCACACTTCGTCGCATCAGAATGCCTGCCCTATGCTGAAGAAAAAATTCCAGCGCCGCGTTACCTGTGTGTTGAATACCGTCAGGTTGCCGCTGGAATCAGAACTGAAGTACGGGTAAGCCGGCGGATTCAGGTTGTACCCAAGGTCGAACCGAACCGGACCAATCGGCGTCTTATACCGGATACCGGCGCCCAGCGTGTTGCTCATGTAATCGAAACGGCATTGTTGTTCCGTGCTCTGGGCCTGGCACGCATTGCGGTTCGGCTGATAGAAACGAAACAGGCTCTTAAACATGGTGGTGTTATCGGAAAACACATTTCCGATGTCATTGAATGCCACCATGCTGATGGTGTTGCCGAAAAACGGTAACGCAAACGGCGGAAAACGCAGCTCCAGGCTGTTCAAAATCAGGGAACTGCCTCCCAGCGGTGCGCCGGTCGTAAGATCGCGTGGACCTGCCTGATTCAGAGCAAAGCCGCGCAGTGAGTTCGCACCGCCGGCCAGGAACCGCTCTGGCAGAGGGATGATTGTATTGTCAAAAGGTTCCGCGAGCCCGACGCGAAGCGTTCGCGCAAATACCCAACCCGTTTTGGTGTTCGGTTTTTTGCGGAACATCACGTACGTCGAGTTCTGGGCGACCACCCGGCCGAAGTCGGCTTCCGAGCCGAAATACTTTGAGGCCACCCCCAGATCCACCGTAGTGAAGTTTCCATTCGACGCGTCGATCGGATCACTTCTCTTGTCGCGCGAATATGTGAACGAGGGAATGCCGACGCGAACCGGTTGCGACAGCACGGGAATCTCGTCCGGAGCCACCACAACATTGCTGGCCTTCACCCGGCGATACGTGAATCGATAGTCCAGCGTCGTCACCGGCGCCCCGCTGAATCGCCGCGACACCACCTGCGTCAATCCAACCGAGCCTTCTAGACGCTCGGACGTGAACGTGGTCACGTTAATTGCATCATCGTAAAAAGCCGTAATCGCGAATGTCAGATCCGGATTGTCGAGCCAGCGCGGCGCGTTGAATCGGATCAACCCCAGCTTTTCCAGCTTGCCGTACTGCGACTTGAAGCCGATCGTATTTGTCTTGCCGAGGAAATTCAGGCGCGTCACATCGAACGAAACGCGCGGACTCACGCCTGCCTCGCCTTCAGGATTGGTTGTGGTGTTTACCGTCTGTCCGCTACTGTTCGTCGTCGTAGAAGGCGTCGACGGTTGCCCCGTGCTCGCCTCGATCCCAAATCCATAGTCGAAGGTCCAGCGCTTGGCCTCCTGCAATTGCAGCAACACGTCCTTGTACTGCTCATCGCCATTGGGATTCTTCACCGCAATATCGACTGCATTGAACACTCCAAGGCTATAGAGTCTGGTCTGCGTGTCATAGATCTTCTGCTGGCTCAGCGGGTCCCCAGGATTTATCTGCACCTCGCGCATCACGTACTTGGGACGGGTGTAGGTCAGGTGGGCACGGATCACGCGATCGACGAACACTTGGCCGCCTTCCGTGATCTTGTAGCTGACGCTCATGCGATTCGGTTCGCCCGGCGCGGCGACCGACATGGCCTCCAGGTCCGCATTGGGATATCCGTTGTTGTAGTAATACGTGAGAATCGAACTGCGGTCCGAATCCACGTTCGCTTGCGCGTAAGGTTCCCCCTCCACAATGCTAAGCTGCGGAAGCTTTTCTCGGTTGGCCGGTGAAGCGCCTTCGATGCTTACGCTGGCTACCTTGGTCTGCGGACCTTCTACGACCCGGTAGTACACCGCTATTTTGTCGGCCTTGCTCTCGAAGTTGTCTTTTACTTCGTACTGAACCTGCACTTCCTGGTAGCCACTCAATCGGTACTGGTTCTTGATGTTCTCCACGTCTTGCGCTGCGAGTTGCTGGCTGAATCGTCCGTGTGGAAGCACCGTGCTTTCCTTCTGCACCAGCAGGATCGGACGAATGGCGAATTCCGTACTCAGGTAGTGGTTGCCTTCAACAAATACCTCCGCCACATCCTGTCTCGAACTCCGCTCGATCGTGTACACGACGCTGACGTGATTGGCGTCTTTCCGCTCTTTGCGGTAATTCACCTCCGCATCGAAATAACCCTCGGTCTGCAGATAGTCCCGCAGATTCCGGCGGCCCTCGTTTAAAAGGTCGTCGTCGACCGCGTGCTCCTCGAAGATTGGGACATACTTCTTGAGCTTCCCTCTCCTGATCTTCATCCCCACCACTTCCACCGTTACCTGCGGTCCGCGCTCGATCTTGAACTCGTAGTCGACCGTGTTGCTCTCCTGGTGGAAAATCCGGTCGACAACCGAGATTTGTGCCTCGAGATGATCTTGCTTCGTCAGCTTGCTTCGCAACCTGGCCAGACCCGCGTTAAGAGTCGACGAGGTTGCCGCCTTACCCGCCTTCAGCTTCGCGATGTCGGCAACTTGTTTTCCCGTATAACCGGAATCCTCGGTCACGCGTATCTCGCCAATGCGAGCGACCGGTCCAGCCTGGATTTGAAAGGTTATGTCGGTCAGTTGGGTGTCGTTCTGCCGCGACTCGCTGTAACTCACCGTTGCCTGGTAGAAACCATTCTCTGCCAGCACCGCCTTGATACGAGAAACAGCCAGCACGACCTTCTGTTCGGTGAACATCTCCCCCAGTTGAAGCTTGGTCGCATCCGTGAGCTGCGTGTCTGTGGGTCGCTTCGGTGCTCCTTGGGCGGTTACGCTTCCCACGAAGTAGTTTGGAGTCCCACGAAATACAAGCGTGACTTCGCCCTGTGGCGCTTGCTGTGCTTCGGCCTGCAGGTTCGCGAATTTTCCGGTTCCGTATAGTGCCTCGATACTGGCGCGAATCTTCTTTCGGTCGAGTGGCTCTCCTGGCCGCTGCACTATCAGGCCTTGCATGCGCGGCAGAACGCGCTTGCTGAACTCAATTCCTTGAAACTGGATTTCACTGACGCGCTGGCCGATCAGCGCGTTTGCGGAAGCGAAATCGGAAGCCGAAAGAGAAACAACCGCCGCTGGCTTGGCCGTCGCTGCTTCAGGATGCGAGGTTTCGGACGGATTGGGCGCAAGCTGACCCCACGCCGGAACTATCGCCCATAGCACCAGCAACCAAACGATTCCAGGAAGAATGAAATATCTGCGCACGCTTATGGCGTTTGAAACCTGCTCATTTCGCCTGATTGCTTGGCAGTCAGGGAGAACATTTAGCCTTCCGTCGCCGCCGATGCTCAACAACGAGCGACCCCATCGCAACCAACTGTACGAGATTCGAGCCAGCCTTCCAGCTACTCTCCACCGGACCCTGGAGGAAACGGAAAGTTGCGCATCCACCCGGCGCAGTTCGACCCTGATATAAATCCCGAGCGGCTCCTATAATAGCTGTATCGCGCACCTCGCACCTACTGGCTGATGTTGGCCATCTATGTCCCTGGTTCGCAATCAGTTATGTCGAACTTCCTGGAAGATCGCTATTCCCGCCAGGTACTCTTCAAGCCCATCGGGATGGAAGGTCAAAAGAAGCTCGCTTCCTCGCGCGTCGCGATCGTTGGTTGCGGCGCGACCGGCTCGGCCCTCGCCAGCCTGCTCGCTCGTGCCGGCGTCGGATTCTTGCGGATCATTGACCGGGATTATGTCGAGCCCAGCAATCTCCAGCGCCAGGCCCTCTTTGAGGAAGCAGACGCCCGTGAGTCCTTGCCCAAGGCCGTCGCAGCTGCGCGCAGGATTTCCGCATTCAACGCCGAGGTAATCGTCGAGCCCCACGTCGCCGACCTCACTCCGGAAAATGCCGAGGACCTGCTCGCCGGCGTTGACTTGATCCTCGACGGAACCGACAACTTCGAGACCCGCTACCTGATCAATGACTTTGCCGTCGCCAACCGCCTGCCTTGGATTTACACCGCCGCAGTGGGCAGCTACGGCGTCGCCATGAACGTTTTCCCCGGCGAAACCGCCTGTCTGGCCTGCATTTTCCCGGATTCGCCTATGGGCATCGTCGAAACCTGCGACACCACTGGCATCCTCAATTCGGCGGTAAACCTGATTGCGTCGATCTCCGCCACCGAGGCCGTGAAGCTACTGGTTGGCGCCCGCGACAAGATGCGCCGGACACTGCTCTCCTACGACGTCTGGAACAATGAGAGCTCGGAAGTCCAGGCCGGTCGCCCCCGCAGTGACTGCCGCGCCTGCGTTCAACGCCAGTTCATTCACCTCGAAGGCAAGTCTCGCCCCCACGTGACCCTCTGCGGACGCAATTCCGTGCAGATCCACGAAATGCACCGCCCGGTCGATTTCGGCGAGATGACCACGCGTTTATCTCCGCATGGCCTTGTTCGCCACAACGAATTTGTCCTAAAATTCTGGCGCGAGCCGTATGAGCTGACGCTCTTCCCCGACGGCCGCGCTATCATCAAGGGCACGAACGATACCGCGGTTGCCCGCAGTCTTTATGCACGCTTCATAGGCAGTTGAGCATCTAAGTAATTAGTGCAGGAATCATCCGGTCTATGGTGTCGTCCAAAGCTGTGGATCGATTGGGAGACTTTATGCCGCGTCTTCTCCTCGCTGTTCTGCTCATCCTTAGTGCTGCGATGCTGTCGGCACAAGTGGCTGTAACATCATCGGGCTATGCGACTCAGACCGGAGGTGCCGTGCCGGTTGCAGTGCCTTCGCCTCCTCTGATGTTCACGCCTTCCGTTCACCTCGGAGAGGCGCCCAGTACCGCTTACTACGCAAACGGGCTCCCCGCGACTCTGCCGGGTGTTGCTTTGGCACAGGCCGAAACCGAAGTGCCGCCGCCACCGCCGACCGTATTCGTAGTCGCCGCGCCACCTGCGGCGCAGCCTCAAACCGTGGCCGCCGAACAGCCATTCAATTTCGGAATGGCCCAGTTCTCCACTCCGACCAACATGAATGCGTCTCGCTCCGACGTCGCCGAAGTCGCTCGCAAGATGAAGGAAGAGAAGTCTTCCATCTCCGCGAAAAGCTTCAACAACAGCGACATTCAGCGTCTTCAGCAGCAGTGGCAACCGACTCCCACACCGAACACCACTGCCCCGAATGGCGCGATTCTGGAGAATCCGCCGAAATAGTGCTTTGCTTCTACGAGCTTCGGGGCACGACGTTGTGCCCCGGGGCCTGCCTCCAACCTGGGATCCTCTCCCCCGGCTCGCCTCCACCCAAACTCGACCCACTCTGCTATCCTTCCCTGTCGCCACGCCCTTTTTTCGTTCGGCTCGGCGCTGGTCCTTGTTCGAGGCAGGCCCTGAATGGCAGAAACAATCAACTACTCTTCCACCCAATTAACCCAAACGCGTCCCGAACCCAGTCGTACTTATCGATGGATTGTCCTGATATTTGTCAGTCTCGCTCAGTTTGGGAATTACTACATCTACGACAGCATTAATCCCCTGGAAGACATTTTTCGCAAGCAACTGGGCTTTAACGCCTCGATGTTCGGTTGGCTCAACGCCTCCTATAGCCTGGCCGCTGTGATCACCTTGCTGATCGGCGGCATCATGATTGACCGGCTCGGCATTCGCAAATCGCTTTTAATCTTCTCCGGCCTCTGCTTCCTCGGTGCGCTTCTCACCGCCCTGAAGGGCAACTTCCCCACCATGGTCGCCGGACGCACCCTCCTCGGCCTTGGCGCCGAATCGCAGATCATCGCCGTCACCACTGCGCTTGCGAAATGGTTCAAGGGCAAGGAGCTGAGCTTCGCCTTCGGCATCAATCTGACTCTTGCCCGACTGGCTTCCGTCTCTGCCGACAATTCCCCGAGTTGGGCCATTCGGGCCTTCTATCCAAATGGTCCGGCCGGCGAGCCCAGTTGGCAGCGGCCATTACTGATCGCCGTGGGCGCGGGCGTCCTCTGCGTGGTCGCAGCCCTCATTTATTGGAAACTCGAATCCTCTGCCGAGCAGAAATACTCCCTCGGCAAGGCTGGTTCCATCGACAAGTTCGAAGCCAAGGGCATCTTCAGTTTCAATCTCTCTTATTGGTACGTCGTTGCTCTGTGCTTCACCTTTTATTCCGCGATCTTTCCGTTCCGCACTTTCGCTATCGATTTCTTCACCAACAAGCTGCTCGCCGGAATGGGCGGCGTGAATGCCTCCGACGCCCTGCGCATCCTGGCTCACGAACGTGCCGGCTTCTTCAACAGCATGCTGCCGTTTTCCGCCATGATCGCCACTCCATTATTTGGCCTGCTGGCTGACAAAATCGGCCGCCGCGCTACGCTGATGATGGTCGGCTCTGTCCTGCTCATGCCGGTTTACCTCATGCTGGCTTACAGCAATCTGCCGCTTTGGGTTCCGGTCTCCATGATGGGCATCGCCTTCTCGCTGATTCCTGCCGTGATGTGGCCGTCTGTCGCCTACATCGTGAACGAGAAGAAGCTTGGAACCGCCTATGCCCTGATGAGCCTGATCCAGCAGGTCGGATTCTTTGCCATGAACCTCGCCATCGGCAAAGCCAATGACTTCTCGCAAGCGGGCCTGGCCAATGTCCCCGGATACGCGCTCGGAATGTGGATCTTCTCGACCCTCGGCTTTGTCGGGCTCTTCTTCTCGATCCTGCTTCGCCAGCGCGAAACCGGCCCCAACGGCCACGGGCTCGAGACCATTACTGCGTCTGCCTCTGCCGCGTCGTAGCGAGTGCCCCATCTCGCCTTCTTGTGGCGAGGTGGGATTGGGATAAGGTGAAACGCAGCAGCTCAGGCAACCAATCGCCGATTGCTGGCGTCAAAAGTGTGATTCCGACATCATCCGTAAAGCATAGGGCTCACTTTGGATAACCTATACAACGGTCAGCTACTTAGCTGCATCTCACAATTATGCCGGCTCGAACCTTGACCACCGCGAGAAAACAAGTCGCGCCCGGAATGTCTGAGGCCGAGGCCATTGATCGAGCCAAACAGGGCGATTCCGTCTGCTTCGAACTTCTCTATGGCCTGCACAAGCGTCGGGTTTATTCCCTCTGCTTGCGCATGACCGGCAACACCGCCGAAGCCGAGGACCTGACCCAGGAAGCTTTCCTGCAGCTCTATCGCAAGATCGCGACCTTCCGCGGAGAATCCGCGTTTTCCACCTGGCTGCATCGTCTGGCAGTCAACGTCGTCCTCATGCACCTGCGCAAAAAGGGACTCCCCGAGGTTTCTCTCGAAGAGACCATGGAGCCTCAGCAGGAAGATGGACCACGAAAAGATATTGGCGCGCGCGACAACGTACTGGCAGGATCCATCGATCGCGTGAATCTGGAGCGTGCGATCGAAAGCCTGCCGCCGGGCTACCGCATCATTTTTGTGCTGCACGATATCGAGGGATACGAGCACAACGAGATTGCTGAAATGATGGGTTGCTCGATTGGCAATAGCAAGTCACAGCTGCACAAGGCGAGAATGAAGTTACGGGATCTTCTCAAGACCAGCAGAGCCGAAAAGGCCGCGAAGCGGTGAGAAGATCATGGGTGATCCAGGGAGAGGAAGTGCCATGAACTGCGCAGAATTTCAGAAGGTTCTGCCCTACATCATCGAGTCTGGTGGTAACCCGGAGGAGGAGGCACATCTGCAGGAGTGCCCCATCTGCGCTGATCTGGTGCAGGATCTCCGCTACATCGCCGAACAGGCCAAACTATTATTGCCAATGCGCGATCCAAGCCCTCAGGTTTGGGACGGCATCCAGGAAAATCTTCAGCGCGAGGGCTTAGTAAAACCGGCTCGCGCGAGGGGGCGACTTCTAGGATTCCCATCCTGGAGTTCGCTGTCGATGTTCCTGCTGCTGCTTGGTGTTACCGTCGTCGGATTTGGACTGCTTCGCTAGTTGCTCGCTCTTGGCTCTCAGCTATTAGCTATCGGCCTTCGGCTGTCAGCTATCGGCCTTCAGCTGTCAGCCATCGGCTGTCGGCGTTCGGCTCCCTGTACCTTCTTACCTCGAGCACCGTACTCACATCTGTCATTTCTCCGAAATCCTGAGCGAAGTCGAACGGAAGCGGGGTGCCCCACCCTCGACCTTCTTTTGGTCGTGGGTGGGATTAGAAGATATTGTCGTTTGTGTGGGGCGGACATTCCCTTCGGTCGCTCAGGACATTCCTGTCCGCCCGGTTTTTCTTGCGTGGGGCAGCCGACCCCGGCTGCCCGCCCAGCCGCGCAGCGGCGACACAGCATAGCCCGGGGCGTGAGCCCCGGGTAAACTCCCCAACAAAACCCACGAGCCCCGGCAGGGGCGACACATCACACGCTGGCGAATGGCGCCCGCGTCAAGATCGAGACCAGTTCGCCAGAAGGCATTGCAGCCGTTCACGATTTCATTCGCTTCCAGATCAAGGACCACCAGACCGGCGATCCCACCACGGTTCAGGATCGCTAGTCGCGATCCCGCCTTGCGGTTTTGTTTGTGTGGGGCGGACATTCCTGTCCGCCCGGTTTTGATTGCGTGGGGTAGCCGACCCCGGCTGCCCGCCCAGCCGCGCAGCGGCGACACAGCATAGGCCGGGGCGTGAGCCCCGGGTAAACTCCCCAACAAAACCCACAAGCCCCGGCAGGGGCGACACGGCATTTTGATCCACTTCCAATTCGCGTGCACCCGGCTAACTCAGGAAGGTCCTGGTTTTTCGAAACCTACGACAGCGGAACGACTCCACAGTCGGCCAAAAATGCCGCAGTTATTTCAAGTTGTTTCGAATTTCGACTGAGATCGTGATCCGTGGCACGAGGAACATAGATCACCATCCCTTGGCGAGCACGGGTCAGCAGTACACGGTAGCCATTTCGTTTGTATGCATGCCTGCTTGCGTTCAAACCGTCGGCCCATTTCTTATTGTTGAATCGGAAGTACTTCCATTCTTGACCCGTCCAGAGAAAGTCGTCCCCCCAACAAACACCAATCCAGTCGAGTTCGAGACCTTGTACCTCAAACTGCGTCGCAAAGACTTCAAGGCGACTTGAGGACCGTACATCCTCTATTCCATCCAGAAACCAATGTTCCCACTCAAATGCTTTGTGGAAATCGAATGATGCCTCAAGGCCATCTGCTCGAAGTCGAACCGCGTGTGCACTACCCGCGCCATCTTTTGTCAAAGAGTAGGGCTCCCTCGCTACGCTCGGGAGGACAGGCGAAGGGTGGTGGCGATGGGGAACTGTGAGAGCCGGGTAGAGCGCCACAGAACTGTGTCGCCCCTGCCGGGGCTTGTGGGTTTTGTTGGGGAGTCCACCCGGGGCTCACGCCCTGGGCTATGCTGTGTCGCCGCTCGGGCGAACAAGCCCGCCCTGGGGTAGTTGATTTCAATGGAGCCCGCTCGCCCTCGAGCGGGACACGTGTGGCGCGGTAAGTCGTGGTGGCGCGGGCGCCCTCGCCCGCGTGCAGAAATGTGTCGCCCCTGCCGGGGCTTGTGGGTTTTGTTGGGGAGTCCACCCGGGGCTGACGCCCCGGGGCTATGCTGTGTCGCCGCTCGGGCGAACAAGCCCGCCCTGGGTAGTTGATTTCAATGGAGCCCGCTCGCCCTCGAGCGGGACACGTGTGGCGCGGGCAGTCGTAGTGGCGCGGGCGCCCTCGCCCGCGTGCGCTGTGTCGCCCCTGCCGGGGCTTGTGGGTTTTGTTGGGGAGTCCACCCCGGGGCTCACGCCCTGGGCTATGCTGTGTCGCCGCTACGCGGCTGGGCGGACAGTAGTGTCCGCCCCACACAAATCTGGCTCGGGTGGACCATTCAAGTTGAGGCGTTAAGCGGGCGTCGGAGCCCGCTGCCGAGATCCTGAGCGAAGTCGAAGGACCGTCAAGCCCTCAGTTGGCTTGAGTGGGGTAGTGCGGATAACGCAAGCTCTCTCGACTCGGAGCGCACCGTTCCCCCAAAGCAAAACCGGGCGGACAAGAATGTCCGCCCCACACGATCAAAAGCGGACGGGCGGAATCACCTGTCCTGCATCCCACACATTCGCTTCGCGATGTGTGGGGCACCCGCTTTCGTGAAACGTGAAACGTGAAACATGAAACGGCTTACTTCACCGGCGCAACTCCCGCGCTAATAAGAAACGCCTTGATTGCCTCCCATCCCTTGAGCTCCTGTTCGTCGGTATAGCCGCCGTGTCCGGCGCCGGGCACGGTCAGCAGTTGGTTGTGCACTCCGGCTTTATCGAGCGCCGCGTGCAGACGGACCGCCTGCGAGTACGGCACCAGCGGATCCTTGTCGCCGTGGATGGTGATGATCGGCGGCAATCCCGGGCGCACGTAGTTGATCGGCGAGACGCGCCGCGCGATCTCGTCGCGATTGGGCTGGCTGCCGAGCCAATCGATCACATACGAGCGTGCGTCCTCGCCATGCAGCATGTCGGCAACGTCGGTGATGCCGAACCAGTTGACGATCGCGGCCACCTTGGGCAGCGGCTTCAGGTTGGGCGTGCCCCAGCTGTTATGCTCGGCCGCGCACTCGGCGTCCAGTCCCGCCGATGATGGGATCATGCCGGTGGTAAGCGCCAGGTGGCCTCCGGCGGAGCCGCCGCTGGTGACAATCTTGGTCACATCGAAGTTGTACTTGGCGGCGTTCTGCGCCACCCAATGCAGCGCGCAGAGGCAGTCTTCGACGGCGGCCGGCGCGAGCGAGACCTCTCCCAACCGGTACTCGACGTTGACGACGGCGAAGCCCATCTGCATATATGGCAAGCCCTCGAGCACCCGGTCCTCTTTGGTGCCGGCGACCCAGCCGCCGCCATGAATCACCAGGACGACGGGGGTGGGCGTCTTCGCATCGAACGGGCGCATGACATCGAGCTTGAGCTGAAAGTTGTTGGCAGTGCCGTAGACGATGTTCGGGATGACTTGGTAGCGCTGGGCAATGAGCACGGCGGCGCGCTCCTCGGGAGTCAGTTGGGCCGCGCAGATTCCAGCGAGAACGATCAGAAGTAACGGCAGCAAGAAAGAACGAAGTAGGCGCATCGATCCTCCGGTGAAATAAATGCGCCGCGAATGTACGCGATGGGAAGAATCGAAGTCAATGACTAGAAGCAGTGGTTAGTGGTTAGTGGTTAGTGGTTAGTGGTTAGTCCGTCGACATCAACGATGCCAGATGGGGAACTTCATCGGGTCGAGCCACTAATCACTAGAACTGGTTTCATAAATGGATTCCGACTCAGCCAAGATACTTCTGAACGGAACCCGCATTAACGTTGACTATTCCCATGATGCTCACGGATGAGCAGTGGGACAAGATTAAGGATTTCATCCCCGAACCCAAGCGACGGCGCGACGGCAAAGGCCGTCCCTGGGCTTCGAATCGAGCCTGTTTCGAGGGCATACTTTGGGTGCTCAGAAGCGGCGCTCGATGGCGCGACATGCCGAGCCGATATCCCAGTGGCGTGACCTGCTGGCGGCGGTTACGCGACTGGGAAGAGCGCGATGTATGGCTGGATGCTTGGCGTGCGCTGCTGGCAATGCTCGACCAGCGCGGATTGTTACGCTGGGAAGAGACATTCATGGACGGCAGTTTCGCCCCGGCGAAAAAGGGGGCGCTGCCGTCGGAAAAACCAAGCGTGGCAAAGGCACGAAGTGGATGGTACTGGTCGACGGCCAAGGTGTTCCTCTGGGAGCACTCCTGGCGTCTGCCACGCCGCACGAAGTCACTCTCGCCGAAGCCACGCTCGCGCGGGTGAGAGTGCCGCGCCGCCGCGGTCGGCCACGCACCAAACCGCAGCGCATCATTGCCGATAAAGGCTATGACAGTGATCCGTTGCGGCGACGCATGAAACAACGCGGGATCGAGCTGATCGCTCCCTACCGCTGGTACAAAAACGAGAAAGCCTTTTATGACGGTCGCAAGCTCCGGCGCTACCGACGTCGCTGGAAAATCGAACGCACGAATGCCTGGTTCGGCAACTATCGGCGACTGGTGGTGCGTTACGACCGCTTGTTGAGCATCTATCAAGGCTTTTTCCATGTAGCCTGCCTCATGATCACGTTGAGGCATTTATGAAACCAGTTCTAGCCACTGATCACTAGCCACTGTTACATTCCTTGCGCGATGCGACGCGCCGGACTTTGTACATCTCTAATTGCCCTCCTGATTTTCTTTTTCAATTTTTCCGCTCAAGCACAGACGCGCTGGGTCGCTTCGTGGACAGCCGCACAACAGCTTGCAGAGCCGCAAAACTCGCTCGCGGCCGACGATCTTCACGACGCGACGCTGCGCCAGATCGTGCATCTGTCGCTCGGCGGAACACAGTTGCGCGTGCGCGTTTCAAATCGCTTCGGAACCGCGCCGCTGCATTTCAGCGCCGTTCACATCGCGCGGCCAGTTTCGGCTGCGTCGGCTAAGATCGTCGATGGATCCGACAAAGCGCTGACCTTTTCCGGCAAGCCAGACGTGATTGTTCCCGCAGGCGCCGACTATCTTTCCGATCCCGTGGATTTTCCTGCAGCGCCACTTTCCGACCTCGCGATCAGCATTTATCTGGAACAGCTTCCACCGCAGCAGACAGGACATCCAGGTTCGCGCGCCACTTCTTACTTGATTCATGGCAATCAAATCGCAGCCGCTGATCTTCCCAACGCAAAGACGTTCGAACATTGGTACTTCATCGCGGGAATCGAAGTCGCAGCTGCGCCGCAAGCTGCAGCAATTGTTGCTCTCGGCGACTCGATCACTGACGGACATGGCGCGACGACCAACGGCAACAATCGCTGGCCCGACATTCTGGCGAAACGCCTACAAGCGAATGCGGGAACGGCAAACCTCGCTGTGGTCAACGCCGGAATTGGCGGCAATCGACTGCTGCTCGACAGCCTCGGTCCAAACGCGCTGGCGCGCTTCGATCACGATGTGCTCGCGCCCGCAGGCGTTCGCTACTTGATCGTGCTGGAAGGCGTGAACGATCTTGGCATGATGTCGCGCGAGGGCAAGCATTCACGCGCCGAACACGACGCGATGGTGCGCCGAATTATTGGGGCTTATGAACAGATGATTGCGCGCTCGCATGCGCAGGGGATCAAGACGATTGGCGCGACGATTCTGCCGTTCGTCGGCTCCGAGTTCTATCATCCTGGACCTGAGATCGAAGCCGATCGCCATGCGATCAATCAGTGGATTCGCACGCCCGGACATTTCGATGCTGTCGTCGACTTCGATATGGTCACGCGCGATCCGCAGCATCCGGATCGCCTGCTCGCGGCGCTCGATTCGGGCGATCATCTACATCCTTCGCCGGCGGGATATTCGGCAATGGCCGCGGCGATTCCGCTAGCGCTGTTCAGTCCCTCAGCTGTGACAACGCAACCGCAGATCGCGTTCACGTTTGATGATCTTCCTGCGCATGCTTCGTTGCCGCCCGGCGAGACGCGAGTAGAGGTCATCGCCAAGATTCTCGCCGCGATGCACGACGCGCACATGCCGCCAATTTATGGCTTCGTGAACGGCCTTGCAGTTGAGCAGCATCCTGGCGATGTTGCGGCGCTGAAAGCGTGGCGCGATGCGGGCAATCCGCTGGGCAATCACACGTGGTCGCACATCAACTTGAATCAGAACACGCTCGCCGACTTCGAGGCGAATACGACCAAGAACGAACCGCTGCTGAGTACCCTCTCGGACGGCGCGGATTGGCACTGGTTCCGCTTCCCTTATCTGGCGGAAGGCGATACTCAGGAGAAGAAAGCAGGCGTGCGCGCGTTCCTCCTGCAGCGCGGATACAAAGTTGCCGGCGTAACAATGAGCTTTGGCGATTATCAGTGGAACGATCCGTATGCGCGCTGCGTGGCGAAGGGCGACAAGGACGCGATCGCGATGCTGGAAAGCAGCTACCTCGCAGCGGCGGACGATAGCATTCGGCACTACCGGCAGCTTTCGCAAACACTCTTCGGCCGCGATATTCCTTATGTGCTGCTGATGCATGTGGGCGCGTTCGATGCGCGCATGCTGCCACGTCTGCTGGAACTGTATCGGTCGCGAGGATTCGAGTTCGTCACGCTGCAGCAGGCCGAGAGCGACGACTTTTACCGGCAGGACACGGATCTGAATCTGGCTCCCGGGCCGGACATGCTGGAAGGAGTGGCGGCAGAACGGCACATTTTTCAGGTCAGTTCGGGCGCGTCGCCGATCATCCAGTTCGACAGTATCTGCAAATGATCCGCAGCCTGTTGGCCTAAGTCCTTTGTTTGCTTAATCAAAAAATTCTCGAAAATCCTCTTGACAGATACTACTGTTTATTACACAGTATGTGACGTACACCATGTTTCACATACTATATGTCACCCAATCAAAATAGCGACCTGTTCGAGAATCTCAAGGGAGAGTTGCGGCGCGGATCGTTGATCCTGGCAGTTTTAGCAGAGCTGCGCAGTGAGAAATATGGATATACGTTGCGGAAGGATCTCGCCGACAAAGGCATGGAGATCGATGAAGGCACGCTGTATCCGCTGCTGCGCCGGCTGGAGACCCAGGGCCTGCTGACGAGCCAGTGGCGGGAAGAGGACAAGCGCAACAAGCGTTTCTACCGGTTGTCGGCTGCCGGCGAACTGATCCTCCTGCAACTGCTCGTCGAATGGGAAAACATCGACGCGTCACTCAACAAAATCTTGAAGGAGCAACATCATGGAACTACTGGACCGGTACCTGCACGCGGTTAAATTCTGGCTGCCGAGACAGCAGCAGGACGACATCATCGCGGAGATCTCCGAGGACCTGCGTTCGCAGATCGAAGAGCGCGAACATCAGCTCGGCCGCAGCCTCAACGAGAACGAGATCGCCGAATTGCTGAGAAGGCGTGGGCGTCCGCTGCTGGTGGCCAACGGCTATCTGCCGCAGCAAGCGCTGATCGGGCCAATACTCTTCCCCATCTTCATCCTGGTATTGAAGATCGCAGTCCTCTGCTCGGTGATTCCACGGCTGCTGGTGCTGATCGGCTTCTTCATCTTCGATCCCAAGTATCGGATGGAAGGTTTGGGTGTACTGATCGGGCGAACCTGGTCTGAACTGTGGTTTGGCATGTTCGTCACGTTTGGAATCGTGACATTAATCTTCGCCATCATCGAGCGAACTCAGGAAAAATCACGTTGGCTCGAAAAGTGGGATCCGCTGAAGCTGCCGAAAGTGAAGGATACACGGCGCATTCCTCGGCGCTTCGTCAGTGTTCGAGATTGTGGTCGGAATCATTGCAGTCATGTGGTTGATCGAACTGGCATCGTCGGGGATCCTGCTGACCAACACGAGTATCCGTATCGCGTTCACCGCAGTTGGACGCCAGTACGTGTGGGTTCTCACGGCATTGTCGGTGTTCGGAATTGGGATGTCGACGGTGAATCTGTTTCGTCCGTTCTGGACGCGCAGCCGGTTAGCGGTGCGAGTTGTACAGGATGTGGTTGTGACGCTTGTGTTCGGACTGATGGCAAGGGCGGGAGCGTTGATCTATCTCTCTGGGCCAAGCATCCAGGTAGCGAAGTCCGTGGAGATCAATGCCAGCGTGAACACGTGGATTTCCCTTTTCGTTGCTATTACAGGAGCGATCTGCGCGGTGATCGCGATGGTGGACGTGGTCCGGTTGATCTTCATGAAGACGAATCGTGCACCATGGGCAAACCAGGTCTCGGGCGCGGTACAGAACTGAAGCTGCTAGACTCGGAATCACTGCATTGCTGAACTCATTACAAGAAAAGCCTGGAGCGTGCTTTCTCGTAGGCTTCATGGGCGCGGGCAAGACCTCCGTCGGTCAGCGATTGGCGCACGATCTGGGCTGGCGGTTCGTTGATCTCGACGATCGCATCATTGCTGCCGATGGGCGGAGCGTGCCGGAGATATTTCGCGCTGAAGGCGAGGCGGCTTTCCGTGCGAAAGAGACAGCGGCGCTGGCGGTGCTGATCGGCGAGTTGGGTTCGCAGCCTACGGTGGTCGCGCTCGGAGGCGGGGCCTTCGCGCAGGCAGCGAATAATGATCTGATCCGCACTACGAAGTTGCCGGTGATCTTTCTGGACGCCCCTATAGAAGAGCTGATGAACCGGTGCCGCGCACAGGCGGGACAGAGACCTTTGTTCCAGGATGAGAACCAATTTCGCCAATTGTATGAACAGCGGCGAAGCGCTTACATGAAGGCGGACCTTTGTGTCGATACTTGCGGACGTAACGTTTCCGAGGTCGCTTCGGAAGTAGCGTCGCTTCTGGGGTTGGCAGTTTCCGATGAGCAAACAAAGCCGCATTCATAAGCTGACGAAATTCGTTGTCGCCATTGTTGTTCTGGCAGTTTGCTTGCCTTGCTGGGGCGGAAGCAAGAAGGCTCCCGCCAACGTCATTGATTCGGGTACGTTCGACATCATGATTGGCGGCAAGAAAGTCGCAACCGAAGTCTTCGAGATTTCCCAGCAAACCGACTTCAGCCAGGCGAAGGGCACACTGAAGACTGAGGACGGGTCGAAAGAGTCACAAAGCTACGACCTGGAAATGCTGACCTCCGGGAACCTGCGCCGATATGAGTGGAATGAGTCCGGGGCCTCGAAGGGGCAGAGCACGGTCGAACCACAGAACGATTTTCTCGTCCAGCACATCACTTCGGCTACGCTGCCAAAACCGGTGGAGCAGCCTTATTTACTGCCTCCATCCACGGCGGTGCTCGACGACTACTTTTTCAGCCAGCGGGAACTCCTGCTTTGGCGCTACCTGGGGACCAATTGCGCCAAACCGACCGAGAAGGGCTGCCCAATGCCGAAGACGAACTTCGGCGTCATTATTCCCCGCCAGCGCAATTCGATGAGCGTGAGCATCGAGTTCAAGGGCCGGGAAAAGCTCCTGCTTCATGGCCGGGAGGTGGAACTGAGCCGCTTCCAGATGCATACGGAAACTGACGACTGGTCGCTGTGGATGGATGACCAATACAAGCTTCAACGGGTGCTGGTGGACTCCGATCAGACGGAAGTAATCCGCGAGTAGCATTGTCCGGTAGGACACGCTTTTTCTGCACTTTTGCCCAGTTTGAATGCCCCGCACGCAGTTAGAATGATTCATCGCTGAATCATGTCCAGTAACGGCCAACCCGCAGGATCGTCCCGATCGGGCCACCGCTCGGAGATTCTCTTCACCCTTGCAATTTTGGGGCTGCTGGCGATCGCATGGATGGTTCGCGACGTTCTGTTACTTATCTACGTCAGCATCCTGTTTGCGGTAGTGCTGAGTCCCGCGATCGATCAGATTCGCCGCATTCACATTGGCCATTGGTGGCCGGGGCGCGGGTTCGCAATCTTTGTCATCATCAGCATTGCGCTGCTGGCGATCGTGTCGTTCGCTGTGTTTGCGTTGCCGCCCATGCTGCGCGATTTCCAGGCTTTCATCGGCGATCTCCCGCATCGACTGACGGAACTGCACACGCGCCTGCGCGGCTATCCGTTCGTTCCAAACCTCGATGTGGATACGCTTGAGCATGAGGTTGAGTCGTCCTTCGGAGGAGCGTTCGGATTCTTTGCAGGAGTTGCCGGCGCTCTGGTAGCTCTGTTTAGTTGGCTGATCATTACTGCGTACTTCATCCTCGATGGTCACCGGACGTTCTACTGGTTTCTCTCGTTCTTCCCCGATCATCACCGTCGGCGGTTACGTGTGACCCTGCTCCGCGGACAAGTTCGCATGCGGCACTGGCTGGTGGGTCAGGGACTGCTCATGCTGATTTTGGGCGTATGCGCGAGCGTGACCTTCTGGCTGCTTCACCTACGATATTCATTCGCGCTCGGCGTGCTTGCCGGCGCGATGAACATCGTGCCCTTCATCGGTCCGCTGGCGTCCTTCATATTGGCAGTTACGGTGGCGGCCTTCGATGGCTGGTCGAAGGTGATCGGCGTGGTGATTTTCTATGCGATCTACCAGCAGATCGAACAAGCCTGGCTCAACCCGCGAATCATGAACTACAGCGTGAATCTGCCGCCCCTCGCGGTGATCATCGCATTGAGCTTGGGAGCTGCCATGGCTGGAGTAATCGGCGCACTGGTTGCCGTTCCGACGGCTGCGCTGGTTGCGGTGATGCTGGATGAGTACCTGGTGCGCTTCCGCGGACCCGAACGTCAGCGCGAACGCAGCGACGCCGCGGTCGAGCCGCCTGTGCCGATTGCTGAATAGATCGTCCCTAGATACCCTGTTTTTCGCTGCAGTGAAATCGAAAAAAACTCGGGCTCGATGTGATCTTCCGCACGAAGATCAAAAAAGTCCGTAGTGTAAAATTGAGAACTGAAAACTCACATGGCAACCAAGATACCAGTAGGCATACTCGGCGCCACAGGCGTCGTCGGACAGCGTTTCATACAGTTGTTGGAAGATCATCCATGGTTTGAAGTGGCATGGCTCGCGGCGTCGGAGCGTTCGGCTGGATTGCCGTACGCCGAAGCCGCGAAGTGGCGCTTGAAGACCGCGATTCCCTCTTCTGTCGCTAAGATGAAGGTCTCGGCAGCCGATCCTGATGGCGCGCCGAAGGTCATTTTTGCCGCGCTCGACGCAGGCATCGCCAAAGAATTGGAGCCGCGTTTCGCGGCCGCCGGACACGCGCTCGTCTCGAACTCCAGCGCGCTGCGCATGTATCCCGACGTGCCGCTGGTGATTCCGGAAGTGAATCCCGATCACATCCGGCTGATTGAATGCCAGAAGTGGTGGCGCGAGTCGAAGGGCTTCGCGGTTACCAATCCCAACTGCTCGGCGATTGGGTTGGTGATTGCGCTCGCTCCGCTGCACAGAGAATTCGGGCTGGACAAAGTGTTCGTCGTCACCATGCAGGCCGTGAGCGGCGCGGGATATCCGGGCGTGGCTTCGCTCGATATTCTAGGCAACGTGATTCCCTACATCGGCAAAGAAGAGGAAAAGATGGAAGAGGAAACGCGCAAGCTGCTGGGCAAGGTAACCGGGGCCTCGGTGATGCCGGCCGATTTCGGCATCAGCGCGCAATGCAACCGCGTCGCCGTGGAAGATGGTCACACGGAGTCCGTCTCCATCAAGCTGAAAACGCCTGCCAAAGCAGATGCGATCATCGATGCGTGGGTCAAGTTCCGCGAAGTTCCGCAAGAACTAGGGCTGCCGACTGCGCCGGTGCAACCGGTGTACTACGACAGAGCTCCCGATCGTCCACAACCGCGATTCGATCTCGATCGTGGACGTGGTATGGCGACCAGCGTGGGCCGCTTGCGTCCGTGCGGATTGCTCGACTGGAAGTTCACCGTGCTCTCGCACAACACGATTCGCGGTGCGGCGGGCGCGGCTCTTCTCAACGCTGAACTGCTCAAAGCACAAGGCTACTTGAGCTAACGGGAGCCATAGGCCAATGTCCAGGGCGGGATGGCTTCTGTCGATTGCCGCGGGCGTAGCGGTGGGCGCGTACGCCTTCGCTCAATATCAGAAGAAAACGGTACAAGCGGAAGCGGACCAGTTGTGGTCGCTGCTGGGATTGCGTCCGGGAGCCCGACTCGGTGAAGTTGGCGCGGGCGCGGGAACGATGACGCAAAAGATGGCAGAACGGCTGCGCGCTCCCGGACACCTATTCGCCACTGAGGTCGACGACAAGCGCCTTCGGCAACTGATCAAGAAGAAGGTGATCCAGAATTGGATGAACGTGACGGTAGAGCCCAGCCATGCCGCGGATTGTTGCATCCCCGCGAGCAGTTGCGACGCGATCTTTATGCGCGCGGTTTACCATCACTTCACCGATCCCGCCGCGATGAACGCCAGCATTTTCCGCGCGTTGCGGCCCGGCGGCACGCTTGCCGTAATTGACTTCACGCCGCGCTGGTATTTAGTTCCAAGCACGCCGAAGGGCATTCCTACGAACCGCGGCGGACATGGTATCCCGAGCGCTATTCTCGCTGAAGAACTGGAGCAGGTAGGATTCGAGCGGGTCCGCACGATCGAAGATTGGCCCGGCCATAAATATTGTCTATTGTTCCAGAAGCCGATCGCGTCATAGTTTCGCGGGAACGCCTTTCGGCTGATTGTTGGCTATCGAAATGATTGTGATGAAATTCGGCGGTACGTCAGTAGAGAATGCGACCGCCATCAGTCGTGCTGCAAAAATCGTCGCCAGCCGTGTTGCGGAAAATCCAGTTGTAGTCGTAAGCGCCATGGCCAAAGTCACCGATCAACTGGTGGCGATGGCGAATTATGCGGGTCGAGGCGACGCGGAAACTGCTCTCGACTTCTCACGCAAGCTGCGCACGCGGCACATTGAAACCGCGACGGAGTTGCTGGGATCGACAAAAGTGAAAGACTTCGTCTCCGCACTGGAGAGCGACTTCAACGCCTTGGACGACCTGGTACGCGGAATCTGCGCCGTGGGCGAAATCACGCCGCGCACTACTGACAATATTCTTTCCTTCGGAGAGCGCGTCAACAGCAAGATTGTTGCTGCTGCGTTTGCCACGCTTGGCGTGAATGTCGCTCATGTGGATTCGCGCGAGTGCATCGTTACAGACAACCAGTTCACGCGCGCCATCCCGCAATTTGACGCGACCAACGACCGGCTCGCGATGAAAGTTCGTCCTCTGCTGAGCAAGGGCATGGTTCCGGTGATGGGCGGATTCATTGGCGCTACGCGCGAAGGGATTGTGACCACGATCGGCCGCGGCGGATCGGACTTTTCGGCTGCGATTGTGGGCGCCGGACTCGATGCTACGCGTATTGAGATTTGGACGGACGTCGATGGGATGAAGACGACGGATCCGAATATCTGTCCGAATGCGTTGCGCATCAAGACGATTGCTTTCGAAGAAGCGGCGGAGCTCGCGTACTTCGGAGCGAAAGTCCTGCATCCCTCGACTTTGCTTCCGGCGGTGCAGAAGAATATCCCAGTGCTGGTGCTGAACTCGCGCAATCCGGGGAATGAAGGAACGCGTATTCTGGCGCGCGCGACGCATTGCCGAAATCCCTTCAAGGCCATCGCGGCAAAGAAGCGCATCACCATCATCGACATTGTTGCTACGCGCATGTTGGGCGCTCATGGATTCCTGCGCGCGGTGTTCGAAGTCTTCGATCATCATCACTGCGCGGTGGATGTGGTTTCCACCTCTGAAGTCAGCGTCTCGCTTACGGTCGACTCCAACGAAGCGATTCCGGCCCTGGCGGCGGATCTCGAGAAGCTTGGGGACGTGAAGTATGAGGGCCGCAAAGCGATTGTCTGCATGGTGGGCGAGAACATCCGCGAGACACCGGGCGTCGCCGCCAAGGTCTTCGGCGCAATTGCCGAGACCAACGTCCGCATGATTTCGCAGGGCGCATCGGAGATCAATATCACGTTCGTGGTGGAAGAAGACGATGTGCCGCAAGTCGTGCGCCAGTTGCATGATGTATTCTTTGCCGATCCCGATCCGGAGGTCTTCGCATACGCATGAAACTGCTACTGATCGGATATGGAAAAACTGGTTCGCTCGTCGGCGATATCGCGCGCGAGCGCGGACACGAGGTTCGCGTCGTGGTGGAAGAAGATAACGCCAGCGGAGTTGCTCTCGCGGCGGACCGACTGAACGACATCGATGTCGCGATTGATTTCACGGGGCCACATGCGGTGCTGGGGAATATTGACGCTTGCATTCGCGCTGGTAAGAACATGGTTGTCGGCACTACGGGTTGGTACGATCAGATCCCGCAGGTACGCGCAATGGTCGAGAAGGCCGGTACAGGATTTGTGTTCGGAGCAAACTTCTCTGTGGGCGTGAATCTCTTTTTCGAGGCGGCACGCGCCTTGGGAGCTGCTGCTGGATTCGGCTACGAAGGCCAGATTGTCGAGCGCCATCACATCCACAAAAAAGATAAGCCTTCCGGTTCCGCAATTGCACTGAACAACAGCTACTGCCAGGGCGGTGGTAAAGATCTGCGCATCGATTCCATTCGTGAAGGCGAAGTGATGGGCGACCACATCCTACAACTGAGCTCCCCGAACGACATGATTCTCCTCTCCCACTCGGTGAGATCGCGTCGCGGGTTCGCTGACGGCGCGGTGCGCGCAGCAGAGTGGATCCATGGCAAAACCGGCTTCTACGATTTCAAGGATATCTTCCGATCCATGTAGTGGCTCGTCACATGCTTTCGCCCAGGCCTCACCCCGCGACGTGATTGCCCTCACTGCTAACTTCTCGACCGGGAAGCAACATGAGCCCGTTCCAAGGAGGACCTATGAAGAAGGTCATTATTCTTGGCGCGGCGGGCAGGGACTTCCACGATTTCAATACCCTCTTCCGGAATAATCCCGATTACTACGTAGTCGCCTTCACAGCTACACAAATTCCCGATATAGCAGGACGCGTCTACCCACCCGAACTCGCCGGAGAACTGTATCCCGATGGCATCCCCATCATTGAAGAAGAACTGCTGGAAGCAGTGATACAGCGCGACAACGTCGACCTGGTTGTTTTCTCGTATAGCGACATTTCTCATGCCAACCTGATGCACCTGGCTTCGCGCGCGCTCGCGGCTGGAGCCGACTGGATGTTACCGGGCTCCCGCCATACAGAGCTCAAGTCGGCGATTCCCGTGATCTCGGTTTGCGCGGTGCGAACCGGATGTGGGAAAAGTCCGGTTTCGCGGTACATTGCGGACGAATTGCGCCAGATGGGATGGAAGCCGGTGGTGGTACGTCATCCCATGCCGTATGGGAACCTGGCAGAACAGGCCGTGCAGCGCTTCGCAAGTCTCGCCGATCTGAAGAAGCACAAGTGCACGATTGAAGAGTGCGAAGAATACGAGCCACATATCGTTGAGGGCACGACAGTTTTTGCCGGCGTGGACTACGGCGCGATCCTGCGTCAGGCGGAGAAAGAGGGCGACATCCTGCTCTGGGATGGCGGCAACAACGACACGCCGTTCTACCGCCCAGACCTGGAAATTGTCGTCGTCGATCCGCATCGTCCCGGGCATGAGATCAGCTACTTCCCTGGCGAAGTGAACCTGCGTCGCGCAAAAGTTGTGATCATTAATAAAGTCGACACGGCAGCGCCGAAGGACGTCGACATCGTTCTTCACAACGTGAAGGAATGCAATCCCAAAGCCACCGTCATTGAGGCTGCGTGCCGCGTATCGGTCGACGATCCAGACCTGATTCGTGGAAAGAGAGTACTGGTCGTGGAGGACGGACCGACGCTCACTCATGGCGGAATGTCATACGGAGCCGGTGTCGTTGCGGCGCAGACCTTCGGAGCGTCTGAGCGCGTCGATCCTCGGCCGTTCGCCGTTGGGTCGATCCGCAAGACGTATGAGAAATATCCGCAACTCAACTGCGTGCTTCCGGCGATGGGCTACAGCGACGCTCAACGTCACGAACTGGAACAGACTATCGACCAGACGCCCTGCGATATCGTCGTGGTTGCCACTCCCGTCGATCTTGGTCGCTTGCTCAACCTGAAGAAGCGCCACGTTCGTGTCGGGTATGAGATCGATGCGATCACGCGTCCAACGCTCAAGGAAGTTCTCACACAGTTCGTACACAGAATGGAGCACCACCGGCTGACCACTGTTTAGGGAAAAGGGCTCAGGGTTCATTCCGTTGATTGCGCTTCGTGGAGGTTGCAATGAGCGTGAAAGACTTCATCTCGATCAGAGACTTTTCACCGCAGCAGATCCTTCATCTCCTGGAGGCGGCGTGCCGAATGAAAGCCAACCATGCCGCCTACAGCGAAGCTCTGAAGGGCAAGGCGCTGGCGATGATCTTCGAAAAGCCTTCGTTGCGCACGCGGGTTACGTTCGAAGTTGGCATACAGCAGCTTGGCGGCTTTGCGCTGTATCTCTCTCCTGCGGATATCAACCTGGGCAAGCGCGAAAGCATTCATGATGTCGCCAAAAACCTGGAGCGCATGGTCGACGGCATCATGATTCGCACCTTCGCCCATGACATCGTGGAACAGATGGCAAAACACGCAAGCGTGCCGGTGATCAATGGGCTCACCGACTACAGCCATCCGTGCCAGGCGATGGCCGACTATCTCACCATGCTGGAGGTGAAGGGCCATCTTGCCGGACTCAAGGTGGCTTACGTCGGCGACGGCAACAACGTTGCGCACTCGCTGATGTTTACCGGAGCGCAAGTGGGCGCGCGCGTGTGGGTGGCCTCTCCTGTGGGGTACGAACCGAAGACCGATGCTCTGCGGTGGACGCACTATCGCGGGCTCGACACAGGCGCAACCTGCACGGTGACGAACGATGTGGTCGCGGCGGTCTCGCATGCCGACGTCGTTTACACCGATGTGTGGGCGAGCATGGGGCAGGAGGATCAGAAGACCAAGCGCAGTGAAGTGTTCCGCCCATACCAGGTGAACTCGCATCTGTTCAGCCTGGCCAAGCCGGATGCGATCTTCATGCACTGCCTGCCTGCGCATCGCGGCGACGAGGTCACCGACGATGTGATCGACTGCCGGCGCTCGGTCGTGTTCCTGCAGGCGGAGAATCGATTGCACGTCGAGAAGGCGATCATGTTGGAGCTTATGTCAGCCGGAAAAGACGAGCATGTGCATGGAGTGCAGACTGCGGAGGCCGCGCACGCATAACCACAGCGGCAAACACGCATGCCCAAAACAGCTCTAGTCGCGATTGGTGGCAATTCGCTCATTCGGGCGGGCGAGAAAGGAACAGTTGCCGAGCAACTAGCTAATGCCCGCCAGACCGCGAAAGCCATTGTCGGTCTCATCCGCACAGGCTACAAACTAGTGCTCACGCATGGCAACGGACCGCAGGTTGGCGCGCAGTTGTTGCGATCGGAGCGTGCGTCGGACCAGGTTCCTCGCCAGCCACTGGATGTATGCGGCGCCGCGAGCCAAGGCGAAATCGGTTACCTGCTGTCGCAATCCTTGAGAGACGAACTCGCGGCCCAACACCTTTCCGTACCCGTCGTCAGCATCATGACGCAGACCATTGTGTCGGCGAATGATCCCGCCATGAGCCATCCCACCAAGCCGATTGGGCCGTTCTATTCGCGTGCGGAGGCAGAACGACGGCGCGAAGCAGAGGGATGGTCGATCGTCGAAGATGCCGCTCGAGGATATCGCCGTGTGGTGCCTTCACCAGAGCCGCTGGAAATTGTGGAACTCGAAGTGATTCGTGAGATGGTGGCGAATGGGGTGCTGGTAATCGCTGCTGGGGGTGGAGGGATTCCTGTGGTGGCGAGCGCAGACGGAAAACTTCACGGCGTTGAGGCGGTGATCGACAAAGATCGCGCGTCGGCGCTGCTGGCTTCCGAGTTGGGCGTGGACCTGTTCGTGATCTCCACCGACGAGGACTTCGTCTATCTCGATTACAAGAAGCCGACACAACGGCCGCTTAGAACTGTCGAAGTCGAAGAGTTGCAGACTTACCTCGGCGCTGGCCAGTTCCCTCCCGGCAATATGGGACCGAAGGTCGAATCCGCATTGCGGTTTATCAGAGCCGGTGGGAGAGAGGCGATTATTACCTCCTACCCGCACCTGTGCGCTGCGGTCGCTGGAGCGGAAGGAACACACATCCTGCCTGACAGCACATTGCGCGAAACACATCACGAATTGGAGATGCCGGTTACACGATGAACACTCCTGTACAAAACGGAATTAAAGATTTCATGAATGCGACAGCTGGCTCTGCGCCCCTGCGACATGTAATCGAGTCGCAGCAATTTACAGTGCCTCTACTGATGGAACTTTTCGCGCGTTCGCGCGGCATGGAGCGCGTGGTGGCGCGTGGCGGCACGCTCGACTATCACAACCGCATCATGGCGACTCTCTTTTATGAGCCCTCGACGCGCACACGCTTCTGCTTTGAGGCTGCCATGCACCGCCTGGGCGGTCGCGTGCTTTCTACCGAACAGGCCAAGGCGTTTTCATCGGAAATTGAAGCCGAGCAGGTTGAGGACTCGATTCGCATCATCGGCAGCTATTCCGACGTCATCGTGATTCGCCATCACGAATACGGTGGAGCGCAACGCGCCGCGGCGGTCTCTCCGGTGCCGGTGATCAATGCTGGCGAAGGCGCCGGGGGACAACATCCCACGCAGGCGCTGCTCGATCTCTATACGATTTATCGCGAACGCCCGCTCGACGGACTCAGCCTGGCCTTCGTTGGCGAACTAGATCGCGGACGCACTGTGCGTTCGCTGGCGTATCTGCTGGCGAAGTTCGAGCGCATCAAGATCTTCTTCGTGAGCCCGCCGGAACTGCAGATGCAGCCCGATATTCTTGACTATCTCGATCGCCACGGCATCCGCTATGAGTTGACCTCGAACATCAATCAGGCAATCGGCGAAGCGGACGTCATTTACCAGACGCGAATTCGGCCGGATCGCGCGGCCGATACGGCGCGAAAACAGTACACCATCGACTCCTCCGTACTGCAGCGTATGAAGCCGAATGCAATGATCCTGCACCCGCTGCCGCGCACGGTAGAACTGGATAAAACGGTTGATCAGGACCCGCGGGCCCTCTACTTCCGCCAGGCGGAGAACGGTTTATATGTGCGCATGGCCCTTTTGACCATGCTGCTGGAGAACGATTTGAAGTAAGCTGGGAGGAACCGCTGTGCCGACCATGATTGAAGAATCCAAGCTGACGCAGAAATACATTGAGCTAGAAGAGCGGTATGGTGCTCACAACTACCATCCTTTGGACGTGGTGATCGACCGCGCGAAGGGTGTGTGGGTGTGGGACGTGGAAGGCACGCGCTATCTCGATTGCCTGGCATCGTATTCGGCCGTGAACCAGGGACACTGCCATCCGGAGATCCTGAAGACCCTGCACGAGCAAGCAGAGCGCGTCACGCTGACTTCGCGCGCGTTCCGCAACGATCAGTTGCCGTTGCTCTATCAACAGCTTCACGATCTGACCGGGATGGAGATGGCGCTGCCCATGAACTCCGGCGCAGAAGCCGTAGAGACAGCAGTAAAAGCCGCGCGCAAGTGGGGATATGAGGTGAAGGGGATTCCCGGCGGGCAGGCGGAGATCATTGTTTGCGCGAACAATTTCCATGGGCGCACAGTGACCATTGTCAGCTTCTCGAGCGATGAGCAATATCGCAGCGGCTTTGGGCCGTTCACTCCGGGATTCAAGATCATTCCTTTTGGCGACGCCGAGGCACTACGTAAGGCGATCACGCCTAATACATGCGCGTTCCTGTTCGAACCAATTCAAGGTGAAGCGGGGATCATCATTCCTCCGGCAGGATACCTGCGCGAGGTTCGTGAGATCTGCTCTGAGAACCGCGTGCTAATGATGGCGGACGAAATTCAGTCCGGGCTGGGACGCACCGGGAAGCTGTTTGCGTACATGCACGAGAACATCGTGCCGGACGTGGTGATTATCGGCAAAGCGCTCTCGGGCGGCTTCTATCCTGTTTCTGCTGTCTTGTCGTCGCGCCGCGTGCTGGGCGTGTTCCGGCCCGGCGATCACGGCAGCACTTTCGGTGGAAATCCACTCGGCTGCGCTGTCGCGCGCACGGCGTTACGTGTGCTAGTAGAAGAAAAGATGGTCGAGAATTCGGCGGAACTGGGCGCCTACTTCCTGCAAGAACTGCGAAAGCTGCAAAGCCCGCTGATCAAGGAAGTTCGCGGTAAAGGATTGTGGATTGGAATTGAACTGACTACCGCCGCGCGTCCGTATTGCGAGCGATTGAAAGACCTCGGCGTTCTATGCAAAGAGACGCATGAGAAGGTGATTCGTCTTGCGCCGCCGTTGGTGATCACGCGTGACGAAATCGATTGGGCGATGGAGCGAATCCGGAAGGTGCTGGAGTAAGGATCGCTGTCGCTGCATTCATCGGACTAAACGTTCGCGATCTGCCAGACGGTATCGATCACCGTGCCGTCTACCCATTTCACAACCGCAACCGGATTATCCGTCAGCTTCGGCTTCTGCGGTGGCTCCGCCGCAAATCTGAAAGACTTCGCGCTGGATGTCATGGATCGGGCGAATCGGCAGCTTTGATCCTTTTACTGCATCCAGAAGATCTTGCCGTCGCGGATTGATGGCAATTCCCCGCTCAGTCACTATGACGTCAATTAACTCACCCGGACCTGTGAGCGTAGTCACCTCGTCAACGATCACAGGAATTCGATCGCGAAACGATGGGACTGCGAGAATCGTGCAGCCCGCCGCGAGGCAGTTCTGCCAGCCACCGATCCCATGCAGCAGCCGTCCATCGGAGTGGGTCACGACATTGCCGTTAAAGTTCACGTCAACCTCGGTGGCGCCGAGAACGACCACGTCCATCATGGAGGCGAAGTTCCCTTTGCCGTGATAGTTGTAGGACGTGAATGGCGAGGTTGCGACGTGGCGACGGATCCGTGGCAATGGAACGAACTGCGTCGAGATCAAAAGTCTGCCCGTCGAGGATGTATCCGGTGAGCCCTTCGTGCAGCATCTCAACCAGGTACTTGGTCGAACCACCGCGCACAAAGCTGGCCTTCACGCCCGACTCCTTCATCATTTTGCGAAGATAGTCGACGAACGCAAGCGCAATGCCACCTGCGCCGGCCTGGAACGAGAAGCCATCGCGCATGATGCCGGCCTCACGCACGAAGCGCGCAACATATTCGGCAATCTTCAGGCGGTCGGGACTGCGCGTGATTTGAGTTGTACCGGAGACGATCTTTGCGGGATCACCAATCGACGGCACCTCCACGACATAGTCGACGTTATTTCCCTGAATCTGCCAGGGAAGACATGGGAACGGGACGAGATTGTCTGTCACCACGATCACGTGATCCGCATGGATAGAATCCGCGAGCGCAAAGCCAAGCGATCCGCAAGCCGATTTGCCGATCGAACCAGTAGCATTGCCAAACGCATCGGCGGTGGGAGCGGCGATTACGGCAATGTCGACATGTACTTCGCCATCCTGGATCGCCTGCCAGCGGCCACCATGCGAACGCAGCACGCCATAGCCGCGCATCTTGCCGCGCGAACAGTAATCGCCCAAGGGACCGTTCATCGATCCTTCAATGTGGTGCACGACACCGGCTTCCATCAGATCGATAACGGGCGATTGCGATGGAAACGAGGCGCTCGGGAACCACATCAGGTCTTTGACGCCCATGCGAGCGGCGGTCTGTAGAGCAGTGAGGGCGATTGTGTCGCCATCACGGAGATGATGGTGCGAGGAAATGACCATGCCGTCACGAAGTCCGCACAGACGTAGCGCAGTCTCCAGATCCGGAACGCGCTTGTCTCCGTTGACGGGATAGGCGCGAGACGAGCGGATCGGCGCACCAGCCTTTAAGCCATGGGGTTCGTACTTGCCAACACCGAGAAATGGAGTCTGCTCACGACCATTCACATGAAGAGGCACCAGGCGGCCGGCGGCGTTGCGCGCGAGTTCGATGTCCTTAGCGAGCTGCATCACTTCGATCTCCTGTCGGCGATATTTCGGCGATCAGCCCCATCGATCGCGCAGTGTTCACGAGTTTGAGTGCGCGATTCACCACCGGTGGATCGATCATCTTCGAGCCCAGACTCACTACTCCCAGGCCACGCTGCGTGGCGTCTTCATAGGCAGCAACGATCTTGAGCGCCTTCTCAATCTCATTAGCCGATGGGGCAAATGCCTGGTGAATGACCGGAATCTGCGCGGGATGAATACAGCCCATCCCTTCGAACCCGAGCGCGCGCGATTGCTGACCCCAGCGGGTGAGACCGTCCATATCGCCAACGTCGCCGAATACAGAATCGATGGCCTGTATGCTCGCGGCTTTGGCGGCATTTACGAGGCGCATGCGCGCATAGAGCGATTCGTTGCCTTCGATGGTCTTCACTACGCCGAGATCGGCAGTGTAGTCTTCGAGGCCGATGGTGAGCGCGACGACAGTTTTGCTGGCCGTCGCAATTGCATAGGCGTTCTCAATACCGAGCGCGGATTCGAGAATCGGCATGAGCCAGATTGGGCGCTCGCCGTTGCTGATGTCAGCAATTGCTTGCGCTACTTCAGCGACTTGCTCGGGGCGTTCTAGTTTCGGAATCAGGATCAGGTCCGGCTGCTCGGGGATAGTCTCCTTCAGATCTTCGAGACCGAGCGGAAGTTGATTGATGCGGACCATACGCTCGCAATTGGCGAAGCTGACGCTGCGCAAGGCATTGCGCACGAGGATTCGCGCAGCAAGCTTCTCTGAGGCGTGAACAGAGTCTTCGAGATCAAGGATGATCGCGTCCGGCTCGTGCAGTCCGGCATTGATGAAATACTTTGGCTCAGCGCCAGGAAGGTAAAGGCGCGAGCGTCGCAGGCGGTCGCGCGGCGAGGCCGGAGGAAGCGGTACCTGCTCAGAGAGCGCTCTGGCCGACTTCGCAAGGCCAGACTTCCTGACCGCAGATTCGATTCGCGCCGAGATCACAAAAGGCAACGCGCCTTCGTCTTCGATCGAGAGATGGCAATGCGCTACGCCAAGATTTTGCAGGACCTGCTCGGCTTGAGTCCGTATGGACTCGCCGTAGTAAGTAGCGACGCGCGACTTCAGGTCGATTTGCAGTCCACCTGAATGTTGCGGCGCGAAAACAACGTGCAGATCGGAGCGAACATCTTTGCCCGAGCGACCGCTCTCGAATGTTTCCGTTCTCGATTTGTGATTGCGCTTGCCATGACTCTCTACACGCCCACCGTCGCGTGATCCGCAACTTTCTCTAACGCATGCAGAATCGCATCCGTCATTTGCGTGGTCGAAGCTGCACCCTGACTTAGCGACCTTCGCTCCGCCCGAGATGCGCATCATGTCGTAGGTACGAACCTTGCCTTCTTTCACGACGTAGGCGATGGCGGCGCGAATCTGATTCGCCTTCTCCGTCTCGCCGATGTGGTCGAGCATCATCGCGGCGGAAAGAATCATCGCGATCGGGTTCACGATCGGCGGATTCAGCTCCGCATATTTCGGGGCTGATCCGTGAGTGGGCTCGAATACGGCAACTTCCGGGCCAATGTTGCCCGATGCCGCAAAGCCCAAGCCGCCGATCAATCCGGCGAACGCGTCGGAGATCACATCGCCAAACAGATTGCTGGCAAGAATCACGCCGTAGTCTTCGGGATTCTTGGTCAGCCACATGGTCTGCGCGTCGATATTCGTCGACCAGAGCGGAATGCCCGGGAACTCCAGCGCAACCTGCCTGGCCGCGTCTTCCATTAGTCCGCTGGTTTCGCGCAACACGTTAGGCTTCTCGCAAATGGTGACGTTCTTGTAGCCGAACTTCTTCGCGTACTCGAACGCTGCCCGCGCGATCCGCGTGGCCGCCGCGCGCGTTATCACGCGCACAGAGATGGCCAGATCTTCACCTTTCACATCTTTGAACGGCTTGAACTTCGGGTGTGTTTCGAGAGCCGTCCGAACAGTCGCGGGTGGATTGGTCCACTCGATTCCCGCGTAGAGGCCTTCCGTATTCTGGCGGAACACGACCACGTTGACCTGTGGCTCTTCGATACCGCCATCGGGCTTCTTGCGAATGAAGTTCAGAGGATTTCCTGGAAATCCAATGCAGGGTCGCATGCATATATCGAGACCGAATCGCTGACGCATGGTCACAATCGGACTGAAATACGAATAGCCTTTGCCGCGAAGATCTGGATTGAGTTCGGCTTCGGCAGCTTTCTTGGGCTTCGACGTGATAGCGCCGAACAGGCCCAGCTTGTGCTTCGCCAGCAGCTCGATCGTCCGTTCGGGGAGTGCGTTGCCTTCCCTGCGCCAGCATTCCCAGCCGATGTCGGCGTGGATGTAGTTGGCCTCGAAGCCGACCGCGTCGAGGACGCGAATCGCCTCGGGAAGAACCTGATTGCCGATGCCATCGCCCGGCATGGTTATCACTGTGTGTTTCGCCATAGATGCACTCCTGCTCATTCGCAGCCGCGGTTTCTCATGCCGGCTGCAGTTTGCTCCTCACCAGATTTTCGACTCCGCCAGCTACGATCAACGACTGCGGCACGCTGCCCAGCGCCGGAAACCTGAAGCGCCTGTCTCGATAGATAAGCGTTCCGGTCGTGAAGTCCACTTCAATTTCGTCGCCGGGGATCTGCGACTTTGCGCCGGCGGCCAATAATTCCTGCTTCAACATGTTTACGAATTCCGGAAGTTCAATGCACAGAAAGCCATTGTTAAAAGCGTTGCGCAGATAGGTCTGCGAAAACGATCCGGCTATCACCAAAGGAATACCTGCAGCTTTCAATGCGGTGACTGCCTGCTCGCGACTCGAGCCGGTGCCAAAGTTGAAGCCGCCCACGATGATGTCGCCGCGCTTCACGCTTCCCGAGAGCTGCGGATCATAGTTATCGAAAATGACCCGGGCCATCATCTCCGGCGTCATGTCTTCGCGATAGGTATATGCACCCGCGTAGATGCCGTCCGTGTTCAAGTTATCCTTGGGAAGGAAAACCAGGCGTCCAACGAGACGCTCAGGAAACCCGGGAATGATAGGTACTCGTTCCGCGAATGACGAACCAGGCCGCAACGCTTCATAGCGACGCGTGAGAGCCGTAGGCAGAGCGACAAGTTCTGGTGAAGCGATATAGCCGGACGCGGCTGACGCAGCCACGACGGAGGGCGATGCAAGGTAACAGCGCGCTTCCTTCGATCCCATCCGGCCCTTGAAATTGCGATTGGTCGCAGAGATGCCGACCTCACCCGATTCCAGCAAGCCGGTGCCCAGTCCAATACATGGACCGCAACCAGGAGGCAACGGGTTTGCGCCGGCATCCAGCAGAGTCTGCCAGATACCCGCTTTTTCAGCTTGCTCCTGAATGGCTCGTGATGCCGCTGCGATGTAGAAACTGACGCCGGGAGCAACCCTCTTTTGTTGGAGCACACGGGCAGCCGCTTGCAGATCGCTTAAGCGGGAGTTCGCACAGGATACGAGGTATGCCTTGCGAATCGGCACTTTTACAGCCTGAAGAGAGGCCAGCGAAGACATGACCTGCACGGTGTCCGGTCCGGAGATGTATGGCTGCACCTCATCCAGATTCAGCGTGATTCGTGCTGCGTAGCTGGCGTCGTGGTCTGCAGCAGCAGGCGAGGAGTGCCAGCTTCGCAGGTCAGCCTCGGAGTAGCGCTCCGGCTCATTGCAGCGAATGCGAGCCGACCGCTGTTCGCGCAACCATTCTATGGTGACGTCATCGCACGGGAACCAGCCGACCAGCGCACCCCATTCGGTCGTCATGTTCGCGATAGAGAGCCGGTCATCCATGGAGAGGGTGGCGACTCCGGGTCCGGTAAACTCCACCGCCGCGTTCAAGACTTCCTCATTGTTATAAAGGCCGCACAGCGTGATGATGATGTCTTTGCCACAAGAGGCTGCGGGCAGGCGGCCGTTGAGCACTACTTGAACCGTATTTGGGATTTGCCACCAGAATTCGCCCGTCGCCCAGACTGCCGCGGCATCGGTCCGCACAACTGGAGTACCGATTGCGCCAAGCGCTCCGTACATATTGGAGTGTGAATCAGAGGCGACCACAAAAGAGCCGGGCGTGACATAGCCCTTCTCAATCATCAATTGATGGCCGATACCGGTCCCGGCGGGATAAAAATCAATGCTGTGCTGCCGTGCAAAGGCTTCAATATCCCGATACTTTTTCTGATTGTCCTCCAACTGATTCTGAATATCGTGGTCGAGCGCGAATACGGGCTGGCGGGGATTTGCGATCTTGTTGATGCCGATGGATTTGAATTTCTTGATCACCGCAGAAGTATTGTCGTGGGTGAGAATGTGAGTTGGGCGAACCGACAGAAAGTCTCCCGCGCGTAATGGCCGGTCCGGCCCTTCCGTCATGTGAAGTTGCGCGATTTTTTCAACGACAGTCTGGCCCATGTGTCACCTCGCTTTCACTGAGCCGCGCCGGCCGCTTTCTTGTCGACACGAAGTAATTCCATCAGGGCGGTGATCGATGGCACCTTTTCCAGGTTCCATACCGCATCTTTCACGATGTCTTGTGCAGCTTTCGACATCACCGGGTCAGCCAGGGCTGCGAATTTCTCCTCAATCTCCGCATCAGAGAGCGGATTACGTGGATCACCCTTGGGGAAATCCAGTTGCTTTTCGAATTCGCGACCGTTCACAGTGGTGATCTTCACGACCACACGCTGCAATGCCGGGAACACTTTCTCGATTTCCGGATCAGCAACGACAACGATCTTGTTCAACTGAGCGCGGATGGTAGCATCGTGAATCTTCGCCGGGGTGAACTGCAGCGGCGTGACCTGACGATCGGCAATCGCAGCGGCAATGACGTAGGGCAGCGAATGATCGGCTGTTTCTTTGGTTTGCGGATCGTACTTGCTGGGATCGCTCAGGATGTCCGCGCCGCGAGCCGTGGTACGAATGTGAACCTTCGCAATATCCGCGGGCTTCAGGTCATTGTCTTTTACGAGTGACAAGACTGCAGAGATGGGTGTGTGCGTGAGAGCTTCGGTCGGAAAAGCCTTCATACCGCACTGCGTGATGCGCCAGTCTTCTCCGAGACCATCGGTAAGCACATTCAACTTCCATTCCGGGCCGAAGCAGTGGGTGAGTCCTTCCTTGCCGTCCATCACGTGTTCGGGGCCGGTGTAACCCTTTTCGGCCAGAAGCGCTGCAAGCACGCCGGATTGTGTTGCCATCGGATCGACAGTGTTCTTCATCATGGTCAGCTTGCCTGCCGTGACCGCACCCAGCGTGCAATGGCGCGAGGCGCTGATGCCGATGGCGTGCTGGATCTGTTCGGGAGAAAGATGAAGTGTCCTTCCCGCAACGATCGGCGAGACAAAAGCCGTCAGCGTCGCATGATGCCAACCGCGTTCGCGTATGCCCGGGAAGGCGGCCTCACAGAGACGCTGCTCAAACTCGTGCCCCAGGACCATGCCGACAATCAACTCGCGGCCATTGCTGCCAGCGCGCTCGCAACCGGCTATCGCCGCAGGAAAGATGTCAGACGGATGCGAGGGATCCTGCTTCCAGTAGATGTCGTTGTAGTCCATGCAGCGGATCATCAGAGCGTTGGCAAACGATGCGGACACAGGATCCATTTTTTCGCCTGAACCAATGACCGTAGCACCTGAAGGGCCCGCGATGTCGCGCAGGACTTCGAGCGCGATCAACACTTCATGTTGCTGATAGCCGCCTAGGGCGCATCCGAGAGAATCGAGCAGGAACCGCTTCGCCTGATAAACAGCATCCTTTGAGAGATCTTCGAATTTGAGCGCGGCCGCCCACTGCGAGATTTGTGCGGTGATAGTTTTCGAGGAAGACGACATATTGACCTCGGCGCTGCCCTGGCGAGCCCGGACTATTTCTTCTCCAGGTTTTTGAAGGGCAGGTAAGCCATAAAGTCTGCGTGGTGCACGATAAGGGCTTCGGTGGAGCGTTTCACCAGGTCGCCTTCGCCGGCATGAGCCGCGATGATGTGGCAAACAACATCCGGAACGCCGCATTCCATCGCCAGAGCAACTCCGGTAAATGGGTGCCGCAGAAGCTCGCCGCGCTTGCTTTGGCGCGTCTTGCCACCATCGACCCTTTCGTATTCCAACAATTTCCCAACATCGGCCAGGATGGCGCCCGCGATCACGGTATCCATGTCGATCGGCAGGGCGTTGCCCATAAATTCCTTCATCGATTCAGCTGCTTTGCGAGCGATATGCACCACACAGCGCTTGTGTTCCATGAAGGTGGTGGGACAGTTTGGAACTAATAAAGTGAACGGGATTTGTTCGAGATCTTCCGGGCTAAGGGGACTTAATTCAAAAGCACGCGCCCAGGTTTGCGTTACCATTTTGCGCAAATCCGGGTTGCTGATCCACTGCAATTCAGGCCAGAGCCGAGTCACTGCATCATCCATAACGCTTTCCACGCAAACGCGTAAGGATACGCCCGGCGTGTGCCTGCACGGGGTGATC
The DNA here is from genome assembly GCA_963826275.1 of Terriglobia bacterium. GTDB lineage: Bacteria > Acidobacteriota > Terriglobia > Terriglobales > Acidobacteriaceae > JAJPJE01. The sequence goes on along the minus strand of CAWGWI010000012.1, from coordinate 205,141 downwards.
TACGTACACGCGGATTGTGACCTGCGCCCACCTGATCAGCGCAATCTGCTGTTTGCGAATCGTTGCAGTCAACCAGATTCGCGATAGTTGTCATCTGGGGTAGTCAGTAATTCCGGGCCGCACTCGATTGGGTTAGTCCGTTTCTTTGTAAATGCCTGGTGAAAATCCAACACGGGGCAGACCTGCTGGATATGCGGCCTCTCTGCTGTTTGTAGTCGCCCTTCTCTTCTCGCTCGGCATGCCCGACGCAAAGGCATGTGACAACTTGCCACAAGGGACGGCTCTTCAAATCCGACTGTCGACTCCGGTCTCTTCCTATTTTTCTCATCCCGGAGCTCTTGTTTCTGCAAAGCTCACGGAAGATGTGCGATGTAACGGCCAGATCGTCCTGCCGGCGGGAACCGGCGTCGAAGGAACGGTTGAATACGTCAGAAAAGTGGGTTGGGGGATTCGCCACGAAACGGCTGGACTGCGTCTTGATTTCACTCGACTGTTAGTTCCCGCCAATGCCGCGATTGTGATGAAGAGCCGCGTCACGGAGGTCCATGATGCACGCGAGAGCGTCAGCAACGGATTGATTCAGGGAATACGCGGCACCGATACTCCACAGGGTCGAATCAACAGTCGCCTCAAACACCTGCCCACCTGGAATCCATACTCCGACTCAGTTCTGATCGCGTTCAAACTGGCCTTTCCCATTTTCCCCGAACCTGAGATCTGGTATGGCCGTGGAACCGATCTGGAATTGCAATTGACCACCGCGCTGCCGCTACCGGCACTCAAGTTGCTGCCTGAACGTGGGAAGGACTTCAGCCAAGCAGAAGTCATAACGTTGGATGACATGGCAGACAAGGTACCGGAGCGGGTGTTTACCGAGGATCACAAGGAGGCTGACGTAACCAATATCGCTTTTATCGCAACGCGCGAGGAACTTGAGCGAGCATTTCTGGTTGCGGGATGGACAGGCAGCGACAAGTTTTCAAAATCAGCTTTCTTCAAAGAGTTTTACGCATTTCTCGATGACAGCAGCTATACGGAGGCGCCCATGCGATCGATGCTCCTCGGCGACGCCCCTCCAGACCTGCTGTGGCAAAAGAGCCTGAATACCTACTCGAAACGCGATCACATTCGCGCATGGCTCTGGCCCGAAACGTTCGAAGGGACTCCCGTCTGGATCGGCGCTACCACACACGACGTCGGCGCGACGCTATCGGTACGTTACAAGCGATTTGTCCACCACATTGATTCGGATGTCGATCAGGAACGCGCAAAAGTGATACGCGACCTGACTCTCGCGGGGTGTGTCGACTCGGTCTACCTGGCCCCGCGTCTTTACTTCCCTTCTGGATTGCGGAACGCTACCGGGGACGCGATTCGCACCGATGGCGCGATCGCATTTGTCCGTATCCAATCGTGTGGCGATGGGATTGTTGGGAGGACTAACCAGGAGTTTCACGCAGGAAAACGGACATTCCGCTACGTAAGGCAACAGATCCTTACGTTTCGGAGCGACATTTGGCGCGCGAACATCATTTATGGAGCGTACGATTTGACGCGCATGGTGCACACCGCGTTTCGCCATCCCGAGCAGCAATCGGTAGTCGCGCCTGTGCAGCAGCCGACCCTGCCTTCCCTAACCCGGTCGCCGACACCGTTTGGCGCTTGCCAAGCGCTCAGCTTTTGACGGAAGGCACTGCCGGAGCGAGTCTCCAGAACTGATTAGAAGGAAGACGTCGACAGCCCGAAAAAATATACATTTTCATGACATCCGCTCCGGGGGGTTATGCGAGGATTGCGTGCAAAGCGGGAGAATCGGGGATTCGAGAATGCCGGTTATTCGCTCATTTAGCCGGATCGCGAATCCCCGGTTTTGTTTTTTGAGCGTCACACCAAGGCCGACGCCACGCCCTCAACCGTTCTTTTTGGACGAACACGCGGTAGCTTGACCAGGATTACCGTACCCTGCTCAGAAGTCTTCTCTACCTCAACCGTTCCGTCGTGATCGTGGATGATCTTGCTGACGATGGCTAATCCGAGTCCGGTGCCGTTTGCTTTTGCGGCGCTCACGAAGGGCTCGAAAAGAGTGTTGCGAATCGCGGCGGGAACGCCCGGTCCATCGTCGGAGACCCGGACCTCGAACTGGCTCTCGTAGGACATGATCTCCACCGCAATGTGACCTTGCGAGCTGGTGGCTTCGCACGCATTCAGAATCAGGTTGAAAAAGACTCGCTCTACTTTCCGGGCATCGAATTCGCCGTTCGTTACACCGCGGGTAATCACCTGGACGGAGCGCTCGCGGAAGGGTTGCCGGGATCGGACGGCCTCTACGGCTCTCGACACCGTCTCCTCCATGCTTGCCGGAGCGGGAACGATCGCGGCACGATCATTCGCGAGCTCGCGGAAGGAGTCGATCAACTCGGTCATCTGGTCGGACGCCAGCTTGATTTCCCGGTACACATCTTCTTTGTCGAGGTGGAGCGAATCTGCTTCATACAGAAACTCTGCATTTGCGAGAAGCGCCGCAAGATAATGCCGCAGATCGTGGGAGATTGAGCTGGCGGTGCGGCTCAGCGCGGCCATCCTTTCCGCCTGGATACGATGCTGCTGCGATTCCAGCAACTGCTGGCGCATTCCGGAGAAAGCCTCTCCCAATTGCGCAACTTCGGTCGTTCCCCTGGGAGAAATCGAATACGCATAGTCGCCGCCAGCAAGGGCCCGCACCGCAGCTACCAGGCTTTGCAGCGGACGGGTTACGGTTCGTGAGATATAGAGGACCAGTAATGCACTCAGAGCCACTGCGGCGAATCCCAGGATCAGCAGAATGCGGTTCAGTCGGTGCAGGAAGGCCTCGCTCTGAGCCAACGGCATGAGCACGAAGAAGCGTACTGGCATCGGCAGATTTGCCTGGAGAAGCACCGACGCCGCCTGGTACTGCTGGGATCCGAGAGCCAGCTGCCAGGTCGCATTCGGGTCTCTCGGCAACTGCGGCGCGATCGTGGTCTCCAGCGCACGCTCATCCTGGTCAGGCAACGTACTGGCGATAACTTTGTTGCCAGTGGTCAGAACTATGTCGCTACGTGATACGTTTCCCAGTTCATGCGCCATGGAGTCGTTTACCTCGTACCCCAGCGCCAATACTCCCAACTCCTGACCGTCCTGCCCTGCCAGGATGGGGCGAAGGCAAACCCGGTACAGGTGTCCGTCGTCGTACCACCAGCCTGACTCCTCTGCGCGGCTGAGCGAGTCCTGGAAGTGTTTCTCCACGGTTGAAGGGGTCCAACCGCCTTTCGACATGTGGACTGCCTTGATGCGGTTGTCGGAAGCCATGAGAGCAAAGAGATCGCTTCCCGCCAGCCGCCAATAGGGAGTGGAACCATCCTGGATGGTGAGCGCATGCTCGGTGGTCATCAGCGCTTTCAGTGTCGGCAACTCGGCCAGCATGGCGGCGGCGCGTGACAACTGAAGATCTCGTTCTGTCTGCATGCTCTCAAACGCACGCAGCGACGCGCCAATGCCCTCCGTGACCTGCTTGCGCACTTCGAACTGCACCATGTGGCGGAGAATCAGCAGACTGGCTCCGGTCAAGGCCGGCGTAACCAGAAGCGTGGCAATCAGAAGTTGTGTTCGTAGCCGTAGGCGTGTCATTCGGTCGCCTGATGCCCGCTAAGCGCTGGCTTTCGATGCTTGTCCTTCCGGAACAAACTTGTATCCGGCACCGTGTACCGTTAAGAAGTACTTCGGATTGCCCGGATCCGGCTCCAGTTTTTGGCGTAGCCGCAGGATGTGATTGTCGACAGTTCGCGTCGAGGGATAATTGTGATAGCCCCACACTTCGTTCAGCAGATCTTCTCGCGAGATTACATGCCCGGGAAAGCGTGAGAGGAATCTGAGTACCTTAAACTCCTGAGCAGTCATCTGCACCACATCACCGTCGTGGCTGGCTTCCATGCTGGTGAAGTCCACGCGGACCCCGCCGAAGGACAGGACTTCGTGCCCTCTCTCGTTTTTTGCCACTTCCGCGGCCAGCGCGGTTGGTGCTCCCCGCCTCATGGTGCGTCGCACTCGGGCCAGCAGTTCCTTGGGACTGAACGGCTTGGTCACATAGTCGTCCGCACCCAATTCCAGCAGCAGGACTTTGTCTTCGATCTCGCTGTTGGCGCTTAGTACGACGATAGGCACCGACGGCGCGAGTGCCTTGAACTCCCGGCACAATTCTTTGCCCGACATGCCCGGAAGCTTCAGATCGAGCACGACCGCGGTGGGAGTTTGCTTGCGAAACTGATCGAGACCGGCCAAACCATCCGAGGCCAACTGTACTGCCAGAGAATCGGCCTCAAAGAGTCGTTGCAGCGCCTTTTGCATTGCGCTGCTGTCTTCGACAATCAGAACAGTATCCATTCCTTGCACCTAAAGGTCCTCTCCTTCCCGTGTATATCAAAAAGGAGAGACCTGATAAACGATCAGGGAACTTTTGACAGCGGCGTGACAATTCTGTGATATTTCAGCCCCGTCCAGAATCGGTCAATACGAAGGATTCGATTCGTCGCGATCGTAGTCTTGCCCGTACTTATTCTTATGAGCGACCTGGCTTGGGGGATTCGCTAATATTCTCAAGCTTCCAAGATCTCGCTTGCCCGCAGTCAGAGTCACTTCTTGCCGTAAGGCATCGAGTACGTTCTGGGCAGCGCCCTGGTACCACACGTGAAGACGATAGCGTCCAGGAGGAACGTCGCCCAGGGACACATGTCCAGAGCGATCGGAGATGCCGTAATAATCGGAATCGACGGCCAGCACCACGGCGCTCATCTGGGGATGGATATTGCAGAAAATGTAGGAAGCCCCCGGCTTATCGAAGCGCACGGAATGAACTGTGCCCGCCTGGTACAGCCCCAAGTCAAACCGCTTTCCCTGGTAAAGCGAGAACACATTGTGGAACCAGGGATCTTTATTCGGGAAGTCGACTTCTTCTCCGATCGGCACCACCAGCAGAGCAGGCTCGAACTGCTTGTTTTTCTGAACCATCTGGTACTTGTGGGTGTCCTTGGCTTTCCGCGGAATCGGCCGCGGATTATCCAGCGATGAGAGCCATACCACTACTCGCGCTCTGTCGGTAAACGGGCGTGAGGAATGATCCGCTTGCAAAAGGTTGACCTCGGCTGTCACATTCGCTGTTGCCTGCGCCAAGCCGGATTGAACCAACAGTGCAGGCCGATCCAAGAAACACGAGAAAACACCGTCGCAGAGAGGGAGTCATCAGAATTGAAAGCCTGCCGCTAGTCCGACGATGTCGGCTATGTTGGGAGAGCCGTTTACGCTAAAGGTTCTCAAGTGACGGTACTCCACCGAGAACAGTAAATCCGATCTCGGACGTATGATGTAGTTCGCCAGAAACGTCTGATTCCTGGCCGGGATCGTGGTGAAATCCTGATTCGTGGCCGACAGTGTCCGCAGGCCGGTACTGTTCAAGCCGCCGTAGCCACCCGCAACATTGAATTCGTTTTTTGCGTTGGCGTCATATTTTAGTTGTCCCCAGCCCCCGATGCCGGTCAGGGTATCGAGTGCAGGCAAGGTGACATAGATGTAATTGTAGTAGTTTGCGGGCGGAGTGAGGCCCAAGGACACTCCTCCGAAGCCTTCCATCCCTTTCCCGGTAAAGAACTCTCCGGAAAGCTGCAATTTTCGGAGCAATCCGATCTGCCAATCCAGGGTAGATGTCCAGCTATGTACGATGGACCCATGGAAGAATTCTTGGGGACTATAGAAGCCGCCAACGCCGATGGAAAGCGGCCGCTCCTCACTTTTGTTTCTGGCGGACAGACGAAAGGAATAAGCCGGCTGTCTTGAATTTTCGCCTGGAGTAGCAACGCGCAGGTAATTATTCGCGACCGCCCCGACGCTGATTGGATCCAGCAGTCCGGCCTCTACCTTCACCTGGGCCGGTTCGAATTCGAAACGGTGCTCGACGCGAACCTGCGGAGTCCATGTCCACATGTTCCCGGCCTCCGACAACGCGGGTTCCGCTACGGTCATGTAGGACGTAGGCGATAACGGGGAGAATAGAGGCGTGTCCAACCCTGCAATGATAGACGTATTCTTCCAGTCCATTCGGAGCCGCCCGATTCGCAGTCGCGCAATCCCTCCGGTCATGCCGTAGTAGGTGTTGGATAGGCCCCCGAAAAAGTCCATCTGGATATCACCGGAGGTGTGGGCTCCCAGGAGATCGGGACCGTAACCGCTCAGACCGATAATGGACTGCCGTAACGAACCGCCGGAGTAGCCGCCTGGACCTCCTGGTATCGCAGGTAAAGCGATTTCGGGTACATCGATTTGTCCTGCTCTTCCACTCGAGGTGAATGCGTTGGCGAGCACAAGGCCGGAAAGCTTAACGCGAAACTTAGACGCACTCTCGACTTTTGTCTGCTGCAGTTCGGTAACTCGCTCGTTGAGTACCTGCCAATCGTCTTCCGAGATATTTGCCTGGCTGGGTGTTACCTGCGGCGCAGGTGTTTCGTTATTTGCCTGATCGGACGGGTTTACCGCCGTGCCAGCCGATTCGACCGAGCTGGTTCGCTTCTCCATGGCATCAATCTTGATTCGAAGCTGCTCGTATCTCAGCCTGCGACTCGGAAAGCTGTTCCTGCGTCTTCTCGAGCGTCGCACTTAAGCGACGGAGTTGGTCCAGTATCTCCGCTTGCTGGCTCGACTGCGCCGCGGTCTGGCAGAACGCGAAAGGAGGACATAGAGCTGACAACATAACGACGAGCCAACGAACTCCGATTCTGAGAAACGGATGCATCAGGCACCTCACCCAATCGAGGGACAATGATACCTAAGGTAGGGATGTAAACCACAGATTGCTTTATTTAGTTCCTGCGAGATCGCGGCGGGGTGAGATTTTTACAACTACCAGACACGAAGATGACAGCTCATGAGCGCGATGACTCGATTGCACGAAGATCACCGGAGAGCATCGCGGCAATCTTGGTGCACATCATCCCCGGACCCTCTACTTTACTAATAAACAGATCGGCGTAGCTGGCCTCATCGGGAATGTCATTCACACCGGAAAGGAGAACGAAGGGGATAGCCGGGTAGGCGGTCTTGACCAATTTAGCCAGTTCCGTACCTACGACACCGGGCATCAGGTAATCGGAAACCACCAGGTCTACGTGGTTGACCGCAAGTAACTTCATGGCTTCTTCAGCGGAAGTTGCCGTCAGCACAGCGTAGCCGACCCGCTCCAGAACCAACCTCCGCAAGGTCAGCGGATTCCTTTCATCGTCCACGCAAAGAATAACGGACTTGCGATCAGCCACCACGCTTCTCCTAGACACTCAAACTGCTGTAACGCGCGAACTCGGGCATCTGAGAGGACGCGATTGCCGGCAACGTAACCGTGAAGCAGGTCACATTGATTCCGCTCACACGGACGCTGCGAAACCGAATGTTGCCTTCATATTTCTGGACAATTCCCTTACTGATCCATAACCCAAGGCCAGTTCCTTTTGTCGACTTCGTCGTGAAGAACGGTTCAAAGAGCCGCTTCGCATCCTCGGGTTGGATACCTTTGCCGGTATCGCATATCGAGACTCGCACGCGCCGATTCTGCCCATTACCCGCAACTTCCGATACAGAAATCCTTAGTCGTCCGCCATCGGGCATCGCCTGCACGGCATTGCCAACCAGGTTCAGGAATACCTGCTTCAACTCAACCGGGAATCCTTGTACAAGCCCGGAACTCTTGTACTGCTTCTCTACTTTGATCCCGCTGAGCTGCAGCTGTCGCGATTGCAACTCCAGCACATCATCCAGGACGTTGGGGATCGAAACAGGCATCGCCCGCTGGGACTCGCGATAGAAGCTCAGAGTCTGGCGAGCGATATGAGTCACTCTCTGTAGCTCTTGCTCTCCCAGTTGGGCGTAGTATCGTGCTTCTTCGTTAAGTGAGGGATGGTCGCGAAGTAAATAGAAGGTGTTAGTGATTGCCTCCAGCGGATTATTGATTTCGTGAGCAATGATGCCCGCCACTCTGCCCATCGCCGCGAGCCGTTCAGTCTTCCGTAAGGCTTCTTCCGCTTGATATTGCGCGGTAATGTCGCGGTTGATTTCCAGCACTCCATGATCACCATCACGCTTAGCGGCCTGACGGCTAGCTACGACAATCTCTCTGCCATCTTTTGTGCGGTGAATAATGTCGCCATCCCAGCGCCCCCTAGTTTCCAGAGCCGCTTCCACCTGTTCGACCGGAATCGGCCAGGTTGTCTTTAACAATCCTCGAATGTTCTGTCCGATGGCTTCTTCTCGTTTCCATCCATACATTGCTTCGGCCCCGGAATTCCAGAAGCGGATCGTCCAACAGGCGTCGCAGACGACAATCGCCTCTGAAGCGAGTTCCAGCAGTTCTGCGCGCTCGCGCAACGTGCGTTCCATCTGTTTGTGTTCGGTCAAATCGATATGCGCGCCAACCGAACCTCGCACATTTCCTTCATCGTCAAACAATGGATTGGCACTGACCACAATGTGCGACACCCGCCCATCGTGATAGCGCAGTTCGAGCTCGTCTCCGTTGATCGGTTTTCCGGAAGCAGCCGCCCGCTGCATCGGCAACTGGTCGGGTGATATTGGTTGATCTCCACGGAATACCTCGAAAGGAAGCAGGGATCCATTGCCGATGTTCTTGGAAATGTTTTCGCCTGTTTTCATGCCGAGCATTTCTGCCAGTACGGCATTCGGGGTAATGATGTCGCATTTGCGATTGTGCGCGACGCCAACGCCTACTGGCAAAACGCGCATGATCGTCTCGAGTTCCGCCACGCGTTGCTTCAGCTCTCGATTCAGGTTTCTGACTCGTTGCTCGCTTTCCTGTAGCTCGCGGGTCCGATCTTCGACGCGCTGCTCCAGTTTCCGGTTCAGGTGTTCCAGTTCTCTCCGCTTGCGATGAAGCTCTGAGAAGATGCTGACCTTGGCGCGCAGCAGATCCGGAATGACCGGGACGGAAATGTAATCAACGGCTCCGCGTTCGTAACCCTTCATGCGATCGATGTCCGATAGATGGACGGCGGAGATAAAGATGATCGCAGTCTTCTGAAACCTGGGATGCTGACGGATCATGTCTGCCAGCTGGAATCCATCGATCTCCGGCATGCTCACGTCCATCAGAACTACGGCCACGTCAGTCTTCAACAGATACTCGAGCGCCTCTCTCGCGGAGGTGGCCTTGACGAGGTTCTCGCCAAGTTCGCTGAGGATGGCTTCGTAGCTCAGCAGTTTTCCAGGCTGGTCATCGACCATCAGTATGTTGACTTGATCCTGCGTCATCGCGTTATCGTGGCCCACCCTCTCGCCCCTTACGCCACTCCTTTTCCTACCTGTGTAACCACATCCGCAACGCCGAAAGAAGCTGTTCAGTGTTGACGGGCTTCGCCAGATATTCCGAAGCACCTGCTTCGAGACACTTCTCTCGATCTCCCTTCATCGCCTTGGCGGTCAGCGCAATGATTGGCAAGCGGCGGAAGAGCTGATTCTGACGGATCACTTGCATCGTCTCGTATCCATCCATTTCCGGCATCATGATGTCCATCAACACAATCGAGACATCCGGCGTACTCTCAAGCGTTGCAATCGCCTCTCGGCCGGTACCGGCAGTCAGGACGGTCATTCCGCGGCGTTCGAGGACGCTGCTCAAGGCGAAGATGTTACGCACGTCATCGTCGACCACCAGTACTTTGCGACCGACCAGCGCATCGTCGCTTCGGTGCAAGCGCTCCAGCATTCGCTGTTTTTCTGGCGGGAGATTACTTACCACTCGATGCAGGAACAGCGCCGTCTCATCCAGCAACCGCTCGGGAGATTCAACGCCCTTCACGACTACGCTGCGTGCAAGCGTGTGCAAGCGAGAGTCTTCTTCTGGCGACAACTCTTTTCCGGTGAACACCACCACCGGCAAATCGCCGAGCGATTCGGAATCACGCAACTGCTCCAACACCTCAAAGCCAGACATGTCGGGCAGCCGCAGATCGAGCACAATGCAATCGAAACCCTCCTCGTTGACGGCTTTCAGGGCCTCCGCGCCACGGGATACAGTCGTAATGTCGATGTCGTCATAACCAAGCAATTCCTTGATGCTGAACTGCTCAGCGGGACTATCCTCGACGATCAGCAACCGTTTCCTGCGCGGCGTGGCGTATTCTTTGATTCGCGCCAGCGCTGCCTCAACTCCTTCCGGCGTGGTTGGCTTGGTGATGAACCCGAATGCACCGCGCGAAAGCCCGTGGTTCCGGTCCTCGTCCAGCGTAAGCATCTGCACGGGAATATGACGCGTTGCCGAATCCTGCTTCAGATGGTTCAGCACGGTCCAGCCAAGCATGTCGGGCAGGAATACATCCAGCGACACCGCAGTTGGCTTGTATTCCCTCGCCAAGGCCAGTGCTTCTGCACCGCGCATGGCAACCAATACCTTGAAACCCTTGTCGCGCGACAGATCCAGCAGTACGCGGGCGTAATGTGGATCGTCCTCAACAATCAGCAGCACCGCATCGCCCGGCGCAAGATTCTCGCGGTCATCGACGATCCGCTCCTCGGCATGTTCGGCGATGCTGACGGTTTTGAGCTGCACCGGCGTGGCGACCGTCGATCCGTCGCCCTGAACAATGGTTACCGCCGAGGTGGTCGGGCCGACGTAGGTCTGCGGCAAGTAGAGCGTGAATGTGCTGCCCTTGCTCGGGGCGCTACGCAGTTGGATTTCGCCTCCGAGGAGGCTGGCCAACTCGCGGCTGATAGCCAGACCGAGTCCGGTCCCGCCGTACTTACGGCTCGTGCCAGCATCGGCCTGTTGGAAGGCCTCGAAGATGATGCGTTGTTTATCAAACGGAATTCCGATTCCGGTATCGGCGACCTCGAACGCCACCACCGACGCGGCGCCATTGAGAATGGGATGGTCTTTGCTCCATCCCGCTCCCGCCACAGAAACCGATAGACGAACGCCGCCTTGTTCGGTGAACTTGAATGCATTCGATAACAGGTTCTTCAGCACTTGCTGCAAGCGCTTCGAGTCTGTAACCAGGCTTCGCGTAAGATTGGAATCCGCGTGTACCTCGAAGGCGAGCCTCTTGTTCTCCGCTTCATGACGGAACGGCCTCGCGACCATCTCAAGCAGATTGGAGAACGCGACCTCTTCCGCTTCCACCGACACCGTGCCGGATTCAATCTTGGAGAGGTCAAGGATGTCGCTGATCAGGTTGAGCAGGTCGGTTCCAGCTCCGTGAATGGTGCGCGAGAACTCGACTTGCTTGTCGGTCAGATTGCCTTCGGGATTCTCACTGAGTTGTTGGCCAAGCACGAGGATGCTGTTGAGCGGCGTACGCAACTCGTGCGACATGTTCGCCAGGAATTCCGACTTGTACTTCGAGGTGAGCGCCAGCTCCTTTGCCTTCTCTTCCAGAGCGCGACGCGCCTGTTCGATTTCCTGGTTCTTCCGTTCGACTTCTACGTTCTGTTCGGCGAGCTGTTGTGCTTTCTGAGCCAACTGCTCGTTCGTCTGCTGCAATTCCTTCTGCTGCGTCTGCAATTCGGCGGCAAGCTGCTGCGACTGCTTCAACAGCGCCTCCGTCTGCATGGTGGCTTCAATACTGTTCAGCACGATGCCGATGCTCGACGTCAATTGCTCGAGAAACGACATATGCGACAGCGTGAACGTATTCAGCGATGCCAGCTCGATTACCGCTTTCACCCGGTCTTCGAAGAGCACCGGCAACACAATCACATTGCGTGGAACCGTCTGGAACAAGCCCGACCGGATCGGGACTGTGTTTGAAGGCAGATCGCCGATTAGCATGCGACGCTTCTCGAGTGCACATTGCCCAACCAGACCTTCACCGACCGTCAGCGTGCTGGGATGTCCTTCCTGCACGTCGTCAGCAAATGTCGACAGGAGACCTAATTCACCAGCCTCGTCCGATTGCATCTGGTAGATCACACCCTGTTGCGCATTGACCAACGGCGCAAGTTCCGACAACAACATCCGGCCCACCGTTGAAAGATCGCGCTGACCTTGCAACATGCCGGTGAACCGCGCCAGGTTCGTTTTCAACCAATCCTGCTCGGTGTTACGTTCCGTCGTCAGGCGGAGGTTGTTAATCATCGTGTTGATGTTGTCCTTGAGTTCGGCAACCTCGCCGCTGGCTTCCACCTGAATCGATCGGGTGAGGTCGCCCTTAGTCACTGCGGTGGCCACTTCGGCAATCGCGCGCACCTGATTGGTGAGATTGTCTGCGAGCAGGTTCACGTTGCCGGTCAAATCCTTCCAGGTACCGGCCGCACCGGGCACGTTGGCCTGACCGCCCAAACGTCCTTCCACGCCGACTTCGCGAGCGACGGTCGTCACCTGGTCGGCAAAGGTCGCCAGCGTGTCTGTCATGTTGTTGATGGTTTCTGCCAGGGCCGCGACTTCGCCCTTCGCGTTCACCGTCAGCTTTTGTGTCAGGACGCCATTCGCGACGGCCGTCACCACCTTCACGATGCCGCGTACCTGCTCGGTCAGGTTCGCCGCCATCACGTTGACGTTATCCGTGAGATCCTTCCAGGTACCCGCCACGCCGGGCACCTGCGCCTGTCCGCCGAGCTTTCCTTCCGTACCCACTTCGCGGGCGACGCGCGTTACTTCGGCAGCGAACGCGTTGAGCTGATCCACCATCGTGTTGATGGTGTTTTTCAGTTCGAGGATTTCGCCTTTCACATCGACCGTGATCTTGCGTGACAAGTCGCCGCGAGCCACCGCTGTGGTTACTTCCGCGATATTTCGGACCTGGGCCGTGAGGTTGCCGGCCATGGCGTTCACCGAGTCCGTTAAATCTTTCCACGTACCGGCGACACCGGGGACGTTGGCCTGACCACCGAGGCGACCATCCGAACCGACTTCGCGAGCCACGCGGGTGACTTCAGCGGCGAACGATCGCAGCTGCTCGACCATCGTGTTCAGCGTTTCTTTGAGCTGCAGAATTTCGCCGCGAACGTCCACGGTGATCTTCTTTGACAAGTCGCCGCTGGCGATCGCGGTTGCCACTTCCGCGATGTTGCGCACCTGGCCAGTAAGATTGCTGGCCATGGAGTTGACCGAGTCGGTTAAATCCTTCCACGTGCCGCCGACACCCGGCACCTGCGCCTGACCGCCGAGTTTTCCGTCTGTTCCGACTTCGCGCGCCACGCGCGTCACTTCGCCAGCGAAGGCGTTGAGCTGGTCCACCATCGTGTTCATGGTGTTCTTCAACTCGAGAATTTCGCCCTTCACGTCGACCGTGATCTTGCGAGACAAGTCGCCTCGAGCCACAGCCGTCGTGACTTCGGCAATATTTCGGACCTGGGCGGTTAGGTTGCCGGCCATCGAGTTCACCGAGTCGGTCAAGTCCTTCCACGTACCGGCCACACCGGGCACATTTGCCTGACCACCCAACCGGCCTTCGGTTCCGACTTCGCGAGCCACGCGCGTCACTTCGCCGGCGAAGGCGTTCAACTGATCCACCATGGTGTTGATGGTTTCTTTGAGCAGCAGAATTTCACCGCTGACGTTTACCGTGATCTTCTTGGAAAGATCGCCGTTCGCGATTGCGGTTGAAACTTCCGCAATATTTCGCACCTGGCCAGTCAGGTTGCTGGCCATGAAGTTCACGTTGTCGGTGAGGTCCTTCCAAGTTCCACCGACGCCGATGACCTGTGCCTGGCCGCCCAACTTGCCATCGGTTCCCACTTCGCGCGCCACACGCGTTACTTCGGAGGCAAACGATCGCAGCTGCTCCACCATGGTGTTGAGCGTTTCTTTGAGTTCGAGGATTTCGCCCTTCACATCGACCGTGATCTTGCGCGACAGATCGCCGCGAGCCACGGCGGTTGCAACCTCGGCGATGTTTCGGACCTGGGCCGTCAGGTTGCTAGCCATGAAATTCACGTTGTCGGTGAGATCCTTCCAAGTGCCGGCGACTCCAGGCACCTGGGCCTGGCCGCCGAGTTTGCCTTCCGTACCCACTTCGCGCGCCACGCGGGTCACTTCGCCCGCGAACGCGTTCAACTGATCCACCATCGTGTTGATAGTGTTTTTCAGCTCGAGGATTTCGCCCTTCACATCGACTGTGATCTTGCGCGACAAGTCGCCGCGAGCCACAGCGGTCGTTACTTCCGCGATGTTTCGCACCTGCGCCGTGAGGTTGCCGGCCATCGAGTTGACCGAGTCGGTCAAGTCCTTCCACGTTCCGGCCACGCCCGGCACGTTTGCCTGACCACCCAAGCGGCCTTCCGTACCGACTTCGCGAGCGACGCGTGTCACTTCGCCGGCGAACCTGTTCAGCTGGTCCACCATCGTGTTCAGCGTTTCTTTCAGCTGCAGGATCTCGCCGCGAACATCGACCGTGATCTTGCGGGATAAATCGCCATTTGCGATGGCGGTCGCCACCTCGGCGATGTTTCGTACCTGGCCAGTCAGGTTGCTGGCCATGAAGTTAACGTTATCGGTGAGATCCTTCCACGTGCCGCCGACTCCGGGCACCTGCGCCTGTCCGCCAAGTTTTCCTTCCGTACCGACTTCGCGAGCTACGCGCGTCACTTCGCCTGCAAACGCGTTCAACTGGTCCACCATGGTGTTGATGGTGTCTTTGAGTTCGAGAATTTCGCCTTTCACATCGACCGTGATTTTGCGCGACAAATCGCCGCGGGCCACGGCCGTCGTTACTTCTGCGATGTTTCGAACCTGGGCCGTGAGGTTGCCGGCCATGGCGTTTACCGAGTCCGTCAGATCCTTCCAGGTGCCAGCGACGCCGGGCACTACCGCCTGACCACCGAGTTTTCCGTCTGTACCTACTTCGCGGGCCACGCGCGTCACTTCGGACGCGAAGGATCGCAGCTGGTCCACCATGGTGTTGATGGCTTCTTTCAGTTGCAGAATTTCGCCGCGGACATCGACCGTGATCTTGCGCGACAGGTCGCCGCTGGCCACGGCCGTTGCCACTTCGGCAATGTTTCGCACCTGGCCAGTCAGGTTGCTGGCCATCAGGTTCACGGAGTCGGTCAGATCCTTCCAGGTGCCGGCCACGCCGGGAACCACTGCCTGGCCGCCCAGTTTGCCGTCCGTTCCTACTTCGCGCGCCACGCGCGTCACTTCCTGGGTGAAAACACCCAGTTGCTGAATCATCGTATTCACGATGTTCGCCGAGCGCAGAAACTCGCCTTCCAGCGGACGGCCGTCCACTTCCAGAAGCACGGTTTGTGTCAGATTTCCTTGGGCCACCGCGCCGATGGCGCGAGTCACTTCTGTAGTCGGGCGAAGCAGATCTTCGATCAGCGTATTGACCGAAGTTTCCATATCGCCCCAGGCGCCCCGAGGCTGGTGAAAACGAATGCGCTCGCGGGTCTTTCCTTCTTTGCCGACCGTCTGCCCCACGCGGCGCAGTTCCTGCGCCATCTGCTGATTGGCAGCCACAATCTCGTTGAACGTGTCCGCAATCTTGCCACCGAGGCCGGTCCATGACCCGGGCAGCCTGACAGAGAAATCGCCGTTCCGCATCGTTTGCAGGCCCGCCAGTATCGCCGCAAGGTCCACAGGCGTCGGTTCGGGAGCCATGGCCAGCGCAGTGCCATTACCGCTCGCGTGTGCGCTACTTCCTGGGCTGTCCGCGCTCATGTTTCGAGCTGATTTCTTCATCCTGCTCTCCTGAATCATTGGGGCCAAACCTGATCCTCAACCGAGACTCCGGGTATTCTGCTGAACACACGGCCCGCCCCCGCAAAGGCACTTTCCACGTGCACTTACACCGACTTCTTTGCGGATGAGTTTAGATAACCGCAGCTTTGATGCAGCCGGGCAAAGCCGGGTTGTACTCAGGTCTCGCGTCCCAACGCCCCACTTACCCCTACCATAGCCGGGATTGAAGAGCTCAGTCCAGAATTACAGGCACCGACCTAACCCTGTGGTGGCAAGGTTCGTGCCAGCAGTTCAGCGATCGGTGCCATAGTTCTTGTTAAGAATTCCTGCCAAAATAATAAGAAATGCGATCAGCCGCACGATATACGTCCATGGGCTGCCTTCGTTCGGCCGATCTACCTCAAGGACTGCAATTCGGTTCACACCCTCAATGAGAAAGGCGACCGCGAAGGCCAAAAACAAGGAATCATGCGTTCGCCGCCAGAATCGCAGGAAGAAGACAGCAGCAGTAATCGAAGTGGTGGCGATCACGCCCAGCAAGAATGCGTTAAGCCTCAATTCTCACCTTCCCAGATCAGGCCATAAAGCAGTAGGCCCATTGCGATTGCTGCCGTAACAAGTCGCCATCGGTAGAGGTCCACTTGTGGAAAAATCACAAGGTCCAAAAACACCAGCACGTTCGACACGGATAATCCCAGAAAACACAATGCGCTCCAAAGCAGCAAAGGCCGCCGTACGCGCGTGTATCCTCGCATCAGCAGAACGCCACAAAGCAGGGTTACCAATGCGCCAACTAGATAGACGGCTTCTGCCAGCATTACTCGCGCTCCTTCTTGAAGCGGAAGGCACGGGCAAAATCGCGCACCGCTGGCGATGCTTTGGCGTGAATCATGGTCGAGACGCGCACCACTTCCGCGCGGTAGATTCGATCCAGCGCCTGGAGCAAGTCATCGCGATCACTCGATTTTGTCTGATAGAAAAAGAAGGATGCGTTCGCTTCCTGGATTACGGAAATCAAGGACCGATTCACCAGATCCTGCAGAATCTTTGCCGCCCGCTCCGGCTGCACGTAAAGTTCTCTCGCCATTTCCTCTGCCGACCATTGCTTCGGACGCCTGCTCCAGACAAGCAGAAGCGCTTCCAGATGAGGCACGCTGTCGATCTCATCCAGAATGAACTGATCTACTTGTAACCTGGTTTCTTCCTCTCGCCCCATCGCCCCAGCTTGCACAATGAATCTATTTGCTATCTATTTTGCTATCGTCGCTGCAAGGGAACCAGCTGTCCTGCCGTGCTGGGCATCGGTTTCCGCTGCAACCGACATTTGCCCGTCACAATATCGTGCCCACAATATCGTGTCCCGATTCATGACACTTGTTCGATGCGAGCTGCTGCTTTCAGGGTTGTATCCTGCTGGATCTAATGGATATAACTGATTGTCTCCGGCAGTGCCAGGATTGCCATTCCTTGACTCGCCCTCTGCCCACAGGTACGGTAATGCCGGGGATCCATTTGCGTCGACATCGTTCCATCGGCATAGCTCTCTTTGTGTCCGTCTTGCTCGTGACCGTCGGTCGCGCGGAGAAGGTTGCCGATATTCACCCGCAAGGCTATGTCACGGATCTTGCCGGGGTAATCGACCCCGCCACGACGCAACAACTCGAGGCGCTCACCTACGAGGTCGAGCAAAAGACCGGGGCCCAGATCGGTGTCGTCACCGTTAAATCGCTCGAAGGGGAACCCATCGAGGATTATGCGGTTGACCTTTACAAACATCTGGGGATCGGCAGCAAGAAAGACGATCGTGGAGTGCTCGTGCTCGTGGCACCTCCGGAGAGACGTTACCGAGTAGAGGTTGGATACGGGTTGGAGCCTGTCATCAACGATGCCCGAGCGGGCGACGTGGGTCGTTCCATGGTTCCCTTCCTCCGGCAGAACAACTATAGCGCTGCTATCAGTACAGCCGTTAACCAGGTGGCACAGATGATCGCCGCCGACCGTGGAGTCACGTTGAATGGGGTGGTGGCGCAACGCGCTCCGCCTGAAAGTACCGGCATCCCTTTCTGGGTTATTCTGCTTGGCATCTTTGGGATATTCATCGTCTTGAAGCTATTGGCGCGTGCGGCTCGCAATAACACTCGTGGCGGCCGCGGCGGCCCTGGAATTTTCTGGCTCCCGCCGATGGGCGGGGGTCGCGGCGGCTGGGGAGGCGGCGGATTTGGCGGCAGCTCCGGTGGGGGATTCGGCGGATTTGGTGGCGGAATGAGCGGAGGCGGAGGCGCCAGCGGAAGCTGGTAGCCAGAGAAAGAGAACATGAAGACTCGTCGCGAACTTCTGGATGAATTCGTCGAGCGTTTGCGCTTTGCAGCGGGAGAAGACCTGGAGTCGATCCTGCTATATGGATCAGCCGCGCACGATGGCTTTCACGAAGGCTACTCTGACTTGAACCTGCTGTGCACGCTGAAGAGGCTGACCCGCGCGAACCTGGCCAGATTGTCGGCTCCGGTGAGATGGTGGTCTGTAGAGCACGGCGAGCGTCCGCCCCTGTTTTTCACCGTACAGGAATTGCAGCGTTCCTCCGACGTTTTCGCGATCGAGCTTCTCGATATCAAGACGAGCCACAAAGCCTTGTTCGGTAAAGATGTGGTTCGCGATATCGATGTTCCGCTAAACCTGCACCGCATCGAACTTGAGCATGAACTGCGAACCCTGATATTGAAATTGCGCAATCACTACCTGTTCGCGCACGGTGACGATGACGGCTTACGCGCTGTGCTCGCGAAGTCCGTTTCTGGCGCTCTAACCCTGCTGCGACATGCGGTGTTTGCGATCGATGGAAAAATGCCTGGGTCCAATCGAGAAGCGCTGCCGCGCGCCGCTCAGCTGTTCGGGTTCGAGCAATCCGCGCTGGAGGACGTGATTCAACTTCGGCATTCCGGCGAGAAAAAGATCAGCTCTGACGATCTCATCAGCATTTACGAGAACTATGTTTTAGCTATCATAGGTGCTATTGATCGAGTGGATCAGCTTGCACCGACAGAGCAGTGGCAAAGGGTCCGGTAGATACGCGCAAACGACGTTTCGAGGTGATATCGAATGCAACGAGCTATCGTCGTAATCATCGTACTGCTTCTGATTGCGTTTCTTCTTGGCAGCATGTACGTAGGCCGCCGCAACGAGATGGTGCGCAAACGCGAGACTGTAAACGCCGCCTGGTCGCAGGTTGACGTTGTGCTGCAGCGCCGCGCCGACTTGATCCCCAACCTGGTGGAGACCGTAAAGGGCTATGCGGGACAGGAACAGAAGGTCTTCGGCGACATCGCGGCCGCGCGCTCGCAGCTGTTGAATGCGAAGACCCCGACCGACAAAATCGCTGCCAACGGCCAGCTGGACTCTGCCCTCGGCCGCCTGCTGGTGATTGTCGAGAACTATCCGCAGCTCAAGTCCAACGAGAATTTCATGCGTTTGCAGGACGAGTTAGCGGGAACCGAAAACCGTATCGCCGTCGAACGCCGGCGCTATAACGAAACGGTTCAGGACTACAACACTTACATCTCGCTATTTCCGAACAATATCGTAGCCGGTATGAGCGGGTTCACTCGTAACGACGCCTACTTCAAGGCCGATGAAGGATCGCGGCAGGCGCCACACGTGAATTTCGGTACGCCGCAGCCAACGCCACAACCGGCGCCAGCGCAATAGAGGGGATCTGCTGTTGAGGGTGTTGCGTCTCACGCCGCCCTTTCGCTGTCATTCCGGCCCTTGCTTCGCAAGGACCGGGCAACCGCTACTTTGCGTCTGTTCGCGATCGGACGCCCGAGGGGGGAGGGGTCCACAGGTACTCTCGTTGAAAAACAAGCACTTATCCGTCGGACGCGGATTTTATCCGACGGATGAAGTTGATTCATGCGACGGATGATCCGACGGATATCCGTCGGATTGCGACCCGTCCGGCCCTTTCCAAAAGAAGGAAAGGACCGGGCACCCAGCGCTGCAATTGATGAGCGAGCCTCTGAACCGAAAACTCGCAGCTGCGGAATACCAGTCGATTGCTCGGAATGGACTAGCGCATATGATCGCGATCCCTGGACCAAAGCCCGCAGCCATCCGGCTGTTGATCAAGGACGTACCCAGCGGACGCATCGGTTCCGTGCATATCAACGTAGATGACAGTGGAGTAGCGCCTCCACTCCCAACTGCCGCGACAGGTGCGCAATCACCGGCAACGGCTCATTAGGGCGCGGCGTTGCGCACTCAGCTACGAGCACCCAAGCCCTTGAAGTCATGATGATCGCAGGTTAACGTCCGAAAGAAGGACGTGAACATAAGGCACCAAAGTTCGCTAGTCGGAGGACAACTCCAGTGAGAGTCGCAACGCATCCGGGGAATTGTCCAATCGGATCGCGTTGCAATTCGGCAAGATCCAGTCGGCACCGGCTGCCTGGAGCTGATTCGGCGCAACGGTCGTGGTGAACGCAATGACCCTTGCTCCAGCACCCTTGCCGGAACGGATCCCGGCAGGAACGTCTTCAACCACGATGCAGTCATTGGCAGAGAGTCCCAGCAGAGCCGCGCCTTTGATGTAAGGCTCAGGATGTGGCTTTCCGTTCACAATGTCATTCGAGGTCACGAAGAATCTTGGGATGGGCAATCCGGCGACGCGCAATCTGGCTTCGGCGAGAGGCCGTGTGGCCGAGGTGACGACCGCCCAGCGAGTACCCGGCAACGCTGACAGAAGTTCTCGCGATCCCGGCAGCGCGACCACGCCTTCCGTGTCTTCAATCTCGCGGCGCTCTACTTCTCGATTTTCGGCCTCATGATCAGCGTTTGGAAGAAGATCCTGTAATGTGGCGATGCTTGGCCGTCCATGGGCCATGCGGATCGTGGATTCCGGCTCGAAGCCGCGCTCGATCGCCCACCGACGCCATACGCGCGCTACCGCCGGAGTGGAGTCGATCAGGACTCCATCCATATCGAAGAGCAGCGCCTTACATGTAACGTGAATCAGCTTGCGGATATCCGTGCCCTGAACCATTACCGAACACTAACGGGTTTGCCTTCCGCCTTGCTCACTTCTAAAGGGAGAGAATGTCGAGTTTTGGATGGAGAAAACTTGTAGCAATAGAAAGCGCCGAGGATCGTCATTAACGCTCCCCACCAGATTCCCGGATGCAGTTGGGCCAGCACGGTAGGTTGCGCCGGAGGCACGAAGACCTGATAGATTCCCGCGCCGAGAATGAGCACCCCATTTACGAGCAACGAAATGCCGATAAAAAACCAGATCGATATGTGAGTGTCATGCATTTCGCACCTACCAGAAGATGATGTTCAGAATCACGAATACGACCGAAACCACTGCTGCCCAGAACCATGGTCGATGATACATCGGCATATCGCCCTCATGCGGGATCGCCGTGGCACCATAGACCAGGCCGTTCAACTCCAGTTCCGGCTTCGGCTGCGTGACAAAGCTCACGACTACCGTTACCGTGACGCAGATCAGCGCCGACCACAACGCACGGAACATATTCTCCGCCATCGGCTTGGCGGCACTCGACATAGCGATATAGCGCAGGGCGCTCGGATCTCTGTATACCCAGGCCCACATGCCGATCGATGAGAGCGTTCCGCACAACAGGCCCCAGAAGCCGCCCGCATTGGTGGCTCGCTTCCACAGCATGCCTAGCAGAACCGTGCCGAAGAGTGGCGCAATGAAGAAGCTGAATAGCGCCTGTACGTAGTCCATGATGCTCGCGGAGCGCATTACGAGGTATGCCGTGCCGATACTGACGATGACACCGAGCACCGTGCTCCAGCGTCCCATGTTCAGGTAGTGATGGTCGGTGGCGTCTTTGTTTATCACCGCGCGATAGATGTCGTAGGTCCAGACGGTGGAGAAGGCAGTAACGTTCCCGGCCATTCCTGACATGAATCCTGCGATCAGCGCTGTCATGCCCAGGCCGAGCAGGCCCGGCCCGCAATAACGCGCCAGCATTAGAGGAAGAACGTCGTTGTAGCTATGCAGTCCCTGCGCAATACCCGCCGCCGTACTTGCGACGCTTTCGGGAACCAGTTTGATCATCGAACCGGTCGCGGGATCACGCAGCACCGCCAGTCCAAGCAGGCCAGGCAGAATCACGATGAAGGGCACGGCCATCTTGAAGGCAGCTCCGATGATCGGAGCCATCTTGGCCGAGCGCAAATCCTTGGCCGCGAGAACGCGCTGCACTACCAGGAAGTCCGTTGTCCAATATCCCGCGGAGATCACGCAACACAACCCGAAGACGATGCCGACCCAATTAATTCCCATCGGGTTATTGTTGAAATTTCCGAGGGTGGACCAGAGGTGGGTGTATTCGGCCGAGGCGTTGTGCGCAATCTGCGCCTTCAGGTTTGTCCATCCTCCGGCTTCTACAAGGCCGAGGATGGGAACCAGCATCGCTCCTGCCCAGATCAGCATGAACTGAAGGACTTCATTGAAGATGGCTGATCTCAGGCCGCCGAGCACCACGTAGATGGCTACGGTGATGGATGCCACCCAGATGCTGAAGTGGATGTTCCACCCCAGCACGATCTGCAACACCTTGGCCATGGCGTACATGTTCACGCCACTCATCAGCACGGTCATGAAGGCGAAGGAAACTGCCGACACGGCGCGCGCCGGCTCTCCGAAACGCAGCTTCAGGTATCCGGGCACCGAATGGGTCTTGCTGATGTAGTAAAAGGGCATCATCACCAGCGCGAGGAACAGCATGGCGGGGATGGCGCCAATCCAGTACCAATGCATCGCCAGGATGCCGTACTGATAGGCGGAACCGGCCCAACCCATGAGTTCGAGCGCGCCGAGATTGGCCGAAAGGAATGCCAGGCCGGCAATCCAAGCGGTCATCTCGCGGCCGGCCATGAAGAAGTCTTCGCCGGTGTTGGCTTGGCGCTTCAGATAGAAGCCGATTCCCAGGACCAGAGCGAAGTAGAAAGCGATAATGACAATGTCCACCGCGCCCAGGTGAACGAGTCGAGCAGGCGCAACCAACAGCAGGGCAGGAATCATCGGTTATTTGTGGGAACTGAAACCATCCTTCAGTTCGCTCCTTGGCGTTCGCACAGTCGTTTGTTTTTGCTGATCGTGAACGTTAACGAAGCCAGTGCTGGATGTCAATGAATTAGTGTACCTGCTGATTTCGTTTGGCCAACGAACCAATGGAGATAACTCTGTTCATCAAGCCCATTCGCCCTCGACCTGGTGAGTGGTCGTAAAGAACTGGGGTGTTCCACCTATTCGGCGGTTGGATGTGTAGAGCGAAAAAACCTTACGACCATCGGAACCACTTCAACGCGAGGATGAACGAAATTCCGCCCCACGCGCATAACACCAGCAACCGGCTTCCCTGCGCAGCAAGCGATCCTCCTTCGAGGATGGTGGATCGCAAAGCGTCATTCAGAGCGGTCAGTGGCAACAATCTGATCACCGGTTGAATGATCGCGGGAAAGCGCTCATAGGAGAAGAAGCATCCCGAGAAAATCCACATCGGCATCATGATGATGTTGATGATGCCGTTGGCGGTCTCAATCTTGTTGGCACGAGACGCGGCCAGCAGCCCCAATGCTGCGAAGGTCAATGCACCAAGGGTGCTGATCAGGAAAATCGAGCTCCACGATCCCAGCACGCGCATCTTGAACGCCAGCACGCCGAAGCTCAGCAGCAGCACGAGTTCAACGATCATCAGGACCAGGCGACTGCTGCCCAGGGCCATCAGGAAATCGGCACGCCTCATAGGCGTAGCCATGAATCGCTTCAGCAATTTCCGCTGGCGCATGTCGACGAGTGCGAACCCGATGCCCCACATCCCCGAGCCCATCAGATTCATTCCCAGCAACCCAGGAATCAGGAAGTCGATGTAGCGCGCGCCGGGCTCGTTCGAGACATGCACCGACGTCTGGACCGTGTCCTTACGCCCGTTTCCCGCCTGGATGGCCTCGTTCACCTGCGCCCTCGCCAATACGCTCTCTGGCCGCGCGGGATCGTACTCATACTGCAGCGATCCATCCGCTTGAGGTGTCACCACCAGATCGAACTTGCCTAATCGAAATCCTCGGAGCGCCTCATCTCGCGAAAGCACTTCCGTATGAAAACCCGACTTGAGCATCTCCGCCGTGCGTCCCGCGCTATCACCGGTGACGACAGCTACACGACTCACGTCGGCTGGCTTGTTCCGGAAGGCAATTCCTAATCCGAGAGCAAGCAGGATGGGGAAGGCAAAAATCCAGAAGATTACTTCCGGCTCGCGCCTCAATTCCTTCAGACGAGCGCCGAGCAGATGCCAATACCCGGCCCAGTGACTATTGCGATACGCAGGCGCAGGCGAACCAGGCTTCTCTTCGCGTTTCAATTCTAATTCCGCAGTGCCACGGGTGCTCATCGTTTACTCCTCACGAAGATGCCGTCCGGTTAATTGCACGAAGACATCTTCGAGGCTGGCTTGCCGTGTTGTCAGGTGATCGAGTTGCAGCCCGCGCGCTTCGACCGCCGCCAGCAACGCCGGAATCGTGGCATGCGGCTCGCGGGCGTTCAGGACAGTGAGGCTGTCATCCTGGTGCACGGCTTCGACACCCGGCAGTTTGTGCCACTCCTCTTTGGCGACCGTAGAGCGTCCGTTGCTGGTCGCAAATTCGATCATCTGCGTTCCGCAGGTTCGCTCGATCAATTCACGTGGAGTTCCCGACGCAATGATCTTGCCGTGATCCACAATCGATAATCGATCACACAACTTTTCTGCTTCGTCCATGTAATGCGTAGTGAGCAGAACCGTTCCACCGCGCTGCTGGAAGACGCGGATGATCTCCCAAAGCTGGCGGCGGCTCTGCGGATCGAGCCCGGTGGTCGGCTCGTCAAGAAATAACAGCTTCGGATTCCCTACCAGCGCAGTTGCCACTGCCAATCGCTGCTTCTGTCCGCCCGACAACTTGCCCACCCACGCATCCGCTTTCTCGTTGAGCGACATGTCTTCGATGACTTCTTCGGGACGTCGCGGATTCTCATAGAAGCTGGCAAAGAGGTCGATGGTCTCGCGCACAGTGAGCTTTTCGCTCAAACGTGTCTCTTGCAGCGAGATTCCGATCAGTTCGCGCAATTCCTGCGCGTGGTTGTTCCACTTCTTGCCGAAGATTTCGACGTCACCCGAAGTCGGCTCGAGCAGTCCCTCAAGGATTTCGATGGTCGTGGTCTTGCCTGCCCCATTCGGACCGAGCAGACCAAAACATTCGCCTGCCTGGATCTCCAGATCGAGACCGGCAACCGCTTCTACTTTCCCGTCGTAAGTTTTGCGAAGATTGTGACAGCGTACTGCGACGCTCATAATTTCGGCCCAGGTCGGCATTTCATCATGGATTGGAAGTGGAGTCTATGCCTGTCATGCAGTGCTGAAGCCCTGCTCCACCAACGGCCAACTAATCACAGCCAGCCCTTGGTGCGTGCGATCCGCGCGGCTTCCACTCGATTAGCTGCGCCCAGCTTGCTGATGGCTTCGGAGAGGTAGTTCCGCACGGTACCCTCGGACAAGTTCAAGTTGGAAGCAATGTCGTTGCTCGCCAGTCCGTCTCCGGCCATGCGCAGCACCTGGCGTTCGCGATCGGTGAGTGGATCCATTTCGCTCCAAGCCTCCGCGGCCAATTCCGGATCGATCACGCGTAATCCACGATGGACGCGCCTCACCGCGTCTGCCAACTCTTCCGCACGCATGTCTTTGAGGAGATACCCCGAGGCACCCGCATCGAGCGCTCGCCGCAAATATCCGGAGCGCGCAAAGGTGGTCAAGATGATGATTTTGGTTGGCACGTGTCGCCGCTTCAATTCGCCAGCCAGTTCAAGCCCGGTCATCTCCGGCATCTCGATATCGGTGATCACAACATCGGGATGATTTTGAATCGCAGCATCGAGGGCCTCGCGCCCATTTCTGGCCTGCGCGACCACGGCGATATCGCCTTCGATCTCCAGCAGCGCTGCCAGCGCTCCCAAGACCATGCCCTGGTCTTCCGCAATTAAAACTCGAATCGTTCTGCGGGCATCTTTCACGGCCGGATTGATCACGCGTGACTCCCCTCCGGCTTCAGTGGCAACGTGATCTTGATTCGAGTCCCTTGTTCGGACCAGCGCTCGACGTGTCCACCAAGTGCTTCAATGCGTTCCCGCATCCCGCGGATGCCGTTGCCCTCTGCCTGCACGCCGCCTCTCCCATCGTCTTCGATCTGCAACAGGCAATCGCCGTTCACGCGCGCTAACTCCACCTTGCAGCGTTGCGCGCCGGCGTGGCGCACTACGTTCGTGACCGCCTCCCGCATCGCGAGCGCCAGGACACTTTCCTGCGCCGGGCTCAAGCCGATCTCTTTTGCTTCGCAATCGAATCTCACGCCTGCGGTTTCCAGCGTCGCGCGGGCACGTGCCATCTCTTCGGAAAGCCCCTTGGCGCGATAGCCACGGATCGCGTGCCGCACGTCGGCCAACGCGTCTCGCGAAATCTTCTCTACATCGCGAATTTCATTCTTCGCACGCTCCGGATCGCGCTCCATCAGCTTCGACGCCAATTCGGATTTCAACACAATCACCGAGAGCGTGTGACCGAGGACATCATGCAGGTCGCGAGCGATGCGTTCGCGCTCCGCCACTTTGGCGAGATGCTCCACTTCTTCCTGCGCCATCTCCAGCTTGCGTGCATCCCGCTTCACCTGCGCGAAGTGAATGTTCACACCACCGACGATCAGTACGAACACGGCTCCCGTGAGCCACGTTCCTAGTGAGAAGTGGAGGAACCACGCCTCCACGGAGAGAATCGCCAGCAAGACGCCGAGAAGCTTCAGCGCGAAGGTTGTGTCGCCGGAGAACGCAATGAACGCCGACGCATAGATGAAGAAGGCGACCGCCCCCGGATTGTGGGGAGTCAGCAATACGCCCAGCAGTGCGATCCCCGCAGTATTCAGAATGAGTGACCACCCGGACAACCAGTAGCCCAGGAAATACAGCACCAGGAATACCAGCGTCGCAGCAATCGTGATTCCCCATTCCTTCACACCGGCGTGGCCGTAGATCGGCTGGAGGAAGAAAAAGAACAGGTACACCAGCCACGCGTAGGGCGTCCATCCCAGGAAATGATTTTTGGGAAGCAGGCGCATGGCGTCAGTTTACGCTACCTTTGCTCTTCAGATTCATCGCGCGGACCTCCTCTGCAAGCGGAGAGACCAAGCCGTACCAGACGGCCGCTGCCACCGCGATGGTCATTCCGACCAGACGCATGTCACCCAGAAATAACACGGCGAAAACGACCAACAACGCAAGCAGCCAGAGAATTTTTTCGATCGCACAGGAGCTCATCGATCACCTCTTCTTGAAAACTCAGCCGTACAGCTTTCCCTGGTCGCGCTGATATCCGATCCGCGCCAGGCCCATGAACAGGAGGGTGGCGCCGAGCAGCGCACGTATGTGCCACCACTCGGAGCCAGCGTTGGCTAACCCGACCACCTGCAAGACCAATTGGCTCAGATGGTATGGCGGCAGGAAAGTCGCCAGGTGCTGCAAGCTTTTCGGCAAAAACTGAATGGGAACCCACAATCCGGAACAGAACGACAGCGGCAGATAGATCACGTTGACCATTGCGGGCGCTGAGTTCGGCTTTGCGAAATAGCCAATTGCCAATCCCAGGGCGCAGAACGGAATGGCTCCGAGCATGAGTGTCGCCACCATCTTCACCATCTGCAGAACGTGCAGATGCACGCCTCCGAACGCTGTGCCCAGGGCGAGCAGTAGGAGCGAAATGATCGCGCTGAAGATCATGCTCGTAGTGACTTTCGCGGCGAAGTAGGCATATGGCGGCATGGGACTGGCACGCTTCAGTTCCAGCCAGCCCTGTCCTCGTTCTATCGTCATGCCCACCCCAAATCCGAAGAGCGCTGCTCCCATCACGCCAAACGTCCCATAACTGGCGATCAGAAAGGTTGCAACGGGAAACTGCCCGGGCGCCTGCTTACCGCCCATCACGAGCCCGAACAGGATGTAAAACATGGTCGGCAACAAAATGGTGGAGACGGCGAATATCGGCAACCGAATCGCCTTCAGGAACTCGTACTTCGCTTCTTTGACGAAGATTCTCAGAACGGCCATCTGACCCCGACGAATCGTGGTCTGGTATAGAGCTGGATTCGCTGCGCTCATTTGTTACCTCGTCTCCGCGGCTGAACTGCCGTTGTTGTTCTGCGTAAGGGCCAGGAAGGCTTCTTCCAATCCGGCGCTCTGCACTTCCAGGTCGCTAAGAGTCAGATCGCGCGCAAGGAGTTCGCGTAAGACCGGCTCCGCCTGAGACACATGAATCTCGATCGCATCACGATCCTGCTTTGCTTCGAGCACGCCGCGAATGGCTCGAACTTCTTCCAACGAGACTCTGCTGACGCAACGGATCTTCCTGCCTGCGGTCTGCGCTTTGATGTCGGCCGGCGATCCCTGCGCCACGATTTCGCCGCGATTGATCACGACGATTCGATTGGCGAGCGCGTCCGCCTCTTGCAGGTAATGCGTCGTTAATAGCACCGTCTTTCCGCGCGCCACCAGTTTGCGAATCTCATCCCACAACAAGCGCCGCGCTTCCACATCAAGCCCAACGGTGGGCTCATCAAGGAAAAGAAGATCGGGATTGCCGCAAATCGCGAGCGCAAACAGCGCCCGTTGACGTTGGCCGCCCGACAACTCACCGAAAGGCTTCCCTTCCAGGCCTTTCAAACCGGCAGCCGCCAGCACCTCACCGAGGGGCAACGGATTCGGGTAATAACTGGAGAACATGTCGATGTGCTCGCGCACCTTGAGCGTTTCCGGCACGCGGCCGACTTGCAACATCGCGCCTGTCTGAAGGCGATTCTCCGGATTGCGTGGATCGCCGCCGAACACGCTCACTGTGCCTTCGGTCGGAGGAGTCAGGCCGAGCAGGAGTCGCACCGCCGTGGTTTTTCCGGCGCCGTTCGGCCCAAGCAGAGCCACGATCTCTCCCCGACGCACCGCAAAATCGACCTTATTCAGCGCGCAGACCGCGCCATACTTCTTGGTGACGCCACGCAGGCCCGCGATGATCGAGTCCGAGTGTCTCGGCGGCCTACTCGCCACTTGCTGCACCGTCGCTGTCATGCACCCTCCATCAGCCAACGACGGCATAATGCCTCCGGCAGAGCGAGTCGTCACTAGTGCCGATCATCACTATCTCCAAATGACAAATGTCATCCAGGGTTTGCGGAGCCGACTCGTCCACAAGCGGGATCCAGCCCCTACAATAGAAATATGAAGCGCTCCGGAACCGCCGATCTCCCACTGCACGGCGGACGAGTGCCGCCATGGCTCGCGGAGCGCATGACCAAGCTAGGTACGGCAATTTCTGAAACCGTGCTACACCACTATGGGCGCCCCGAGTTGCTGTCGCGCCTCAGCGATCCCTTCTGGTTCCAGGCACTCGGTTGTGTGATGGGGATGGACTGGCATTCGTCGGGGATCACGACATCGGTGTTGGGAGCGCTGAAACGCGGTCTGAATCCACATTCTGAGGAATTGGGAATTTATGTTTGTGGAGGCCGCGGCCGCCACTCGCGCCGCACGCCGGATGAGCTACGATCGCTGGCGGAGAAGCTCAGCCTCGACGGTGAATCGCTGGTGCGCACCAGTCGTCTTACCGCACGCGTCGACAACAATGCCATTGCAGACGGTTTCCAGCTCTACCTGCATGGATTCATTTTGAGCCGCGAAGGCGACTGGACGGTCGTGCAACAAGGCATGAATGGCGTATCAGGACTGGCGCGCCGCTATCACTGGCACTCGGCGTTGGTCCGCGACTTCACTCTCGCGCCGCACACGGCCATCGTTGGCGAGCCGCAGGGCACCATCATGAACCTGGTCGACGCGCAGGCCCGACCTGCCCAAGACGCGCTGCTCGCGATCGCGCATGAACATCCGGAAAAGACTTTAGCGGAAGCCCGCAAGCTCACTCTTCCGTCGCATCACGATGTTCGCGCAACCAATGTGGATCTCAAACGCCTTGGAGCCGTTCTTGCATTGGCCCACGAACGCGAATTTCGAGACTTCGCTTCCCTCCTCCTGATGGAAACTCTCGGCCCGCGCACGTTGCAATCGTTAGCCCTGGTGGCCGAAGTCGTTCATGGGACGCCTAGCCGCTTCGACGATCCTGCGCGTTTCTCGTTTGCACACGGCGGTAAGGACGGCCATCCCTTCCCGGTGCCGCTGAAGACCTATGACGAATCGTTATCTGTCTTGAGGCGTGCGCTGGACGGAGCAAGAGTGGGTGATACGGATAAGATCGACGGCTTCAAGCGTCTCGACAAATTCACCCGCACCATCGAGCAACGCTTTCAGCCCACGGTAAATTTCGATGAAGCCATCGCTCATGAGCGCGCGATTTCACCATCGGTTGGTGGCCGTACCGTCATGGACGACAAGAACCCGACCAACAGCCGTGCCTCGCGAAAGCAGCTCTCGCTGTTCTAGCGCGCTTGTGAGACTCTGTGCTGCCCAAGGCTTTATCCGTTACGATGCCGGGCAAACTCCGGAGCATGCTTCCGATACATCTCCTCGGTCATACGCACGGGATTGTTGATCCGCAAAGAATGCGGCTGCAAACCGAATGGCGCATACTGTCCGCGCGATCGGCTGTCTCCCACAATCGGAACCTGTGCAGCGCACGCCTGATCGCAGTCACTGCGCTGCGGCCAGCGCGAACATGCCGCGATCCGCAATTCTTCATGACCGGCAAAACGAGTGCGCGCTGCGTGTTTGCCGTCAACCTCCACGGTTGCGGAACCGAGTGTCTCCGGACAAATGATGTCCAGCGGCTCGCGATATTCCCATTCCGCCATGTAATACCAGATCACGCCGGCACCGATGAATAAGGACGCCCCCACCAGGAAGAGAACTAACCAGAAAAGGATCAACATGGCACACCTCGCCATCAGATCAGCAACTCGGCCGTGAGAACCGCCGAGCTGTAGCTGACCTACACATAGCGCAGGATTGGCCGCTTATCTGTGACGCGAAATACCGGTGCGAGTGAGTTGCAACAGGTCGGCAGCAGCTCTGAGTGACGTTGGCATTCGGCGCAGGGGCCGACAATCCCGAGTCTCTCCGCGTGCATCTCACAACTGCATGAGCTTGAGTTGATTCAGCTTGATCGTAGTGATCCTTACGCTCTTCCTAGCCGTGGCATGCACCCGCGCCAGCCAGAACCCCGAGGAGATTCGTGAGAAGACCGCTCAGACCACGGCCAACATCAAGGCAGATGCGACCGCCGTCGCCCAGGGAGTAAAGGAAGGTCTCACACGCGGCAACAAAGTCGACATCAACAACGCGACCAAGGATCAACTAAAAGCGCTGCCCGGAGTCACCGAACCCTCAGCGGACCGCATCATCGCGAATCGCCCCTATGCGGCGCCCGAAGACCTGGTGAAAAAGAAGGTCCTCACTCCTCACGAATACGACCGCATCTCCGGCCAGATCGGCGTCAAATAACTAGACCCAGCTCCCACGATACGGAGGCGCAATCAGCGCCTGTGCCGTGGCACTATTCGTGACCTTCAGGCCCGGACTATCCCAGTGCACCACTTCTCCGGTGCGCACCGAAACGTTGCCCAGCAGGATCGTCTCTGCCACTTCGGATTCGAACTCGAAGTTCGCGTCCGGCTTCGGCCCGCCTTTGCACGCATCGATGAATTCGCGATAGTGTCCCGGCGAGCGCGGCAGAGTCTTCGGTGGAGGCTGGAAGGCCGCCGCTCTTGACGCAGGCAGCAGTTGCGGATCGCCGCCTTCGAACTTGCACAGGATCGAACCGTGATCGCCCACGAAGAGCAGTCCTTCGCGCTCGAAGCCCATCGACTGATCGTCGGGGAGACCCTCTGGACGCGGCGGCGTCAGATCGGCGTCATACCAGTTCACGCGCACCGGTGGCATTCCTTCACGCGCCGCGAAATCGAAGTGCACCATGGTCGCAACTGGATACGATTCGTCGAAACGCTTCGTGGAACTGCTCTCCACCCGCGTTGGGGGACTAAGCTTCAGCGCGCGGAAGATCGTATCGAAACTGTACTGGCCCATATCGCCGAGTGCGCCGCAGCCGAAGTCGTACCATCCGCGCCACACGAACGGCAGATAGATATGGTTGAACGGCCGTTCGGCCGCTGGACCTACCCACATATTCCAATCGAATCCGTCGGGAAGGGAGTCCGCCTTCGCCGGGCGCTCCAATCCCTGCGGCCAGAACGGACGCGTCGACCAATTCTCCACGGTGCGCACCGGACCGATTGCTCCGGCGGCGATCCATTCTGTGATCTGCCTGGTCGCTTCCGAGGCCGAGTTCACGACCGCAACCTGCGTCGCGACTTTCGTTTCGCGGGCCATCTGCGCCATCTGTCGCGCCTCGGCCACGGTGTGCGTCATGGGCTTCTGGCAGTACACATTTTTCTTCTGCTTCATCGCGGCCATCGCGATGGGAGCATGCCAGTGATCGGGCGTACACACCGTCACGGCGTCGATGTCTTTTTCCTTCGCCAGCAATTCGCGGAAATCGCTGTACGTAGAGCATCCTTTGTACTTCCCCGAGGCCTGCTTGTTTCCGTAATACGTGTCTACGATGTTCTTTGCAGGATCGCGCCCGCAGGTGGCTCCCGTGCCGCTGAATCCGCTACCCCAATCCGGCTTGTCGAGAAGCTTGCGCACTTTGTCGCGCAACTCATTCGTGCCCCACTCAGAGTAGTCGCTGCTCTGGCGATTCACGTCGCAGACGGCCACCACCTGCACATCCTGCTCTTTCATGAAATCCATCATCACGCGCGTGCCCTGTGCGCCCACGCCGATGCAGGCGAGCGTGACGCGATCACTGGGCGCAACGAATCCCGTGCCGCCTAGAACATGCCTGGGAACAATAGAAAAAGC
Organism: Terriglobia bacterium; assembly: GCA_963826275.1. Lineage (GTDB taxonomy): Bacteria > Acidobacteriota > Terriglobia > Terriglobales > Acidobacteriaceae > JAJPJE01. The sequence goes on along the minus strand of CAWGWI010000012.1, from coordinate 172,493 downwards.
AGCCGCGGTGGCTGCTCCTTTTACGAAAGTACGTCTGGAAAGTCCGGATTGCTGCTCGCTTACATTTTCCTGATCATCGTGCATGCCTGTGGCCTCCGCCGATTCACGAGCAAAATAGAACGCACGATGTTCAGACAATCACGACAGAGGTGTCAAGGACAGTCGGCAGCAGGCTCGGAGCAGGAAAGATTCGAAGTCTTTCAATCAATCAGTCTTTCAGTTTTTAACGCCCAGAGCCCTGGCCCGCAGTTCCGCGTCCGGATTACTGAGAGACTGAAAGACTGACGGACTGATAGACCGTTTTACCCTGTCATTCCAAAATCTTTGTTCGGCGCTAAGGCCTCCCCCAGCAACGCAGGCAGTTCGATGTCCGCCAACTCACCGATACGCGCCACGCTGACGTCGGCCGGCGGGTACTTACCGGTCTCGGCGGGATCATTAGCGTAATGTCCCTGCGCGACGAATACCGTGGTCAGCTTCGGGCCCCACAACTTTTTCATGGCGGTCAGAATTCGTATCTTGTCATCCACCATGACATAGTGACGCGCCGGATATTTCTGTTCCACGTCGTCCAGCATCTCTTCTTTGTGGATGTAGATCAGAACTCGTCCCTGGACGGCATCCCAGATTCCCGAGCGCTCTACCTTGCGCGGCTGGAAGACGGCGTCGCCGTCGCTCAGAATCACGGTCGGCCCCCAGTGATTCAGTCGCTCGATAGCATCAAGGGAGCCGGGATAGAGTCGGTTGGCAAAGTGATAGTCAATGAGAAAGGACGAGACTTTCAGGAGGTGCGGATCCGTGGGAAAGTCCAACCGATAGCGCTGCAGGGCGCCCAGGTAATCGGCATAACCCAACTCGATCCGGAGATCCTCGAAGGCCTGCCAGTAGCGATTTTGCCGTTCGACGCCGAAATTTTGCGTCAGATAGTGCCGCAAATCCTGGGCAACCCGATCGTTATCCAGCAGGGTGTTGTCTACATCTAAAAGAAAAACAATGTTTTCTGTCTCGTCCATCATTCCTCACTAGGAGAATCCCTGTTCTATCCGGGATAATCTAACTAATTAGTACGGTTAGGGTTTGAATTTGTGTAAATAGCTGTTTTGCGCGCTTTTCGAAGCGAAGGCTTTCCGGGCTCTGGCTGACCACTGTACCGAAGTGCTCTATCCGGCTACCGCCTTCTCTCGTAACCTCGTCTTATTTCGCGAGTTAGGGGTAACCGTGGTCCGCAAAGCCGTTCTGTTCCTATTGATAGCGAGCTTGGCCCAGATCAGCCGGGCGCAAACTGCGCGTGTTCTTCCCGCCAGCGTCGGGAGTTCCAGCTCCGCCTCGGACCAACTCCCCACATTCCGCATGCGCACGGAAGAAGTGAACCTTATTTTCACGGCAACCAAGCATGGAAAGTACTTGCGCGACCTGCGCTCCTCTGACCTCACCGTGCTGGATGACGGCAAACCTCCGGAGGCTTTAAGGAATTTTCAGAGCGAGACCAACCTGCCGTTGCGTGTAGCCCTGGTACTGGATGCCAGCGCCTCCATTACCTCTCGTTTTGGCTTCGAGCAGCAATCCGCCTTACAGTTTTTCCAGCAGATGCTGCGGCCGAACACCGATAAAGCTATCGTAGTCACGTTTAAATCCACACCTCACCTTGCCCAGGGGTTCACCGACGACTCCAAGAAGCTGGGCGTGGCTGTGGAAGATATTTCCGCGGGCGGTGGTTCGGCCGTCTACGACGCAGTGAATCTCGCCACGCAGAAGCTGATGGACTCAGGCGATGAAACTCCGGTGCGCCGCGTCATCATTCTCATTACTGATGGCGAGGACAACCAGAGCCGTATTACCCGTCGCGAACTCATCGACGCTGCCAATCACGCCGAAGTCACTGTGTACGCGATCAGCTCGAATTTCAGCAACATCCAGACGCGCGGCGACAACATTCTCCGCCAACTGGCTGACGAGACCGGCGGCCGCGTATTCTTTCCCGGCAAGATCGAAAACGTCTCACGCGAGTTCAAGCAGATCGAACAGGAACTTCGTGCGCAGTACGTGCTGTCCTATAAGCCTGCGGATTTCATTGCCGACGGGCGTTACCGCCGCATTCAGATCACAGACAGCAAAGATAAGAATATTGTGGTTCGGGTGAGGAGAGGCTACTACGTACCAGCAGACTAGCTGGTGCTGACCTGGGGCTGTGCGGCCATCTGCGGCCATCCATCCGTTGAGCTCAGAAGCGGCATTACCGTCGCAACGATCCGCGCCGCATATTCAAGTTGCTGCAGCTCTTCCGGAGTGAAATCCGGTCCCGCCGAGTTAGGAGTAATCCCTTTACGGGAAACCTGTACCACTCCCAACGTTTCTCCGCGGCGATCGATAATCGGCGCCGTCATCAGCTTTTGAATGATCTGCGTGTCCAACCGGGCGTTCTCTTTCTCTGAATCCAGGTTCACCAGTTCGAAAAGCCGGCTGTGCCGCCGCATCATGAAGTTATTGAATAGCTCAGCCTTCTTGGTCTTGGCGGTCTGGGCAGCCACGGCGTGACTCGAGAGCGGTATCGCTCCGGCGGTCTTAAGCTCTGCTGGGTAGAGGAATCTGAGGATTTGGCCCTGTAAGCTGAGGATCGCCACCTCGTGCCGACGAACGTTAAAGACCCTGGCAAGGTCCGCCGCCACCTTGTCCACCGTACAAGCTTCGCCTTCTGGGAGTTCGAATTTCTCGAAAATCATTGCGTTGCAATCTCTTAAGAATCAGCTCTGACAACTGGTTACTGTCTAAATAGTTAACCGAGCCTGACCATATATTGCCGCCTCCCATGTACTTACGGCCAGATTACTAAGGTTCCTCGGTAATCCCTGCCGCTTTCGTGCGCTGCGGCGACAACCTGCTGTTCTCTCAATCGGCGGCTCGATACATATCATTACGGCACATTCGGCTCTCGTACAATAACCTTGTAACTTCCCTATGTCCTCCTCCGCGCAGCGCATTGTTTTCCACCTGGACATGGACGCTTTTTTTGTCTCGGTGGAAGAGCTGTTTGATCCTTCGCTGAAAGGCAAAGCGGTTGTGGTCGGAGGAAGGCCCAACGAGCGCGGGGTTTGCGCCGCCGCTTCGTATGAGGCCCGCAAATTTGGCGTGCACTCCGCGATGCCGCTGCGTACTGCTTATAAACTCTGCCCACAGGCGATCTTCGTTGACGGTCATCCGGAGCGCTATCGGGAATACTCCGGACGAGTCTTCAAGATTCTGCGCAATTTCAGTCCGCAGGTGGAAATGGCATCGATTGACGAAGCCTATCTCGAGATGACCGGAACCGAACGCCTGCTCGGACCACCGCTGCTCGCGGCGCATCACTTGAGCAAGGCCGTAAAGGACGACACCCAGCTCAATTGCTCCATCGGAATCGCCAGTTCGCGACTGGTAGCCAAGGTCGCCTCCGATCAGGCTAAGCCTCACGGCATTTTGTTCGTGATTCCCGGGCAGGAAGCCCGTTTTCTGGCACCGCTGGATGTGCGCAAAATCCCCGGAGTGGGCAAAGTCACCGAACAGAACCTGCACTCACTAGGCATCCGGCTGGTTGGCGACCTGGCCAAACTCCAAACGGAGTTCCTGCAGGAGAAATTCGGCCAATGGGGACTGGCGATGGCCGGAAAAGCCCAGGGGCTAGACGCGGGCGGCTGGTTCGACGAAGCCATCGGCGCACACACCGATCCCAAATCGATCAGCCACGAGCACACCTACTCGGAAGACACCAAGGATCCGCAGCAACTGGAAGCGACGCTGGCACGCCTCTCCGAGATGGTGGGACGGCGACTGCGCGAGCATCAACTCCATGCGCGCACGGTCCAACTGAAACTTCGCTACACGGATTTCTCCACGATCACGCGCGCCCACACGCTTGCCACGCGCACGCAATTAGACAACGATATCTTTGAACAGATCCGTATTCTGTTTCGCAAGAATTGGGACTCGCGCCGGACCGTGCGCCTTCTGGGAGTTCATGTTTCTTCCATGGACGAAAGCGAAGGACAGCTTGGTCTGCTCGACGATGAGAAGCACCGCAAATGGAAGGACGCACTCTCTGCCGCCGACCGCTTGCGCGACAAGTTCGGAGAGGGCGCAGTTTCACTCGCCAGCGGCATGCGCGCCCGCTACCGCGAGCGCACGCATGAAAATCCCGCCAGTCTTCCCGGAAAGAGCAAGAAGACGGAAGAATAGGTAATTTTGTAAACGGTAATCGGGTAATTGAAAGTCACCGCGCAGCGCTTACCTGACGTCGCGAGAGACCCGTGTACTCAAGAACCGAAAAACTGGCCAATTCTTTTTCAGTTACCTATTGCCAATTACCCGATTACCTATTTATCAGGCTGCCATTGCCGGGCCGCCACTCACAGCTCTTGTGACTCTGCGTGTTGCCAGCGAGATCATCAGCCACTTGAATCCGCTGATCAGCAGACCGACGCCAACAATGGTGCCGATTGCCCAAGCTGAACTCGAGGGCCAGTGCGCCCAAATCAACCCGGCCAACAGCAGCGTAACCAGGCCATCAAACAACATCCAGCCTGATCCGCCTACGCCGCGGATACGGAAGTAGGCGATCACTTCGAAAATTCCTTCCACCAGGAAAAACGCCCCCAGCAGCAGGGTGAGCGTGGCCACTCCCAGAAGTGGATGGAACAGCATGTAGCCGCCACCGAAGATATACACCAAGGCGACCAGCACCTCCCACAGGACCGCTCCCGCTCCACGGGTGCTGAAAGCCATTACAAAATGGAAGATCCCACCAAAGATCAGCAACCACGCAACCAGAGTTGTCACCGCGACGGCCGCCACAAGCGGTACCGCAATCGCGATGATTCCAAGCGCAATGAGCAGAACCGACCAGGCGATTGCCCAGCCAGTGGACTTTTTCAATACTGCAGCAGTGTCCATACATCCTCCGTGCAAGTAGCACAACAGATCCGCATGGCCCAATGGTCCACTCTTATAGACCAGTTTGTTTCCAGCGTCATGTCAATTCCATGCAGTTTTGGATTCCTTAATCCCAGTTTTCGGCTTGCCTCTGGCGCGACAGGAGGAGTTCTGCGCCGCCCCGGCACTCTCCGACTTCAGCGATCCCCAAGGGGAGAAAGTGCTATGTGTCTATCTGATAGGGTTTGTAAGCGGCGCGTTGCTTTCGCCGACTCGGTTGCTGAGCCTAGGCTGCTTCTCCAGGTGTGCATTGCCACGGTTCGACCAGATTGAAAGCAAAGTCGGTCTCATTTGCTCCGCGAGAGGCCGAGATGCTGGCGGGAAACATAACACGCAGTTTTACTGGCGCCTTTGCATCCCCAAAGATGGCCTCCAGCACCGATTGGCTTGCTTTTGCCTTGCTGCAACGTTGCGAATTGGTAATGAAGGCCTTACGCAAGATAAGAAGCCACTTGTACCACTTCAGCATGGCTTGCTGTCCGGAGTTGAGCTGCCAATCCAGCTTGGAGCTTTCGAACGTGGCTGGATCCTGCGGATCGGGTATCTCTTCGAATCCGAACTGGCGAAATTCTTCGCGGCGCCCCTTGCGTACCGCCTCCTGTAACTTCGGATCACCGTAGTCCGTAAAAAACTGAAACCGGTTGTGCTGGTCGTGTTCTTGTCCCATAAAGATCAGCGGGGTATGCGGAGCCAGGAGTAATGCGGCCGCTGCCAGCCGACGCGCTTGCATGGGAGTCAGTTCGGTGAGCCTTTCTCCCCATGCGCGGTTTCCTACCTGATCGTGGTTCTCGATGCAGATGATGTGCGCGGAAAGAGGCACACCGTTGGGAATAGTTCCACGCGGAGCCTCCCAGAAGTTGAAATATTCGCCCTGGAAGACAAACCCATCATTGAGCGCCCGGGCGACCTGTTCTACTCGCCCGAAATCCTGGTAGTACCCTCGCTTTTCTCCCGTAAGCAAGGTGTATAGCGAGTGATGGAAGTCGTCGCTCCAGACGCCGTCAATTCCCCAACCACCTTCTTCCACTGGAGACAGAATGGCGGCAATGTTTCGATCGTCTTCGGCGATCACTGTCACCACACGGCCGACACTGGCGCCCCAGGCTTTCGCTTTGCGCGTGAGCTCCGCCACGATGTGCTCGCGCGAATCGTCTTTGATCTGCTGCACCGCATCCAGCCGGAATCCGTCGATGTGATACTCGCGTAGCCAGTACAACGCGTTTTCTACGACGTAATCGCGAACCGGTCGCGAATCGGTGTCGTCATAGTTGACCGCGTCTCCCCATGGTGTGGTGTGATGATGAGTGAAGTACGGTCCAAATATGCCCAGGTAGTTCCCTTCCGCACCCAGGTGGTTGTAGACGGCGTCCAGTAGAACGGCTAATCCCAAAGCATGGGCCGCGTCGACCAGGCGCTTGAGTCCATCAGGCCCTCCATATCCGGCAAATACCGCATAGGGCGATATGCCGTCGTATCCCCAATTCCATCGCCCGGGAAACGCCGCCACGGGCATCAGTTCGATCGCGGTCACGCCCAGTTCCTTCAGATAGGGAAGCTTGCCGATGACTCCTGCGAAGGTTCCCTCCGGCGTGAACGTACCTACGTGCAACTCGTAAATCACGTATTCGGAATACGGCAAGCCGATCCAGTTCTCGTCGGTCCAATAGAAGGAATCGGGATCCACGATCTCGGTGGGACCATGCACGCCCTCGGGGAGCAATCGCGAGACCGGGTCGGGCACGAGCTTCGAGTCATCCACGATGTAGCTGTAGCGATCGCCGGCCTTCGCATCGGCGTCTGCGCGGAAGATGTCTTCCGCGTCACGTTTCATCTCAACCTGCCGAGAGTTCAGATTAAGGACGACGCGATTCGCTTTCGGCGCCCATACCGAAAAAGTCACGCGATCACCGCTGATTTGTGCACCCAGCATGGCCATGCGCCTGCCTCACCCTTAGCTACTGCATAGACTCTAGCACTGTAGAACTCATTTCCTTTGATGCAGCGAGAGACATCTCGCAGTACGCGCTGTCCATCCATTCGACGGGAGAATCTATGAGAGACAAAGTCGTCGTCATTACAGGTGCGTCCAGCGGATTCGGACGCGGAGCTGCCCTCAAATTTGCCGGAAATGGCGCCAAGGTGGTGGCAGCGGCTCGCCGGAAACGCGCGCTGAAGGACTTGGAGAAGCAGAGCCGGAAGGTGGGATCTCAGATTCGAATTGTCGAAACGGATGTCAGCCACGAGGATGAGGTGGAAGAACTCGCATCGCGTACCGTGCGCGAATTCGGCAAGATCGATGTGTGGGTCAACAACGCTGGAGTTGGCAGCGTGGGTCGCTTCGATGAGATTCCGCTCGAAGAACATGAGCAACTGATCCGGACTAATCTTCTCGGGACCCTTTACGGCTCGTACTTTGCCATGCAGGAATTCCGTAAAAGAGGCAGGGGTGTGCTGATCAACATGTCTTCGTTTGCTGGGAAGGTGGGCACACCGTACCTGAGCTCTTATGCCGCCTCGAAGTTCGGCATTCGCGGGCTCGACATGGCGCTTCGCCAGGAACTCGAACAGAACGGCGATTTCGGCATTCGAGTTTGCACCATCATGCCCGTTTCCTTCGACACGCCTTTCTTCGCGCACTCCGCAAACCACACCGGCAAACCGGTGCGCCCGATCCCGCCGGTCTACGATCCCAGAGAAGTCATCGATACGATCGTCGGCGTCGCACAGAATCCACGAGACGAAGTCGTTGTCGGAAGAGCCGGCAGATTCGGCGGTGCGCAGTACCGAATAGCCCCGAAGACGGTCGAACGATTCATGGGCCGGAATGCTCACAAATCGCAGATGGAGTCGGAAGGCACAGCGGCGCAAGGCTCCGGCAGCGTGTTTGAACCAATGTCCACGGGCACGGACGTCTACGGAGGCTGGCTGGAGTCCAACCGGGGGAGCCGAGCCACCAGGATGATTGGAATTGCCGTGCCTGCGGCGGTGGGGATCATCCTGCTTGCCCGCAAGCGCAGCCGAAACAGAGAAGAGTTCGAACAAGCAGCTTAGGTCCGCACCAACCAATCTGGCACCCCACATCTGCCTTCCTGGGTAGATGTGGGATGCCATTCCCCGTTCTCGCCGGCGCTGCCTTTCCAGTACAATGCCAGTCTCAGGTGACTTCTTATGTTTGAGCTTCGTGGCTGCGGCACAGCCCTGGTAACGCCATTCAAAGCAGACGGCAGCATCGACGAACGCGCCTTCCGCTCGCTCGTCCAATGGCAGATTGAATCGGGCATCGATTTCCTCGTCCCGTGCGGCACTACTGGCGAGACGCCAACTCTGTCTCACGACGAGTGGCTACGTGTCATCGATATCGCCATTGAAGTCACAGCTGGCCGTGTTCCGATCGTCGCGGGTGCGACGTCGAACTCTACGCGCGAAGCCGTGCAAAAGGCCCGCGAAGTCGCTTCCCGCCCTAGTGTAGACGCTATCCTGACTGCGTCGCCCTACTACAACAAGCCTACACAGGAAGGCCAATACCAGCACTTCAAAGCCATTGCTGAAGCTGTCGACAAGCCCATCGTGCTCTACAACGTACCCGGGCGCACTGGAGCGAACCTCGAGCCTGCCACTCTTGGCCGCCTCGCAGAAATCAAGAACGTGATCGCGGTAAAGGAAGCCAGCGGCAACCTGAATCAGGTGTCGGAGATTTTCCAGTACGTGCCCGAGAGCTTCATCGTGCTTTCAGGAGACGATGCCCTCACGCTTCCCATCATGGCAGTAGGTGGCGTTGGTCTGATCTCTGTCGCTTCGAATGAAATTCCGCGCGAGATGTCAGAGATGGTGGGTGCAGCCCTCGAGAACGACTGGGCGCACGCGCGCCGGCTTCATAATCAATTCCTGCCTCTGATGCAGGCCAACTTCATCGAATCAAGCCCGCTACCTGTTAAGGCCGCCTTGGCGATGATGGGACGCATCGACGAGAACTATCGTCTTCCGCTGCTTCCGATGAAGAAGGAAACTCGCGCCAAGCTGGAGAAGATTGTCTCAAGTCTAGGCCTGATCGTGCCGCAGAGCGCCGCGGTTTAGATTCGAGAAAATTTGTGTGGCGCAGGCGCATTGCCGGCGCATTGCTTTCTGCCCCAGCCGTGGATTTGGACTGAGAATGCGGCGGAAACGAAGCTACGCGACCCGTAGAACGGGTTCGTGGTGTGTCCGGCCAATCACCTTCGCGTACAGCGCCTCGTAATCATTCGCCATCCGTGTGGCCGAATAGTTCATCTCTACGTGCGCGCGGCAGGCATGCGGATTGATCTCTGCCGCCTGCCAGACGGCTTCGGACATCTCGTCTACATCGTCGACCACAAACCCGGTCTCTCCGTCGACCACCACTTCTGGGATCGCGCCGCGGCGGAATCCGATCACCGGCGTTCCGCACGCCATCGCTTCCATAGCGACCAGTGAACTCGTCTCGTCTACCAGGCTTGGGACCAGCACTGCCCGCGCCTCGCTCAGCAGTTTGCGTTTCGTGCGAAAGTCTGGCGTTTCTATGAAACACACGCCGTGGATCATCCAAACCTAAGTATGGCCGTATCTCGCGACGGTAATACTGCTCGTGATAGCTGAATGGATACACCTGTCCCGCCAATATCAGCGGCATCCCGGTCCGACGTGCCACTTCAATCGCCAGATGCGGCGCCTTCTCCTCGCAGATTCGCCCCATCCATAGCAGGTATCCCTGTTTTTCCGTGACGAACGGGAATCGCGACACAGCAATGCCGTTCCTTACCACGCCCACGAGATTCGGCAGATCGGCAAATTGGCCGCTCTGCGTTTTCGAAACGCAATTGAGGAGTAGATTCGGAGGAAGGTCCCTGAAGGCCTCCGCCGGATAAAAGCCTCGCGGCAAATGCAACGTCGCCAGTACTGGGACATTGAAGTGCCCAACCGCGCCCCAGAAGGACCCGCTCTTGTCGTGAACTAAGTCCACTGGCGTCTGATGCTGGCATCGCAAAAAATCCAGCACACTCCGTAGATGCTGAGCGTTGCGCTCCTCGAAACGATCGACTGCGCTGGCTGCGGGGCCGGTACACAACAGCTCGCCCTGAACCAGCGATCCATTGCACGCCGCCACCGTTGTCCGATATCCGCGGTAGGCCATTTCGCGTTCCAGGGCCGAGAGCATCTGCTCGGCGCCACCACAGCTTTCATCGCTGACGGGCAGCAATGGGTACGCCACGTAAAGAATGCTGGATCTTGTCATCCCGCATTTCTCTGCTGGTGCACCACAGTATTGCGGAACGCCGCGAACGCAGCGCACAAATCCTGGCCCGTCATCGGCCATCCCCAATTCTCATAGTTCAACTTGCCGGGATGAGGCGGGCGGGAAAAATCGTGTTTGATCATGGGGCGGTACACTTCGCTTTCCGGCGAGAAGTGTTTCAGCGTATCGCATTGCGATTTATAGGCGCCCATCATGGCCCTTTTCAGCAGCAACTCGTCGCCGCTAGAAACAATTCGCACTTCTTCGCCCGAGGTCCTGAGAAATTTCTGGAATTCGATGGCAGCTCCGCGCCGGTGATACAGCGGAAGTTCCCAGGCGGGAACATTCATCTCCACTGCAAGAACGCTCACCAGGAAGCAACACGCGTCGTGATCGGGATGGCCGCCCTCGTAGCTTGAACTTAATAACGCTTCTGGACGCAGCTGGGTGATCAATTCGGCCAGGCCGGCATGCGCCAGTCCAAGGTTCCGGTAGAGCTCCTGATCTGGAATGGCTCCGCCGTCTGTGTGCAGGAAGAAGAGATTGTTCACGCCGATGCGGTATAGAGCATTGCGCGCTTCGGCGGCCCGGACGCCAGCGTAGGATTCGCGGGAGCCGTACGCCGACCAGAAATACGAATCTCGCGGCGCTCCGTCGGTGAGAAACACAACCACGGGCTCTCGCACACGCTGCAAGAGCGCTCCGCACCCAATGGTCTCGTCATCGGGGTGCGAAACAATTAACATTGTCCGCCCCAGGAGTCGTTCGAGCGAACCCATGTCTTGCTGAGATGCACTTTTTTCGTTGCACGCCAGCAAAAAATGCGCGCGCATGGCAGATCCTGATTTGCAGACGATATACTCAAAGGTGAATGCATCCACTTCAAGCCGGTATCGAACGACTCTTCGCCCTTGGTCCCGAGGCCAAGAACGTGTCAGGCGCACGCGCCGTTTTTGTTGATTTTCGCGAAGCGCTCACTCGCGGCGAAATCCGCGCCGCCGAACGAGTCGACGGCAAGTGGAAAGTCAATGTCTGGGTCAAACAGGGCATTCTGCTTGGCTTCCGTATCGGCGAGCTCTCCGAATCCGGCTGCGAAGACCTATCCTTCGTCGACAAGGACACCTTCCCGGTCCGCGAATTCTGTATTGAAGACCGCGTTCGCATCGTTCCCGGAGGCTCATCCGTTCGCAGTGGCGCTTTTGTCGCCGCTTCCGTCGTCTGCATGCCCCCCATGTACATCAATACCGGCGCTTATGTGGACGAAGGTACGCTGGTCGACTCCCATGCCCTCATCGGCTCCTGCGCTCAGATCGGCAAGAATGTTCACGTCAGTGCGGCGGCACAAATCGGCGGTGTCTTAGAGCCGGTGAATGCATCCCCGGTAATCATCGAAGATGACGCCCTGATCGGCGGCAATTGCGGCGTGTACGAAGGAACCCAAGTTCGCGCCCGTGCGGTCCTCGGCGCGGGGACCATCCTGACGCGCTCCACCCCGCTCTTCGACACTGTCAAAGACACGATCTACCGCGCTGACGGCCCAGATGGCTGCCTCATCGTCCCCGAGGGCGCTGTCGTCGTGCCTGGCAGTCGCGCCATCACCCGCGGAAAAGCCCAGGAATGGGGACTCTCCGTTTACGCTCCCATCATTGTCAAGTATCGCGATGAGAAAACTGACCGCGGCGTCGAACTCGAAGACCTGCTCCGGTAAAAATTGGTAATCGGGTAATTTGTAATAGGTAATCGATGCCGCTCCACGTATTTGTCGAAGCGCCAGCTCCCTTCACCAATTTCTAATTACTAGAACTGGTTTCATAAATGGATTCCGACTCAGCCAAGATACTTCTGAACGGAACCCGCATTAACGTTGACTATTCCCATGATGCTCACGGATGAGCAGTGGGACAAGATTAAGGATTTCATCCCCGAACCCAAGCGACGGCGCGACGGCAAAGGCCGTCCCTGGGCTTCGAATCGAGCCTGTTTCGAGGGCATACTTTGGGTGCTCAGAAGCGGCGCTCGATGGCGCGACATGCCGAGCCGATATCCCAGTGGCGTGACCTGCTGGCGGCGGTTACGCGACTGGGAAGAGCGCGATGTATGGCTGGATGCTTGGCGTGCGCTGCTGGCAATGCTCGACCAGCGCGGATTGTTACGCTGGGAAGAGACATTCATGGACGGCAGTTTCGCCCCGGCGAAAAAGGGGGCGCTGCCGTCGGAAAAACCAAGCGTGGCAAAGGCACGAAGTGGATGGTACTGGTCGACGGCCAAGGTGTTCCTCTGGGAGCACTCCTGGCGTCTGCCACGCCGCACGAAGTCACTCTCGCCGAAGCCACGCTCGCGCGGGTGAGAGTGCCGCGCCGCCGCGGTCGGCCACGCACCAAACCGCAGCGCATCATTGCCGATAAAGGCTATGACAGTGATCCGTTGCGGCGACGCATGAAACAACGCGGGATCGAGCTGATCGCTCCCTACCGCTGGTACAAAAACGAGAAAGCCTTTTATGACGGTCGCAAGCTCCGGCGCTACCGACGTCGCTGGAAAATCGAACGCACGAATGCCTGGTTCGGCAACTATCGGCGACTGGTGGTGCGTTACGACCGCTTGTTGAGCATCTATCAAGGCTTTTTCCATGTAGCCTGCCTCATGATCACGTTGAGGCATTTATGAAACCAGTTCTACTTACTAATTACCAATTTCTTTTCGCACTCGCCTGCTGTACAACTGCCCTTTCATGCGCTCTCGTCTTCTCTACCTGACCGTTGTCCTCTTCGCCGTCGTGGCGATCCTATTTCTGGCTTCCTACCTGACTCCGTCGATATCGCCCAAAGTTGTAACCGTCTTTCGTGCGATCGCCCTTGCCTCCTTCTTCGGCTACGCCATCGCGCGCCGATCCCTCACCACATGGATCGTCTTCAGCATGTTCCTCGGAGCTGAAATCGGATACGACTTCCCTGCTTTCGCCTCGAGTCTTCGCGTCCTCAGCCAGATCTTCCTGCAACTGATTCGCACCATCATCGCGCCACTTTTATTCGGTACTCTCGTCAGCGGCATCGCCGGCCACGCGAATTTGAAAGCAGTTGGCCGCATGGGCATCAAGGCCATCGTTTATTTTGAGATCGTCACCACCTTCGCACTTGTCATCGGACTCACGGCCATCAATCTCAGTAAAGCGGGCGTGGGAATCAAGGGGCCGCCGCAGTCCGCCGCCGCTCAATCGCTTCCCGCTACGCGGCCGACCGCCACTGACATGCTGCTGCACGTCTTCCCCGAGAACATCGCCAAGTCGGTTGCCGAAGGACAGGTCTTGCAGGTGGTCATCTTCAGCATGCTTTTTGGGATCGCGCTCGCCCAGGTACGCGAAGAAAAGCGCCGTCCGATGCTGGCTTTCGCCGAGAGCCTCACCGAGGTGATGTTCAAGTTCACCAACATCGTCATGCTGTTCGCGCCGATTGGTGTCGGCGCCGCAGTGGCCTACACCATCGGACACATGGGTCTCGCCGTCCTCCTCAACCTCGCCAAGCTGTTGGCCACGCTGTACGCCGCGCTCACCGTTTTCCTTTTGGGAGTTTTGCTGCCGATTGCCTGGTTCGCCGGCGTCCCCATCAAGAAGTTCCTGCGCGCCGTGGCTGAGCCAGCGTCGGTCGCCTTCGGCACCAGCAACTCCGAGGCCGCCCTACCCCTCGCGATGGAAGCCATGGAACGGATCGGCGTGCCTCGCCAGGTGGTCGCCTTCGTCATGCCGTTGGGCTACAGCTTCAACCTCGACGGCTCCAGCCTCTATCTCTCGCTGGGCGCGATCTTCGTCGCGCAGGTCGCAGGCGTGCATCTCTCCATAAGCCAGCAGATCGTTCTCCTGCTCACCCTGATGCTCGCCAGCAAAGGCGTCGCCGGCGTCTCGCGCGCGTCGGTCATCATTCTGATGGGAACCGTCGGATCGTTCGGCCTTCCCGTCGAGCCGGTCTTCATCCTGCTCGGCATCGACCAATTAATGGACATGGCGCGGACGTCTGTGAACGTGATCGGCAACTGTCTGGCGACGGTCGTCGTCGCGCGGTGGGAAGGCGAGTTCGATCCGGCGCAGGCTGTCGCTAGACGAGGTTCTGAACGGGCCACAGCACTGTAGCAGGAACTCTGATCGTGTAAGATTCGGGGAATGGGCGCTGCTAACGAGTTCAGAAAACTAGGTCTCCGGATGGCGATGAGGGCGTTTTATGGAGTGACAAATTATCGCCATCCATCCCGCCTTGCGATTCGAAAAATGATCCTCACAAATAAGATTGAGGTCGAAACGACGCCGCTTGAATGCGCCCAGTTGATGAATGTCGTTGGGGCCTGCGAGAAGATCGACGGCGACATCGCGGAGGCCGGCGTCTTTCGGGGAGGAAGCGCGGCGCTTATCCTTCAAGCGTCGCCGTCAAAGCAGCTCCATCTCTTCGACACGTTCGAAGGCTTGCCGGGCTCGGACGGTCAATTCCAAGCAGGAGATTACCGCGCTGGAGTGGAGCAGGTGCGTGCCGCACTCGGGCCATGGGATCGGAGGCTATCATTCCACCCCGGTCTGTTTCCTGCGAGTGCCCTGGGGTTGGAAGAGCTGCACTTCGCCTTCGTCCATCTTGACCTAGACCTATATGCGAGCACCATCGACGCTCTGCGATGGTTCTGGCCCAGGCTGAACAAGGGGGGCATGCTGCTCAGCCACGACTATCCCTTCTCGGATGGAGTCGTGCAAGCGTTTCATGAGTTCTTCGGCTCACGGTCGGAAACGTTCCTTCCGCTCTCCGGGAACCAGTGCGTGGCAGTCAAAACAGACTAGGCTGGAGCATCGATGGAAATAAATAGCTTCGTGGCCAGATGGGAGGTAAGAGTTCAGTACCGTTGGAGAGAGTTTCTCAGTAACGTGAACTAGACGCAGCTGCCTGATTCAGAGCCATCAATGATCATTGCGGATCTCACGCCGCTTCCCGCAGTAATCCCTTCTTTCGCAGCACGCTGGCGATTGTTTTCATGTCGTCGACGAACGCCGTCATGGCTTCCTGCCGCGCCTCTTCATCTGGCGCGCGCAAAATCGACGACGGATGCGCCGTCGCTACCAAAAACGGGGCGAGCGTCGACGGAATCACCTCACCACGCCGCTCGGTGACTTTGAATTTTGGCCCGAGCAACGACTGCGCCGCAGTCGCTCCGAGGCAGACGACGACCTCGGGCCTCGTGACTACGATCTCCGCCTGGAGCCATGGACGGCATGCGGTGATCTCCAATTGTCGAGGCTTCTTGTGGATTCGCCGCTTCCCGCGCGGCTCCCATTTGAAATGTTTCACCGCGTTGGTGACGTACACGTCGCTTCGGTCGATGCCCGCGATCTCCAGCGCCTTGTCGAGCACGCGCCCCGCCGGACCGACGAATGGACGCCCCTGCAGATCTTCCTGATCTCCAGGCTGTTCGCCGACAAACATAACCTTCGCATGACGGCTGCCTTCGCCGAAGACGGTTTGCGTTCCACGCTTCCACAAGTCGCAGGCTTTGCATCCAGCCGCAGCCTCGCGCAGCTTTTCCAGCGTGGGGTGCGCTGGAACCAAAGGAGCCGCAGTCATGATTGGTGATTTAGGCATCGAGCCGCACCTCAATGACTACGATGCGCTTCAGAGGTTTATCAGTTGTCATGACGACGCCGAGCGAACAGACGCGGGGGCGTCTGGCAGTTTGGTTGTCATCACGAGCTCGCGTAGCGAGCGAGGGATCTGCAGTTAAAAAAATCTACTTCTCGCGCATCAACTCAATCGTGTGAAGGTGGATTATATTTCCGTCCTCGGGATTCATCTCGGCGATGATCTTGTAGGTATCGCGCTTTGCTTGCCAGCCTTGGCGCTCGAGATCCAACACCTTGGCGTGAAAGATCTCGGCATCCCATTCCCGCACAACTGTCAATTCTGACAAGTCCCCTCCGATTGGTTGGAACTCGCAGGTTAGTCGAAGGCAAGGAAGGATTCAAGCTGTGGGTGGAAATCGCTCGTTGAAGAGATGAGCCCCAGGCTCCGCACCCGGGGCTCGTTGCCTGGCTACGCGGACTTCTTTTCGCGTGCGCAGCTGTTGCCACCGCAGCATCCAGCTTTGCCCGCGGACTTCATCTTCGCGCAGCAATCGGCTTTGCAGTCGCCTGATTTGGAGCAGCAAGACGCTTTCGCAGCGGCTTGGTCTTTCGCTTCAGGCGCATTGGCTGCGTCGCTCTTCATGCCCTTGCAGCAAGCGCAGTCTTTGCAGGCAGCATTGTCCTTGCTGCACGAGTCATTTTTGCAGCAGGCTCCCTTGCCATTGCAGCATTTTCCCTTTTTCCCGCTACAGCAGGTTTGTGCAGTCGGCGCGGTCATGTCGGCGAAGTGAGCGAATCTGAGGTTCTGAGCCAGTCCCGGGAGAGAGAACAACAAAATAAGTATGAGAGATTTGAATTTCATAAGATCACCTTTAATTTCTTTCTTGAGCGCGCGTGGTGCTCAGTCGGCAATGTTGGAGTTTTTGGTATGCACCGGGGCAGGGTGATCTCTACGTTCGGAAGTCTTCTTTTTGCGCCAGCACCGGAGGAACTCCGGGCTCGGCGCTGATGCTCAGAGCGATCGCTTGCGGCACGAAAATCGGCGCTAGATCATGCGCTACGCCCAGGCTGGGCGATAGAGACTGTCTTGTGGGGGATTGAAATGCAACAGGAGCAGATGTCGGCGAAGACTCAACACAGCACGGCATCGTTCCGTGCGGACAACATGCGTGCTCTGGACCCGAGGCAATGGAGCGCATCTCACGATGGCAGTCCATCGGCGCGCCTCTGAACATCAGAAGCTCGCACGACAGAGGCACCGCGGCGACCATCAAGAGGATCGCCAGGACTGCAGCCCATTTTGCCCATCGAGAGCACATTGCGAGATTAAGTATCGCTGCCTGTGTCCGCGATGGCTGTGATTTGCGTCACTATCGAAACATCGCAAAAAAGGGCCGCGCGCATTTTCAGCGGCGGCCCCATATTTACAGCGCAGCGTGAGTCTCCTATTTCGTGACGAGTTCTTCCCTCGGCCGCACTTTCCACTCGCCTTCCGCGACCGTTCCCGAATCGTCGTACGAGTGTCCAGTCACCAGCCCGAGCACGAACCACCCCAGCACGAGCGCTCCAAGGGCGAAAACGGTATCGCCAATCATGCGCATCCAGCGCAGGGTGTTCATCGGACCGTGATGCAGGAACTCAGCCGAGCGCGCATACCACGTGCCGTACTCCACCGAGGCCCATGCCTGCATCAATCCGATCGGCAGCAGGCTCAGCACCACCATCAGCAGCAATCCGATGTTGATCGCCCAGAACGAAAACGCCAGCGGCCTGTCTTTCCACGCCCGTCCCGGGCTTCAGAGCCCGCAGGCAGAAGAGCATCAGTCCGAGTCCCAGCATGCCATACACGCCGAACAGCGCTGTGTGTCCATGCACTGGAGTCGTATTCAGGCCTTGCATGTAATAGAGCGCAACCGGAGGATTGATGAAGAATCCGAACAATCCCGCGCCCACGAAATTCCAGAACGCAACCGCGACGAAGAAGTAAATGGGCCACTTGTAAGCCTGCACCCAGATAGCTTTTTCGTTACCACGCGCCAGCCGTATGTTCTCCCAGGCTTCGAATCCGATCAGCACCAGCGGCACCACTTCCATCGCGCTGAATACCGCTCCCAGTGCCAGCACCGAGTTCGGAGTGCCCGCAAAGTACAGGTGATGGAACGTTCCGATGATTCCGCCAGACAGGAACACTACGGTCGAGAAGAGCACCGCACGAGTTGCCGTGCGAATGCCAAGCAACTTCATCCGCGTGAACAGGAACGCAATCACAACCGTAGCGAAGACTTCGAAGAAGCCTTCTACCCACAGATGAACTACCCACCAGCGCCAATATTCGGCGGTGATTAACGGACTGCGCTGCCCGTACATCAAGCCGGCCGCGTAGAACAGCGGAATCGCGATCGCGGAGATCAGGAACAGCAGCAAGAGCGGCCGGTTCTCGTCGCGCTTCGCCAGCGCCGGACGCAACCCGCGCCACATCAGCCACAACCAGAACACCAGCCCACCGAACAGCAGAATCTGCCAGAAGCGCCCCAGATCTACGTATTCGTAACCCTGTGAGCCGAACCAGAACCACAGGTTCCCAAGCTTTTGCTGGATGCCCAGCCACTCGCCCGCCAACGATCCGACGACAACCAGAATCAGCGCAACGAACAGGACATTTACTCCGAGCCTCTGTCCCTTCGGCTCCCGGTTACTCACTGCCGCAGCGATGTAGAGTCCCGTCGCCAACCACGAAGTGGCAATCCAGAAGATGCCGATCTGCAGATGCCACGTGCGCGCTACCGAGTACGGCAGCCACTTCGCCAGTGGGATTCCATAGAATCCGTTGCCTTCTACACCGTAGTGCGCGGCGACGGCTCCCAACGCGACCTGCACGACCCACAGCGCGGCGACCACAAAGAAGTACTTCACCGTAGCCTTCTGCGACGGCGTTGGTTTCAATCCGAGCAATGGATCGCGTTCTGGCAACTCTTCATGCTCGCTTGGCGCTGCCTTCTGCTGCGATCCGAAATACCACGCCATGCCGCCGACACCTGCGAGCAGCAGCACAAAACTGATCACGCTCCATACGATTGCCGCGCCCGTCGGACGATTTCCGACCAACTCTTCATGCGGCCAGTTCTGCGTGTAGGTCACGTCTTGGCCAGGACGATTCGTGCTCGCTACCCACGACGTCCACCAGAAGAATGACGTCATCTCGCGAGCTTTTGTCGCATCGCTCAGCGCACCCTTCTGGATCGCATACTCCGTGCGTCCACTCGCAAAAACGTCCGCTGTAGTACGCGACCAGATGCTCGAAAGCTTCCGCTCTCGCCGGATCGACTGTAATCCGTCCGCTCGCCGCGTCATACGTATTACGACGCATCGTTTCTTGCAGACGGGCCTGTAGAGCGGCTTTGCGCTCGACGCCGAGCGACTCATAATTCGCCGCGCCCTCACCCTGCGCCCATCGGTCCAAAATGAACATCGACTCGCGATGCAGGTAATCGGCAGACCAGTCGGGAGCGACATAGGCTCCATGCCCCCAAACCGTTCCGACCTCTTGCCCTCCAATCGACTGCCACACGCCCTGTCCAAGATGGATGGCTTCTCCCTCCATCACCACGCGGCCGTCCGTCGTCACCACTTGCGTGGGCGTCGGCGGCCCATTGTGAATGGCGTGATATCCCACCCCGCCCAGCACGCTGAAGGAGGCCACGAGCACCACCGCCAGCGCAATCCACAGCTTTTTGTATTCCATTACATTTCTCCGAATGAAAGTTGTGTTCAGCTAAACAGCGGGGCCCGAATTCTCCAGTGCAATTGCCTTGGGGAACAGAATGTTATTTTCCAGATGAATGTGCTGATGAAGATCCGCTTCGAATGCCTGCAGCGCCAGATAACTCGTCCGGAAAGTGGCGCACGCATCTTGAGGAATCGTGTAGTTGTTGCTGTCTTCACGCAGGCTGCGCAGCGCTTCGCCAGCCGAGGCATGTTCCAGTTCCATCATGTGAATCGGGCTTTTGACCGAGCCGAACATCGGACGCGGTTTCGGCATGTCCAGCGGCAGTCGCCTTCTCGAGTTGAACGATGTAGGGGAAGAGAATGTTCTCTTCCTTCATCAGGTGCGACGTCAGTTCTGCGCTCAGTGCAGAAAAGGTCTCCTGAATGCGGATTGCTTCCGGACGCTTCTCTCCATGCTTTGCAGCGACCTTGGCCAGCAGCTGCTGGATACGCACAGTCTCCTGGCGCACGTAGACGTGATGCGTCGCCGTGATGTGGTCGATCAAAACGCTCAATTCGCGCTGCGTCCAGTCCTGCGCCGACTGGCGCTCGACCTCGGCAGCTACGCCATTCGAAATCGCCTTCCGGACTTCCTCAACCAGCACCCCTTTTTCGGCGCAAACCGAACTCAGGGTCCGTCCGCCGCCGCAGCAGTAATCGATTCCGTACTTCTCGAAAACCCGCGTCGCTTGCGGATTCTCCACCGCCAGCTCACGTACCGTCTTTTCCGTATTCATACCCGTACTCCCTTCATGGCAATCACGTTACGGGACGTTGTGATCAGTGCAGATGACTTTTGTCACAGCGGTCACACTTTCTTGTGACTGGAGCGAAGGGAAGGCATGTTAGTCGGACAACGATACTTTGTAAATGGAGATCGGACTTGCGAGAGTTGATAAGGGGCTGCTATCGGGGCAAAAGGAGGGACTAGCTTTCGGCGATTTCCAGTTCTGCGCGCAATGCTTCCATGTCCAGGATCTCTACGTCCTTGCCATCCATCGCGATGAAACCCTGGGCCTGCAGTCGGCTCAAGTTGCGCGATACCAATTCCCTGACCGTCCCGATGTGCGATGCCAGTTCCTGATTGCTGGCGGGAAGCGTGACGTGGACGCCCGACCCATCTTTTTTCTGATGAGCGTGCCGCAAGAGAAATGAGATGAGCCGCGAACGCACCGTGGTGAACGACAACTCCTCAATGATCCCAACTAACCGGCGCAATCGAGCACCTACAACTTTCAGGACCTTCAGCGCAACCTTCGGATGCACGAGGCAGAGCGAATAGAAATCCTGCTTGCTGACAAACAGCAACCGCGCCCGTTCGACAGCGGCCGTCGACGCTGGGTAATTGCCGCCATCAAAGACTGGCAATTCCGCAACGGAGCTACCGGGTCCTTCGATGGAAAGCACCTGTTCGCGTCCGGATGGCGAGCTTTTGAAAATGCGCAACCGGCCGGATTCCACGACGAATAGCCCGGCGCACGGCTCTCCTTCGGCGAAAACCAATTCACCTGTCTCATAATCGCGAGCCACCGCGCGTTCGGCGAGGAACTGCAGTTCCGCCGGCGATAAGTCGGCAAAAATTGCGACCCGCTTCAGTATGTCCAGTGGACTTGGGGCGTTCGAGGTTGACATGCGGACATTGTAACGGTCGTGCCGTTCAGAGGAGTCTCAGTGGTTCCAATAGGCGGCGCACAAAAGTGTTCCGAACACTACCGCATTTGCCAGTTCGGTCCAGCCGAGGCGATGAACGTTCAAAGGGCCCGGACGCCGCGCAAAAAGCAGGAGTCCTCGGATCACGATAGGAACGAAAGCCAGGGTGGCAAATCCCGGCACCAACCCGAAGTACCACGCGCCCGCCACTGCGGCGCATAAAAGTGCTTCGCCGAGCAGAAAGAAATCACCGATACCCAGCAACTCCGAACGCGAAGTCGCCCGCGAGCTGTGAATCCGCACCTGGACGTAATGTACTTGCCCGGCAGCAAACGCGAAGTTGATAGCCCAGAGTGCAAGCGCGAGCGGCGCCCAACCGCCGTTTGCGACGTAATATCCAGCTGCCGCGGTCGAGGTAAGCCCGATGGAACCGACGATCTGCGCCGGCATGCGTCCTTTACGGCCTGCCCGCTTCACCAGTGCCTGGAGTCCGAACGCGGCTGCGGCAACCACGCCAATGGGCAGCAGCGCTCGATTACGGCCATGCCAGAAGATCGCAGTCAGACAGAACGCCGCCAGGGAGCTCAGCCCTCCTATGACGATCGACAAGTATCGCCTTTCCTCGGGCGAACGCGCCTTGATCGGTGTCGTCCCGAGCATTGCCTCCACCGGAGTTCGCAGCCAGAAAAGAGTGACGGCAGCCACAAGCAGCGACAACAGCGCGGGTAAGTTCTCTCTCGACCTCAGGCCCACTGCTCCACCGATGGCCAGCGGGACGAGCAACATTCCCCACGCTCCATGCTCGCGCGGAACTGTCATCGAGCGTAACCGCGCGCGATTCATCGGTTGAATATTCGCCACCATCTCAGCCATTTCTTTTACCTCGAATCACAGTACTTTGGCGAAGCCTACCTGCACGATGACCTTTGTCACACAGACAAAAAGAAACCGTGCCGGAATCCGCCAGTTCAGAGCAACTCCGGCACGGCCGTATGAACCAGAAAAAATGTATTAGGCCTTCACCGCCGCCACTTTGGGTTGATATACGCAGAAAGGCTCTTCCGCCATCATGTTGCCCGTGGCGGCGAATGCGCGCGCTCGGCATCCCATGCAGACGTTGCGAAATTCGCAGCATCCGCACTTGCCTTCGAGCGGATCGTGCCGCAACTGCGCGAACACCTTCGAGTCGTTCCAGATCTCAGCAAATGGCTGCTTCCGCAGGTCGCCTGCGACTGCCGGCAAGTATCCACACGGATAGATCTCGCCTTCATGCGAAATGAAGCAAACTCCAGTTCCGGCCAGGCACCCCTTGGTCATGGCGTTCATGCCGTCAGGATGTCCACCCGCATGACCGCCTGGATGCCCTGAAGGATGGCCCGTGTGATTGCCCTTAGGTTTGAAGATAACTGCGTCTGATCCTGGCATCGCCATGTCTGTCGGGCCAATGGCCGGGCCGTGCTCGACAGCGCGATAATCGCCGCCCGCCGCCGCTGCTGCCTGTTTGCGCTCTTCTGCACGACGTTGCCGGACCACGCGGAAGTAGTGCGGCGCGCAGGTGGCCTTCAATTCGATGTCGCCATCTTTCGAGCGATCGTAAAACCAGTTGAGCATCCGTTCGTATTCTTCGGGCGGCACCATCTGCTCATTGGCAATATCCACTCCGCAACCGACCGGCACCAACAAGAATGTGTGCAGGGCGTCCGCGCCCAGAGAACGCGCCATCTCAAGCACGTCTGGTAACTGGTGAGCATTGTGCCGCGCAATTGTCGTGTTGATCTGCACCGACATCCCGAGCTCTTGCAGGTTGCGCATCCCGTAAATAGCGGCTTCGAATGCTCCGGGAATTCCGCGAAAAGTGTCGTGTGTCAGGGCATCGGCTCCGTCCAGGCTGATCGATACTCGCTTCACTCCAGCATCGAGGATCTTCTTAGCGACGGCCTTGGTTACCAGGGTGCCGTTGGTCGCCAGGGCGACGCGAATGCCACGGTCAGTGGCAAAACGCGCGAGATCGAAAATGTCCGTGCGATAGAGCGGCTCGCCGCCGCTCAGTACGAGGATGGGACTACCGAAATCTGCGATCTGCTTGATGATGTCGAGCGCGCGTTCGGTGGGGAGATCGGTCGGGGAACTCAGCTCCGTTGCTGTGGCGCGGCAATGGATGCAGCGCAGGTTACAGCCCTTGGTTACTTCCCAGAAAATCAGCCTTGGTTTGAACTCCTGGCCTGGATGACCTGTGGCTTCCATCCTCTCCTCCGTCGCCTGTTTTGGCGGTTCCCTGTACAAGCAAGAGTAGAAAACCACAACCCAAGCGGCTGTGATCCATATCACTTGCTCCTATGAGATTGCTCACCCGGCAGGGGACGCCGCAAATCGAGAAAAAGGGGCGGGATGTGCTCCCCGCCCCATGCTTCCGCAGTGGAGAAGCCTACGGTCCTACGCCGCCGGTGTGACAGTCAGCGCAGTTCACTGCGGTCAGATCACCCAGATCAACCGGATGCTGGAAGGCCACACCCTGCGCCGTCCCCATAAGCGGCTTGCCGCTCTCGACCTGGGAAGCGATGGTATGGCAGGTGTCGCAATCTTTCTTGAGCACTTTCCCGTCGGCGCTCACGTGGTTACCATCGTGACAGCGGAAGCATCCAGGAGAGTAGAAGTGACCGATGTTGTTGGGATGAACTCGCCAGTCGACTTTCATCTCGGGAAAGATGCTGTTCTGGTAAATGCGCTGAACCTCCGCGACCGCAGCCTTGATTTGCGGCTGCTTCGACGAGTAAACCTCCGGGTATTTGCTCTGATAAAAGCTGGGGAGATCTCTGCCGATCGCGTTTACCGCATCATCGGTGGTCTTGTAGTCGGCGGCGAGAACGGTCACTGCCTGCTGCTTGATAAACGGGAGCGAGGGATCGATACGCGTCGCCAGCATCGCTTCATCGACCGAAGCGTCGGGCGCTTTGTAAATATGCGTGGGCCGGTTGTGGCAATCGATGCAGTCCATGCGACGCTTTGAAGACTTCTGAATCTGATCGGGCGTAAGCGCGTCTTTCACCGAATATGTGGTGATATGACCCTGCCTGTCTTCGGCCTGGACCCACGGAATCACCTGTCTCTGCTGGTCGGTCGCAATGTACGTGATCTTGTTGCCGATGTTCATGTGCCAGTGAATTCCGGACGGCAGCCCAGTGTTGGGATCGCCGCCACCTGTCTTCACGAGCATTCGGATCTGGCGAGGAGTATTTTGCTCATCTGTGCCGAAGTGCGTGAATACCCGCAACTGATCGCCATGGAATTTATTGGGCCAGTGGCACTGTTCGCAGGTTTCAGGCGCCGGACGAAGATTCGCAACTGGCGTGGGGATCGGCGTGGGATATTTGTGAAACGTAACGGAGTACACCTGGTAGGCGCCAGAAAGTTTCGACTTCACATACCAGCCTGCACCGGCTCCCACGTGGCAGTCCACGCAAGCGACGCGTGCGTGGGGCGACTGCAAGTAAGCCGTGTATTCAGGCTTCATCACAGTGTGACAAAGCTGACCGCAAAACTGAACGGAATCCGTGTATTCGTAAGCACGATAACTACCGGCAGCACTGAGGGCGACAAAGACGATGATGAATGCGGCCACTGCCGCGAAGTTTCGCCGCTGCCTCGGATCATTCAGATCGATGCGCGGAAAGCGCGGAATCTGGGAAGGGGCCTGCGTGCGCCGGCGGCGGCGCTCGAGCAGCATGCCGATCGGAATCAGAATGAGGCCGAAGACCATGATGGCCGGCATGATCATGTAAGCGAAGATGCCGATGTACGGATTCGGCCGATTCGACATGAAATCGATGAGTACGAGGAAGGCCACGTTTGCGGCCCCGACGACTGCGATAGCGGCGCCCGCCAGGCTTACGAGGTTTCGTACGAGGCCCGGCGTTTTCGTCGCGACTGGCTCACCATTTGGTTCGTTGGGCATTCGCGATCTCTCCTGTTCGCGATGTATTTACGTGGGCGCCGAGAATCCTATAGGTCCGGCGCAATCTGAGCAACTTGTAACCACGAGGGGTTTTTACCCTGAAGGAAAGTAGCACGAGCACCGCACCAGGCCACGTGATGGCGGTCACACGGGCAGGTGAATTCAAACCGCCGTGGTCATCGCAAGTGTGAACCTGCGTCCTCAGACATGCGCTTGGAGATCGTCAACGCACGGTTGCTTTTCGTACAATCACGCTGACTTTATTTTCGGCGGAGGGACGCACTCTTGAATCTCAGCTTCCTCGATCGGGTTCAGCCCCTGGGCTTCTTCGTTCTGCGGGTAGTACTCGGAATCATCATGGTGGTTCATGGATATCACAAGGTTTTCGGCGGGCTGCATCATCACGCACAATTTGTGGCCAGCCTTGGCATGCCCGCATGGCTTGGGTACGTCTCGGCATTCGTAGAATTCCTGGGTGGAATTCTGCTGGTTGCCGGATTTCTCACTCGCTGTGCGGCGATCGCCATCTGCATTGATATGTGTGTGGCCATCGCAAAGGTTCATTGGCACAACGGACTAATGGGCCAGGGTGGAGTTGAATTTCCACTTTCGCTGGCGGCCATTGCATTTGCGCTGATCTTCACCGGCGCGGGGCCGATTTCGGTAGATTGGCTGATGGGCAGGAAGTAGCTTTGCTAGCGAAAAAAAAGCGCGGACAGGAATGTCCGCGCCACACAACCATTGCGGATCATTAACTAGTATTCAGTTAGGGCTTTCATCGCCGCGTACAGATCATCGGGTTGCGGCAGGATTGCATCTTCCAAAACGGGCGCATAGGCCACAAATACATCTTTCGCCGCTACACGCTTCACTGGTGCATCCAGTTCGTCGAAGAGTTCGTCGGCAATTCGCGCAGCGATCTCCGCGCCATACCCCCAGCTGAGCATGTCTTCATGGGCAACCATCACGCGGTTCGTCTTGCGGACTGATGTCGCAATCGCATCCCAGTCATACGGGTTCAGCGTACGAAGATCGATCAATTCGACCTTCACACCGTGATCTCTCTCCAGGCGTTGCGCTGCCTGCAGGCTGCGCGGGACAACGGCACCATACGTCACTACCGTAAGATCCGAACCTTCCTGCACGATGCGCGCCTTACCGAAGGGAATCATGTAGTCCGGCCCCGGATAAGGCGAGCGGCCGTAGGTCTCGCGGTACAACCGTTTGTGTTCCAGGAAGAGCACGGGATCGTCGCAACGGATAGCGGTGCGCAGCAATCCATTGGCATCCAGAGCATTCGACGGGAATACTACCCGCGCGCCCGGCGTATGCGTGAAGATGCTTTCGCCCGACTGTGAGTGGTAAATCGAACCGCCCGTCAGGTATCCACCGATTGCGACGCGCAGCACCATCGGACAAGAGAAGGCGTTGTTCGAACGCCAGCGGATGATGGGCATCTCGTCGCGTAGTTGCATCATGGCGGGCCAGATGTAGTCGAAGAACTGGATTTCGACGACCGGCTTCAGTCCGCGCGTGCCCATGCCAATTGCATGGCCAACGATGCTCGCCTCTGCCAGCGGCGCATTGAATACGCGATCGCCGCCGAAATCGCACTGCAACCCGCCGGTCAGTTTGAAGACTCCGCCCTTGCCTTTTACCAGTTTCTGCTCGAGATACTGTTCGCGGCTGCAATCGGCCACATCTTCGCCGAAGATCACGATGCGCTCGTCGCGCTTCATTTCGTCACGCAGGCAAGCGTTGATCAGGTCGGCCATGGTTTTCTCGCCGCCCAACTTGCCGCGCTCGGGTTTACCAAACTTCGGCTCAGTGTCAAAGGCCGACGATGTCGGATCGACCATATCCGAATAGACAAACTTGGTTACGCTGTCGACAGAAGGAGCAGCCGCTGCCAACGCGCGATCGGCGGCTTCCTGCACATCGCGCTGGATCTCTTTTTCCAGCCGTGTAATTCCCTCTTCATCGAGAATCCCCTCGCGCAGAAGGAACATCTGAAAACGCGGAACGGGGTCGCGCTGTATTTCCGCTTTGCGTTCTTCTTCGGAACGATAGAGCTTCTCGTCGTCGGAAAGCGAATGCGAGTACGGACGGATGACGTGTCCATGAACAAATGCGGGGCCATGCCCTGCGCGAATGTATTCGACGGCGTCCTTGAGCGCCGCGTAACTGGCCAGAACATCGCATCCATCGACTTCCGCAAAATGGAAGTTAGGAAAATTAGCCACCAGCGGGGAGATGTTTCCTCCGGGCGTCTGCACTTCAACCGGCACGGAAATCGCGTACTCGTTGTCTTCGCAGAGAAACAGCACCGGCAATTTCTTGGCGGAAGCGGCACTCATCGACTCCCAAAATTCGCCCTCGCTAGTCGCACCATCCCCAGTGGAAACGTAGGTGATTTCGTCGCCATGGAAAACGACATCTTTGAACTCGCTGTAATCGCCCCTGCGCTTTTCGGCCGCCTGTGGGCGCCGAGCAAAGTAACGTCCGGCTTCGGCGCAGCCTATCGCCTGGACAAACTGGGTGCCAGTCGGGGAAGACTGAGTCACGATGTTCAGCTCTTGGCTACCCCAATGAGAAGGCATCTGCCGGGCGCCGGAATTGGGATCATCAGCAGCGCCGACCGCGCTCAAGAGCATCTCGTCGGCGGTCATGCCCAAGGCAAGGCAAAGAGTGCGATCGCGGTAATAGGGATAGAACCAGTCATAGCCTGGTTTCAGCAGCACACCGGCGGCAACCAGCAACGCCTCGTGCCCCGCGGCTGAGATTTGGAAGAAGACCCGCTGTTGGCGCTTAAGAAGGATCTCGCGATCGTCGATGCACCGGGAAAGGTACATCAGGCGATAGATGTGAATGAGTTGTTCCGGCGTGAGTCCCTCGTATGTCTTTGCCGGAAAATCCGTCACTGCGGCCGCTTTGGGCCGCGTCTTCATCGTCGCCATCAAAACTCCCCTTCAGATCGACCTACAAAACCGCGCATCGCGGGCTAACCCTGCCTATTTTGATGCGGATGGCTGGCACGGGAATTCCTAAAACCCCAATCTTGAGAAACAACCCCTTACCTTTAGATTGTAACCGACACCCCTAAATCCCTGTACAGCATTCCCGTTGACCTTGCCCCTAAGCCTTTGCCAGATAAAATGAGACGAATGATTCATACAAACCGGCCCATTCCAATTGAAAAGATTCGGCTCCTCGTTTTTGACTTGGACGGCACCCTGATCGATTCGCGCCTCGATCTGACGAACTCAATCAACGCTATGCTGCGGCACTTCCACCGCCCCGAACTCCCGGAAGAGGTGATCTCCACTTATATCGGCGACGGGGCGCCCATGCTCGTACGCCGAGCCTTGGGAGATCCTGATAACCAGAAGTTCTTCGACGAAGCCCTCCTGTATTTCCTGGCCTATTACCGTGAGCACAAGCTGGACAACACCTATGTCTACGCCGGAATTCACGAAGCGTTGCAAGCGATCCTAGAGTCGCGGAACGGCGATTCACCTATACAGATGGCCGTTTTGACCAACAAGCCTGTAGTCCCATCCCGCGCGATCATTGAGGGGCTCGACCTGCAAG
Source organism: Terriglobia bacterium (assembly GCA_963826275.1). Taxonomy (GTDB): domain Bacteria; phylum Acidobacteriota; class Terriglobia; order Terriglobales; family Acidobacteriaceae; genus JAJPJE01. Next base: position 143,738 of record CAWGWI010000012.1, on the reverse strand, counting down.
AGTTCTTCTTCCAGGTCTACGGCGGCAACAGCTTCGAGACCAAGAAACCGGATCCGCTGGGCGCCCGTACGCTGCTGCACGAAGCCGGCGTGAATCCCGAACAGGCAGTCATGATCGGCGACTCGGCGAACGATGTACTCACGGGCCGCAACTCAGGCATGTGGACCATCGGCTTGACTTATGGCTTGGCTCCCCACTCCCTGCAAGAGGCGCCGCCCGACGTGCTGCTCGACCATCCCCAGGAACTTCAGCAGTTGCTCGTGCCAGTGAAGCAGTCTGCCGTTTAGTCGTGCCGTCGCGGCTGGTATCGTCGCAAAACGAAAACCCCAGCGCTTTGTCAGCCGCTGGGGTCCCACTTCGGCCTTCTAATCTCTTCTAGAGCACAACCTCCGGGACTTCCATTTCGCGGCGCTGGAAGGCGCTAACGAAGGCATTCACGACGCGCGGATCAAAGTCTGTTCCCGATCCCTTCACGATGATCTCCTTCGCATCGAAGGGCGACATTGCTTTGCGGTAGGGCCGGTCACTTGTGAGGGAATCGTAAACATCTGCGACGCTCAGAATGCGGGCTTCCATCGGGATATCTTCTCCCACTCGCGGCGTATACCCGGTGCCATCGTATTTATCGTGATGAGCCAGAATGATCGGCAGGACGCGGCGCAACGAGCCACCAACGGGCGATAGCATCGCTACTCCGGTGGAAACGTGCTCCTGCATTTGCTCGTATTCGGCTTTGGTCAGCTTCGCCGCTTTATAGAGGATCTCGCGGCTCACATCCAGCTTGCCGATATCGTGTAAAAGCGCTGCTGCGCGAATATCTTCGATCGTATCGGAATTCATCCCCATTTCACGGGCTACGCGGCAGGCGTAGACGGAAACACGATAAGAGTGGTTCTGGGTGTATTTGTCCTTGGAAATGAATTGCTGCAGGATCAACAGAATGCCGTTGTAGGTTTCCCGCAACTCCGCCATGTGCTTTTGCTTGTGCTCATAAAGTGTGCCCATGGTATAGGCGGTCACGACCAATATCCCGCCCCATACGGTCACGTCGAACCACTTCTCTTCCATCGGAAGAGCGGTAGGCAACTGGTGGCCCATCAGGTGCGGGTTGTAGTACATCACGAAGCCGACCAGGAAGATGCTGCCGAATGCGGTGAGCACGGCATGACGGCGTCCAAAGAAATAGGCCGAAAGCAATGTGGGGAAGGTATAAAACCCCAGGACCATCTTCTGTGCATCGACCATGAAATTCAGCACGGCGGCGATGGCGAACATGGTCAGCAGCAACCAGAGTTCGCGGTTAACCTCCATCAACCGCTTCAGGCCGGCATTTTTCAGCTTCAGGAGGAACGAAACACCTGTGCCCCGCTCCTGACCCTCCACTTTCAACTCGTTGTGAGAAATTGCACTCGAAGACATTACTCCCCGTCCTTACTAACCACCCACCCTTGGGGGTAACTGTATCCAGACGGTTCGCGGAACGATAGGTTACGAAGGTACTTCAGGCACGGTCGTGCCCTGGTCCTACAGTCATGTGCAGAGGGCCGATATCATGCTGGGCGGGCTTATTTCGCCCGAGGATGGGTCTTGTCGTAAACCTCTACAACATGCTTCATGGAGAGCTGCGTGTAGCGCTGGGTGGTGGAAAGGCGCTCGTGTCCCAGCATTTCCTGGATAGCGCGCAGGTCAGCACCCTCTTCGAGCAGGTGCGTTCCAAATGCATGCCGCAGGGTGTGCGGATGAACATCCGGCGAAAGCCCCTTGGAAACCGCAATATGCTTCACGATGCGTCCAACGCTGCGGGTGGTCAGCCGCTGCCCACGCAGATTGATCAGCAGCGCCGAAGTGGCCTTCTTTTTAACCGAAAGCAGCTCTTTTCGCTTGGGAAGATAGCCGCGGATCGCCTCTGCCGCCGTGTCGCCGAGGGGCACCATCCTCTCCTTGCGGCCCTTGCCGCGTACCAGGATGGTTTCGTTGGACCAATGAATATCGTCCAGGTTGATCCCGATCAGCTCGGAATTGCGCAGGCCGCATCCGTAGAGAAGCTCGAGGATCGTCTTGTCGCGTTCGACGAAGGCAGCCGTCTCCGGCAGCTGGCCGTCAAGCACGTTGTTCACTTCTTCGATCGTGGGCACGCGCGGAAGTTTTTTGGGGAGCTTCGGTGTGGAGACAAGCGACGCGGGGTTCTGCTTTACCTTCCCTTCCCGCGCCAGCCACTTGTACAGAGAGCGAACGGCAGCCAGATGACGAGCCCCAGAAGTCTTACCCAGTCCACGCTCTAGCAGGTGCGACAGGAAACCACGGATTCGTACATGATCGAGCTGATTTGGCCTCTCGATCGGTCCTATGTACGTTACGAACTCAGCCAGGTCCTTCCCGTACGCCAGAATCGTGTTGGGCGAGGCGTTGCGCTCCCGCAGACTTTGCAGGAATTGCGTAACGGCCTTCTGCATGGGACTGAGTTTCGTTTCCGCCATATTTGCATCTGAGAAACAGCTAGCCAGTAACCACTTTCTTTTTGCCGCGCGGATGGTGTTCCCGATGAACGCTCTTCAGCCGATCGAGCGCCAGGTGTGTGTAGATCTGCGTGGTCGAGATATCGGCGTGGCCGAGGATGGTCTGAACAGTTCTGAGGTCGGCGCCGTTTTCGACCATGTGCGTGGCGCAACTGTGTCGCAGCATGTGCGGACTGGCGTGCCTGCCCGTGCTCTGCGCCGCCCCTTGCACGACCTGCCACACCCGTTGCCGCGTGAGGCGTTCGGCTCCCCTGGCGATAAAGACTTGTGCAGCGTTCTTCCCACCGGCCAGCAGGGGTCTCCAATCATGAAGATAGGCCGCAAGCATCTCCTGCGCCGGACGCCCGAGCGGGACCACCCGATCCTTATCTCCCTTACCGCGCACGACCGCATATCCAAGGTCGAGCTTCAGATCCTCCATCTTTACGTTTACGATCTCGGACACGCGCAACCCACCGGCATACATCATTTCGAGCATGGCGCGATCGCGCGCCGCCATCGCCAAGGCCAGCTTTTTCTCTGCAACGGGCCGCTCGACCTGGACCAGGTGTTCCACCTCTGTCCTCGAAAGCGCCTTCGGCAAGACCTTCCACTGCTTCGGCGTGTCGATGTTGAGCGTGGGATCGTCCTTGATATATCGATCCAGAAGCAGATACCGGTAAAAGTGCCGCAGAGCAGACAGTTTGCGCGCCACCGAACGGCCATCCACTTCGTTCGACAACAGAGAGTCCAGAAACTTCTTCACGTCGTCGCGGCGCACTCGTGCGAGGTCGCGCTTGCCTCTCGACGCGAATTCCGCAAACTGGTGCAGATCGCGGAGATAGGCTTCAACGCTCAGCTTCGCCAGGCCCTTCTCTACTTTCAGGTAGTCGGCAAATGATGCCAGCAGCCGCTCGTTTTGTTCCGCACTGGTCACTTCATCAGCATAAGCTCGTTCCGGCCTGAGGGCATTGCCAAGGCGGGTGCCTAGCAGCTCGGCGCATTGCAACAACTTGTGGACAATTCCAGACTGACCGCCAACAGACCAAATTGCGGTGCTAGAATGAGCCTCCAAAGACCGCTTCCGCGCATGAATGTTCCCGCACTGGCGAAGCAACTTCGTTCTGCCCTCGGCGACGAAGCTGTGCTCCACCGGCCCGAAGATCTGATGTTGTACGAGTACGACGCAGGTCTCGCCAAGGGCACTCCCGAACTGATTGTCTTCCCAGAAACAACTGAGCACGTCTCTAACATCGTGCGCATGGCTGCGCAGGCGGGCGTTCCCATCGTACCGCGCGGTGCTGGAACAGGCCTGAGCGGAGGATCGGTGCCGCGTCAGGGCGGCATCGTGATGGTGTTCTCGCGCATGCGCAAGATCCTGGAGATCGATGTCGCGAACCGCCGTGCGATCGTGCAACCGGGCGTGGTGAATCTGGAGCTCTCGCAAGCGGTTGCGAAACACGGACTCTATTTCGCTCCCGACCCATCCAGCCAGAAGGCGAGCACGATCGGTGGGAACGTCGCCGAAAATTCTGGTGGTCCACACACCCTGGCCTACGGCGTAACCGTGAATCACGTTACCGGGCTTGAAGTCGTTCTCGCTGATGGTCGTGTCGCGAGGTTTGGTGGAAAAGCAAGTGAGCATGGTGGTTACGACCTCACCGGTTTCTTCGTCGGCACCGAGGGCACGATTGGCATTGTCACGGAGATCACCGTCAAGCTCTCGCGTCTTCCGGAACAAACCGCCACACTCCTCGCGATTTATCACGCGGCTGAAGACGCGGCCAACACGGTCACCGCACTCACTGCCGACGGAGTCACGACCTCGGCTCTCGAGATGCTTGATGGATGGACGTTGCGCGCCGTGGAAGAAGCAACCCATGCCGGATATCCGTTGGATGCTGGAGCAGTCCTGTTGATCGAGCTTGAGGGTTTGCGTGAAGAAGTGGAAGAGCAGGCAGAATCAGTCGCCCGAGTGTGTCAGGCGCAAGGAGCCCGCGAGGTTCGTCGCGCTAAAGACGAACGCGAACGCCAACTGTTGTGGATGGGACGCAAGAACGCCTTCGCCGCCATCGGACGCCTCGCTCCTTCTTATTACACGCAGGATGGAGTGGTTCCACGCACCAAGATTGCCGAGGTGCTGCGCTTTATCGACCAGGTCGCGCAGAAATACGGGATGACAATCTGCAACGTCTTCCACGCGGGAGACGGCAACTTACACCCCGCGATCCTCTTCGATTCTCGCGATCCGGCGCAGCTCGAGAAAGTTCACGACGCAGGCCGTGAGATCCTCACCCGCTGTGTCGAACTCGGCGGAACCTTGACTGGCGAACACGGTATTGGCATGGAAAAGAACGAACTGATGCCGGTGCTGTTTACAGATGCTGACCTGGAGGTGATGAGCAGGTTTCGAAATGCGTTCAATCCCGCCGGGCTCTTCAATCCGCAGAAGCTGTTCCCAACTCCGCGCGGCTGCCGCGAGGGACTAACGTCACGCGAGCGCATCCCCGGGTCCACACCGTGAGCGCCACGGCTTCTCCATCGCTCCGACTCGAACTGGCGCGCATAGCCGGTGTGGCCAACGTGTGGGATAGTCCAGAAGATCTCCGCCGGATTGCGATCAATCACGTCGTTCCCTCCGTGATGGTTGCTCCCGGTACGGTGGAGGAGGTCGCGGCGATCCTGCGTTTTGCTCATGAGCACGAACTTGCAGTCGTGCCCGCCGGAGGCTTTGTCCACCAGAACATCGGGCGCGTTCCGCCGAGGATTGACATCGTTCTGCTCATGAATCGCCTGAAGAAAGTCGAGCATTATGATCCCGGCGATCTGACCATTAGTGTCGGCGCGGGAATTACCATCGCCGAACTGGATCGACTGGTTCGCGCGAACCGACAGCTGCTCCCGATTGATCCGCCTTCGCCCGAGCGGGTGACCCTTGGCGGAGCGATCGCCGCGAACGCCGGTGGCCCTCTTCAGCATCGTTTCGGAGGAATTCGCGAGTTCCTTCTCGGAGTGCAGTTCGTTACCGCCGACGGAACGATCGCTAAGGCTGGCGGGCGCGTCGTTAAGAACGTTGCCGGATACGATGTGATGAAGCTGATGACGGGCAGTTTCGGCACGCTCGGCGTGCTTGTCTCCGCGAATCTGAAGCTCTTCCCTCGCCCAGCGGAGTTCCGCACATTCGTCTCTGAGTTCGTAAGCCTGCGGCAGGCAGTGGATTATCGCGACGGCATCCTGAACTCCGCCCTCTCGCCACTCTGTGTGGAGATCGCCTCTCCGGAAGCACGGACGATGATCCCGGATGGTGGTCCGCCGGGCGCGTGGGCTGTGTACGTGCGTGTCGGCGGAAGCGATGCCGTGATCGCCCGTTACCGCCAAGAATTGGGGGCCACTATCGCTCGCGAAGGCGAAGGTGCAGACGAGGAGATGTTCTGGCGCACGATCGCCGATTGGGAGCAACTGTGGATCCGAGGCAAGCACAACTGCGCTCTCATGCGCGTGAATGTTTGCAACGCAGAACTGGAGAACGCGTTTGGAGCAGCAGCCACGATCGCCAGTCGCTTGGAGTTGCATTGGGCTGCGATGGGGCGTGCTTCGGGATCTCTCACAGTGAGTTTTTCGACCGCAGAGGATGCGCAGAAACTTGCAGGAGTTATTTCGGAATATCGCCGCATGCTCGGCACCGATTCGATGGCTGTCATTACGCATTGTCCAACCGTACTGAAGTCGTATGCCGACGGGTGGGGATCGACTCCCACCGATATTGCAGCCATGCGCTCAGTGCGCGAAGCGCTCGATCCGAAGCAGATTCTCAATCGCGGGAGGTTCCTGGTCTGAGCGCCACGACACATCCCGCCGCTTCGGAACAGCGATCGCACTTCACCACCGGCGATCATCCCTCATGGGAGTTGTACTCCACTTGCATTCACTGTGGATTGTGCCTGGAGCAATGCCCAACTTACCGCGTGCTTGGACTGGAAGCCGATTCACCTCGTGGACGCATCTACCAGATCCTGCAGGTCGACCAGGGCAATCTAGAGATTTCTGATTCCTTCGTCACGCACATCGACCGTTGCCTGGGATGCCTCGCGTGCCAGACCGCCTGCCCTTCTGGTGTGAATTACGGCCACATCGTCGAGCGCGCTCGCGCCGAGATCGAACACAATTACCGGCGACCATTTCTGGAGAGTCTGGCGCGCCATTTTACGTACAAGCATCTGCTGAGGAACTTCGGCGTGCTCGCCTTTTCGGCGCGACTCTTGCGTTTCTACCAACGATCGGGCATCCAGACGCTTGTCCGCCGGAGCGGAGTCTTGAAGTGGATAGGACTCGACAAAACTGAAGCTCTCTCCCCACGCATTGACGACGCATTCTCGTTTGACGATCTGGGCAAAACTTTTCCCGCTGAAGGCGAGGAGCGCGCCCGGGTTGCGTTTCTCATCGGCTGCATTGCCAGTGTGAGCTTCGCCGAACTGAACCGCGCCACGATTCGCGTTCTGCAACGAAACGGCGTGACCGTGTTTGTCCCGCCGCAACAAGGCTGCTGCGGCGCTCTGCACGCCCATGCTGGCTTCCGCGATGACGCCCGCGATCTCGCCCGCCGGAATATCGATGCCATGCTTGCCGCCGGCCTCGGCGCGATCGTCACGAACTCTGCCGGCTGCGGCTCAACCATGAAGGAATACGCCGACCTGCTGGCAAGCGATCAAACGTATGCGACAAAGGCCCAGGCATTTGCAGCAAAAACGAAAGACGTAACCGAATTTCTGGCTGAACTTGGATTGCGTACACAGAGAAACAAGATACCGGCACGCGTCACTTATCAGGATCCCTGCCACCTTGCGCACGCGCAGAAGATCCGTTCTGCGCCTCGCGAGCTGCTAAAGGAAATTGGAGCAGAACTGATCGAGATGCCACATTCCGATTATTGCTGTGGAAGTGCCGGGACGTACAACGTGGTCCAGAATGATCTCTCGATGAAAATCCTGCAGGCGAAGATGGACGACATCAACTCGGTTGACGCCGAGATCATTGCCACAGCGAATGTTGGGTGCATGCTGCAACTTCGTGCCGGTGTTGAGCAGCGTGGATTGAAACATCGCGTAGCGCATGTTATCGAACTGCTCGACGAAGCCGGACGATAGCGGCGTACCGGAATAGCCGAACGTTAAGGTTGCGGCGACACTATCCGATCGCCCTTGGTGGAAGGATGCGATACCAGCAGGAACTCCAGTTCTTCGTCTGAGTCGTTGAATATCTGATGATCTACTCCGGGCGGGATTTCCAGCCCCTCATCTTTCGCGAGTTGCACGTGTTCCCCGCCTGACTCAATTCGCGCGTGACCCTTCAGGACGAAAAAGAACTGCCGCGATTTCTCATGATGGTGCCGGACCTCACGCGTTCCCGGAGGCATGCGCTCCCGAATCACACTCATCTCCGCTCGATTAACGAATCGCCAGCCGAGACAGCTAGATCCCCACTGATACTCCTCCGCAGTCGCTTGCGTGATTTTCATTTTTCCTCGATCAGCCGTTTCGCCAAAGAATAAGACAGAAAATAAAAAGGCGCCGCTGCGCCTTTTCACCTAGCCCAATTTTCTCGCGGGGCTTACGCCTGCACGTGCGCCTGCAAGAACCACAAATCCTTATCGACCTGGCGGGAAATCTCGGTGAACACATCCGCCGTCGACTTGTCGTCCAGCTCATCGGTCTTGTCGATCGCCTCGCGCACGTACTCTCCAAAAATCGCCACGTTGTGCGCCAGCGCGCGAACATGCTCCAGCCCGTTCGTAGCTGTTACTTCATATTCGGGGATGCTCGACGTTGCTGCTGCCTGGCGCAATGTTCCGTGAGCCGTTCCGCCGAGCGCTGTCGCGCGTTCCGCCAGCAAATCAGCGTACTCGTCGAAGTGCTCGGCGATCTGATCAAACAGTTCGTGCAACTGGAAGAACTGCGGCCCTTTCACGTTCCAGTGCGCATACTTGGTCTGGGTTTTCAGATCGGTAGAATCCGCCAGTCGTTGATTCAACAACACGACGACCTGTTTTCTGATGTGCTCGGAAAGATCAATGCTGGTTTCGAAAAAGCGGGTTTCAGAAAGCGCAGTAGCCATTCGTTTCGCTCCTGTGCGATTCGATTTCAATCGCCGGGAAAGGTTGCAGGAAAGTGTGTTGCTGGCGCTAAAGAATTTCCGCAATCAGGACGAGAGAACCTCATGCAGCGTCCGGGCAAGCTGGTCAGGATCTTCGATCGGCGGCATGCAGGTGAAGTTCGAGCAGACTACCGCGACGGATCTCCCCTGCTTCACCGCCGGAAGATTCGGAATCGTCTCGGCGAGCGCTGGCGGCAGGTTATGCACATCCGCTTCACTGGACCGCATGCGGATCACCGACTTGTTCAGCGCAAACGGAGCGATAGCAGCCGCATAGAGCTGATCTGCCTGGCGATCGTCTCCAATCACTACCACCTGCGTATGTGGTTTGAAGTACCACACGGCGGCGATGCCATATGTACCGGCATAAATTCCGACCTGCTGCGCCAAACCCGCAAAAAACTCAAGCGTTGCTTCCGCTTTGTCGTGGTAAGAGGGATCGTTCGTATATCCATAAAGCCGCAGGAGCGCAATCGCGGCTGCGCTGTTGCCGGATGGAGTTGGAGAATCCTGGAAGGGCTTGCGTCGTGCACTCAGCGCGCCGAGCAGGCCTTCCTCGCCTTTGGCACTATCGAAGAATCCGCCTCGGGTTTCGTCGTAGAAGAGCTCCACCATCTTGTCTGCGATCTGTCGCGCAAACTTGAAATAGGCGAAGTCTCCCGTGATTTCGTAGGCGTCGAGAGCGGCGATCGTGGTGAACGCATAGTCGTCCACCAGGCCGGCTGTGGCGCGCGTAATAACCTTTGGGTCGGAATATGCGATCACATGCTTGAGACCCTCGCCCGGTTTCCATGCCTCCGACAGGATTCGATCCAGCGAGCGCAGTGCAAACTTTCGCACGCCCTCCATTCCCAGCACCTGCGCCGCTTGCAGGTACGCGGAAATGCACAGCGCATTCCAGTTCACGTACACGGTCTTGTCGACGTAAGGTGTGGGCCGTTTCAGGCGTGCCTCGTATAACTTCTGCTTGGCTGAATCCAGCACCGCCGAAGCACGGTCTACGGACATGCTGTTGCTCATCGCGATCTGCTCCACCGAAGACTTCACCCAGAGCACATTCTTCGCCGGATTGTGGTGCATGTCGCCAACTTCGCCGATGTCGTAGTAAGCGGCCGCAACCTTCAATTCATCCGGCGAGAGGACGGCACGCGCCTCTTCCAGCGTCCAAGTGAAGTAATCGCCGTCGTCTTCCATCGAGTAGTCGGCATCCTGAGAACCGTAGAAGCCGCTGTTCTCGCGGTCGCTGAGCCACTCATCCATCCAGCGAATAATGTCGCGCGCCACCGCCGCGAAGAACGGAACCCCGGTGGCCTGATAGGCGCGGACATAATTCTTCAACAGCTCCGAGTTGTCATATGACATCTTCTCGAAGTGCGGCACCAACCAGTGCTCGTCTACCGAGTAGCGATGAAATCCGCCGGCAAGCTGGTCGTAGATGCCGCCTCGCGCCATGCGCTCGAGGGTCGTGATGCAGATGTTGCCGACGTCCGGATCGCCAGTGCGCGCATAACGGTGCAGCAGCAGATCGAGAGTCGAGGAATGCGGAAATTTGGGCGCACTGCCGAAACCACCATGCTGGGCGTCGAACAGGCTCTGCGCGCTGCCGATGATGTGATCGATAATCTGCGGGTTCACGCGATCGGCGTCAACCTCCGCGAACGCTTCGGTGCGGCCAATCATGTTCATCACCGAGTTCGCCTGCTCGTCGACTTCCGCTTTCTTCTCGCGGAAAGCATCGGCAATGGTCAGCAGCACGCGCTTGAAGCCCGGACGTCCGTAGTGATCCTGCGGAGGAAAATACGTCCCTCCGAAGAACGGCTTGCCTTCGGGGGTAAGAAACGTCGTGAGCGGCCATCCGCCTTGTCCGGTCATCGCCTGCACTGCGGACTGGTATCGGCTGTCAATATCCGGGCGCTCATCGCGATCTACCTTGATCGCGACATATTTCTCATTCACGATCTGCGCCACTTCGGGATCGTCGTATGACTCCCGATCCATGACATGGCACCAATGACACCACACCGCGCCAATATCTAACAGGATGGGCTTGTTCTCGCGCTGGGCGGTTGCGAAGGCCTCGTCGCCCCACTCAAACCAGCGGATCGGCTGATGCATTGCGGAGCGCAGATAGGAAGAGGAGGCTTGTGCCAGCGAATTCAGCTCGGCAGTTTTCGTCGTTTCACTCATCCAGACAGTCTAACTTGGGAAACCGCGTTCGCGCTGCCGCTGCTCCCTGAATTCAGTTTGGATCTGCTTTTCTGGATTGGTATATTGCCTTCCATGGCCGACTTTGACGCCCGAGAATTTGCGCGCGAGTGGATAGGGGCGTGGAACTCACACGATCTCGATGCCATCCTGTCTCACTATTCAGAGGATGTCGCTTTGACTTCTCCCGTAGCAGCAAGGATCTTGAACACTCCGTCCGGCACTATTAAGGGGAAGGACGCTTTGCGCAATTACTTCAAGCGAGGGCTGGAAGCGTATCCCAATTTGCGTTTCGAGCTTCTGGACGTGATGCGCGGGCTGTCCAGCGTCGTTCTCTGTTACATCAATCAGAACGGAACGAAGACGGCCGAGTTCATGGAGTTCGGTGAAGATGGAAAAGTAGTGCGAGTGGTTGCGAATTACAGTGTCTGAACTCGCGCTGCCGTAAATGTGTTGAGGCTACGCCGTAAGCTGCCGGGCAATTTTGCAGTAGATGTCCACCGCCTCCAACAACTGCGCCTTGGAGATGTGCTCGCGTTCGGTGTGGGCGACGTGAATCGACCCCGGACCAATCAGCACCGGTTCGCCCCACCGGCTGAGCGCCGGGACATCGGTGGTGAACTTGGCGATCATCGTCGCGATGCCGTCAACAGTGCGCAGTTTGATGAATGGAATTTCCAGTGTGAATTCGACATGCGCTAGGTCGCCCACGGTTTTCACAATATCGTTGCGAAGCTCTTCTGACGGACCCACAAGCCGGTAGAGCAGCTGGGCGCGCGCGGTATCAGCAATCACGTTGGGAGCGCGTCCGCCTTCAATAATCCCGATATTCATCGTTGTCGGTCCGACCTCCGGATTCTCCGGCAGCGACATCCGCAGCAGCCGATGCAGTGCTTCCACCAACTTGTTAATCGCTGAATCGCCTAGCTCCGGATACGCCGAGTGCGCCATCTTGCCGTGCGCCGTAACTTCGGCGCGGAGCGCTCCCTTGGAGGCGATCGCGATGTGATTCTCGGTGGGCTCGCCGTTGACCAGAAACTTTGCGCCTAGCGGCTGCGCGTTCGCAATGAGAGCGCCCGCGCTGTCGCGCTCTTCTCCCACCAGGAATAGCAGTCCGGCGGCAACACCCTCGGCCCGCAACTTCTCAGAGGCCGCCATTTGCGCAGCGATGATTCCCTTTGCGTCGCACGATCCACGCCCGTAAATGTTGCGTTCGTCCTCCGAGCTTGGAATGAACGGCGGCACGGTATCCATGTGGGTAGAGAAAAAGATTTCAGGAGCAGGCAGATTCGGAGGAACTGCGATCACGTTGAAGCGATGCCGCTCCACCGGCATGCGCCGAACTTCGTAACCCAGTGAGGTAAGCGCGCCTTCCAGGAACTCGCCGACGGGCGCTTCGTTGCCGGTAATGGATTCGATATCCACCAGCGCGCGGGTAAGAGCAATGGGGTCCATGATTTGCGTGAATAGACTAACAGCCAGGGTCGGGGAATTGATTCAGCTAAGTCTCCGGTGTCCGACCAAAAATCAAATATGGGAAATCGGAATCGATCTGCCAAGCAACCGATAACCCGATCTCCTGACTCTTACTAATCGATATCGCCTCTGTCGCTTCTGTGTGGGGAGTTCACTGACTCCCCTCTTTTTATCTCCGCGAGACGCTAGTCGTCCTCGATCCATCGGCACCGGAATTCCCCGCGCCGCATCTCTTCGACGATCTGCTGCGCGATCCGATCGAGCTCCGAAATCCCGTATTTCTCCCCCTCAAAGAAAATCGCCGGTGGGTTCGCATAAGGTTCCGCCCAAACTTCATAAGCACCGCCGCTCGTAGTGATCTCCAGATAATCACCTTCGTTCAAACGGCGTTTCAGTTCGTCCACATTCAAATCAGCCAAGCCTGTGACCTCGCGATGACATATTCAGGATTTTAGATTCTATCCGATACCGGTTTCTGTACCGCGCCAGGAGCGAATCTGGGTATCCTAAAAGCTGCAAATTCCCATGTTCCTGAAACTTGAATATCCATTCCAAAAATGGAAGATTGCTTCCACCGTACCTGCTAAGATTACGTAAGTTACGGTCAGCCTTGGTATTTACCTTCTAAGTGATGGATTCAAAACTGGCACATGGCGTGCAAGAAGATCAGTTGGGGATGAGACTGGCGCCTCATGGACAACCTCCCGCTCCGCCCAGCCCGATCATGACCAAGGATGCTCAAGTTCGATTCGTTGCCGTGGCGCTGGCGCTGCTCACGGTAACGGCTGCGGTCTTCGGCTGGATCAATTTCCAGAAGGAGCGGCAGTTTGAAACCCCTTACGACGGCATCTGGTGGGTAGAAAAATCGGGCCATGTGGAGGCAAAGCGCCTCGACAAAGACGGTCCGGGTGACCGCGCGGGAGTGAAGGCCGGGGACCTGCTTACCGCGGTTGACGATCACGACGTCACCAACGTCGCCACCGTGACCAAAGAGCTTTTCCGCGTCGGCATCTACTCCAAAGCCAAATACAGCCTGGTTCGTAACGGCATTCCGGTTCAGGTCCCAATCATTCTTGTACCCTACGACCGCTCGCTGAACGCCGGATTGCGTCTCATTGCGCTCATTTACCTTGGCATCGGACTGTACGTTCTGCTCAGGCGCTGGACCGCCCCCAAGGCCACTCACTTTTACCTGTTCTGCCTGAGTTCGTTTATTTACTTTTCGTTCCATTTCACCGGAAAGTTGAACGACTTCGATTGGACCATTTATTGGGCCAACATCGTTGCCGAACTGTTGCAACCCGCGCTGTTCCTGCATTTTGTGCTGACGTTCCCAGAGCCGAAACGCATCGCTCGCGAACACAAGTGGATCATCCCGGTTACGTATCTTCCCGGAGCTCTACTGCTGGCTATTCGTGTTTTCGCCAAACAAAAGCTGCAGGCTAGTGAGCTCCTGCTGTACTGGATGGACAGCGCGCAGATGGTGTACATCTCCGTGCTGTTCCTGATCGCGGTTGGTGTGCTCTGGCATAGTTACCGGCGCGCCTCATCGCCGATCCTGCGCCAGCAGATGAAGTGGGTAACGCGCGGTACTACGATCGCTATCGTCCCCTACATCCTGTTTTATGTAATCCCCTATTCGGACGGTCAGCCCGCCGGATTGCTGACCAAGCTGTCGGTGCTGGCGCTCGTCTTCCTCCCGCTCACCTTCGGCTACGCCATCTTCCGTTACCGGTTGATGGACGTCGACCTGATCTTTAAGCGCGGCATGGCGTACACGCTTGCCGCCGCCACCATCGCCGGCGTTTATTTCGCAGCCGTCGGACTTGCTGCCGAAATCGTGCACGCGCGGCTGCCAAGCGCAGGTCCGTCCGGCTTGATTGTGGCCATCATGGTGACGGCGCTTCTCTTCGATCCCATGAAGAACTGGATCCAGGATCGCCTGGACATGTTCTTCTACAAGAAGCGTTACGACTACCGTAAGACGCTAATCGAGTTCGGCCGCGAACTCAGCGCGCAGGTCGACCTCGACAAGATGCTAGGGTCCGTGGTCGATCGCCTTTCGCGCACGCTTTTGGTGGATCGGGTTGCTATCTTTCTTTCCTCCGCGGAATCCGGCGACTTCACGATGGCCAAATCGTTCGGCATCGCCGATACGCGCAACCTCAACCTGTCATTCCTCACGTTGAAGCGGCCGGAAGATGCGGCCGGGCACCTGTTTTTTGATAACACCCATCAGGTTGTCCGTGAGACTCCGGAGGCTCAACAAACAATCGCGCGCCTCGATCTGAATTACTTCATCCCCTGTACGGTGCAGAACCACAACATCGCTGTCCTTGGTCTCGGCAAAACCGCCGAGGGTGACTTCCTCTCCAGCGAAGATGTCGAGTTGCTTGAAACCGTTGCCGGGTACATCGGTATTGCCATCCAGAACGCGCGCCTGTACGCCTCCCTCGAGCAGAAAGTGGTCGAGTACGAGCGCCTCAAGGAGTTCAACGAGAATATCGTCGAATCGATCAGCGTCGGAGTTCTGGCGATTGATCTCGAGGACCGCATTGAGTTCTGGAACTCGCAGATGGAAGTGATGTTTGCCCTGCCGCGCATGCAGGCCCTGGGCCGTCCGATTACTGACGTCTTTCCCGAGCAGTTTGCGCAGGAGTTCTACCGGGTACGTCAATCTCCGGGCATACACAACCTGTACAAGTTCAAGTTCAACACCGTCACTGGCGATACACGAGTAACCAATATCGCGATTGCGCCGTTGGTCACCAAGCAATTCCACGTGATCGGACGATTGATCATCGTCGACGACATCACTGAGCGCATTGAACTGGAAAGCCAGCTCTCGCAGGCGGAAAAGATGTCGTCCATCGGCCTTCTCGCGGCTGGCGTTGCACACGAGGTCAACACGCCGCTCGCCGTCATCTCGTCGTACACGCAGATGCTGGCCAAACAACTACAGGGCGACGAGAAGCGTTCGGCGCTGCTTGAAAAGATTACGCACCAGACCTTCCGCGCTTCGGAGATCGTCAACAGCCTGTTGAACTTCTCCCGCACCAGCGGAACCGAATTCCACGACGTCGATCTCAACAAGATTGTCCATGAGACGCTTGCGCTTCTCGAGCATCAAATGAAGACCGCGCACATTCACATGCAGGAGAGTCTCAGTCCGGGTCTTCCATGTATCAATGGCAACGCGGGCAAGCTGCAACAAGTGTTCCTGAATCTGTTCCTCAACGCAAAAGATGCCATGCCGCAGGGAGGCACTCTGACTGTGACGACCGCAAATGGTGACGGCGTACGGGTCATCATCTCCGACACGGGCACCGGCATTGCCCAGGAGCACATCCAAAGAATCTATGATCCGTTTTTCACCACCAAGAGCGGCAACACCAACGGAAGACGCGGAACCGGCTTGGGATTATCGGTCACCTACGGAATCATTCAGGAACATGCGGGCAAGATCGAAGTGAATAGCCGGGTCGGCGAAGGCACGACTTTTGTTGTCGAATTCCCACTTGCTAGAAAGGCTGTGAATGTCTGAAACCGCTGTCTTCTCCCGCCGAACTCAGGCGGAACCCGTACCTGGCACGATCCTCATCATCGATGATGAGGCAGCGATCCGCGAGTCCCTCCAAACTCTGCTTGAGATGGAGAACTACTCGGTGGATTGCGCGGCTACGGGAGAAGAAGGGTTGAACCGCATCGCGGAACGTCCGTTCGACATCGTATTACTCGACTTCGCTCTTCCGGACAAAAATGGACTGGAAGTTCTGCGTGAAATCCGGGAACGCGACAGCGAACTTTCGATCATCATGATCACCGCCTACGGCACGGTGGAAAATGCCGTCCTAGCGATTCAGGCTGGCGCTACCAACTTCATCCAGAAGCCGTGGGATAACGAGAAGCTGCTAGCCGACATTCAGACGGCCGTGGCGCGACGCCGCGCCGAAGAAGAGAACATCCAGCTGAAGCGCGCTCTTAAGCAGCGCTACAACTTCGAGAACATCATCGGCAAGAGCGAAGCGATGTTGCGCATCTTTGACCTGGTTGCGCAGGTTGCCCCAAGCCGCTCCACCATCCTTCTGCAAGGCGAAAGCGGCACCGGCAAAGAGCTCATCGCCAAAGCTCTGCACATGAATTCCACTCGCAAGGACTCACCTTTTGTTCCCGTGAACACCGGATCGATGCCCGCCGACTTGCTCGAGTCCACGCTTTTCGGTCACGTGAAAGGCGCGTTCACCAGTGCCATCGCCTCGAAAAAGGGGCTGTTCGAAATTGCGGATAAAGGCACGCTCTTCCTCGACGAAATTGGCACCATGACCATGGAGACCCAGGCCAAGATTCTGCGCGTTCTCCAGGACCGCAAATTCATGCACCTTGGTGGTGTGCAGGAACTGCACGTCGACGTCCGCATCATCGCCGCCACCAACGTCGATCTGCGCCAGATGGTGAAGGAAGGCAAATTTCGCGAGGATCTTTTCTATCGCTTGAACGTGATCACCATCGATCTTCCTCCTCTGCGCCACCGCCGCGAAGACGTCCCGCTGCTGGTGACATACTTCCTGCGGAAATTCGCCGAAGAGAATGAACGCGATGCTCATGAGATTTCCCCGGAAGCCCTGCGGTATCTGCTCGACTACAACTGGCCGGGAAACGTGCGCGAACTCGAAAATGTGATGGAGCGTGCCGTGGTTCTCAGCTCCGGACCGATCATCACCGTGGAGCTGCTGCCCGACCAGATTGTCGGCCGCGGCAACGGTCTGCAAATGCTGGAGCATCGGCCGGACGCTTCCCTCTTCGAACTCGTCGAAGAGTGCGAGCGCCGCCTGATTGTCGACATGCTCGAGAAGTGCAATTCGAATCAGACTGAGGCCGCCGAGCGCTTCCACATCCCGCTCTCTACTCTGAATCAGAAGATCAAGCGTCTCAATATTGAGATCCGCAAACGCAACAAAGAGTAACTGGCCGAACAAAAAAAATGGCAGGGCGACTTCGGTCATCCTGCCATTTGCTGCATAGATCAGCCAGTTGTTCGCGAGAGGCCTGGAAACTCTCTTGCTTCGGTGCAAGTGCACCAAAAAACGTGTTGAGTGTAGAGGATCGCTGCAAGAGGGCGTGTGAAAATCTGGTGAAACCGTTCCTGACGGCCCGGATGGAGTACACCCTCTTCGCTTGTGACCTCATCGCGTAGCTAACTGGCCCCTTCTGATATAGTTCCGTGAAGCGGCACACTCGCTTTCAGCACCATGGAAATACGGACCCCGTCTGAAATCGCGATGGAAACGGTACTCTCCGTACAGGAATACACTGTCCTGGCGTCGGAAGCCGTCGCGAATGTCTTTCGCAAACCCCGCTATCTGGCAGATACGCTTTTGCAGGCCGATTCTATCGGTGTGGGCTCATTGCCCGTAGTGGTCCTGGCGGGCATGTCCATCGGCGCGGTGCTCGCCCTGCAAAGCTCGAACACGCTGCAACGTTTCGGATCGCTCTCACTGACCGGCCAGCTCGTCTCCCTGAGCATGGTCCGCGAACTGGGGGCCGTAATCTCCGGTCTGATGGTCGCCGGCCGCAATGCCTCTGGCATCGCCAGCGAACTGGGAACGATGAAGGTGACCGAACAGATCGACGCCATGCGTGCCCTCGGCACTGATCCATTGAAGAAGCTAGTCACCCCGCGCATGATCGCGACCACCATCATGTTGTTCTTTCTGACCATCATTGCGGACCTGGTGGGACTTGGCGGTGGCTGGCTCGTGTCGCGCTTTGCTCTCGGACTCGATAGCAATCAGTACTGGACCACGGCCTGGCAATCTCTGCAATTCGCCGATGTTTTCATGGGCCTGACCAAGCCGCTACTGTTTGGCTTCATCATCGCGACGGTCGGTTGCTATTACGGACTGACTGCTAAGGGTGGCACGCAAGGTGTTGGCCGCGCAACCACGCAAGCCATGGTTTCGTCGTCAGTCATGATCCTGATGGTCGACTTCTTCTACACCAAGCTGTTGATGACGTTGATGCACGTGCACTGATGGGAACCACGCTTACATCTCCTCAGGCAGTCGCACCGCCGCCGGATTCGTCCCAGAAGACAATTGTCTTCCAGAACGTTTCCATCGCCTTCGATGAGCGCGTGGTGCTCGATGGGATATCGTTTGAACTCGGCCGCGGCGAGACCAAGATGTTGCTCGGCATCCTCGGATCGGGTAAGACCACGATCCTCAAGCTTGCTCTCGGTCTCATCAAGCCGGATTCCGGCGATATTTATGTGCTCGGAGAGCACGTGAACGAGATGTCGGAAGACCAGTTGTTTGAACTCCGCCGCAGAATGGGAATGGTCTTCCAGGAAAGCGCACTGTTCGACTCGCTCACCGTACGCGAAAACGTGGCGTTCCGCCTGATTGAAGAAGGAATGCCTGCGGATGAAATCGAACGCCGCGTGCGCGAAGCGTTACGATTCGTGGAGCTTGAGAATACCATCGATCAGTTTCCGGGAGAACTTTCCGGAGGCATGAAGCGACGGGTCGGAATCGCGCGCGCAATCGTCGATCGTCCTGAAATTCTTCTATACGATTCGCCGACAGCCGGTCTCGATCCGGTGACTTCCACCACCATCATCGAACTGCTGGTCAAGCAGCGCGACGTCTATCACACCAGCGCACTCATGACCACGCACCGCCTGCCCGACACGCTCATCATGGCTACTCATTATTTCGATGAGAAGACAAACAAGATGCAGCCGATCCCGGAGGGCAGCACGATCGACGCAGGCACAACGTTTCTACTGTTGAAAGATGGCAAGGTGATTTTCGATGGTACGGTGGAAGAATTGGCAGCGTCGAAAGACGAATACATCCGCGAGTACTTCTCTTAGTTCTTTGTCATCACGAGCTCGCGCAGCGAGCGAGGGACCTGCAGTTTTGACGCAGCCCGCTCGCATCGAGCGGGTGCGGTTGCGCGGCGCCCTCAGCCGCACGCAACTACGCCTTCCCGGACGCTGCCTTTGCCGCCCTTTTTCCAAGATCGCTGAGCCGTTTCTGCAGGCCTGCTAATCTCTGCTCGTAACCCGGCGTACTCTGGATGATCGTTTCCATGTGCCCGTACATCTTTGGCATTCCGGAGCGCTCGCGCACTTCCTTGAGATAGGGCAGCGCTTTCCCGTAGACAAACCACATCTCGCTTGACCAATCCACGAAGATCTCGCGATTCACGACGCCTCGGACTACCAGGCTTGCTGCCATTTCCCAGTAGCTGGTGGCCTGGCGATACCACGCATTTCTCTGGGTACCGAACTCGCTCAGGATGGCGAGATAATCATCCGCGCTCTGCGGCCAAAATTCTGACATCACGAACTGGCGCGCCCGGCGCAACTCTGGTTCGCGCCGCAAGTCGTACAGCTTCAGCACCAGTTCCGCATCGGCATGCGTTGGCGGTGCAGGCTTCTTCTTGGAATCCTTCTTCTTGGCCACGTTTTCCTCTTAAGAAACTGGTTGTGCTTCTTCCTGTGGTAGCGGTCGCGAGAACTCGCATTTCTCGTTCGGGCACGCGAGCACCGGACCTGACTTCAAGAACTTTTGCACCAGGTATTCATGCCCGCACTCCGGACATTTTTCCGGCACTGGTTTGTTGGCTGACGTGAACTTGCACTTCGGATAACGCGAGCATCCGTAGAAGGTGTTGCCGCGCCGGCGCGCGCGCTTCTCGACCAACTCGCCATCCTTGCACTCCGGACATTTCATCCCGATGAAGTTCTGCTTCACGTATTTGCAGTCGGGATATCCCGAGCAGGAGATGAACTCGCCGTACCGACCATGCCGCAGCAGCATGTTGCGGCCGCACTCGGGACACTTTTCGTCGAGTGGAACGTCCGGCACTTTCTTGGCTTGATCGAGACGCCGCGTAGTCTTGCAGTCCGGATAACCGGTGCAGGCCATGAACTGGCCGAAGCGTCCGCGCTTCAGCACCATGGGACGGCCGCAGTTCTCGCAATACTCTTCCTGCGCCGTCTCCTGCATGTCCGCCGAATCGAGGTCTGGCAGATCGATAGGATTTTCCTTGGTGAATGTGCAGCTGTTCGGATCGGTCTTGTCGTACGAGCTGCAGGCGAAGAAGCTGCCGTGCTTGCCCCACTTGATCACCAGCGGCGATCCGCACCGTTCGCACTTCTCATCTGTAGGCTTTTCCATCGCCTTCAGATTCTGCATGTGCTTTCCGGCGTAATTCAGATCGCGCTCGAACTTCTTGTAGAACTCCTTGAGCGCGTCGGTCCACTTCTCTTTGCCATCTTCGATGTCGTCGAGTTCTTCCTCGAGCTTGGCCGTATAGGCGGGATCGAAAATGTCTTTGAAGTTTTCGACGAGCAGATCGGTGACGACCAATCCAATTTCCGTGGGAACAAACTTCCCGCCCATCTTGGTTACGTACTGGCGCTCCAGGATCGTGCTGAGAATCGTGGCATAGGTCGAGGGACGCCCGATTCCACGCTCTTCCAGTTCCTTCACCAGCGAGGCTTCGTTGTAGCGCGGAGGCGGCTCAGTGAAGTGCTGCTCCGGCTTCAGTTCTTTCAGCGTCAGCTTCTGGCCTTCGTTCAACGCCGGCAGCTTGTGCTTCAGAGCCTCATCTTCCTCGTCCTTGCCTTCCTTCGATTCTTCGTAGACTTTGAGGAAGCCGTCGAACTTCATGACCGATCCGGTCACGCGGAAGCGGTAGGATTCGTTGCCTTTGCTCGCGTCGATGTCGACCGTGGTCTGATCGAAGATTGCAGGATTCATCTGCGAAGCAACAAAGCGCTGCCAGATGAGCTTGTAGACCTTAAATTCGTCTTCCTTCAGATACTTTTGGATCTCGTCCGGATGACGCATCACAGACGTCGGGCGAATTGCTTCGTGCGCTTCCTGCGCGCCCTTCTGCTTGGACTTATAGAAGTTCGCCGTCTCCGGCAGGTACTCTTTTCCGAAGTGCTGTGGAATGTATTCGCGAACCTCTGCCAGCGCATCGTTCGAGACGCGAGTGGAATCGGTACGCATATAGGTGATGAGACCGACGAGGCCTTCCTCGCCGAGCTCCACACCTTCATACAGGCGCTGGGCCAACATCATGGTGCGCTTCACGCTGAAGCGCAGCTTGCGGGCTGAATCCTGTTGCAGCTTGCTTGTAGTGAAAGGCGCAGCTGCATTGCGACGGCGCTCTTTTTCTCAACCGAGCGAACCAGCCAGTTCGCTTCGTTCAGGAATGCGGTAATCTTGTCGGCTTCTTCCTGGTTGGGGACTTCGATCTTCTCGTCGCCGCGACCGATCAGACGGGCATCAAACGACGGACCCTTTCCTGCCGAGAGATGAGCATCGATCGTCCAGTACTCCTGCTTCTGGAACGCCTTGATCTCGCGCTCGCGATCGACGATCAGTCGTAAGGCGACAGTCTGTACACGTCCGGCGGAGAGCCCACGACGTACTTTGTCCCAAAGCAACGGGGATACCTGATAGCCCACCAGGCGATCAAGCACGCGGCGGGTCTGTTGCGCATCGACTAAATTCCGGTCGATGTCGCGCGCATGTTCGAACGCTTCTTTCACGGCGCGCTGCGTAATCTCGTTAAAGGTTACGCGGCGAATCTCCAGGCCGTTCTTCTTCTTTTTGCTCTTGGTGCCGTCGAAATTGTCGCCGCCCAGTTCTTCGGCAAGATGCGCGGCGATGGCTTCGCCTTCGCGATCCGGATCAGGCGCCAGGTACACGGTGTCCGCGCTCTTCGCCAGCTTCTTCAGCTTGACGAGGACCTTTTCTTTGCCGGGGATGACGACGTATTCGGTATCGAAGTTGTTCTCGATATCGACGCCAAGATTGCTCTTCGGCAGATCTTTCACGTGGCCGAATGAAGCTTCTACTTCGAATCCCTTGCCAAGATATTTCTGAATTGTTTTCGCCTTGGCGGGCGATTCAACGATTACTAACCCTTTTGCCAAAGTTGCCTCTGTTCGTCTTTCTTCTTATGTGAAGCTAGCACGATTGCCCCTAGCTCGGCTATCGGCTGTCAGCTGTCGGCTCTCAGCTTTACAAGCAGAGATGCTAACATGCGTTTCGTTCCCGTCACTTCCTGAACCAGGTTTTGGTAGGCCGCGTCCTTAAGTAACTTCAGGTCGCACGCGAGCAGCAGGTGATATTCGAGCTCACACGCAGAGCCCATTGCAATCTGAACGAACCGCCTGAAATCAGCATCTCCTCCACGGCCGCAACCTTCTGCCAAGTTCGCTGGAATAGACGCTGCTGCGCGTCTGATCTGACTTGTCAGCCCATAGCGTTCTTCATGCGGAAAGCTCACAGTGTTGCTGTACACGGCTAACGTTAGTTGGTGCGCTCGCTCCCAAACTTTCAGGTGCCGAAAATCCTGCATATTCTCTTCTCCCTACTTTCTTTAAATCATCCCCGGGCGTTCTGGCCGAAAGCTGACAGCTGAAAGCCGACAGCGATACTAGAACGTCCTCACATAATGTTTTCCCGGAAGCTGCCGAATCTTCGACGCGAGTTCCAACTCGAACAGCGCCGCGAATACTTCCGAGGAAGACATGGGAGCGAGTTTTTCCATCAGTTCATCAATGTGCGTCATTTCATCCGCACGCAGCAGAGCGAAAATCTTTTTCTCGTTCGGAGAGAGCGTTTCGTCGAACAAGGATGCCGCCTGAGTCGATTCCGTTGCAGAAGCTGCTACGGGCTGCAACTCCACTCGTACCTGCGAAGGCAGTTCTTCCCAGACATCTTCCCAGGTCGCAACCAGCTTAGCGCCCTGCTTTATCAGGGTGTTAGGTCCCCACGAGAGTTTGTTAGTCACATTCCCGGGGACGGCAAAAACCTCTCGACTCTGTTCCAGTGCGCAACGGGCCGTGATGCGTGTACCGCTGTACTCGCCGGCTTCCATGACGAGCACTCCAACCGAGAGTCCGCTGATGATGCGATTGCGAATGGGAAAGTTCTGTGGAGCTGCAAACGTCCCTACCGGGAACTCGCTAATCAGCGCTCCGCCCGTCTCCACAATTTGTTCAGAAAGCTTCTGGTTCTCGCGTGGATAAATGACGTCGACGCCCGTACCGAAGATTGCGATAGTTTTGCCCTTGCCTTCGAGGGCCCCCCGGTGGGCGGCGGTATCGACCCCACGGGCCATCCCACTAATAATGATGAGGCCATGACCCGAAAGGTCGCAGGAGAGCCGCCCAGCCATGCCTGTGCCGTATGGTGTGGGATGGCGGGTGCCTACGACGGCAATCCCTGGCCGGGCCAGAAGTCCAGCATCTCCACGGACATAGAGGACCAGAGGGGGATCGTAGATCTCCTTCAGCCGCTCCGGGTACTCCGGATCCCCTTGGGTGACCACCTTGGCGCCTGCTGCGCGTGCCTTCACCAGTTCGTCTTCGGCTTTGCCGAGCGCCTCGCCGTTTGCGAGGAATTGCGCCGAAACGGCAGGCAATCCGGCAGCTTCCAACTCCGTCAGGCTGGCCTGAAAAATGTGCGCTACATCGGCGAAATGATCGAGCAGCTTGCGCGAGCGGGTTGGTCCCAGCCCGGGCGTGAGGGTCAGCGCGATCCAGTAACTCTGTTCTGTGGCAATTCCTTGTACCATGGCCTGTTTTCCTCGATGGCACAGCAAATAGCGGACTGTACACACACCGAGCAAAACAGCGCAAGGAAGCAGGTCTCACGGCTTTGTTAGAATGACCCTTGTCATGCGGCCGCTGCGGATCTCCGCGATCTCCTACCTCAATACCGCACCACTCATGTGGGACTTCGAGCATGGACAGACTCCAGTGCTGGGGAAGAACCATCCGGGGCCTGCTCAACCGGGCGCGCAGCCCGATTTTGAGTTTGCCTACACCGTCCCGTCGCGGTGCGCGGAGCAGCTTCGCGAAGGCACAGCTGATATCGGGATTATTCCGTCGGTGACGTATGCGTCGATTCAGAACCTGGTGATCATACCCAACGCTGCCATCGCCGCTCACGATGCCGTGCGGTCGATCGTGCTAGCGTGCAAGAAGCCATGGGAAGAAGTGCGCAGCGTCGCGCTGGACACGTCGTCGCGCACGTCGGTCGCGCTCACTCGGATTCTGTCGGAAAAATTCGTCGGTGGGCCGAAGTGTGACTACATCGACATGCAGCCCGATCTAGAGGCTATGCTCGAGCGCTGCGATGGCGCGCTGCTGATCGGCGATCCCGCGTTGCTCTGTGCGGTTCGCGCCGATGCTGGCGAACTCGACAGCTTGCACATTTATGATTTGGGGCGCGAGTGGCACCGGTTCACGGGCCTACCGTTCGTGTTCGCTTTTTGGGCCGTGCGTCTGGGGGCGCTGGGCGAAGTTCGGCGCGGGCTGGATCTGCAGGAAGTGTTCAGCAACTCGCGTGACCATGGCACCGATCCTGACAGCATCGCGGCAATCGCGCGACTGTGGGCGCCGAAACTCGCGGTGAGCGAGGCGGAGATCCAGCGCTACCTGAGTGAAAACATCAACTATTGTCTGGACGAGGCCAACTTCGCAGGACTGGAGCTGTTTTATAAATACGCCGCTGAATGCGGTCTGATCGACGAAATCCCCACGCTGCGCTTTGTTGGGACCTCGGCCCTGAAGCTGTGCTCCTGAGCGAAATTCCACAAATTCCAGTCACGAACCATCATTCTTGCGTCTAACTTAGCTGCTGCTCCGCGGGGGAGCCGCCTTTTCGCATGCCATCCGAGTTCCTGCTAGCACTGTCAGTTGAACACTCCATCCGGCACTGGCTCTTTCGCCTGGGTGGTGTCGGTCTGATCGCTCTGGGACTTGCCGACAATTCCGTCGTTCCACTTCCCGGAAGCATGGACGCCTTCACTATCCTGCTCGCTTCGGCGCACCGAGAGTACTGGTGGTACTACGCGATCATGGCTACGGTTGGTGCCGTGCTCGGTGGTTACATCACCTATCGTCTGGCCGCCAAGGGGGGTAAGGAAGCCCTCGAAAAACGTATCGGGAAGGATCGCGCCGAAAAGGTCTACAAGAAGTTTGATGAGGGAGGATTTTTCACCGTTCTCGTCGGAGCGATGCTCCCTCCACCGTTTCCGATTGTCCCCGTGCTATTGACGGCCGGAGCACTCCAGTATCCGCGTAGGCATTTCCTGACTGCCCTGGCTCTCGGCCGCGGCGCTCGCTTTTTTGTCGATGCGTGGCTCGGCCGAACTTACGGCACGCAGATACTTGGCTTCTTCCGGCAGTACTACAAGCCAGTGCTCTACGGACTTATTGGGCTTGCGGTAGTTGGCGGCGTCGGCGCCCTGGCTTATTACAAGCACTGGCGAAAGACGCATCCGTCCAAGCCGTCGCAATCCCCCAAAGACAAGCAGAAAGTCGCCTGAGCACCGCTTCGCGGTAAAATGAACAAGTCTTATGTCCCTCACTAAAGCACAAGCGCTGGAGATGTTTGAGTCTAACGACCTGATCGGAATCGGTATGGAAGCCGACCAGGTGCGCAGGAAGATTCATCCCGAAGGTGTGGTCACGTACATCATCGACCGCAATATCAACTACACGAACTTTTGCACCGAGTACTGCACCTTCTGCGCTTTTTATCGTCCGCTCAAGGGCAAGTTGGCGACGGAAGGGTACATCCTCGACCTCGACACCATTTACAAGAAAATCGAAGAGACCGTGCAGCTTGGTGGCACCGGCGTGTTGATGCAGGGCGGGCTGCATCCGGATCTCAAGATCGAGTGGCATGAGCAGCTGTTGCGCGGCATCAAGCAGCGTTTTCCCAAGGTTCATCTGCACTGCTACTCGGCGTCGGAAATTTTGGCGATCGCGGAATATAGCAGTCTCAGCCTGGAAGACACGATCAAGCGGCTGCGCGATGCAGGGCTTGATTCGATCCCGGGCGGTGGTGCTGAAATTCTCGATGACGAAGTGCGCTTCAAGATCGCGCGCCTGAAATGCATGACGCAGGACTGGCTCAGCGTGCATCGCACCGCGCACAAGCTTGGCATGCGGACCACGGCGACGATGATGTTCGGTGTCGGCGAAACCTTCGAGCATCGCATCAACCACTTTCAGCATATCTATGACCTGCAGGAAGAAACGGGCGGCTTCACGGCCTTCATTCCGTGGACCTTCCAGCCCAAGCACACCGCCCTCGGCGGCCGCGGCTGGGACGAAGCGACGTCGGTTGAGTATCTGAAGACGCTCGCGATCTCGCGCATCTTCTTGTCGAATGTTCTGAATGTGCAGGCGAGTTGGGTGACGCAAGGACTCAAGGTCCTGCAGATGGGACTACGCTTCGGCGGCAACGACGTGGGCTCCGTGATGCTCGAAGAAAACGTCGTGAAAGCGGCAGGCACGACGAACTGCACAACGGAAGAAGAGCTGCGGCGCATTATCCGGGACGCCGGGTTCAAGCCCGTGCAGCGCGACACGTTGTATCGGACGTACTTCCTGAACTAGTCAAATCGCATGGTGCCCAGCAAAACGCGGCGAGGGCGCCTGCGCCACCAAGGCCCTGCGAGACCAGGGGGAGGGGTACCATAAAAAAACGGTGAGCTCGCGCCCACCGCTTCGGTTCAGAATGAAATTCGACTACAGCTTCTCGTAGAACGCGCAGCCCGAGCAGGAAATGTACATCCCGCCGGGAACGCCGCGCTCCACGTCTTTTACCCGCTTTACGATACGGGTCGGCTTGCCGCACTTCGGACAATCCGTGCTCTTCGTGGTGTCCATTTCTTTTTTGCGGTCAGCCGTCTTTGCAATCTTTGCCATAACTCTCTCCTCAGACGAATTCCCCTTCGGGCGACTGCCCGCGGGCGCTGGAATGATTTCGGGAGTAACAAGATGATCGGCTGGCTTATGGCCAGCGATGGGGTCCTCCCCCCGCAAGCTAAAGACAGGCTTGCCGGTGACCCCGGGTCGCGCCAGGCGCAATTCCTCTACTCGCCGTTCCTTATAGATTTTACACTAACGCTCCGCTACAGTTCGGCGTAGCGAAAAGAGTGCCATGGATAACGCCAGCCAGACCAAATCAGTTTCCCGCCCCGAGACCCTCGATGCCGGCCTGCTCATGCTTCGCATCGGCGCCGGATTCTCTCTCTTCGCACTCTTCGGACTCGCGAAAGTCAAATCAGCCTTCGCGTTTTCAGTTCACCATCAGCCCTGGATATTCATCGAGTTCCTTCGCCGTCTCGGATTCCCGCTTCCCACCGTCGCCGCTTTCGTTCAAACGCTGAACGAATCTCTGGGAGCTCTATTCGTCCTGATCGGCTTCTACACTCGCGTCGCTGCCGCCTTTCTGACTGTGGCCTTCGTCATCGCCACCTATTGCAGTGCCAAGATCGCTGCGCCTTCCCTGTTCATGGCCGCCTCTTACTGTCTGATGTTCCTGGTACTTTCACTGACCGGCCCCGGCAATTATTCGATTGCACATCTGCGCGCAACCGCGCTGGCTACATCCGCAAAGAGGTAATCTATTCGGGAGGTGAGGACATCATGGAAAAGCTCCATAGCTGGGAGAAAACTGAAGTCGAGCAGATGAACCCGCTACTCACGCGGCAGCTGATCACCGGCGAGCAGGTGATGCTCGCGCGCATCGTGCTCAAGAAGGGATGCATCGTTCCGGAACACTATCATCACAACGAGCAAGTCTCGAGCACTCTCCAAGGCGCCCTGAAGTTCACACTCGAAGGCCGCGAGGTGATTGTCCGCGCCGGCGAAGTCCTCTGCATTCCCCCCAACGTTCGCCACATGGCGGAGGCCCTTGAGGACACAATCGCGCTTGACGTGTTCACGCCCCCGCGCCAGGACTGGCTCGACAAAAAAGACGACTATCTTCGCGGTAAGTAGATAGGAAATCCCGAGCTCTATGCTTGACCGCTTTTAAGAACCCGACTGAATACCTCGTAGAACTCATCCCACGCGATGCGCTTTGCGCCGCTGGAGATCAGACGCTTTCCGATTTGAGTATTCAACCGGAAATCGAACACCCAAAAGAAGGGATTAACCGCATGAGACTTCGGAGATGTAAGCCAAATAAGCGTCTTGTCTGCATCCTTTACACGATCTCCCACGACGCAGGCGAGGCCTCTACGGAACAACACTCGGTCGCTGCTCAGCTCAACAACGCGAACCTTTTCTTGTGCCAGAATGGCGACGAGCCTTTCGCTAACACTGGCTGATAGCTCGAATACCGGACCGATTCCCAAGTTCTACCTCACGCGCGCATGAATCCTAAATTCAGCAACTGACAACCAGCAACTGACAACCGGCCGTTTGACCACCGTCCTCCCCTCTGTTACCTTAGCCCGTTTTGCGCTCGTAAGGAGATCGTATATTTATGGCCCTGAAATTCAGGGGTGTTGATTTCATCGACTTCGACAGCCTTCTGTCCGAAGACGAGATTCTGGTTCGCGATACTACCCGTAAATTCGTCGAAGACAACGTCATTCCGGGCATCGAGCAATGGAATCGCGACGGCGTCTTCCCTCGCGAACTCGTCAGGCCAATGGGCGATCTCGGCTTCTACGGCGCCAGTCTCAAAGGCTACGGCTGCGCCGAAATGTCCAACGTCGAATACGGACTGGTCATGCAGGAACTGGAGCGTGGTGATAGCGGCCTGCGCTCGTTCGTCAGCGTGCAATCCGCGTTGGTGATGTATCCCATCTACGCCTTCGGCAGCGACGAACAGAAAGACCGCTGGCTGCCAGCAATGGCCAAAGGCGAAAAGCTAGGCTGTTTTGGTCTGACCGAACCAGACGCCGGATCGAATCCCGGAGCGATGCGCACCCGCGCGCGGAAGGACGGCATCGAGTACGTCCTGAACGGCGAGAAGATGTGGATCACCTCCGGCTCTATCGCTGATGTCGCCGTCATCTGGGCGAAGGTTGACGACGAAGGAGGCAAAGTTCGCGGATTCCTCGTCGAAACCGATCGTCCCGGCTTCAAGGCCGCCGATGTCCACGGTAAGTGGTCGCTGCGCGCATCAGTCACCTCAAGCCTTTCGCTGCAAGACGTCCGCATTCCCGCCGCGAATATTCTGCCCAAGAGCGACGGCCTGAAAAGCGCGCTCATGTGCCTGAATCAAGCGCGCTACGGCATCGCCTGGGGCGGCGTCGGAGCGGCCATGGCCGTCTACGATTGCGCGCTGCAGTACTCACAGTTTCGCAAACAGTTCCGCGATCAACCCATCGCTTCGCATCAGATGGTGCAGGAAAAGCTGGTCTGGATGATCAACGAGATCAGCAAGGCGCAGTTGCTGGTGCTGCACGTCGGCCGTCTCAAGGACAAGAGCAAGGCCGCGCATTATCACATCTCGATGGCGAAACGTAACAACGTGGGCATGGCGCTGGAGTGCGCGCGCATGGCGCGTGACATCCTGGGCGCGAATGGCATTGCCGACGAATATCCGGTGTTCCGCCACATGGCGAACCTGGAGTCGGTGAAAACGTATGAAGGCACAAACGATGTACACACGCTGATCATCGGCCAGCAGATCACAGGCATCGACGCCTTCTGAGATTGCACTTCGGGTGCCCCATCTCTGCCTTCACTTGGCAGAGGTGGGAATGAGAGTTCCCGCAGATCAAGCAACCCTGCGGACCGGGCCTTCAATCGAAATCAGGTTCGTCACGGCTGATCACCGTCAGTCGCTGAGAGGGGCGTTCCTCATGGCCACACACGTAACTCATTCCGTAACTACTGAAGCCAAAAAAGCCAAGGGCTTCGGTCACAATATTGAAAGCGATCTTGCGCTCGAGTTCTTGCGGGTCGTCGAAAAAGCCGCGATCGCATCGGCCCGCACCATGGGTCAGGGCGACCGTCACCTTGCTGACAAAGTCGCCACCGAAACCATGCGCGAAGTCATGGACACGGTTCCCATGCACGGCACCATCGTCATCGGCGAAGGTGAGCGCGACGAAGCTCCCATGCTCTACATTGGCGAACGTGTCGGCGCCGAGTTCCCCGATGGTACTGCGGTACCCGAGGTCGACATCGCCGTCGATCCATTGGAAGGCACGAATCTCTGCGCTACCGGAGCGCCAGGCTCCATCACCGTTCTGGCCGTCTCCGAAAAAGGCGGACTGTTGCACGCGCCCGACTGCTACATGGAAAAGATCATCGTCGGACCGCTCTGCAAAGGCTGCGTGAGTCTCGACGCTCCTCCCGCGGAAAACCTGCGCCAGATCGCCAAAGCCATGAATCGCGACGTGGAAGATCTCGTCGTCGTCGTATTGGACCGCCCCCGTCACGAGAAGTTGATCAACGACATTCGCCAGGCTGGCGCCCGCATTCGCCTGATCGGCGACGGTGACCTTTCTGCGGGCATCACTGCTGCCATCGAAGGCACGGGCGTTCAGGCGGTCATGGGATCGGGCGGCGCGCCCGAAGGTGTGATCACCGCAGCAGCCATTCGCTGCGTGAACGGCTACATGCTCGGCCGTCTGAGTAGTTAAGCCCGAGCAGGAACAGCGCCTCGCGCGCATGGGCGTTACCGACAAGAACAAAGTCTACCGAGCCGAAGAGTTGGCTCCGGGCAAGCAGGTGATCTTTGCCGCCACCGGCGTGACCGAGGGTCCGCTGATGAAAGGGGTACGCTTCTTCGGAGAAGGCGTGCGCACGTCGTCGCTCATCATGACGCTGGACACGGGCAAAGTGCGCTTCATCGAAAGCATCCATCTCGAGAAGAAAGCCGACGCGAGAGTGAAGTTTTCGTAAAGCAGTTCACCACAGAGGCACAGAAATCGAATTTCAGACTTAAGATTTCAGATTGAAGATTGATCGGGCTCTGAGCACCAGGTGTTTTGAAATCTCAAATCTTAATTCTGCAATCTTCAATTCTCCGTGTTGTGTCTCCGTGTTGAAATAAACAGATGCAACGCCTCCACATCAAGACGCACCGCAAGCGCGAGATCGTCGACATCACTGACCACGTCCAATCCGCGCTGTTGAAGCAGTCTGCCGCTACTGGGATTTGTCAGCTCACGGTGCTGCACACCACCGCCGCACTGACGACCGCCGATCTCGATCCCGGAACCGATCTCGACATGCTCGACGCCTTCGAAGCCATCATCCCGAAGCTGCGCTATCGCCATCCGCATAATCCCGCGCACGTCCCCGATCACATTCTCTCCAGCCTGATCGGCACCTCGGTCACGCAACCAGTCGAATCCGGCCAACTGGTTCTAGGGACGTGGCAACGCATCATTCTGGTCGAGCTCGACGGTCCTCGCGAGCGCGAAGTAGTCCTCACGTTTCTAGCCGAGAGCTGACAGCCGAAAGCCTAGGGCTCTTTACGGCGTGTTCATCTTGTACGGATCTTTCGGTTGCGGCGGGAACGTCAGCGGCTCTCCGGGATAGAGACCAACCATATTCTCCAGCCGTTTCTGCCCGTCGTGAACCGCAAATTTCGTCGGTTTCTCGGGAGTTCCACCCCACATACTCACGCCCGCATAGTCTCCGTCGCGACGTAGAACGTAAAACTTCATGCTGATGAATCGCAGCTTCGCCGGATACTTTTCATACGCGTGGACAATCCGTTTCAGCACATCGAGCCCTGCTTCCTTCGCGCTCATTCCATGCCGCATATTCTCGATAATCGAATGCGCTCCGGCTACTTTAATGTTCTCCTCGCCGCTGCCGGTCGCACCCGCCGAGCCAATATCGGGATCGGTATAGCAGCCCGCGCCGATAATCGGCGAATCGCCGCAACGTCCCGCGAGTTTCCACGCCAGACCGCTCGTCGTTGTCATGCCCGAGATTTCGCCCTTGGTATTCGCCGCCGAAACGTGAATTGTTCCAGTCGGCGCGTGGATTACGCGCTCGATCGCCGCCATACGAAACTCGGGCTCGATCCCCAGCTTTGCGGCCTTATCCATCATCCAGTCCATGCGCTCGTGCCAGAGATCGGCAACGGGCGCAGGCATTGCCGGCGTATCCGCAGGAACCTGGTACCGCGGATCGGCCAAACCTGGTCCCCACCAGTCCTGGTTCGACATGGTCTCTTTCCATAGAAACCAGACTTTTCGAGAGCGATCGGTCAGCAGGTTTTCCTTCGGAAAGCCCATCGCGTATCCGAATTTCTCCGCTCCCTCGCCCACGAGCATCACGTGTGCCGTGTGCTGCATGACTGCCTGTGCCAGCAGTGAGACGTTTTTGATATTGCGCACGCCACCAACCGAGCCTGCCATTCGCGTGGGTCCATGCATGCAGCAGGAATCGAGTTCCACCACTCCGTCTTCGTTCGGAAGTCCGCCATAACCAACGCTGTCATCATCGGGATCGTCTTCCTGCGTCTTACCGACTGCGATCGCGGCATCGAGCGTGTCTCCACCGCCGCTTAAGATCTGGTATCCGTGATCGATCCCGTTAATTCCGTTCGCGCTGCTGATCATGATGTTCTGCTTCGGAGCAGCACCAATCGTGACGTAGGTTTTAGCTCTCTGCCCGTCCTGAATCTTTGTTGTCTGGGCCTCGAGTCCAAGAGCAGCACCGCCGATCATCGCGGTGGTAAGGAAGTCCCGGCGTGATGACATTCGTGTCCCTTTCTCGCGCGGATTGATGTCGCACGAAAAACGGAGAAGCATAGCACGATGCATGACTGTCTAGAAATTTTGCGCATCATCAAGTACACCTGTACACATGGTGATTCTGGTGATGGGCGTCTCGGGCTCGGGAAAAACTACGATCGGCGAGATGCTGAGCGCGCAACTCAACTGGCCGTTCGTCGACGGCGACAGCCTGCATTCCTCGGCCAACATCGCCAAAATGGCCGCCGGAATTCCGCTCACCGATGACGACCGTGCGCCCTGGTTGCAATCAATTCACGACGTGATGGAAGGCTGGCGAACGCAGCACAAGAACGGCATCGTCGCCAGTTCGGCGCTAAAAGAAAAATATCGCCTGATCCTGCTCACCAGCCCTGAAATCAAGCTCGTCTATCTGCGCGGAAGCTACGAACTCATCTACTCGCGCATGCAGGATCGGCCCAGCCACTACATGAAACCGGAAATGCTGCAAAGCCAATTCGCGGCGCTGGAAGAGCCAAAAGGCGCAGTCATTGTAGATATCAGCGAGTCCGCAGAGCAGATCGTGGCAACTATCCGGCAGAAGCTAGCAATCTGAACGCGGCGGCGGACTGAGCTGCGGTCGCAAGTCTAGTGGCACCTTCTCAGTTTTGCTGAGACGATGCAGATCCAGCACTATTTCGGTATCGTACGGATCGAACATCCGCACAAATTGCGCGCCAAATTCCACCTCTTCTGCTGAATATGATGACCGGCTGTGCACTGTCTGCGCGAACGTTTCGTCGACCGCAGTCAGCAGCATGAAGAACTCGGCTTCCGCATCGAGCATCATCTGCTCCGTCCATCCATGCATGGGGCTCGATTCGTCGATGGGATGAACGACGGTCCAATTCAGTGGAAAGAACGTGACCATCTCCCTTTCAAGCGAAAGATCGTAAAATCGCCGCTGCCGTGTTCCGCCGCCACAATCTTCAAACCGGCTGAAAATCACTTCTGCCTGAACATTCACCAGTTGGTTGCTGCGCAGATTTACTACTCTGAACTCGAATGCCGTAATACCTCTGTACGGTGCAATCACTGCTCTTTCGCTGTATCCGATGGCGGCGACCGGGCGCGCGAAGCGTGAGAATACCAATCCGGTGCCGATACCGAAAAGCGCAAGGGTAGTGAGTGATTCCGCAACCACCAGGAAGTTGGGCAAAACCCCAACCGGTACGATGTTGCCATATCCGATCGTGGAAAACGTTTCCACGCTGAAGAAGAAAGCTCGCAGGAATCTTCCACCGTTTAGCGCACCCTGAAGTGCCCCGGGGCCGCACGCCATGTAAGCCAATGCGAAGGCACAGTTCACCACCGCATAAACCGCGATGGAAAGAGCCGCGAACCTGGGCCATGACATGGTGAGCAGCGTGTGATAGCTCAGCCTCGGGAATCGCGAACGTGCCCGTCGGACATTGAACGATCCGTCGCGGTTCAGCAGACGAAAATGCTTCTGTTCGGTGACAACAGTTCCGAATCCAAGATCCTGCGGAACTTCCAATCGTGGATTAACGGCTTGCGAATCCATAAGCTATGCTCCAAAGCCTCGGTTACGAATTGACAGAAAATTTCATTAAAACGCAAGATGCGGAATCGGCAGCAACGGTGCCGCGACGACTTCTCCAGGTCACGCCCGATAATCAATCTATACCGTCCATAGAGATCTCGAAATCCTGCCCCGGACAAAGCTCACCGGCCGATTTTGGCCCGGTCAAGATTCGCTGTAACCTGCCTTACACACAAGCATCTTATGCTTTTGATCCTCTGTTCTGGGCGCCCGATTTCGGGCCGGTAAGACGAACCCAGGTCTTTTGTCAGCTTCACAGGGCAGTGCCTCGACAGACCGCAAACAGAAGAACTAAAGAAGCGTTACGCACCTTAAGTTCATCAGTTCAAAACTGGCACGCGGCTTTCAACCATATTCCACAGGGAGTACTGAGATGAGTGCAGTTGTTCAAGCAACGCCTTTGCGGCAGACAACACTTCCACCGCTTCCGAAGGGTGATGCATGCACGTTGGTGATCTTCGGAGCGACTGGCGATCTGACTTCTCGTAAATTGATGCCCGCTCTTTACGATCTCGCTTGCATGGGATGCACCAACAACGAATTTGAAGTGCTGGGCATCGGCCGGACCGAAATGAGCGACAATCAGTTTCGCGAGAAGATGCGCGAAGCTGTCTCCTCTTCTCGCGACGCGCGCGATTTCACTCCCGAAGACTGGGAACGCTTTGCCAAGCGATTGCATTACATTGTCGGCGACCCCAATCAGGGTTCCTTCTACCCGCAGCTCTCGGCAAAGCTCGACGAAATGGAAAAGCAGGGATCGAGCCCCAATCACCTGTTCTATGTATCCGTACCGGCGTCGATTGCTCCGCCAATCGTGGAAGGTCTGGGCGATGCCGGCTTGGCGAAGAACGAAAAGGGCTGGACCCGTATCGTGCTGGAAAAGCCCTTCGGGCGCGACTTGAAATCCGCGCATGAGCTAAACGAGATCGTAGCGCGAGTTTTCGAAGAGCCCAGCGTCTATCGCATCGACCATTACCTCGGCAAGGAAACCGTCCAGAACATCCTGGTCTTTCGTTTCGGCAACTCGCTCTTTGAACCCGTCTGGAACCGCAACTACATCGATTTCGTCGAGATCACCGCCGCTGAAACTCTCGGCGTAGAGAGCCGCGCAGCGTTTTATGAAGAAACGGGTGCCTTGCGCGACATGGTTGCGAATCATCTTTTGCAGCTCGTGACCCTCACTGCCATGGAGCCGCCGGTCGCATTTGACGCGGATTCGGTTCGCGAGCAAAAGGTGCAGGTCCTTCGCTCCATACGTCCCATGACGGTCGCGGAAGTAGCGCACCGCACCGTCCGCGGACAATATGGACCCGGCACCGTCGACGGAAAACCCGTGCCCGGCTACCGCCAAGAGCGCGGAGTGAAGCCCGATTCAAAAACAGAAACCTTCGCAGCCGTTGAATTCCATATCCACAATTGGCGCTGGGCGGGAGTTCCCTTCTACGTCCGCACTGGAAAACATTTGGCCGAGTCCGTGACCGAAGTACGCGTTCACTTCAAACGGACACCTCAGGCCTTGTTCGCGCGCGACAATGGCGACAAAATCGAATCCAACATCATCTCTCTACGCATTCAGCCGAACGAAGGTATCGCGATGACTTTCGAAGCAAAACTCCCCGGCACGCAAATGCGGGCGAGCACCGTAGCAAATGGACTTCTCCTACCAGTCGGCGTTTGGATCGCGAACGCCTGTTGCCTACGAGACTCTTTTGCTGGATGCGATGCGTGGTGATGCCACGCTGTTCACGCGCCGTGACGAGGTGGAAGCCGAATGGCGGATCATCACGCCCATCGAAGATGCCTGGCAGCAATTGCCGGTGCCCAACTTCCCCAACTATGCGGCTGGAAGTGAAGGTCCAGCGGCGGCGAATGAACTTGTGGAACGTAACGGACACTACTGGCGCCCTTTACAACAGCAGGAAACCGCAAAAGAACTCGCGGCTGACTAATCTGCAAAAAGAGCGCAGTCATCGAAACTTTCAAACAAGTGGGGACTTTTGAGCGAAGGTAAACGTATTGCCCCGGGCGGACCCGGACTTGAGCCGAAGTGGACGCGCGGCGCGAAAGACGCAGTCGGAACTGCCTACTCCACCTCCAGCCACATCTGGTACACGCTTTCGGGCGGCAGTGTGACTGAGGTTTACTATCCCACTATCGATTCGCCACAGATTCGCGATCTGCAGTTCCTGATCACGGACGGCGCCAGCTTCTTTCACGATGAGCGCCGCAATCTCGCGACTCACATCGAAGGAGTCTCGGAATCGGCGCTCGGATTCCGCGTGATCAACAGTGATGCGCACGGACGGTACAGCATCGAGAAGACAGTGATCGGGCACCCTCACCAGGATTGCCTGCTGATTCAAACGAAGCTGCACGGGGATTCGGTTCTTCTCTCGCGCATGCAGCTGTTCGTTCTCTGCGCTCCTCATCTGGAAATTGCAGGATGGCACAACAACGCTGAAGTGCTCAATTTCAAGGGCCGCAAGATCCTGACGGCTTACAAGAACAATACCTGGCTCGCTCTCGGCGCCACCGTGCCTTTCCTCCGCTGCTCCTGCGGATTCGTCGCCGTAAACGACGGCTGGACCGACCTGCACGACAATTTCGTCATGGACTGGGAGTACGACGCCGCCTACGACGGCAACGTCGCTCTGATGGGGCAACTGGATCTCTCGGGCGGCAGAGAATTTACCCTCGGCATGGCATTCGGCAACAGCCAGCACGATGCGGTCACCACGCTGATTCAATCTCTCAGCATTCCTTTCTCGCACAACTACGAAAACTTCATCACGCAATGGCAGCGGACCTCAAAACGCTTCGCGCTGATGGACCGCCTGAAAGCGAAGGACTCGGAGTTATTCGAGCGCAGCGTGAACCTGTTGCTCGCGCACGAGGATAAGACCTATCCGGGCGCCATGATCGCGTCCCTCAGCATTCCCTGGGGCGAAGACAAGGGCGACGACGAACTGGGCGGCTATCACCTGGTTTGGACGCGCGACATGGTGAATTCCGCCACTAGTCTTCTCGCCGTCGGCGATCTCAGCACGCCCCTGCGCGCGCTCATTTACCTGGCTGTTTCGCAACGCGACGATGGTGGCTTCTACCAGAACTTTTGGATCGACGGGCGGCCCTATTGGACCGGAGTTCAATTGGACGAAGCGTCGTTTCCGATCATTCTCGCCTGGCGCCTTCGCCGTGAGGAGGCGCTCGGCAACTTCGATCCCTTCACGATGGTGCAGCGTGCGTGTGGATTCATCATCCGCGAAGGACCGGCGACCGCGCAGGATCGATGGGAAGAATCGAGTGGCTATTCGCCTTACACGCTTGCGGTCAACATCGCTGCGCTGATCTGCGCCGCCGACTTCCTCCAGGAGCGCCGCGAGGACGAAA
Organism: Terriglobia bacterium; assembly: GCA_963826275.1. Taxonomy (GTDB): domain Bacteria; phylum Acidobacteriota; class Terriglobia; order Terriglobales; family Acidobacteriaceae; genus JAJPJE01. The sequence goes on along the minus strand of CAWGWI010000012.1, from coordinate 105,908 downwards.
GTGCAGAGTTCGTTCGCCAACATGCCGACTTCCTCGAGGCGCACATCGAGCAATGGACGGTTACCAACAACGGCTCGCTCGTGCCTGGTATTCCGCGTCACTACATTCGGATCAACACGGCTGCCGCTCGCGGCGAGTGCATCGATGAGAATCCCGACTGCGCCATCCTTCGTCTAGCGAATCAGCCTCCTGAAGCACAACACGATTTCCCTGCGAAAGATATCGTCGACGGCGGTTTCCTCGAACTCGTCCGTTACGGTATTCGCAAGGCGAACGATCCCCTGATGGTCGACTCCCTGCGAGTTATCGATACCGTCCTCAAAGTCGACACGCCACTAGGTCCCTGCTGGCATCGATACAACCACGACGGCTACGGTCAGCGACCGGATGGATGTTCCTTTCAGAATTGGGGCAAAGGCGGTCTGTGGCCCTTGTTGACTGGAGAGCGTGGTCACTACGAACTAGCGGCTGGCAGGGATCCGCTGCCCTACTTGCACGCAATGGAGCGATTCGCGCATGGCGTCGGATTGCTTCCTGAACAGCTTTGGGATCAGCCTGATTTGCCTGAGAAGCGCATGTTCTTCGGCGGACCGACTGGAGCTGCGATCCCTTTGTTGTGGGCTCATTCGGAATACATCAAGCTGCTGCGTTCGACTGCCGACGGGAAAGTGTTTGATTGTCTTCCTCATGTCGTAGAGCGATATCAAAACGGCGGCAAGAAAACTTCGAGCACTATTGAGATGTGGAAGCACAATCGGCAGATTCGGACCATGCCGGCCGGAACACGGCTTCGTATTCTCGCAGCCGCGGAATTCGTTCTTCACTGGAGTGATGACGAGTGGCAAAATGCGCAGGATTCGCACTCTAACCCCACCGCGGTGGGAGTGTATTACGTGGACATTCCCACTCGGCGCGACCAGCAAGCGCCGATTCGCTTCACCTTTCACTGGTCATCGACTGGCTCATGGGAAGGCGTCGACTACGAAGTGCGGCTGACTGCGGCGAGGGAGCCCTTCAGTTCTGCAGCCGCCCAATCCAGCGGCCGTTCTTAGGGATTCTGAGCCGTGAGATTGCGGCGGCATTGCGCGTCTCGAAGATCTCCCGGAACTGATTCAGTGCCGACGCAAGCACGATCGAGGGACTCAGCGTGCTGCATACCGGAATCGGTGCTTTTGCCGCGAGGTGATCGACTAGTACGCGAATCGCCGTGCGCCCTTGCTCGTACGGTTGCTGGTAAATGGAAGCAGTGATCGTCGAATCGTTGAAGTACGGAATCATTTCGGGGAACAAGTCGGTTGTGACAAGCTTCACCCGGCCTGCGCTGCCCGTTTGTTTGAGAGCGCGACACACGGGAAGCGAATTCACTGTAGTCACATAGATTCCGGCAAGACCCGGTTCGGAGTTCAATAGACACAGCACTTTTTTGTACGTCTGCTCTTCGTGCTCACGGCCCTCAACAATACTCACCACCCGGCCGGAAGGGCAAAATCGAGGAAACGTTTCGCAAAATCCTTCAGTCTTCTTGCGGTGATCTTCGGTCTCAGCCATGCCTGTAACCACAGCAACGATAGAACCCGGTGCCAGGCACTTGCCGAGCACCTCTCCGGCCATTTGTCCGTTGAGCGTCGGTTCGGCAAACACGATCGTAGAGCGGCGGGATCCAGGAGCATCGGTTGAGACACAAATTACGCGAATTCCCTGCGACTCGGCGCGGTCAATAAGCGGCGTCATTTCCGTGGGATTGCCGGGCGTGAGAACCACTCCCTGAACTCCGCTGTTCAGCAGATACGCCAACGCATCCGCATCCCCTTTTCCCAATTCTTTGATCGGACGACAGAGAAACTCGAGTTCCAGATGGCTGAACCGCTGGGCTTCTTCCAAAATGCCCTGCCAGAGTTGATCGTAGAAGAAATGTATCTCCGTCGGCACGCAGATCCCGATACGAAAGTCCGACCTGGCGATGGAGAGCGCACGGGCCGCAAGATTTGGCTGGTAACCCAGCCTTTCTGCCACGCGAAGCACGCGTGCCCGGGTCTCTTCATTGATACCGGACCGTCCATGGAGCGCTCGATCGACGGTCCCAATAGATACCTCAGCCAATTCGGCGATGCGATGGATTCCTATCTTTTCCGGCTTCATTGGGGTGCGGTTTTCGGGACTGGGCATAATAACACCTGCGTTAACGTTAACGGAAAGGAATCTCTGTAGGCAAATTACTTCGGCACAAAAAAGTACATTCGGTGTTTCGCCGGGGAACATGCTAGAAGTTGCTGTAGGGCATCCAGGACGTCAGGAATGGAAACGAAAGAACTTCTTCACTGCGAAGAACGCAGGCAATTCGGCCAAAAGCGCCGCGCCAAGGTTGGCCGGTCGAAACACGCTTCGTGGAGTCCAAAGAACCGCACGTTTCACGTTATCGATCTGCTGATCGAGGCCAACCATGACCGCATCCCTGAATTGCTCCCGATCAAGATGGGACGGATGGCGATCTCCCCATTCACGTTCTATCGGGGATCACTCCCGCTGATGGCGGCTGACCTCGCCACCATGCCGAATACCGGAATCCTCGCCCAGATCTGCGGCGATGCGCATGTCCGCAATCTGGGAGCATTCGCAGCGCCCGACGGCAAAATGGTTTTTGACATCAACGATTTTGATGAGACAGTCCGGGCCCCGTGGGAATGGGACTTGAAGCGCCTGGGCGCCAGCTTGATGCTCGCCGGCCGTGAAGCTGGAAACAGCGAGCGCCGGTGCCGTGACTCCGTCCGTGAGTTCTTCGAAAAATATCGAACAACGATTAATTATCTGGCACGTATACCGGTCCTGGAGATGGAGCGTTACCGCGTTCACGTGGCGGCCGACCTGGCCGTAAAGTCGGTCCTCAGCAAAGCCGAGCGAGCCACTCCACAGCAGAACCTGGAAAAACTCACGGTTCCAGCGGGCAAGGGATTGCGCCGCTTCAAGGACTCGAAGCCCCTTCTCACGCATGTGAGCCGTGCGCTTGAACGGGCGATCCTCGAGTCCTTCGTGAATTATCTGGAAACACTCACGCCAGAGCGGCAACATGTCCTGGATTTCTACCGTCCAGCGGATATCGCCTTTAAAGTGGTCGGAACGGGCAGTGTGGCAACGCGCGATTACGTCGTGCTCATGTTCGGTAATGGCACCGGCGATCCACTCTTCCTGCAGATTAAGGAAGAACCGCCCTCCGCCTATGCTCCGTATGTTCGATCACCGCAGATCAACATCAACCAGGGACGCAGAGTGGTGGAAGGACAACGCCGCATGCAAACACAATCCGACTTACTGCTGGGATGGACGTCGTTCGGCGGGCGTGATTATCTGGTCCGCCAGATGAGCGACCATAAGGCTTCGATCGAAAACGCGGATCTGCGCGGTCAGGGGCTTGCTTCCTATGCACGCACTTGCGGTGAAGTGCTGGCCAAAGGCCATGCACGGTCAGGAGATCCGTACGCAATCTCTGGATATATCGGCACGGGCACCAAACTAGACAAAGCCGCAGAGAAGTTCGCGATTACGTATGCCGACCAGGTTACGGCAGACTACGAAGCCTTCCGCAAGGCGGTTCGCTCCGGAAGAACTAAAAGCAGCCAGGGTGACTGCATAGTTCTTAGGTGGTCATGGCCACGGCTTGTTTCTGACCTTCTTCCCTGCGCTCCGCCAGGAGTTCGTTCACTCTCTTCATCACCGCGAACGCATCCGCGACGTAAAGGACATCCGCTTTCCCGCGTGCCCATCCGCAATTTGGGTCGAGATTAATGGCGCGGCGCTCGTGTATGAAGCGCCAACCGACCACGTGCGGCTCTTCGCCATGGCAACAGGTCGACAAGCCCTTGGGATGACGCGGTGTCGAACCGGTCTGACCGACCTGATTCAGATGCGTCATAAAGCCGAGCACGGATTGCTGTTCGCCGCTCTGGTCGACCAGCGACTTGCTGCCGCCGAGCGAAGCCTTCGACGCATTCAGGAATCCCAAGATCAGCGATTCGGCCTCCTGGCCGTGCACTTTTCCGTCGGATTGCTTCTTCGTCCAACCGGCGCCAGCGACGAAAAGCAGACTCGCATCGGGTCGAATGGTCTGCGCTTCGCTCTTGGGAGCGCGAATGCCTGTCACCATGGTCCGTCTCGCTTCAGCAGGAAGAGTGATCGTAATCTGTTCGAACTGCAGCCGTGCCGCGCTCTCCGACCCATGCTTCGTGGCAGCCTGATTCGAGTAGCAGAAACCACGGTCGCGCTTCGCGGCGGATCACAGCTTCAATGCGCTGGCGATAGAACCAACGACCGGCTGTAAGCGCTCCATCACGGATCTCGACGGAAGTGATGTGCGTGTCGGCCTGTCCCGACAAGTCGAGCAGAGACGCCGGGAAGCACGCGCGCGAATCGCGAAGTCGCGGGAGCGAGAACAACGCTCGCCTCGGCCGCACGACAGATCGCCTCGAGAGCGGCGGCGTCAGTTGCATACCGAGCTTGCGCGAAATCGGGGCCGGAAACCGTGAGGGTACGGGTTGCGCCGGCATTGGCCACAGAAGTCGCAGCGGCTTCTACATTTTCTCCAATAAGGCCAATGACAAGCTCTGCATTCGTCTGCGCCGCCAGATCAATGGCAAGCCCAAGAACTTCGTACGCGGCTTTTGGTAACGACGTACCGGATTCGTCGACGTGAGCTAGAAACAAAATCTTTTCCACGAAAACTCCTATGTTGTGTGGCGCGGACACTCTTGTCCGCACAAACTCGCCTACCGTCTCTTACTTCGTAATCCACTCAACGATTTCGTTGGCGATCTCGTCGACCGCGAGGTCTTTCACGATGCGCGTTTGCCGCTGCTGCTTCGGCGGCGTCGCGCTTAGATACTTCAGACTACTGGCCGCAAGCACCGCGGGCTTTGCGCGCTGCAGCGCCGGCATCACCGTCCGCATGTTCGCCATGCCGACCTGCGGATTATTGCGCGGCTCCGGAAGATTCCCAGTTGCCCAACCCAGTAAGGCAGGCGCTCCCGCACACATCGAAACCTGGTGACGTCCACCCTCGATGCGCTCGAGCACTTCAAACGATCCGTCTGGCTGCACCGTGATCTGGTCCACGCCCTGAAATTGATCGACAATCCCCAGTCGCTCGCCTACCAGTTGCATCGTCACGCCAGCTCCACGGCTCGCCGACTCCCATCCGCCAAACAGCAGCAGTCGCGAACGATCAAGTCCCGGCGATCGCCTGAATCGCATCCGCCAGCACCGCCGCCACGCTGTAGGCATCACCAAAGCCGCTCGCTGGACCATCAACCGCCACCAATTCGAACGCGACCTTCTGCGCGATGGTCATCATCACCTGCTGCAGCTTCGCCTTTGGCGCCAGGCTCACCAGCCATACCTTGCTGTTCGGTACTTTGGACGCAAGATTCGCCGCTTCGTACAACGCATGTGACGCCCACGGATCGAGCACCGCCGGCAGCATCATTTCATTTTTCAGCGCCGGGCCATTCGGAGTTTCCACAGGCTCGAGAGTCTGCAGCGGATCGGGAACGATGCTGCCGCACACTACAATCTGATATCCATCACTCATTCGGTTCACATCCTCTAAAGCTGAATCAATTTCAAAGGTGATCAATTTAAGGTCGAATGCAGTCCGCCGGATCCCGCGCGGAACTCAATGTTTCCGTGCTCGCCGTCCACACTCTGGCGGCAATTCCACAGGCATGCGCCGCAGTACACGCATTTCTCGCGATCGAACGCCGGAACCTCTCCATCGCCGCGCGTGATCGCCTGTCCGGAACACATCTCCACGCACAATTTCGGATTGCAGTTGTGGCACAGCGCCGGATCGATAAACACGACGTGATTCGCATATCCCGCAGCCGCCTGCACGCCTCCGCCCATCAGCAGCGCGTCCTGATGCGAGATCAGCAACTTGCCGTCGAGCGGAATCTCCGGCCAGCCGCAACGATCCATGACGCGGTCGTGCGCCGCAATTCCCTTCGCCGAACACTCTTCGATGATCTGCCGCAGATCTTGCGTGGGAATACGATGCGCATACGCTTCTTCGATCGAACGCGTCGCTTTCGGCAGCGGCTGAAAGCGTGATCCAAAGGAGATCCGTCCTCGCGTGAAACCGGCCAGCGCCATTCCAAGCATGCCGGTCACCACTCCAGACGCGAATCCGTTGCGCGAGTCAGCCGCGACACGCGCCTCTTGATCTACAAAGCTCTCGCGTCGCCGACGAATGTACATCTCCTGCAGATTCTCGCGCGTGAAGTGCCTTCGCTGTTCCAGCAACTCAATCACCGCTTCCGCAAGTTGCGTTCCCGTCGTCCATGCCTCGTCCACGCCTGAGCCTGCCAGAACGTTGGTACTGCCGGAGCCTTCCCCGATGCGCGCAAATCCGTTGCCCGCAAGCATCGGCTCACCGTGCCGGCCAGACTCCTGCAGAGATTTCGCGCCCCAAGACTTCAACGTGCCGCCGTGCAGATAGCGCCACAGATAAGGATGTTGCAGATAGTGCTGCAAATACCGATAGCCGGTGCGTACCGGGCTCTTGAACCACGATGGAATGAAAATGCCAACAGACGCGAGTCGATCCGGATGAACGTAGAGGAAGCCGAAGATCTCAGGCTCGGGGAATCCAAGCGTATGGAAAACTGTTCCCGGCTCCAGTCCCGAATCTTCGCGCAGCTCGATCACCATCTTCATGCCCAGCGCATATTCGCGCTGCTTGTGCCCATCTGGCAGGCCAAACCGCTGATCGAGTTGCCGGCCCACCGCTCCCACCGGTCCATCGCCGATCACCGTAAGCGCCGCGCGCACATTCATACCCGGCAGAAAGTTCGCGTCCGGATTCCCTTGCAGATCAGTTCCCTGATCTGCCAGTCGAACGCCGACAACCGAATCATTTTCGACGAGCGGCGCAGCGACCGGTGTTCCCGGCCACAGCTGCACCACGCCGGAACTCATCAGTTGCTCGCCCACCCACTGATTGAATTGCCCCAGTCCCAGAATCAGTCCGTTGTGCTTCTGCATGAACGGCGGGATATACGGCAACTCCAGCGCCTGATGCCGCACCGGCAGCACGTAGCTGAAGGTTCGGATCAGCTTGTCCGCCATCCTTAACGCACGCGAGCGATGGCTAGCCCCGGTGGGATCGAGAAGATAGATCAGTTTCTCCGACTTCACCGGCACTGCCATTGGAATCGACGCGGGATCAAGATCAGGAAAGCTCTGCCGGATTCCGCGCGCGCGCGTCACCGCGCCGGAAACACCAAATCCCAACGCATCGGCGCGCTCGTAGCACATCACCTGCAATGGCAGCCCAGGCGAGACCGTGCTTTCGATCTGCGGCGTGCCATCGGGATTCATGATCTCGCGCGAGAGCGTTGTCAGGAAGCCCGCGGTTGCGGGACCGAATCCCACACAGGCGATGTCTACCTGCATCTCGGCGCGCGCGATCTCCGCGGGATTGTTGACAGCCGCGCTCATGCCGGATAGTCCAGCGCTTCGGGAATCATCATTTTCGAAATCGCCTCAGCCGCGCGATCCTTCGAAAGACGGCAGCCGGTCAGACATATGTCTAGTCTGCTACGCAGCACCTGGAACTGCTGTGACCCAGCGCAACCCGCGCATGGACCAGCCTTGCCCACGTGCGAACCATCAGCGGCGATCACATCCAGCGCGCACGCCGCGATCCCCGGCATGATGCTTTCCAGCGCGTCCAGATCGTCAGCGCGATAGCACGAGCTGTACCCTTCCGCGTCCCACGCCGGATGGCGGTTATAGCCGAACACCAGTTCCGCACAGATGCGTCCAACTTCGCCGCTCGCACGCGCGGTTTGCACGTGACACAGATCGCTCATGAAATTCAGCAGCCCGCTGAATCCATCAGCCATCGCCGGATCTTCGCCACCGCGCCGTTCCAGTTCAAGCAGATCCATAATCTGGCAGCGCGCCGCCACCAACCAGCAAAGCGCATCGGCAAGTGGGAACGTCACGCCTTGTCGCGCGCTCTGATACAGCTTCGATCCATCGGCATCCGATGTATGCTGCAGATGATCGATGCTCCACAGCCATAACAGCATCGCCGTCGCTAGTGTGCACGCGCCGCTGCCCGGATGCGTGGCCGCAATCTCGCGCATCTCGCGAACCCAGTTGCGGAACTGCGCCAGGAACACCGGATTCGTCATGGTCACCGAAAGCTGCCGCCGCTGTACCGCCTCGGGCCCTTCATACGTGGCTTCGAGCTGCGAGTCCATCCACTTGTGACCCAGAAATCCTGGACAATCTTCGGTGATCCCGTATCCACCCATCAAGCTCACGGCCTCGCGCATCATCTGCGACCCGCAGCCTGTGTTCCATAACTTCGTCGCCGGACAAAGCACATCGGCGAGCGAGTCCATCTGCACGAACCGCATCATCGCGTCGGATTCGAGCTTCGCCCGTTGCGGATCTTGCGACGGCAGGTCAAGCAGCTTCACTGCCTCGACACCAGCCTCGCGAAATACTTTCATGCGTGCGCGACCACCAGTGATTCCGCGCCGGTTCAGCTGTTCGTCAATCTCGCGCTCCACTGGATCGAGTTCATCGAAGAGCCGCGCCGCCGCGAATCCCAACGATGCGCTCGCTTCGCCTGCCGCCCAAACATCTGCTAGCCGGTGCAGCGCGTCTTCTCTTTGTTGCAATCCCAACTCATAGCGGATCGACCCGGGCGTAGCCATCTCCGCTCCGCGAAAGCGTCCGCGTTGATAGCGAATGATTGGTTCTACCGCCGACAGCAACTTTGCCGCGGTCATCACGCCTACCGTAACGCGCGTGCGGCGGAATACCGCCTCGATGACTTCGCTGTGATTGAAGCGTGGAACAATCACGCCGTCCTTCACGTCGTAGCCACCCACGATCCGGTTAGCCGGAATGCGCAGATTGAAAATTGGATCGCCCGTCGACGACAGCTGATGAACCAGCTTGCGTGTCGGTGTCCCGCGATCAAAAACTCCCGGATCGCCTTCCTCAAGGATCACCATGCAGCTGCCCTTGATTCGTGGATCAGCCGAATCCACCGCTGCGGTCACGAAGTTCGCAAATCCAATATTTGTGATGAATCGCCCGCGCTTTTCGACGTGCAGCACCGGCTCTTCGCCCGCCTCCCACTTCTCTACGCTGAGCTTGCCGTTCAGCATTCCGGTATCGACGCCAACATAAGGAATCGGCTCCGTCAGGCAGAACGCCCCGCGCCACGCCTTGCGATCTTCGCCCGGCTGCACAGGAGCGGCAAGCCGCATATAGTGATCGCGTTGCTCGGCGGTACCACGCTCATGAATCGGCGCGAGCGCCAGGCATCCGGCCAGACTTCCAGTGGCCGCGCCGCCATCCACCCATGCCAATTCGAACGCCACCAGCGCCAGCGCCAGATTCTTCGGCCCGGCGATGAAGCCTCCCTGCTCCGGCTCCATGAAGACGGCCGTAATTCCCGAACGGTCGAAGTGCTCCAGCAGCTCGTTCTTTTGCTCCGTCCACTCATGGGAGTTACGTCCACCTGCCGCTACCAATTGTGCGACCGGTCCTCGCGCCACCGCGCGCACCGACTGGATCAGCATCTGCAGATCGTAGCGATCGGCAAACCGCCATTGGATTTGACGTACAGCATCACTGGGTAGAGTGCGCAGAGTTTCCGGAGGAGCCGAGGTCGCGGTTGCCATAAACATTCCTTTCGGAGGTCGAACGGATTCTCCCGGCGGCACGACCATAGGGTCTAGGACGTGCGTCATATGCGCCTGTGACGTGCGTTGCGAGATGTGGCACTCAAGGCCGGAACTCGCCACAGAGCCAAAGAGGTAGAGAAGCACCATGGCGAACCGTGAGCCGTCGCGCAGCGCATCCAAGGATCACGGCCCGAGGCAGATAATCAGAACCCTATTTCGTTTTCTCCTTGTCTCTGTGCCTCTGTGGTGAGTCAGCTTCCCGAGTAGTGGAAACATATTATTGACTCCCTAATTTGCGCGTGAACTTCGCAACTATTTCGCCAAAAACTCCGCTTTGTCACAGGCTGCTCGTGACGTAAATCACAGTGAGCTGAATCCCCCGCGCCTACTTTGAATTCGCTAACGTGAATACTCCCTGGAATGGACATTTCTCTTCGTTCGACTTGGTAACGAAGAAGAGTCCGGACGCCCAAACAGTAATTCGCGTCCGTGACATCGAGATCGGCAACGGCGACTTTGTCGTGATGGCCGGCCCGTGTGCCGTCGAGTCCGAACAACAGGTCCTGCAGACCGCAGAATCTGTCGCTCGATCGGGCGCGCGCATCTTGCGCGGCGGCGCCTATAAGCCCCGTTCCTCTCCCTATTCCTTTCAGGGTCTCGGCGTCGAGGGCCTGAAGATTCTTGCGAAAGCTCGTGAAGCAACCGGTCTCGCCATCGTCACCGAAGTAATGTCCGAGACAGAAGTCCCCGTCATCGCCGAATACGCCGACATCATGCAAGTTGGCACCCGCAACATGGAGAACTACTCGCTGCTGGAAGCGCTCGGCAAGTGCGGACGGCCGGTGCTGCTCAAGCGCGGACTGAGTTCGACACTGCAGGAGCTGCTGCGTTCCGCGCAATGCATTCTCATGGCGGGCAATCCCGATGTAATCCTCTGCGAGCGAGGTATTCGTACCTTCGAAAAAGCCACCCGCAATACCTTCGACATCAGCGCCATCCCCGTCCTGAAAATGGTCTCGCATCTTCCTGTGATCGTCGATCCCAGTCACGCCGCAGGATTGCGCGCCCTGGTGCCGGTTTTAGCGCGTGCCGGAGTTGTGGTTGGCGCCGACGGACTTCTCGTCGAGGTCCACCCGAATCCTGCAAAAGCGATGAGCGACGGAGAGCAGTCGCTGACCTTCGATCAATTCGAATCCATGATGAGGGATCTGCAGCCCTACATCGAACTGCAAGCCAGGGACCGTGAACTACAGGCTGAATTGGCCGCAATGGCAGGGGGGCGTTAGTGCGACTCCGGCTATACGGACTTTCCCTCCTGATTGCATTGTTCGTCTCGACGACGTCATTGCGTGCGTCCTCCTCGCAAACGACACCCATCGTCTTCACCGCCGCAAAAGCGTTCAACTCCGAAGCCTGGATTCACGGTGCCGAGCGCTTCCCTCTGGGAGCGAACCTCTGGACCCGCGACAACAAAGGTCAGCGCCAACTTTTTCCGGCGTTCGCAGCCTCGGCTGACGCCAACGTTTCGTTCGACGGCACTCATATCCTCTTCGCCGGAAAGCGCCACCCTGCCGATCACTGGCAGATCTGGGAAGCGACGACTAACGGCGCGCAACCAAAACAGATCACGCACTGCAAAGACCAATGCGTCCGTCCTCTCTATCTGCCTGACTCTCGCATCGTTTTCGCAGAACGGAAGTCCGGTCGCTTTTTAATCGAGACTGCGCTCGCTTGATGAAGCCCGCTCGGGTAATGGAGCCCACTCGCCCTCGAGCCCCCTCGCCCTCGAGTTGCAAATTTCAAGCGCCACCCAACTCACCTTCATTCCCGGCAACGCTCTTCCCCTCCGACGTCCTTCGCGACGGACGCGTGCTCTTCGAAGCTGTCTACCCGCTGGGAGCTGGCACGAAATCGGAACTCTACACCGTCTACACCGACGGCAGCGGAGTCGAATCTTATCGCTGCGATCACGGCGCCGATCGTCACTCCGGCAAACAAAACGCAGTTGGCGATATCGTCTTTGCTTCCGCCGACTCCCTCGTGCGCTTTACCTCCCCGCTGGCTCACGCCGACGCAATCTCCGCGCCCAGAGGGCAGTTTGCTGGGGACGTGGTTCAGATGCCTTCCGGCGAGTGGCTTCGTCACCTGGCGCAAGAGTCCTGCGGAATCCTATCGCCTGATGCAGTGGACCCCTGGAACGCCAAGCCTAGAACCGCTCGCTGTCCAGAATGGCCTGAACCTGCTCCAGCCTATATTGATCGCTTCGCGACCTGTTCCGAATCGCCATCCTTCGGGCTTGCATGACTGGCCAAACGCCAACCTGCTTTGTCTGAACGCGTACACATCGAAATACCACTTCGATCCAGGCTCCATCGCCTCCGTGAAGGTCTACACGGCCGGGCCATCGGGTCGGCCCAAGCTCATCGGCTCATCGCCCGTCGAGACCGACGGCTCGTTCTTCCTGCACGTCCCATCGGATCAGCCAATCAAGTTCGAACTTCTCGACGCCAATGGCAAAACCTTGAAGAAGGAAGCCGGATGGTTCTGGATACGACGCGGAGAACAACGCATTTGTGTCGGCTGCCACGCCGGGCCGGAACGCGCGCCCGATAACGAGGTCCCACAGGTATTGCTGAAATCGACGGATCCGGTCGACATGACTTTGGAAACAGACGCACACACGGACAGGAGGTCACTGATTTGTTCGCCCGCATTGTAGGAATGCTGATGCTCTCGTCCGTGCTATGGGCTCAGGCTCCCAAAAGCACCATTCAGTTCGAGGACGCCACCGCCGCATCCGGAATCAACTTCACGCACAGCTTTGGCGCGCAGGATCTCGGCTCACTGCTCGAAGGAACTGGCGGCGGCTGCGTCTGGTTCGACTACAACAACGACGGCCGTCCTGACCTCTACGTGGTTTCCGGCAAGCCGCTTGGGCCGGGTATGCACCCGTATCCGCTGAAAAAAGAGCCGGAGACTCCGCCGCACAATCACCTCTATCGCAATGACGGCAACGGCAAATTCACCGACGTCACCGATCAGGCCGGAGTCGCGGCAAACATCTACGGCATGGCCGCCATCGCCGCGGACTATGACAACGACGGCTACGTCGATCTATTCGTAACCGGCTACGGCCAGGCGATCCTCTATCACAACAACGGCAACGGCACCTTCACCGATGTCACCGCGAAGGCCGGTATTCACGTCGATCGCTGGTCCATCAGCTCCGCCTGGCTTGACTACGACAAAGACGGTTGTGTCGACCTGTTCGTCGGCCGCTACGTGCAGTTCGATCCCAAGTATCGCAATTTCTATCCAGCTGATAACTATCCCGGCCCACTCGACTACGAGGCGGACACCAACCGTCTCTATCACAACAACTGCGACGGCACGTTCACCGATGTGACCGACAAGTCCGGCATCGGCGCCTTCAAAGGCCGCACCATGGGCGTGACTGCCGCCGACTTCGACGGCGATGGCTATCCCGACATTTACGTCGCTAACGACAAGACCGAGAACTTCCTCTTCCACAACAAGCGTGACGGCACCTTCGAAGAAATCGCATCTGACTCCGGCACCGCTTACGGGCAGAACGGCGAGTCAACTTCCGCCATGGGACCGATATTTGCCGACGTCGACGGAGACGGCGTGATCGACCTCTGGGTCACCGACTCGAAGTACAACCGCCTCATGAAGAACATCGGGAAGGATCGGTTCGAGGACATCAGCGAGAAGGCCGGCATCTCGCAGGCGACTGCGCAATATGTGAGCTGGGGCAGCGGCATCTACGACTTCGACAACGACGGCATTCCCGACATCATGACCTTCCACGGCGGACTTATTCACCTCGTGCCGCAGGAGCAGTCGCTGTTTCGTGGACTGGGCAACGGTCTCTACGAGGATGTCTCGCGACAGGCCGGTTCCGTCATGGACGTGAAGACGGTTTCACGCGGTGCTTGCTTCGCCGACTACGACAACGACGGCAAGATGGACGCTTTCGTCGTAAACCTGGGCGCTCGCGGCACGCTCTTCCACAACGTTTCGAAGAATGACAACCATTGGATTGCCATCAAGCTGAAAGGCAAGAAGAGCAATCGCGACGGCATTGGCGCACGCCTCGAATTAACTGCCGGCGGCAAAAAGCAGGTCGCGGAACGATTCGCCGGATCCAGTTATCTATCGCAGGACGATGATCGCATCCACTTCGGCCTCGGTTCCGCCACCAAAGTCGACCGGCTCACCATCAAGTGGCCAAGCGGAAAAGAGCAGACGCTGCAAAATCTGAAGGTCGATCACGTTCTCCTGGTGGAGGAGCCCTGATGCGCCCCCGCCTCCAACTAGCACTTGTAATCGGTCTGCTGATCGCCGCCGTGCTCATCATCGGCGCGTGGTCCGCGGGAGAACAGGCGCGGTATCTCAATCCTGTTGAGATGGCCCTGTCCTCCGATGGCCGCTCGCTCTACGTGGTCTGCGAGAAGAGCGACGAGTTGCGCGTGGTCGACATCGCCAGCGGAAGAGTAGTCAAGCAAATCGCCGTTGGCCACGTGCCTACCGGACTTTCGCTTTCGCCCGACGGTAAGCAGATCTACGTCGCCAACTCCTGGTCTGACAGCATCTCGGTCATCGACGCCAGCTCGTTCTCAGTTTCTCGCACGCTTCCCGCTGGTTTCGAGCCCATCAGCGCCATCTCCGATCGCGAAGGCCACACGCTCTATACCGCCAATCGCCTGAGCAACGACATCTCGGTTATCGATCTGCAAACCGGCAAAGAGATCAAGCGACTGGTTGCTGGACGCGGCGCCAGTTACCTCGCCCTCTCTCCCGATGGGAAGCACATCTACTGCACTCACATTTATCCGAACATTGGAAAGTTTCGTACTCCGCCGGAATCGGAGATCACGATCATCGACACAGTCACTCAGGACGTCGTCGAGCGCAAGCCTCTTCACAACGTGGCTGGAGTCTTTCATCTGGCCAACTCAAGCGACGGAAGGCTCAGTGTCGTCGCACAGCTTCAGCCCAAGAATCTGGTCCCACTCGCACACGTAGAACACGGATGGGCCTTCGTCGATACGCTCACCATTTTCGGCGAAGATGCGGGACAAACCGTCCAGGTACCCATCGACGAACTTGAGCGTTACTTCGCGCGGCCCTTCGGTGTCGCCATCTCACCGGACAAATCGAAGATCTTCGTCACCAGCGGCGGTGCCGGCATCGTGACTGTCATCGACACGCAACACTTACTCGCCTTCGCCCGGTCTCAGCGCCAGCCTTTCGCCAACGATCTCTCGGCCTCCGCAAATTACGTCACCGCCAGAATCCCGGTGGGCCCCGATCCTCGCGGCGTGCTTCTCTCCCCCGACGGCAAGCGGCTCTACGTCGCCGATCGCCTCAGCGACACCATCGACGTAATCGACACAGCCAACAACCAGATTGCCCAGTCCATCGACCTGGGCGGTCCGCAGACTATCTCCGCCAATCGTCGTGGGGAGCGCCTCTTCTACAACGCAAAATTTGCATTCCAGGGCCAGTTCAGCTGTGCCAATTGTCATCTCGATTCCACCTTCGACGGCATGAACTGGGATCTCGAGCCCGACGGCTTCGGCAAAGACGTCGTCGACAATCGCTCCATTGAAGATCTGAGCGGCACCGAGCCATTCAAGTGGAATGGCGGCAATCCGAACCTGCAGACAGAATGCGGCCCGCGCACCGAAAAATTCTTCTACCGCTCACAGAGCTACAGCGAGCAGGAACTCGCGGATCTCGATACCTACATCTTCTCGATTCCGCTGCGTCCGAATCGTTATCGGTTGCCGGATGGACAGCTCACGCCACAACAGGAGCGCGGCAAAGCAATCTTCGAACGCACGATGACCAAAACTCACCAGCCCATTCCCGAGACCAATCAGTGCGCCTACTGTCACAGCGGACCCAAATACACGAATCGCCAGCTCGCGGACGTTGGCTCCGGTAAGGCGACTGATCGCTCTCCGCTCGTTGACACGCCCCATCTTCCCGACATCGCTTATTCCGCCCCGTATCTGCACGATGGCTCCGCGCGCTCGATGGAAGAGATCTGGACGGTTTATAACCCGCACGATACGCACGGCGTCACCAACGATTTGATGAAAGACGAATTGAACGACTTGATCGAGTACCTGAAGACTTTATGAAGACACGCAATTGTTTGTTCGCGCTGGTTCTGCTTGTGAGCTTTTCCTGCCTGGGGATTTCGCAGGACATGCCTCGCTTTCGCTGGGAGAACTTCACCACGGCGAATGGTCTCCCGAACAATCACGTCTATTCCGTTCTGGTGGATGGATCGCGCATCTGGGCCGGCACAGACGATGGCCTCGGCCTCTTCGAAGGTGGCAAATGGAAGGTATTCCGTCCCAGTGACGGACTCGCGCACCAGGCCGTGCTCGGCCTCGCACTCGACAAGCGCACCGGCGACGTATGGGCTGCCACACTCGGTGGCCTCAGCCGTATTTCTGCGGGCCGCATTGATAGCTTCACGCAACTCAACTCCGGACTTCCCAACGACGTCGTCTACAGTGTCGGCGTCCAGGGAGATTACGTTTGGGTTGCAACAGCTGCCGGCGGTGGTCGCCTGAACACGCGTACCAACCAGTGGAATCTATATAACGAGCGCAATACGCCCATGTACGAAATCTGGACCTACGGTGTGTGTCCCGCACCGGACAAGGTCTACTACGCCGTCTGGGGCGGAGGCGTGCTCGAGTACGACGTTCTGACGCAGCGCTGGAAGGACTACAACGATCCCGATGGCGAAACCGAGATGGTCGTCCTCAAGGACCAGGGCCTGATCCACGAGATCACCACCTCCGTCAGCTACGTCGACAAGATTCTCTGGGTTGCCACCTATTTCGGCGCCAGCCGCTACGACGGCCGCTACTGGCACAACTTTCTCACCAAGGACAGCGGTCTTCCCAGCAACTTCCTGAACCAGGTGAAAGCCGTCGATGCGAATCGCGCATGGTTCAGCACCGACAAAGGTCTCGCCTACTACGACGGCACGAACTGGTCCGTCTATCGCCCCGCTCTCGACACGCACAAGCCGGAGATGTTCGTGCGCGACGCCGCTGGAAACATCACGAATATCGCGGTCGACAGCGCGCCCGCACACAACTACATCCTTGGCGTGGATTTTCAGGGTAATGACCTCTGGGTCGCCACCGCAGAAGGTTTAAGTCACGGAATACGACAGAAGTAAGGAGCCATTCACATGCAGGTACAAGAAATTCTCGAAGCCATCGCGCACGCTCCCATCGAAAAGCGGGCGATCACCAATCTCAAAGTTCTCAACGAAGCCTATGACTACTCGAAGCCCAGCTCTTTCGTTCGCGGCATGCGCATCGACCTCAACGGCCTGGTCATCCTGCTGATCTCGGGCACCGCCAGCATCGACGAGTACGGCAAGACCGTGCACGTCGGCGACTTCCGCGCGCAGTGCAAGCGCACATTCAAGAACATCACCGGTCTGCTTGAAGCAGAAGGCTGCACTTGGAAAGACATCGTGCGTACCAGTTGCTATCTGCGCGATATCGATCGCGATTATGAAGCCTTCAACGAAGAGCGGACCGCGTTTTTCCAGCAACAGGGACTCGATCCCGTACCGGCTTCAACAGGCATCCAGGCAAAACTGTGCCGTTCGGACCTGCTGGTTGAAATCGAAGCCATCGCCATGTTCCGCGAAACACCGAAGGAGTAACTCAATGCCGCGCCGCGTTCTGCTCGTAGTTATCGCCGTGATGATGACTGTGCCGCTCAGTTGGGCTCAATCAACGTTCAGCTGTTCGTGTGGAAAGAATCCTGCCGGTCGTCCTCAGAACCGCGAGATGCGTCCATACGCCGAGGCCCCAGAGGATTTGCGTCCCTACTCGAAGTTCACCACGCCTTACTATGAGAACTACACCAGCTTGATCGAGTACAACGGCGCGGCGCGCGATGTCCCTGATCCAAATCCGTCGACCATCACCGAAGTTCGCATCGGTTTTCTAGGCCCTGTCTACGATCATCCCGATCACGCGCTCGGCCAGAAGATGTTGAACGGCGTCAACATGGCCATCGATGAAGCCAACGCTGCCGGCGGTTACGGGGGCAAGCCCTTCCGCCTCATGATCCACAACGATTCAGCCACCTGGGGCGCCTCCAGCAACGAAATCATCAAGATGGCTTACGACGAAAAAGTCTGGGCCATGTACGGTTCGCTCAGCGGCGACTCCACTCACATCGGCCTTCGCGTGAATCTGAAAACCGAAGTTCCTATGGCTAACAGCGCTGCCACCGATCCCACAATTCCGGAAACGATCGTCCCCTGGTTTCTAACCACGCTTCAGGACGATCGCGTGCAAGGCTACACGCTCGCCCGCCACATCTATACTGAGCTCGGACTCAAACGGGTCGCCATCCTCCGCGTCAACGATCGCTACGGCCGCTTCGGCGTTCTAAAGTTCAAAGATGCTTCGCGTCGCCTCGGCCACCCTCTCATCATCGAACAAAAATTCATGCCCGGCGACACGGATTTCCGCCATCAGCTTCGCATCATCAACGACTCGCGTGTCGACGCTATCGTCCTCTGGACAGATGAAATCCCTGCAGCCAATATTCTGCTGCAAATGCGCGAGCTCGGAATGAAACAGCGCATCTTTGGCAGTCATCGCACTATGGGGTACGATCTGCTCAAGACTGCCGGCGCCGCTGCCGAAGGCTTCGAAGCCGTGTATCCCTACGATCCCAGCCGCAAAGATCCGCAATGGCTGGACTTCGTCGCCCGCTACGAAGCTCGGTTCCACGAGAAACCCGATCACTTCGCTGCTCTCGCCTACGACACCATGCAGATCCTGCTGCACGCCATCTGCGAGGCTGGCCTGAATCGCGGCCGCATTCGCGATGCATTAACCGGACTCGATAAGTACGAAGGCGTGACTGGCGAGATGATCTTCGATCCCAACTGCAAAGACATTCGTCCGATGTTTCTCGCCGCCGTACACGACGGCCAAATCGAATATCGTCCGACATCGATGGAAAAGGCTTACGCTCGCGTCGGAGAAGATGGGGTCCAATACGCCGGCCCAACTCTACCGGATCAGACGAGCAGCGAAGTAAAGCTGGCGGTATTCGGGCCGAAAGCAGATGACTTGATTCACTCGCCTGCGACTGTCGCTTTACTGGAAGACCTGAATCGCACTGCGACCCATCACATTTCCCTGATCGGTATTCCCTCCGACGTTCAGTGGGGCAAAGCGTCTTCGGCACTGGTACAAGCTCTCTATGATCAGCATGCGATCGGAATCATCGCCACCAGCCGTGATTCCAGCCATCTCGCCGAACAACTTGGGGTGAAAGACTTCGTCCCCGTGATCGCTATCTCTTCCGATCATTCGCTGACGTCTACCAACATCCCGTGGATCTTCCGCTTGCCCGACGGCAGCGCTCCCGATCAGGCAATCCGCTGTTTTGCAGAGGCAATCAACAAGGCGGGGGCAAATCGCGAAAAGGTCCGCAACGTACTCGCATCCGGCAGCACGGTCGCGGGACTCAGCTTCCAGAACACCGGAGAACCGCGGTAGGCATTGTGGCGCGGGCGCCCTCGCCCGCGTGACTCCGTCCCAACAATACCCTCACTGCTGTCACCCTGAGCGAGGGCGAATGCCCGAGCCGAAGGGGCCCTACTGAGCCACATGCACCGACGGTGCTTCGACCACTTCCACAGTCGTTCTTGCAAAAGACGGCGTGCCGAGCTCTATCTGCATTTCATCCACAAAAAAACCCATCCGCCTTCACGCCGGAAGCGTGAAGCTGAACACTGACCCGCTTCCCGTCTGGCTGGTAACTCGGATCGTACCGCCATGCGCCTCTATGATCGCCTTCGCAATCGCCAGCCCCATCCCCGTTCCCTGCACTCGATAGCGCTCACTCTTGCCACGATAAAACTTATCGAAAATCAGCGACTGTTCCATGTCATCGATGCCAACACCCTGGTCAGCCACACTCACTTCTAGCTTTCCATCACGCAATTCCGACGTCACGCGAATCATGGATTCCGGTGGCGAATACTTCGCAGCATTCTCGAGCAGTTGAACCAGAACCTCGGTGATGCGCCTGGCATCCACGCGCGCCACCGCATCCTCGGCAATATTCAATTCGATCGGATGTTTTCCCAGCACCTGCTTCAACTCCGTCAACGCAGTCTGCGCCAGTTCTTTAATCCGATGCGGCTCGAAATCAAGTTGCAGTTCATGCGATTCGAGCTCTGAAACCTCCGCCGCCTCGCCCACCAGGCGATTCAAACGGTCGCTCTCTTCATCGATTACCGTCATCAACTCTTGCCGATCATCGGCTCCCAGATTGATATTCGACATCAGGCTGGTGATCGACGCCTTAATCGCCGTTAACGGCGTCCGAAATTCATGCGTTACTGAGTCCAGAATTGCCGTTCTCAATTTTTCGCTCTCTCGCGAGGCCTCTGTCTTCGCCAGTTTTTCAACGGCAGTGACACGTTCAATCGCGATTGCGATCAGACTTCCAATTGCATCCAGAGTTTCTCGCGACAGGTCACCGGCAACGCCGATCGTGCCCACAATTCGCACACCGAGTTTCAGAGGAGTAAAGCTGAGTCGCCGTTCGCGGTCGAACGTCGGTTCCCCACGCGCGATCACGCTCTTCAAGTGTTCTGCGTCCAGGTCGCGGGTCTCCGGACCCGAACGGTAGATATCGCCCTTCCCCGGCAAGTAGAGAGCAGCAGCAGACACGCCAAACGTGCTCACCACCAGTTGCGGAAGCGAATTCAACAATTCCAGAATATTTTCGGAGGTCAGCAGTTCTTGGCTGAATTGATAGAGCCGATCAACCTCGCGCCGGCGCTGCACTGCCTCTTCAGTTTGCCGGCGTGCGCGCTCCGACAACTGGCTGGCAATGATCGCGGTCACCAGAAACGCAAACAGCGCAATCCAGTTCTGCGTATCTGCGATCGTGAAGGTCCCCACTGGTGGAAGGAAGAAGTAGTTGAAGGCCGCGGTGGCAATGACTGCGAGGAATAGTGAGAAACGCAATCCCCAGCGTGCCGATACAATCAGCACCGCCACCAGGAACGTAAGCGCCACCGTCGTGGGGTTCACATGCAGCGGAACCTTGAACACATAAACCAGCGCAACGACAATCGCGCAGCAGGCTACAAATCTCAAAAACACTTGCTGGGGAGACTTGTTCACGGCGTCGATTGTAGCTGACATCGACAAATTCGATTACCTCGAAGAGAATAGGGCGCGATGAGCAAGACTCCCGACCAGTGGTTAGAGCACTCCGTCGCTGAAAAAAAGGGCGGCATCTTCAAGTTATTCCTTGGTTACGCCCCTGGCGTCGGCAAGACCTACAACATGCTGAGCGAAGCCATCCGGCGCAGCAACCGCGGAGAAGATGTGGTCATTGGAGTCATCGAAACTCATGGCCGCAAAGGCGTGGCCGAATTGGCCTCGAAGCTGGAGTCTGTGCCCCGTCGCAAGCTGGAATACAAAGGCACCATCTTCGAGGAAATGGATGTCGACGCCATCCTGGCGCGAAAACCAGCAGTGGTTCTGATCGACGAACTCGCCCACACCAACATCGAAGGCAGCAAGCATCGCAAGCGTTACGAAGATGTTCTCGATCTGCTGGACGCGAACATCGACGTGCTCTCCACCATGAACATTCAACATCTCGAGAGCCTCGCGCCCAGCGTGCAGCACATCACCGGCGTCACGGTGCGCGAGACGGTTCCCGACTGGGTGCTGCAGCGTGTCACCGAAATCGTGATGGCTGACCTCACGCCGGAAGCGCTGCAGACCCGCATGAAACGAGGCGATATCTATCCTGCAGATCGCGTGGAGCGAGCTCTTGGCAATTTTTTCCGGCCCACCAACCTGATCGCGCTCCGCGAACTGGCCCTCCGGCAGGTCGCCCAGGAAGTCGATCGCAGTCTGGAAAGCCATCTCGACAAGGAGGAGTTGGAGCGCAATCTGGGGGTGCGCGAGCGTTTCGCCGTTTGTATCAGTTCCAATCCTGCTGCGCAGCACCTGGTTGCGCGCGCCGCTCGCATGGCGCACCGCCTCGACGCCGAATTGTTCGTCGTTTACGTAGACACCGGACTCGATGACAGCGAGGCCAACCAGAAATCTTTGCAGGCTAACGTCAAGTTCTCCGAGGACCTGGGTGCGCAGGTCATGAAGCTGAAGGCCACAACTGTGTCCGAGGCGGTTGCAAAGTTCGTCCGCGAGAAGCACATTACGCAGGTGGTATTCGGACGATCGGCCATCAAGGGATGGCGCCGCTATCTTTACCTGAGCACGATTCACAAATTCCTTCGCGACGCGCCGCCCGTCGACGTTCACATCGTTACGCAAGAGGCAACCAGCAAGGCGGCCAAGTAATGAACGCCAGGAAACGAATTCTCATTGTTGATGATGAGCCGCAGATTACGCGTGTTCTGCGCACCTCTCTAAACGGATCCGGATACGACGTACGCACCGCCGAAAATGGCGACAACGCCCTGGCCGTCGTGCGTGAATGGACTCCCGACCTGGTGATCACTGACGTTTCCATGCCGCAAATGAACGGCATCGAACTCACTCGCCGGCTGAGAAGTGAATTCAGCGTCCCTATCATCGTCCTGTCGGTGAAGGGAGAGGAGAAGACCAAAGTCGAAGCGCTCGACGCCGGCGCCGACGACTACGTCACCAAGCCCATCGGCATGAACGAATTGCTGGCCCGTGTTCGCCGCAATCTCGCGCGTGTCGAACCCGCAGAGCCGGTCTCGACAACTCTCGAAGCTGGCGACTTCCACATCGATCAGGATGCGTTTCGCGTCTCCATCCGCGGTCAAGATGTCAGGCTCACGCCCAAAGAGTTCGAATTGTTGTTGCATCTCGCGCGCAATGCCGGCCGCGTAGTTACCCATCGCAAGCTGCTTAACGCCATTTGGGGACCGAACAGCGTAGAACAGCCAGAGCATCTCCGCGTCCTCGTCGGTCAACTTCGTAAGAAAGTGGAAACCGAAGGCGCGCCGCAATACATCATTACCGAGCCGTGGGTTGGATATCGGCTCGAGCCTGCCGGCGAAGCCGAGCTCGATCCCGCCTAGCATTTACGAAGAAATTACGCTCTTTTTAGACATTCCTTACGCTCATCGCTGTCGAATGTAGTGATTGATCGCTGGGAAGCGTGCCGGTTTTCGCTTCGGCTGGATCGGCACGCATTCTTCGCAGAACTATAGGAGCGAACCATGTCTGCTTTTCATCCCAAGGCGCTGCACGTCGACGCTAACCAGGTCACGATCGAAATGGATCTTCCCACTGATTCCGGAGTCATTCATGCGCATCCCGGTGATTGGATCGTGCGCGATGAGTTCGGCAAATGTTACGTCTACACGGACACTGTCTTTCACCAGCTCTACGAGCGCATTGGAGAGCGAAGCTATCTGACCAGCGCTGCCGAAGAAGGCCGTTCGTACGGCTGCTGAACGGCTTCCCTGCAGGAAGCCTGGGTGTTCGGAGCCGCACAAATTCGCTCATTACACTTTTTTTATGCACTCCTTACACAAACTTTAGGCCGCCCCTTATCAAATGACTTGGACAACCATGATTGCCGTACTCGATTTCGCCGCCTTTTCCGGGATGACAGCCTTGCTGTTGATTTGCGTGTTTGCGATCGCCTTTATGCTTCGATTTCTCGTAGCTCTGTCCGCCGACACGCGCCAGCCAAGGGTCCATATGTTTCAGGTCATTACT
Source organism: Terriglobia bacterium (assembly GCA_963826275.1). Classification (GTDB taxonomy): domain Bacteria; phylum Acidobacteriota; class Terriglobia; order Terriglobales; family Acidobacteriaceae; genus JAJPJE01. The sequence goes on along the minus strand of CAWGWI010000012.1, from coordinate 82,426 downwards.
CGTTCCGGCTCGAGAAACGTCTACGAATTCCCTGCACAGAGTGTTGAGGTAATAACATCGGAACAAGTAGCTCGCTTTGGCCTGAAGTCCGCAACGAACAGCCGGCGAGTGGAGCGCGGCACTCGCTTTGCGCAGTCCGAGATTCTGCAATCCCCAAAGTCCCAGGAATCACAGGGCAGGCAAGCAGGCAAACAACTCAGGCACTGGCTGCTGCTTTTCTTTTGCCTCGCATTCGTTTCGCACGTAGCTAGCGCGCAAAATTCCACGCCATCTGATCAGCAGCAGAACACGCCCGCCCAGACCGCAGCTCCCGCTCCGCTTCCTACTCCAGCAATCACGGGCCCTCTGCAGGCGGCTCCACCGAACAGTTTTGAAGGCGGTCCCTTTGGCACGCTGAACGTGAATGGCATCATCAGCGGCATGGGATTGTGGCAGGGAAACCACGTTCCCGGCGACAACACAGGCCAGGCAGCGCTCAGCAACGGCCAGATATTCCTGCAGAAAACCACGAGCTGGTGGCAGTTCTACGTTCAGGCCGGTGCTTACAACATTCTCTCGCTCGGAACTCCGTTCCTCTCCACTGAGAAGGCAATCACCGACCTCTACGGCCCAGTACCCGTAGCCTACGCAAAGCTGGTTCCAGCGAAAAACACCTCCATCTTGATCGGTGCCCTGCCAACGTTGATGGGTGCTGAGTACACCTTCGACTTCCAGAACATGAACATTGAACGCGGACTGTTGTGGAACCAGGAAAACGCGATTAATCGCGGCATTCAGGTGAACCAGACGTTCGGCAAGTTCACAGCCTCTTTGAGTTGGAATGACGGCTACTACTCGAACCGGTACTCATGGTTGAGCGGCTCACTTACGTATGCCAATGGCCCGCACAGCTTCACCTTTGCAGGCATGGGGAATCTCGGCCAGACAGCGTTTCAGACTCTGGCTACGCCCGTGCAAAACAACAGCACCATGTACGCCGCGATATACACCTACACCAAAGGGAGCTGGATCGTGCAGCCCTATTTTCAGTACAGCAGTGTCCCGACCAATCCCAAGGTCGGCGTTGTACAGGGCGCTTCAACTCGCGGCGGAGCTGTGTTGGTGAACCACACCTTCAAGCGCGGATTCTCTCTCGCCGCGCGTGGAGAATATCTTTCGACCACAGGTAGCCTTGCCGCACAAAGCGTCAACCTGCTTTACGGGCCGGGCAGCGCCGGCTGGTCAATCACGATCACACCCACGTATCAGTACAAGCGTTTCTTCACCCGCGGCGATCTTTCCTGGGTAGGTGCAACCAGCATCACGCCTGGCAGCGCTTTCGGGCCCAGCGGCACGAATCAAAATCAGCCCCGCGGCGTAGTGGAAGCCGGTTTCATGTTTTGAGATTTTAAAAGCAGAAACGATTCGTTGTTCTCTGCTGACGAGCACGTTTTTGGAGACGGATTATGCAAGACGTTCTTTGGATACTAGTCACGCTGGCATTTTTCGCCATATCGATCGCTTACGTGCACTTCTGTGAGCGCGTGAGGTGAAGGGAAAGCTATGCATCTGGAATCGCTAATTATGCTCGCTGTCAGCGTGCTTACGACGATCTACCTGGTCTACGCGCTGCTACGGCCAGAAAAATTCTGATGTCCCGTGCCTTGTTACAGGTGTTGTTGTTTGCAGGCCTCGTGCTGCTCTTGATCGTCGTTGATCGGATCAAGGGGCATAGACGCCGAAGCATCCAGAGGCCGCGTAACGCTGAACAGGGCAACAAGGAGATTTCATGACAATAAATGGATGGCTACAAATACTCCTCTTTCTCGCGCTCGTGCTGCTGATCACGAAGCCCATCGGCATATTCATGACGCGCGTCTTCAATCGCGAGAAGACTTTTCTCGATCCGCTGCTCCGTCCCATCGAGCGCCTCATCTATCGCCTGACTGGTGTTGAAGAAGATCACGAGATGCGCTGGACCGAGTACGCCGTCGCCATGCTCCTCTTCAGCCTGGTGTCGATGATCGTGCTGTACCTCATGCAGCGCGTCCAGGGTTATCTGCCGTTTAACCCGCAAAAGTTGGGAGCGGTGAGTCCCACAGCGTTGGCGTTCAACACCGCTGCTTCCTTCACCACCAACACCAACTGGCAGAACTACGGCGGCGAGACCACGATGAGCTATTTCACCCAGATGGCCGGCCTCGCTTATCACAACTTCATGTCTGCGGCGACTGGCATCGTTCTCTCGATCGCCTTTATTCGCGGCATCGCACGCCGTCAGATGCAGACCATCGGCAATTTCTGGGTCGACCTGGTCCGTTGCACGCTCTGGGTTCTACTGCCGGTTTGTGTCGTTGGAGCGCTCGCGCTCGTATCGCAAGGCGTAATTCAAAACCTGAAGCCATATGACACCGTCAAGCTTGTTGAACCGATGCAAGTTCCCAAGGTCGGCACGGATGGAAAACCAGTACTTGGGCCGGATGGCAAGCAAGTGATGGACACCGTGACCGAGCAAACTATCGCTCAAGGTCCGGTCGCCTCGCAGGAAATCATCAAGGAGCTCGGCACCAATGGCGGCGGTTTCTTCAATGCGAACAGTGCTCATCCGTTTGAGAATCCAACACCGCTCTCGAATCTGATTGAGCTGGTTTCGATCTTCGCGATCGGTAGCGGACTCACCTACACCCTCGGCCGGATGACCGGCTCGCGACGCCATGGCTGGGCTGTTTGGGGAGCTATGGCGATTCTGTTTTTCGTCGGCGTGACCGTTGCTTACTGGGCGGAGGCTCGTGGGAATCCGCTGCTTGCAGGAACGGACCAACATGTTACGGCCATGCAAGCAGGCGGCAACATGGAGGGAAAAGAAGTCCGTTTCGGTATCACCAATACCGCCTTATGGGCGACCGTAACTACGGATGCTAGCTGCGGCGCTATCAATGGCTGGCATGACTCGTTCACGCCCCTTGGTGGCCTGGTACCACTCGCGAACATCATGCTGAGCGAAGTGATTTTCGGTGGGGTCGGCGCCGGCATGTACGGAATGCTGATCTACGTCGTCTTAGCGGTCTTCATCGCTGGCCTCATGGTAGGTCGCACTCCGGAATATCTCGGCAAGAAGATCGAAGCCTATGACGTGAAGATGGCGATGCTCGTCACGCTCGTCTTTCCGCTCGTCATCCTCGGCTTCTCGGCGATTTCCTCCGTCTACGGGTTTGGGACATCCAGTATCTCTAATCCCGGCCCTCACGGACTTAGTGAAATCCTCTATGCCTTCACCTCGCAAGCGGGCAACAACGGGTCCGCCTTTGCTGGACTCACGACGAACACTCTTTGGTACAACACCGCTGGCGCTATCACGATGCTTGTCGGCCGCTTCCTGATGATCATCCCCATGCTCGCTATTGCCGGCAACCTTGCGGGGAAGAAATACGTGCCGCCATCGTTGGGCACGTTCCCGGTAACTACGCCGCTATTCACCGTGCTTTTAATCGGCACGATTTTGATTGTGGGCGCTCTCACATTTTTCCCAGCTCTAAGCCTGGGACCCATCCTTGAGCATCTGCTCATGGCTGCAGGAAAGACTTTCTAAAGGATTCAGCTATGCCAACAACTACTGAAACACCCGCTGTTTCGGAAATGAAAGCGCTTCGCGTCGGTCACTCACCCATGAAGTCCGGGAAGAAGGCTATCTGGGAGTGGAAGATCGTCCGCAGGGCGCTCTGGGATGCATTCGTCAAGCTGGACCCTCGCAAGATGATGGGAAATCCCGTCATGTTTGTTGTCGAGATCGGAAGCGTGATCACCACCATCCTGCTTCTGCGCGGCGGCGGAGCTTTCAAATTCAATCTGCAGATCACGCTGTGGCTCTGGTTCACCGTCCTGTTTGCCAACTTTGCGGAGGCCATGGCAGAAGGCCGCGGCAAAGCTCAGGCGGACACGCTACGTAAAGCGCGTTCCGAGACGGTCGCGCATCGCGTCGCAAGTGGCGGGCGTGTAGAACAAGTGGCGAGTTCCCAGTTGCGCATGGAAGACCTCGTCATCGTCTCCGCAGGCGAGCTAATTCCCTCTGACGGCGAAATTATCGCGGGCGTCGCCTCCGTTGACGAATCTGCCATCACCGGCGAGTCCGCTCCTGTCATTCGCGAAGCCGGTGGTGACCGCTCAGCCGTGACCGGCGGAACACGCGTGCTCTCAGACCAAATCAAGGTTCGGATCACGTCGAACCCCGGTGAGACCTTCCTCGACCGCATGATTGCGCTCGTCGAAGGCGCGGAGCGCCAGAAGACCCCCAACGAGATTGCGTTGAACATTCTCCTCGCCGGGTTGACCATCATCTTCTTGCTGGCCGTGGTTACGCTACAGCCTTTCGCCATATACTCCGGTTCGCCGCAGACCGTATTCGTGCTCGTGTCCTTGCTGGTCTGCCTCATCCCGACCACTATCGGCGCGCTGCTCTCGGCGATTGGCATTGCTGGTATGGATCGCTTGGTGCAACACAACGTTCTCGCGATGTCAGGCCGCGCCGTAGAAGCCGCCGGTGACGTCAACACACTATTGCTCGACAAAACTGGAACCATCACCTTGGGTAATCGCCAGGCTGCCGAATTCATTCCCGCTCCTGGTGTTTCCGAAGAACTTCTAGCAGATGCTGCTCAACTTTCCTCTTTGCCCGACGAAACACCGGAGGGTCGTTCGATCGTTGTTCTCGCCAAGGAGAAATATGGCCTTCGCGGGCGCGAACTCGCCGATCACGAAGCTGAATTCATTCCCTTCTCCGCACAAACTCGCATGTCGGGAGTAAACCTGGATGGCCGTGAAATTCGCAAGGGCGCCGCCGATGCGATTGCGAAATACATCTCTTCAAATGGCAATGGGCTCCCCCGTGAAGTACAGGCCGCTGTCGAAAAGATATCGCGTTCTGGCGGAACACCGTTGGTCGTCAGTGAAAACCGCCGTGCCCTTGGCGTGATTTATCTCAAAGACATTATCAAAGGCGGAATCAGCGACCGATTCTCGCAACTTCGCGCAATGGGTATTCGCACGGTGATGATTACTGGCGACAATCCCCTCACCGCCGCCGCCATAGCGCGTGAAGCTGGGGTCGACGATTTTCTCGCCGAGGCGACTCCCAAAGACAAAATGGATCTCATCCGCAAAGAACAAGCCGACGGCAAGTTGGTCGCCATGACTGGAGACGGCACCAACGATGCACCCGCGCTCGCTCAGGCGGACGTAGGCGTCGCCATGAACACAGGCACTCAAGCAGCCAAAGAAGCCGGGAACATGGTGGATCTCGATTCCAACCCAACTAAGCTGATCGAGGTAGTCGAGATCGGCAAGCAACTGTTGATGACGCGCGGCTCACTCACCACGTTTTCTATCGCCAATGATGTCGCGAAATACTTCGCGATCATCCCTGCGATGTTCGCCGGCACATTTCCGGTCCTGAATGCGCTTAACATCATGCACCTCAAGACACCGGAGTCGGCAATTCTCTCCGCCGTGATCTTCAATGCCATCATCATCATCGCCTTGATTCCACTTGCATTGCGCGGCGTGAAGTATCGCGCCATGTCCGCCGCAGCTCTCTTGCGCCGCAACTTGCTGATCTACGGTTTCGGCGGAATCATCGTGCCGTTCATCGGTATCAAGCTGGTGGACATGGTGATTACTTCCATAGGCCTTGCGTAGAGGAGACAGCCATGAAAAAGAACCTGATTATCTCGATATTGATGACCGTTGTGACAACCATCCTCTGCGGAATCATCTACCCGCTGGTAGTGACCGGATTGGCGCAGGCAATCTTCCCCAGGAAGGCCAACGGCGAACTCATCCAGAACGCTGGAAAAACGGTTGGGTCAAGCCTCATTGGCCAGGGCTTCTCAGGGCCATCTTATTTCCATTCTCGACCGTCGGCTGCTGGCAATGGCTACGACGCTGCCAACTCAGGAGGCTCTAACCTGGGCCCCACGAATCAGAAGTTGCTCGACCGCGTGAAGGCCGACACCGATCGTCTGCAGGCTGAAAATCGCGGTGTTCCGGTTCCCGTCGATCTCGTCACCACATCCGCCTCCGGTTTGGATCCCGACATCACGCTCGCCGGCGCCGACTTTCAGATCCCGCGCATCGCTCACGAACGAAAAATGTCGGAAGACGCGGTGCGCGAGTTGATCGCGAAGCACACCTATGGACGCCAGTTCGGATTCCTGGGCGAACCGCGAGTCAACGTCGTTGAACTCAATCTCGATCTGGATGCAGTTTCCGGAAAGTGACCGCACTAAGCACAGGACAGGCCCTCCCGCCTGCCCTGTGTCTGCGCAGACACTTGTCTCGGTGGCGCGGGCGCCCTCGCCCGCGTGTTTGAGCACCAAGACAACCTCATTCCCACAACCCCACCTGTCATTTCGAGCAACTGGCCGCCTTCGGCTTTTCGCGATCCCGCTGTTGGAGCGCGCGGCCAGGAGTCGAGAGACCTTGCGTCACTCGTCCTGAATCTCCCCACCTTGCTTCAGGTGACGCAATCCGGGGGTCCCGCGCCTAATTTTGTAGCTTCTTGAATCCGAGCGATAGCGAGGATCTTGTCATACCGAGCAACGCGAGGCATCCGTATCCCATGCAAAAAATTGCGAAGCCCTGCCGTCCACTGTGCCGCGGGTTTAATCTATTAGCCGGAGAAACAACAATGGATACGCGTCTGCCGCCGAAGAGCCTCGCTCCCCTCAACCCTCCCAAACGATTCCTCTTCGGTCCGGGCCCCACGCAGGTTCATCCGCGCATTTACGACGTGATGTCGAAGTCGATCGTCGGACATCTCGATCCATTTTTCTTCCAGGTTACGCAAGACATTCGCGATCTGCTGATGCCGGTCTTCGGAACTCAGAATCCGTTCACCATTGCGATCTCGGGCACGGGCAGCGCGGGAATGGAAGCCGCCGTCAGCAACTTCGTCGAATCCGGAAGCAAGGTTGCGATATTTGCGAACGGTTTCTTCGCTGATCGCATCTCCGAAATGGCCAAGCGTCAGGAAGGCGAAGTCGTTCGCTTCGAGAAACCTTGGGGCGAGGTATTCGGAGACGCCGAAGCCGCCGACTTCATCCGCCGCGAGCGCCCGCAAGTTGTCGCCTACGTCACCGCTGAGACCTCGACTGGTGCCTTTCAAAAAGGCAAAGCCATCTGCGACGCCGCGCATGAAATCGACGCCATCGTGATCGCCGACTGTGTCACTTCGCTCGGCGCCATGCCTGTCGAAGTCGACAAAACTGGCATCGACGTCGCCTACAGCTGTTCGCAAAAAGGCCTGAGCTGCCCGCCGGGACTATCCCCCCTCACGCTGTCGCCCCGTGCCGTCAGTCACCTGAAGAGCCGCCGGACAGTGAATCACAGCTGGTACCTGGATCTCACGCTCCTCGCCGATTACTACGAAGGTGCACATCGTTATCACCACACCGCGCCCATCACCTTGTTCTATGCCCTCCGTGAAGCTCTCGTGCTGATCGCCGAGGAAGGTCTGGAACAACGCCTGCAACGTCACTACCGCGGGCACAATCGTCTCGTTCATGGACTCGAAGAGATGGGACTCAGCATGCACGTGCCCGAGCAGAACCGCATATGGAATCTGAACACGCCGCGTGTTCCTGAAGGCGTGAACGATGCAAACGTCCGCGCGCGTCTATTGAAGGATCAGGGGATTGAAATCGCGGGAGGCTTCGGCCCGCTCGCCGGAAAAGTCTTTCGCATCGGCATCATGGGACCGCTCGCTACCGACGAAAACGTCGACTTCTTTTTGAACTCATTCAGAAGCGCGCTCGTAGCCGAAGGCTACAAGGTCCTGCAAGCAACGACTTCATAGTTCGTGCTTTGATTTGGTGGCGCGGGCACCCTCGCCCGCGTGAATCTTCAGCTGCGCACTCTGTACAGCGCCTCACCGGCCCGCGAAATCAGCTTGATTCCCTGATGCTCGCGACCTCGCCACTCGTCCAGCTTTACCGTGCCCGGATCAAGATAGCCGAGATTCATGGCGCGGCATCTTTCTTCGGAAATACCAGTCGCAAGCGTCAGCTGGATTCGCGGTGTCTCCACGCCGGATGCGGCGTCGTAAGTGCCCTGCCCTTTCAGGTGCGTTGAATGCGCGAGAACGCCACGCGGCACTTCGGCAAAACGTGACCATTGTTTCAGAAAATAGTCGCGACAGTGATAGCCGACTTTTTCCAGGCAGCTCCCGTGCGTGTAACTAAACTCGGTGATCTGCGGCGCATAGATGATGACTTCGCCGCCATCGGCAATCGCCGGCTCGGCTTTGTACATGCCCTTCGCCGCCGTCCACATATCACGATAGAGCTCAGGCATCACCGAAAGGACCCGATTGAAAGGCTTGTCGATCCAGTGAATATGCTTTTGTGACGACAGCTGTGCCGCCGCCTTCCACGCCTCAATTGCGCGTCCGAAATAGATCCCGGATGCGCCTTCGTGCGAGACGACGAGCGCCAGACATGAGATCGGCACGGAGATTTGCGCGGCCGCTCGATCGATCAGCTCGCGCACCGGAGTCGAAGCTGTACCGATGATGTTATAGCTGCCCAGCAGCGCGCCCAGCCAGTGCGTCTGGTTGATCATGTCGCTGCCACTGATGCCCGGAAATAGATACTTGTTTCCGCCCGAGAATCCGACCACCTCGTGCGGAAACACCGGGCCACAAATCAGAACCTGGTCGTAATCAAAAATCAGTCGGTTAATGCGAATCACAATTTTCTCGGATAGGAGCCCATCTGAAACGCTGGCAACTTCGGCCGCAGGAATGGCTCCGACATCAACGAACGTTTCAGGAAGATCCCAACGATGGTTGATAATCCTTGAATTGTGGGTGCCCCATCTCTGCCCTCTTTCGGCAGAGGTGGGAAACAACACACCGTTCCTCACCGGACAGCCGATCATCTGCGACAACTCGGCATCGGTCATCAACTGATGCGTTCCGAGCGCGACCAGATAATCGTGCGCCTTCGCCCGTCCTGCCAGATTCTGTTGCAGCAACTCGAACATCAGCGGCATCGGCATCGTGCGCGTGCGATCTGGGATGATCGTCAGCACCCGTTTGCCCTCGACACGCAAGTCATCGCATGCTCGACCTACGACCTCGCTCACCTCTGCACGCGAGAGCGTTCCCTCCAATGTTCCCTTCCCGAACGTCACTTCAGCTCCTCGAAATCAGCGCCCCGCAACGAATTCAATGCAAGTCGGCGAACCGATTTGAACTGGCTGACCACTCGCGCTCAGATGGCCAGACTTCGCGTCTATTTTGAAGATGACGATGTTGTCTGAATCCTGGTTCTCCGCCAGCAACCACTTGCCGCTCGGATCGATCGCAAAATGCCGCGGCGTTTTGCCCTGCGTCGACTCGATCTGCTCCAGCTTCAGCTTGCCGCTTTTCGTGTCGATTGCGAATACTGCGACGCTGTTATTGTCGCCGCGATTCGAAGCATACAAAAACCGTCCCGAAGGATGCACTTCGATCTCAGCTCCGGTATTCTCGCCCTTGAAGTCAGCCGGAAGACTCGAAATCGTTTGGAGCTCTTTCAAACCGCCGCTGCTTTTTTCATATGAATAGACTACGACTTCCGACTTCATCTCCGTCATCAGGTAGACGAATCGCTCATCTTTCGAGAACGCGATGTGACGCGGACCCGAGCCAGGCGCGACCTTAATCGAGTGTGCAGTTCCGAACTTTCCCTTTGTCGCGTCGAACGGATAAATAACAATCTCGTCCAGGCCGAGGTCAGGCACCAGCACGAATCGATTATCGGGCGACATCACCACTTCGTGCGGATGCGGTCCTTCTTGCCGCTCCCGGTTCACACTCGATCCTTTATGCTGAACGAAATCAGTAGCCTGCCCAAGGCCACCATTCTGCTCGATCGGAAACACAGTAATATTTCCGCCGGTATAATTCGCGGCGATCAGATACTTCCCCGTGCGATCGAGCGTGATGTGCGCAGGATCTGCGCCACGCGAGGCAAGCTGATTCAGGAGCTTCAATTTCCCATCTGCCTCGATCGCAAACGCACTGACTGCGCCGCTCTTCTGGCCGCCAAAATCCTGCATCTCGTTCGCCGCATACAGGAACTTGCCATCGCGCGAAGCAACCACAAACGAAGGCTGCGGTGTCTCCACCGCCAGTCCGAGGCTGTTCAATTTCCCAGTCGCGACATCGAATCGGTACGCGTAAATTCCCTTGCTTCCATGAGTCGTATACGTACCAACGAATACAAGTGGCTGCGCGTCGGCAGCGAACGCCGTCGCGAGACAGAGGACACTCATCGCACCAAACAGAAAGAGCGAACTGCCTAGGTTGACTAGCCGGATCATATTCATAGTTCGTGTAGTCCCTCAGTTTCCAGCACCGGATGAAATCTGTTTCGAGTCGAGTGTGCTCATCGACGGTTCGGGGATTCGTTCGATCTTCCCCAACAGCACCGCATATCCGAAAACTCCTAACAGCAGGATCACTGTCGCTGTCGTAAACGCCGACGTAAACGAATGCGTAGCATAGGCGATATAGCCGGTCACAATCGGCGCCGAAATCGCCGACAGTTGCCCGCAGAAATTCGCGAGCCCGCCAATGGTTGCCACACTCTCGCGTGGCGCGATTAGAGACGGAACCGTCCATGCCACAGGCGCAGCCGCCGCTAATCCGCCCAGTGCCAGGCTAATCCACATAAGCGCCGCCACTGGCGTATTGGAGTGTCCTGCTCCCCATATTCCCAGTCCCATCGTCATGCCAATAATAAGGACGCTCTGCCGAACTCGACTCGCATCCCAGCCGCGTTTTATGAGCGCATCCACCAGCCAACCTCCAACCAGCAAATCGGTGAAGGTCGCAAACAACCACGGCACCGACGTACAAATCGCTGATTGCAGCAAATCAATATGCAGCGAGCGCGAAAGATAAGTCGGCAACCACGTCAACAGTAGATAGAAGCTGTAATTGTAAGCTGCCCAGCCGAGCGCCAATCCCCAAACCTTCTTCTGACGCAGCAGATATGACAACGGCGCTCCAGCCTCGGCCCTTTTCTGATCTTCTACCTGCGCGCCGCCCGCCAGAATGTACTGCCGCTCCTCCGACTCGAGCTTCGTATCCTCGCTCGGATTGCGATAGATCAGGCGAGAATAGCAGGAAGTATCCGAAACTGATGAGTCCGGTAGCGGCAAAGCTCCAGCGCCATCCAAAGTGCACCAGCAGCACGCCCAGGAATGGGACGCCGATCGCAGTCGCGAATTTCGCGGCAGAATCGGTGATCGCAGTAGCAAGCCCGCGCTCGCTCTCCGGAAACCAGTAGCCAATTGCTTTGGCGTTGGCGGGAAATGTCGGCGACTCGCCAATGCCGAGAAGAAATCGCGCCCCGAAGAATCCGCCTACTCCCCTCGATGCCGCCGCGGCGAACGACGCCATGCTCCACAGAAATGTGCTCACGCGCCCGATTCGCTTCACACCGAAGCGATCCAGCAAAAGTCCTGCCGGAAGCTGCATCGCCGCGTAGGTCCAGCTGTAGGCGCTTGAAAGAAATCCAAACGCGACCAGCGACAGACCGAACGCATCGTGCAACGCCGCTTGCGAGACCGATAGATTGACGCGGTCGAAGAAATTAACGAGGACGCCGAGAGAAAGTAGGAACGCGATGCGCCAGCGGCGGCGCGGGATCAGTGAAGTCTCTGAGGTGTTAGGCAGCCGCCATCTCCCGGAACTGAAGTCGCTGATTGGCTTGCTCTTTCAGCTGAGCTGAATCAGCCTAGACGATGCCGCCAACGATGGCAAATCCGGAAGCCAATTACTCCCGCCGCGGCGATTTCAGCTTCCAGTCGATCTTCCGCAGCATGCCCAGCAGAAGTTCCGCATCGGCCGGATCAAGATTTAGTCTCCTGACCAACCGCCGCAGTTTTTCCAGCGAAGACGCTTCGGATCGCGGCTTCACATATCCGCTCGTTGTAAGCATTTCGAACATCGTCGTCGTGATCTGCTCCAGTTCTCCTGCATTTGCGGGTTTCTGAACTTCCGGCTTGTCCGCCGCGGCACTTCCCCGCGTCAGCTCATACAGGCAAACAGCAACCGCCTGCCCCAGGTTCATCGACGGATGTTGTTCGCGCGTTGGGATGCTCACCAACCAGTGGCAGTGCGTGAAGTCGTCGTTCGAGAGGCCCCGTTTCTCAGAACCAAACAAAACAGCGGCCCGTCCACCAGCTAGATGCTCTCGCACCTTTGGTCCAGCATCCGGCAAAACTACAAGCGGCTGCTTCACGTCGCGATTCTGTCCCGCGGTCGTTCCTATCACCAGCGAGCAGTCGGCCACTGCTTCGGCGAGGCTCTCGTATTGCTCAGCGGACTGCAAGACAGAAGACGCACCCACCGCTGAGCGCGCCTCACGGAACGATTCTTCGAAAGGATTCACCACGCGCAACCGGGACAGTCCGAAGTTGCTCATAGCGCGAGCGGCAGCGCCAATGTTCAGAGGATTACGAGTGGAAACTAGAACAATGCAGAGCTGATCGGATTCGGCGGTGGTAAGCAAGCCACGTCATTTTACGACGACGGGCCTGCCCTGGTCGGAGCAAGCCCGTAAACATCGGCACGCGGGGTTAGGACAAAGCAGATTTTTCGAGCGCCTGCTTGTTGTGTACGAGTAACGTTGAGCCGGTCAGTTCGGCAATATGATGTTTTTTGAAGTCACCGAGAATGCGTGTAACAGTCTCTCTGGAAGTTCCGATCAATTGAGCGATTTCTTCATGCGTCAGAGCGAGTTTTACACGGATCGCGCCGCCCTCGATCGCTTTGCCATCTAATGACCACTGCAATAAGAGTCTCGCCAGTTTTTCCGAGGCTGAGTGCGCCAGGCCAATCGCGCGGATCACTTCATAAGCCGACTGGCAATCGCGGCTCAGGTGCGCAGCCGCCTGCAGGCAGGCGTCGCCGTGCTCTTTGATGAAACGCAGGAAGTCGTCCCGGCGAACGAATGCCAACTGACTGGGCTGCAGAGTCTCTACCGTGAATTCGTGGGGTTTGCCGGAAACCGCGGAATGCACACCGAGAATCTCGCCAGGTTGCGCGATCTTCACGATCAGAGTCTTGCCATCGCTATTCGTGGCGAGCACCTTGGCTCGGCCCTGGCAAAGAATGTAAACGCCGCGGGCGGACTGCCCTTCGGTGAAGACCAGAGCTCCTTCCGGATACGAGGTGCTGTGCTTCAGTTGGTCGAGATCTTCGACCGAGCGTTGCGAGAGCGCGCAGAAAGAATTACTGGTTCGCAACGGGCACTTCACGCAGTTGTCGACGATCGGCAGCCCGTAAGGAGAATTAGCCTTCACATGTACTTCGGAGAGCGGCTGAAACTGAGGTGCTGCGGTCCTTGTCACTGCCATCATCGTGGTTGCCATCTCACACCGTCCTTTTTTGGATCCCTACCTTAGCTGTCCTTAAATGGGCAAACAGATGGCCACAATCGAGGGGCTGGCTAGACACCTGTATCGGAAGTGTAAGAGGTTGATTCCAGGCTTGTTACCAACACGAGCATGGGAGATCTCTCCCGAGTGCAACCAGCAACTGTGGGTTATTTCGCGCACCGGTGTGTGATCTCAATCACTAATCGAAGTGACATGATCTTTGGAGTGAAGGGGCGCTCAAGCCTTTTTTAACGATTCGTAGACGACTCTCAGCAGCGCCGATCGAGTAAAGGGCTTCTCAAGCAAAACAACTCCCGTTTGCGCGAGATCTACGTCACCGACCAGATCTCCCGTGTAACCAGACATGAATATGGCCCTGAGAACCGGGTTGGATCGGTTTAGCTCACGAACGAGTTCGGGGCCGCTCATGCCTTTCATCACCACATCGGTAAGTACTAAATCAAAATGGTTTGCATCCGTGCGCACCAGTTTGAGAGCCGAGATTCCATCGGAGGCTTCGAGGACTCGATATCCATGTTCTTCCAGCATCTGCCGGGTTAGCCCGCGAATCAGTTCATCATCCTCTACCAGCAGGATTGTGGCTTCAGAAACCTTTGCGAGCTCTGTTTCGCTTTCGGCGAGAACATCGTGTGCTATCTTTTGCTCGGCATTCGGAAGGTAGATCTTGAACGTCGTTCCCCTTCCCACCTCGCTGTAAACGAAAATCTGGCCGCCGCTCTGTTGAACGATCCCATACACCGTCGAGAGTCCGAGGCCGGTTCCTTTGCCGACGTCCTTCGTCGTAAAGAACGGTTCGAAGATCCGGGTCAAAGTTTCGGAATCCATTCCTACGCCTGTATCGCTTACGGCCAGCGAAACGTAGGGACCTGGTGTCATTGGTGGATGATGGCGCGCAAAAGTATCGTCAAAGTCCACATTGTTAACTTCCAGGGTCAGCTTGCCTCCTTTCGGCATGGCATCACGGGAATTCACCGCGAGATTCATCACAATCTGATCGATTTGGCCCGGATCGGCTTCGACCAGAGCCGATCCTGAATGATTCACGAGCGCGACTTCGACATCATCTCCCATCAGGGGCCGCAGCAAGCTTGGCGGTATCTCGCAAACGCTCGGTCAGATCCATCACGATCGGATTCGACGATCTCTTGCGGCTAAAGGCCAGAAGCTGCCGCGTTAGACTAGCGCCACGGTCTGATGCCTTGCGGATGTTCTCAACATATTGCAGCAGGCCGGGAGTACCGGAGGCACGGTCGCGCAGCAGTTCCGAACAAGCCACGATGATGCCCAGAACATTGTTGAAATCGTGCGCCACTCCGCCGGCCAATCGACCGATCGCTTCCATTTTCTGAGCTTGTCTCAACTGATCTTCGGCTCGGCGTTGCTCCGTGTTATTGCGAGCGATGGTGGAGGCGCCAACGATTTTTCCCGACGCATCGTGAATAGGAGAGACGGTAATCGACACATTCAACGGCTTGCCGTCTTTGCCGATCCGGACCGACTCGAAGTGTTTTACGCTATCTCCGTGGCGTATTCTCTCGAGGATCTTCTCAATCTCATCCTTGCGATCGGGCGGCAAAATCATAGCTAGAGGTTTCCCGACGATCTCTTCGGCAGAGTAGCCATACATGTGTTGCGCACCGCGATTCCAATCGGTGACGATGCCGTCGAGATCCTTACCGATGATTGCGTCTTCCGAGGAGTCGACAATCGCCGCCAGGCGCGTGCGATAGTCCCACAGTTCGCGGTCCGTCCTCTGGGACAGTTCTTCATTTGCCCGGCGCAGATCCTCTTCGATTTTCTTGCGATCGCTGATATCACGGATTGCACTCAACACCAGCGTGCCAGTTGCGGCCTGTACCGGACTGAGGCTGACCTCTACCGGGAACTCGGAACCATCGCGGCGCCTTCCGTATAGATCAAGTCCAGCTCCCATGCGCCGAATCTTAGGCTGTTCGACGTAATCTGCGCGATGTCCGTGATGACGGGTACGATATCGCTCAGGTACCAGCAGCTCGATGGGCTGCCCGATCAATTCTTCCCGAGGATAGCCGAACATAACCTCGGTTTGCGCATTGACGTGAAGGATCTTCCCGTCATCGCCGACTGCGATCATTGCGTCGGGTACCGCGTCCAGTACTTTTGGCGAAAATAGGCTCTGGGAGCCGGATTCCGGCGAACTCGCATCAGGCGATTTCTTGCCACGCTTTGGTGTTCCGGGCATGAAGTCTCCTAATATACGCGCACGATTACCGCGGTGAAACCATACTGAAGCGCGGTGAATGGGAAGGCGGTGAAAACTTGGTGCCCGGAACAGGAGTTGAACCTGCACACCTTGCGGTACTGGATCCTAAGTCCAGCGCGTCTGCCAATTCCGCCATCCGGGCGTTGACCTTATTTTAACCCAGGTCTTCATTTGCCCAATTTCCGCCCAGATGTCTCAAAACGTGACACTCCAGCAGCTCGCGAATTGCGGCCCACACAACTGAAGCCACGCCCATCGAACTTAGAACCGGCAAAAAAAGTCCAGATGAAAAGGGGTTTTCGCGAGTGGGCCGACGCAACGGGGTTGTATTACTGCTATTGGGTTTGATCTTGGGAAATGCGGCGAGTTTGCACGCGGAAAAGAAGCGGACATCCGAGCGGTGTTCTAAGGTCGCGAGGAAGGCTCACTACAAGCGTCTGGACTGTTCGCATTTCGTAAATCAGGTCTACCAGCGGGCGCATCTCCCCTACCCTTATGCCAGCTCCAAGGAGCTCTATGAGGGCGTCGATGCCTTTCGGCGAGTTTCCTATCCGATGCCTGGAGATCTGATTGTATGGCGCGGTCACGTCGGCATCATCACCGATCCGGGTCAAACGAGGTTTGTCAGCGTTCTGAGTTCCGGTGTGAGGGCCGACAATTATCTCTCTCGCTATTGGAAGACACGCGGAAAACCAAAGTTCCTTCGATATGCCGGCAATCGCTCTGCGCAGAGGATCGCCCGTGCCCTGTCACCGGACATTGGCAACAATGGTGACTAATCGCAGTAAAGATGTTCTTCGATGTTAGTGCACGAAGAAGTGTACGACCACGAGCACAGTAACCTCGACCGCAGCCAACGAAACCCAGATTGCTTCCCGGATATGCGCTCTCCGTAGTTCTCTCTTCTTCTGCAGGGTGAGAGCCCGCATGGCGTCGTCTTCTTTTATGGGCTGCTTGGGCACTGCCGCCGGCCTGGAAGTTCGTAGCACGAGGCGCGTCGGGCTGGTGGGCTTATCAGGATAAAACACCTTCGGAGTGTCAATCAGGTGCGACCATCGCGGAACGTTGAGCGACTCTGAAGCCTGCTCGGGCTTCACTGGGGTCGAAGTGAGCGTCAGCGCCGGCAGGCGTTCTGGTGAAACGTTATCGGCAAGATTCCGCAGCAGGGACGACCACCACGGGTGTGCCATTTGATCACTGAGCAACTCACCTACGTCGACCGGACGGGATTCCAGTTGGAGTGGAGGCAGTGTCTCCGGCGAGATCACATCTCCCAGATTCGTGAAAACAGTCCTGAACCAGGGCAGGTCGACCACGTCTCCGAGCAACATGCCGACATCAACCGGCTCCGATGTGACATGCAGTGGCGGCGGAACTTCCGGCCTGAACCGGTCATTGAAGTTCCGGAACAGTGAGCGCCAGAGCGGAATATTCAGAGAGGGCGGCGGCGAAAGATCAAGAGGGATGTCGAGTGTCTCGGGAATACTGTGGTCCATGACTGATGCTGATATTTTAACCTGCCCTGGCCAATTTTGGGACTAGAGCACTTTGGGCATCGTGATCGTCACGGAATCGGGTTGCGGCGTCTTTGCCCGAACAATAAAGACTCCGACCACGGATTGGTATCCCTTGTACGTGGCCTTGAACGTGTAATGGCCATCCTTGATGCGCTTTAAGTGGAATCGCCCTTCAGCGTCCGTCTTCGCCTCCTTCACCTTGCCAGTGCTATCGTCGCGCAGTTCGAAAAGAACTTTGTGTAGAGGTTCGTTATTTTGAGTTGAGCGAATGAATCCAGACACTTCGGTTACGTGGAACGGCTTCCCAAGTTCGACGATCACGCGCTCGGGTTCCAGCTTCGTGAAGCCTCGGTATGGCCCCGACTGGAACCTATGCTCGGCAAAGCAGCTGATCGCAAGAAGGAAAACGGATAGTACTGCCCATATCGCACGCTTCACGCGTTTCGCCCCCGCAACAAGGTACCAGAATGCTGAAGAAGGGAGCTAGCCTTGATGGCAGCGAAGCGAGTTTTCGTGGTCGAAATGAAAAAGGAAAGCAAGGAGGACGCGATTTATGCGTCCTCCCTTCGGGATTTCTAAGGCTGCAATCCGTAGACGTCCAGTTCGCCCTGTGGGTTCGGATTGCTGATCGGATCGTGTCCGGTTCCGACGAACACTTTGCCGTTCGCGACAATAGGAGAAGTGAACTTGATTCCGTATCCCGCCATATCGGCTCCATTGGTGGAGCTGTTGTAGAGCTCGTTTGCGAGATTCGTAGCATCGTAAGCGTGTAGAACAGCAGAACTAGGCGTTGGATTCTGAGAATCCTGAAGAGGTGCGCCATGATCGATCGTCCAAACGACGCCATTGGTTCCGGCATTTGCCGAAATGAACGGAGTGGTGCCCATGATGCCCGCTTGGTATTCATTGGACGTCTGCGGAGAAACCGTTCCAGGCGTTAGCTTCCCTCCCGCGTAAATGAACTGACGAATGGGACCAGGATCGGCGCCAATATATACGGACCCATTGAACCATGCACCGGTGCTGAAAAGCTGATACGGGGCTATATAACCCTGGGGAACGAGGTTGCCGCTGCCGTCCGTGCATTGGGGCCCCAGGTATTGACCGCCGCCCCAGAAGAACCACTGAGCGGCGCCTGCGTCGCCAGTCTGCTGTTTGCCCATGTTGCCGGTATTGAGCAGATAAACGATCCCGGCCTTGCCACCTACCATCACCTGCGACCCTCCCGGTACGACGCTGACACCTCCGGCGGCCAGATCGGAATCCCTGCACCAGAGATACGGCTGATCGGCGGGCGTAAAACTGTCGAGCAGGCTTAAGTCAGTATTCTTGAGCTTTAACGCGCTTACTCCCCACGACGAGCTGCCATCATAGGGACCGTCGCCGGTGGTGACATAGATGTTTTCAGCGCTATCAGCCGCTGGACCGGCGCCTCCCATCCAAACGCCGCCGGCGCCCGGATATTGTCCGTATCCCGCAATGTTCGGAGACGTGTTCAACATGCCAGTTTGCTTCAAGGTGCTCTTATCGTAGGAGAGCACCCATCCCGGGCCGCATGCGCCCATGCCGAAGACGACCGAAGTGCTGGTCACTAGCAGTGAAGCGCGACTCAAGCAGCTTGTGGTTAGCGTGAGTTTTCCTCCCGACGACGGCAACGTGCTGGGTACAGATGCTTGAATCACCACCGGGCTTCCGGACTTTTCCTGGCCGGTCAGGATGTTCAGCGCATGGAGCCTGAAATTGTTACCAGAAGCTGTCTTCTGCTCCGATACCACGTAGATCGTGCTGCTACTCATGTCGATCGCGGGGGTAGCGGTGATGCCGATCCAAGGCTTCGGATTTCCACCCGCCAGCGGAGTTTCGCCTGCCTGCAACAGCGACGTCTTCCACAATTGCCCGACTGACGAATCGTCTGCGTCGAACGCGTAGACGCTGTCATACTCCGTCGCGACGAACACTACATTGTGCTGTGCGCCGTTAATGGTCAGGTTCGACACGTAGAGTGGTTGGGCATAGATATATCCATCCACGAGATAAGAGAACAGGCGTCCGAATTTTCCCGATGCCACGTTCGTCGGCGTGAGGATCGTCTCATTTGCATTCAACCCGGATCGTGCATTGTCTCCGTGCCATGTGGGTACGCTCACGCTCGAAGGCGGAGGCGGATTGGTTACGGTAACGGTTGCCGAACTACTCGCCGTGGAAGTCCCATTGGATGCGGTCGCAGTATAGGTCGTGCTGACACTGGGGCTGACACTCTTCGAACTATTCGCGGCGACCGTTCCAATTCCGTTGTCGATGATCACGGATGTCGCATTCGTTGATGTCCACGTAAGCGTCGACGACCCGCTCGAGGTGATCGATGCGGGAGTTGCCGTTAACTGGATGGTTGGGGCGGCGGGTGGCGGGGATGTTGTCACCGTCACTGTTACAGAACTCGTAGCGCTCGCACTGCCGTTAGTGGCGGTGGCTGTATAGGTCGTAGTGGCCGCCGGCTTCACGGGCGTGGAGCCTTTCGCGGTCACGGTGCCCACGCCGTTGTCGATCGCGACTCCAGTGGCGTTGGTCGAGGTCCAGGTTAGCGTAACGCTAGTTCCGGCTGACACGGACAGCGGCTGCGCCGACAGCTGAACCGCAGGCGCACCTGTCGAAGGGTTCGTCGTCGTGGAAGAACCGGCAGCCGGGACGCCACCGCATCCGGAAGACGCGACTAGAACTGCCGCAACGCCGAGGATCGATACCTTGCAAAGGAAGCGCGGGAGTACAGCCTGCAACTCTGCCATGCTGGCGTTTGAATCAGCTATTCTGGGCAGGGTTGCTCAATTACGCATACGTACTCACGTGTCACTTTTTGTTACATCAGGGTTGAAGTGAATTGCGAAAGAAAGAACTTACGGGTGTCCGGACGAGGGTAGGTCGGATTTCAGTCAGCTGCGCCGCTGTGCGCGCGATGCTGCTCAACACCCGCGAACATGGCTTCGAAAACCGTGCCGGTTTGTGCTCCGCGAGTCGCGGTACGGAAGCTGATGTTGCCACCATGCTTCTCGACAATTCCCTTGGAAACCCAGAGCCCGAGTCCGGTTCCATGCTCTTTCTTGGTGCTGAAAAACGCATCGAACAACCGGTCGTGGATGAGTTCGGGAATGCCTGGCCCGTTATCTTCCACGCGAAGGACTGCCATCTCCTTAACGCGCCTGGTGGTTACTTTCACCACTCCCTGCATGGGGGCGGCATCAATCGCGTTCGTTAACAGGTTTGAGACGACCTGTTTCACTTCGCCCGGGAATCCATGAAATACGGCGCCTTCGAGACTCACATCGACTCGGATGCCCTTGGACTGAGCGCGCCGTTCGTAAAGCCGCATGACCTGTTGGACTTCGTCAGCGAGATCGATAGTAGTCGGAGCTACGGAATCGCGATAGAACCCTAGCGTCTGGCGCGTGAGATGCGCCACTCGCGATAGCTCTTGTTCGGCTTGCGTCAGATATTCGTGAGCTCTCGGGCTCAGCGAAGTATCGTTCTGCAACAGGTACAAGAGGTTCATCACGGCTTCAAGCGGATTATTGATCTCATGAGCGACGGTGGCTGCCAGCCGACCGGTAGCCGCAAGCTTTTCGCTCTTGCGAAGGGCCTCTTCGCTGAGCTTTGACTGCGTCACGTCAACGTTGACGCCCACCATCCGGCGCGCACATCCGGTTTCGTCGGTGAAGACTTTTCCGACTCCAAGCAAATGATGAACGGATCCGTCGGGCCAGATCACACGGAATTCCTCGTAATAGTCGGAGCGATCCTCGACCGCCATGTGCATAGTGCGCTCGAGCAAACGGCGATCTTCGGGATGTACGGAAGGCAATATGTCACCCAATACAACACTATTGGTTTCAGCAGGCAAGCCGAAGAGTTTTGCTTCATTGCCGATCAAGTGCATACGCCCCGAAGGCAGTTCCCAGTCCCACATGCCCGCATCGGCAGTCTTTAGCGCTAGCATCACGCGCTCGTTCTGGATACGAATCATCTCCTGCGATTTTCGCCGGTCGGTAACGTTCATGAAGAAGAGCGACAGGCCTTCACGCGTCGGATAGGCGTGTACCTCGAACCAGTTCTGGAGCGGAGGGAAGAAGGATTCGACGCTTTGCGGTTTGCCGGTCTGAACTGCGGTCTGAAACGTTTTTTCGAAAGCGCCCCCGAGGAACTCCGGGAAAACTTCCGAAACATTCCTGCCCAGCATCTCAGCGCGTTGCTTACCAAGCATCTGCGCGCCGCGTTCGTTGACGTAGACAAAGCGTAAATCGTGATCGAGAGCGATGAAGCCCTCCGAAATCGATTCCAGCAGGCGCGCGGTTCGCTCCTGGTCGGCTGCCTGGTCGCGCTCGGCGCGCCGGCGTTCCCGGTCCGTTCTCTCCAGTTGGTTCGCAGTTCGTAATACCAGGCCGGCAACCGCAACCACGCTGACCACGACAAGGACTGCCGTGCCGGAATCAACATCCAGGAAACCAAACCGCTGCAGATAAACGCGTGCCCAACCGAAAGCAGTAAGAACCAGGGTGGAAGCGAAGAGAAGATTCCGGGCCGCAACTCCACCGGGCCCGTCACTCACCATCAGCGACATCAGACCGTATTGCGGTCGCAGGCAGAACAATCCGAGCGAGAGCACGCAGAAGATGAGATTTGTTTCCAGTGCCATGTGGCCATGGAAGAGAGGCACGCCGAAGGCGTATCCCATCAGGCCAAGGAATGAAACGAAACCACAACCGCCCGCAAAAACCTCGGAGAGCGCCGTCTCCTTGTACCGCTTATCAATAAAGAGGAGCGAAAGACCAGCACACGTGAATGCCAAGGCGGCCTGTATTGCAAAACGTCCAGGGATCCCCGGATGCTGGACATTCAAGACCGCCTGGCGAAACAGGGCGATATCGATACCGAAATCGAGGTGGAACAGATGTTCGAGAACCGTCAGGAACCCTACGGCGCCAACGATGAGTCCGGCCACGCGCCCGATCGTCGTCAAAAGCCGCGACCCCCGAGAGGGTCGACGCAGAACCAGAAGGGCGATGCCAGTAAGCAGGAACATCACCGCCGTATTCGGCAAGACAACGGTGCGCTGCCCGGCGATCGTAACGAGAACAAACTTCTGGAGCGACCATCCGATCAAGACGACCGAAGACACTAGAACGCACAGCAGGCCCGCAAAGAGGGACACCCATGAAAATGAAGAGTAGTCGCGAGTGGGGAAAGACTGTCGCATCTACAGATACCTAAGAAGGCCAAAGCACCCAAGCGAGTATACCAGTGTGGAAAGCTACCATCGCGACAAGTACGACTGATTCGGTACATCCGTCATGACTGATCTTCAGGACATGTACTACATCTTCCGCATTAATCAGATTGCACATCAATCGGTTGCGCATGAACCGGAGATAAGCGGGTCAGAGGGCAACGATTTTCTATTCTGAACGCTGCGCTTAGCCCTGTTAGACTCTTCCGCATGGCCATGCCTAATCAACCGAATATTCAGATCGTTAACGAAACAAGCTACCGCGAAAGTTATGCCAACAGCGTGCAGGTGCGCGTCAACGTGTGGGACTTTTTTCTCGTCTTCGGAACCATGCAGCAACGAAGCGAGGCGGAAGTGGAGATCCATAACTTTCAGGGCATCTATCTCAGCCCGCAACAGGCGAAGGCGCTGATGGCGATCCTGCAGCAGAACGTCTCCAACTACGAAAACACGTTTGGCGAGATAAAGTTAGATCCCAAGATGGCGAACGCCGGCCCGATCAACTAGTCGACTATCTTCTTCTGTCGCAGCGGCTACGTTGGTCCCAATGAACCTCTACTTTAAAGATGAAGACCGCGAAGATCCTTCGGTTTCATTCTCCAAATCTTCCCCGGAAAGATCGCACAAGCTGGCTGCGATCTAGCTCGGCGGTCTTCCTCTTTATTCTCGTAGGCCAAGTCCTGCTTCATCTCTCCCTGCTCAGGCTTCCCTACTTTTGGGACGAGGCCGGATACTACATTCCCGCTGCGCGCGATCTGCTTCTGACTGGAAGCTTGATCCCTTCTTCCACTCTGACCAACGCGCATCCTCCGCTGGTGATGGCATGGCTCGCAGCGTCGTGGAAGATCTTCGGTTTTCATCCAGTGACCACACAGACTTGCGATGTTGGTGATCGCATCGTTTGCAGCGCTCGGTCTGTTTCGGCTCGGACGGCAGGTGGCAAACTGGGAGGTCGCGGCCGCAGCCGTAGTTTGCACCGCGCTGTATCCGGTCTTCTTCGCGCAGAGTTCCCTGGCGCACCTGGATATGGCGGCAGCCGGATTCACACTCTGGGGACTGACCTACTATCTGCGCGATCGCGTGCTGCAGACGGCTGTCTGCTTCTCGCTGGCAGCACTTTGTAAGGAAACTGCGATCATCGCTCCACTTGCGCTGATTTTCTGGGAGTTGATCGGTTTCGCCTGGAAGTGGCGAAACGACGAGCACAGGTTCTGGCTCTTCTCTCCTAGCGTTTGCCGAATCATCTGGCTGATGCTGCCGGTCATCCCATTGGCGGCGTGGTTCGGCTGGCACTATCACCGCACCGGATTCGTGTTCGGCAATCCTGAATTCTTCCAATACAACCTGGGCGGAACCCTGCATCCGGCGCGGTTCTTTGCAGCGCTGGCAATCCGTGCGTGGCAACTGCTCGGTTACATGAACATGTTCGTGCTGGTCGCGGCAACATGGCTAGCCATGGGACGTCCGCCGCTCAAACTGGAACGCAAGACAGCAACCGAAGGCGGCAACGGCGGCGGAGCCATCGAGCGCGGGCGCATCGCCGTTCCGGTGCAACTTGTGTTCGTTGTCCTGATCCTGGCTTACGCGGTTGCAGTGTCGGTGCTCGGAGGCGCGGTGCTGGCGCGGTACCTGCTGCCGGTGTATCCGCTCATCGTTCTGATGGGCGTGTCCACGATCTGGCGGCGCATTCCGTGGTGGCAGGCGTTTCTTGGAGTTGTATGCGCGGCATTTGTGCTCGCGCTGGTCACCGATCCTCCGTATCGAGCGGCGCCGGAAGACAATCTTGGTTGGGCGAAGTTTGTTCGCGTTCACCAGCAGGCCGCGCAGGTGATTGAGTCGCGATTCGCGTCGGGTCCGATCCTGACGGCATGGCCGGCATCGGATGAACTCACGAAACCGTTCCTCGGCTATGTTTCGAATCCGGTTCCGGTGATGCGCGTGGAGAACTTTTCTGCGGAACAGATGCTGGCGGTCCGCAACACTCCACTTTCATATGAGGCGGCGCTGGTTTTCTCCACCAAGTACGAGCCGCTCTCGGGATACTTCATCCGGTTATCGCGATGGGACGATTTCCTCGCGCGTTACTTTGACTATCATCGCGATCTGCCTCCCGATGTGATTGCAGGAATCCTCGGCGGCAGGGTGGTTTGGACGAATCGTATCGGCGGCGAATGGGCCGCGGTGATTACCTTCGATCGTCCGGTGAATGCGCGGAACCAGGCACCTTCGCCTGAGTTTCGCAGTGGAATTCCAGACTCTCAGTCCTTCAGTTTCTGAACCAGCTTCGCCGCTTGCCTGAAGACTTCCGTGAACATCTCTTCATTCAGCTTGCCGGTAGCCGTGTTCTGATTCGACGGATGGTAAGAGACCATCATAATTCGTCCATCGGGCATTTTGTATTTCGCGCCGTGGGCGAATTTGTATTCTGCCTTCGACTTCAACACCCCGCGCCGCTTCAGATGATTCAGATAAGCATCGAAGCCAATCTTCCCCAGTACGACCACGATCTGCACTTTGTCTAATATCTCGAACTCACGATCGAGGAAACTCGAGCAATTCGCGATCTCGCTGGGAAGCGGCTTATTGTCGGGAGGCGCGCAGCGGCAGGTCGCAGTAATGTAAATGTCGGTGAGCACCAGGCCGTCATCGCGATGAGTGGCACGAGGCTGCGAGGCGAATCCGGTGCGATGCAGCACCGGATACATGAAATTCCCCGAAGAATCTCCGGTGAAAGGGCGTCCGGTGCGATTCGATCCGTGCGCGCCAGGAGCAAGGGCGAGAATCAGTACGCGCGCATTGGGATCGCCAAATCCGGGGACGGGCTTGGCCCAGTATTCCCAGTCACGATAGGCCTTGCGCTTCTCGCGTCCGATGCGCTCGCGATATTCGACGAGGCGCGGACAACGGACACAACGAATCACTTCGCGGTTCAGGATTTCGAGAGCAGACCCCATTCGTTCGATTCTAAACTGCTGCGGCCGCTATCTACTTCGCCGCATTTATGCATGCGAGAATGCGCGCGCATAGCTGCCGCGCTCCAACTCTTCCAGCGCTCCGGCTGTGCGGGCCTTCCATCCAAGTTTTGGAGCGACGATGCTGACGATGTCCTGATCGAGTACCAGCGCGTCCGCAAACGGACCGAGGACTCCGCGAGCCTGATCCACCGGCCAGTAGCTCACTTTACCGGGAACGCCGGCGCCCTTCGCCGCAGCTTCTGCCATTTGCTTCACTTTCAAAGTCTCTCCGGTCGCGCCGTGAATCACAGCACCGGGCTCCGCTTTTTCGAGAATCAAGCGATAGAGCACGGCCAGATCGTCGACGTGAACCATGGGCCAGCGATTCTCACCGTTACCAACCGCGGTCACTGCGCCTTTCTCGGGTACAGTCTGAAAGAACATTGCGGGAACGCCGCGACCGCGTCCGTAGACCATCGCAGGGCGAATAACTGCGGTGGGAAATGACTTGGCTGCCGCCTTGACCTGCTCCTCGTGCTGAACACGCCAGGCAACCAGAGGAATCGGATTAAGCGGCGTGTTCTCGTCGGCGGGTTTCGCACCAGTATTTCCGAGCACCCAGATGCCGCTCGTGTAGATGAATCGCTGCTTGCCTTCCGCAGCAGTTTTCAAGATGACGTCAACGGCAGCTTGATCGACCTGAGCCATATCCGGACCGAAACTGGCCGCGGTGTGGATTACTGCTTCGCTCTTGCGCACGGCTGCGTTGAGAGAAGCGGCGTCGCGCACATCGCCATAGACGGCTTCTATGTTGGCTCGCGCCGGAATCTTCTTCCCCTCGCGCAAGAACGCCAGTACATGATGGCCGTGGTTGGCCAACTCCTCGACGACAACAGATCCGATATAGCCCGTTGCACCCGTTACCAGCACTCTCATGTATGTCTCCTTCTCGAGAACAGATTCCGAATTCACGGCGAGCGATTCAGTGTGAATCAGAGGACGTCGAAAATCCCGACCAACCGCTCAGAGTCCGTAAACTGCTCAAAGTGGCTATCGAGTTCGCGATATTGCTCAGCGTGTTCTGCGCGGAAGCTTTCATACGCAGCAAAATCGTCCCAGGTATCGATCGTGAGAAAGCGCAGCGGATCTTCGCGATCGCGCAGGAGCTTCGTCCCGTGATAGGCGGGACTGCTGCCGAACAACACGCTCCAGGGGCCCCGGCCGGAATAGTCCCGCTGGAATTCTGCGACGTGTTGCGGCTTTACGCGGAATTCCCAGATCACCTCAATCATGCGCTTCTCCCAACTCAGGTCTTTTCCCTAGCTCGGAACAGATTACTCGTACTCCCCCGAAATAGGCGCTCGTCAGTTTGACGCTGCCCCTTTGGTCTCTTATATTCAAAGTGTTGCAGC
Source organism: Terriglobia bacterium (assembly GCA_963826275.1). GTDB lineage: Bacteria > Acidobacteriota > Terriglobia > Terriglobales > Acidobacteriaceae > JAJPJE01. The sequence goes on along the minus strand of CAWGWI010000012.1, from coordinate 55,601 downwards.
ATGTTTACATGCCGCGGAATCGAACAGTAAGGACCGCCAGTGGCTGAAGCCGAAACAAAAACCAATACTCAACGTGAAATCCAAGTTGAGATACCCGCAGATATTGTTTCCCGAGAGACCGACGCTGTTGTTACCAAGTTTCAAAAGCTTGCCAAGCTGCCTGGCTTCCGCCAGGGCAAGGTGCCCGCAACCGTCGTCAAGAATCGCTTTGCCGAGGACATCAAGAGCGAAGTGGTGGAATCGCTGATTCCCCGCTATTTCCGGCAGGAAACCGAAAAACAGAATCTGCATCCCGTTTCGCAGCCACGCGTGACCGACTTACACATTCACGAGGGCGAACCGCTGCGCTTCAAGGCCAGCTTTGAGGTTTTGCCCGAATTTGACATCACCGGATACCAGGAAATTTCGGTCGAGAAGCCTGACACCAGCGTCAGCGACGAAGAGGTCGAAACGTCCTTACAGCAACTGCGCGAACAGAATGCCAGTTTCAATGCCGTTGAGGATCGTTCCCTGCAGGATGGTGACTTCGCCCAGGTAGCGTTCCGTGGCACACCCAAAAATGCCGCCGCACAGGAAACAGAAGGTCAGGCCGCAGATCAGAAAGCCGAAGGCCAGCCAGTCAACATGGATGACGTCCTCGTGGAAGTCGGTGGCAGCAACACACTGCCCGCCTTCACCGAGAATCTGCGTGGCGCCACTCCGAACGAAGAACGCATCTTCGATGTGACCTATCCCGACGATTTTTCGGACGCGCGATTAGCCGGTAAGACGTTTGAATATTCCGTTACCGTGAAGGGCGTAAAGCAGAAGCACCTTCCCGAATTGAACGACGACTTCGCCAAGGAACTCGGTCAGTTTGCCGATCTGAACGAGCTTCGCCAGCGCGTGCGCGAGAACATGGAAGCCGAAAAGAAGCACAAGGCCGAGCACGAAGGCAAAGACAAGATCGTGGACGAGTTACTGAAGCAAAATGAGATTGCCGTCCCCGAGTCAATGGTCGAGCATCAGATCGATGTTCGCCTGGAGCGCGGATTGCGCGCACTGGCGCAGCAAGGCATGCGTCCCGAAGATATGAAAAAAATGGACTTCGGAAGACTTCGCGCCGGCCAGCGGGATCAAGCGGAACGGGAAGTCCGCATCGCGCTGATGCTGGAGAAGATTGCGGACAAGGAAAACGTCGAAGTCAGCGATGAAGAGCTGAACTCCGAGATTGAGGCTCTTGCTCTACAGGCAAAACAGCCGGTGGAATCGGTGCGCAGTCGTTTGACACAGGATGGGGGCCTCGCTAGAATCCGGTCGAGAATCCGCAGCGAGAAAACCCTCGACTTCTTATACAACCGGTCCGCGTAAGCGGGCCATTTTTCAGGTCTTCCGGCCCTCCGAGAGTGCCGGCAATGAGCTCCCCCAAATGGAAACGATGTTGGCGGGAAGCAGTGTAGGCAGGTGGACATGTTAGTGCCGATGGTTATAGAGCAAACTGGTCGAGGTGAGCGGGCCTACGACATTTATTCCCGGCTTCTTCGGGACAACATTATTTTTCTTGGCACTCCTATCGACGATACGGTTGCCAACCTGATCATCGCCCAGATGCTCTTTCTTGCCGCGGAAGATCCGGAGAAGGACATCCAGCTGTACATCAACTCTCCGGGTGGTTCGATTACTGCGGGCATGGCGATTTACGACACCATGCAATACATCAAGCCGGACGTGATGACCATCTGCATCGGCCAGGCGGCCAGCATGGGAGCGGTGCTCCTCGCGGCGGGAGCCAAGAATAAGCGCTTCGGATTGCCTAATTCCCGCATTCTGATTCACCAGCCACACATCATGGGTGGACTTTCCGGCCAGGCCACCGACATCGACATTCACGCTCGGGAAATCCTGCGTATGCGGGAAATCCTGAACCACATCCTGGCGCGGCATACCGGTCAGATTCTGGAAAAAATAGAGAAGGACGTAGAACGCGATTTCATCATGAATTCCGAACAGGCAAAAGAGTACGGACTCATAGATGACATCATCTACAAACCGACCAAATAGAGGTATGCTGTCGCAAGCGGGTCAGGCGCGACCCGCCTGGGATCTCGGCAGCGGAGATCCCGGGGATTTGCGCCGCTGTCGTATCAAATCCGATCCTTGGGGCCGAAGACGGGGAGCGGATATCAAGGAGTAAAATGAAGTCCAGATCAGGATCTGATGAGCTGTTGCGCTGCTCGTTCTGCCACAAGTCTCAAGACGCAGTAGCTAAACTTATTTCTTCGCCCAGTGATTATCCTCGGGCTTATATCTGCGACGAATGCGTCGCTGTCTGCAATTCCATCCTGGAAGACGATCGTACCGAAGCCCACACTGCGGCTGCGCCCGATCATCTCCCCAAGCCACAGGAAGTGAAATCGTTCCTCGACCAGTACGTGATCGGCCAGGAACAGACCAAGAAGAAGCTGGCGGTAGCGGTCTACAACCACTACAAGCGTATTCACATGAATCGCCAGCGCACGGATGGGATCGAACTGCAGAAATCGAACATCCTGCTGATCGGGCCGACAGGCACCGGAAAAACGCTGCTGGCGCAAACCCTCGCCAAGATGCTCGACGTGCCTTTCGCGATCGTCGATGCGACCACGCTGACGGAAGCGGGATATGTCGGCGAGGACGTTGAGAACATCATCCTCAAGCTGCTGCAGTCGGCCAATGGCGATGTGGGTCGCACTCAAACTGGCATCATCTATATAGACGAAGTCGACAAGATCGGCCGCAAGGACGAAAACCCCTCGATCACGCGCGACGTCAGCGGCGAAGGCGTACAGCAAGCGCTGCTGAAAATTCTCGAAGGCACGATCGCCAACGTTCCTCCGCAAGGTGGACGCAAGCATCCGCACCAGGAATTCACTCCTGTCGATACCACGAACATTCTCTTCATCTGTGGTGGAGCTTTCGTCGGACTAGAGAAGATTGTTGGACGGCGTGTCGGTAAGAAGTCGCTGGGCTTCAAGTCCGGACAACAGGAAGAGGCCATCGCGGGAGCTTCCGCCGAAGCCTTGGCGGGCGGCAAGCGCGACACGGAAATGTTGCAGCGTGCTGAACCGCAAGACCTGATCCGCTTTGGGCTGATTCCCGAATTTGTTGGACGCTTGCCCGTTGTCGGCATCCTCAACGATCTGGACGAAGAGGCGTTGGTGGAGATTCTCACGCGTCCGCGCAACGCGATCACTAAGCAATACCAGCGGCTGTTCGAGTTCGAGAACGTGCGTCTGAAGTTCACTGATGACGCGCTGAAGGCGATCTCGCGCGAGGCGCTGAACCGCAAAGTGGGAGCTCGCGGACTGCGTATGATCCTGGAAGAATTGATGCTCGACCTCATGTATCACCTGCCAAGTCAGAAGAAGGTAAAGGACTTCGAGGTGACGAAGGAAATGGTCGAGAAGCGCGACGTTTCCATCGCCATGATGGAAAAAGCCGGCTAAAAATAAATAACAGTTACTTACCTCGGGACGAACTTAGGTTCGTCCCTTTGTTTTTCACAGTCATCCAGCCTTGTGCGAGCTGCCGCAAGCACCCGCATGTGTTAATTTGATAAATAACGAAGATATGGGGCTGCGTTCGCAGACGTTACTTGGAGCCCAAACCTCTGGGGATTCGCGAAACCAAAGTAATACGAACCCAGACTTTCAATACGCCTGTGGATAACCTCACTCTTGCGCCGTTTGTTTGAACTTGTATAACGCGTGCGCCCATTATAATTGTGGTAGTACGCGATGCCGGTAGTAGCGGCCATTCCTCTTCAAAGGCGGTATTAGGTGACCCAGGCCAAAGAAAAATTCGAAACTAAGCGGCTCCCGATGATGCCCATCCGCGACGTCGTCATTTTCCCATTTATGATGACGCCCTTCGTGGTCGGTCGCGAGTCGAGCGTACGTGCGCTGGAAGAGGCTCTGGCCGGAGACAAGAAGATCTTTCTGGCGACTCAGCACGATGCCAGCATTGACGAGCCTAAGCCAAGCGAGATCTACCAGGTCGGCACCATTGTCAACATCGTCCAGAGCCTGAAGCTGCCCGATGGCAACATTAAGGTGCTGGTCGAGGGCGTGGAGCGCGGAAAAATCCTGCAAGTCACGGACACCGACGGCTACTTCGAAGCCACCGTCCGCACCGTGAAGTACACCACCGAAGTCACCCCGCAGATTGAAGCATCGATGCAGCGTGTAACGTCGCTGTTCGAGCAGTACGTGAAGCTCTGCCAGTCGTTGAACTACGAGACCATGATCGCGGCTGTGCGCATGGAAGATCCTTCGCGCCTGACCGATACGATCGCCGCGAACCTGCAACTTTCGATCGAAGAGAAACAGGAACTGCTGGAAATCTTTGATCCTGCCGAGCGCCTGAATCGCATCGCCGATGTTCTCGACATCGAGATCGAAAAACTGAACATGGATCGCGCCATACAAACCCGCGTGAAGCGGCAGATGGAGCGCGCGCAGAAAGAGTATTACCTCAACGAGAAGATCAAGGCCATCCAGAAGGAATTGGGCCGCGGTGAAAAGAGTGAGTACGACGAACTGAAGAAGAAGGTCGATACCGCCGGTATGCCGAAGGAAGTACACGAGAAGGCTATCCAGGAGTTGAAGAAACTGGAAGCGATGCCGCCGATGTCAGCCGAGTCGACCGTCTCGCGCAACTACCTCGACTGGCTGCTCGCCGTGCCGTGGAAGAAGAGATCGAAAGAGATTCGCAACATAGAAAGCGCCGAGAAGGTCCTCAATTCGGATCATTACGGTCTGGAAAAGATCAAAGAACGCATCCTCGAGTTTCTCGCGGTTCGCCAGTTGGTGAAAAATCCGAAGGGCTCGATTCTCTGCTTCGTCGGACCTCCGGGCGTCGGCAAAACCTCGCTAGGGATGTCGATCGCGAAAGCCACCGGCCGCAAATTCGTTCGCATGTCGCTGGGCGGCGTGCGCGATGAAGCCGAAATCCGCGGACATCGTCGCACCTATATCGGCGCACTTCCTGGCCAGATCATCCAGATGATGAAGAAGGCGGGAACCAAGAATCCCGTATTCATGCTCGACGAAGTCGACAAGATGGCCATGGATTTCCGTGGCGATCCGTCGGCTGCCCTGCTGGAAGTTCTCGATCCCGAGCAGAACTTCATGTTTGTGGATCATTACCTCGACGTCGAATACGACCTCTCGCAGGTCTTCTTCGTGGCCACCGCCAACGTGATGCACACCATTCCTCCTGCCCTTCAGGACCGCATGGAAGTGATCCGGTTGCATGGCTATACGGAACCGGAAAAGAAGGAAATCGCTAAGCAGTTCCTGGTGCGCAAGCAATTGGAACAGGCTGGTCTGAACGAAAAGAACTGCAAATTCACCGATGACGCGATCGTTGCCATCATCCGCAACTACACGCGCGAAGCCGGCGTTCGCAACCTGGAGCGCGAAATCGGCAACATCTGCCGCAAGGTCGCGCGGCGCGTCGTGAAAGACGAAAAGTATGTCGTCAACGTCACGGCGGAAGTAGTGGAACAATTGTTGGGCGTTGCGAAGTTCCGCGACACGCTTGCGCACGAGAAGAGCGAAGTGGGACTGGTTACCGGACTCGCATGGACGGAAGTTGGCGGATCGATTCTGAGCACCGAGGCTTCGGTCGTCGAAGGTAAGGGTGGCAAGCCCACTTTGACGGGCAAACTCGGCGATGTGATGCAGGAGTCGGCACAAGCTGCGATGACCTACGTTCGCTCACGCTGGCAGCACTTGGGGTTGGCGCGCGACTTCTATCGCAACGTCGACATCCACGTGCACGTTCCCGAGGGCGCGATTCCGAAGGACGGTCCCTCAGCTGGTATCACCATCGCCACGGCAATTGCGAGCGCGCTCAGCAAGATTCCAGTGCGTCGCGATCTGGCGATGACGGGCGAGATCACGCTGCGCGGTAAGGTGCTCCCGATCGGTGGATTAAAAGAGAAGCTCCTCGCGGCTCATCGCGCCGGGATCTTCGAAGCCATCCTGCCGAAGGACAACGAGAAGGACATCGCCGAGGTGCCCGAAAACCTGCGTGGCGAGATGAAGCTGCACTTCGTCGATACGATGGACGACGTTCTCGCGCTGGCGCTGGAACGGCCGCTTCCCTCGGTCGAAGTCGAGGTGCCGCAACAGCTTCCCACGATGCCATCTACTTCGGAAGGCACAACCGCCCATCAGTAGATTTGAAGAGAAAGTACAAAGGGTCCGCCGCGCGCGGGCCCTTTTCCTTTGTCTGTCGCCAGATTCAATCCAGCTTCAAAGGCCGGTTGTCCACGTCTTCAGGTTTGACGGGCCTGTACTTATTCCAGAGTCGAAGGACGACGGCAGCTAGCAATCCGATCGGAATGCTGATGAGCAGGAACCACCGTGCAGCCGATGACATGACAGCGGCCACCACCACAATGATGAGGACAAAAATCAGCCCTGCTGACCCCTTCGGCGTCCGGCCTATAGGAACTTGAGGCGGACTGTCCATGCGCAGTCGCATATCAATAGGATGCTCCACTTGCGCGCACGAAGCAAACTGCGCTGTGGACTGCACTCAGGCCTGTTCCCACCCTGAAACTCAATGGCAAAACTGCTGGACAGCGACTGGGGGAGGCTGAGGAATGCCATCCAGTTCTCCCTGCCATCCGGTACACCCTCGGCCAACTGCTGGCCGAGCCGTTTGTTGCCCGAGATTATAGGCTTCGGTCTTCGCTTTTTCGGTCAACGTGCTTCCCAACTGCCCTTCCAATTCGCTGATCTCGATGTTGACCGAATTGTCTCCGGCGGCTTGCGCTACCAGGAACCAAACATAGGCGCTGTATTTGTTCACGCCACCGGGCGCGCGGCCTTCCTTAAACATGCGCGCCAATCTCACCTGTGCCTGTGGCAATCCCTGGTGCGCAGATTCGTCAAAGAAGCGCGCGGCCTGCTCGTAACTCGAACGATCCTGCTTCACTCTTCCCAGTAGATACTGGCCAAAAGGATCTCCCTGGTCAGCCGCCTGCTTCAACCACAATTCGGCTTTGTCCAGATCAGTCGCAACACCCGTTCCTGTGTAGTAGCAGCGTCCCAGGTTCCACTGTGCCAGACGATCTCCCTGTTCCGCCGCCTTGCGATACCAGTTCACGGCGTCGCTGAGTCCCCCACCGGTATATGCACCCGTTTCCAGCATGTAACCCAACGTGAACTGCGCGGGAGCGTAGCCCAGGTCTGCTGCTTTGCGAATGTCGTCGAAACCGCGGAAATCGCTCCGCGATAGCGGCCCTCCAGCAAAGGCATTCAAGCCTCGTTGATAAATATCTTTGGAAGATCCATTTTGCCCGAACGACCAAATCGATAACAGCGCCACCATCAAACCCAATCTCGACACCCATGCGAGTCTCATGAGTCCTCTTCGCTGCTTAATAAACTTGTGGAACTCAGCAGCATACGCTTCCGGATCAGGAAATTCGATCCATCCGATACACGATCGAGCACGTTCCATCGAGTATTTCGCCTGGTTTGGTTGCTAGAATAGAAAAGTGAAGGTCACCGCGAAGTTCATGCTGTCGGCAATGGATGCAGCTCACTTCCCTATTCCAGGGCCGCCTGAGGTCGCGTTTCTCGGCCGTTCGAATGTAGGCAAATCCAGCCTGATCAATTCGCTTCTTGGGGAAAAACTCGCCAAGACCAGTTCGACCCCGGGACGCACGCGCTCCATCAACTTCTTCCAGGTTCGGCGTGCAGGGAAACCGGCTCCGGAACTTCTCTTTGCAGATCTACCGGGATACGGCTACGCCAAGATCTCCAGGGAAATCTCGGCGGAGTGGCCAAAATTCATTGAGCCATATCTCGAAAACCGTCCTTCACTAGTCTTGTCCATTGTGCTGATCGATTCGAACATCCCGCCGCAACATAGTGATGAACAACTCATCGAATGGCTGCGTTCGAAGAATCGCTCTTTCGTCGTTGTAGGAACCAAGAGCGACCGCGTGTCGAATAATCAGCTTCAGAACTCCATCCGGAAGCTAACCGAGCATTTCCAGATCGAACGAATCCTGCCGTACTCCACCAAAACCGGCACCGGCAAGAATGAGCTTTGGCGCGAAATCGGTGGAGTCGCGAAGCTCGGCAGCTAGCCTTCGATCATTTCGGAAACCTTCCATAGTCGGGAACACGCACCGAGTCAACCCTGCTGATTCGTGTTACTGAAGTTCCTCACGCTGCTATGTTGACAGCCGATATGTCACTTGTGCGCAGCGGTCGGAGCCAAGTCGCCGTCCTCTCCCCAGCAGAGTGGAACCAGAGACTCACAAAGCTGCACTCGCGAACAACCGCATCTTCCACCTCCCCTGCGGTTGACTCGCGCTTTCGAAGATGGACTCGGAGAATCCGACAGACTTCTAGACGTCACTGGAAGACTGGCTTTGTGGCGCTTACGTATTGGCTGTTGTGGACCGGCTTCTCCCTATATTTGATCTCGAAGCAATAACGCGATTTCTAAGCAGCAAGCAGTGCCTCCTGATGAGAAACCCTGGCGGGCGTCGAAATCGCCCGCCGTTTTTTCTTTCGCTGTAGAGACCTTCAGCTATTTCCGCGAAATACCCCGTAAACATTGAATTCTTCAACAGTAAAAACGCCCTGGGATCACAGAGTGAGGAAAATTTAATCACCCCCACAGGTGAGCGCTATCACAGCAGGAATCCCTTCCTAAGAAGACACTTACCTTCGAGAGCACACCGATACAGTTACGAACGTAACCGGAGTATCACCCGAAACGCTCATCAGGAGCTCTCCAACTCGGGAAGGAGAACTCGAAATCATGAAACTTACAAAGCTTACAGTCCTGGTTCTGGCGATCGCGATGGCACTGTTCATTATGCTGCCTAACCTTTCTTGGGCCGAAGATGGTGGCGCAATCTACAAAGCAAAGTGCGCTATGTGTCACGCGCCCGATGGCGCCGGCAAAGTCGGCCCAGCCATCAAGGGCACCAGCCTGAGCGAGGCTCAGATCACCGACCTTCTGACGAAGGGCGCTGCTGGCAAGAAAGCTCCGCACGGAAAAGCGGTTGCCGGTTTGACCGACGACCAGGCGAAAGGCTGTTGCCACATTCGTAAAGGGCCTGAAGTAGTCATTTCAGTTGGGGGTTAGCGATGCAAACCCCGGCGAACCAAGACGATATGCCACGATCCCGGCGCGACGTACTAAGTGCCGGTTCGTGGTATCGCTTAGGAATCATGCACCTGGGTTCCGAATTCCGGGACCCGGGTGTTAGCCCGGCCGAAATCCGCACGGCCGGCACGATTTGCGCAGTCCATACCCGCCCCGCTCCTGTTCCCGCCCAACGCTACGGGGCTTTTCCGGAGCTTTCTAGATGAGCAAGGCACTACTCTACGACGCCACTCTGTGCATCGACTGCAAGCAGTGTGAAGCGGCCTGTGCAGAGCAAAACAAGCTTCCTTACAACGACACTGTCGCCAAAGAAGAGAAGCAATCCGAACACAAATTTACCGCGGTCTTAAGCCGTGGCGATAAGTACATGCGGCGCCTGTGCATGAACTGCGAGGATCCCGCGTGTGTCTCCGTTTGTCCGGTAGCCGCGCTACGCAAGACATCAGCCGGCCCGGTGATTTATGAAGCCAGCCGCTGCATGGGATGCCGCTATTGCATGGCTGCCTGTCCATTCGGCGTTCCGAAATACGAATGGGGGAGTCTGAATCCCAAGGTTCGAAAGTGCACCATGTGTCCCGACCGCGTGCTCGCGGGACGGCAGACCGCCTGCGCCGAAAACTGCCCGACTGGGGCAACGAAGTTTGGCGAACGCGAGGACCTGATCATCGAGGCCCGAAAGCGAATCCAGGACAATCCCGCGAATTACGTTCCGCACGTTTATGGTGTGGAAGAAGTTGGTGGAACCTCCGTTCTGCTTCTCTCCAGCGTGCCGTTCGAGCAGTTCGGTTACCGCGCGGATTTCCCCAGCGATGCACTGCCGCTGCGCACCTATAAGGTGCTCTCCCGTATTCCCGACTTCATCCCGCTCGGATTCGTGGCGCTGGGCGGCGTTTGGTGGATCACGCATCGCCGTGAAGCGGTAGCTGCCGCTGAGGGCAAGGCTACGGTCGCACCGGAGAAGGAGCAGAAACAATGAAGATGAAATTCACGTTCTGGAAAGCAGTGTTTCTGCTGATCGTGGCTGCGGGCGCCTACGGCACTTACGTGCGCTTCTTTCACGGACTCGGCGCTTCCACCAATCTGAGCGACCAGTTCCCGTGGGGCATATGGATTGGCTTCGACGTGCTTTGCGGTGTGATGCTCGCCGCAGGCGGCTTCACTCTTACGGCTGCCGTGCACATTCTCAACATTCAGCGGCTGAAGCCCATCGTTCGTCCAACCATTCTTACGGCATTCCTTGGTTATGTTCTGGTCAGCGTTGCGCTCTTATTCGACCTGGGCAGGCCGTACAACATATGGCATCCGCTGATCATGCGCAATCCGCACTCGGTGATGTTCGAGGTCGCGTACTGCGTAATGCTCTACACCACCGTGCTCGCGCTGGAGTTTTCGCCGATCGTGCTCGAGCGCTTCAATCTGCAGAAGCCGCTCAAGATCGTGAAGGCGGTGCTGATCCCACTGGTGCTGCTCGGAGTGATTCTCTCCACGCTGCATCAGTCCTCACTGGGCACGTTGTACCTGATCATGCCCACGAAACTCCATCCGTTCTGGTACACACCGCTGTTGCCGGTCTTCTTCTTCCTGTCGGCGATCGCGGTTGGATTGGCAATGACCATCTTCGAGTCGTCAATGAGTTCCAAGCACTTTGGGCGCGAGTTGGAATTGCCGATCCTGCAAGAGTTGGGACGCGTTCTGCTGGTCGTGCTCACGGTTTACGGCATTCTGAGACTTGAAGACCTCGGCCACCGCGGCATTCTCGGGCAGATCCTGATCTCGAGTTACGAGCGCAATCTCTTCCTGCTGGAAATCGCGCTGGCGCTCGTATTGCCGCTGATACTTCTGAGCATTCCGAAGATCAGACAAACGCCGGGAGGACTCTACCTTGCCGCAGTCTCGGTCGTGCTCGGCTTCATCACCAATCGACTCAACGTAAGCATCACGGGGATGGAAACGGCTGCTGGGCTTCACTACATTCCGAAGTGGACGGAAATCGCAATCACCGGCGCGATCATTGCAGTCGGCTTTGCGCTCTTCGGCCTTGCGGTCAAGTACCTGCCCATTTTCCCTGAACACAAAACCATAACCACAAGCGAGGCGCCGGTACTAGCCAAAGCGGCTGTGCTAAGCCATGCCGGAGATTGAGAAACAATTCGAGCAGAGCAATGACGTCGCGATCCGATCGGCCGCCTGGACCTGGGGACGCTTTCGCCATAGCCTGAGCGCCAAGTTAATCGCGATGCTGGTCGCTACCATGGCGGTCACATTTGCCTTGCTCGGATATCTCAATATTCGGCTACACCGCGGTCATCTGGAAACAGCAACGTTAACGGCGGCGGAGCGCGTCAGCGATACGCTTCGCCGCACCACCAGCTACGAAATGCTTCGCAACGATCGCGAGGCGCTCTACGAGATCATCAAGACAACGGCTGACGAGCCTGAAATTGTCAGCATCCGCATCATCAACCAGGAAGGAACGATCAGCTTTTCCAGCAACACCAGTGAAGTGGGCAGCCATGTGCGGATGGCAACGCAGGCCTGCAATGGCTGTCACACGGGCGAAAAGCCGCTGGCGCGTCTCGAGCACAACGACCGTTTTCGCATTTACCGCACCAGCACGGGACGCGTTCTTGGCATCATCACGCCGATTGAGAATCGCCCGGAATGCAGCAACGCTGCCTGCCACGCCCATCCGCCGGAGCAGAAAATCCTTGGCGTGTTGGATACAAATCTCTCGCTCGAAAGCACCGACGCCGGCCTCGCACAAAGCACTCGTCGCATGCTCGCTTACACCGGCCTGGGAATCCTGGTCGTGGCGTTTCTCACCGGCGCTTTCATCTGGCGGTATCTGGGCAAACCCGTTCGCGAGATTCGCTCGGGCACCGAACGCCTGACCGCTGGCGAACTCGGTTATCAGATCAAAGTCCACTCGGAAGACGAATTGGGTGAGCTGGCCACGTCATTCAACTCCATGAGTTTGCAGGTGGAGAAAGCCAACGAGGAAATCACCGCCTGGGCGCGGACTCTCGAAGAACGCGTCGATGACAAGACCGCAGAGCTGAAGCGCGTGCACGAGCACATGCTTCACACTGAAAAGCTGACGTCGCTCGGGAAACTCGCCGCAGTGGTGGCGCACGAGATCAACAACCCGCTTTCAGGGATCCTCACTTACGCGAAGCTGCTGAAGAAATGGCTTGAGCGCACGGACGTCGAGGAGCGCAAAAAAGCCGAAATGATTGAATGCCTCGTCCTCATTGAGAGCGAGAGCAAGCGCTGTGGCGAGCTGGTCAAGAGCTTGCTGACGTTCTCTCGCAACGCTCCTCTCAACATTCAGCGATCGAATATCAATGCGGTGGTCGAGCGTTGCGTGCGTCTAGTGAAGCCGAAGGCAGAAATTTCAGCCGTTGAGATCCAGTCCGCACTAGACCCCGGACTGCCGCTTGTGCAATGTGATCCGGCGCAAATCGAGCAGGTGATGCTGGCACTGGTGATGAATGCCTTCGACGCCATGCCGCGCGGCGGCAATGTCTGGCTTAAAACCAGTTTCAACGCGGACAGCAATTCAGTTGCACTACAAATCCGCGATGACGGCAGCGGCATACCAGATGAACTCCTGCCCCGCATGTTTGAGCCCTTCTTCACCACCAAGGGCAGCAAGGGCGTCGGCCTGGGGCTGGCAATCAGCCGCAACATCGTCGATCGGCACAACGGCAAGATCGAAGTTCAATCGAAGCCCGGACAGGGTACGACCTTCACAATTTCTATTCCAGTGGACGCGCAACGAACGTCCACCTCGGCGCCAGCTACAACGGCGAGCGCCGCATCGAGGTGAGGACAGTGGAAGACAAAGGCAGGCTACTGATCGTAGACGACGAACTAAGCGTCCGCGACTCTCTCTGCAAGTGGTTTCAGGAAGAGGGCTATGAAGTGGGCATCGCCGAAGATGCCAGTGAAGCGTTGACGCGTATGGCGCAGAACAAGTGGGATGTCGCGCTTGCTCGACATCAAAATGCCGGGAACCGACGGCATCGAGTTGCAGGGCAAGCTGCGCGAGATCGATCCAAAGCTGATCACCATCATGATGACCGGCTATGCGTCGGTCGATACGGCGGTCCAGGCGCTGAAAAACGGCGCCTATGACTACGTCACCAAGCCGCTCGATCCCGATGAGATCGCCCACACGGTGAAGAAGGCCATCTCCCATCGCCACATGGAGGACGAAAATCAGCGACTGAAGGAAACTGTCGCCGAAGTCACGCATCCGGATCTTGTCGGCCAAAGCGCGGCGATGAAGAAGATTTTCGATGCGATCGAGACTGTCGGTCCGACGGACGCAACTGTGCTCATCAATGGCGAGAGCGGCACCGGCAAAGAACTGGTCGCACGCGCCATTCATGCCGCCAGCCAGCGACGTTTCCATCCGCTGGTTACGATCCACTGCGGCGCATTGACGGAAACTCTTCTGGAGAGCGAACTCTTCGGCCACGAGAAAGGTGCGTTCACCGGCGCGCAGTACCGCAAGAAGGGAAAGTTTGAAATCGCGGAAGGCGGAACAGTATTCCTCGACGAGATTGGCGACATCAGCCTGAAGACTCAGACGGATTTGTTACGAGTCTTGCAGGAACGTGAAATTGTGCGCGTAGGCGGCAATCAGCAGATCCATGTTGACTTCCGCTGCGTGGCTGCTACGAACAAAGATCTGGAGACGCTGATCGAAGACGGACATTTCCGTCCCGATCTCTTTTATCGTCTGAACGTTTTCCGTATCGAACTCCCGCCGCTGCGCGAGCGCCGCGATGACATTCCACTTCTGGTGGATCACTTCGTCAATAAATTCTCGCTGCAAATGAACAAGCGCATCACGCGGGTAGCGCCTTCTGCCATGTATCAGTTGCAACAGTACCAGTGGCCGGGGAACATACGTGAACTGGAGAATGCAGTCGAGCGCGCCATGGTTGTAGCGCAGGAACCGGAGCTGCGCGAAACCGACTTCATCTTAAAATCGCGCAACGGAACGGCTCCCGCAGCCACTGCTGCCGCCCTCGAGGGCCGCACTTTGGAAGAGATCGAAAAGGGGCACATCCTCCGCATCCTGGAAGAGTGCGCCTGGAACCAGACGCGCGCGGCCGAAATGCTCGACATTGACCGCGTCACGTTGCACAACAAGTTGAAGAAGTACGGCTGGAGCCGCACCGCAGCTACCGAAAGCAAATGAGGCGTTTGCAAGTGCTTGCGATTGGGGACGTCGAGGGCCGCACCTTGGAAGCGATGGCCGTCCAACTGGCGGATCACTTTGCGATGCCGTGCGAGGTGATGCCCAACGCGATCGATCCAGAGTTCGCCTTTCATCCCGAGCGCGGACAGTACCACTCCAGCGAGATCTCTGGCGGAAATAAGAAAGTTCGTTGGACCGAATTGCTGGCGTTTGCTAGGTGTCACCAGCGCCGACTTGTACATCCCGATTCTGACCTTCGTTTTTGGTGAAGCACAAATGGGCGGGCCGGCGGCAGTGATTTCAACTCACCGCCTGCGGCAGGAGTTCTACGGGCTGCCGAAAGATGTCGACCTCCTCTACGGCCGCATGTTGAAAGAAGCGGTGCATGAACTCGGACATACGCTGCACCTCTCGCATTGCGACGACTACAACTGCGCCATGGCATCGTCGCATTCGGTGGAATGGATTGACCTGAAGGAAAACGCGTTTTGCCGGCATTGCGCGAATCGCGTCCTGGCCGAGCTGTCGAGGCCCCATTGAACGAAATGACTGCACCCACAGAACACTCACAGAACGTTCGCGGCGACCACTACTACTTCCGCGTATGGTTGATCACCACGGCAAGTGCAGGCGTGATTTTTCTTGTTCCCTTTCTACTCTTTTGCACCGTCGCAAACCTGGAATCACCTGCGCTCCGTCTGATCCTCACATGGGGCATTCCCTACGCGCTTCTCGGATTGGCGATGGCTGCTTTGGCTGCTTCGTATGCCGTAGGTTTTCTGAAAAGAACCACGGATGAACTCGCGAGAGCTCTCGAGATGGCTCACATCAGCGAAGGCGAACGCGACGCCGCTCAACAGGAGTTGGTCCACAAGCTCATGGAAGAGCGCGAACTGGAACGCGAGAAGATGCAGTTTCAGGCGCAGCTTTCGGAGTACGAGAAGTACGCGACCCTGGCTCAGCTTTCGTTAGGCGCCGCACACGAGATTAACAATCCCCTGCTCGGCATCCTCTCCCATCTCGAACTTGAACTGAAGGATCCCCGATCCGAAGAAGAACGGATTGAAATCCAGCAGTGCATCGAAGGCACCAAGCGAATCTCGCAGACAATCCGCGGCCTATTGAACTACACACGCCCCGGACCGCTGATGTTGACGCAGATCAACCTCGAGCGAATGGTTGGCGAGACCTTCACATTTCTCTGCCATCAGCCGATGTTCCGCAACATCAAGCTGGAGAAACGCATCCCGGCCGATCTTCCAAATTTCAATGCTGACGCCAATCAACTTTCTCAGATCCTGATGAACCTTCTCCTGAATGCAGCCCAAGCGGCTTCGGATGGCGGAACCATCACGATATCCGCCAGCAACACGGATAAGAACGACCTGGTGGAAATTCGCGTCAGCGACACGGGCTGCGGAGTGCCCGGCGACATTTTGCCTCACGTCTTCGAGCCGTTCTTCACCACCAAACATGGCAAAGGCACCGGCCTGGGACTCAGCATCAGCCAGTCTTACGTGCGCAGCCACGGAGGAGAGATTTCGATTCGCAGCGTCCCCGGCGAAGGCACTACCGTTCGCTTCACACTACCGATCGCGCGCGAGAGCGTGATCCTGCAAGAAGACGGAGACGAAGTAGTCGTGTAAGAGCTATGGCCTACTCAATCCTGGTTATCGACGACGAATCGCTCACGCTCCGAACCATCAGCCGCGCCCTGCGCGAAGAAGGCTTCGACGTCTTCGTTGCCATGAATGGCGAAGACGGCTTGCGCGTGCTCACGGAAGAGAAGCCCGATCTCGCCCTTGTCGACGTGGTCCTTCCGGGCATTGATGGAATTGAAGTACTGCGCCAGATCAAGAAACAATCGCCCACCACCATCGTGGTGATGATGAGCGCCTACAAAGTCGTCGATCGCGCTGTCGAGTCGATGAAGCTGGGCGCCTACGACTATCTCACCAAGCCCTTCCATCTTTCGGACATGACCAATACCATCCGCCGCGCGAGCGAGATGCTGGACCTGCGCATCCGCGTGCGCGATTCGGTGGAGAGTGCCAAGGGCCGCTACGACTTTGGCCGTGTTGTGACGCAGAACGAGAAGGTCGCAGAAATGCTAGAAATGGCGCGAAAAGCGGCTGAATCGGATCGCACCACGATCTTGATCCAGGGCGAGAGTGGAACCGGCAAGGGGGTGCTGGCGAGAGGCATCCACTACAACAGCCCGCGCGCTTCCATGCCGTTGGTCGAACTAAACTGTGCAGCTCTTCCCGATGCCCTGCTTGAAAGCGAGATGTTCGGCTTCGAGCCCGGCGCATTCACCGACGCGCGCCGCAGAAAAGAAGGCTTAATCGAGCGCGCGCATAATGGCACCCTCTTCCTCGATGAGATCGGCAATATGTCCGCCAATGTGCAGGCAAAACTGCTGCGCGTGCTGGAAGAAGGCTCGTTCATGCGGCTCGGTGGAACGAAGCCGATCAAGGTGGACGTTCGCATCATCACCGCGACCAACGCTAACCTGAAAGAGGAAATTGCGCAGGGGAAATTCCGCGAAGATCTTTACTACCGCCTCAACGTGGTCCCGTTATTCATTCCCGCTTTGCGCGATCGCAAGGAAGACATCATGCCGCTGGCGCTGGACCTGCTCCAGCGCTACAACCTGGAACTAAAGAAGAACTTCAGCGGATTCACTCCCGCAGCGGCAGAGCTGATGGTGAACTATCCGTGGCCCGGGAATATTCGCGAACTGAAGAACGTGATCGAACGCACCATGATCCTTTCGCGCGAAGGTGATATCGACGCCGGCTACTTGCCGGAGGAACTTCGTGATTACATCCCCGAGATCGCGGAATCAGACGCGCCATCCCACATGGACGTCTCACCCACCGGCGATCAATTCGTGAGCCTGCGTGAGTTGGAAGACCGCTACATCCACGAAGTCCTGACTGCGACCGGCAACAACAAGGCGCAAACCGCACGTATTCTTGGCATTCACTCCACCTCGCTCATGCGACGACTCAAAAAGGGCGACCAAGGCGATTAGGCACAGTAGTTCACCACAGAGGACGCCGCCAAAATTTCAGAATTGAGATTTCAGATTGAAGATTAGCGGACTCATTGCCATTTGGACACGATCGAATCTGAAATCTTGAATCTTAGATCTTCAATTCTCTGCGTCCTCCCCGTCCTCTGCGGTGAACTCGTTTTCGCGGTGAACTCGTTTTCGCACTCCTGCAAAACGCTTTTGACCCCTGCGAAACGCAGCGGTCGATTGTGATTTGGCCACAACCACCCTGCCTAAAGCCTTTAGTTTCACCGTCTCAGTGTAAGACCCCTTTTGCCCTCCGCGTGCACAACTAAAGATGTGTTTTGAAGAGCTATCAGCAAGGAGGCAGTCAATGTCTATCCTCTTCGTACTGCTTACGTTTCTAGTCATCATCAGCATCAGCTACTTCATGCGTCACGGCCAGGTGCCGCTCGAAGATGCCGAGCGCGTTCAGGCTGCGGTGCCCGCGCTGAAGCCGATGATGGTTCGCGAGTCGGGATTCGAAGTCCCCAAGGGCTTCTGTTTTCATCCCGGTCACACCTGGGTCTCCGATGAAGGCCGCCAAAATGCGCGCATGGGAATCGACAGTTTCGCCGGAAACGTGTTCGGCAAGGTCGATAAAGTTGAAGTCGCCGGCCTGAACCGCTGGGTACGTCAGGGCCAGAAGGTCTGCACGGTCACGCGCGATGGCGTTACCGCTGACTTCATGTCGCCCGTCGAAGGCGTTGTCGTCTCGGTGAATCACGATGCGCTGCGCGATCCTAGTGTCGTCACGAAAGACCCCTACAACAACGGTTGGATTTGCGTGATCAAGGCTCCGGAAATGGAAGTCAACCTGAAGAATCTCCTGCAGGGCTCGATGATCTCCACGTGGATGCAGAACTCGGTTCGCCGCCTGCAGAGCTATGCCGCTCCTTTGGGAGCAGCCGCCGCCGACGGTGGATTGCCAGTAGATGGTCTGATTACGAAGTTGGAACCGACAGCACAGCGTTCCATGCTCCGCGAATTTTTCCTGAATAACTGAGCAGCAGTTCATCCCCGGAGGCTCTGGTATGGCAGATAAGAAAAAGGCGCTGCTCATCGACATCACGAAGTGCATCGGATGCCACTCCTGCGAAGTGGCGTGCAAAGCGCAACACAACTTGCCCGGCGATCCTGAACCGCAGTTGTCGGAAACCGCCCTTACGACCGTTCAGGAACACGAAGGCAAGAACGTGCGGCGCCTGTGCATGCACTGCGAGGAGCCGGCATGCGCTTCGGCGTGTCTGGTAGGCGCTTTAAAGAAAACATCGTACGGTCCTGTCGTGTACGACAAAGACAAATGTATCGGCTGCCGTTACTGCATGATCGCTTGCCCGAACAGCGTTCCGAAGTATGAATGGAGCAAGCTCGCGCCCTACGTGAAGAAATGCGATATGTGCTCGGAGCGCGTGGCGCAGGGACAACAGACCGCCTGCGCGGAAGCGTGTCCTACGGGCGCAACTTTCTTCGGCGATCGCGATCAACTTCTGCGCGAAGCACGACGGCGTCTCGACAGCGATTCAAGCTACGTTCAGCGGATCTACGGCGAACGCGAGTTTGGTGGCACATCCGTGCTCTTCATCTCCGACGTGGCCTTCGAAAAATTGGGATTCACGGTGGTCCAGTCCGAAGAACCGCCGCTACCCACGCTGACGGCATCCGCGCTGGGCGAAGTTCCCACCGTGGTACTGGTTGGCGGCAGCCTGCTCGCCGGCCTTTACTGGATCACGCAGCGCCGCCGTGAAGTGGCGCTGGCCGAGGCCGCTGAGAAAGCCGCCCGCAACAGCGAGGAAAGGAACTGAGTATGCCGGAAGAAAAGAAATCGTTCGTCACCATGTGGCGCATCATCCTGGCGCTGATCTTCGCCGCCGGAATCTACGCTACTTATCTTCGCTTCGCGGTCGGTTGGCACGCGGCTACCAACATGTCCGACGCGCAACCCTGGGGCATATGGGTTGGTCTCGCGACGCTGTGCGGCGTTGGACTCTCTGCCGGCGGATTCGCCACGGCAGCAGCCGTTTATCTGCTCGGTATGGAGCGCTATCGTCCGATCTGCCGTACCGCCATCATGATTGCCCTGCTGGGCTACGGTTCAGTCTGTGTTGGCTATGCTTACGAATTGGGCCTGCCATGGCGCTTCTGGCATCCGCTCGTCTACTGGAACCGTCACTCCGTTTTGTTCGAGGTGTGCTGGTGCATCATCATGTACACCACGGTGCTGATGATCGAGTTCTCGCCCGCGGTTGTCGAAAAGCTGCCTTGGAAGCGAGTGCGTGAAAGCTACCTCGGCTGGCATCATCGCATCGTGATTGCGTTCGTGCTCGCGGGAGTTCTGCTCTCCTCCTTGCACCAGTCATTCCTCGGCGGATTGTTCATCATCACCAAAGGCAAGGAATATCCGCTGTGGTATAGCACGCATCTCACCACGCTCTTCTACATGTCCGCGATCCCGGCCGGCATTGCCATGATCGTGATGGCTTTATATCTGTCCATTCGCTCGCTTGACGTCCGCATCGATCCCGAAATTCTGCGCGACCTGAGCGGCGTTCTCACTCCACTGCTCATCATGTTTGCAATCTTCCGCGGAGTGGATATGGCACGCGAAGGCGGCTTGCCTTACCTGTTCCTCTGGCGCCCGGAAACCGGCTATTTCTGGCTGGAGATGCTGCTGTTTGTCTTCTTGCCGGTCATCCTGCTGAACCTCAACTACGTGCGGAATCGCCCAGTGGCCCTCTATTGGACCAGCGTGATCGTGGTGATGGGCTTTATCACCAACCGAATCAATGTATCCATCACTGGCTTGGAACGTGCAACGCACGCCGGGTATTCGCCCAAATGGCCCGAGTTGGCGGTCACACTTATGCTGACCACTTGCGCGGTTCTGGCATTCCGATACGCCGTTCTCTATTTGGACATCCTGCCCCGCACGGCTTTGACCAAGCAGCCCAAGTGGCTTGCCAATGCCGGAGTAGTTGCTAACGCCTGATTTTGCGGAGAGCCCGGTCCGCTCCGGACCCGGGCTAGCGGAGGACGCCGGCGGTCAGCTAACCTGCTGATCGCCGGTTTCCCTTTGTTCTGCCTCTGACCTCCCGCTCCGGCACTCGGTGTGAATTAATCTGTAAATCGCTTCCCGCCGGCCCTCTTTCGTAGCAAACTGTGATTGAATCAAGGGCCCGAAAGTTCATAAGCAGGAGTTTGGCCCGATGAACAAGCACGAAATACCTCATCATCAATGGGCGCCTTTCCTGGAAAGTTTCAGCCTGGAGCACGCGGGTAAGCTGATGTCAGTTAAGTCCCGTCACCCTGAGCACGGCATCGTGATTGAGATCGAAAACAAGCCACTGGAAGCATTGATTCAGGAAGCGGAGCCCGATACCGAGCGAATCGCCATCATCTTTGACGAGGGGTCGCGCACTTCAAAAACGCATTTTGTTTGCGCGCCTCGCCAGATGCGGTTGCGAACCACATCGGAAGGCACTGAAGAAGGAGTGGAGATTGACGCTGAGGACGGCCGTACTGTGATCGTGCAGTTCTGCGGTATCACTTCGTTCGGAACCGAAGCGGCATAGCTCTCTACCCGACACGCACACTCGAAGTGACTAACCGACAGTCTTCCGCATACTCTGCGAACTCGGATCCGGAGCACTGCATTTGTCCTGACGGCTTGGCGGGTGTTGTAGTCGTCCCCACAACCCTGTGTCGCTGCTGACCAAAGTAATCGTCCGTTCGGTGATTTACGTCACTGCAAAGAGAAAAGGAATGGCTCATCTTAGGCTTCTGCACGTGGGGGAAAGATCTTCTTGAGGTGGCAAACCGTTGCCTAAAATTCTATTCGTCGATAGTGGGCAGACTCTCCAGCATGTTCATCGCATCCTGGAACAAGCCGGTTGCGAAGTGGTTTCTGCAGTTTCTGCCCAGAATGCTCTGGGAGTACTCGCGCGGGTGAACGTCGATGGCGTAGTTCTCACATATTCAGACGGTGACACCGAGTGCCTTAGCCTGCGTAATCGAATTCGGCATCTGGAGCCCGAACTGCCGGTGCTGCTGCTTTCCGCACATGGAAGCGCCATGCACGTATCGCTGCAGACGCTGGCGTCGTACGTGAAAGAACATCCAGCCGATCAACGACTGTGCGAGACTCGCTGACACCTGTTCTACGACGTACCGTATTTTCGACGCAAGAGAGAGACCGCTAATCTCTCTCCGTCACAGTCGAACTTGACTTCCGATTCCACATCCGTCTTACAGATCGTAAAGTTATATTCCGCTCCATCGGCCACCGAAGGAAGCGAAAGATAAGAGGGTCCTGGCAAAAGGTTCTTGATCATACCGGCACTCATATTGGCCAGTTCACCCATGGCATCGCGCACCTGATCGATCGATACCTGGTTCGGTTCAGCCCCAACAAATCGAGCGGCCGCCACGCGAGCTAGCGTTAGCGACGAATCCAGGCGCACCGCGCCTTCCCATCCTCCGGTAATCTGCACGGATGCCTGGATCATGGGGGCGGCGACGGGCCCCTTCTCCCGAATCGCCGGATCTGGATGCAAGTCGAGCATGCTTCCCCAGATCTCCGATGTGACCTGTTGGATTTGTTCTTCACTGATTGCCATGATGCGCTCCGTTAGGCCGATAGTAGGCAGTTTTCTCGAATGGTATACGCTCAAAAGAGTCGCTCAATCCCAACGTCGTCTCTGCTCCACCCAGAAAGAGATATCCATCGGGACGCATCCGACGATGTATGCGCGCGAGGATGTCCGCTTTGGTCGTGACATCGAAGTAAATCAGGACATTTCTCAACAGAACAATGTCGGGCTCGGGCAGATCGGGCCAAGGTTCCGCAAGGTTCAGCAGCTGGCAATCGACCATGTTTTTGAATCGGTCCGAGATCTCCCACTCCAGGCCATGCTGCACGAAGTGCTTCGCAAGAGCGCTGGCAGGCAATCCTCGATTCACTTCAAACTGGCTGTAGCGGCCAGCTTTCACGCGATCAAGCATCGACTGGGAATAGTCGGTAGCAAACACGCGCACCTGCCAATTGAGGAGCTCGGGAAAGTTCTCATGTAGCAGGATTAACGTGCTGTAGGCTTCCTGCCCGCTCGAGCACGCGGCGCTCCAGATGTTCAGGCGACGGGTGAGGCCGCGGGTAATCATGATTTCCGGGAGCACTTTGCGCCGCAACGCCTCGAATGGAGCCAGATCGCGGAAGAACCAGGTTTCGTTGTTGGTCATCGCGTCGAGCACGCGACGATGCAACGGACTGAACGTCTTGCCGCGCAATATCTGCAACAGCTCAGGGACCGAGGAGAATCCCTCTTTGCGAACCAGGTTGCTCAGCCTCGCTTCCGCCAGATACTCCTTACCATCGTCGATCACGATCGCCGTGTGCGTTCGCACCAGAGTTCGCAGATAGTTGAAGTCGAGGCTGGAAAGACCCATAGAAAATCCCTGCTACCCGTTCACGCGTGTAATGACTCTCGCTGCGACTGTAGAACCTTTCGCACGAAGTGAGGACCTATCTGTTCGAGGGGCAGGACTGCATCCGCAAGTCCGGCCTGCGCGATGAATCCGGGCATTCCCCAGACTACGGAACTCTCTTCGTCCTGCACCACGATCTGTCCGCCGGCGTCATGAATCTTTTCTGCGCCGCGCAGTCCGTCCTGTCCCATACCCGTCATCACGATCGCCAGGACCCCCGAGCCATATACGTCCGCCACCGAACGAAACAGCACGTCGACCGACGGACGGCAGGAATTCTCCGCGGAGCCCTGATGAGTCGCCAGCCGTATTCTTGCGCCTTGACGGCGAATCACCATGTGATAGTCGCCCGGCGCGATCCAGACGCAACCCGGTTCGAGGAACTCATCTCCGTGACATTCCTCAACTGGGATTTGCGAACTAACTGCTAAACGCTGCGCCAGGAAGCGCGTGAAGGTCGGAGGCATATGCTGGACCACAACTACCGGCACCGGAAAACCTGCAGAAATACACGGAATGACCCTTGCTAGTGCGTTCGGGCCTCCGGTAGATGTTCCGATCGCAACCACATCAATAACCGGGTTCAGCGGCGCACGGCGAGCAAGCTTTGACGTCACAACACGATTCGATTCGCCCTTAGCCGCAACAGCATTGGTGACCCGGATTCCACAAAGCGCCTTCACCTTTGGCAGCAGGTCCGCGCGAATTCTCTCTAGACTGCTCGCAATCGAATTCCCTTCCGGCTTGGTGACATAGTCGCGAGCCCCAAGGGCTAGGGCATCGAGCGTTGCGAGAGCGCCACGCTGCGTAAGCGTGCTGAACATGATCACCGGAACCGCCGGGGCACGCTCTCTCAGCTGTCGCAGTGTTTCCAGGCCATCCATGACCGGCATTTCAATGTCGAGGGTGATCAGATCCGGGTTGACCTGCTCCATCATCGCCAGAGCAATCTGCCCGTTTGCGGCAACGCCGGCGATCTCGATTTCCTTGTCGGAACTCAGGACCTCCCGCAATACCCTGCGGATCACGACCGAATCATCGACAATGAGCACTCTGATTCGTCTCATGATTCAGCACTCAAATCCCAGCAGCTGCAGCTTTTCCCGGATTATCTCGGCGGTGAAGGGCTTCATCACGTATTCGTTAGCACCTTTGGACAGGACTGCCTGGATATGGTGAATCTCGGATTCGGTGGTCACCATCATGATTCGCATGCTGTCATAGCGGGCTTCGCCGCGGATCGCGGTCACCAGCTCATACCCGTTCATCACTGGCATGTTCCAGTCGACGACCGCCAGATCGATCGGCAGCGCAGTCTCATGCAGCTGGTTCAGAGCTTCGTAACCGTTCACGGCCTCTGCTACTTCAAAACCAGCCTTCCTGAAAATCATCCGCAGGATCGATCGCATTGCCGACGAGTCATCCACCACGAGCGCGCGCATGTTTCTTCCTGATATTTCCTGACTTTACTTTCGGCTTTATTGCCCGGCAACTTTAGGACTGAGCGAGGAGGGCTGCCTGCAACTGGCCACCCTCGCCCGAGAAGGATCAGTGGACAGCCACTTCTTCCTGCGCCGATGCAGCTTCGACGTAGCGGCCGTTGGACTTCCGTACCGAGGGATTGGCGACACGACTCGCCGACCGGGTCTTTGCCTCACCTTCATACTTGAACTGAGAAACCAGCTCCTGTAGCTCGGCGGCCATGCGCTCCAGGCCCTTGGCTGACTTTTGTGTTTCACCGGCCCCGTTGGTGGTGCTGCGCGCGGCTTCAGCCACTCCGGAGATGTTGCGCGTGATATCCATTCCGCCCTTCGCGGCTTCAGCCAGATTGCGGCTGATTTCGTTGGTGGTGGCGGTCTGCTCTTCGACGGCACTGGCAATCGTGTTCTGGATATCGTTGATCTGGTTGATTACCGAGCTGATCTGCCCGATCGCCGAGACTGCTTCCTTGGTGTCGC
This sequence comes from Terriglobia bacterium, assembly GCA_963826275.1. Taxonomy (GTDB): domain Bacteria; phylum Acidobacteriota; class Terriglobia; order Terriglobales; family Acidobacteriaceae; genus JAJPJE01. The sequence goes on along the minus strand of CAWGWI010000012.1, from coordinate 30,730 downwards.
TTTGAATCGTCTCGATCTTCTGGCTGATATCTTCGGTTGCCTTGGCGGTTTCCTTGGCCAGTTCCTTTACTTCGTTAGCTACCACCGCAAATCCCTTCCCTGCTTCGCCGGCGCGGGCCGCTTCGATGGTCGCGTTCAGCGCCAGGAGATTGGTCTGCTGTGCGATGGTGGTGATTACTTTGATCACTTGCCCGATCTCGGCACTGCTCTGGCCAAGCTTCTGAATGGTCGCATTCGTGGATTCAGCAGTGGTGACCGCGGACGTCGCAATGCGAGTGGCCTCTCCGGTGTTCTTGGCAATTTCCTTGATGCTGGCGCCCATCTCATCGGCGCCGGTCGCCACGGTTTGCACATTCTTGCTGACCTGCTCGCTCGCAGCCGAGACCACATTGGCCTGGGTAGCCGTTTCGTCGGCGCTGGCCGTCATCTGCTGGCTAAGCTGATTCAGTTGATCGGCCGCGGCCACCAGCGATTGCGTGTTCTGTCCAATCTGCTGCATGGCATTGCGCACCTGGATGCCAAGCGTGTTCACGGATTTCTTGAACTCCTCGAAATCGCCAGCATATTGCTTCTCTGCCGCAACGGTCAGATCTCCACTGGCCAACAAATCCAGAACCTTCGCGAAATCATTCAGCGGCCCGATCACGGCATCCAGCGTGTGATTCACGCCCTCCACGATCTTTCGGTAATCACCGCTATGTTTCGTGGCGTCGGCGCGGGTAGATAGCATTCCGCCCAGCGCGGCTTTGACCAGCATGTCGGCGTCCGCGATCAGCGCCTTCAGATTTGCCCGCAAATGTTCAATGTTGTCATTGATGAAGGCTTTTTTGCCGGGAAACTGTTCAAGCGGCGCTTCGAAGTTGCCCCTGGCAAACTCGGCGATACATGCCATGGCTTTTTTCTTGACCGAGATGTGCCCCATCACCATGCCGTTGATTCCCTGCGCCATCTTCCGGTAATCTCCGTCGAATTTCTCGACTGGGATGCTGACATCTATGTCTCCGCGATCATGTTCGGCCGACATGTGGTTCATCTCGGAAATCAGAGTCTTCAGGTTCGCCCGCAGCTGCTCAATCGTGTCATTGATGAATGCTTTCTTGCCGGGGAACTTCTCCAGCGATGCTTCGAAGTTGCCCTTTCCGAACTCTGCAATGCACGCCATTGCCTTCTTCTTTACGCTGATGTGCCCAACGACCATGTCGTTGATCCCCTGCGCAACCTTGTGATAGTCGCCCTCGAACTTGCGGGCATCGATCACGGCGTCGATCTCTCCGGCATCATGCTGTTGGGACATCCATGCCATCTGGCGGATTAATTCATTCAACACTTCCACGCACTTGCGTAGACCCGTACCGAGCACATCACGCTCGGACTTAGGCTCCACTTTCACGGACAGATCTCCCACCGCCATTTTCTGCGCCGTCTCCGAGCTTGAGCGAATCGTAGCCATCATCCCGCGAAATGACTCCGCGAGTTGTCCAAGTTCATCTCCCGACTGGTATACAACCTGCTTGCTGACGTCACCTTCCGCCAACGCCTGGGCGACGGTCATCAATTCTTTCACCGGCCGCGTCAGCGCCAAGGTCATGACCACTCCGATGATTACGGCTATCAGGACGGAGATTGCCATCGCCGCCCCCAGCAGCCAGACCGCGGCGCTCGCCGTCGCTTCGAGTTCCCGCTTCTGTTTTTCGGATTGGGTGACTTCCATTTTGAAGGCGGCATCCATCGCCTGCGACAGTCTCGACGCAAGCTCGGCATGGCTTGAAATCGCCTCCTCCGCCTCTTTGTTCCTGCCGCTTTGCTTTAGGCTGATCACCTGATCCGCCAGATTCCCATATTCCGCCCATATGCTTTCCACCTGCGCGACATTGTCTTTTTCTTCATCGGTGAGCGGCGTGGATTTGAAGTCGTCAATGGCTTTCCTGAACTGTTGCCGGCGATCGTTGATCTTTCCGAGCGCGCTCCTCTCTTCTTCGGCGTTATTGGCGTTCGCGTAATCGCGCAAATTGACCCGAAGCCGCTGGTAAGATGTCGCGGCCATTCCGATATTTTGTAAAGAGCGTGAATTCTCAATCCAGCTCGCGCCGTAGTTGCTGTTGATATCCTTCAGCTTGACGATCGCAAACACGCCCATCGCCGCGGTCAGGGCCGCCACCGCCAGAAAGCCACCGATTAACTTAGTTCCAATCTTCACGTTCTTCAGCATTTCATTCTCCTTCTACATGCATCTGCTTGACCGCTAGCGAAGTGCTCGATTAATTGCATCGCCGAGCTGGTAGCGGACAGCAAACTGTCCCCGCCAGCGGGGCGCTAAATTCGTTGATTCCAACCGCCGCGATGCAAAGGCTGACAGTTCCAGGTCGCCCAACGGCAGGAATCGAAGTCCGCTGCCTAAACGTCTTCCGAGCGCCATGGAGTCACCGTTCAGCAAGATGTCGGCGTTATTCTTTCGCAGAAGCCCGGGCGGGACGTCGCTGTAGGTTGCATAGGCGTTCCAGCGCCGGAATGCTCCGAGCTTCCTGCTCCCTGTGGCTGCCCATCCTGCTTCTCCACCCTTATTGCCCCGGATCATGCCTTCTAAAACGACTTCGTCCAGGACTGGGCTGATATATCGGCCTCCCCAGCGCAACGCCGGCCGGAAATAGCTGACCCCCTGGATGGAATCGAACTCAACCGATGTCTGGCGACGGTCTCCGATCTGCTTGCCGGCAATCACCTGCGTGTAATTAGGCTCACCAAGCCGGTGCAAACGCGCGAATGCATTGGGCATTTTGAAGTCGCCGATGTAGCCAACCGTCACGCCAATCCGGTCCGGCTTCCATTGCGAGCTTTTCCAGGCAACCACTCCCAACCGGTAACCTTCCATCCAGCCGTCATTGTCCGCGTAGGTCGCCTCAGTGCCTGCGCCCCGATCAAACTCAAGGCTGCCCAGCTGAGCCGTCAGCCGGTCGCCAATCTTTTGCGACAGGTAGACAGACTTCACGTTGCACGCCAGCGCTTGCTTCTGCATCCCAACTCCAGAGTAGGACCAGCTGCCGGTAAAGGAAGGTCCCGTTTCGGCGCGTAGCTTGATGACGGTAACCTTCTTCCACAAGTCGACACCCAGCTTCAAGCTCGATTTCAGCTGCAGGTCGCGGTCGGTGACCACTCTCGGTTGGCGATCCATATAGCGGTAACGTATGCCGATTTCCCACTGTTCGATCTCAACGTGTCGAAGAATAAAGTTCTGTTGCGGGGCGTTAGAGCTGGCCTCGGTACCGGGCTCTCCAGCGAATAGTTGACCGCTCGAGATCGTGAGCAGCAGGATTGTTACTGCGGCCCTCGAGAGAAAGGTCGAAGTACGATTGAAATCTGACCGGGTGTTTGGCATCGGCCCATGTCTGTGCAGCACGATGACCAGAACGGATTAGAAAGTTCTTGTGGTGCGGCGCGCGCCGGATTACGTCAGAACTCAGTCTTCTTCCCGGCCCGAGTTAGAAAAAATCACAGTACCACGGCACTGCTGCCTTCCCTCCCCAGTCAGAATGGCTCAGGGTTCCTGGGTGCGGAAGGAATCCGAATCCAAGTTCAGAGAATCCTTATCCCGACCCGATTTTCTCGTGGCCGGTGTGTGTCCCGGTGATCCAGAAGCTGAGAATGGATTCAAACCCGAATGGCTGGAGCGGAAAGACTATGGCAGGTGGGGAAATGGCAGGACAATGCCATCCCCGGATAGAAAGGATCGTCTCGGTTCTAGCAGTGCCAGGTGCGCGGGCAGAAACTCTAGCAACACGCCAAACTGGCAGACCGGAGCAGTCCCTGGCTAATGACTACGCGATCTTCATTACACATTCGGTATCCAGCAGCAGCAACAAACGGTCCTTCAGCTTGAACGCTCCCCGGATCATTTCTCGCGCACTGGCCCGCAGCGTGTCGGGAGGCGGTTCAAAGTTCTGGGTCTCTACTTCAACGACATCCCCAATTTCGTCAACCAGCAGGCTGACGACTCCGTCGTCTGTGCGAACTACTACATTCATCGATTTCTCACCATCACCGCGGTCGCTCAGTTCGAGGCGACGCCGCAGGTCAACTGCCGTCACGATCTGCCCGCGCAGATTGATGAGACCTCCAATCACCTCGGGAGCCAGCGGCACCGACGTCTGCTCCTGGTGGCGGATTACTTCCTGCACCTTTTCGACTTCTACTCCGAAGAAAAGTCCGTCAAGATAAAAAGAGCAAAACTGCTGATTGGCGCCCATTATTTGATCTCCTGCGCGGCTGCAGTCTTCACCAGCGCTCCCAAGTTCAACAAGTCCGTTACCTTGTCCTGAATCACCGCGGAGCCTGCCAGATCTGAAGTGGAATCCTGCTGCTCCACCTTCACGGCTTGATCCACAATATCCACGATCTGATCGACAATCAGGCCGACGCTGTGACCCTCGTGGGAGTAAACAATCACCTGCAGAGTCTCCGGCTGTTCCTGCGTGCGCGCGATATTCAACTTCTTCGCAATGTCAATCAGAGGCATGATGTTGCCGCGATATTGAACCACCACCTCGCTGCCGGAGTGCTCCAGCACCGTCGCGGAGAATTCCTCGAGCCGTGACACCATGGAGAGCGGAATCGCCATGCGCCGGGTGCCCGCCACCGTGAACACCAACCAGGCGTCACGCCCAACCACCGCGTCGTCCTGACGTGTGCCGATTTCTACACTCGCGCCTTCGTGCACTTCCGTAACGACATTGGCTATCTGGGCAATCCCCATGACGTCCAAAATCAGCGCCACTCGCCCATCGCCCATGATGGTCGCTCCAGCGAAGCAGGAGATGCCCTTCAGTTGCTTGCCCAGCGGCTTCACCACGATCTCTTCAGTATCGTTAATCTCGTCGACTACCAGCCCGAATTGCCGGCCATCTGCCTGCAACACTACGATGTTGATTCCGTCGTGGCACTTCTGCTGTGCGTCCAGTTTCAATTCGCGGTTGAGATACACCAGCGGCAGCAGGTTTCCCCGCAAACGATAAACCGGGGCGCCGTGGAACTTTTCGATGGCACGTTTCGCATGCTCGCCTTCCAGCCGTACCAGTTCCAACAGGCTCACCTGCGGAATCGCAAAGCGCTCACCGCCACTGCTGGCAATCAATGCCGGAATTATCGCCAGTGTGAGAGGAATCTTGATTTTGATGGTGGTGCCCTGCCCGGGCTCGCTATGCAGGTCCACGATGCCCCCGATCTTCTCGATGTTGGTCTTAACTACATCCATGCCAACACCGCGTCCGGAAACATTGGTCACCTGCTGTGCGGTCGAGAAGCCGGGCAGAAAAATCAGGTTCAATAGCTCGCGTTCGGACATGCGGACTACCGTTTCGCCGTTGATCAGGCCCTTTTCCAGCGCCTTCTGTTTCAGGCGGGCCACATCGATGCCGGCTCCGTCATCGCTGATCTCAATATTGACTTGCCCGCCTTCGTGATAGGCATGCAGTCGAAGCGTGCCTTCCTCGTTCTTTCCTGCCTGCATCCTTTGCGCTGGCAACTCGACGCCATGATCGACAGCATTCCTGACAATGTGCGTGAGCGGGTCCTTGATCGCTTCTAGAATCGTCTTGTCCAGTTCGGTCTCGCTGCCATCCATTTCGATCCGAACTTTCTTACCTAGGCCGATCGCCAGGTCGCGCACCACTCGCGGCAACCGGTTCCACAGATTCCCGATTGGCTGCATGCGCGTCTTCATGACGCCTTCCTGCAGTTCGGTGGTAATCAGATTCAGTCGCTGCGCGGTACTTAGGAAGGTTGTGTCCTGCTGCCCGGCCGTAAACTGCAGGATCTGGTTCCGTGCCAGCACTAATTCGCCAACCAGGTTCATCAGCTTGTCGAGAAGGTTCACGTCAACCCGCAGATTGCTCGAAGAGATTCCGGGGGATGCTTCGCTTTGTATTTGTAATGCGTCCAGAACTTCCTTTGGCTTCACCACTCCTGATTCGATCAGGATTTCGCCGATACGGCGCGGATCTCCGTCTTCCTGCCGCGCTACCGCGTCTTCCAGTTGCTCTTTCTGAACTGCGCCAGACTGCACCAGTATCTGGCCGATTTTTGGAGAATCCTGCTGTTGTAGTTGGAGCCGTGTGCTCTTTAAGTCCGAGAGTCTTTGAACGAGCGGAGAGTAGTCCTTCTCGCCCTCGACGCCCGAGGAGCTGATCTGAGTGAGCATCTCGCGGATCGCATCCACCATCGCCAGCAGACCCGAGGTCAATTCCGGATCCAGTTGCGTCTCACCATCGCGTAGCATGCTTAGCAGGCTCTCACCGATGTGCGCTACTGACTCGAGCTTCGGGAACCCGAGCACACCACTCGTTCCCTTCACCGTATGGATCGCACGAAAGATCCGGCTGAGCAATTCCTTCGAGGAAGGATTCTTCTCCAGTTCAATGAAGTCCTGGTCGAGTTGATCCAGGTTTTCGCTGCTCTCTACCAGAAACTCTTTAATGATCTCGTCCCATTCGCCCATTTGAATCACCTGCGCACACGCAGACCTGAGGTACTGAATCGATAGCCGCAGCGGTTCGAGTCAGCACGATGGCGCCGCGATCTGTGGCAACGAACAAAATGCAAAATCCGTGCCGTAAACGATAAGGAGTTTTTAATTTCTTAATTGGGGATTGGAAAGGTACGGGCGCACCAGGTGGTGCGCCTCATTCAGCGCCTCTTCAGCACATTGCCGTCGAAGGCGACAACTAGCTGGCGTAGTAGGCGGCGTTCTTCGCTATGAATTCCTTTGCTTCTTCTGGAAGGTCATCGACTGGAAGAATCGAATTCGACGTGCAAACCGCCACGCAGGCGCCGCAGTCGATGCAATTCTCGGGATCGACGTACATTTGGGTCGCTTCCGCGAATCCAGGTTCGTCCTGCTTTGGGTGAATGCAATCCGTAGGACAGGCGTCCACGCAAAGAGAATCTTTAATACAGGCGCTGGTAATCACATATGCCATGATGCTTCTCCGTTTCGTCTGACGGCGGCTCCGCGTCCACTCCTTTTCTGAGCGGCTCCGTCTTCTCTACTACCCTAGAACCGCCTGACCGCTCGGTCCGTGACCTAAATCACCAATCTCGTGTGACGTGCCCTCAGGGTTGACAAACCCCGCTGGAACCCGCTAAAGTTGCGGCCAGTCATGATTCCGTCGCACGCTTATCGATTTAGTTCCTTTACCTTCCGCTTCTGGTGGTTTACGGACAGCGGCTCTGGTGAAGCGCGTGCTCGGTACATACCTAAGTTCTAATACCAAGCTTAAAACGCAATCCAGAAGCCGCGGCCCACAGGTCGCGGCTTTTGTTTTGCGCAACGCGAAATTCGAGGAGAGAAGTCAATGATCGTCAACATGTCCGAGGGAGCCACGGAAGACCAGATCCAACACGTTGCTGACCGCATCCGCGAAGCCGGATACCAGGCGCACATCACGCGCGGCATGCAACGCGCAATCGTTGCGGCCGTTGGCAGTGGACGGCGCAATGAGATTGAAGCACTCCAGGCTGCGCCCGGGGTCGAAAACGTTGTGCCAATCGCGCAGCCGTTCAAGCTTGTGAGCCGGCAAGTTCATCCCTCCAGAACGATCGTCAACGTGGCCGGCGTTCACATCGGTGGACCTGAGATCGTCGTCATCGCGGGCCCGTGCTCGGTGGAATCGGAAGAACAGATCCTCTCCACCGCGCGTGCAGTGAAAGCTGCGGGAGCAAAAATGCTGCGCGGCGGCGCATACAAGCCGCGCACCTCGCCATATGATTTCCAGGGACTTGGTACCGAAGCGCTTCGCTTGCTCGATCGGGCCCGCAAGGAAACGGGACTGCCGGTGGTAACGGAAGTGATGAGCACGGAAGACGTCGACATCATTTGCGATCATGCCGACATGTTGCAGATTGGCGCGCGCAACATGCAGAATTTTGCTTTGCTGCGCAGCCTTGCGACTCTGCGCAAACCAGTGATGTTGAAGCGGGGGCCATCAGCCACCGTCAAGGAGTGGTTGCTGGCTGCCGAATATCTACTGGCTGGCGGCAACTCACAGGTCGTGCTCTGCGAACGCGGAATTCGCACCTTTGAAACCGAGACTCGCAACACACTGGATCTCGCGGCCATCGCTCTTGCGAAAGAGCTGTCACACTTGCCGGTGATCGCCGACCCGTCGCATGGGACAGGACGTCCCAGCCTGATTCCGCCCATGTCGCGCGCAGCTGTCGCTCTTGGAGCGGACGGCCTGATGGTCGAAGTGCATCCCTGCCCCGAACGCGCCTTATCGGACGGACCACAATCGCTGACGTTCGACGCCTTCGAGAAGATGATGGCAGCCCTGGAAGAACCCTTGCATCGTGTGCCGGTTGCAGCCGGAGCGGCTCACTAGCGGACCAACTCATTCATCGACGCCTTTGTCGACGGCTGCGCGATCGTAGCCAGGGTGCGTTGCACGTTCGCGGCTTCGGGATTCTTCGGGTCCAATTTTAGAAACTCGCGGAACTCTTCGGCCGCTTCCGACGCGCGATGCAGTTGCACCAGGACTGCGCCACGCACCAGATGGATGGGGGCGAACTCCTTCGGCGCATTTCGTCCTGCTACATCAAGTTCGAGTAGTGCGGAAGCGGGTTTCCCCTGACTGTAAAAGCTCTTGGCCATCTCATAATGGCTTTGCCAGAAGGTCGGATCGGTCTTCACAGCTTCCTGCAGTGTCTTCACAGCCTGCAGGAATTCTCCGGCGGCGTTGTACGACGCTCCGAGAATCGTATAGGCCAGCGAGTTTCTGGGATCAAGCTCGACGGAGCGTTTCGCATCTTCCGTCGCAGCCTTGGTGTCACCCGTCGCCAAATGAACCACCGCCCGGAGCAACAAAGCTTCCGGATATTGCGGAGAGATCGTCAGCGCGCGCTGCAGTTCTGATGCAGCCTCGTCCAGTTTGTTCTTTGAGATCGATTTTCTTGCCGACTCTACGGCACGCTTTGCTTTTTCTGGAACATTCAGGTTGGCTACTGATACGGTCGCGTCCTTGCTCTTCGGCTGACCGCTCTCTCCAGGAATAGAGACTTTTATATCGGGCTCGAAACCGCTGAACGCGACCTGCTGTTGGGCTGTTCTCGTTCCGTCCGTAACAACAATAACGTATTGTCCCGGCTGAACCTGCTGTACCAGAAACTCACCCGAAACATTCGTGTACACACGCCCAACCACAGTTCCTGATTGGAGATTCCGAACTTCCACCGCTGCATCGGCAATTGGACTGGAGTCCACATTTACCACGGTTCCGCGTAAGGCGTGAGCGTTGAATTCGCCTTCATCCTGAGCCAACGACAAGCCACCAACAAGTGGCAGGAGGAGCAGCAACAGCGACAACAACCGGGACATCTCGCGCTCGAACTGATCTGGATTTACTACTAAGTCATCCGATGAACAGCCGTAGATGGTAGATGCCCCATGCTCTTCGTGCCGCGAGAACTTTCTGTGATGACCAGTGACAACACGGGCCCACTCAGAATCGTCGAGAGCAGCTCTCTCCAGACTTCCGTCGTACCCTATTCCTTCTCTTCCGCAGATTTCTCAATGGATCCGTCAATAGTTTTGGCGTCGAGTCCGTGCTCCGTCACATAATGCTCGATAGACATCTTTCCATCCCACCATGCCCAATTCATCGGATACACCTCAGGATCGAAGATGATCTGGTAGAAGTGCCAGACGACGATGGCCAGGGTTGCCAAAATCGCTTCGTAGAAATGAACCGTTGTAGCTACATCCAGCCACCAACGCGGGAACAGGTCGCCAACGGCTACTTTGAACCAGAGCATCAGTCCGGTCACAGCCATAACAATCGTGCCCCAGACAAGAGCCCAATATTCAGCTTTTTCGGCGTAGTTGAAGCGCTTGAACTGCGGTTTGGAGCCACCCAGTCCAAGGTAGTAACGCAGGTTCTTTACCACATCCCACGCGTCTTTCGGTTCGGGCAGCATATCCATCACGAACCGCCGCCCAGATCGCACCGCAGCTACATAGATCATGTGATAGAGCGACACCAGGATGAGGAGAGAACCTGCGCTCCTGTGAACCACGCTCCGAATCTTTTCGTTAATCAGCGCAATCCCGAGCCACGAATCCGGATACTTTAGAGCAAATCCAGTGATCACCAGAGTAATGAACGAAGCGAGCAGCAGGAAATGCTGCATTCGCTGAGAACCGTCCATGCGAACCACGATGCGCTGCGACGATCTCAGATGCTCCAGTGCCTTTTTGCGCCAGATCAGGAAGTTGTGCAGAAGCATCCCGCCGATCACGCTGAAGATCATGACCAGATAGAATCTTCGGACCCAGCGAATCGCGATGCTTCCCGGATCCCCCGAAAGCGGAGCATCGACGTGAATTTTCCCGAGAACAAATTTCTCGGAAGCACCCGGGTGGCACTTCCCGCACGTCGTGATCAGGTTGGCCTGGTTGATCGTCGATTTAGGATCCGACGATGGCAGGATATTGTGAGTACCGTGGCAACTGGCGCAATTCGCCACCACCTTCGAGCCCATCTGCGATGCCAGTCCGTGATAACTGGAAAGATAAGTACTGGCCCGATGCGCTTCGATCCCGAAATCCTGCGTAAGTCTCACACCCTCGTGACAACGCGCACACGTGGTTGCGGCAAGGGCCTGCGCCGACACAGACGAATTCGGATCCAGATGTGACTTGATTCCGTGGATTCCATGGCAATCCGTGCACACCGGAGCCTGCCAGTTTCCTTTGGCGATCGCCTGTCCATGAATACTGCCCATGAACTCCTGTTTCACATTATCGTGGCACTTCGCGCAGGTCGTTGGCACATTGAACTTAAAGATGGTCGATTTCGAATCGCCTGGAGGGAGAATGTCGTGCGTTCCATGGCAATCGGTGCAGACTGCTGCTTTTTCCGAACCTGCAGCAACGGCTTTTCCATGGACGCTCTCCTGATACGAAGTAAATGGAGCTGCGCTTAACCCGCTCGACTGCATCACGAACTTCTGTCCGTGGCAGGAACCGCAGGTCTTCGGAATGTTGAGGTGACTTACGCGGGAGTTTACGTCTGACGACGGCAAAACCTCATGGATGTTTCCATGACAATCCAGACAGGTCGCGGCGCTCAAATTACCCTTCTGGCGCGCAATTGCATGCAAGCTCGAGTTGTAAGCCTTCACCTCTTGTTCGTGACAGGTGGCGCAATCAACCCTGGCAGGAGCGGGATCGTGCGGAAAACCCTTTACATCCTTATGGCAATCCGTGCATACAAACATGCTTCCGTGAATGGACGACTTGAAGTGTTCTTCATCCACGTGCAAGCTGACCTGCTTGCCGTTTTCTTCCTTCACCAGGGTGGCATCGCTGTGACACGCGAGACACTCCGCATTTTTATCCGCGGGCGCCCGTTCTTTCTTATTGGCGCCCCAACTAGACCCCACCAGAAAAAACAACAGGAAAACCAGTTTAAGATTGCGCATAATGTACGAACCCGTATCGCATGAATAGGAACAATTGGCAGCGAAGTCATTTGCGATCTTGCTGCTCTGGCCCATTCTGGGCCTTACTATTGATCGCAGATTCATGCCTCACGGGGATGTGAGAGAGGGCAACTCACGACGTGACAACCGTCACGTGGACTGTGGTTGTACAGGCGGGGTGTTACTACGGTCACAAGGCCTGGTGCATCCTCGCACAAGGCCTCGTACACCATGGCCGCAACCGGAATGCCAGAGACCGCTTAGAAGGCGTATTTCACGGCCAGGACGGTTCGATTGTCATGGAAATACCGTGGCAGTGTCGGCCCGACGAATGAGTCCTCGCGGTACTGGTCGTAGTTCCAATCCACTAGCGCAGTAATTCCCTTTCCAAAGTCGTAACTGAGGGATCCCAACGGCTGCTGGTATCGGAATTGAAGCGGACCAAAGGGCTGTAGTGGATTCAGGATCGTGGTGCTTCCATCCGTGCTGGTAACGCCATAACCGGCTCTGGCTGTGAATCGCTTCGCTGGGCTGAAGACAAGCAGAAACGAGCCATAGTTCGTATTGTTGATATAGGTGGAATAGATCTGGTTAGGATTGTTGTTGGTTGCCGGACTAAAAGTCGGGCAACCGCCTGCGGTTGTTCCGCTGGCGATAAAAGTTCCGTTGTAGCAGATGAATGCGTTCTGTAACGCGTCCGTGTAGTTGTAATTCAGTTCCAGGCTGAACCGTTCACTTGGGAACAACATCGCCGAAGCGCCCATGTTTCGATAGTGCTGCTTGGCCTCTACATCGACTTGATCGTTGCGCGCCTCCCAGATGTTCATGCTGCCTGAGATCGTCGCCCAATGCTTCGCCTTGTAAGTAGCTCGTGCGCGATAGTTCTGCTGCTGCCTCGGGCTGATCCGCGTGAGGAAATTGTCGGCTGTGGTCGCCTCGGCCTCTACGTTGATGCGAAGTGAATCAATCGGCCTCATCCACACCCCGAATGTAGGCCCATGCTGATTAATATCAATCGTGTCTCCCTCGAAAGGCTCGAACGGCGCTTCGTCGGTCACGGTCTCGGGTTCCGCATGAAAGATGTGGCGATGCCGAAATAGATATCCCACTCGCACGCCGAAAGTCTTATCGGGTGAGTACTCAACCTCAATCTTGTTGTAGTAGGAATTCTGGTTGAGAAAAGTTGCTTCGAGACCGCTGGTAGTCGTGGTCGCGCCTAGTGGACTCAATAACGTCACCGAAGGAGGCGTCCCCACCGCAAGCCCAACCGTAGACGCCGTCGTCGAGTCGAGCGAGCCAGGGATCCTCCAGTTGTCCAAACGAAACGTATCGTTCAGATGGACACTGCGCGTTATCTCCACCGTCGCACCAAGCCCCGCAGTAGCAGCCACTCGCCGCACAGAGGAAGACCCAGTGGTCGTGAACTGACGCTGTCCGGTGCGCGTAGTCAATCCATCGAAGAACTCGAAGTTGGGCGAAGTCAGATCCGCAGAACTGTAGCTCCCGTTAGCAACGAAACTTACTCTTCGGAAATAGTTTGACTGCAACGTAAGTTGTTCGGTCGGTGTGGTGGTCCGTAGTTGCTGGTTATTCGTGTAGTTAAAAAAACCATTGCACGCAGGATTCGCAGCGCCACTGGGCAGCTGAGGCCGCGCACACGGTGTAGTCGCGGCCGTGTTGAACGGCACTCCCAGGCTCACCGGTTGCCCGTTTGGAAGCACAAAGACGTTATAGGGAGCCAGGCTCAGGTCGGTATCGTTCCTATCGTACTCAAGATACTGGTCATAGCTGATCAGCGTTTTAGGCAGAACTTTTATATCAAAGCCAATGTGATAGTCGTTGGACGTCAGATTCCATGCCTGGTTCAACAGCGCCTCTGTTCCCTCATGAACGGTGGAGAAATTGCCCGGTCCCTCCTGACGATTGCGAAAGTATCCCAAACGAATGGTGAACTTCGACTGCGGCAACAGAGTCAGGTCGTAGTTGTACATTCGCCGGCGCGTCTGATATTCGTGGGGAGAGAAAAGCACGGGTAAATTGGGATTCGAGGTAGCCGGGTTCAGTGGATTCGCAAACAGGTTATATTCGAAAAAGTTCTGATCGCGCCGGAACAGGAAGTTGAAGTCGTACCACAGATTCTTGGAGACACGCGCCCGCGCCACATTCTCCGGGTCCCCTCCCCATCCGAAGCTATTCACGCTTAGATCGTCGAATAGCGGGCCATTCCCGTTGACCGATCGCGCAGACAGGCTCTGCTCCAGCAGCCGTGGTCCCGCATGTTGATTGATAAAAGTGTTGTAGACATCTTGATTGCCGGTGATGTCGGCGAAGCGATAGCCGAACTCCACGCTTTGCTGAACCCGATAGTCCCCGAACTCACGTCCATCGGAGCTGGCGGTGGGAGCGGGTTGCGTGCCAGAGCCAGACTGGGCGCTGGCACTGGAAGGCTTGCTCCCAGTTTGCGCGAAGCTGATAGTGGAACACGCTACTACAACCAGCACGAACGATGCGAAAGTACCTTTCATAAACCCTCTCCGTCGATGCGCCTTTACGCGGCAAATACGGTCCTTCGTTGACTCTCCCCTAATGCGTGAAATAAACCTCACTGGTGTTTGAGCCGTGCACATATACGTGGCAACTGGTGCAGGCCTGGTATTTCTGCGCCTGGTTATGCGCCGGCCCAATCGGCGGTTGCGAAGGCACATTGCTCATCGAGAGCGTGTGGCACTGCAGGCACAACAGGTTTACTTGGCTCACTCGCAGCAGTCTCGGGTTCGTGGACCCGTGAGGCATATGGCAACTGGTGCAACCCTCGGTCTTCACCGGCAAATGCTCATATACGAACGGACCTTTCGTGTCGTTGTGACACTTGAAGCAGACCTGATCCTGCGCCCAACTGGTTCGCAACTGGTTGGGCAGCATCGTCCCGTGAGGGTTGTGACAGTCGTTGCAGGTAATGAGCTTCTCGTTAACCCGATGCCGGTACGGGCGGCTGAATTCGGCACGTTGCTCGGTGTGGCACTGATAACAAAGCAGCGGTGTTTCCTGGATCAGTAGCGAGCGATCGGTTTTTGCGTGGTGCGGAGAATGACAATTCAGGCAGCCGATTCCGTTGGTCGCATGCGAGGAGCGCGTGAAATTTGCGTGCTCGGCTCCGAGGGAATGGCAGGTCAGACAACGTGCGCTCGCATCCTGCACGCTGAGATTCTTGAAACTGATAATCTTCGTAACATCGCCGCCACCTTCCACATGTGCCGAACCAGGCCCATGGCACGATTCGCATCCATGCCATTCCACGGCTCCTACCTTCTTGCTTTCTTTCAGCAGATTGCTGTGCGGAGTGAGCTGCAGCTTGGTAAACATTTCTTCGTGGCAGGTCTTGCACGTTTCCGCTCCGACATACTGTGCGCCGGCATCGGCCGGAGTCGCGGTTGCCGGACCTTGAGCCTGTTGCTCGGCCGAAACACAGATTGCTGTCAGGAAGCACAGCAGGACAAGAATGAACAGGAACCGCAGTGGAGGCATGGACTTCACGCACAATGCTTGCATTCTCAGCTCCCGATGAACGATGCAATCAGGCCTACGAACGTAACGCTCTCAGTATTTCCCAGGGGCCGAACGGATTGCTTGTGAATTCACTCACAAGCCGGTGCGAAGATTTTCACACCGGGACAGTTACCAAAGCGGGATCAGGATACCCCGAAGTGAGTGTCTAAAACCTGAGCTCCCGGAATATTTCCATGACTTTTCCCATCGAGATCACTACTCAAAACGAAGCATTCTGACTGGCAGGTTCAGGAGGGTAGTTTCGTTACTTATGCGCGCGCACGATAGGAAAGCAATCGCGAACGCCGCGTGCGCATCAGCCCAACGGTTCGCACACGTTCAAATGCCAAATGCAGGTCTTGACTTAGCAGATGGACAATCTGCATGCAGGCTACCTGGTTTTCTTTGAGAAATTTGAGTAAGTCTTTGCGACGCACAAATGCAACTTGTGCGTTCTCGAGCAGTTCAGCAGTAACTTCGTACGGTTTGCCGGACATGGTTGCGCTCAATCCCAAGACCTCTCCGGGACCCGCCACGCGCAACATGAGCCTCTTGCCGCCCTCGGAACAAACGGAAAGCTTCGCTCGCCCCTGGCATAGAAGGAAGACGCCACGAGATTGACGGCCTTCGCCGAATAGCGTGCTTCCCCGCGGAAGCTGGCTCAGTTCTTTAATCTGATCGAATGCCTGGAGCGCATCCGTAGGCAGATCACAGAAGGTCCGATCCGGCCGCATCTCACATCGAAAGCAGCTGTGGTGCGCAACGCTCTCCATGCACATGCTAGTTAGCTCATGCATGAGCAATTAAACAGTGACTGCAGTCACCATTTCTGGTGACCGGGTCGTCCACTGCATGTGGAGAGCAACACCAGTTCCATGTTCAGCTGGCACTAGCTATCTGTTTCAGCGCCGCCTTGTTGCGGATCAACAGCGTCGATCCCTTGGCCTGCACGATCTGACGTTTCTTCAGATCGGCGAATAATCGGGTGACGGTCTCTCGCGATGTTCCGATCATCTGCGCGATCTCTTCATGGGTTAAAGCCAGCTTCAGGCGTGGTTCCAGCTTAGCGGCTTCTCCATTCTTCGTGCTCCAATCAAGCAGCAGCTTGGCAAGTTTTTCCGCCGCGGAATGCGACAGTCCCAGCGAACGTATCTCGTGGCAAGCCGAGTTGTATTTTTCGCTCAGTTGCTCGGCCACGCGCAGGCACGCCTCGCCATGCTCCTTCAGGAAGCGCAGAAAATCCTCTCGCTTCACGAAGTTTACCTGGCATGGATCCAGAGTCTCTGCTGTAAGTTCGTAGGCTTTGCCGGAAACACTGGCGCTCAATCCCAGAACTTCTCCGGGTTCCGCAACCTTCAGGATCAACGTCTTCCCATCGGTCGAGCAAATTGAGAGTTTCACTCTCCCTTTGCAGAGAACGTAAATGCCTCGCGGCGATTGCCCTTCCACGAAAAGAACCGCGCCCTTGGGATATGCGGTGGCGTATTTTATGGATTCAAAGGACTGCAAAGCACTGGTGGGAAGATCGCAAAACAGCCGATCGGCGCGCAGCTTGCAAGTAAAACAGCTTTCTATAATATCGAGTCCGTATGGTGACAACACTGCACAACCCCCTGTGACACAAGCCCGAAAACCGCCTTCGCCGTTGCCTCACAGCGGGCTGTCCCCTACACGGGACCGACAGCATTGGTTGAAAGACAGACTCCGCGCTGGATAGCCAGCTTGACGACCTCGGGTGACCAGGTTGTGATCCGTATCACGCACCTAGTGTCCATGCACACGGTCCTCCTATGCTGTGACTTATCTCACATGTCACTGTGACTGCGCCTGATTCGCCAGCGCTTCAGAGCACGATTCCGACGGTTCGCGCCTTGTATTCCACGACTTGAACCGCGGATCGTTTCACGAAGACGGGAGTAACATTACGACGTCGCTTACTTCGGCCTGGAATCACCCATGAAACTCTTCTTGACGGTCGTCTCGCTGGCCGCATTCGGTTTCGCGCCGGCATCCGCACAGAATCAGCAATCTTCCAAGAAGGTAGGCGGAAGGACAGTGACGATGATTCAACTCTCGACGAATTCGTTCACACCTGGCGGTACCATCCCGAAGACGTTTACCTGCTCGGGAACCGACGAATCACCAGAACTCAACTGGTCGGCGGTTCCGGCAGAAGCGAAATCGCTGGCACTGATTGTTGATGATCCCGATGCGCCCCTCGGCACCTGGAATCACTGGCTCCTGTATGACATCCCTCCCTCGATCCGGGATCTTCCCGAAAACCAACCACGCACGGCGCAACTGGCAAGCGGAGCTCTCCAAGGTAAAAACGATTTCGGAAAGGTTGGCTACAACGGCCCCTGTCCTCCTCCCGGAAAGCCACATCGCTACTTCTTCCGGCTTTTTGCGCTTGACGCGAAACTCAATCTCAAGGCAGGTGCCGATCGCCGAACCCTGGATCGCGCCATGCACGGTCATGTGATCGCTGAAGGTGAAGTAATGGGCACCTTCGGAAGATAGGCACAACCAGAAAGTTTCACCGGCTGCTCTCCTCGCCGATACGGCGAAGCAGAGTTGTCCCACTTTTTTTGGCTTACCACCTATTACTTCTGCCAGTTGTTTGCCTCGACGCAATCCGCAAATCTCGTTATTTCCGGCGGAGAGATCACCCTGCCGAAGCATGGCCGCATCAGGGGATCGAAAGGGCTCGGACTTTATGAGATATCCGGAGACTGTGAAGCACGCTTTATCGTTGGCGCTGAGTATTCTTCTCGTCGCTGCTCCATCTCAGATAACGTACGGCCAGGAACCCGCGTCCAGCACTACTCCTCCCACGGACACTGCTCCACCGACGAGCCCTGCTCCCGAGAGTGCTGCGCAGATCCAAGCGCTGGTAGCGCCGATTGCTCTTTATCCCGATGCCTTGCTTGCCCAGGTACTCTCCGGAGCCACTTACCCCGATCAGATTGCCGTCGCACAGAACTTCCTCCTTCAAAATGCCAGCCTGAAGGGACAGGCCCTCATGCAGGAGGTTGACAAACAAACTTGGGATCCCAGTGTGAAGGCACTGACGGCCTTTCCGTCTGTGCTCGGCAACATGGCCAAAAACCTCGCTTGGACGTCGGAGTTGGGCGAGGTCTACAACCACCAACCCAAAGACGTCATGGAAGCGGTTCAGACGTTGCGCCAAAAAGCCAAGTCGGCCGGAAATCTGAAAACAACTTCGCAGATCACCGTGGTGCAGCAGTCGCCGAGCACGATCGTCATCCAACCCGCGAATCCGCAGGTTATCTACGTTCCTGAGTACAACCCCACGGTGATCTATGGAACTCCCTACGTCGTGCCTGGCTATACCGCGGGAGAAATCGCTGCGGCGAGCGTAGTTTCATTCGGAGCAGGGATCGCAATCGGCGCATTGATGGCCGGGGATTGCTGTCACACCTGGGGATGGAGCACTTGGACAGTCGACTGGCATGGGGGATACGTAGGCTATGCCGGACATCCTTATTACGGCAGCGCTGCGTGGCATGGCGCTTACGGCGCCTACGGTTACCACGGTTACGGAGCTTACGGCGGAGCCTCCTACCATAGCCCGTATGGGTCGGCCGGGGCTTATCACGGCTACAGCGCCAATGGCGTGTACCACAGCGGTGGAGCTTACCAGAACGCGTGGGGCGGAGGGTCTACACACACCTCCTATGGTCCTGACGGAGCAGTTCACACAGGTGGCAGCGGCTACAACAACGCAACCGGACAGGCCTACCACTACGGCGGGAGTAGTACCGCCGCCGGGGGCACCACTTACCATGGCACAACGAATACTGGCCAACACTATGCCGGAGGTACAACCGCCAGCGGCCAGCATTACGGAGGTTCCACTAGCAGCAGTTGGGCGCACGATGACGGCGCATCTGCCCGGGCGGCAAGCGATCGTGGTTGGGGAAGCATGCACGCCAGCGGCTTCAGCGGCTTCCATGGCGGCGGCTTCCGGCGTTGAGCGTTCCACGCAAACGAAACGACACGAGAGTAACTGAGAGGATCCTATGCTGAACCAGCCCAAGTCCACGGCACCGAGTCCGTGGTTCATCGTCGTGTTTGTGGCCGCCTTGTGGGTGGTCACGTCATTGGCGTCCTGCAGCAAGCGGGGTCCTGGCGAGTCGGAGAACTCGGGCGGAAATATCGAGCAAAAGACTTTCGCGTCACCGGCGGCGGCGGGAACGGCATTGTTGGAAGCTGCCAGGAGTGGCGATCACAACGCGCTGCTCGCCATCTTCGGCCCCGACGGCAAGGATGTTGTATCGTCCGGCGACCCTGTCAAAGACAAAAATACAATGCAACGTTTTATCGATGCCTACAGCCAGATGAATCGCTGGACCAAAACCAATGCGGGCGACGAGATTCTGATCATCGGCGCGGACAATTTTCCGTTCCCGATCCCGCTCCACCAGAACGCTTCCGGACAATGGGCCTTCAACACCGCAGCCGGGAAGGACGAGATCCTTGCGCGTCGTGTCGGCGATGGCGAGTTGACCGCGATCGGCGTGCTGACGGAAATTGCCAATGCGCAACAGGAATACTTCAGCAAGAATCATCAGTTCGCGCAAAAGTTCATGAGCGACGAGGGCCAACGCAATGGATTGTTCTGGCCGGTCGCCGAAGGCCAGCAACCCAGTCCGCTCGGACCACTCGCCGACGTAGCGAAGGCGCTGGGTTACTCCGCAAGTAATAAGCCCCAGCCGTTCAACGGCTACTACTACAAGATGCTCGCGCAGCAAGCGGGCAAGGCAAAAGGCGGCGCCAAGGACTACATAAACAACGGGAGGATGACCGGTGGTTTTGCGGTGTTGGCGTGGCCGGCCGTCTACCAGGACTCGGGAGTTATGACGTTCATGGTCGGCCAGGATGGCGTCATCTATCAGAAGGACCTGGGCAAGAATACCAGCGAGGCGGCCGCCGCGATCACCGCTTACGATCCCGGAGAAGGCTGGGCCGTCGTCTTATCTCCTGAACGTCCGAATACTCTGGCAGCGGCGAAGGCTCCAAAGAGTCGGTGACGAATTCCTTCCTGCCCATCGGCCTGCGGCGCTATCTCGAATCTTCTGCAAGACAATAGATCGCCACTCCGTCTGCGTACGTTGCAAATCGACTCTACAGGGTCGTCGCCAGGTTCGCTGAGATTGACCAGCACCCTCCACGTGGCCCTTCTAGGGCAAAGACCGTAGCTAGTTGTAATCGAAGCGTGAATGACTAAAGACTTTCATTCCTAGATCTGGGCAATTGTCCGAATTTCGCATTAGCTCTTGTCAGCTTACCTTGATCGTAGATGATGAGACTTCATGCGCCCCTTTTCTTCGTAGCACTACTGGTTCTCGCCGTAGCGTGTGGATGTAATGCTGCTAGATCCCAGCCGGTTTCTCCGGATGTACCCGGCACCGATAACACAACACCTTCGGTAAACTCCGGAACTCCCGGCAATAACGACGGAACTACGCCTCTATCGACTGGGTCAAGCACTCCCACTGCTGTGCCGGCGCCAACTCCCACAGACACGCCCGCACCAAATGCCCCCACTTCAAGCACGGCTACGCACCACATCTTCGTGATTGCCGAGGAAAACACCAGCTACAGCAATGTCATCGGCAACACGAGCCAGATGCCTTATCTCAACAGCCTCGTCCCGAAGGCCACGATCTGGGGGAACTACTACTCCAACGCCCATGGGTCGATGCTGTCGTATATCGAGACCGTAAGCGGGCAGACGTTCAACTGCACCGGCAACGATTGTGCTGCAAGCGGAGCGCTCACCGGACCTAGCCTCATGGATTTAATGAATAGCAATGGGATGATCTGGAAGGGATACTTCGACGGCTTGAAAGACTGCGGCCAACTGGCGCCTCAGTCCTCAAACTGGATCATTGATCCCGACACCAACGGCAAGCGCTACTTCCAGATGCACACTCCATTTCCCTGGTACGCGGTGGGCACGGCAACCATAACGAATTGTTCGAATAACAACAATGGCTGGTGGCCGGTGACCCAGCTCACAACTGATCTGGCCAAGGGGTCGGTAGGGCAGTTCAATTGGATTTCGCCCGACGGGACCAATGACGGTCACGACACAGGCCCGCCACAGCAGGACGCGTTCATGCAGCAGTACCTGACCACGCTACTGGCATCCAGCTATTTCCAGCCGGGTGGCGATGGCATCCTGATCATCTGGTATGACGAGGCCGACCTTGATGACGCTGGCTGCGGCGGGCCCGGTGGGAACGACTGTGGCGGGCGGCTTCCAATCATGGTAATCGGACCCGGCATCCGAACCAACAATGTTGACGACACCCCGGCCAACCATGACAGCGCGTTGCGCTTTATCCAGCAGCAGTTGGGATTGACTCCCACACTGGGCAAGAGCGTGAGCGTACCTGATTTCAACAACACGTTGCTGCCGTAAATGGATTCCTACAACGGAAACACTCTGCTCACTGGTCCGGTGGCCCAGGTTCGCCTTCTTTTGGCTAACTCGTGCGCTCCAATGGGTCGAGTCGCAAGTTGACCAAGATTGGCCAATCGACTTTCACGGTATTCCCAAGCCAGCCCCCGGGTTGGTCGATGAAGCGATATTTGAAGTCGTTGATGCGTACTGCGCCGAGCGTGCTTTCAGCAAAGTAGAAAATCTCGTGGCGATTCGATGGCCCCTTGCCGGTGATCAAGTCCATCTGGTTGTACCCGTCAAGGTGAACTTTGTACGTTCGATCGCCGAGTTGCTTGCCCTTCTTCAATTCGTCGGAGATGTTCGCATCTCCTGCTGCGGCGATGAAAGTCGGGAACCAGTCGAGGCCAGAAATGATGCTGTTGTCCACTTTTCCTGCAGGCACGTGCCCGGGCCAGCGAATAATGCAGGGCACCCGGAAACCGCCTTCAAGGACCGTGCCTTTACCGCCCGCAAAGGGCGTCTGACCACCATCGGGCCAGGTGAAATTCTCGGTTCCGTTGTCGGTGCTGAATACCACGATGGTGTTGTCGTCGAGCCCGGAGTCTTTAAGCTTCTGCATCACCGAGCCGACGATGTCGTCGAGTTGGGCCATCCCGGCTTCCTCAACTGACCAGCCGTTTTCCGGCGTCCGCATTGCCTCGTATTTTGGGGAGAGATGAGTAATTACGTGCATGCGCGTCGGGTTCAGCCAGATGAAGAATGGTTTTCCATCCGCCTTGGATTTGTCGATGAATTGGAGAGTGTGATCGAGGATGACGTCATCGACTGTCTCCATGTTGTATTTAATGCCAGGTATCGGGTGAGGCGGGAGAGGTCCTTCATCTTCGATCTTTTGCTTTCCGACTTTGCCCCAGCGCGGCTCAACCGTCGGGTCATCGACGCTGGTCGCAAAGGTGTGGAGCAGATTTCGTGGACCGATCTTGTCTTTCAGTTGCTGTGGATAGTTCGGATGAAACGGGTCTTCCATTGCATCCAAGTGATAGAGATAGCCCCAGAATTCATCAAAGCCGTGCAGCGTTGGCAGGTACTCGTTGCGATCGCCAAGATGGTTCTTGCCGAATTGTCCGGTTTCGTATCCCATCGCCTTCAACGCCGTCGCGATGGTTGGTGCTTCATCTGGTATGCCGAGCTTAGCTCCCGCCTGGCCGACGGTAGTAAGACCGGTGCGAATCGGCAGCTCACCTGTAATGAAGTTCGCGCGCCCAGCCGTGCAACTTGCTTCGGCGTAGTAGTCGGTGAAGCGCATTCCTTCCGCGGCAAGCTTGTCGAGGTTTGGTGTTCGACCCGCCATGATGCCCTGGTTGTAGGCTCCGATATTGAACCACCCAATATCGTCGCCCATAATGAAGATGATGTTTGGTTTGGCTTGCGCTGCTGCAAACGACGAGGTCAACAACACGAGCGCTGCAACGAGCGCCACACATTCACTTCTACGCATTGAACTCTCCTCACGAAGCTTCTAACTTCATTGCAATCGCGCGGACTGGGCAGCTGGCTTCACATCTTTCACGCAACGAAACCCGAGATGATTGGTTCCCGTACTCACCTCGCCTTTGCCGCGAGTGCCAACGATGTAGCGTGAGCAGTACTGGTCGGTGCAGAGGAATGAACCGCCGCGATGAACTTTTTTTGGTTGATTTGGTTCAGCAGGGTCGAGCGGCGAATCAGGTCCTTGCGGATTGCGCGCGACTCCCCCGGCAGTTGCGAGCTGCTGATAGTAGTCGGGGCGATACCAATCGCTGGTCCATTGCCACACATTGCCTGCCATGTCGTAAAGGCCGTAGCCGTTCGCCGGAAATTGCGCGACTGGTGCGATGCCGACGTACCCGTCCTCGCCCGTATCTTTATTAGGAAACTGCCCCTGGTGAGTATTGGCCATCCACTTCCCGTTTGGCCGGAACGTATTTCCCCACACGAATGGCTGGCCCGCCAGACCGCCTCGTGCCGCGAATTCCCACTCAGCTTCGGTTGGCAGTCTCTTCCCGGCCCATTTCGCATAGGCTTCTGCGTCGGGATACGCGATGTGCACCACGGGGGAGTTTTCCTTTCCCTTGATGTCGCTTCCTGGTCCGAGCGGGTGCCGCCAGTTGGCACCGGGCACATAGCTCCACCACTGCAAGTGATTCGTGAGTGGGACTGGATGATCTGGCGGAACAAAAACTACGGAGCCAGCTACGAGATTCTCCGGAGGAGCTCCGGGAAAATCTTCAGGCCGCGGTTTGCGTTCAGCAATCGTCACATAGTCCGTAGCCTTCACGAACTCTGCGAACTGCCGATTCGTGACGTCGGTCTTGTCCATGAAAAATCCATCGACGTAGACCCGATGAATGGGCCGGGCATCCTCGGTTGCTTTCATGCCCACTTCGTTCATGTCAGGCGGGTCGTTCGCACCCATGGAGAATTCTCCGCCGGGAATCCACGCCATCCCCTCTGGAGCCGGTCGCGGCGAATCGGTTTGGTTGAGTTTCGTGGGAAGAAAGCCGGACTTTCTTGCGGAGACTTCTTTCGCAGTCCTGTTGAAAGGCGGCGAATACGCCACCCAAAGAATGGCGCCCAGCACAGTCAGCCCGGCGATCGCGCTCAGCAGAACATTGCGCCGGTTGCGTTTCTTCTTGCGGGAAGCGCCCTTTTGCCGCGGGGCTAACTTCGTGACCATCTCGTATCCTCCAGCAACTTCTTTCGAAACTGACGAACATCGCTTCCCCGTTCCAAAGGAAATCACGAGCGTGAGTTTCGCGATCGAGGGAGGCTTCATGCGCGTTTTCCGAGCGGGACCGTGGCGGAGTGCTCCCTCTTCTTTTTACGGATCGGTGATCAGAGTTGAATGCGGAGAACTATCGGACGCAGGTCCGATCAGCCCGTTTTTTGGTAACTGTTGGGAGGATCGCTCTCGCCCTTTGCGCGCAGGCAAGGGATCGTGAGCGAATCAGTCGCCGAAACACGCGCGGAGCTCGCGCTTACCTAGCTCTCAGATTTCATAACTGATGTGGAGTTTGCCCGGCCTGTAATTTTTTCGAAGCGAAAGAGCTGTTGCGGCAGTTGCGTTCTAGCGCCTGCATTCCTTCCGGCAGAATGACTCTCTTAGTCCCTGAGGCTTAAGTGAACGAATTGGAAATCGGTCTCCTCGTCCCTCCTTCATACGTTAGCGCGAAGCGTGCTTTTCTGGATCCTTCCATTTACGGGACCGAGCTGACCTGAGATCCCGCTAAGTCGAAAGAGGTCAATACAGAGTATTTGGCGCGCGACGTGCGTTGTGTCCTGACGAATCTGTGGTGTCGGACGTGAGCAGCCGACTAATTGGGGGCGTTTTATGAGAACGAAAACATGCTGGTATCTTGCGATCCTCTGCCTGTTCCTGTTGATAGGTTCGTCGGCAATGTGGCCGCAAGCCGAGAATGGCCAGCTTACGGGAACTGTAACCGATCAGAGTGGCGCGGTCGTGCCTAGCGCAACTGTTACCGTTAAAAATCTGGGCACCGGCGCACAAAGGACCACGACTACCGCTGGAAACGGAACTTATTCCGTACCCAGTCTTCCTCCAAGCCGCTATGAAGTAACGGTCGAGAAAGCTGGATTCGGACCCTATACGTCACAAGTACAAGTCAGCGTCGGTGGATCTCCAACCTTGGACGCCAAGCTCGCTCCCAGCGGCGGAACCACAACGGTTGAAGTGATCGGTGCGGGTGGAGTTCAGGTCAACACCGATAATCAGCAGATGTCGACGGTGGTGAATTCACAGGAAATGGTTCAGCTTCCCACCGTCACGCGGAATCCGTATGACTTGGCACAAACCAGCGGTAACGTTTCGCCTACCGACGTTCAGAATCGCGCTGGTGGACCTGCGGGATTGCGCGGAGTCGGCGTGAATATTAATGGCCAGCGCGAAGCGAGTACAGACATCCTTCTCGACGGTGGACAAAATGTGGATCTATTTACCGCCGCCACTGGACAACAGGTTCCCCTCGATTCCGTGCAGGAGTTCCGCCTGGTCAACAGCGATTTCACTGCGGAGTACGGACGCGCCACTGGTGGAGTTGTGAACGTTGCCACGAAGTCCGGCACCAACAATCTTCATGGCTCCGTCTACGAATTCAATCGCATTTCAACCTTTGCAGCGAACACTTACAACAACGACGCTAATGATGTGCCGAAGGGGCGTTTTACGCGTAACCAGTTTGGCATGGCGCTGGGCGGTCCGATCAAAAAGAACAAGCTCTTCTTCTTTGGCTCCGGCGAAGGAACCCTAGTTCGCGGCAATGCAAACCAGATCAATGTCGTTCCCACGCCGGAATTGATCGCTGCCTCCGCGCCCGGAACGCAACAATTCTTTAGTCAATTTGGCAAGTTTTCGCCGGGCGTCACTCCCGGTCCCGTTGTCCAGACGGTAGGGGGCATTCCTGCATTGCAACAAGTGAGCTATTCGGTGCCAGCAGATTCTGGTGGCGGCCTCCCACAGAGCACCTA
Source organism: Terriglobia bacterium (assembly GCA_963826275.1). Lineage (GTDB taxonomy): Bacteria > Acidobacteriota > Terriglobia > Terriglobales > Acidobacteriaceae > JAJPJE01. Next base: position 4,761 of record CAWGWI010000012.1, on the reverse strand, counting down.
CAACCTGGTGGGCCGCGTCGACTACAACATCAACGACAAGACCACGTTGTTTGGCCGGTACACCCTGTATAGCGAGAACGATTTCGCAGGAACAAACAGTCAGTCGCCTTATGCTGGCTTTAACACCGGGCAAACACTCTTCAACCAAAACGTGATGTTGTCCGTGACACACGTGTTCACGCCAAACGTGGTGATGTCTCTTAAGGGCATCTACAACCGTTTGAACGATCAACAGCCACTGGGACCGCAGGGTGTTGTTCCCAGCCTGTACTTCTTCCCGGGGATAGAAGCCTTCGTCGGCGGTAATCCGGTCGCCCTTCCGGGCTATCTGCCATTCAGTCCGGGAAATGCTATCCCATTCGGTGGACCACAGAACGTTTCTGAAGGAAATGGTGACATCACCTGGGTAAGAGGCGTCCATACTCTCAAGTTTGGCGGCTCCTATATCTACACACAAGATAATCGTGTATTCGGTGCGTACCAGTCGGCGGTAGAGGCGCTCGCAAAAAACGGCAGCACAACGAACGCATTGAATGGTTTGATCTCCGGTGACCTGTACCAGTTCCAGGGCGCTTCCTTCCCGCAAGGAAAATTTCCCTGCCACACGGTAAACGGCGCCCAGGTGGTGACACCCGATTGCACTTTGAATCTGCCGGTTGGGCCTCCTAACTTCTCGCGCAGCAATCGCTACAACGACGGCAACCTCTTTGCGCAGGATAGCTGGAAGGTCACGCCACGTTTAACTCTCAACCTTGGGCTACGCTGGGAGTACTACGGGGTTCAGCACAACAAGAATCCCAACCTCGACTCGAACTTCTACTTTGGTTCGGGAGCAAACGTCTTCGAACAAGTCGCCAACGGTTTCGTAGCCACAACGCCGAATGCGCCGATCAGTTGCAAGTGCCTGTGGAATCCTGACCACAACAACTTTGCTCCGCGTGTCGGGTTCGCGCTGGATATCTTCGGAGACGGGAAGACGAGCCTGCGCGGCGGATTCGGGATGGCTTACGAGCGGAATTTTGGAAATGTAACCTTCAACGTAATTCAGAATCCGCCAAACTACGCCGTCGTTTCTATTTTCAGCGGGCAACCAGGATTTTCGACCCTGCCGCTGACATCGGACAATCTCGGGCCTCTTGGTGGTTCGGTGGGGACGGTCCCATTGCCGAACACCAGCCTCCGCGCAATTAATCAAAACATCGGAACCGCCTACACCTACTTATATAGCCTGGCAGTGCAGCGGGAAGTTGCTAGAAACACTGTCTTCGAAGCAGGTTATTCGGGTTCGCGCGGCCTTCACCTGTATTCGATCGCGAATGCCAACCAGGCCGGCTCCGGCTCAATTTACCTGGGCGAGACGAATGTGGCCGATCTTCCAAGGCTGAACGATCAGTACTCAAACATCAACCAGCGCGGCAAAACTGGCTTCTCGTATTACAACGCAGCGATCGTCTCACTGCGTACTACGAACTTGATGAATCATGGGTTGGACCTGAACGTCAACTACACCTGGTCCCACTCCATCGACAACATCAGCACCACTTTCAGTGAGAACAACAACAACTTCAATCTCGGATATCTGGATCCTTACAACCCGGTGTTGGATAAGGGTCCCTCCGACTATGACATCCGTCACCGACTGGTAATCAGTGGCATTTGGTCGATTCCAACATTTCGCGATCAGAACGGTTTCCTGGGGAGGATCGCAGGTGGGTGGCAGATCGCTCCAATCTTTGAGGCACACACCGGTACTCCGTTCACAATTTGGGATACCACGAATGCGGCTCAGCAGTCTCCACGCTGGGATCCTGGCACGGGCGTCACAACTCACAGCGTAACTGGAAGCCCAACCGCAATGGGACCGAATATCTTCAATGGCCTCCAACTTCCGCTGGCCTCTGACGGCACCGCGCTCGGCGCGGGAAACCCGAATGACATCAACCCGCTGCTCGGTATCTCCGACTTCGGTCCTTCATGCACAACTCCGGGTTCCGGAGCGATTTCTCCGTGCATGTATCCCTCGACTATGACTGCTCGCAACGCCTTCCGTGGACCGAATTGGTGGAACTTCACCGCGGGCGTCTACAAAAACATCAAAATCAAAGAGAATGTGGCACTCCAGCTTCGCGGCGAGTTCTTTAATATTCTCAACCATCACAACTATTACGTGAATGGATCGCTTTCGGATGTTAATGGCAGCAACTTCGTCACCATGCAGAAAGGTGGGTTCGGCAATCCTTACGACGAGCGTCGTAACGTGCAGTTGGGAGCCAAAATCACGTTCTAGGCTGGCAAAGCGCCTTCAAAACACCGAAGGCGCTTAAGTCCGGTTCGATTTCAGGTAACTGGTCCTTTTTTACCACGCGTGGCACATCAGGGGGCGGCGGAACCGGCAAGGAAACATCCACGGTGCCAATGTAATTGCTTAGTTGGTCCTGGATGCCAATCCGCATGGATTTCGCCCCAACCGGAATATCCACTTCCTGGTGCACGCGAACTCCGCCGCTCACTGCATCTCTGTAAACGTCAGGCTGCAAATCACCGGTACCGACGTTCGAGATACCGGCAAGTGCACGTCCATCAGCATCGAAGGATGCGATCATGAAGGTCAATGCGTTGCGGTGGGTTCCATTGCTCAAAGCGAGAAAGCGCAAGTCGGCGCTATTAATGGCGTAGTCTATGCTGTGATGTTGAACCTCTACCTCAGAAGGCAGATTTGGTTTTTTCGTCGAGGCAAGCAGAATCTCTCCAGCCTTGGCGCTATCCACCTTGGCCCGCGTTCCCACCGGCACCACTCGCACTGAGAAATGTATCTGGTGCGATTGCGGCGACCCGTACTGCATCGCTACGACGCGGATATTATGGGCGATTTCCTTTAGTTTGGCGGGCGAATTCGGATCGTCCGCGAAATATCCGGGCCGGTAGTGAAGGTGATATCCCCGGTCAGCAAGACTTACTTTGATTTTGCGGAAACGGCCATCGTAGTTCTTGTTCGAAGAACTGTACGACACAGCGTAATAATTCGAGGCCTGCTCTGTCGCCATCCTGATCGCGTCAGCGATCGCGTTCGAACTGAAGAACGCGGTTCCACCGGTATCGGACGCCATCTGGTTGAGTGCAGTCCGCTCCGCATTCACTCTGGCAAGATCCTGCACTGCGTCTTGCTGGAAGGCGATATTTGGCGACAGCATGGTGTCTCCATTTACTGGGGGCAACCCCGGAGCAACCGTTATTCCTTGGGTCCCCGGACCAAGACCCACGCTGCTATTCTCGGCCGAGATTCTTCCAGTATCCATTCCACGCACGTCTACTGGATAAACCGCAACCTGGCTATCCGCCAGCAGTTTGGCCGCGAGGTGCGCTCGACCGCTATAGTTGCGGTTATCGTTCATCGGGTTCTGCAAATCGGGATTGAACGACGCGATCGGAAACGAACCGGAGAGCCACACCAGATTCTTCCGGCCTGGTATGCCGGAAAGATACCCAGCCAATTGCATCATTGCGTTGAGCGTAATTCCGACGCGTGCGTCCGTGTCGGTTGTCCGCTCTTCGGTCTGGATCGCTTCAACTCCGTGCAGCAGAGCGCCCCAGCTGTTCATTGGGTCGTTTGCCGCAAGATCCTTGATACTGTTGGCGGTTTTCTGTATGCCCTCCTCTGCCACCTGCCAACGAGCGGTCTTTGGCGCGCTTCTGTTGCCGTTCGCAGCAGCGAGAAGCTTATCCTCATCGGAAGTGAAGCCTTGGACCAAATGCAGATGGGTCTGATCTCCGGTTAGCGTGCAGAGCGCAAATTGCGAGACCTTTCCTTCCACAGCTCTCGCCTTCAAAAATTTGACCAGTTGATCGCGGGCGTACAGCTGATCTTGAGATGGAGTGTTCCGCATCCAGCAAAACCAGCATGGTGGAACCGACCGGTCTATCGACATCGTTGCTGAACATGTTCGGCGTCTGTTTTATCGGAGCGCTCTTTGGCGCTTGCGCTTCGCTGTACTCGTGGAAGGAACGGATTTTCTGGCCGCTTCCATCTTCACTCAATTGGAAGTCTTCCGCCTTGAGCCCTTTTACCGGACGTCCCTTGGCGTCAGTAACCACGACGTCGACAGCCACCGCCTGCATCTCGTCGGAAAGTTGTAAGAGGCGAGCCCCGATCTTCAGTCTTTGCAGGAGGCCCTTCCGAAGACGGCGGACCCAGGGGAGGCGCTGCAGAGGCAGATGCGGCGACCGAAGGTGCTACCAACGGCTGCTTAGGTTCGTTGTTAACGACGGTTCCTTGATCAGGAATATCTTCGCCTTCCTTGGGCAGCGTATACAGGCCGGGAACATCGGCTCTTACCGCCGAGAATTTCGCCTGCTCTTCCATCGACATTGGCGGAAGGTCGTAGACTTCTATCCCAGAGTCGGTGAGCGCGGCCAATCTTCGGCCGTCGGGAGACAGCGAATAGTTCTGCTGGCCCAGCATGATCGGGCTGACTCGAATCGACAACACTGGAGCGCCGCTGGCGGTTTCAAAGACCTCAACGCGCTGCTCAAGACTGAAGTCCGTGTCGTCATTCGAGTCTGTGTTGCCCGCAGTTCCTGTATACGGCAAATGACTCAAGCTGCTGACTGCGATGCGGCTGTTGTCTGAGTTGCCGGCAATAACCAGGTAATATCTGGTCCGATCCCAGTGCTGCCTCCAGAGCCGATGGCCCGTTACGCTAAATGAGCTGACGCTGTAGTTACCTTCCGGAGAGCAGCATCGCCCGATGAGAAGCGAATTGT